>DIWS01000002.1:0-216701 GCA_002423585.1 Actinobacteria bacterium UBA6100
GTACGTGGGGCTCTCCTCCCTGAAGATGTGCGGCCAGGTGGCGAGGACGATGGCGCGCTCATCGGGGTCCGCCGTGAAGAAGTGGGTGTTGTTGGTGAAGTTGTAGAAGCGGTAGACGGGCAGGAGGGTCACGGGGGGCACGACCGCTGGCGACTCATAACAGCCGATGTCGGGCAGCGCCGAGCCGTTGTTATCGCCGTCGAGCGGACGGGCTGTCCAGTAGTAGTCATCATCGGGCGCTGTGGCAGTGTTTGCGGCATCGATGCACGGCGACGATGCCCCGATGTCAGGCGATCCGCTGGCGAGAGCCACGAACAGCGGGTCGCCGTAGATCATCCCGGCGCCTATGGTGTTGAGGTTCGTTACGAGGGTGGCGCTGTCGGTCGACGAGCACGTGTACGAGACGCTGTCGGCGCGATACAACTCGCTCACGGTCAGTGACGGGTTCCAGTAGATGGAGTTCGTGATATCCACAGCCGACGGCTCGACAGCGAACATCGCAGTCCCTCCACCTGACGAGACGCTCGCCACCGTGTCGCCGTTTTCCGCGAACGTCACACCGCTCGAGATGTACCATGCCGCGCCGTCGCCAGCATCGTTCTCGATGAGGGCGTTGTTCTCCGCACGCACCGTACCGCCGGTAGACAAGGTGGCAAAACCGCCGAAGGCCGCCGTGTTGCCAGACGCGGTATTCCTTTCCACGTCCACGTTGACATTCTGCAGCCACAGCGCTCCGCCGTGAGTACTCGTGGACGCATTATCCGTGAACACGTTATCGGCGATCGTGTGTGTGGTCGCCCACACCTGGTTCGAGTACCACATCACGGCGCCACCGGTGCTGGTGGCCGAGTTTCCTTCGAAGACGTTCGAGCTCATCTCGATCGGCAGAGTACGTTGCGTGTAGATGAGCAGCGCGCCTCCGCTTCCACCCGTCATCACGTTGTTGTAGAACGTGTTGTCGGCGATCGTGCCGCCCACGTAGCCCTCGAGACCCATGGCAGGGCCGACCCATGATGACGAAACGTTGTTGCTGAAGGTGTTCCCGGAGACCTCCACGTAAGCATCGACCGACGAGCCATAGACGTGGAGCGCGCGATACCCCGCTTCCGACGTGTCGTTGAAGATGTTGTCCGACACGACGACCGGGTCTTCTGGCGGCACCGCAGACGACAGATTGATCATAACCGCGTGTCCATTCGAGCCGCCACCGGTGAAGGTAAACCCGCTCAGGACCGTGCCGGGGAACGGGCCATTCGAGATCAGCACCTGCTGCGTGCCGCCTCCGGCGTCGATTATCGTCGTCGCCGCGTCCAGACCGATGAGCGTTTCGCTCGACACCAGGATCGGGAACGACTCGCCATTCGCCGTGTCGTAGGTGCCCGGGGCCACGTAGATCGTATCCATGAAGTCGGCCACGTCAAGCGCGTACGTGATCGTCTTGAACGCCGTGGCCGGCGTCAGGCCATCGCTGGAGTCATCGCCGCTCAAGGCGCTCACGTAGTAATCGTCCGCAGTGAAGACGACCCCGACCGCCGGCACCCCCACCGGAATCATCACCGCCATCAGCGCCGCCACTACGACAAGCCGCATCGCACGTGCGAACCAAGCGTCAGACCCAGACCTCTTGCGACCCATGGGATGGTGCCTCCTCGGCCTCAGCGCGGCCGGCCCTCACCGGCAGCTGATAAGACAATCTACCCACGCAACGGCACGTGCAGACGCAAACGGGGCGCCCCCGAAGAGACGCCCCGTAGTGCTCCGTGACTTGCCGCATCCGACCCCGGATCGCGCCCCTACGCGTTCGCTCCATGGCAGAACTTGTACAAGTTTCCTTCTGGCATACTACAAGCCCCTCACCAGGTCATTAGCGAAATCGCCGTAGTCCATTCCCACAGCAATTCCCACTTTCTCGGGCGTAATGACATCGAAAGCACTCTTTTGAAAGCCCGGACTCCACTTCAGATAGCGCATTGTGGTCTGAATTCTCGAGTGACCGAGGGTTCTGCGCAGGTCCTCGATATTACCACCCAGCGAGAGGAACGCCCGTGCGAAGGCGCTTCTCGCCAAGTGGCATTGAGCATCCTCCACCCTGAGGGGCTCAGGTCCCTTGACCTTTGGCGCAGCACGCTTCGCCGCTTCCCGTAGCGCCTCCCGGAAGTCATCCTCGTCGAAGACACCGTGGGTTCTTGGGTTCGTGAACAGAAGGTCATACGGATTGGGGTGGTCCCTGCTGACGTTTCTCCATTCACGAAGAATGTCGCATAGGAGCTGAGGGATGGTGATGTTGCGGACCGACGGTCCGCTCTTGGGCTTCTGGAACGGCGCTCCTGTCTTTCGGATTGCGTCGTTTCCGCGTTTGTAGACGCTTCGCTCAACGACCAGCTGATGGTCCGTCGTATGAACGTCCCCGCGCTGAAGTCCCTTGCATTCGCCCAATCTGACGCCGCTGAGAAATAGGGTCGCCCATATTGCGCGGTCCTGTCCGTTCAGTTCCTGGAGAATACGAAGACAGTGCTCCAGATTGAGACTCCGGTTGGACGGCGCTCCCTCGGTGATGGGCTCGACGTCCTTGGCCGGATTGCTCGTACAGTAGCCGCGCTTCATGCTCCAAGTCAGAAAACCCTGAAGGCAAATTCTGAGAGTATTGCAGTGCCTCGCGCTCAGGTCGTTCATGGTATAGAGGCGAGAGAAGTAGTTGTCGATTTGCTCCACCGTAAGGTTGTCGAGCAGCACGTCATCCCACTCGGGCACGAAGTAGTGATTGAAGGCGGTCCGGTAGCTTCTCCAAGTTGCCTCTTTGCGGTGATGCTCCAGCCAGGGCTCGTAGATTAGCCAGGCTTCCTCCACGGTCTTCGGTTCGAGCTTCGATGTCGGCTCTTCCATCGCGAGCCTGGCGTTCTTCTCACGCTCGATAACCGCAGCGAGCTTCGTCTTCGCAGCATCGTTGGGACGCTTCCCCTGGGTCTTTAGGCCGGTCGCCTCTTCCTTGAGCTTGCCGTCCACATCGCGATAACGGATATACCAGTATTTGTTCGGCTTCTGTCTTAGCGTGGCCATGCGGGGAGGTCCGTTCTCTTGGCTGCGTCGGTCTAAGAGTAGACCAGCACGGCGACATCATCACGCAATCCCCTCACGTCGGACGCTCTACCCCCAGAACCTAGACATCCTCATACACAAACACAGAATCGTGCTCTCTTCTGGTTCATCCGCTCATATCTGAACCCATGCCCCGCCCCGCGCTCAATTCGCCTCCACGGCACGGGGTGAATATCGAAGATATTCACCTCCGTAGTAGAACCCGGACTCGACCGTTGCGAGTCGGCATTTCGCAAACTTGCGAGACACCTCGGCGCGAGCAGCCGAGGTTTGATTGAATACGCCCGCGTGTCCGAGCGACCCCGCCACCGCCCCATACCAAGCCCCGCTCGACCCGCCCGCACAGTCGCGCTGGCCAAGATTCCTGAGCCGGTGTCGTAGCCTCGCGGTAGAATGACCAGGCAATCGGACCGCCTGGACGGGAGTGAGTAGTTGAGCACGACAGTGGAATCGCACTCATTGAAGGAGTTCCTGATTGGGGACTTGTTCTGCGGAGCGGGCGGCATTGCGGAGGGCTTCCGACAAGCGGGCTTCCGCTCGGTCTTCGGAAACGACTTCGACACGGCGGCATGCCGGACCTTCGCGGAGAACTTCCCCGCCGCAAAGGTGTACGACTGCCCGATTCAGGACCTGACGGCGGAGCGGGTCCTTTCGGATGTCGGCATTGATGAAGGCGAGCTGGATGTACTAGTCGGCGGCCCACCCTGCCAAGGCTTCAGCGTTAACGCGCCCGTGCGCTCTGCGGAAGACCAGCGCAACCACCTGTTCCGGCACTATGTACGGCTTGTGCTGGAGGGGATTCGCCCGAAGATGGTGGTGTTCGAGAATGTCCCGGGACTGGTTTCAATGGGGGACACCCTCCACGACGTCAGCGAGGCATTCAGCGCTGCGGGCTACCGCGTGAAATTCAAGATACTCAATGCCGCTCATTACGGAGTGCCGCAGGACCGATGGCGGCTCCTCATCATCGGGACGCGTCTTCCCGAGCTGGCCTTCTCATTCCCGGAGCCAAAGCACTACTCAACGCGCAGGGCCAACTTCCGAGGAGGCGGCGCCTACACATTCACCCATGCTATTGGGGCCCCCGCAGACGATGCACCACTAGCGCACTGGCTCGAACCGCCGTTGACGATAGCGGAGGCCATCGGCGACCTTCCCGCAGTGCCTAACGGCGGCGGGGCGCAAGAGATGCTATATGACGGCAATCCGACCAGCAGCTTCCAGCGCTACTGCCGGAGGGATGCGGGCGACCAGCTCTTCAACCACCAGGGTGCGAGGATGTCGCCGATTAACGTGGAGCGATTCAGCCATGTTCCCCCCGGCGGGAGTTGGAGGGACATCCCCTTCGACCTGCTTCCCGAGGGGATGAAGCGTGCACGTCGCTCCGACCATACTCGGCGATACGGACGGCTTGACCCTGACAGCATCTCGGGAACCGTGCTCACCAAGTGCGACCCGCACTGGGGCACCTTCGTTCACTATAACCAGGACCGCATCATCACCGTTCGCGAAGCCGCGAGGATACAATCCTTCCCTGACGCCTTTCGGTTCACGGGAAGCATCACGGAACAGTACCGCCAAGTCGGCAATGCTGTTCCCGTGCTCTTGGCGCGAGCTGTCGCTCAAGAGGTTCGCGCTGCCTTGGAGATGACCTAGCCCGCTACCGCCTGGAAGCAGACCTGAACACCCTGGCAATCTGGTCCGCGATGCTAGTCGGCTTGCCAGGGACGGCGAGGAACTTCTCCGCGAGCTGCTCGACGGATGCGTGAATGGACTTCAGCTTGACGAGGCTTGGCGGCTCGTACTCCTTGGTGGCGCTCAGGGAATACGCATGGATGACCAAGTCGAATCCCTGGTCATCCGCCATGGGATTGCTCAGTCTCGCGTCGAACTTGGCGAACACATTGGCATCGACCAAGAACCCGAGGCCCACGGCGGGCTCGGTCTCGGCCAGTTTCTTGAGCAGCATCCCCTTCCGGAGCAGCTGAGGAATAATACGCTTGTTGACGTTCTCCCAGTTGAGCCCATGCCCACTCGGAGGAACCACCTTCTCTCCGCGCATCAGTGCAGCGCGATTCGCTCGATAGTTCCCCGTCGTGTCAATCGCCTGAGCTTCGATTCCCGCGTAGCTCACCAGCTTGCCAGCTTGGGTGGTCCCGGCAATCCAGTCGAATGAGCCAGCTTCTGTCCTGAACTCCCCGCTCTCCCCCTTGCCCATCAGGACAACTCCATCGGGCATCCCGTTGGCCACCCATTCACTGAACAGGTAGGTGGGCTGAGTGGGGGCGCCAAGAACATCCCGGGCAAGGCCCCGCAGTGTCTCAAACCCGTGCCCGTACAGCCTTGTTGGGCAGAGGCAAGTGATGCGTGAGGGTCCGACCGCCTGTGGATTGAACACTGAGCACACACCAAGTGGACCGCCGAGAATCGGGTCACCCCGCTCAGCGCCATCGTCATTGTTCTTACTGCACGGCCCACCCTGTATAGGGCATGTGAAGCTAGCACGGGCATCCCTGGCGATGGCGCTCATGTCAGTCGCAGAGTAGGTGAACAACTCTTGGATGGTGCGAGGCACCGCGCCCCCCTCTGTGTCGGCAGCCAGGCCACATCGTACTCGACCACCTGAGCGGCGTACACAGCGATGGACTCGGAAGCCGGAGTCAGAGGCTCGCGGTAGTATGTGAGCAAGGAGGTTATCCTTGCTTACCAAACTGTCGCCCGAGCAACTAGATGCCATCGCCCCGATAGGCGCTGATGGGACTATCACCGTTGACCGTGAGGCCCTCTTCACGGTCCTTGATGAGGTCTTGGACGTTCGCTTGACGGGAGTTGCCATCTCCTTGGTTGACTACGCGCAAACCAAGGACGGTGTGCCCGTGCCCGAGACGAGGGCCATCAGGGGCATCGCGTGGGAATCACTTGAAGACAACCGATGCCGGAAGTGGTCATTTCGCTCGGATGGACTGGCGCTCAGCTCAACGGATGAGGGAGAACACCGCTGCCCTGTGAGTGAGGATGCCGACCTTGTCGCCAGGGCCATCATCGCCATCGCCGACAGCTACCCGGAGACCCTCATCGACGAGCGGAACAACCGCCTCACGGTGCTGCTGCCAGACGGAGCCACGAAGAAGGCCAGAGTCGTGGTCATCCACGACCCCCGCGTTGTTCGGGCTGAGGATGTGCTTGAGGGACTGGAAGGCATCGCTTACCGGGCCGGCACACTCGGCGTCGCCATCGTCCAGCCTATTGAGGGCGGCCAGGCGGTTGTGAGGAAGTTCGGACTCGACTAACAGTGCCCACTCGACCTGAAGGTTCACCTACTCAGGACGGTCGTGGGTCTTCCATGCGTGCTCAAGTCCATGACAATCCTCGCAGAGTGCTGAGCAGTCAGAGAGCAGCTCACGCCCGAGCCGACGGTAGGTCAGGTGATGGATGCGAGGGCGCAGCCCCTTGATGCCCCACTGGAACTCCTCGCCGCATTTCTGACAGCGATAGTCTACCTGCCGGAGCTTCAGCCGCCGGAATCTCCTCCAGTGCCGAGAGCGAAAGTAGGCGCGGTCGACCTGCCCATCGTTCCGCAAGCACTCGCCGGTATCGCGGCAGTAGATTGTCTCGACGCGTCGGAACACCGTTCGGAAGTCGTCGGTGGCGGGTCCTTGAGGGACCTTGCTCACGCCACCCGCCGCATCGCCAACGCCGTCGAGTCCAGGTCAATCTGCCCGTCAGCACTTGCGTATCCTAGGATGAGGGCAAGGCGTTCGATGTCGCCCTCCGTGCGAACGAGCAACACCGGGAGCGGCAGTCCCGTCAACCGACGGGCTTCCCGGTTCAACCGCACCCTGCACACAACCAGACAGGGCACCGGCGTTCCCACCAACAGCACGTTGCGTTGGTCGGCAGGCATGATGACCCCTATGCGCAGCTCCGCCAGTCGCTCCGCCGTTCTTTCGCACAACTCATCAGCTCTCATGTCTCATCCTCCTAGATGGTCTCGAACTTACGGGGCTGCTCCAGCAGCACCGGGATGGTCTCGGTGATGGTGTTGCTTCGCCATAGGTAGCCGCCGCCGCTACCTTCCTTCGGCGTGGGAGAGCCGAGGCCCGGATGCTTCGCCCGGACAGCTCGGCTGGTTGCTCTGCGCAGTAGCACATTGGCCCGGTGGACCGACACCGCAGTGGGGCAGATGAACTCGATTTGCAGCGAGTATTCGGACGCGGAGACCTTGACCACCCGCCCGCCGAACTCCTGCGCGGCGAGCAGCGCAGCGCGGGCGATGTCGTCCTCAGCGCCAGGAATCAGGGTTCGACGATAGCCCTGCACCCACCATGTCGAGCGATAGCGACAGTATTCCTGGCGTGGCTTTCCCCGGTTCTGACTCCGGACCTCTTCGAGCACCTGCCGGGTCGGAATCTCCTTGACGTAGTGATAGTCGCTCCCGGCCATCGCTAGCCTCCCCTCACGGCAAGGAGAAGCCAGGCAACGAGTAGCAGGAAGAAGAGAATGGCCGGAGCTGCGGTCTTCAGTTTGTAGATGCGCCAGCCCCAGCGACGAAGGTTGGGCCAGCGACGGGACGGTCGGAATCTTCCCTTCCGGTCGTAGCTGTTCAGCGGCGAGCCTTCGGGATACCTGCCTCGCCTCATCGCTCACCTCCGGGCTTGTCGCCCCGGTAGTCCCGCAGGCTCCTGTCGCAGCGGAGGAATCGCTCCAATCGGACCTCGGACCTGAGCTCCTCCCAGAAGTCGAAGTCCTCGGCCAACCGCTCCGCGAACTCTCTTACTTCTTCGGCTGTCGCCTCCACCGTGGCAGGGTCAACCGCGTAGCTCGGTATAGAGCACTGTTCGCTGTTTCTCTCCATTCATCATCGCCTCCATTGGTCGCGAGCAACCTGTAAGCATAGTCAGAATTTGGCTTTGTCAAGCGTTGCAGCCGAAGTCGCTGCAACTTCTTTGGCAGAGGGTCCGGTCGGCAAGGTGGCAAGCCTCCTTGAGTCGGGAAGCCGCGAGAATTCCCCCCGACAAGCCGCGACGACACGCGCAACGGCAGAAACCGGGGCACTGATACCCCGCGACATCCCGTCTTGGGGCCCTTGTGGGCGCTTCTCTCGCGTTTATTGGGGGTGACCCGACGAACCCCACGGACCCCCCTACTCCTCGCGTTTCTGAGCGCCTCTCAGCATCCCGGGCGGGTGGAGGCCCTCAGGGGGCAGCGGCAGACACCGTCATCGCCCTTGCCTAGACCGTTAGCACCACGGGTGCGGGCAGCGTTCCGCTGCAAGGTGTGAAACCATCACCGACCACCCGTCAGCGACGGTGGGTAGTCCCTGAGCCCCTCTAAGGTAGGCGGGTGATTCGAGGCATACATACGCCCCTCGTTATCACCCGCACTTATTAGATATATCGCAAGAACGGATACCCCCTATGGGGGTATCCAGTTCTTGCTTCCTTACTAGTGCCCCAGATACCCAGATGGGTATATCGCGTCCTGTATGTCTTCGGGTCCTTCCGATATCGTGGAAGCGTCCAGCAGCCAAGGGGAGGCGCCGCGTGTTCGACTACCGGGATATCAAGGGATTCAACGAGGTTGAGGAATACCTCGGTGAGCTACGCGACTACGCCGACGACCTTTGGCGATACGAGACCAGGCCAGTCACCTCCCGCCGCAGGACAGCGAGCAATCTTGCGCTGCAGAAGAAGAAGCCTGTCCTGCCTGTCCAGCCTTCGCCGTTCGCCTCCCTACCGCATCAGCCATACCGGGTCATCTACTCCGACCCTCCGTGGGAGCTTCACGGCGTCACCGGCTATCCCACGATGACGGCTGCCAAGATGGCCAAGGTATTCCCGGTCGCAGAGCTGAACCACCCCCAAGGCACCGTTCACTTCATGTGGGTCGTCAGCTCTCTTCTCGACAAGGGCATCGGGCTCTTACGTGCATGGGGCTACACCTACCGGACAGTAGCGTTTGCCTGGGTGAAGACCTACGGCGTAGACGCCAACGGCGTCCCAAAGCTGTTCATGGGATTAGGAGGGACGACCAGGGGAAGTGTCGAGATTTGCCTTGAGGCACACAGCGGTCATCCGCCGTCAGTCGCCATGAACGATGTGATGCAGGTAGTCGTGGCGCCGCTCGGTCAGCACAGCGCCAAACCGGCCGAAGTGAGAAACCGAATCGAGGAGCTCTACCCGCACGGGCCGCACCTGGAGATGTTTGCGCGGAATCAGTTTCCCGGATGGGATGTGTTCGGGAACCAGGTCACTGCGGGGGTGCAGCAGCCAACCGGCGCCCAGACTAGCGGCCTCATCAGCCTCACCCCGCCGAAGCCGTCGACGGGTTGGTTTGACAACAGGAAGGTCATCACGACCTCCGAGGCTGCGAAGATACTCGGTGTCAGCCCGCATCGTGTCATCGACTTCGCCAAGCAGGGCAGAATCCGGGCCAAGAAGCAGGGCAACCAATGGGCGGTCAACAAGAGGTCCGTCATAAACTTCGCCAAGCAACCTCGCAACCGCAAAGGCGGCCCTCAGAAGAAGGCGACACCGTAGCGAACTCGTCAGATGGCTGACTAGTCTCCGGGCGCGTGGGCCGGGCCTTCGGACGGGTCAACGGCCGGTGAGAACTCGTCAGATGGCTGACTAGTCTCCGGGCGCGTGGGGCCAGCTTCATCGTGGCACGAGGCAAGGTCCACGAAGCCCACACACCCGTTCCCACTCAAATCCCACTCTGCCATCAAGAAATGCCCGTTTCAGGGTCGCGTCGCACATCGCGCAAGCCTCTGACCTGCGGCGCAACCTACGCGTTCGCCCCGTGGCACTTCTTGTACTTCTTGCCGCTGCCGCAGGGACAGGGCTCGTTGCGCCCGACGTTGGCGTAGGGATCGCTCTTGTCCTTCACCACGGTGGCCGCACCCGGGGTGGCGGGGCGTGCGGCGCCGGCGGCGGCCGCTTTCGCCATCGCCTCGCTCGCTCCCCCGCCCATCTGGGCCATGGCCGCTTCGTTGCTCGCGGCGGCCTGACGCGCTCCGCCGAAGATGGTCGATTCGCTCGGCGCCGAGTACGTGACGCGGCTCACCTCGGGCGCCTCGGGCACCGGCTCGGGCGCCTTGGCAAGCTGGATGTGCATGATCGTGCGCAGGAAGTCGCGGTTGATCTCGCCCACGAGGAACTTGAACATCTCGTAGGCCTCGCCCTTGTACTCCACGAGCGGATCGCGCTGGCCGATGGCGCGCAGGCCGATTCCGTCGCGCAGGTAGTCCATCTCGAGCAGGTGATTCATCCATCGCGCGTCGATCACCCGCAGCATCACGTGGCGCTCGAGCGCGCGCAGCTGGTCGGCACCGACCGCGGCCTCCTTGGCCTCGTAGAGCGCAAGCACCTTGGCCGAGAGGACGTCGGCAAGCTCGAAGGGGTTCTCGGTGGCGCGGGCATCGTCATCCACGAGCGTCTGCCCGGTGACCTCGGCGAGCGCCTCGGCCAGACCGTCCCAGTCCCACTCCTCCGAGTAGGTCTTCTCGGGGCAGAACTCGGCGACGATGGAAGCCACCGTCTCCTCGATCATCTCCTCCACGCGAGCGCGGATGTCCTTGCCGTCGAGGATGTCGTTGCGCTCGCGGTAGATCACCTGGCGCTGCTTGTTCATCACGTCGTCGTACTCGAGCACGTACTTGCGGCTTGCGAAGTTCTGCGCCTCCACCTGCCGCTGCGCGCTCTCGATCGCCTTGGAGACCATGCCCGCCTGGATGGGCATGTCGTCGGGGATCTCGGTCTTGGCCATGAAGGCGCCGATCTTGTCCATGCGCCCTCCGCCGAAGAGCCGCATGAGGTCGTCTTCGAGCGAGAGGTAGAACTGCGAGAGGCCCGGGTCGCCCTGACGTCCCGAGCGGCCGCGAAGCTGGTTGTCGATACGGCGGCTGTCGTGGCGCTCTGTGCCGATGACGGCAAGACCGCCCGCGTCCACCACCTCGACGTGCTCGGCCGCGCATGCCGCCTTGGCGTCGGCCAACGCGGTAGCGCGCTGCTCGTCGGTGGCATCCTCGGGCTGCACACCACGCTCGCGCAGAAGCTCGTCAGCGAGGAAGTCGGGGTTCCCGCCCAGGATGATGTCGGTACCGCGGCCGGCCATGTTGGTGGCGATGGTGACGGCGCCCTTGCGGCCGGCCTGCGCGATGATATGCGCTTCCATCTCGTGGAACTTGGCGTTGAGCACGTTGTGTGGGATGCCGCGGCGCTTGAGCGCGCCCGAGAGGCGCTCGGAGTTCTCAACCGAGATGGTGCCCACGAGGCACGGCTGGCCGGCTTCGTGACGCTCGGCGATGAGCTCGGCCACCGCGTCGAACTTGGCGTCGATGGTGCGATAGATGAGGTCGTTGCGATCGTCGCGCACCATCGGGCGGTTGGGCGGGATCACAACCACAGGCAGGTTGTAGATCTCGCGGAACTCGGCGTCTTCGGTGACCGCGGTACCGGTCATGCCCGAGAGCTTGGTGTACAGGCGGAAGAAGTTCTGCAGCGTGATGGTGGCGAGCGTCTGGTTCTCCTCGCGCACGTGCACGTGCTCCTTGGCCTCCACGGCCTGGTGCAGACCGTCACTCCAGCGGCGGCCGTACATGATGCGGCCGGTGAACTCATCCACGATGAGCACCTCGCCGTCCTTCACCACGTACTCCACGTCCTTCTTGAACAGGTGCTGCGCCTTCAGCGCCTGCTGCAGGTGGTTCACCATCTGCCCGGACGGGTCGGCGTAGAGATCCTCGATGCCGAGGAGCTGCTCCACGCGCTCCACACCACTCTCGGTGGGGGCAACGGTGCGCTTGGCCTCGTCGAGCTCGAAGTCCTCGTCGATCCTGAGGCGCGGGGCGATCTTGGCGAACTGCTTGTAGGTGTCCGCCGAACGCGTTCCGGCGCCGGAGATGATGAGCGGGGTGCGCGCCTCGTCGATCAAGATGGAGTCGACCTCGTCCACGATCGCGTAGTGGTGGCCGCGCTGCACGCGCAGCTCGGGGCGCGTGACCATGTTGTCGCGCAGGTAGTCGAAGCCGAACTCGCTGTTGGTGCCGTAGGTGACGTCGGCGGCGTAGGCGGGCTTACGGGCGGCGGGGTCCATGCCGCTCTGGATGATGCCCACCTCGAGGCCGAGGAAGCGGTAGACCTGGCCCATCCACTCGCTGTCACGCTTGGCGAGGTAGTCGTTCACGGTGACCACGTGCACGCCGTTGCCGGCGAGCGCGTTGAGGTACACCGGCAGGGTGGCCACGAGCGTCTTGCCTTCACCCGTCTTCATCTCAGCGATGTTCCCGCGGTGCAGCACGATGCCGCCGATGAGCTGGGTGTCGAAGGGGCGCATGCCGAGGGCGCGCCGGGCCGCTTCGCGGACCACCGCGAACGCCTCGGGGAGTAGCGCGTCGAGCGTCTCCCCCGCCTCGACGCGATTGCGGAACTCGACGGTCTTGCCGCGGAGCTCATCGTCTGAGAGCGGCGTGATGCGCAGCTCAAAGGCGTTGATCTGCGCGACGATGGCGTCGTACTCGCGGAACTGCTTGCCTTCGCCCGCGGTGAGCAGCTTGGTGAACAGGTTAGCCATGAGGTGTGCTCCTCAGGAGTGGTATCCGAGCGTGGAAAGAGCCAAGAGATTGTAGCACGGGGGGTGGGAGGGGTCGGAGAACGTCGACCGACAGAAGGGCCGGGAATCTCACGATCCCCGGCCCCGGCAGCTAGCTCCAGAGACCTGCACATGCTCGCGTGCGCAGCCAGTGCCCCTCAGGAGGTCTCCCGTCTCCTCACCGCTCCGCTCACGTGCCGAACACAAGGGCCTCTCGGCAGTCTCTCGAACCGCTGCACCCGTAGAGTAGCCGTCAACCCTTAACCGAAAGTCAACCGTAACCAAACGCGGGATGCCCGTTGCCGTCACTCCACTGGCACGTCCGACTTCATTGCCAGAACAGCCTGGTACAACCTGGTCGTCTCGGCGGATGGGTCGATACCGAGGTCATCAACCAGTCGACCGCGACATGCGATGTACGTCTCAATCGCGCGACTTCTTTGCCCCGAGAGCATCTGGCATCGCATCATGGCCTGGTAGATGTCTTCACGCCACGGGTCAGCCACCCCAGCGCGTCGAAGCAGCGCGAGAGCCTCATCCGGGTCGCCCGATACCTCGGCGGCTCGAGCGGCGACCACCATGGCATCGCAGAAGTCATGCTTCGCACGCTCCCGCGTCTCTGCGAACCACTCCTCGTAGATGTCGCCGGGAAGCAGTTCGCCGCGGTAGATGTTTGTCAGCCTGCGGGCAGCGGCGAGCACGCCGATGGAGTCGCTCGACGCGTCTGTACGACGAAGTACCGCGATCGCCTCGTCGAAGTCCTCCAGGTCGACTCGGACCGCCCTGGTGATCCGACACACGCCGCCCGAGCTGCGGAGCAGTGGCGCACTGGACGAGGGCGGTCCGCCGTTCGCCAATGCGCGCTTGACGGCACTCCAGGTCACGTAGAAGTTCCGCCTGGCCCGCTCGTCGTCCATATCCGGCCACAGGCGTTCAAGCAACACGTCGCGAGGGATGTCCTGGCCGCAGCGGCTAGCGAGCATCGCAAAGAGCAGGCGCACTTTTCGTTTCCGCCACAACTCACCGGGGATCGGCTCACCCGCGACCGTGACCTCGAGCCCGCCGAAGAGACGGACGTGGCAGGCGGGCTCAGCTGCCGCTGCCGGGGGTGTTCCGGCACTTGGGCCGTTCTCGCCGCCTCGGGCGCGCGCCAACAGCACGCGATGGTCGTTCGGGGCAATAGCACCTTCGGACAACGCCGCAGCCGAGTCGATCAGATGTTCCGGAAGGAGGCGCAGCATGCGAAGCGGAAGATCCTCAGCGCCGAAGGCCGTCACCAGCAGTCCGAGCAAGCCCGGGAAGGCGCGAACGTACAGCGCAAGCCGCCAGTTGGCCGAACCCGTGGCCACGTAGTCCGCATGCGGCCGAAGGTGGCTCACTGCGACATCCGGACGCCCCTCCTGTCTTTCAAGTTCTGCCATGATGAGCGCCGATAGCAGGAGATGCATGCCCGCGCCGGAGTCCACGAGTTCTGAGAGCACGCTCGAGATCGCCTTACGCGCCCCCCAGCGATCGCCGAGAGCGAGCATGGACGCAGCCACTTCGATCTCCGAGGCGAGGCGAAATGAATCAGCGCATGAACCCCTTGAGCGCAGGCGCGCAGCAGCAGAATCGGCCAGAGCGAGTGACTCATCGAGCGCGCCTTCAGTGCGAATCATGGAGGCGCGAACCGCCTGCTCGACTGCGACCCCTACCTCATCCTGCCGAGCGCCGAGCAGCGCCTGTGAAGTTGAGTACAGCTCTGCAGACGACACTGGATCGCCGAACCAGCGCACGTCGGCGAGTGTGCTCAGCGCATACGCCGCCATCCCTTGACAGCCCGCGTCTGAGACCTCCTGGATGACATCGGAGAGCAACCTGTCCGCCTCCTGCAGACAACCCATCTCTAGGTCCGAGACGGCCGTGTTTGCCCGAATCTGCAGGCGCCTAAGGGGCGTGGCGCCTGGCCACTCCGCCGCTCGCATCATCAGGCTCCGGACCATATCCCAACGCCCCATCATTTGGCCCAATGCTCCCGCCACACAGTTCACTGCCGATGCGGCCTCCCACGAGCGAGTGTCGATTCCCTCGAGCATCTCGACCGCGCTCGTCAGATGGAGGCGCGCCGAGCCGTGGTCGGCACGATACGCATCGAGAACGGCCTGGTACGACTCGATGAGACAGAGGGTCGGCAGATCGAGATGGCTTCGCATGGTGCCGTGTATCTGCCCGAGAATCTCCCGCGCCGAGACAAGGTCCACCACCTCAAGTGCAGACGAGACGCCCAGTAGAATCGCACCCGCCTGGGTCTCCCAATCACCGTCCGTCTCGGCGATGCGCTGCGCAAGAGAAGCGTGCATTGCCGCTTCCTCTGAGCGCTCATGCTCGCGCAGAACGGCCGCACGAAGCACCAGGAGCGGCGCGCTTGCCGAGATCGCAACCGCGGGCACGCGGCTCAGGCATCGGCCAACCGCGTCCGGCCCCACTGCGCGCAGAAGCTGAGACCAATGGGTCTCACAGTAGTGGGCTACCTCATCACGTGTGCAAGCCGTCAGCAGAAGCGCCTGAAGCCTCGCGGAATCGCGTGTGCGGGTCAGGTGATCGAGGACGCCCGCGCGCAGCGCAGCGGCAACATTCGGACGACAGCGCGTCGGAGCGGCGTCCAGCAGCACGCCGCACATCACACCGTGCATTCGAAACCGAACGGGCACGCCGCCACCATCCCGCTCGACCGTCAGCAGCGGCGCAAGTACCTGCATGGCCCTCCAGTCCCCGGGCTGTTCATCGGCGGTCACCATGCACTCATCCACCTCGAGGGCCGATCCCTCTCGCAGCAGTGCTGCGCAGTATGGCAATGCAAGTGCTGTATCTGGCAGAGCCCCGATGAGCCGCTGCACGTGCCACACGAGATCCAGCGGGGGACTCAACCTCCCGTCTGCATCCTGATGCCTGAGCATAAGTGAGGTTAGCGCGGGATGTCCGGCGAACCGATCTATGAGGTCAGCCGCCCGCTCGTCCCGGTCTTCGTCGAAACCCGAGTTATCGAGGAGCCTGACAATTTCCTGGCGACTGAAGCGCAGTTCGTCAGTGCTGATCATCCAGACACTCGCTGGATCGGGCACGTACCCACTGGTCGCGATAGACCTGCACGTGACTGTCAGCCGACTGCCTGCGGCCGCAGAACGTCGGAGCGTCGCTGCGAGCTCCAAGAGTGGCTCGAGGCTGTCCACCTGCCCAGCGCCGTCGAGGATGAGGTGGATGCTCCTGCCATCCCTGGCAGCCAGGCAGTCCCGGGCCTTCAGGGCGAGATCAGCGCGGGACTCGGCGCAGACATACTGCGACAGGCGGTCGGCATCGGAGGCTCCGGGGTCCGACGGGGACAGCGCGTCGACCACGCGACCCAGCCACTCGTCACCCCGGACATCGGTGTCGTAGAGCGGCACCCAGATAACCTCGTCATGCTCAAGCGCCCTGGCGCATTGCGCCGCGAACACGCTCTTGCCGTAGCCCGGTGGAGCGCATACCACTGCAAGCGCAGGATTCTGCGCTTGGGCAACACGCAGCAGATGCGTGCGCTCGACGACCAGACCGAAGTCCGGTATTCCGCATGATGCAGTCTCCGCCCCCGCCATTGATTCCCCCCGGAATTGGCTATGGAGACCCCTGAGAGGTTATCAGTCATTTCACCGCATGAATGCACATTGTGCAATACGCAATCTGCATACAGTGGCGCCAGCGCTACTCTGCAGACGAGTCTTTGCGCCTCGAGGCCGCGAGAACCCATGCCCCGAGTCCGACAGCCAAGAGCAGGTCCCCCAGGCTCACGACCCCACGCTGCCAGGGCGGACCAGGAACTGCAATCACATCCGCGAGGATCGGAAGCAACGTCACATCGGTCAACTCCTCGTGGAGACAGTCCACTTCGAGTGCCTGCCGCGCAGCGACGCGTGTCGCCCCTATCTCGGATGCGGCGCGAATGTCGACCGGCATCGCCTGGTTCACACCGATCACAAGGATGTTCGAGGCGATACCGAGAGCGGCGAATGCCAACATCCACCTGCGGGGCGCGTTCACCATCAACACCACCGCCAGGCCTGCCATCAGCAGCAACCAAACCACTATGCTGAGCGAGCAGTCGAGTCCGAGCCGCACGGCAACACCCGGCCACAGAAGCTGGGTGGGCAGCAGTAGAAGCAACAGCCACTCGCCCTTCAGCGGCTCGGCCGCCAGGTTGCGGAGCGAGCCCCCGGATATCAGCCCAAGCAGTAGGCCGACGAGAATGACCTCGGCCATGATCACCGCGTGCCGCTAACTTTGGTCATCTGCCCCCGGACGATAGCGTCCAGTGCTTCTAGGACCCTCCCCTGAAGGCCGCCAGCCTCCTGGATCAACGCATCAATTGCGGTGCGTGCCCCAACGTCACCGCGGAGGCGGTCATAGTGAGAACACGTGCGAACGATCTCCGCACCAATCGGCTGACTCGCCCCATCCTCAGTGGCCGGTGCGTCGATGAGCGGTGCCACGTCCTTGAGAAACGGCACTGAGCCCACGATCTCGGCACCTCGCCGTGCATGGACCCCCCGCGGGTCCTCCCCGACATCCCCCATGCGTCCGATGTCGTGAAGAAGGGCCGCATACCCGATTCGCTCGAGCTCGCGACTCGACAAGCCCATCTTGCGGCCGACGGCCACCGAAAGGTCGGCTACTCGCCTGGCATGCCCAGAATCGTGCGGACGGTCCAATTCGGCGGCATGAGCTAGAGCACCGATCGTATCTGCGTAGCCACGCCTGATGCGCAGGTACAGATTGAAGCTGTTCTGCAGAATGAGGGTCAGAAGCATGGCCACCGGGAACGCCCAGATTCCCGATGCCGCGTAGAGCCGCACCGAGACAGCTGCCATGGGAAGATGGACGAGATACACAGTCGAAAGAGGTCGCTGCAGCGCAGAGATACCCTCAGGAACACGAGGCCCTCCGTTGATGCGCTGCTGAATCGCCATAGTCACGATGTCGAGTCCCGCGTAGACGGCACCCGCGACAAGGACCCAGAGGATCAGCATGTCTCCCGGGCGATCAGCAGCCTGCACCAGCGGCCGCAGAATCAGCTGACACGGCGAGACCACTCCGATAACGGCCGTGCCCCTGATGATGTCAATCACCCGATGGGCAGTCGCGGCCCGCGAAGACTGCGAGAACCGTGCGACTGACTCCGCGCCCCCGGCGGCCGCAGATGCGAGAAGGACTGTCCAAACATCGGCGATCACAAGGGCTGTCAATCCCACCACCAGCGTGACGTAGACATCATCACCTTGCGGGAGTCGGATAGTCAGCAACCTCGCGGCGAAGAACGCGACCGCCAATGCGGCCGCTGTGGGCAGATTGAAGTCCAGACCGCGACTGACCGTCGTGATGCTGGCCGCAATCAACGCCAGGGCTGTGAGGGCCAGTAGATACGGCACATGCCGCCCGAGCCTCACGTCTTGTCTGTCTGTCCGCGAGATCATCGGACCACCCCCTGACCCCGCGCCTCACGGATCATCTGCGAGAAGCTACTCGCGATGTCTCCGTCCAGCTGTGTGCCCGCGACGCGCGCAATCTCGGCCAGTGCTTGCTCCTCGGTCATCCCTGTTCGGTATGCGCGATCCGAAGTCATCGCGTCGTAGGAGTCAACCACAGCGAGCACCCGGGCCAGGGCCGGTATCTCCTCACCAATCAGTCCGTCCGGATACCCGGCACCGTCGAAGCGTTCATGATGATGCCTCACGATTGGCACAGTATCGGCCAGAAACTCCACGTCACCGACCAATTCACTGCCAATGACAGGATGCTGCCGGATGGCTCGCACCTCCTCCGCTGCAAGTTGCGCTGGACTCGTCAGGGTGTCCAGTTCTATACCGATCTTGCCGACGTCGTGCAGGAGCGCGGCGCGTTCGAGGAGGTCCAAGTCCGCTCTTGGCATAGCAAGTCGCTGCCCCAACTGATGTGCGTATACGGCAACCCGCTCGGAGTGTCCGCGCGTGTACGGATCCTTTGCCTCGATTGCAGTGACCAGCGAGCGAACCGTCGAGACGTATGCCTCGCTCAGTTCCACGTAGACGCGGAAGGTTCGGCGCGCCGCGAGGAAGGGCATGACCAGGAGAAGAACGCCAACCCACGACGATGCGCTAATGAGGTAGGCCATGACATAACCAAGCAGCGCAAGGACAACGAGACTCACCCAATAGGAGGCGGGCTCCAGAGCCCTGAGTGTTTGTCGTGCGCTCATCCCAGTCTTGAGCGAGACACCGACCCCCACCAACGCCAGGTTGCAGGCGAAGAAGACCGTTGTCGCTGCGAGAGGTGCCAAGAACCCGGTGCCGAGCGACAGGTCCTCAAGCAGCCCCAGCTGGAAGAGGTGGCCTCCCGCACCCTGGTAGACCAACCCTGCGAGCATCCCTCCGAATGCAATCTGCGCAGCATTGCCCGCGATGAGCAGCAGGGGTTTGTGGTCGCGCACCTCTTGGATCGACAATGCGCTCAGGACTCCCACGAACGCAGCGCCTACGGGGCCCGCATACACCAGTGCGGCGAACAGCGCCGCATAGCCCATCGAGATAGACGTGGCGAATGGGAGTTCAGCTGCCATGCTGCTGAGGGCCAGGACGATGGCGCCCAAGATCAGGAGTGGGCCCCACTCCGTGACCGGATGTGATGGAACCACCAGGGTGGCCAGCGCGACTGCGCTGGCGATGACCGCCAGAACGTACAGCCTCATTCGAGGAGGAATCATCTGGACCGTCCAGACAACGTACTTGGGCCAACGCCGTTGGGTAAAGCCTCTACCACTTCCAGATTGCCCCGCCACCCATAACGAGAGCGGCAAGAGATGCGAGCAAAAAGGCGATACGCTTCATGTGAGAAGACCCCCTGTCTAGGTGGAATCTTCTCCCATCCCGCTAGTGACGGAAGAACTCTGTCCGCTTCGCTCAGTTGATGGCTGACAGTGTTCCAACGTGTAGTCACGGCGTTGGCCCAAACTGGATCATCTATGGGGTTGTCAAGAAGCCGAGCCGCCGGTTGATCGCATCCAGCGTGGCTCGGACTATTGAGTCTTTGTCATTCTGGCGCACGAGCGCTGAGCCTGCAAACGCCTGTTCGCCCAGCGAGGTCACCAGCACCACGCACGCGGTGGCGATGCTCTCGCGGCCCAGGCGGATGATCTCCACGTCTTCGAGCGCAAAGGTGAACGAGCCCTGAAGGTACTGCGCGATCGCATCGAGCGTGGCTTCGGCAACCAGCCGCTCGCGTCCGGTGCGGCTTGCGGGCCCGGTCGCCTTGCCCACGAACAGCTCGCCCTCAAGCTCGAGCGCCACGCTGATGTTCACATACACGCCCACGACCTCGACGTTGATGTTCTTGATCTGCGCGCGTGCGTGTGGCTTTGTGGGTTCGGGCACCTGCGGCATCGCCTCGTGGCCCAGCTGCGCGATGGAGATCTTCTTGTGATCGATGGCTATGCCAAAGGCCGCCATGAGGGTGGATTCGATGTCGCGCACCAGCTGCTTGGGCGCCTTGGAGGGCAGCGCGAGAACGTGGATTTCGTCGATGATGCCATCAGACGAAGTGACAACGCGCGCGGCGCGGATCTCAGAGACTTGTGCGAGCGCCTCTTCAATCTCACTGATGATGGCGGGCGACACCACGGGCCCCATCCGCGACTCCTTGCTTCGACGTAAGCTGCGTCTGTGCTGCGAGTACATACTGCTGCAGGGAACACCCAGCCATCACAGTAGCCACCGCGAATACGGGCTGTCAACCGAAGGAGCAGTTCAGGTTCTGTCAATATCATGTGACACAACACACGAGGCGCGGGTGATGTGCCCGCGCCTCCCTGTGTTCATATGTTTGTGGCTCGCCTCAGGCTGACGTGATGAGCCCGTAGTCACCGTCGTTGCGGCGGTACAGAACGTTCGTCCCTTCGGCGTCTTCAGAGCGGAAGACGAAGAAGTCATGGCCCAGGAGCTCCATCTGCAAGATGGCCTCATCCGTGCTCATGGGCTTTGACGCGAGCCGCTTGGTCTTCACCACAGCTGGCTCTTCCTCCTCCTCCGGTGCCGGAGCCACAGCATAGATCGGCGCGCCCTTGGTGTGGCGGTCGACGATCTTCGTCTTGAACTTGCGCATCTGGCTTTCGAGCTTCTCGCTCACCAGGTCTATTGCCGCGTACATATCCGACGATGCCTCTTTGGCGCGGATGACATGTCCCTTTGTGTAGACCGTGACCTCGGCGACCTGACCCTTCTCGATGGACCGGTTGCGCTCGGTGTAGACCTCCACCTCGGCGCTCATTACCTGGCTCTCCATGATCTTTGTGACGCGTCCGATCTTCTCTTCGGCGTACTCCCGGATAGCAGGGGTGACGTCCATGCGACGGCCCTTCACGATCATCTGCATATCGCGGCCTCCTTCGTGGTTTCCGGACACTATGAACATACCCGCACGGCGTGACACCATGCGCGCCCGGAGAGAATCTCACGCGAATCGTGAGCACCGGGGGGTGCTGCGGGTCTTACGGCGCCAGGAACGTGAACGGCGCGAAGGGCAGGTTGCGCGCGATCCAGAACACGAAGACCGCGATGCCGAACGCCCAGATGAGCGTGGGATGCACACGGGGCCAGCTCCACACGCGCACCCCGAACGCCTCGAGCGCGTTGCGCACGAGCCCAATGAACACCGGAACGACCACGATGACCGCAAGGGCGTTCATGCGGAGCGCGGTGAGCAGGTCGCCTCGCACGAGCGCGCTCATCGCCCTGCCGGTGCCACAGCCCGCGCAGTACAGGCCGGTGACCGACCGGAAACCGCATGGAGGCACGAGACGACGGATCTCGGGCACGAGGATCGCCATAACACCGCCGAGGAACAGGCCGAGGAACAGCAGTGCGCGGACGCGCTCACCGGTCTCGTTCGCTGCTGGCTGTCGCTCGGCCATCGCGGGATCAGTAGGTATAGGTGCTGCCGCTCTGCGAGGTGATCATCACGATCGTGTACACGCATGAGATAACCAGTCCGATGACCGCGCCGAGCGTTGCGAACAGGTTCGCCTTCTTCGCGGCATCGCGTGCACCCTGGAAGTCGCCCGCGGCCCACCGCTTGTCCACCTGGGTGGCGAAGTAGATCGCCACGCCACCAAGCGGCCAGCAGCACAGGATGGTCGTAAGGATCGCGTTGACCAGGCCGTTCTTGGGCGCCTGCTGCGGCGGAGCGTACTGCGGAGCGTACTGCTGGGGCGCACCGTACTGGGGCGGCTGCGGAGCCGCGTACTGCGGGGCCTGCGGAGGCGGTGCGTACTGGGGCTGCTGGGGAGCAGCGTACTGCGGGACAGGCGCAACCGGGGGCGCGGGCGGCGCCGGAGGGGCAGGCGCAACCGGGGGCGCGGGCGGCGCGGGGGGCGTCGGCGGCATGGGAGCGGGCGGCACCGGCTCCACCACGGACTGTCCGCAGTTCGCGCACGTAACCGCATTCTCGGCGTTCTCGGCGCCGCACCACCTGCACGTAGCCATCGCTCCCCCTCTGACGTCGTCGATCACTTGCCGCGTGTATTCCCGTTCACAGCCCGGTTCCACGCCTCAGGAGATGTGGCCGAGGAAGTCCTTCGTGCGCTCGTGCTGCGGATGGTCGAACACCTCTGCCGGCGAGCCCTCTTCCACGATCACGCCACCATCCATGAAGACCGCACGCGTTGCCACATCGCGCGCGAAACCCATCTCGTGCGTGACGACGAGCATCGTCATCCCAGCCTTGGCGAGTTCCTTCATGACATCGAGCACGCCGCGCACGAGCTCGGGGTCGAGCGCCGAGGTGACCTCATCGAAGAGCATCACGTGCGGATCCATCGCAAGCGCGCGTGCGATCGCCACGCGCTGCTGCTGGCCGCCAGAGAGCTGCGCCGGGAAGTAGTCGACGCGGTCAGCAAGCCCCACACGCGTGAGTTGTTCCACAGCGATGCGCTCGGCCTCGGCCTTGTCACGCTTCATCACCTTGCGCTGCGCCAGCATCACGTTGCCTTTGGCGGTGAGATGCGGGAAGAGGTTGAAGCTCTGGAACACCATGCCGATGCGCTCGCGCACCTCGTTGATGTTCGTCTTCGGCGAGTTCACCTGAACGTCCTCGAACCAGATCTCGCCTCCGGTGGGCTCCTCGAGACGGTTCACGCATCGCAGGAGCGTGGACTTGCCCGACCCGCTCGGACCGAGGATGACCACCACCTCACCGCGCTGCACGTCCATGTCGACGCCCTTGAGCACCTCGAGGGAGCCGAACGCCTTATGCAGATCCTTGATGCGAACGATCGCGTCAGCCATCGTGCTCACCTCGATTCGTGTTTGGCCGCTGAGTGGTCGAAGTCCACCTGAGGTCCGCTGCCCACTGCGGGCCCGAGGCCGGGTGCCGGAGCGCCCTCGGGCGCAGCAGCACCGCTGCCCAGGAGCACGCCGCGCTTATGCCGGCCCTTGGGCGGCGCACTCGAACCGCCCTCGGACTGCGCGAGCCTCGCCTCGAGCCTGCCCACCAGGTTGATGAGCGGGATGGTGATGATCAGGTAGTAGATCGCCGCTACCGTGAAGGCCGTTAGGTTGGCGTTGCGCGCCACGTAGTTCTGCGAGTACATCATCAGTTCGAAGATGCCCACGGCCGCAAGCAGTGCGGTGTCCTTGAACAGCAGGATGAACTCGGAGGTCATCGTCGGGAGGACGCGACGCACCGTCTGCGGGATGATGACGTGTTGCATCGCTTGCCAGTACGTCATGCCGAGTGATGAGGCGGCTTCGAACTGCCCCCTGGATATCGACTGGATGCCGGCACGGAATATCTCCGCAAGGTATGCCGACGAGTTGAACGAAAGAACGGCGACCGCCGACAGGAAGTCGGGAAGACGGATCCCGATGGTACGGAAGCCGATGAACACCACGAAGATCTGCAGGAACAGCGGAGTGCCCCGGATCACGTTGATATACACGGAGGCGATCCACCGTACCGGTGCGATCTTGGCCATCTTCATGAAGGCGATGAGCAGGCCGCCGATGATGGAGATCGGGAAGGCCAGCAAGACGAGCGAGAGTGACTTGAGCCACCCTTTGAACAGCAACGGAAACGCGACGACGATATGCTGGGGCTTGAAGAAGATGTTCAGGAACTTGACCGAGTTCCACGACCTCACCAGGCTCTGGTTCTCGAGCCACCGCGAGAGTGCCTCTTGCCGCGGCGGCGTGGCATACGTGACCGTGAGACCCGGATCCTTGCGGGTCTCGGTGTCGTCATCGGTCGTCACCGCTTCGTATTCGACCGGGATCTCATACGTACCACCGGCGATCGGCGTGATGACGTCGTAAACCTCGATGAAGAGATTGCTCTTGGCCGGAACAGCCGGATCGAACGAGATGCTGACCGCGCCGGACTCGAGGATCTCAACCTCGTAATCGGCCTTGATCCGCTTCAGACCGTCGAGCAGCGTCAGCTCGACGTAGACGTCCTCGGTATCGAATCCCTCAGGGAACAGAAAGTCGATGCGGTCGACGCCTGCATCCTCATCCGCGGTCGCCTGATACGTGAACCGCGTCTGTAGGCCGCCTGTCTTCTGGTCGATCGTGATGCGACTCGTGCTCATCGCGAGCGCCGGGGCGGCGACGGAGAGCATCAGCACGATGAGCAGGGCGCCTGCTGCAGCACGACGAAGTCGCATGGATCGCACGATGCGGTCACCCATGGGCGGCTCCCCATTCCGGTCCGAGATGGCACGAGGGACCCCCGGATGAACCCGGGAGTCCCTCGCAGGATACCGTATCAGCTACTCGCTCTGCATCACTGTATGCAGATGGAGCAGGCCGGGGCCTTACTCAGGTGCGATGCCGAACCACTTCTCGTAGATCTCGGCATACGTGCCATCTTCGCGAAGCTCGGCGAGGGCCTCGTTCATGGCCTCGGTGAGCGCCGTGTTCTCCTTGCTAACGCCGAAGCCGTACTGCTCGCCGGTGGGGATCTGCGCGACGATCTCGAGGCCGCGGTCGTCCTCCTTCAGCAACTCAGTCGACACGGGCAGATCGTTCACGATGGCATCGACGTTGCCGGCAGCGGCGGCCGAGAACGCCTCGGTCGCGTTCTTGAACGGAACGAGCTCGGCATCCGGGATGTTCTCCTGGGCCCACGCCTCACCGGTGGTGCCGGACTGGACGCCGATCTTCTTGCCCGAGAGGTCGGAAGGCCCCGTGTAGGTGGAGCCGGCCTTCATCACGAGCGACTGGTTGGAGTCGTAGTACGGATCGGTGAAGTCGATCTCCTCTTCGCGCTCCGGCTTGATGGTCATGCCAGAGGCGATGACATCGAACTTGCCGCCAGCCACGAGAGTCGGGATGAGCGTGTCGAAGATCTCGGTCATGAAGACGACCTCGAGGCCCAGCTTCTCGCCGATGGCGTTCATCAGGTCGACGTCAAAGCCCTCGGCCACGTCACCGTTCATCGACTCGAACGGCGGGAATGCGGTGTCGGAACCAACCAGCAGCTTGCCCTCCTCGACGAGGATGAACTCGCCTGCCGCCTCCGTACCCTCCTCTGTGGTCTCCTCGGTCTCGGTACCCTCTTCCGTGTCCTCCGTGCAGCCGCCCAGCGAGAACATGCTGAGCACCAGCGCGAAGGCCAGGAACAGCGCAACAAACTTCTTGCTCTTGCTCATGGAGCCTCCTTCGTATGCTGTGCGATGAGGGCCTCTCGGCACCCCCCTGTAACCACGATGTGAACTATACCGCAATCGTGCGCGGTCTATCTCATTCTGCGGTCTGCGCGACCGGTACTTCGAGTTGTGGCAGGTCGCCGAGCCACTTGGCACGGATGGTGTCGAGCGTGCCGTCAGCAGCCAGAGCATCGAGCGCTTCGCGCACAATCGCTGTCAACTCGGTCGCATCCTTCCTCACGACCACTCCGAGTGGCTGCGCTGCGCCGAACTGGCCCACGAAGCCGATGTCGTCGAAGTCCCGTGCGATATAGGCACCCACGACCGCATCGCCGATCACGATATCGGCGTTGCCCGCCGCAAGCGTCTCGAAAGCCTCCTTGAGCGTGGCGTATCCGGTGGCGTAGCCCTCGCCGTAGTCCGCCTCGAGCGTCCAGTACGCCGGGCTCTCCTTCTGGGCGGCGATCCGCTTGCCCGGAAGATCCGCTGCGGTCAGCGTGGTGACGACCGACCCAGTGGTGACCACCGAGAAGATGCCGGGGCCGTCGATCAGGTATGACCCCGCCGTGGAGGCGTCGGCCAGCACGGCATCGGTGATCGAGATGCCGCCGAGCACGATATCCACCGTGCCCTCGTTGAGCGCGGAGGACATCTCGCTGGGTTTGATGTCCACCAACTCCACCTTCAGGCCGAGGCGCTCGGCTATGGCGGCGGCAACGTCCACGTCGATACCCGCGTCCTGGCCTGCGTCGGTGCCGGCGAACGGAGGATAGCCGAGGTCGACGCCCACCTTGAGCACGCCCTCGCTGGCGATCACGGGCGGTGCGACCGTGGGCTGGAGCGCCGGCTCCTCGGGTTCCTTCTTGCAGCCGACCATCGCGAACGCGAGCGCGAGGACGAGCGTGACGGCCATGAGGCGACGTGCGGATGTCATACGACTCCCTCCGAAAAGCAGATCGGTGCTTTCACCCGGCTGACCTGGTCTTTGGCCCCACACCCGCATACCGGGGCTTCCGCAAGACCGCAGTCTCACTACCGGCCCTCTCGCCCACAGCGGCCTTCCGGCTGCTGTGAACGGTACGACTTACCCCTAAGGCGCGCCATGCTCACGACGAGGCTTGGCCTCGCGCTTACGTGGGTCCTTTCGGCCGCGCCTACCTTGGACTAGGGCGCTTGCGCACCCGCAACCACAGACCCGGGTGAAAGCAAGGAGAAGTGTACCAGGTGGGGGCGACAGGTTCACGCCGAACCGGGCCGCTGGACCGCCCGCGCGACCGCCAGCACACGAACCTCGGCAGCTCCCGCCTCGCGGAGCACGCGCGCGGCGGCATCCGACGTGGCCCCGGTGGTGAAGACGTCATCCACGAGGACCACGCTCACCGGCATGCACACGCCAGACTCGAGGGCGAACACTCCCGCGCGGTTGGCGAAGCGCTCCTCCCTGCCGAGGGCGCGCTGGTCCGCGCTCGCGGTCGCACGGAGGAGCCGCGCGGTGGGATTGCCGGTGAGTGCGGCGAGCGAGCGCGCGATGTCCGCAGCATGATCGAAGCCTCGTCTGCGCACCGCCGCCGGGGAGGCGGGCGCGGGCACCAGCACGTCGCCGGACGCAAGCCAGCCTTCGGCGGACGCCGCCAGCAGCTCCGCGAGAACCCCCGCGTAGCGGCGTTCACCGCCGTCCTTGAGTGCGACCACCGCACGCGAAGCGGGAGGCTCGAGGCGGGCGGCGCAGCGCGCGGCCGAGAACGCGAATACACGGCCGTGGCACTCGACGCACGGATGGCCCGCGTCCCGCAGCGGCGCCCCACACCGCGCACACGCCATGCCCGGATCGATCAGCGGCAGCGCCGCGCGGCAGGTGTCGCACCACAGCGTGCCCGGATGGTCGCAGCCCGCGCACCTCGGCGGAAAGACGAGATCGAACAGTCCGCCCACCGCTCCCCCTCCCGGGGCAGGGTGCGCTCCCGCGATCAGCCGATGAGCAGCTGCAGCAGCGGGATGGTCACCACGGCCCCCACCATGGTCAACAGGATCGCCGAAGCGATGAAGTCCGTATCCAGCTTGAAACGCTGCCCCATGATCACGAGCAGCATCATCGTGGGCACACCGGCCTCGATCGCGGCCACCCTGAGAGACTGCGGGTCGTCGAGCAGCAGCGTGCCGAGCCCGAGCGCCAGCAACGGCAGCACCACGAGCTTCACCGCCGCCACGATCGCCGCTTTCGAGAGGTGGCCACCGAGCGCTCTCGGCTTGAGGCTGAGCCCCACCGAGATCATGATCACCGGCACGACCACCTTACCGAGAGCGTCCAACCAGGATGTCAACGCGTTCGGAAGCGGAAGCCAATGCAACGCGAGCGCTGCGGCGAGCGCGATGAACGGCGGGAAGGTCACGATCTCCTTGAGCGGATTCACCTTCACGTCGTGCGCGCCGTAGTAGCCCGCCACGAGCGAGCCTACGGAGATGACCGCGGCGGTGTTGCCGAACACGTCCGAGAAGATGGCACGCACCAACCCCGGATCGCCCATCAGCGCCTGTGCGACGGGGTAGCCCATGTAGCCGGTGTTGCCGAAGACGCACGCCATGATGAACGCGCCCTTGGTGGGGCCCTCGAGCTTGAGTAGCCGCGCCAGCAGCCAGCCGATGAGCAGGCCAATGAGCGCCACCGCCCATGCGATCGCCGGCAGCATGCCGAGCGCCGGATCGAGCTCGGCACGATGCACCGACGCGAACACGAGCGCCGGCAGCGCCACGTACATGAGCACGGTGTTGAGCGGTTTCGAGTCCTCGGCCTTGAGCAGCCCGCTCACGCGCATCGCTACGCCGACCGCCACGTAGCCGAGCAGGCCGGCGATCACGCCGAAGAGTCCGCCGAGGTCCACCGGGTGCCTTTCAGCCGAGCTCGTGGATCGCACCGGTGCCGCAGCAGGCCTCGGCGAGCGAGGACGCGTACGGAGCGCGCGCGACCCCCTGCTCGGTGATGATGGCCGTCACGTACTCGGCGGGCGTCACGTCGAACGCCGGGTTGTACACCTCGATGTTGGGGGGTGCGACGCGCATCCACGCGTCGAACTGGTACGCGCCGCCCTTGCGGCTGAGCTCCATCTGGTGGCCCTTGGTCATGCCGAGCGAGTACGGACCAGCCTCGGTGAGCGCGTCGAGGGCCTTGGTCTCGATGGACGTGCGCGGTTCGATCACGCCCGACACCGTCATGCCGGTGACCTCGCGCTCGTCCCGCTCCTCGATCACGATCTCATCCCCGGTCGCGAGCGTGAGATCCACCGTGGAGGACGGTGCGGCAACGTATAACGGGATGCCGTGCTCCTTGCAGAGCACCGCCAGCCCGTAGGTTCCGATCTTGTTCGCCACGTCGCCGTTGGCGGCGATACGGTCGGCGCCCACGATCACGGCATCCACAAGGCCCCGGCGCATCACGCTCGCGGCCATGTTGTCGCAGATCAGCTTGAACGGCACTCCGGCCATGCGGAGCTCCCAGGCGGTGAGACGCGCTCCCTGCAGCACCGGCCGCGTCTCGTCCACCCACACCTGCGCGATCTTCCCCTCGGCATGCGCCGTGAAGATCACCCCGAGCGCAGTGCCGAAGTACGCGGTAGCCAGCGAACCGGCGTTGCAGTGCGTGAGGATGCGCGAGCCGGGCTCGATGAGCGCCGCACCGTGCGCACCCATCGCGCGGTTGCGCGTCTCGTCCTCCGCTCGGACGGCGAGCGCCTCCTCGAGCACGAGCGGGCGGAGCGCGTCGAGGCCCACGTCGGCGTTGTCGCGCGCGAAACGCTTCATGCGCTCGGCACCCCACTTGAGGTTCACGGCCGTCGGACGGGTGGAGGCGATCTCGTCAGCCACCACTTCGAGTTCGTCGAGGTAGTAGCGCAGGTCGTCGATACTGGTACCCTCGGTCTCAGACCACAGCGCCACCGCGAGCGCCGCCGCCACGCCGAGCGCGGGTGCGCCGCGCACCGCCATGCCGGCGATCGCCGTGCACACGCCTTCGTAGGTGTTGCAGACGAGCAGGTCGCCCACCAGCGGCAGCCGGCTCTGGTCGATCATGCGGACGGCGTCGTCCTCCCACCAGATGGTGGGCGGGATGTTGGCGATCTCGGCCATGGGGACTCCTGTCGGTGCAGGTCAGATGCAGGTTGTGAGCCGGTCACCCAGTATAGCCGAGTGGCGGACCTCCGAGGACGACCGCGGCCGGTCCGTGCCCCCGCTGCGCTACAATCGCGGGAGTCGTGACACCCGCCGAGGAGTGAGCGTGCCCGAGCCCGTCACCGCACCTGTGAGCGCCCGCTTCACCGCGCTGCCGAAGCCGCTGCTTGCGGCCTGGGTGTTCCTCGCCGCCCTCTTCATATTCGCCCTCATAGCCCACACGTGGGGCGGCTATCAGGCGGGGATCGCCATCTTCGCACTTGTGGCGGCCGCTCTGTGCTTTCTCGACGAGCGCGCGAGCATCGTGCTCTTCATCGGCTGCTCGGCGATCGACGCGTACGGCTTCATCACCCACGTGCCGTTCTCGCTCTCGATCGCCCGCGTGGTGGTCGTGGCGCTGGCGGCCGGTGCCGCGCTGCGCTGGCTGCGTGCGAAGCCGCGCCCGAGTCTCAGCTGGCGCGCGCTCTCGCTCTGGGACATCGGCATCCTGGTCTTCCTCGCCGGCGCCGCCCTCTCGGTCCCGTTCTCGGCATCGCTCGCACTCTCCGGCGTTGGCATCCTGCACGTCACCTTCCTCATCGGCGCGTACTTCGTGCTCTCCCGGGCCGCACAAACGACAGCCGGCCGCAACGACATCACGCTCGCCACCATAGCCGCGGGCTCGCTCTCCGCGCTCGTGGCGCTTGCCCAGGCTTTCGTGCCCGCCATCGCCCCACCGGTGTTGCGCGTGACCGAGTCGCTCGCCGAGGGTGCCGAGATCGTGCGCGCCTCGGGCTTCTTCGACAACCCGAACACGCTCGCGCTCCTGCTCGTGCTCGCCGCGCTCTTCGCGGCCGAACGCGTGTGGACGAGTGCGCGCCCCGCCCATCGCTGGATCTATGCGGGCGCAGTGGCGCTGACACTTGCTGGCATCGGGGTCTCCTACTCGCGAGCCGCACTCGTGGGCATCGTGGTGGGCGCCGTCGCACTCGGCGCGATCCTCATCCGCAGCGTGCGCGGCCGGGTCGTCTTCCTCGGAGCGCTCGTTCTGCTGTTCGCTGCGGTCCTCGCCATCCCCGGCGTAGGTGAGCGCGCGTACTCGATCATCGACTTCACCGGCGACGCCTCGGCGATGGACCGCGTGTACCTCTCGGAGGTCTCCATCGAGATGTTCGCCGACCACCCGCTAACGGGAGTGGGCATCCAGGCGTTCCGCGCGGCGTATCCGAGCTACGCCGACAGCCGTGTGACGATCGACCCGGTGACCGACGGCCACCAGATGCCGGCTTCAGTGCCCGCCGAAGTGGGGGTGCTCGGCCTGATCGCCGAAGCGATCCTCGCGGCCGTGCTCGCGTGGGCGCTCGCGCGCGCCATGCGCTCCACCGAGCGGCCGGTGGCGGCCGGCGGCCTCGCCGCGATGGCGGCAATCAGCGTGATGGCGCTGTTCAACACGTTCATCTTCTTCGAGAGCCTGTGGATCGCGGCGGCACTCGTGGGGTCCATCATGCCCGCGCCCGGACACGCGAAAGGGGCGAGCCACATCGGCCCGCCCCTCGGCAGCTGATATCGCAGGTTCGTGCTAGACCGTGCCCTCCTGCCAGGAGCTCAGGTACTTCTCCTGCTCCTCGGTGAGCACGTCGATCTCCACGCCCATGCTCGAGAGCTTGAGTGCGGCGATCTCCTCGTCGATCTCCACCGGCACCTCGTAGACGCCGGCTTCCATGTCGGCGGCGTTCTCGACCATGAACTCGGCGCACAGCGCCTGGTTGGCGAAGCTCATGTCCATGACCGACGCAGGGTGACCCTCGGCGCACGAGAGGTTCACGAGACGCCCGTCGGCGAGCAGGAAGATCTTACGGCCGTCGGCGAGCACGAACTCCTCAACGAGCGGGCGCACCTCGCGGCTGGAGACCGCAACAGCACGCAGGTGCGGGATATTGATCTCCACGTTGAAGTGACCGGAGTTGCAGATGATGGCGCCGTCTTTCATCGCGTCGAACGCCGGCGAGTCGATGACGCTGATGTCGCCGGTGACCGTGATCCAGATGTCGGCCTGCGCGGCTGCCTCGACGGCCGGCATCACGCGGTAGCCGTCCATGACCGCCTCGAGCGCCTTGAGCGGATCCACCTCACAGATGATCACGTTGCCGCCGAGACCCTCGGCACGGCTCGCGATGCCGCGACCGCACCAGCCGTAGCCGGAGACGACCACGGTGCGGCCGGCGATCAGGCGGTTGGTGGCGCGGATGATGCCGTCGATGGTGGACTGGCCGGTGCCGTATCGGTTGTCGAAGAGATGCTTGGTGTTGGCCTCGTTCACGGCGATGATCGGGTACTTGAGCGCCTCGTCATCGGCCATGGCGGCCAGACGGATCACGCCGGTGGTGGTCTCCTCGGTGCCGCCGAGGATGCCCTCGAGCGCCTCGGGGAACTTCGAGTGGATGCGTCCCACCACGTCGGCCCCGTCATCCATCGTGATCTGCGGCTTGTGCGCGATCGCGGCGTCGATGTGGCTGTAGTAGGTCTCCGTATCCTCGCCCTTGATGGCGTAGGTGCGGATGCCGTACTCGCTCACGAGCGCGGCGGCTACGTCGTCCTGGGTGGAGAGCGGGTTGCTCGCGCACAGCACGCACTCGGCGCCGCCGGCCGCAAGTGTGCGCATGAGGTTGGCGGTCTCGGTGGTCACGTGCAGGCACGCGCTGACGCGCACGCCCGCAAGCGGCTTCTCCTCTTCGAAGCGCTCGCGGATGCTCGCGAGCACCGGCATGTCGGCGTCGGCCCACTCGATGCGCGCCTTGCCGGCAGCAGCAAGGGCAGGGTCCTTCACGTGGTGATCCATGGTGTTCCTCTCAGATGAAACGCCGGCCCGGGGGTGCCGACGACGGTTCACAGCCCACGTAGTATAGCAAGCAGCAGGCGTGTCATGTCCTCGGCGGCCAGGCGTCCGGCCTCGAGGACCTCCTCGTGAGAGAGGCCCACGCCGGCAGCGTCGTTGGAGACGAGCGACAAGCCGAGCACCCGCAGTCCGAGCGCGCGTGCGGCGATGGTCTCGGGCACCGTCGACATGCCGACGATGTCGGCGCCCACAGCACTCAGATACCCCACCTCCGCCGGCGTCTCGTAGCTCGGGCCGAGCAGCGCGGCGTACACGCCCTCGTGAAGCAGGACGTTCTGCTCTGCCGCGGCGCTATAAGCGAGCGCGCGCAACTCCGGGTCGTACGCGTCCCGCATCCCGACGAACAACGTGCCGCCCTCCGGCCAGCGCGCACCGATGAGGGGATTCGTGCCCATGAGGTTGATGTAGTCGGAGATCAGCACGATATCGCCAGTCCCCAGGCGTGCCGACACACCGCCACTCGCGTTCGTGAGCACCAGTATCTCGCAGCCGAGTTGCGCCGCCAGGCGCGCCGGGTATGCGGCCTCCAGCGCCGTCGCTCCCTGGTACTGGTGGACACGGCCCTTGAACATCACGACCTCGACGCCCTCGAGCGTGCCGCATACCACCTGACCCTCATGCCCGGGCACAGCAGAGAGCTTCGGCACGCCCTCGAGCACCGCGAACGGGATCGACGCGGCATCGGGGACGAGCGACACCAGCCCGGAGAGTCCGGAGCCGAGGACGATCGCCACGCGCGGCGACGGAGACATGGCGCGGACGCGCGCGAGATCGGGCTCCGGGACGCACAGGGTGCTCAGCAGCATGGATGCTCCCTTCGGGAAGGCCTACGTGAGAGAGGATTCCCCTTCGCCGGCCGGGGACACGGTGACGGCCTCGCGCGACGCCATACACCACGCGGCCGTGCCCAGCCCGATCGCGAACCACCAGAACTTGCTCGCCTCGAGGCTGTAGGTGAACGCTTGCGCCGAAAGCGCGAGTGCCGCGGCCAGAGCGCCGGTGGCGAGTGCGTGGAGCGTGGCATCATGTGCTCTGCGCGCCACAGGCAGTGCTGTGCGCAGGAGGAAGGCCCCGAGCGCCCACAGGAATGCGAGCAGACCGAGGAATCCCGTCTCGGCGAGCACGGTCACGTACGCAGTGTGCGACTCAACGATGCCTGCCTCGGCACGCGGGTCGCGATATGCCGGATACACCACCTGGTAGTTGTCGAGCCCCACGCCGAACGGGTGGTCTGCCCACATCCGGAGCGCGCCCTCCACCATGTAGACGCGATTGGTGGCCGAGCCGGTCTCGCCTGCGCCGAGCACGTTCTCCTCTACCCAGCGTGCGTCGAAGATGAGGGCACCGGCCGCGACGACCGCCACGACCATCACGGCGGCGAAGGCGAGCTTCGCGCGACGCGGGGCACGCATCACCACAGCGACGGCCACGAGCCCGATCACGAGCCCGCCGAGCCCGCCGCGCGAGTACGTGGCTGCGAGCCCGATGAGTGCCGCCAGGAGCGCTATCACGCCGAGTGCACGAGTGATGCGCTTCATCGGCGCGCTCGCCACGAGCGGCACGGCAAGCAGGATCGTGCTCATGAGGAACGATGCGAGGATGTTCGGATCGAGGAACGTCACCCGAGCGCGGATGCCGTAACCGGACGTGAAGAGCACGGGATGCTGCAGCGCGAAGACGTCCGCCCACTCGGCCACCGCCAGAAGGCCGAAGACGGCGGCAACCCCAAGCACGCCGCCCACCACGAGCGCACCCTCACGTGGCTCGCGCACCAGTGTGACCACGATGAGTACGAGCACCACGCTCGAGGCCAGGCTGGCAAGCTGCACGACCGCCGGTGCGAGTTCGGTGGCGAAGACGAGCGAGAGCGCCGCGGTGCCGATGAACGCCACAAGGGGGAGCGTCACCGGGGTCTTCGGGAGCGTCGCGCGCTTCGTGCCGAGCTGCCACAGCGCGAAGAGCGTGAGTGCGAGCGCGAGCATCTGGTAGAGAGTGAAGCGTGCCGGACCCACCTCGGCGATGCGACCGGTGACGTCGAGGGCAGCTGCAGCCACAAGCGCGACGAGGCCGACCACAGCCACCCGCCGCGTCGCCTCACTCGAGGGTATGTCGCCGCCGGGCGTGATGCCGGCTCGGAGTCCGCTCACCGCTCACCTTGCGAATCGGGGCCAGCGGGTGCGCCGGCCGGGCCACCTGGTAGCATAGCATCGGTACGCATGCGGGCCGAGTGAGAGCCGCTCGCGTCACCGAACCGCCATCGGAGGCACACGTGACACAGGAACGGCCCGCCGAGCCCGGCGACGCGGGGATGCTCAAGACAGCGCTTCGCGGGGCCGGGTCGGATGCCGCCCGGTACCTTCCCGTGCGCTTCGTCCCCGCGCTCACCTCGCTGGTGACCGTCCCGCTCTTCACCCGCGTGATCGACGTGGCCGACTACGGCGCGTTCTACGTGATCAACGCGTTCCTCGTGCTCGGCGCGCGCATCGCCGCCGAATCGGTAGCCTCGGCCGCCCTGCGCTTCTACTGGCCGAACAAGAAGGCCGGCACCCTCGACGCGTACCTCGCGACCGTCGTGTGGTCGGTGGTGGCGATCCTCGGCGTGGTGGCGGGCCTGATCCTTGCCGTCGGCACATCACTCCAGGGCGTCATCGACCCGCTCGTGGCGCGCCTCGTGCCGGTCTCGGCGGCGTACTTCTTCTGCAACTACTCGCTGTTCGTGCTCATGGAAGTGCTGCGCGCCGCCAACCGAGCCCGCGACTACGCGCGCATCTCGATCACCGCCACGCTGCTCACCAACGCGCTCGCTGTCGTCTTCGTGGGCGTGCTCGGCTGGGGCTCGGCGGGCATCTTCGCCGGAGTGGCCGTCGGGAGCGCGGTCGTCATCCCCTGGACGCTCACGAAGCTCCGCGCTGACGGCTCGCTCTCCCCATCCGCCGCACGGCGCTCCACGTTCGACGAGCTCGTCGCCTTCGGCGCGCCGCTGGTTCCGGCGGGCGCAGCGCTGTGGGCGCTCGGCTTCCTGGACCGGTTCGTGATCGAGGCCTCGCGTGGCACCGCCGAGGTCGGTCTGTACTCCACCGCATACGGCCTCGGCGAGAAGATCATCCAGCTCTTCACACTGCCGCTCATCATGACCATGGTGCCGTTGCTCATCCAGAACTACGAGGAGCACGGCCAGGCGACTGCGGGGCAGATGCAGACGCAGTTCACCCGCTACTTCGCGCTGGCCACCGTGCCGCTGCTGGCCGGCCTCGCGGTGGTCGCACGCGACTTCATGTGGGTGTTCACCGGCGAGCAGTATCGCGGTGCCTACCCCGTTCTCGGGGTGATCGCGGCTGCGACGCTGCTCGCAGGGCTCGTGCAACTCGGCTCGGCCGGGCTCTCCATCCACAAGCAGAGCCGCCGCATCATGGCCAACACGCTCGCGGCCACAGCGCTCGACGTAGCGCTCACCATCGCGCTCGTACCGCGCTACGGGTACGTGGCCGCCGGCTGGGCCGCAGTGGCCGCCTACGTGCTCCTGGCGACGCTCACGTGGCTCCAGAGCCGCCGCTACCTGCCATGGACGCTGCCCTGGGCCCCGTTGCTGCCGATCGCCGGAGCCACGGCGGTGATGTCGGCCGCGGTCTGGGGCGTGACACTCGTGCTCCCCACCACGGTCTGGGCGCTTCTGGCCGAGGGTCTCACCGGGATCGTCGTCTACGCGGTCGCACTGCTCGCCTTCGGCGGTGTGCGCCCCGATGAGCGCACGTTCGTACGCGAGCTCTCGGCTTCGGCACGCGCACGTCTCACGCAACGGGGCGACCCAGCCTAGTCCCGGGTGACGACCATCGTGCCGAGCGGCACCATGTCGAAGAAGACCAGCACATCGTAGTTGTGCATGCGTATGCAACCGTGCGACGCGTACGTCCCGATGCTCGAGTCCACATTCGTGCCGTGGATCGCGTACGCGGTGTAGACATATGAGCCACCGCTCTGACGGAACAGACGCATCTTGCGGGGCCCATACACACTCCCCGGATCGGTGTAGTACTTCGCGCCGACGCGCCAGATAGCGCTCGGTGTCGGGGTACTCGCCTTGCCCACGGCCACCGGGTAGGTGGCGACGAGCGCACCGTCCACGACGTAGTAGAGGCGCAGGTCGCTCTTGTCCACCACGATGTAGCGGTTCCACGGGTAGTTGAACTCGACGAAAGCAGGCCGCACGGGCGGAGCAGCTTGCACAAGGTCGCCACCGACATCGAAGGCATCGAACGAGACCGCCGTTCCGTTGGCCGCAGGGTTCTTGCGACCGGTCCAGCCGATCGTGACGGTGTGTGTCCCGTACGGCAGGTCGCCGGTGCTGTAGACCGTGCGCTGCACCCCGACGGCAGGACTGTACAGGTCGACGTAGCCGACCTGTCCGCCATCCAGAGAGACCGAGGCGATGCCGTAGTCGGGTCCCACGACGCTGACCCAGTCGAGCCTGGTGCCCACGAACGAGACCGCACCGGCACCCCACGTCGGGCCCGCCCAGATGTGCCGGCCGCCGGATGGGCCGGAAGCGACGGCAGCAGATAGCTGGCCGTTCCAGCCGAGGCGCGGGTCGGTCTCCTCGTAACGGATGAGCCCCTGCATGGGGGTGCCGGCGATCAGTGCGGCATCAAGCCCGATGTAACCATCACTCGCCGACGCGTTGCGGCTCCCGGTGCACACGACGTGCACGGAATGCGATCCGGGCGGCAGATCGCCCGTCGAATACACGATCTGCTGCACGGTCGTGGATGCGCTGTAGAAGTCCACCGGCACCGACGGGCCGCCATCAACGCTCACCGAAGCGATACCGTACTTTGGACCGGTGGTGGCGAGAAGATCGAACCTGGTGCCGTTGAATGCCACCGCGTACTCGTTGCCCACCGTGTTGGTGAACATGTGGCTCCCGCCGGCGAGCTCCGACGCGCCGTAGGTCGTCCAACTCCCGCGCTTGGCGATGCGGTGGTCGGGCTGGTCGACCGGGACGCCAGTCAGCACGCCGATGACCGACACCGCGTCGAGGCTGATGTACGCATCGGTCGCGAGCGTGCCAGCGGTGCCAGTGCACGTGATACGCACTGTGTGAAGTGCCGCCGACAGGTCGCCGGTGGAATACACCGGCTGCTGCACCCTTGTCGAGGCGCTGTAGAAGTCGACCGTCACGGCAGCGCCGCCGTCCACGCTCACCGAGGCGATGCCGTACTTCGGGCCCGTGGTGGCAAGCACATCGAGCCGAGTGCCCACGAAGGCCACGGTGATACTGCTACCTGCGGTGCTCGTGAAGACATGGCTGCCACCCGACATCGTCGGAATGGCATAGGTGGTCCAGCCACCAGAGAGCACGAGACGTGGATCGGTCTGCTCGGCAACGATCGTGGGCAGCGCGGTTGCCGGAGGAGCGACACCCGCCGAGAGCGACGTCACGAGCGCGAAGACGCCGATCAGGCACGCGAGCCGCATCGAGGGCGCGTATCGAGCATCGTGCGTGCGGACCCGTGGCATACCGGACCTCCGTTGCGGACCACTGTTTCCTTGACTCTACCATCGGTCATCGGTCGCTCACCAGAGCAACATGAGTGCGTCAGAGCACGGTTCGCACGCCTACTCGGCCAGCAGCTCCTCGTACAGGCCGATGAGACGTGGCATGAGCGCATCCCAGTTGAGGCGCTCCTCGATGAGCGCACGGCCCTCGCAAGCCACAGCTCGCGCGCGCCCGGGGTCGCGCAGGAAGCGGAGCGACGCCTGCGCTGCCGCAGCCGGATCCCCCGGAGCCACGAGCGCACCCCCCGTGCCGCCGGTGAGCGCACGCACCGGAGGGAGATCGGTCGAGACGTAGGGGATACCCGAAGCCATGTAGTCGAACACCTTCGTGGGCACGTTCTTTCGGAACTTCGGGATGTCGTGCAGGAGCGAAAGCCCCACATGAGCGCCCTGCATCACCCGTGCGATCTCGCCGTACGGCACCGGCGGGAGGAGCGAGACACCCTCGGCATCGAGCCCCCGGATCCGGGCGGCGACCTCCTCAGTAGGGGTGCCGACGAGCACGAGCCGCGCTGCGGGGAGCTCGGCACGCACCAGCCGGACGGTCTCCAACATGTCCGAGAAACCGCGGACCTCGGAGATAGAGCCCACGTAGAGCATCGTGGGTGTTTCGGGCTGGGCGCGCACTTCGCGGGGAAACAGGTCGAGCGGCGGGAAGTTGTCGAGGCGCACGACGCGCCGGGCGCCCATGTCGCGATAGCGTCGATCGAGCGCCTCGTCGGCCACCACTACGGCGTCGAAACGCGGCACATGGCGTCGCTCCATGCGGTCGATCCACCACGCCACAGCGCGGCGGAGCGGTGCGGGGATGTACGTCTTGGTCATCATCGCGTCGGGATGATGCTCGTGCGAGTCGTACACGACGGGCACGTCAGTGCGGGCGGCCAGTCGCGCCATCGCGGGCACCAGCTCGACGTTGTGGAAGTGGTAGAGCGCGGGGTGCTGCGCCTCGGCGAGCGCGACCACGCGGCGCACCTCGGCCCACCGGCGGAGCCTGCCCCCCCGCTTGGGCGTGGGCACGATCGCGACGCCTTCGAGCATGCGCGTGGCGCTGTTGTCGCGGCAGACGAGCACGGTGCGCCAGCGCCTGGCGAGCGAGCGGCACTCGTGATACAGGATCCGACCGTCCTCGGGGATGTTGACCGATGTGAGGTGACAGATCACCGGGCCGGGTGTTCCCTCGCTCGTCATCCAGCCCTCCCCTGCATGTGGTGTCGACCGCCGATGCGTGGCGGATTCTCCGTGGTAGGATAACATCCGCTCCGATTCCCCAGCGCACAAGGACCGGCCCTTGAGGATCCTGTACATATACCAGTTCTTCGCCACGCCCGAGGCATCGCTCGGACTCACCCGTAGCTACGAGTTCGCCCGGGCGCTCGTGGACGCCGGTCACGAGGTCACGGTGCTCACCAGCGCCTCGAACCTTCCCGAGGAATACCAGTCGCAGTTCTTCGCCACCGGCGAGATCGACGGCATCGAAGTCCGCTCGATCCGGGTGGGATACTCCAACTACATGGGACATCTTCGGCGGATAGCGTCGTTCGCCGCGTTCATGCTCGCTTCGGTGTGGGCGGCCCTGCGCGTGCCGAAGCCCGATGTCGTCTTCGCGTCCTCCACCCCCATCACGGTCGCCCTGCCAGGCCTTGCGGTCGCCCGCTGGAAGCGTGTGCCGTTCGTCTTCGAGGTGCAGGACCTGTGGCCGGAAGCCGCCATCCAGATGGGCGCCATCAAGCGCACCGGGCCCATCGCGGTGCTCGCCAAGAAGCTCGAGCGCGCGGCCTACCGACAGGCCTGCGCGGTCGTGCCGGTCTCTCCGGGCATGGCCGAAGGCGTGGTTGCCGAAGGCACACGGCCCTCGAAGATCCACATGATCCCCAACTTCTCCGACCTTGCGCTCTTCCACCCGGGCGAGAAGGACGCCGGGCTGGTGGAGCGGCTCGGGCTCGGCGACCGCTTCGTGGTGGGCTACACGGGCGCGATCGGCCCGTCGAACGCCGTGCACGAGCAGGTGCCGGAAGCGGCACGCGAGCTCAAGGCACGCGGCCGCGACGACATCGTGTTCGTAATCGCCGGTGACGGCAAGAGCCTGCCGGCCCTGACCGAGCTCACCGAGGGCCTCGACAACGTGCTGCTGTTGGGCAGGATCCCCAAGGTGGACGTGCCGGCGCTCACCCGGACCGCCGACGCGCTGATGGCGCTCTTCGGCGACAAGCCGATCCTCGCCACCAACTCACCCAATAAGTTCTTCGACGCGCTGGCCTCCGGCCGACCGGTGATCGTGAACCAGCCCGGCTGGACGCGCGAGCTTGTCGAGGAGAACGTCGCCGGCGTCTACGTACCGGTGGGTGACGGCATCGCGCTCGCCGATGCTATCGAGACGCTCGCCGATGACCCCGCGCGGACGGCAGCGATGGGCCGGGCAGCGCGCGAACTCGCCGAGGAGCGCTTCGGACGCGACCTCCAGGCCGAACGGATCGTCGCGGTGCTCGAGGGAGCCGCGCGCGGCTAGAACGGCAGCTTCGAGATGCCGTACGTCCCGTCGGACATGCCCACGAGCATGAACCCCTCGCCCGCCTCGAAGCTGATCGCCGAGACACCCGGAGGCAGCTCGGCGGTGACCGGCTCTTCCCCCAAGCGCATGACGAGCGGCACCTCCCCCTCGGTGGCCCCGACCGGCACGAGCGCGAGATAGCGACCGTCTACGGAGACCGTGGGCAGGTAGCGTACGCTCGCCTCGAACTCCTCGTTGTACAGGCGCTTCCCCTCGGCGTTGTAGGCTCGCACGCTCGTCACATCCACGGCGTCGTCCTTGCCCTTGGCATCGTAGGTGGCGACGACCACCACACCGGCGCCGGTCACCATCACGCCGTCGCGGTCGGTGCTCTTGCTCCACAGGCGCTCACCGAGACCGCTATCGGTGAACTCGTAGGCTGTGAGCTTGCCGCGATCATCGAGCACCCCGGCGACGTCGGTCGTGATCAACGATGCCAGGACCGGCCTCTTCAGCTCGAGATGTGTGCGGATCGAGTCATCGGCGTACGCCTCGACAAGACCGGTGGGCTTCTTGTCGCCGTTGGCGATCGAGTAGCCGGTGACCACACGGCGCAGGTCGGTTGTGGCGTCGCACGCGAGCGCAAGCACATCGTCGGTGCGCTTCTCCCATCGGACAACGCCCGAGGCGCTGTCGCGCACGTTCACGTTGCCGGGAGCGTCCTCCGCGGACGGCCACGAAACGAGCACTTTGGCACCGTCAGCGGACACGGTCCCGCCGATGGTCAGGCCCTCGACGGGACTCGCCGCCTGCCACAAGCCATTGCCCGCTGCGCCGTACACGGTGAGCACATCCGGAGCTGACACCTCGGTGCCGGCCGACGTGGCCGTAACGACGGCGAGCGTCGAACCGGCATCATCCACACTCAGGGAGACGACCTGGAGGCCCGGATTCGCGATATCCCAGAGGGTGGTCCCGGCGCTGTCCACCTTGCGCACCGTGCCGTCGGCGAAGGCGATCACCGCCGGCCCGCCCGCACCGCACGCCTCGGCGGCGATCACAGACGATGGCGCAGTGCCCGACCACACCCACTGGATGACCGGGGGGAGGTTCTCTTCGGCCTTGCAGCCCGGGAGCAGAGCCACGATCAGCAGGCCCACCGCGACGACGGCGACGAGCCGGTATCCGGGTCGGACACGGACCGGCGTACCGAACGGCTCCATGTGTGGCCCTCCTCCGAGAACTGCGCTACGCGGTTAGTTCGTTGACGTCTTCCACGTATCGTAGTCCTTGCCGACGACGACGAGTACATCCGTGGAGAACGAGTACATGCCGCGGCTCTCGACGACGCGGGCCTGTGGAAGCGCAGAAGCCACGGCCGTTGCCGCCGCGGCGTTGTCCTTGTAGACGACCAGCGTCTCGTCATACACGAACTGGTTCGCGTTGCCGACCTCACCCACCACGTATCCCGCCTCGGTCAAGATGCCGGCGGCGACCGATGCGCAGCCCTCGATGCCGGCGCCGTTTCGGACAGCAACGGTGACTGTTGAGGGATCGATGGTCGTCTCCACGGTTGCGGTGGTATCGAATGGCAGCCCCGCGGTCATCGCGGCCACGAGGAACTCCTTGCGGTCCTCGTCCGGCCACACGTACGGCGACTTCCACTCGCCCATCACCGTCGCGGTCTGGACGTTCTCACCACCCATGTCCCTCAATGCCAGCGCCACATCGATGATCTCGCTGATGTTCATGTCGGTCGACATGTATTGCGCCACGTCCTTGACCATGCCCGGTATCTTCAGCACGTTGTCGAACTGCGTGGCCTGGTCGGCGAGCGCCTTGAAGAACTGCTGCTGGTGGCGCATCCGCGTGAAGTCGGCGTCCGGGAAGTCGCGACTGCGCACGAAAGTGAGCGCGTGATCGCCGTCGAGCAGTTGATAACCCTCCTCGATGTGCGACGCCGTGTACGAGCCATGGCTGGACGCCTTCTCGTCATCGATCTCCGTGTCCACATCGATCCACACTCCGCCGAGGGAGTCGACGACCTGGATGAAACCATCGAACTCGAGATCCATGTAGTGATTGATGGGTATGCCGAGGAACTCCTCGACCGTGTCGACCATCAGCGCCGGACCACCCTGGAACGTGGCCGCGTTGATCTTGTCTGTGCCGTGACCGGGGATCTCGACCCGCGTGTCGCGCGGGATGGAGAGCATCCACACCTTGTCGTTCTCAGGATCGATGCGCGCGACGATGATCGTGTCCGCACGCGCGGCACTCTCGCCGGGACGATTGTCCTGACCGAGCAGCAGAACGGTGAAGGGCTCGTGCGGCACTCTCTCGCTGAGCGCCTCGTCGAGCTCGCCGTTGTCCTGAGAGTTCTCGACCATCGTACGCTGCGCCGAGTGCAGGAGGTCATACGCCCACAACGTACCACCCGCCAGCAGAGCCACGAGCACGATGAGCGAGACAAGCAAGATGCGCTTGGCCTTCGCCCGGCGCCGAGCGTGCTCGATGCGCTTGGTCGAAGTGCTTTCGATCGTGCCCGCGACACGCCTGCGCGTATCGGGCGCCGGTGGATCGAGACGCCGGGAACCGCGGCGTGTTGCCGCGCGGCGCGTCGGTCTGCTGGCGGAATGACGTCCCACTGATCCGATCACCTGCATCTTCCGATTAGCGTGCAACTCCGGCAGACGCCGATGGTACCGCACTCATCGACGACCCCGACCATCTGTTACCCAACGCTCACAGGACCACGACGTTGCCCGCCGACCGGTCCTTCAGTACATCGCATCTCTCGAAAGCCAGCTTGCTCTCACGCGATCAGATCGTAGTCGAACACCCGGTGCGCCGTGATGATGAGCGCTACATCGGCGCGATGCAACTCCTCGGCGCTCAGGTCCACTCGCGGAACACTTACGCCTGATGCGACGAAGCGATCCACACAGGAATCGCAGTAGACGAGCTCCACCTCTTTCTCAAGCAAGAGGTCGGCCACCCGGATGGTCGGAGACTCGCGCACGCCGTGGACGTCGGCCCCGGCAGCCCAATGCGAGAGTCGCCTTTCGCCACTTCACTCGGACACGACCCTGCTAGTGTATCGCGAACATGAGCGTGCCCGAGCAGGCCAGATCCTCGCCCACCAGCGCCCTCGCCTCGCCGAAACCGATGCTCGCACGGGCCTTGGTGATCTCGCACTCGAGCGTCAGGATGTCCCCGGGGAGCACCTGTCGCTTGAATCGCACCTTGTCGATGCCCGCGAAGAATGCAAGCTTGCCGGCGTTCTCCGGCAGCGACAGCAGCGCCACCGCACCCGCCTGCGCGAGCGCCTCGACGATGAGCACGCCGGGCATCACCGCGTACTCGGGGAAGTGCCCCGGAACCCAGAACATGTCGGCACGGACATCGAGCTCACCCGTCGCCCGCACGCCGGGCTCGAGCTCGAGCACGCGATCGACCAGCAGGAACGGGTCTCGGTGCGGGATTATCGCCTTGATAGCCTCACGGTCCAGCATCTGGACTCCTCACTCCTCGACGAGCCGGACATCGGCGCCGAGCGCCGCGAGCCTGCCCGTGAAATCCTCGTAGCCGCGCATGATGTGATGCACATCGGAAACCACGGTCTGGCCCTCGGCCACGAGCGCGGCAAGCACGAGCGCCGCCCCGCCGCGCAGGTCGGGCGAGCGAACCGGCGCTCCCTGGAGCGCGGTAACGCCGCGGACGAACGCGCGGTGGCCCTCGATATCGATGTCGGCGCCCATGCGTTTGATCTCATCGGCGAACATGAAGCGGTTCTCGAAGACGTTCTCGGTGATGACCGAACTGCCCTCGGCGAGCGAGACGAGCGCCATGAACTGCGCCTGCATGTCGGTGGGAAAACCCGGATACGGGAGCGTTGCCACGTCCACCGGCCGTATCGGCCCGTCGCGGCGGACCGTGGCGCCGTTGGGTAGCATCTCGAAGGTGCACCCGGCGAGCACCATCTTGGTGAACAGCATCTCGAGGTGGGCCGGATCGAAACCGGTCACCGTGACCGGACCTCCACAGATCCCGCCCGCGACCAGATACGTGCCCGCCTCGATGCGATCGCCTACGGTGGTGTGCACGACGGGAGCGAGTTCACGCACGCCGTGGATCACGAGGGTGGAGGAACCGCGTCCCTCCACGTGCGCGCCCATCCCCACGAGCATGTCCACAAGATCGCCGATCTCCGGCTCGCGCGCGGCGTTCTCGATGGTTGTCGTGCCCCTGGCGAGCACCGCCGCCATCAGGAGGTTCTCGGTAGCCCCCACGCTGGGGAAGTCGAGAAGCACCTGGGCACCGGTGAGACCGTCAGGTGCCGTGGCATCGATGTAGCCGTGCTCGAAGGCGATGCGCACGCCGAGGTGCTCGAGCCCGTGGATGTGCATGTCGATCTTGCGCGAGCCGATGTTGCAGCCGCCCGGCATCGCCACACGTGCGCGCCCGAAGCGCGCCACGAGCGGACCGAGCACGACGATAGACGCGCGCATCTGGGCAACGAGCTCGTACGGGGTTTCCAGCGAGGTGATGTCCGTTGCGTCGACGCGCACCGAGTGGTCCTCGCGGGTGACCGTCGCGCCCAGTCCCTCGAGGACCTCGGCCATTACCGCCACGTCGCTGATGGCGGGCACATTGCGGATCACCGAAGCGCCGGGCGCGAGAAGGGCGGCGGCCATCAGCTTGAGTGCCGAGTTCTTAGCGCCCCCCACGTGGACCGTTCCGCCGAGCGGTCGCCCGCCTGTGACGATTATCGAAGCCATACGCTCTCGCATTCCCCTTCGCGACGACGCCCTCAAGAGTAGCAGACGGCGGGCCCCCGGCTTTGGGGGGCCCGCCGCACTGTGGCTCGGTCAGCCGGACGAGCTACGAGCTGCGCTCTGCCACCCTGAGCTGGATGTCGCACCATTTCAGGTCTTCTTCGCACTCGGTCATGTCTTCGCGCTCCATCAGCGGCTTGGCCTTGATCTCGGCCATGCGCTGCTGGGCGCGCTCCTTCGCCTGACGCGCGCGGTCGATGTCGACCCGCGACGCGTGCTCGGCGGCGTCTGCCAGCACGATGACTTTGTCCTGGTAGACCTGCAGATACCCGCCGGACACGGCGAACCACTCGACATCCTTGTTGTCGTTGTAGCGCACGCGCAACTCACCCGCGCGCAGAACGGTCACAAGAGGAGCGTGGAGCGGCAGGATGCCGACCTCGCCGTCGAGCGTGGGAGCCACGACCATCTCCACCTCATTGGTGTAGACGATCTTCTCCGGAGTGACGATCTCGCACAGGAGGGTACGGGCCATGGCTTACGCGCTCGCCTTCATCTTCTCGGCGACCTCGAGGGCCTCCTCGATCGTACCGACGTAGCGGAACGCGCCCTCGGGCACGTCGTCGTGCTTGCCCTCGATGATCTCGGCGAAGCCGCGGATCGTGTCCTCGAGCTTGACGTACTTGCCGGTCATGCCGGTGAACTGCTCGGCCACGAAGAACGGCTGCGACAGGAACTGCTGGATCTTGCGGGCGCGGGACACCACGAGCTTCTGCTCCTCGGACAGTTCGTCCATGCCGAGGATCGCGATGATGTCCTGAAGGTCCTTGTAGCTCTGAAGCACCTGCTGCACGCCACGCGCCACGCGGTAGTGCTCCTCGCCGACGACGGCCGGGTCGAGTGCGCGCGAGGTGGATGCGAGCGGGTCGACGGCCGGGTAGATGCCGAGCTCGGCGATCGAACGCGAGAGAACGGTCGTGGCGTCGAGGTGCGTGAACGCCGTTGCCGGCGCGGGGTCGGTGAGGTCGTCGGCAGGCACATAGATCGCCTGGACCGATGTGATCGACCCGTTCTTGGTGGACGTGATGCGCTCCTGGAGCTCGCCCATCTCGGTTGCCAGCGTGGGCTGGTAGCCCACGGCGCTCGGCATGCGGCCGAGGAGTGCGGACACTTCCGAGCCGGCCTGCGTGAACCGGAAGATGTTGTCGATGAACAACAGCACGTCCTGGCCCTGGTCGCGGAAGTACTCCGCCGAGGTCAGACCGGCAAGACCCACGCGCAGGCGGGCTCCCGGAGGCTCGTTCATCTGGCCGTACACCAGGCACGTCTTCTCGATGACGCCCGACTCGGACATCTCGTTGTAAAGGTCGGTGCCCTCACGGGTACGCTCGCCCACGCCGGTGAAGACCGACGTGCCTCCATGCTGCTGGGCAAGGTTGTTGATGAGCTCCATGATGATGACGGTCTTGCCGACGCCGGCGCCGCCGAACAGGCCCGTCTTGCCGCCCTTGATGTAGGGCTCGAGCAGGTCGACGACCTTGATGCCGGTCTCGAAGATCTCGGTCTTGGACTCGAGATCCTCGTAGTCCGGAGACTCGCGGTGGATCGAGGCGAAACCCTCTACCTCGGGCATCGGCTTACCGTCGACCGGCTGGCCGACGACGTTCCAGATGCGGCCCAGGGTCTGGGGGCCGACCGGCATCTGGATCGGGGCGCCGGTATCGACCGCATCCATACCGCGGGTGATACCGTCGGTGGTGGACATGGCCACGGCGCGCACCAGGTTGCCGGGCAGGTGCTGCTGGATCTCCGCGACCAGGTGCACTTCACCGATCGCGGTCTCGCCGTCGACCGTCAGCGCGGTGTGGATCGCCGGGATCGCGTCGGGCGCGAACTCCACGTCGATGACCGGGCCGACGACGCGAACGATACGTCCGACATTCATGGGCGACTTCTCCTTGGTCTCTGCCATGCCGCTACTCCTCCTCGAGTGCCGCAGCGCCGCCGACGATCTCCGCGATCTCGGTGGTGATGGCGGCCTGCCGCGCGCGGTTGTAGCTGCGTGTCAGCGTGGTGATCATCTCACTCGCGTTGTCGGTCGCGGACTTCATGGCGGTGCGGCGCGCGCCCTGCTCGGCGGCGGCCGACTCCATGAGCGCCCGGTACACGAGCGTCTCTACATACGTGGGGAGCAGGTGCTCAAGGACCTCGCCGGCCGAAGGCTCGAAGAGATACTCGGCCTGCATGCCGGAGCCCTCCTCGTCGGCTTCCACGACGGCGTGCTCGATCGGAAGCAGCTGGTAGGTCTCCGGCTTCTGCTCGGCCACGTTCTTGAAGCGGTTGAACACGATGTAGGCAGCGTCGAGCTCCTCTGCCGAGTAACGCGGGATGATGAGCGACGCGATGGAGCGGGCCTCGGCGAACGTGGGCTTGTCCGAGATGTCACGGTATGCGGCGGTCGGCTCGATGCCGCGATAGCGCAGGTAGCCGATCGCCTTCTTGCCCACGGCGACGACGTCGGTCTCGACGCCTGCCGCGCGTTCGCTGCGGATGAGGTCCTCGGTGATGCGCAGGATGTTGCTGTTGAACGCCCCGCACAGTCCGCGATCGGACGTGATCGTCACGATCAGGACGCGCTTGCGCTCCTCGTGCTCCTCGAGCAGCGGGTGCGTGGCGCCCTGTACGTAGCGTGCGACGTTGCCGAGCACTTCCATCATCGCGAAGGAGTACGGACGCGCGGACTCGATCTTCTCCTGCGCCTTCTTTATCTTCGCGGTCGCGACCATCTCCATGGTGCGCGTGATCTGCGACGTGCTCTGCACGCTCACGATCCGCTGCTTGATGTCGCGAAGATTCGCCATAACCTAAGCCTGACCCTCGGTCTCGAAGCCGGCCTTGAACTCCTCGATGGCCTTGCCGAGTGACTCGGCGGTCTCATCGGAGAGCTTCTGCTCGGCGACGATCGTGCGACCGATCTCCGGATGAGCGTTCTCGAGGAACTCGAGGAGCCCATCGCGGAAGCGCTGCATATCGTCGACCGGCACGTCGTCGGCGTAGCCCTTGGTGCCGGCGAAGATAGCCATGACCTGGTTCTCGACCGGGTACGGGACGAACCGGCCCTGCTTGGTGAGCTCCACCATCCTGGCGCCACGGCTCAGGGTATCCTGCGTCGTCTTGTCCAGGTCGCTGCCGAACTGGGCGAACGCCGCCAGCGAGCGGTAGTTCGCGAGGTCCAACCGCAGCGAGCCGGCGACCTGCTTCATGGCCTTGATCTGTGCGTTACCACCGACGCGCGACACCGAGATGCCGACGTTGATGGCGGGACGAACGCCCTGGAAGAACAGGTCACTCTGCAGGAAGATCTGGCCGTCGGTGATGGAGATGACGTTCGTGGGGATGTACGCCGACACGTCGCCGGCCTGGGTCTCGATGACCGGCAGTGCGGTGAGCGATCCGGCGCCGTTGGCGTCGCTGAGCTTGACCGCGCGCTCGAGCAGGCGGCTGTGCAGGTAGAAGACGTCACCCGGGTACGCTTCGCGGCCCGGCGGGCGGCGCAACGTGAGCGACATCTGGCGGTACGCGACGGCCTGCTTGGACAGGTCATCGTAGATGCAGAGCACGTGACGGCCGGGGTTGTCCGCAGATGCCGGCTTCCCGTCGGCGCCCGTGTACATGAAGTACTCACCCATGGCGCAACCGCTCATCGGGGCGAGGTACTGCAGCGGAGCCGGGTCCGACGCGCTCGCGACGACGACGATCGTGTAGTCCATCGCACCGTGGGCCTCGAGGACCTCGACCACGCCGGCGACCGTGGAGGCCTTGCCGCCGATGGCCACGTACACGCAGATGACGTCCTTGCCCTTCTGGTTGATGATCGCGTCGATCGCCACGGCGGTCTTGCCCGTCTGGCGGTCGCCGATGATCAGCTCGCGCTGGCCGCGGCCGATCGGGATCATCGCGTCGATGGCCATGATGCCGGTCTGCACCGGCTCGTGGACACCCTTGCGCTCGATGACGCCGGGGGCACGGAATTCAACGGGTCGATAGCCCTCGGCGGAGATCGGACCCTTGCCGTCCATCGGAGCGCCGAGCGGGTCCACGACTCGACCGAGCATCGCGGGGCCCGAGGGCACCTCCACGACGCGGCCGGACGTGCGGACGGCGTCATTCGCCTTGATAAGCGAGGTCTCGCCCAGGAGCACGGCGCCGACCTCGTTCTCGTCGAGGTTGAGCGCCATGCCGTAGACGATCTCGCCGTTGCCGGCGACGAACTCGAGGAGCTCGCCGGCCATGGCACCCTTCAGGCCTTCGACGCGGGCGATACCGTCACCGATCTGGATGACGGTGCCGACCTCCCGAACGTCAACGGAGGCCTTGTACGACTCGAGCTGCGCTCGCAGCACGTCGCCGATAGCACTCGCGGTGATCTGGGCCACTTACGCCTCACCTCCCTGACGTGCGGTCGTGAGAGCCTGGCGCACGCCGTCGAGCTGGGACGTGATGGTCCCGTCGAGCACGCGGCCGGCAATGTTGATGCGGATACCACCGAGGATGGAGCTGTCCACCCGCTCGCGCAGGGTGACGGGCCGCCCGGTGGCTTCGGTCAGCTGCTTGACGAGCTTCGCCCGCAGCGCATCGTCGAGCTCGATGGCCGTGGTCACATCCGCGACCACAACGCCGCGCTGCGCCTCGGCCGTCTCGCTGAAGACGCGCGCGAGTTCGCCGAGCGAATCAGTGTGGCCGCGCTCGACCATGAGCGTGACGATCGCGAGCGCCTCGGGCGTGACCGACTCGCCGAAGATGCCGCGCATGATCTCGCGCTTCTTCTCGGCGGGCAGGCCGGCGTCCCGGAGCGTCTGGTGCAGATCGACGTGGCCGCGCACGGCCGTGGCGACCGCTGCGAGGTCGGCGTTGACCGCGTCCACGACATCGGCGAGCGTGGCGAGCTCGAAGAGGACCCGGGCGTGGGTCTCGATCGTCTCGCTAGTTCTCATTCAAGCTCCCCACTTCAGCGAGGTACTTGTCGATCAGTGCCGCATGGTCGGCCTTCGTGAGGCTCGAACCGAGGATCTTGCCGGCGACGGCCACCGACAGGTCGGCCACCTCGCCCTTGATCTCGGCCATGGCGGCGGACTTCTCGGCCTTGATGGCCTCGATGGCCTTGACCTTCTCGGCCTCGGCTTCCTCCCTGGCCTTGGCCAGGATCTCGGCCTTCATCGACTCGGCCACCTTGCGGCCCTGCTCGATGACCTGCGTGGCCTCGGCGCGTGCCTCTGCCATCTGGACCTTGTACTCCTCCAGGAGCCGCTCGGCCTCGACACGGGTGTCTTCGGCCTTCTCCAGCGACTCGCGGATCTTGTCGGCGCGCTCGTCCAGCATCTTCGTGATCGGCGGGAATGCGAACTTCGCCAGCACCACGAAGAGGATCAGGAACGCGACGATATTCACCCACATCTCTGTGGTGTTAGGAATGATCAGCTCCACGCTCTTTCGCTCCTCCCTCTCTTCAGGGTCGCTCTAGATGGCGAATGCGAGAACGAAGCCGAGAAGCGCGATAGCCTCGATCATGCCGAGCGCGATGAACATCGTGGTCTGCAGGCGGCCGGCCATCTCAGGCTGGCGAGCCATCGACTCGATGGTCTTGGAGCCGACGATGGCCAGACCGAACGCCGGACCGATCGCACCGAGGCCGAACACCAGCGCGTTACCCAGGTTATCCATTGCTTCCTCCTCGTGATTCCCACCCGCCGGTTCTTCCGGAAGGCGCTTGATCCTACGTTTACTCATCCGCGCCGCCTGTCAGCGGCGATTGAACCCGTGAACACGGCCGTACGTGCGGCCGGCTAGTGCGAGCCGGCCTCCAGAGCGCCGCCGATGTACACGGCGGTGAGGATGGTGAAGATGTAGGCCTGCAGCACCGCGACCATGAGCTCGAAGACACGCAGCGCGATCTGCATGATCACCGACAACGGCACCACCGCGATGCTCGCGGGGCTGAGATGCTCGATGAAGATGGCGGCGAACGCCGCGAACACACCCAGCATGACGTGCCCGGCGTACATGTTGGCGAACAGTCGGATACCCAACGTGAAGGGGCGAAGCATATGCGAGATCAGCTCGATCAGGAACAGCAGCCACGCCAGCCACCACGGGGTGCCCGACGGGACGAGGCTCTTGATGTACTTGAAGAAACCGAGCTTCTTGATGCCGATACCGTTGTAGACGAGGAACACGATGATCGCCCAGGTGAACGTGGTTCCCACCGTACCGGTACCCGGCAGAGCGGGCGGGATGTTGCCAAGCAGGTTGTTGATGAGGATGAAGAAGAAGATCGTCCCGAGGAACGGGAAGTACTTCTTCCCCTCGGGACCGATGACATCGATGCACACGCTGTTGCGGACGAAGTCGACACCCGCCTCGGCGAGATTGCCGATACCGCTCGGGACGAGCTTCACGTTGCGTGATCCGGCGATGAAGAACGCGAGCACCAGGATGACCGCTGCGATCAGCCAGAACGTGTAGTTGGTCAGACTGAAGCCAGCCGCCTCACCGTGCCCTCCCGCGAGGGACAGTACCGACAGCTCGTGCAGCAGATGCTCCATCTTGATCGGCATTTCCTCCATGCTTCGAGCCTTCCTCCTTAGACAGACGTCTGCGTTGCGTTACGAAGCGAGATCCTGAGAGCCTCGATGCCGAGGCCTGCGACGAACGACACACCGAGCGCAAAGCCGAACGGCACAAGGCCGACGGGAGCGAAGTAGGAGTATGCGGCGAGCACAATGACGGCCCCGGTCAACCGCACACCGGTCATCACGATGACGATGGCGAGCCCACGAAAGGGGTTTCCGGGGGTGACGGATGAGGCCGCTCGTTCCGCCACGAAAGTCAGAACGGCGCCGAGCAGTGCTCCGAGCACCACGGCGACCACAGGATGGCCGAACAGGGAGGATACAGCGGAAATCTCGCAGTCCCTTCGAAGATGTCCCTCACACCCATCGAGGACGCCGTCCGGGGGAACGCGAGCGATGCGAGCACAGCACGAACATCTCGCTGAGCTGCGGTTGCGCGTGAAAGGCCCCGGGGGTGGCCTCTGAAGCGTGCTCACTATACAACAACGTTAATGCTGCAACAACAAAACACACGCATCCGAGTGTGTCTCACCTCCGACGACTACTCGTCGTCGCGATGAGCCACCTCGAACAGGCCGAGCCAGTACGCCATGACGCCCGAAAGACCCGCCAGGACCAGGAACGTCACGATCTTGAGCGCGGGAGCCACCCACCGCATCGCATAGCCGCCCACCGCGAGCGCGATCGACCAGACGTAGATGATGAGCACGGTCTGCCGAACACTGAATCCGCGGCCCAGCAGTCGGTGGTGGATGTGACCCTTGTCGGCCTCGTGGACCGGGCGCCCGCCCCTTCGGCGACGGATGATCGCGGAGAAGGTGTCGAACACCGGGACGCCCAGGATCAGCAGCGGCACCACCAGCGTGATAGCCGCGACCGACTTCATCACACCCAGGAGCGAGATGCACGCGAGGCAGAATCCCAAGAACAGCGCGCCTGAGTCACCCATGAAGATCGAGGCAGGACTGTAGTTGTAGCGCAGGAAGCCGACGCACGCGCCCACCAGGCCCGCTGCGAGGACCGCGGCGAGCGGCTGATTGGTCTCCTGGGCGAGCACGAGCAGGCTCACCGCAGCGATAGCGGTGATCCCGGCCGCGAGCCCGTCCAGGCCGTCGATCAGGTTCACAACGTTGGCGAAGCCGACCATCCAGAAGAGCGTCACCGGCAGAGACAGGATGCCAAGCATCTGCAGTCCGCCGGAGACCGGGTTGCCGATGAAGTCGATGCGGACACCCGCGGCGTAGGCCACGGAGGCCGCGACTATCTGGCCCACGAGCTTCTGGCCGGGCGTAAGGTCGACCACGTCATCGATCAGACCCACGATGAACATCACACCAAGCCCCGCGAGCACCCCGACCACAGGCTCACCCGCCAGCGTGAGGGCGGGCGGCCAACCCCATAGCCGCTCCCCGAGATAGCGCACGAGCACGGCCGCCGCGAAGCCCGCGAACATCGCGAAACCGCCGATACGTGGAACAGCGCCTGTGTGAACGCTCCTGCCACCGGAGTGCGCGACGATGCCCCAGCGAAGCCCGATCGTCCGTGCAAGCGGTGTGAGGACGAGGGTGACGACGAGGGCCGTGGCGATCACGACCAGATGCTGGAACAGGCTCACGCGCCCTCACCGGGGATGAAACGACGGGGGTTGATCCCTGCCTCGGCGAGCATCTCTGTGGCGAGCTCGTCGGGATAGGCCTCGCGGTAGACGATGTCCACGATGCCGGCGTTGATCAGGATCTTCGCACACAGCACGCACGGCTGATGCGTGCAGTACACCGTGGCACCCTCGATGGCGATACCGTGCCGTGCCGCCTGGATGACTGCGTTCTGCTCGGCATGGATCCCGCGGCAAAGCTCGTGCTGCGTGCCCGAAGGGATCCCGAGCCGCTCACGAAGACATCCCACCTCATCGCAGTGCGCAAGCCCGCTCGGCACGCCGTTGTAGCCCGTCGCGAGGATACGCTTGTCCTTCACGAGTACCGCACCGATGTGCCGGCGCGTACACGTGGCACGCTGCGCCACCTGATCGGTGATCGCCATGAAGTACTCATCCCACGATGGTCTGGACATGCGGGCCTCCCTTTGGCTATTTGGTGCCGAAGAGACGGTCGCCCGCGTCACCGAGGCCGGGGACGATGTACCCGTGGTCGTTGAGGTGGCTGTCGACCGCACATGTGTAGATGGTGACACCGGTTGTGCTGCGATTGAACTCCTCGATGCCCTCGGGAGCCGCGATCAGGACGAGCAGGTTGATGTCCCGTGCGCCCCGGTCCCGCAGGAACTGAACGGCGGCAGCGGCCGACCCGCCGGTGGCCAGCATCGGGTCCACGATCATCACGTCACGCTCGCCGATGTCCTCGGGAAGCTTGCAGTAGTACTCGACCGGCTGCAGCGTCTCAGGGTCGCGATACAGACCGACGTGGCCGACCTTGGCGGCCGGGATGAGCTCGAGAATGCCCTCGACCATGCCGAGTCCCGCCCGAAGGATCGGGATCACCGCGACCTTCTTGCCGGCGAGCACATAGGTGGTCGTCGGCGTGATGGGCGTGTTCACGACCGTCTCCGCAAGCTGGAACGAACGCGTGGCCTCGTACGCCTCGAGCATCGCGAGCTCCTTAACGAGCTCGCGGAACTCCTTCGCGCCGGTCTTCACATCCCGCAGGATGGACAGCTTGTGCTGCACCAGCGGATGGTCGATGACGACGACGTTGTCCCAGTTCGGATCGACGGTCATACCGTGGCCTCCTGACCTAGAGCTCCGGATAGAGAGGATGTGCGGCGAGCAGTTCCGCGACCTCGGATGTGATGGCCGCGAGGCGTGCGGGTTCGTCGCGCCTGAAGATCGTCTCCGCGATGAGGCGGCCGACAGCACGCGCCTCCTCGGTATCGAAACCACGGGTCGTCATAGCAGCAGAACCGACACGGAGGCCACTCGTCACGAACCGGCTCTCCGGATCGTTCGGGATGGCGTTCTTGTTGCAGGTGATGCCTACGTCTTCCAGCAAGCGCTCGGCATCCTTGCCGGTGACCCCCGCGGGACGAAGGTCGACGAGCAGGAGGTGGTTGTCGGTGCCGCCCGATACGAGTCGGAGGCCTCCCTCGACCATCGCCTCGCCCATCACACGCGCATTCACGACGACCTGGTCGATGTAGGTCTTGAACGACGGCTGCGCCGCCTCATGGAACGCGACCGCCTTGGCTGCGATGATGTGCTCGAGCGGACCGCCCTGAAGACCGGGGAAGACCGCCTTGTCGATGGCCACCTGATGCTCGGCCCTGCACAGGATGAGACCGCTCCTCGGACCGCGGAGCGTCTTGTGCGTGGTCGAGGTGACCACGTCGGCGTGCGGAACCGGCGACGGGTGCGCGCCGGTGGCCACCAGGCCCGCGATGTGCGCCATGTCCACCATGAGCTTCGCGCCCACCTCGGCGGCGATCGCCGCGAAACGCTCGAAATCGATGATGCGTGGATACGCCGAGGCGCCGGCGATGATCATCTTGGGCCGGTGCTCCCTGGCCAGACGCTCGACTTCGTCGTAGTCGATGCGCTCATCGGGGCCGAGGCCGTAGGGCACCACATCGAACCACTTGCCCGAGAAGTTGACCGGCGAGCCATGCGTGAGGTGCCCTCCCATCGCGAGGTTCATCCCGAGATAGGTGTCGCCAGGCTGCATGAACGCGTAGAAGGCGGCCAGGTTGGCCGGCGCGCCCGCGTGCGGCTGGACGTTGGCATGCTCGGCGCCGAAGAGCGCCTTCGCGCGCTCGCGCGCCAGGTCTTCGACGACGTCCACCTGCTCGCAACCGCCGTAGTACCGCTTGCCTGGAAGGCCCTCGGCGTACTTGTTGGTGAGCACGCTCCCCGCAGCTTCGAGCACCGCCATCGAGACGAAGTTCTCTGATGCGATGAGCTCGATCGAGTTCCGCTGCCGGTCGAGCTCGTTGTCGATGGCGGACGCGAGCTCGGGGTCGGTCGCCGGGATGTAGCGCAGTGCCATGTGGTTGTCTCCTCTACCGCTCGCTCTGTTCGATCTCGCCGATCTTGTCTATCCGACGCTGATGGCGGCCCCCCTCGAAACCGGTCGTGAGGAACACCTCGAGTACCTCATCGGCCAGCGCGGGGGTGATGTACCGCCCGGGCAGGGCGATGACATTCGCATTGTTGTGCATGCGCGCCATCCGGGCCATCTCCGGGTCGTAGACCGACACCGCGCGCACGCCGGGCACCTTGTTGGCCGCGATCGCCATACCCAGCCCGGTACCGCAGACGAGCACCCCCGCGTCGGCGTCACCACCGGCCACAGCCTCACCCACCATGCGTGCGTAGTCGGGATAGTCGACCGACTCCTCGGCGTGGGTCCCCACGTCGGTGACGTCGTGCCCGAGCGCTGCGAGCGTCTGCCTCACGTGCTCCTTGAGTGGAAATCCGGCGTGGTCGGCGCCGAGGTGGATGCGCATGGACTCCCCTAACGAACGGCTGCGGGAGGCGCTCCCGGTACAGGCGCGCCTCCCGCAGATTGTAGCGTATCAGCGGCGACGTTCCGCGCTAGGATGTGAGCCCTTTGGCGACCGAGGCGATCTCCTCGGCGGGGATGGGACCGATGCGCGTGACGACGGGCTCAGGCCCGGTACAGTCCACCACGGTGGATGCCTGCTTGTGCGGTGTCTCGCCGCCATCGAGGGTCACGTCGGCCGCAGCGATGATGCGCTCCTCGAGCTCGTCGAACGAGGCCGCTGCCGGCTGCCCGGAGGTGTTCGCCGAGGTCGTGACGATCGCCGCGCCGTTCGCGCGGATGAGTTCCTGCACCAGCTCGTGGTCGGGCGAGCGCAGCGCCACCGCACCACGGTCGTCGCGGAACTCGGGGGCCACCATGTCGGCGGCCTTCACGACGATGGTGAGCGGGCCGGGCCAGAACGCACGCGCCAGCCGGTGAGCGTACTCTGGTGCGTCCACTCCGTACTTGTCGAGTGCCGCGTCATCCTCGACGAGCCATGGCAGTGGCTTGTTCTTGGGCCGCATCTTGATGTCGATGATCTCCTGCGGGCCCAAACATGACGTAGCGGAAGCGCCGATCCCATACACGGTCTCGGTCGGGAAGACTACGATCCCCCCGTCCTTCAAGATCGTGGCGGCGAGATTGACGACTTCCGCCGAGGGGTTTTCCGGGTCGATGTGGATCACCTTGTTCATCGCTGCATCGCCCTACCTTTCCGTGCATAGACGATCCTGTCACGTCCGGTCAGGTCCTTGTGGACCGTCACTCCCATATAGCCGCACTCTTCAAGCAGCGCGGCCGCATCGGCCACGCGCCCGCTGTCGAGTTCGATGGCGATGCCGCCGTCCTCCCGAAGCCAGGCGTCCGCCCCCGCGGCGATGCGACGGAACACATCGAGCCCATCAGGGCCGCCATCCAGGGCTTCCTGCGGCTCAAACCCAAGAACCTCGGAGGGGAGATCGGGCAGGTCAGAACTCGGGATGTACGGCGGGTTCGACACGATGAAATCGACGTTCCCGAGAAGCTCTGCCGGCAGCGGATCGAAAAGATCTCCATAGACTACTTGTACCCTGTCTTCCGCCCCCGCGTGAAGGGCATTTCGACAAGCGGTTCGAAACGCGACCTCGCCGAGCTCGACGGCCCACACGCGAGCGCCGGGATACTCGGTCGCTATTGACAGAGCGACGCACCCGGAACCGGTGCACAGGTCCACGACCGTCGGCTCCGCGCTGCCCGAGAGGTGCTCGAGCGCGACGTCCACGAGCACCTCGGTCTCGGGGCGCGGGATGAAGACCCCGGGCTCGACATGGACCACCAGATGCCTGAACGGCATCTCGCCCGTGGCGTACTGCAGCGGCATACCCTCAGCACGCTTAGCCACGAGCGTGCGGTAGCATGCGCGCTCATCGGGCGAGAGCGGCCGGTCATGGTACGCGTAGAGCTCCACACGCGAGAGTCCCGTAGCCGAGGACAGCAGCCACTCGGCCGAACGACGTGGATGCTCATCGTCCTTACGGCCGAGATACTCACACGTCCACTCCAGCGCGTCCTTCACGGTCCAGACGCGCTCGGCCACCTCAGACCACCGCCGCCAGCCGCTCGGCACGGTCGGCCGCGGCCAACCCTTCGAGCAAGGTATCGAGGTCTCCCATGAGCACCCCGGGCAGGTTGTGCACCGTGAGTCCGATCCGATGGTCGGTGATGCGGTCCTGCGGGACGTTGTACGTGCGGATCTTCTCGCTTCTGTCGCCCGAGCCGATCTGACTCTTGCGCGCGGCACCCAGCTCCGCGTCGCGCCGCTCCATCTCCGCCTCGTACAGGCGGGCGCGCAACACGCGCATCGCCGCCTCCTTGTTCTGGAGCTGCGACTTCTGGTTCTGCGACTGCACCACCACACCTGTGGGCAGATGTGTGATACGCACTGCCGAGTCGGTGGTGTTCACGCTCTGGCCGCCGGGACCGCTCGAACGGTACACGTCGATGCGCAGGTCGCTCTGGTTGATCTCGATCTCCACGTCCTCGGCCTCGGGCAGTACGGCCACGGTGGCCGTGGAGGTGTGGATCCGGCCCTGACTCTCGGTGGCGGGTACGCGCTGCACGCGGTGCACGCCGCTCTCGAACTTCATCTTGGAGTAGACGCCCTTGCCCTTGATCATGAAGGAGACGTCCTTGTAGCCACCGACCTCGTTTTCCGAGGCGTCGATCTCCTCGACCTTCCACCGCTGCGTCTCCGCGTAGCGCGTGTACATGCGGTACAGGTCACCGGCGAACAGCCCCGCCTCGTCGCCACCGGCACCCGCGCGGATCTCGACGATGACGTTCTTCTCGTCGTTGGGGTCCGCAGGGAGCATCATGACCTTGAGCTCCTCCTCGAGCGGCTCGACACGCGTCTCGAGTTCATCGAGTTCGTCCTTCGCCATGTCCTTCATCTCGGCGTCGCTCTCGGTCTTGAGCATCTCGCGGGCCTCCGCCATGCCGTCGAGCACGGCGAAGTACTCACGGATCTTGTTCGCGAGTTGCGTCATGCCCGAATGCTCTTTGGCGAGGCGGGCGTACTCCTTCTGGTCGTTCAGGACCGCCTGGTCCGAGAGCTTCGCGGTGATCTCGTCGTAGGTCGAGAGTATGGACTGGAGCTTCTCACGCATCTCGGTTCGTCCTCACAGATCGATCGGTTCGAGCACACACGCCGGTGCCTGGCCACGCGCCTCGGCCTCGGCCTCCTCGCGCGCCACGACGAGACTCATCGCGGCCACGGCGATCTCGACCATGCTGTCATCGGGCGGCGCGGTGGTGAGACGCTGCATCTGCAGGCCGGGCCAGAGCAGCACCTTCACCAGCGGATTGTCGGGCCGGCTTCCCGCCCACTTCACCGTGATCTCGTAGGCGAGGCCGGCGATGAGCGGGAGCAGCAGGATTCGGGTGACGATGTTGAACGGCAGAACGTATCCGCCGCCGCTGATACCCCACGCGGCAAGGATCACCTTGGCAGGGAAGAGCGAGAAGACGGCGATCGCGACCACCATCACCATCAGTAGGAACGATGTCCCGCAACGAACATGAAGCGTGCCGTAGCGCTGGATGTTCTCGGTCGTGAGGGGCAGACCGCGCTCGAAGGCGTGGATCGTCTTGTGCTCGGCGCCGTGATACGCGAAGACACGATGGATCTCCTTGAGGCGGCTCACCGCCCAGATGTAGACGAAGAACGCCACGAGGCGCAGCACGCCGTCCACCACGTTCCAGGTGAAGGGGTTGTCGATCGAGTCCACGAACAGATTGGTGACCACCGCCGGAAGCACGACGAACAGCCCGATCGCGAGCCCGAGGCCGAGGATCATCGTGAAACCGATCTCCTTGGAGGAAAGCTTCTCCTCCTCGGTCTCGCCGGCGTGCTCCGCCGAGATGCCGAAGGCCTTGATAGCGAGCGCCATCGTCTCGTAGAAGCCCCAGATGCCACGGATCACCGGCCACTTCAGCCAGGCGTGCTTGTCCTTGGCCGAGATGAGGTCGTGCTCCTCGGTGTAGATATCACCGGAGGGCTCGCGCACCGCAACGGCCCAGTTGTACTTGCCGCGCATCATGATGCCCTCGAGCAGGGCCTGCCCGCCGATGTGTGTCGGGTGTATCGCGCACTCGTCGTGCGTGGTGGTCTCTGGCATCGTCACTCCCGCTTCGGGGCCTTCGGGTATGGGTCGTTGCAGGTCATCTTTCCCTCGCGGCACGGGCCGCGCCGGCACGACGCACCTGCGTCCATGAAGATGTAGGGCGCTGTGGGCTCGGCGAGTTCGAGCATCGCAAGCGCGAGTGCGCGGATCTCCCACTGCGCGCGTTTGCAGCAGCGCAGTTCGAAGAAGTGCAGCAACTCGCGAACGTTCATGGTGACGACGATCTTGGTCTCCATCGCGTTCGGGAGCAGGTAACGCGCGTCCTCGGCGGGAATGCCCGCATCGAGCAGCGCGCGATAGGCCTCGAACGCGGCCCGGGTGGCAGCACCGTACGCTTCGGCTGCGACCGGGTCCTCAGCAACCGCCGGTGGGACCACGAACGACGGCTCCTCGGCATACGTGACGTAGCGCTGCGACTGCTGGTTGTAGCTTGCGAGGCGATGGCGCACCAGCTGGTGGGTGAGCGCCCGGCTCACGCCGTCGATCGCGAACGTGAAGCTCGCATGCTCCAGCGCCGAGGTGTGGCCCGAAGTGATGATGGTCTTGAGGACCTTGCGGACGCCCTCATCGGACATCACCTCGAGCAGCTCCGCGGCGCCGACCGGTGCGTAGCACAGCCGCGCCGCAGCGGCGATGGCGCGCTCGGGGTCGGGCGTGTGGTTGAGCAGCCTGACGTCCACGGATCGGACCTCCATAACACGAGAAGGCGGGGCTCGCCCGCCTTCTCAAGATGATACCAGCGTATCGGGCGAGCGTGACCGACTACTCGGCGGCAGCCTCTTCGACGACGTCCGCGACCGCTTCGCCACTCTCGACGGCGGCCTCGACCTCGACCTTGGCGGCACGCTCGGCCTTGGTGGAGTCCTTCTTGGCCTTCTCTTCGCGAGCGGCGAGTGCAGCCTCCTCGGCTGCCTTCTGGCGCGCCTCGCGAGCCGCGGCCTCCTTCTCGGCAACCGCGGCAGCCGCATTGCCGAACTTGTCGGCGAAGCGCTGCACACGTCCACCGGAGTCGACCAGCTTCTGAGTGCCGGTGAAGAACGGGTGGCACTTGGAACACAGCTCGACGTGGAGATCGGGCTTGGTCGAGCGAGTCTGGAAGGTCTCACCGCATGAGCAGGTGACCTTGCACTCGACATAGTCAGGATGAATACCGCTACGCATGATTACCTCCGCTACAGTGCCCCTGGTTTCCGACCAGGGGCTGAGGACAGCCCGCGAATCATAGCACGGCCGGAGCCGGGCGCAAAGGTGCTAGAGCTCGATGCCGTTGGTGGCGCGCTTGTCGCTCGCGCTCTTGGCCATCTTGGTGAGGAACTCGGTGTTGGACTTGGTCTGCTTGAGGCCCTTGATGAGCATGTCCATCGCTCGCTCGGTGGAGTCCACGCCATGCAGGATCCGGCGAAGGCCCCAGACGAACGGCGCTTCGATCTGGTCGAGGATGAGCTCCTCCTTGCGGGTGCCCGAGGTGATGACGTCGATGGCCGGGAAGATGCGGCGATCGGCGAGCCTGCGGTCGAGGCGGAGCTCCATGTTGCCGGTGCCCTTGAACTCCTCGAAGATGACCTCGTCCATCTTGGAGCCGGTGTCCACCAGCGCGGTCGCGAGGATGGTGAGCGAGCCACCGTGCTCGATGTTGCGCGCGGCGCCGAAAAACTTTTTCGGAGGATAGAGTGCCGTGGAGTCGACACCGCCGGAGAGGATGCGGCCCGACGCGGGCTGCGCCAGGTTGTACGCACGAGCGAGACGCGTGATCGAGTCGAGCAGGATGACCACGTCGTAGCCCGCCTCGACAAGGCGCTTCGCGCGCTCCATCACGAGTTCGGCCACCGCGATGTGGTTGTCGGCCGGCATGTCGAACGTCGAGGAGACGACCTCGCCCTTGATCGAGCGCTCCATGTCGGTGACCTCTTCAGGACGCTCGTCCACGAGCAGGCACATCAGGTAGACCTCGGGGTTGTTGGCGCTGATCGACGCTGCGATGTCCTTGAGGACGGTCGTCTTGCCCGCCTTCGGCGGCGAGACGATGAGTCCGCGCTGGCCCTTCCCGATGGGGGCGACGAGATCGATCACGCGAGCCGTGATCTCCTTCTCGCCGTGCTCCAGGCGTAGACGCTCGTCCGGGTAGACGGGGACGAGGTCGCGGAAGACCTTGCGGCGGCGAGCTTCTTCGGGGTCGTGCCCGTTGACGGCCATCACACGCGTGAGCGCGGGGTACTTCTCCGACTCCTTCGGCGGACGCACCTGGCCCTTGACCATGTCGCCCCGGCGCAGGTCGCTTCGGCGGATCTGCGACATCGAGCAGTAGACGTCGTTGTCGCCCGGCAGGTACCCGCTGGTGCGGATGAATCCGTAGCCTTCGGGCAGCACGTCGAGGATGCCGATGATGTCGACGAAGCCTTCCGACTTCACCTTGGCGGTATAGACCGCCTCGACGATCTCGTCCTTCTTCTTCAGTAGCTTCACGTCGAGTTCGATCTCGGCGGCCATCGCGCGGAGCTCGGCGACCGTCTTGGCCTGCAGTTCCTCGCGGGTCACCGACGGCTGAACGACTTCCTGAGGCTGACCGCCTCCGCGGCGACCGCGCTTACGGGGTCGTGCACTCACGCGTTCTTCACCTTCTCCCAGTCTGCAAGGAACGCCTCGAGGCCGCGCTCGGTGAGCGGATGCTTCACGAGCTTCTCGAGGACGCCGAACGGCACCGTGGCGATGTCGGCGCCCATGAGCGCAGCGGCTACCACGTGCTGGTTGTGCCGCACCGATGCAGCGATGACCTCGACCGGGTGGCCGAAGTCGTAGTTGTTGAGTACCGAGATCATGTTGCCGAGGTGCTCGAGGCCGTCTTCGGAGATGTCATCGAAACGGCCGATGAACGGGCTCACGTAGTGCGCGCCCGCCCGCGCCGACATGAGCGCCTGGGGGACGGTGAAGCACAACGTCATGTTCACGGAGATGCCGCGCTCGGCGAGCGCTCTGGTGGCTGCCAGCCCTTCGGGCATGACGGGCACCTTGACGACGACGTTGTGCGCGATCGCGGCCAGCTCCTCGCCTTCGCGCACGATGCCGTCACGATCAAGGCTCACGGTCTCGGCCGAGACAGGCCCCTCGCAGATCTCACAGATCCGCTTGATGTGACCGTGGAAGTCGGCCAGCGAGCCGCCCTCGCGGGCGTACAGCGACGGGTTGGTCGTGACACCGGCAAGCACGCCCCAGGAGGCGGCCTCCTCGATCTCCCGCAGGTTGGCAGTGTCCAGGAAGAACTTCATTCTGCTGTGGCTCCCTTTCCTTCGGCGGGTGCCGCTGCTCCCGCTGTTGCGTCTTCGTCATCCCGTATGACCGTGTCCACGATCAGCTCCAGCACCTCTGCGACGGTGCGGTCGAGCTGGTGGCTGTGAACGACGGGTATCCCATGCTCTACAGCAAGGTCCTCGACGTACCGCCCGAGCAGCCGGATGTTGTCGAAGTTGGCCCGGTACCGCTCGAACGGCCGCATGCCGTCGGTCTGGATCTCGCGGATGTAGAAGTGGCTGCGGTGCGCCTCTTCGTCGTCCACGGATATCAGTAGTTGCACGACATGCGCGTTCTTGAACTGGGAAGGCTCGATGTACCCCGGAGCGACATGGATGCCCTCGAGCACCATGCTGACGCCCTCTACCACCGCACGATCGATGAGCGACTTCATTCCGGTGGCCACGACGGCGGCCTGCTCGCGGAACCCGACGATCACGGGACTCGCACCGCGGGGGACGGGAACCCTCAGACCGCGCCACGCATCGAACGAACTCTCGTAGATCGCGGGCATGAGTTCCCGAGAGAAGATACCACGCATGACCTCCCGAATGCTATCTGTCGACACGAACCTCGTGATGCCGAGGCGGTGCGCCACCTCCGCGGCTATGGTGGACTTCCCCACTCCGGTGGTTCCGCCGATGAGGACGACCAGCGGCCGTTCCAACTTCGCGATCTCGTTGAGGCGCCGGTAGCGTGTGGCTATATCGGCGCCGGCCATCTCCGTGAGCACACGCCCTGCGCGCTCGTGCAGCTCTGCGAGCGTGACCTCGAGGCAGCACTCGGCGCGTAGCTCGTCCTGCACGCGCTGCGCCGCTCCGTACGCCTGCGCCGGACCCAGCCCGGTGGCGGTGAAGGTCTGTGCCAGCAGCCCCTTGCTCATCGGCAAGCCGTGCTTCTGGTCCTTGATGATCACGGGCGGGTTGGTGGACATCAACTGCTCCTGGTGTCGTGTCGTTCCACGCTGAGGCGGACGACGTGATCGATCAGTGCCGGAAGGTCGCCGCCATCGACGCTGACGGGTTCGTTGTCGCAGAGAACGGTGGGCACGCCGGCCTCAGCACCGGCCGCCGCCACCACGTCGATGGCCGCCGCCTTGAGCTCCGTCAGCAGCAGGTCGTAGCCCCCGGCGCGTGCGCGCATGTCCTCGTGGAGGCGGGCGCGGTCGGACAGGTGGGGGCTGGCGCCCGCGACCGTACAGCCGTACGTCGCCTCGAGGTGTGCTGTCAGCGTGGGAAGGAGCGCCGGCGCCGCCGTGGTCGCAAAGAAGACGCGCGCGCCGGCGATGTCCTGGAGCGGCCGTGGCCGGAAGGTCACCATCGCTATCGGCACGTCCTCCCGCACGCGACGTATGGCGGCGACGAGCGCGGTGAGGTCCGCAGGGGTCGCGAGCGGCTCCTCGGCGCCGGCGATCACCACCGCGTCGGCCCTGCGCAGGCGATACGGGCCGAAGTAGTCGCGTACGTACGGAAGGCCCTGGGCCGCACCCACCACCAGAAGCGTCGCATCCGCGGCTACCGGCGGGATCGCCGCGCCCGAACCCTCGAGCACGATCAGCTCCTTGCCGAGCGAGTCGGCGAGCACGGCGCCTTCGGCCACGTTGCTGAAGAACGTCTCCCCCGCCATGCCACCGCCGCACCTGCGGCATCCCACCGTGGCGACGCGGCTCATGACCGCGTCCTCATAGTTGTCCGATGACGCGTGCGCGCCCTGCCGCGCGAGCGCGAGCAGGTCGGTGGTGGTGAGCTCGACCTCATCGCCGCGGATGAGTTCCGGTTCGGCGGGGCCGCCCCTGCCCATGGCGAGCACCACGATGTCGCGCCCCGTCGCCTTGAGATAGCGGGCGATGTACGCCGACACCGAGGTCTTGCCCACTCGCTTGCCCGTGCCGATGATGCTGAGTGTGGCGGTGCGGGTGACGTGACCCGTCGAAGGCGGCTCGAAGCTGAAGTCCGCACCGCGGTACGCCACGCCGAGCCCGAGCGCGACACCCGCCAGTGACATGCGATCGGCGGCGGAGAGCACCGGTTCGTCCGAGAGGTCGATCACTACCTCGGGCAAGAAGCGGGCGATCGCTGCAGCAAGTGCCGACGCCGCGTCCGGCCCCCCGACGACCGGGAGGCCGTACGTCCCATCGGTGACCGATGCGTCGACCTTCTCGGTACCGCCGATGAAGACGGCGGCGACCACGTCGTGCAACCCGGCAAGCTGCGCGAGCGCGAAGCGCACCACAGGCGGATAGTGCTCCCCGTCGATGAGCGCGATCGCCCGCGCCATCAGTCGCACTCCCCGTTCCGCCCATCGGCATGCGGGCGCCATGTGCACTCGCGCCGCAGGTCGCGCTCGAAGTCGGCGACGACCTCCGGCTCGTGGAACGGGTGCTTCAGGATCACGCGGACGCGATCGGGGTGCACCTCGATGACGTTGTAGCTCGCACCGGTCATGCCACGCAAGCGGTGCGTGCAGGCCGTCCCCGCGTTGACGATCACCATCTCCTCGAGCCGCCACACGTTCGGCACGTGCTTGTGACCGCACATCACCACGTCGCAGCCGCTGCTGTTCAGCACCCGCAGCAGATCGCCGGCATCGTAGACGATGTTGCGCTCGCGACCCGTGCCCGGAACCGGCAGAAGGTGGTGGTGCAGCGCAACGATCTTGAACTCCGTCGGGTCTGAGAAGCGCTCCTCGATCCACTTGTAGCGCTGCCGGCCGACACGGCCGTTATCGAGGTCGGGCTCCGAGGAGTCGAGCCCGAGCATGCGTATGCCGCCGAACACCAGCTCGGTGGAGCGCGATCCAAAGAGCTCCTCGAAGTGCAGGTCGCCCACGTTACGCGCGTCGTGGTTCCCGGGTAGGACCATGACTCGCTCAACCTGCATCCGGGAGATCAGCCGGTGCGCGACTTTGTACTCCTGGCGGAATCCCATGTCGGTGAGGTCACCGGTCACCACCAGCGCGTCGGGCGCCAGCTCGTTGATCTCGTCCACCACGCGGGTGGCGAGGCTCGGGATGTGGTATTGCGACCCACAGTGCAGGTCGGATATCTGGGCGATGATGACGGGACGTTCGTCACTCATGGATGCTCCGATCGTCCTGATGATGTGCACCCGTCGCGGGGACGATAGCGACGAGTCGGCGGGGATACGGTGTTCATTCCCCATCCGGGCGTACCGTCTCACGCGCGCCGTCGGCTCAGGCCTCGCGCGCCCCTCCCCGATCGATGGGGAGCGCGAGTACACGACCCCGCCCGAGTCCCTCCAGGGCCGTTCGAGCAACCTCCGCGAGCGCGCGGGCGCGCTCTAGCGCGCGGGCGTCGTTCAGGTCCTGCAGGAGTGCGAGCACCGTGGGACCCGCGCCAGAGAGGACGGCATGCCCGGCCCCGATGGCTTCGAGGAGGCTGCGCACCGCCTCAAGGTCGGGGATCAACTCCCGACGGTAGCGTTCGTGGATCGCGTCCTGAAGACCGGCCTCGAGGTACCCCCGCGAACCCGTGGCTATGCCGAGCGCAACGAGCGCCGCGTGTCCTGCGTTGAGTGCAGCGTCGGCGTGCGGGACGGTTGCGGGTAGCGCCGCCCGTGAATCCGCCGTGAACAGCTCTTGCTCGCCGAGCACCACGAGCGCAGCGAGTCCGCCCACCGGATCGATGCGCGCCACTTCCGAACCGTGTCCCGAATCGAACGCGACCGTGAACCCTCCGTAGAGGGCGGCTCCCACGTTGTCCGCGTGCCCTTCGATCTCCACGGCGATTTCGAGCAGCCGCCGCTTGCCGAGCTGTGCGCCGGTGAGCGCGTCGCCAAGTACGAGCCCGCCCACGATCGCCGCCGCCGACGACCCAAGACCCCGGCCCACCGGAATGCCGTTGTGGCACGTCACCTCGGCAGCAAGCCCGGGCTCCCCCACCTCGGCGAACACGCGCGCCATCGCGCGCAGCACCTCGTTGTCGGGACCCGTCGAGAGTCGGCCCGCCCCCTCACCGCCGATCTCGATGCTCCATGTCGCGGCGAGCTCACCGTCGAACTCGTTGTAGAGCCCGAGCGCCAGACCGAAGGAGTCGAAGCCCGGACCGAGGTTGGCCGAAGTCGCGGGGACGAGGATGCTTGCCCCCACGGGCTACAACTCCTCCACACGCAGGACCGAGCCGACAGCGTCCACAACCTCGAGCGCCTCGATCGCCGCGAGCGCTGCACGCACGTCGCGCTCGGCGGCACGGTGCGTGATCCACACGATCTCCGCGCCACCGTCCTCCGCGTGCTTCTGGATCACGGATGCGAGCGAAACGCCGTGCTCACCGAAGATGCCGGCGATGGCAGCGAGCACGCCGGGTTCATCGCGCACGTGGAGCCGCAGGTAGTGGGAGGTCGTGAGATCGGCGATATCGCGAAGCGGCAGGTGCTCGGTGCACGTGCAGCCCACGAGCCCGCGGCAGTCGCCCTGGATGTGGCGGGCGGCCTCGATGACGTCACCGACGACCGCGGAGGCGGCAGGCAGCGAGCCCGCGCCCTCCCCGAAGAACATCGTCTCCCCGACGGCGTCGCCCACGACGTAGATCGCGTTGTAGACACCGTTCACCTTCGCGAGCGGATGGTCGGCGCGGATCATCGTCGGTTGGACGCGGATGTCGAGCCCTTCGGGCGTGCGCTTGCCGATGGCCATCAGTTTGATGGTGTAGCCCGTCTCGTGCGCGTACGCGATGTCGGTGGGAGCGATCGAGCGGATGCCCTCCGCGGGCACGTCGGCGAACGTCACACGCGAGTTGAAGGCGATCGACGCGAGGATGGCGATCTTCGCGGCGGCGTCGAGCCCATCCACGTCCGCGGTGGGGTCCGCCTCGGCGAAGCCGCGCACCTGTGCCTCGGCGAGCGCGGTCTCGTAGTCGAGGCCGTCTTCGGCCATGCGCGTGAGCATGTAGTTGGTGGTGCCGTTCACGATGCCGTAGACGGCCTGGATCTCGTTGCTCACCAGGCTGTGCTTGAGCGGCCCGATGATCGGGATGCCACCGCCGACGCTGGCCTCGAACAGGACGTCCACGCCCGCGGCTTCGGCCGCGTGCATGACCTCCTCGCCGTGCGTGGCCATGAGCGCCTTGTTCGCGGTGACGACCGACTTGCCGGCGGCCAGGGCGTCGAGCACGATCGTGCGCGCCACGCCGGTGCCGCCCACGAGTTCGATGATCACATCGATCGACGGGTCGCCGATGATCTCAGCGACGTCGGTGGTGAACACGCCGGGGGCGAGCGCGAGCGCCTCGGCGCGTGCCGGATCGCGGTCGGCGCACTTCGCCAGCTCGAGCGCCACGCCCGCACGCGTGCGGAACTTCTCTCCGTACCGCTTCAGTATCTCGACGACACCGCTGCCGACGGTGCCGAGTCCGACGAGGCCGACTCTGATCGTACGCATGGCGATCCTGCTCCCTCGGGTAGTCTGTGCCGCTATTGTAGCCGAGGAGGCTCACCCGGCCACTGCGGTGCAGACGACGCGCCGCTAGCCCAGATCGCTCTTCATGAGATCGTCGTAGGTCTCGCGCCGGAGCGACCAGCGCCACTCGCCGTCACGCACGAACACCACGCCCGGTCTCACCTGCTTGTTGTAGTTGCTGCTCATCGACATGCAGTAGGCGCCGGTGGCGCACACACACACCACGTCGCCCACCTCGGGATGCTGCAGCGGCGCGTCGCGGACCACGATGTCGCCGCTCTCGCAGTGCTTGCCCGCGATCGTGGCCACCATCTCGCGCGGCTGGTCGGCCTTGTTGGCGAGCAGCGCCTCGTAGTGCGCGTCGTAGAGCGACGTGCGGATGTTGTCGCTCATGCCGCCATCGATCGCCACATACGTGCGGATGCCCGGGATCTCCTTGATAGAGCCGACGGCGTACAGCGTCACGCCCGCGTTGGCGACGATCGAGCGGCCCGGCTCGACCGCCATCCGCGGCACGGGCAGGTCGTGGCGCTCGCACTCCTCCTTGATGCCGTCCACCACGATCTTGCCGAACTCCTTCACGGTGGAAGGCTCGTCCGGCACGCCATACGCCACGCCGAGACCACCGCCCACATCGAGCATGCGCACGTCGTGTCCGGTCTCGACCCTTATCCGCCGCATGAAGTCGACCATGAACTCGATCGCCTTGGCGTAGGAGTGGAGCGCGAAGATCTGGCTGCCGATGTGCATGTGCAGCCCTTCGAATTCGATGCCGGGAAGCGTGATGGCACGCTTCACCGCCTCCATCGCCAGGCCCTGGTTGAGCCCGAAGCCGAACTTGGAGTCCTCGGCGCCCGTCATGATGAAGTCGTGCGTGTCCGCCTCCACACCCGGCGTGACACGGATGAGGATGCGCTGCGTCACACCGCGCTCTGTTGCAAGCGCCGAGAGGCGCTCCATCTCCTCGAAGTTGTCCACCACGATGCGGCCGATGCCCGCATCGAGACACTCGGCCAGCTCGGAGGGCGTCTTGTTGTTGCCGTGCATCTGCACGCGCTCCATCGGGAAGCCCGCGCGCAGCGCGTAGGCGAGCTCGCCACCCGACGCACACAGCAAGCAGCAGTCCTCCTCGGCGACGATGTTGACCATGCCGAGGGTCAGGAAGGCCTTGCCGGCGTAGACGACGTCCACGTCCTTCCAGTGGTAGCGCGTCCACTTCACGTATTCGGCCAGCTGCGTGCGGATCGTCGCTTCGTCCATGACATACAGCGCTGTTCCCGCCTCGCGCGCAAGCTCGACCGTGTCCACACCACCGATCCACAGGTGACCGTCCTTGACCTCGGCGGTGAGCGGCAGGACCGGCATGAGGTCGGCCGCGGTCAGTTGGTCGGGCGCGGCGGGCGGCCGCGGAGTGGTGGGGCGTGCCATGGCGGATCTTCCTCCCCAAGAGGCGTCATCAGGTACGGGAGAGGATACACGAGTGTGCGGCACGAGGCGAAACGGCGCCCCCGGGCCGAGCACGACCGAACGATCACATGCGCTGCGGGGCGCTCACGCCGAGAAGTGACAGCGAGCGTGCGAGCACGAGACGCGCTGCATCTGCCAGAGCAAGACGGGCGCTTCGCAGCTGCGGATCGTCCACGACCACCTGACAGTGCGTATAGAACTGGTGGAACGCCCCGGCCAGATCCTCGGCGTATGTGGTGAGTTTGTGCGGCGCGCGCTGGCGCGCTGCGATCTCCACCACCTCCGGGAACTCGGCGAGCGTGCGCAGCAGCCCCAGTTCAGCCTCACCGGCCAGCGTCCCCGGCTCGCTGCCGAGGAGACCCAGCGCCGTCGCGTCAACGGTGATCCGCGCAGCCACGCCGGCGATGTCCACGCTCTCGTCGGCGGTGTCCGCACCGGATGCCTTCCGCAGGATGCTGCAGATCCGTGCGTGCGCGTACTGCACGTAGTAGACCGGATTGTCCGCCGAACGCTCCTTGGCGAGCGCTATGTCGAAGTCGAGCGCCTGATCGGTCGAGCGCCGAAGGAAGAAGTACCGAGCGGCGTCGGCGCCCACCTCATCGAGCAGGTCCTCGAAGGTCACCATCTCGCCGGTGCGCTTGCTCATGCGCACGACCTCGCCGTTGCGGAAGAGGTTCACCATCTGGCCGATGATGACCTCGAGCTTGCCCGGGTGGCCGAGGGCAGCGACCGCCGACTCCATCCGCTTGACGTAGCCGTGATGGTCCGCGCCCCAGATGTCGATCACGAGGTCGAAACCGCGGTCGTACTTGTCGGCATGGTACGCCACGTCCGCGGCGAAGTACGTGTAGGAGCCGTCGGCTTTGATGAGCACGCGATCCTTGTCATCGCCGAAGTCGGTCGACCTGAACCACAGCGCACCCTCGTGTTCGACAAGGTAGCCGGCCTCACGCAGCCGGGCGATGCCGCGTTCGATCGCGGTGGGCCCACCGTCGGATCCGGGCTCATGCAGCGTGCGCTCGGAGAACCACACGTCGAAGTCCACACCCATCCCATGCAGCACCTGCCGGAGATGCCCGAGCACGGCCACGTACGCCTTCTCCTTGAAGTGCGCCTCGCGGCTGGCCGGGGTGGCGTCCAGCCAGCATGTCGCCTCTTCCTCGTAGATCTCACGCGCGATCTCGGTGATGTAGGCGCCCCGGTAGCCGTCTTCCGGGAACTCCACCTCGCGCCCGCACAACTCCAGGTAGCGTGCCGAGACACTCGCCGCGAAGATGTCCATCTGCACACCCGCGTCGTTCACGTAGAACTCACGCTGCACATCGTCGCCGGCGTGCTCCAGGATCCGCGCGATGCTGTCACCGAGAGCAGCCCACCGGCCGTGACCCACGTGCATCGGGCCCACCGGGTTGGCCGAGACGAACTCGACCTGCACGCGGCGGCCACTGCTCACGCCCGCCCCGAACGCCGCACCCTGCTCCCGCACCTGTGAAACGACGTCGGCCAGCACTCCCCGTGCAAGACGAACGTTGATGAAGCCGGGCCCGGCGATCTCCACAGCATCGGCCACGCCCGCGAGGCGACCCCGCAGGTCGACCGCCACCATCTCGGCGATCTCACGCGGTGGCATGCCGGCCGCCTTCGCCGAGATGAGCGCGACGTTGGTGGACCAGTCGCCATGGGACGGGTCGCGCGGACGCTCCACGGATACCGCGGGCAGGTCATCAAGCGGCAGTCGCCCGTCTGCGATCGCGGCCTCGAGTGTGGCGGTGATGGCTGCTTTCAGGGTGTCGCGCACGCGGTCGCGCTCCTTCGGAGGGTCGTCGGCATCGGGGAATCAGGATACCCCTCGGCTACGTTCAGCGGCAACGGGGCCATCCCGCGGCTGTCTCTTTCCACCGCATCACCTGTGAACGCCGATACCACCCCACGCTCGTTCGGCAGTGTGGCATGCTTCCTGCAGCGGCGAGAGAGCACAGCGCGGGTGTGACCGCGGCGACTGGACACGGGGAGACATCATGGGACTACTGGATAGCACGAACATCCCCACCGAAGGGCACAGTGTGACCCACATCCGGGTGGACCGCATCGGCGCGGCCACCGAGGGCGGGCTGTGGTGGGTCGCACTCGCGTTCGAGGACGCATCGACCAAACCTCAGGGCATGTTCCACGGCTACGACGAGGCGGCGGCCCTTGGCGCCAAGCTCGCGAAAGAGTGGGGCGTCGAGGTCGTCGTGACCAAGGTCGTCTAGGCCGGCTGTGCCCTGAACCGCCTCAGCCGGTCGCGAGTGATCGCCTCGGTGCGACGCATGACCCCCGCAGGTGATGTCTCCCACACATCGGGATCGGGCCGTAGTCCCATCGCCTGCACGATATGCCGGGTCCCGATGCGTCCGTGCGCGACGCCGTCCTGCGCGCAGTGAAGCGCGTAACCGAGCATCATCAGGTCACCCCAGTCCATCGCGAGAGCGAGATACCGGGCCGACCACAGCCATGCGGTGGGCGCGAAGTGGCGCGTGATGTTCACGAACGAGGCGCGCGCCGGGTAGCGCCTGTCGAATCCGATGTCAGCGCGCGCGATGAGCTCGGCCTCCCGCTCGGAGAAGCCCTCCTCCATCGCCCAGGCACGCGTCAGCTTGTGATGTACGTGCGGACCCATGATCACCTATGGTACGGCTCGCCGCGGATGATGCGAAACGCCCGGTAGATCTGTTCGAGCACCACGACCCGCGCAAGCTGGTGCGGGAGCGTCATCGCTCCGAGGGAGATCCGCTCGTCGGCACGCGCGAGCACGTCAGCGTGCAGGCCGGCGGCTCCGCCGACCACGAAGACGACGTGACTTCTGCCTTCGACCCCGAGCGCCTCGAGCCACGCGGCGAACGCCTCTGAGGTGCGTGCCGTCCCGCCGATCTCGAGCACGGCCACGGTCGCCCCCTCGGGGATCGCACGCAGGATGCCCGCCGCCTCGGCTTCGAGCGCCCGCGTCTCGTCGGCGGTCACATCGCGATCGGGCACCTCGGTCACGTTCACGCGCGCGTACGGGCCGAGCCGCTTCAGGTACTCCTCCGCAGCCTCACGCCAGTACCGCTCCTTGAGTTTGCCCACGCAGACGAGGTCGAGCCTCATGACCGGTCCCCTTCCTGGGCACGGTGACGGCTACTGCACCGCAGGGCTGTCCGCCACCACGATCGTGCTCACCTCGTACCAGCCGGCCATCACGCCGTTCACCCAGAACGCAGGGTCGGCCGTCCCGTCGCCCCAGATCACGCCGCGTCGGGGTATCTCGGTGGTTATCGGCCGCACCACGACATCAGTGATCCCCGCTTCCTTCTGCCGCGCGATCTCCTCAGCGCGTGCGCGCTGACCGACTGTGAGCGAGCGGGCCTGTAGACCGCTCAGCGCCACGTCACCGGTCGCAACCAGGAGCAGTAGCGCGATCACCGCAGAGGCAACCGGGGCGGGAATGCGGCCCAGAACTCGCTCCGACCCATCGTCACTCACAAGCGAGATCGCGGCGACCGCGAGAAAGATGGCCACGAAAACCACGGTCCGCTCGGCGCCGAAGTACGGCTTCACGAGGAACAGCGAGACGGTTGCGAGCCCGAGCAGCGCCCAGACCCACCAGTCAGACCGGATCGCAGGGGCACTCCTCACCTCGTCGGATGACCGCGTGAGCGGAACAGCGAGCAGCGCCAGGCAGACGAGCCATGGGGCCATCGGCGGCAACCACTCCAGGCCCATGTGGATGAGGAATTTCACGGCCGCGATCGCAGTTCCGACCAGCCCGAAGTCCGGCACTGCCTCCAGACGGATCCGGTTACCGGGAGCCGCCAGGCTGATGGCACCTGCGGTCACGAGCCCGACAGCGCCCGCCCACAGGTGCGCCGGGACCCGAGCAAGACCACCCGCCCGAGTGACCCGGAAGCCGAGGATGCCGAGGAACAGGACACATGCCACGAGAAGCTGCTCCTGCGATCCACCCACGCTCACGCCGAGCGCGAACATACCCACCACCGCCGCTCCGCGTGGGAGGCCCTCGGAGACCCCGCCACCGGCGCCCCCCGCCCACCTTCGGTAGGTGTAGAGGAAGGCGAGGCCCGCTATGGCAGGCCACAGGTAGACTGCCGATCCGGCGGTCCAGAAGACCGTCTCCTCGATCGCGGGCAGCCCGTACCAGTATGCGACGGCGAGGAATCCCACGACGTACAGGTCGGCGCGCGCGAACCGGGGGAACCGACCCCGGGCCAGCGCGAAGGTGAGTACGACGAGCAACATGATGCCGAGCCAGATGACCGCGCCATACGCCGGTCGGACCTGCTGCGTCAGCCAGAAGAACACCGAGCTCGCGAAGCGCCCCGTCCAGGTCGTGTAGCCGGAGGCGACATAGTCCCACAGAGCGGGGTGGCTCCTCGCGAACACGGCATTGCTGAAGTCATCGGAGACCCAGGGCTGACTGAGGGCGAGGAATGCGAGGGCAAAGGCCAATGCGCCGCCGGATGCGAGCGCGATCCGATCTGCGATGCGGGCGGGTACTCCTGTGACACGCGACCCCATGCGCTCTCCTCACGGTGATGCGAGCACGGTTGCGCAGGTGCGCGCCTGAGTCTAGCATGCGCGGGGCCTGCGAGAGAGGTGCTGACCGGCCCCCGAGAAGACAAGAAAGCGGGGACCGGAGTCCCCGCTGGTGTCCTGTGGAGCCGACGAGCGGATTCGAACCGCTGACCTGCGCATTACGAGAACCTCTTTGCCCAGGTCAGAGGGGGTGTTTGGGGTTCATTCAGGTACAATCCCGACGCGTCGAAAGGGGGTAAGAAACACTCCGAGACAGTCCGGCGCAATGAGATATGCACACGGATAGTACACACGGCAGAGCGGGGCGGCGGGAAGGAGGACACGGGGCATGGAGTTTCTCACACCCGAGGAGGTAGCCGAGCGGCTGAAGGTGTCCGTGCGTTGGGTGCGCGATCATCGGGAAGCATTGGGCGGTATCCAGCTCGGCGGGTACGTGCGCTTCACGGTGGAGGCGCTCGAGGAGAACGTGCGGCGCATAGCGGCCGAGCAGGTGGAGGCATCGCTGAAGGTGCGCCCGGTCGTTGCGAACGTGCGGCCGCGTCCTCTCTCGGAGGCAGACGTGAAGCGAAGGCTACACGCGATCAGGACGGACGGACAGAGCAAGGCGAAGGGGGCATGATGCACGAGCAGCGAGTGAGTGACCGTACGTACCTGCCACGGCCCGAGGACATTCGGCAAGGCATCCTCGAGGAGCTGGCAGAGGCAGGGCGTGACGAGTGCGACGATAGGCTCGAGCGCGTGCTGTTCACGATGCGTGACCTGGCGGCGCGGTGGCAGGTGGACGAGGCCACGGCGTACACGGTGGCGACGTGTGCCGATGCGTACTATGGCGGGCTCTGTGTGACGAGCGCCGGGACGTTGCTCATGCAGGCGGCGGCGGTGCTCACCTTCGAGGAGCGCAATCCCGAGGTGCGGACAGGCGGGTGCGCCGAGATCATGGTACGTCTGCTCCGGGCGCTTCACGCAGAGGCGGAGCGCGAAGGCTACGAGCTACACCTGATGCACTAGCAGCGGAGGCACAGAAGACGAGGACGGGGCCGGAGGCTATCGCGGTCCCGTCCTTTTATGGCCTCGCGAAACTCCCGGCGGGCCTTTTCTGGCGTCGGAAAACTCGGGGCGTACCCCTGGTTATTCAGGTCTGAATATCTGGCGGGTGTCCTGGGAGTCGCGACGCTACCCTATCGCGCCGCCACGGGGCACAAGTGAAGCCTGACGCGCATTTGGGGCGTTGGATTTCTTGCTGCTGTTTCGTGCTCACCTCGCGCGCGCGCGTGACGGCTACCGGAAACTCACGGGTGATCGGTGCCGCCGGGATGCGCGGCGCGCTGTTATCGCGCTGTTCTTGTGCGTCCTCGCGTCCTTTTATGGCAGCCGAAAACTCACGGCCGTTCGGGGTTGCCACCGTGACCGCCTGCCGCTTTCACGCCGCTTTCTGGCGGTCCCTGCTCTCTGTTGTCTCTCTGTTCCTGGGGTGCGCCGAATCCTGTTAATCACCTCATTCTCTGGACGCCTCGCGCGCGCGTGACGGTTACGGAAAACTCGCGCGCCCTCGCTCCGGATCCGATTAACCACCGTTTCCTACGGTCCCTCGCGCGCGCGTGGATGGGGCGCAAAACTCGGGGTGCTAGTTGGGCGTGGTCATTCCGGCCATGAGCGCGGGATACGTGACGGCGCTCGTGTCTGTCGCCTCGAGGTATCCGGCGAGGGCACCTATCACGTCCTCCGGGTTCTGCCCCGTCCGCACGGCGTAGGCTACCCACTGATTCAGGAGCGCCATACCCGCCAGCTCGTGATCGTCGGGCCACTCGTCGGCGTATTCGAGCCCGCGAAAGTACGCCTCGAGAATGGCAACCTTGCGGCTCACCTCGGCGGCCAGCGCCAACCTCTCGGCCTCATCGTCCGCGTGTATGCACATGGTCCTCGCCTACTCTCGCGTCGTGACGTTCACACGCGCTTGGTTGCTCACCTTGCGGGCCACCTGCTCAAGCGAAGACTCGGCGGCGGCGTTCATCACGCGAGCGATGTTCTCGGCGGCGGCGGCGACGTTCGTAGGCTTCAGGAGGTTCTCCACCTGACGGCCCATGTGCGCGGCAAACGTCTTCTCGATATCTGGCAGGTGGTCCATGATCGCGGGGCGAAGGTAGGGCCGGGCGGGGATGCGTACCTGCTTCACGCGCACGAGCCCGCCGTCACGGCCGGGGAAGGTCAGGTATCCCCCGTTCTTGGCTCGGATGGTCCCGCCGTACTCGTGAATGGCGGCGTACTTCGCAGACGCGCCGACACGCGCAACGGACAGCATCCCGCGCTTGTCTACCTCGTGGCCGATGCCCGCCCGTAGGTTGCCGGTGCGCACGTGAAGGTCGCCAGCGCCGGGGCTCTTGCTTCGGGGCGTGGTATCGCTCATCGGTTCGTGCCTCCTTTTCTGGCCTCTGGAAACTCGGGGCGGGCGGTCAGGCGGTGGTCTGGTCCTTCGACGGTGAGCACGTCGCACAGTCCGCGAAGACGGCTCACGATTGCCGGACCGTACCCGCCCTCTCGGAACAGTCCGGCCACCTCGCCCGGCCGGCTGTTCGTGGTCACGAGGGTTCGCCGGCCGTTCACGCTGCGCTCCTCTGCGATGCGATAGACAACCTCGGCGGCTAGCGGTGTCTTCCGACCCTTGTCGAGATCGTCCAGCACGAGCAGGTCGCACTCGCACAGATCGCGTACTGTGTCCTCCATGCCTTCGCTCATCGCCTCGCCACGCAAGCGGGCGTACAGCTCGGGCGCGACGTGGTACTCGACGTGAACCGCTCCGGCCTCGGCGGCGGCGATGCACGCGGCGACGGATAGGTGCGACTTGCCGGTGCCGGTGCCCGGCCCGTCCTTCGAGGCAAGCCCGACGAGCCACAGTGAACCTCCGGCGCGTACCCTCTCGAGGGCGTGGCGCTGCGAGTCAGTCACCGGCTCGTATGCTTCGAACGTCATACCGGCGTGACGCGGGGCGAGTCCGAGTGAAGCGATGCGCTCCGCCTTCTGCCACCGTTCCTGATCGCGGGCATCGCACGGGCGGCAGGGCGGGAACTGCCATCTCTGCCAGCGGCCGTAGATATCGTCTTCCAGGTACGGGTGCAGCTCCGCCCCACACCCCGTGCACACGCGGACCTCTGGGCGAGGACCGGCGGAGGTTTCAGATACCGGCGTCATATGCGCTCATCCCTTCATCGGTCAGTCCGGGCGTGGGCGGGTTGCTCATGCCTTGCGGGTTTGTCAGGCGATGCTCGAGCAGGGAGCGGAAGCTGCGCACCTCGAGCCCGGCCGCGATCTCGTCCGCCAGGGCGGCGGCTTCTCTCGTGACGTATTCAGGACTGAATACCGCCGCCAGCTTGCGAGCCTGGGCGGGTGTCAGTCCCTTGCCTGACGCCTTCACGATCTCGTCCACCTCCGCCGCCGAAGGCTCGGGCGCGGGGGTGGCGGTAGGGGTATCTGGTACGGGTACGGGTACGGGTACGGGTACGGGTACGGGTGCAGTGTTACCAACGGTGTTTGTAACAGCGTTACTACCTGCGTTACGTCGCCACTGACTGACACGCACGCGGGTAGTCTCTCGGTTGGCCTCCACCTGCTCGCGGCTCGGGTTGTAGTCGAGATAGTCATGCACGGTGTACCCGCGCTCTGCCTCGTGCCACAGTCCGACAGCGATAAGCTCGGCGGCGATGCGCACCGGCTCGATTGCGTGCGCCTCGAAGTCCACAAGGCGGCGGAGGTTCGCGCCAGGAATGAAACCGTCAGTGAGCATCCGAGCGCAGTAGCAGAGCCCAGCGATGTACAGCTCGACGGCGAAGGGGCGTGACGCGGGCTCGATCATGCCGAGCTTCGGATTGTCCGGGAAGTCATCGGACAGCTTCGCCCACGTCATAGCGGCTCGCCTCCTTCATCCCAGGACACGCGGCGGCGGCGTATATGCGCCTCGAGGTGGGGGTGTCTCTCGATCAACTTGCGCGAGAGGTAGGACGCCCACGAGTTGTTTAGCGCGTACGGCTCGAGCCCGTCGCCTGACGTGCGGCTCAAGTACAGCTCGTACCGTGCATTCTCGAGCAGGAGTTGAGGGCCGAACGTGTGCCCGCGTCCTGCCAGCTCGAGGGCGCGTGCTTCGATGAACGCCCACGCTTCGCGGCCTTGCGGCGTGCGTAGCCATTCCTCGCACCTCTGGGGGATACCGGCCGTGAGTAGGCTCATCTGTCGGGCGCTCATGCCAACCGCCGCCCTCTCGCGTTCTGGGCGTCCGGGAGTGCGCCGAACATCACGGCCTCCGCTGATTCATCCCACGCCTCATCGGGCATCGGTTCGTCGTCTTCGAACGGGACGGCCTCGGAGTCCGGCCGTGTGATCTCGTCACTCATTCCGGCCTCCTTCCGAGCGCGGGCGATGCGAGCGCGTCGAGATACGTACGGGTGACGATTCGCCAGGAGCGGCCTCGGCGGTATGCGCCCGGCACCCTGCCCGCGTCGAGATCGGTGCGAAGGGTGCGAGGATCCACCCGCTCGAAGGCGGCAAGCTCGGCAACGGTGGCAACGTCTGGCAGGTCCTCGGTTCTGACAGACGCGGCTCTAACGGCGGGCATCGTCGTTCACGTCTTCGAGCAGCGCGGCGGGTTCCACGCCGAGCGCGGCGGCGAGCTTCTCGACCTGAACGGCGTACGGCTTCTGCCTACCTGACTCGATCAGCGAAACGGTAGTCGAGTGCAGGCCAGCGCGACGGGCAAGCTCGGACTGACTCCACCCTCTCGCCTCTCGTAGTGCTCTGACTTCTGCCATGTTGACCTCCAATGTTCGGGCGGTTATCATGACACGTATCAAACCACGCGCCGTTAGGGGGTTCGTAAGTGACTACCACAGCAGCTGACTTCTGGGCCGAGCTTGGGAATCCGAACCAGCACGTGCGGGGATTCCTGGAGGAGCGCGGCCTCCTGAGTGAGTACCTGAACGGACTCAGCGCCCAAGAGCGCGAGCTGACCGTCGAAGATGCCTGCGGTATCCGCGACTCGCTCGAGCGCCACGGCCTCGTGTGGAGAAGCGGCGGCGACGAACTCGAGGCGTCCGACGATAGCGACGGCCGTTGGGTATTACTCCATGACCTCGGCAAGCGTTGGGCAGACGATGTGGGTGCCTCCGCGCCTCCCGCTCCGCTTCGATTCAGGTGCGGCTACGAGTGGGATGCGCTCGGCCAGGTCCCCAGGGTGTCGCTCGACTTCGACGGGCGTGTATCGCTCAGAGCGGTCCTGTCGGGAGTCCGCTCCATGTGGCCGCTCATGGCCGCGAACGGTTGGGTACGGCGCACCCGCCCGCTCGGAGATCGCAAGCTGGCACTCGTTCGTTTCGTCTGTCTCGAGACTGAGATCGGCACGGGTTGGGAGGATAGGCGGAAGGCATGGAACGAGGCGCACCCCGAGGCGGAGTATCCCGACAGGTGGTCCCTTCGGAGCGACTTCAGCAAGGCCGAGGAATCACTCACAGGACAGCGCGGCGGACTCGCGCGGTTCTATGACGCCGAGCAGCGCCAGCGTGCGATGCCTCAGCCGCTCGACACACGTACGGCCGAGGAGATCATCGCCTCCACACTGAAGTCAGATGCCGCGCGTAGAGTGGCGGCGAACGCGGGGGACGCGGAAGGGGGACACAATGGCAAGCCGTAGACAGAAGGGCACCGGCACCGTCGTTCACCTCGAAGGCGACAAGTACCGCGTCTTCATCGTGAAGGACGGGCGGCGGCTGTCTCGTGTGTTCTCGGCACGCAATCAGACGGAAGCGAACCGGGCGGCGGACGGTGTACGCCTCGAGCTTCTGGCGGACCACGTGAAGCGCCAGGACGCGGGCGGAGCCGAGCGCGAGCAGCGCAAGGCATGGACCGTCGAACGGTACGTGAAGCATTACCTCGAGACGTGGGCACCCTACCACCTGGCGGACACGACGCGGACGCGGTACGCCTCGATCTACAAGCACAACGTCTGCCCGTACATCGGCAAGCGGCGTATGAGCGAAGTCACGGCCTCTGACCTGACGGCCATGTACTCGGCGCTCGGCTCGCCCAACTCCCGCCAGCGCGGCGGAGCGGGTGCGCTGTCCGGCCTGACGATCTCGACGGTGCACAACGTGGTCCGCTCGCTGTTCACCTTCGCTGTCGAGATCCTGGGTGACTTCGACGTGAACCCGGCCGCAAGCAAGGCGGCAAGGCCGAAGGTGGACCGTACGCCCAAGCGGCCGCGTGCGCTCGACGTGGCGACGGTGGAGGGGTTCGTGAAGGTGACGGCGGAGAAGGCATCCGACATTGCGGTGCCCGTCATGCTGTCCGCGTACCTCGGCACGCGCCGGGGCGAGACTGTCGGCTTGCGTTGGGATGATCTCGACGCCGAGGCGAAGACGATAACGGTACGCCGGTCAGTGTCTCGCACGGTGGCGGACGGCCGGAGGGTGAAGGGTACAAAGACGGACAAGCAGCGCACGATACCGCTCGACACTCACACGCTGGCGGAGCTGAAGCGCATACAGCGCGAGCAGCGCGAGGCGCGGCTGTCCCTCGGGCGCGGGTGGCAGGGCGCGAAGACTCCCGCCGAGGACTTCATCGCCACGAACCCGGACGGCTCGGGCATGAACCCGAACGTATTCGGCGCGAGGTTCCGTACCTTCTGCGAGCAGGAGAAGATCGCGGGCGTCACTCCCCACGTCCTCCGCCATGCCTGGGTTTCGCAGATGATCGCGCTCGGCTTCGACGCGGTGACGATCTCGGCAATGTCCGGGCACTCGCCCGATGTACTCCTGAAGACGTACGCTCATGCCTTCGACGCACGCAAGCGCGAGGCTATGGACGCACTCGGAGAAGCACGGAAGACGGCCCGAACGGCCGTATATGCACACGGATAGTACACACGGACGATGCTAGGCACCCTGACAAGCAAAGCAAAGGGCCCCCGTTTCCGAGGGCCCGAGCGACAGAAACAGCAGGTCAGAGCCTATGTCTGTCGCGTTCATTCTGTGGAGCCGACGAGCGGATTCGAACCGCTGACCTGCGCATTACGAGTGCGCTGCTCTACCAGCTGAGCTACGTCGGCCTGTCTGTGCTACTCGCTTGCCGTACTCCCGCCTTCGGGCCGCGGCCGGCGCCTGCGCCTGCGGCGCGTGCTGCTCGACGGTGCCTGCCCCTCGGGTGCCTGTGCCGCCTGCTGCGGCTTGGGCGCCCTGTCCTTCGGCTGACGCTGCTTGGGACCCTGCGACCCGCCCTTCGGCGTGTCCGCCTTGGCCTTCTGCGAGCCACCCTCCTGCTTCTGCCCGCTGCCCGAACGCTTGCGCCGGGAACCCTCGGGCCGCTGCTTACCACCCTGCACCTCGGCCGAACGCTCGGCCTCCCGAAGCGTCGGCGTGGTCCCGTGCGCCAGCGTGATGGCGGCAGCCTGCTGGGTCACCGCGTCCGCACTGAGCTTGCAAGGGCATCCCCTGCCGGCACTGCAGTCGAGCGCCTCAAGCGGGACCGTGATCTCCGGTCCCCCCTGCTGGCGGACCGTGAGCGTCTCCCGTGGGATGTTCATCCCTGAGATGCGCCCCGCCGAACCGTCGGGGAAGTCCACGATCGTGCCGCACTTCGGAGCACGCTGCTTGAAATCCTTGTACGCGTCGTACTCGTACCGCAAACAGCACATGAGTCTGCCACAGAGCCCGCTTATCTTCAAGGGATTCAGCGGCAGGTCCTGCTCCTTGGCCATCCGGATGGAAACAGGCTGGAACTCACCGGCGAAACGCACGCAGCACAGCGGCTGACCGCAGTGGCCGAGGCCGCCGATCATCCGCGCTTCGTCGCGCACGCCCACCTGCCGCATGTCGATGCGGTTATGGAGTTCGGCCGCGAGTTCGCGAACGAGTTCGCGGAAGTCCACACGCTCCTCGGCCGCGAAGTAGAAGACCACCTTCGAGTCGTCGAAGAGATGCTCGACGCCGATGGGTTTCATCTCGAGCTTGTGTTTGGCCACGAGCGCCCTGAAGCGCTCCAGTTCGGTGCGCTCACGCTCGAGCAGCACCTCCGCGCGCGCGTGGTCGTTCTCGTCGGCGACGCGCACGACCGGCTTGAGCTCGGCGGGCACCTCGGCAGGATCCACCTCGTGTGGCGCCATCACGACGTCGCCGTACTCCTGACCGCGTTCGGTCGAGACGATCACATGGTCGCCCTCTTCGGGCGTCGAGCCGGCGGGATCGAACCACAAGACCTTGCCGGCGTACCGTAGCTTCACTCCCACTACCGTGGGCATCGTAAGACCTCCTGTATGTCGAACAGCATGGCCTCGACGACCAGCTGGGGAGACACATTATAGGCTATGCGTTCGCGGGCCGTGCGCACGCATTCGAGCGCACGTAATGCGGCCGGCACACTGATCACCGCCGCGACCTCCGCGGTCGCATCGGCCGTGTCGATGTTGTTCACCAGTTCGGGCATGTCCCGCGACATCACGAGGCAGTCGCGCAGCCAACTCTCTGTCACGCTGAGGATCTCGGTGATGCCGTCACGCTCGTATGCGGTGAGTTCGCGCTTGTGCCGCTTCTCCATGCGCGCGGCCACACCCTTGGAGAGGTACTCGCGTGCCTCCTCGGCCTCTTCGGCCTGCGCGCCCTTCATCTCCTCGACCGGTGCACGGACAGCTGTGAGCAATTCCCGGGCCGCAACGAGCACGTCGTGGCCGTCCATCACGATCAAGCGTTTGAGGATCGCCATGATCGCGGCACGTGCGTTGCGGCGGCCCGTGGAGTTCAGAAAGTCGATGGCACGCGGCATCACCTGACCGGCGGCAGCGAGCGCCGCACGGGCCTCGTCCTCGCTCGCGCCCGTGCGCTCCACCACGAGCGCGCGGGCCGTCGACGGGGCCACCGGCGAGAAGCGCACCACCTGACACCGGGACGCGATGGTGGGCAGCACGTCGTCGAAGTCGCCGGCGAGCAGGATGATCACCACGTCCCCGGGCGGCTCCTCGAGGGTCTTCAGGAAGGCGTTGGCCGAGGCGTCGTTGAAGCGGTCGACACTCTCGAGCACGTAGACCTTGCGCGGAGCCTCGATCGGCTTGAGGTTCACATCGTGGATGACGTCGTGGATCTGGCTGACCACGTAGGTGACGCCTTCGGGGGCCACCAGGTGGAAATCGGGATGCGTGGCCGAGCGGATCCTTCGGCACGTACCGCACGACCCGCATGCGCCGTCGTCACAGAACAGCGCACACGCCAGCGCGCGGGCCGCCGTCTTCTTCCCGGTGCCGGTGGGACCGACGAACAGGTAGGCGTGCGAGACCGCATCACCTTCGGCAGCGCGCCTCAGGTAGGTCGCAGCCCGCTTCTGCCCGACGAGGTCGTCCCACGCGCACGCCCGCACGCGGATCACACCCGCCCGGGCCGGACGAGCAGCGGCTCCACGTACGCCCAGACGACCGCCGCCACCTCGTCCACCGGAGCGCGCGGCACGACTTTGATCCGATCCGGCTCGGCAGCGGCCATCTCGAGATAGCCCTCCCGCACGCGTTCGTGGAAATCGTGCCCTGCGGCCTCGAGGCGATCGGCCCCCTCGGCGGTGGCCTGCTCAAGTCCCGAAACGGCGTCGACGTCGAGGAGCAGTGTGAGGTCGGGCGCGAGGCCGCCCGTGGCGATGCGATTAAGCTCGCGCACCTCGTCCACCGGCAGCACCGCCCGGCCGTAGCCCTGGTAGGCCACGCTCGAGTCGGCGTAGCGGTCGCACAGCACGATGACGCCTTCGGCAAGCGCCGGGCGATAGTGCGTCTCCACGAGTTGCGCCCGGCTGGCTTCGTAGAGCAGGAGCTCGGCACGCACACCGAGGCCCTCGTGTATGGGATCGAGCACGATCTCCCGTATGCGCTCGCCGGCATCCCCGGGCACCACACCGCCGGGTTCGCGGAAGGTGCGCACCTCATGGCCGAGCTCGCGCAGACGCGCGGCGAGCAGTGCGATCTGGGTCGACTTGCCCGAGCCGTCGCCGCCCTCAAACGTGATGAACAGCCCGCTCACCTCCGGCCCTCCCCTGCAGCCCACTCATCGCGCGCCTCCGCATAGAGGTCATGCCCCTGCGCGTCGATCGCAACCCACACCGGGAAGTCGTCGAGCTCCATGCGCACGAGCGCCTCGGTGCCGAGATCGTCGTAGGCGACCGGTTCGGCCGAAGAGACATGCGTCGCAAGCAGCGCCGCCGCCCCACCGGTAGCCGCGAGGTAGACCGCCCCGTGCGTCCGACAGGCATCGCGCACCGCTTCCGAACGCGCACCCTTGCCGATCGTCGCCGCTATCCCCGCGGCGAGCAGAACGGGCGTCCAGGCATCCATGCGCCGGGCGGTGGTGGGACCCACCGACCCTGCGGGTCGCCCCGCCGCGGGAGGTGTGGGGCCCGCGTAGAACAGCACGGCCCCCGCCAGGTCGTACGGCAGCACGCCATCGCGATCGAGCTGGGCGGCTATCCTCGCGTGCGTCGCATCGCGGGCCGTGAAGACCGGCCCCGATAGCAGCACGGGAGTACCGACGCGCAGCGCCCGCAGCTGCGCGATGTCGCCCGGCAGCGTGATGCGGATAGGATCACTCATCGGCGGGCACCACCTCGTGGACATCGACGGCGTCCGCGCGACGCCAGTCGAGCGTGCGGTACGCGTAGTACGCCGCGCCGAGAACGATGAACGACGCGATCAGCAGCGTCACGCGCGGGCCGGTGAACCACGAGGGGTCGGTCATGCCTTCGGACAGGTTCCGGATGAGTGTGGCGAGCAGGTCGGCCATCGGCGAGACGACCACCATCGACAGCAGCAGCGACACCCGGATCACCGACTCCATGGCGGTGAACACGCGGCCGCGGATCTCGTCGGCCACGGTGCGCACCACGTACGTGTTGCCCGCCACCGTGAGGCACGCGATACAGAAACCCGCCGTCACGCCGAAGATGAGCGCCACCCAGTACACACCGATGCTCGCGAACACGAGCATGCTCGCTCCGAACACCGTGACCGCACCGAGGAACAACGCCTGAAGCGGCACCCGGTTGGCGAGCTTCGGCACGACGATCGCGCCGGAGACCATGCCGAGTGCCATGAGCACCAGGATGAAGGTCTGCGGTGCGGCGACGAGCGTGCGGATCGCCTCGAACTGGTCGAGGACCGGGATGCCATGGGAGAGGATCGCGGTCACGTATGACAGCCCGACGGTGATGACCGCCCCGCCGCCAAGGATCGCCATGCCCACGGTGATCAGCAGCCCGCGGAGCTCGCGGTGCTGGCCGAGGAACCGGAACGACTCCAGCGCATCGCGGCCGATGAGCGAGAACGTGAACTTCCCGGCCTCACGCTCGGGACGGACGCGCACGCGGATCGACCACAGCAGGATGGCCGAGACGGTGAACGTGAGGCTGTTGAGCACCACGCCGGCCCGCGGGCCGAGGAGCGCCGGGGTGAACGGGCCAACGAGCACGTCGACCAGCGGTATGCCGCTGTCGAGCAGCGCCCGCACGATCGCCTCGAAGCCCGCGAGGATCGCGCCCGACATCGTGAGACCGATCAGCATGCTCGCCTGTTGCGTCGTATAGGCGAGCCCGTTGGCGACCGCGACCTCGTCTTCGGCCACCAGGCGCGGGATGAGTGCGCTGCGCGCGGGAGTGAAGAAGAGCGAGGCGATCTCCATCAGCAACACCGTGGTGTAGATGACCGCGAGGCTGTTGGTGAACAGCAGGAAAAGCGTGAGCAGCGCACGCACGAGGTCGCAGGCGATCATGAGTCGGCGCCGGTCGAACCGGTCGATGAACACACCGATCACCGAGGAGAACAGCAGCGACGGCACCATCTTGGCGATCATGATGCCGGCGACCGCGAACGACGATCCGCCGGTGAGTGTGGTGACGAGCGGAATCAGAAGACCGATCACCAACCAGTCGCCCAGCCCGCTTACGAACTGCGAGAGCCACAGTGCACGAAAACGCTTGTTCTTCAGCACTGCCGAGTACGGGGTCTTCGCGGGGTGACCGAGGGCTGTGAGATCGACATCAGTCATGCGGCGGCACCTCCACGGTGACCGAACGCATCGCCGAGCACCCGAGGTTCACCGCGACCGGCAGGGCCGCGATGTGACACGGCGCCGTGAGTATCCGTACCCCGAGTGCGGTCGTGGCCCCACCCAGCCCGGCCGGACCTATGCCCAGCGCGTTGATATCCGCGAGCAGGTGCTCCTCGAGCGCGCCGAGGGCGGATGAGACCGCGGGTATACCGAGCGGACGCAGCAGCGCCTTCTTCGCCAATTTGCCCACCGAGTCGAACGTGCCACCCACACCTACTCCCACCACGAGCGGCGGGCAGGCGCCGGTGGCCTTCGCCGAGACCGTATCGAGCACGAAGCGCGCGACGCCCTCGACGCCGGACGACGGGTCGAGCATGGCCATCGCGCTCGCGTTGTCGGATCCACCGCCCTTGAGCATCACGTGAACGGTGGCGCCGGCGCCCGGGCGCTGTGAGATCTCAACGAAGGCCGGCGTGTTGTCACCCGTGTTCGTGCGGTCGAGGAGCGCATCGATGACGACGCTCATGCGCAGCGCGTGCTCTCGGAACGCATACGCGACAGCACCGTCTATCGCTGCCTGCAGGTCTCCCTCGAGGCCTGAGTCCTGTCCCAGCTCGACCCACACCCAGACCGTCCCGGTGTCCTGGCACAACGGCACGCCATCGCGCTCGGCGATCGCCGCGTTGTCGACCAGCTGCCCGAGCACCTCGCGCGCGCGCTCGGATGGCTCCCTGAGCCCGGCGCTCCGGATGGCTCCGAGCACGTCGGGGCGCAGGGACGTCGCTGCCGTCCGGATCGATCCCGCGACAGCGCGGGCGATGTCGGCTGCGGTGACGACGTTCACGCCACGGACTCCCCGACCGCGCGGGCGATGGCGGGCACGACCCGCTCGTCGAAGATCGACGGGACGATCGCATCAGGCGTCGGGGTCTCGACGAGGCCCGCAAGCGCGGCCGCGACCGCGAGCTTGATGGGCACGCTCACCTGCTCGACATCGTGGTCGAGCAGGCCCCGGAAGAGCCCCGGGAAGACGAGTGCGTTGTTGATCTGGTTCGGGAAGTCCGAGCGACCGGTGGCCACCACCACGGCGCCGCCGGCGCGCGCCTCGTCCGGCATGATCTCCGGCACGGGATTGGCGAGCGCGAACACCATCGGGTTCTCGCGCATCCGACGGATATCGTCAGAGGAGAACAGCCCGGCACGCGAGACACCGATGAAGACGTCCGCACCGTCGAGCACGGCGGCGCCGACCGGCCAGGATGCGTCGGCCGTGCTCAGGGCGAGCACGTCGCGCTGATCGTCGTTGAGCGTCTCGCGCTCGGCGGAGAGAACACCCTTGCTGTCGCTGATCCGGATGGTGGTGAGGCCGTACGCGACGAGCAGCTGTGCGATGGCGATGCCCGCGGCCCCGGCTCCGGAGATGGCGATGCGCACCTCGTCGCTCTTGCCGGCGACGGCGAGTGCGTTGATGAGTCCGGCGAGCACGACGATCGCCGTGCCGTGCTGGTCGTCGTGAAACACGGGGATGTCGAGGTCACGGGTGAGCCGCCGCTCGATCTCGAAACAGCGCGGCGCCGAGATGTCCTCGAGGTTGATACCGCCGAAGCCGGGCGCGATGTTCTTCACGGTCTCGACGATCGCGTCCGGGTCCTTCGTGGCCAGGCAGATGGGTACGGCGTTGATCCCGGCGAACTCCGAGAAGATCGCGGCCTTGCCCTCCATCACGGGCAGGGCGGCCTCAGGACCGATATCGCCGAGGCCGAGGACCGCGGTGCCGTCGGTGACGATCGCGACGGTGTTCTGCTTGCCCGTGAGCTCGCGCACCAGGGCGGGGTCCTCGGCTATCGCCATCGAGACCTCACCGACACCGGGCGTGTACACGATGCTCAGGTTCTGCGCATCGAGCGGGATCTTGGATGTTATCGCGGTCTTGCCGCGCGACTGACGGTGGAACTCGATCGGATCGGACGCAGAAGCCATGCCTCTCCCTCTTCGCAGCAGCATTCGTTCCGGGCCGCAGGGCATGCGGAACGCGGCCGGGGAACGGCCACGTGCGATTCTACCATTCAGGTGATGCGGACCCGCCTCAGTCCAGATCGGCAGGGTAGTCGACGTCGACCTTTCGGCCATGGTGCGCCGCGATGCGCTGAAGAAGCACCGTCGGTACCTCGGGAAACGCCGTGGGGGCCTCGGGCGGGCCGAGCGGCGTGGTGATGTCGGCCACCAGCAGGTCGTCGCCGGCGGTCGCTTCCGCGAGCACCTCGCCGAGATGGATGATCGCCGAGCCGCCATGGCCGGGTTCGCCCGGTTCAGCGCCGTCGGCCTCGGCGACCACCACGACCGACGCGAGCGACGTGGAGAGCGCGACGGCAAGCTCGAGGACCGCCTGCGCCTGCAACTCGGACTCCGCTCCCGGGGCGAGCACAAGCAGGCCCGGCCTTCGCGCAGCGCATGCCAGGAGCGCAGCGTGATCCATCGCATCATCGCCGACGAGCGCGCAGGCAGCCCCCACCGCTTCGACAGACAGCGTGAGCGGACCGTCGCCGGGATCGGACCCGTACCGGTGAGCGGACCACACGACCACGCCGGGCGCATCCTCTTCGGTGCGGCGGAACAGTTCGTCACCGAGCGGGCCATCGTGTACCGCGGCAACGTCGGGCAGTATCACCAGATCCGCGCCGAGCGAAGCCGCTCGGGCGACCGCGATGACCAGCGCCTCGAGGTCCTGGGCCGGGGCGGGCCTGAGCTCGTGCTGTACGACCGCGATCTTCACATGCATCTCCCCACTGGATTGCAGTGCACTGAGATGATGCCCGTCCGCGGCGCTTCACTCACCGGAGCCTCGACTACTCCGCGCCCTCCACCTTCTTGCGGGTGGTGGGCTTCTTCTTGGCTGCCGGCTTCTTGGCTGCCGGCTTCTTGGTGCCCGCCGCCTTCTTCGCCCCGCCGGACCTGCGAGGTCCGTTCGTGCGCGGCGGCTTGAGCGGGCACGCCGGGTCGATGCAGATCTTCCACGGGCCCTTCTTGGTGTGCACGATCACCTTCGGGGTGCCGCACTCGCAGACCTCGTCGGTGGGCTCTAGGTCGCCCTGCTGCGGCAGCGGGTACGAGGTCTTGCAGCTCTCGAAGTTGGTGCAGCGCACGTAGCGGCTGCCGGTGCCGGAGTACTGGACCACCAGATCGCCATGATCGCCGGTGGGACACGCATCCCTGGCGATGACGATCTCCGGGCCGCGCTTGGTGGGACACTCGGTGCTCAGGCACATGAGGCGCGGGCGCTTCTTGAACTGGATGATCTTCACCTGCGGCGTTCCGCACACCGGACACGGCTCGTCGGAGGACTGGTACTTCGCGTTCTTGGGAAGCGGGTACGTGACGGTGCACTCGGGATAGCCGCTGCACCCCACGAAGTACGTGCGGTTCTTCGGCGAGTACTTGATGAGCAGGTCGTGACCCGAGACCGGGCAGATGCCCACCTTGGCGTCCTCGTCGATGGCACCCTTGAGCAGCTCGGCGATCTCGTCCACCCGCGGCAGCAGCTCTTCGAGCACCATCGCGAGCGCATTCTGCGAGTGGCCCACGACCACCGGCAGCGTGGAGCGGCCGCTGGCGATCGCGTCCATCTCGCGATCGAGCGAGACCGTCATCTCCGGCGTCGTGATCTCACTCGCGTACCGCGACAGCGCCTCGATCACGGTACGGCCCTTGTAGGTGGGCTCTACCGGGTCGTTGGCGATGTACTTGCGGTCGTAGAGCGTCTGGATGATGTCGTGACGCGTCGCCTTGGTGCCGAGGCCGAGCTTCTCCATCTCCTGGATCAGCTTGCCCTGGGAGTAGCGGGCCGGGGGCTGCGTCTGCTTGCCCTCCATCTCCGCACCGAGGAAGCCAATGTGCTCCCCTTCCTCCACCTGCGGTAGGTGCTCGTCCTTGCGCAGCCCGTAGTGATAGATGGCGCGGAAGCCTGGTGTCACGACGACATCGCCCTTGGCGACGAAGCGCTCACCGGCCACGTCGAGATCGACGCGCGTCCCTTCGATCACCGCGGCTTCGGACAGCGTTGCCATGAACCGTCGCGCCACGAGGTTGTAGAGCTTCCATGCCTGCGGATCGAGCTTGTCGGGGTCTCCGATGCCCGTGGGATGGATCGGCGGATGGTCGGTCGCTTCCTTCTCACCACGTGTGGCGTGCAGCGCGTCCTTGGCGAGCAGCTTCTGTGCGTACTCGTGGTAGAACGGCACCTCGGAAAGCGTGCGAAGCAGACCCTTGATGTCCAGGCTGGGCGAATAGACGGTGTTGTCCACACGCGGATACGAGATCAAACCGCTCATGTACAGCGACTCGGCGATGCGCATCGTCTGCGAGGGCGTCAGGCCCTCGGAAGCGGCCGCGGCCATGAGCGCGGTGGTGTTGAACGGCGCAGGCGGCTTCTGCTGCCGCTTCGTGCGTTTCACGGCCTGCACGACGCCCTCGGACTGTCCGGCGACGGCGTCGAGAACCGCACGTGCGGCGTCCTCGGTGGGGAACCGCTCGGTGGCGTGGCCGGCGGTGAACTCGTCACCGTTCTTGCCGAAGGCGCCACGCACGACCCAGTAGTCCTCCGATACGAACGCCTCGCGTTCCTTCTCGCGGTCGCAGATGAGCTTGAGGGTCGGCGTCTGGACGCGACCGGAGCTGAGCACGTCGCCGAAGGGCTTGCGCGTCATCTTCTGGAGCGACAGCGTGAGGAAGCGCGTGAGCACCGCACCCCAGATAAGGTCGATGTCCTGCCGCGTCTCTCCCGCCTGCGCGAGCTCCTCCGAAAGCGGCCCCTCCTCGGCGAACGCGCGCTCGATCTCGTCTTTGGTGATGGCCGAGAAGCGCACGCGCGTGACCGGCACGGTCTTGTTCGCCGAGCGCACGATGTCACGCGCGTCGGCGCCGATGAGCTCGCCCTCGCGGTCGAAGTCGGTCGCGATGATGACCTTGTCCGCCTTCTTCGAGAGGTTCTTGATCGACTGGATGATGCCCTTCTCCTTGGGCACCTTCTCGACCGCCACGCGCGCCAGAACGGGCAGAGTCTCCAGGCGCCACCGCTTGAGATCGAGGTCGTCCTCGGTGGCCAGCAGATCGCCTGCACCGTACGAGAGCACACGGGGGTCGGATGCGGCCAGCTCCCTGACCGAGGCGCCGTCGAGCGTCGGCGCGAAGTCGACCTCCATGATGTGGCCCTTGAGGCCGATCGACACCCAGTCCTCGCCATCGCGGCGGAAGTAGTAGGCGGGTGTGGTGTACACCTTATCGGCCTTGGGTTTGCCTACCGCCAGGATCTCGGCGATGCGCTTGGCCGCTATGTTCTTCTCTGAGATGACCAGATTCATTCGACAGGTCTCCGACCGTCGTGGGGCAATTCCTGCCGAGTATATACGCCGCGTCAAGCCTGACGTTAACCGGAGGCCGCCTGGAGGTGAACCGGTAGGACCTACCGGACGAGGCGGTCCGCTGCGAGTTCCGCAGGAGGGGGAGGCGGCGAAGGCGCACCGCGACTGAGCCGCCGTGGGGCCCCTCCGAGGACTGTCTGAGCGCCGGACCGCCTCGTCCGGCAGGTCCCGCTACAGTCCGACTTCGGCAGCTCTCGCCTGCATCGCCGTGAGCGCCAGCTGAAGGAACTCCTCGCGCGTGAGGTCGAGCTCCTCGCAGGCGGCCATCTGCTCGCGGCTGGCGCCGCGCGCGAAGGCCTTCTCCTTCCAGCGCTTGAGCAGCGACCGCAATTCCACGTTGGCGAGCGACTTGTCGGGGCGCACGAGGGCGGCGGCCACGATGAAGCCGGTCGTGGGATCGGCCGCATACAGCGCACGATCCATCAACGACTCCCGCGGCGCCTTGTCGGCGTGCGCGAGGATCGCATGCAGCTGCTCCGCGTCCAACTCATCGGCGAGCAACTCGGCGGTGATGACGCCGTGCCGCTCGAAGTCCTCGGCCGTCTCGGCGTAGTCAAGGTCGTGGAGCAGCCCGGCGAGCGCCCAGCGCTCCACATCGGCATCCGGCAGGCTGAAGTGCTTCGCGAGCGCCTCCATGATCACCTCGGTGGCGACGCAGTGGTTCACGAGATTCGCGTTGGGGATGCGCTCCCGCGTGAGCGTGAGCGCCGCTGCCCGGTCCATCATGATGCGGCCTCTGCCTTCGCGGCCTCGATGCGGCCGGCGAGCCACTCGGCCCACTCGGCCACGCCGTCACCCTTGGTGGCCGAGATCGGGAAGATCGGCGCAACACCATTGAGACTCCGGACCACGCTCGTGAACTCAGCCTCGTCGAAGTCGAAGACCGGCATCGTGTCGCACTTGTTCAGGATGACCGCCTCCGACACCTGGAAGATGTTCGGGTACTTCTGCGGCTTGTCGTGGCCCTCGGGGACCGAAAGGATCATGACTTTGGCGCTCTCGCCAAGGTCGAAGTCCGAGGGGCAGACGAGATTGCCCACGTTCTCGATGATGATGAGGTCAAGCGCGTCGAGGTCGAGCGTGTCCACCGCGCGGCGGATCATCGCCGACTCGAGGTGGCACGCCCCGCCGGTGTTGATCTGTACGGCGGGGATGCCGTGCGCACGGACCTTCTCGGCATCCACCTTGCTCGCGATGTCGCCCTCGATCACCGCGATCGCGTAGCGGTCGCGCAGCGCGTCGATGGTCGCGAGGATCGTCGAGGTCTTGCCCGCGCCGGGTGATGCCATCAGGTCGAGCACGAACACGCCGTGGTCGGCGAAGCGCGAACGGTTGGCCGATGCGAGTTCGTCGTTGGCGGCAAGGATCCGCTGTTCGATGTCGACCTTCACGCGTCACACCCCTCAGTCGATGTCGATGGAGTCGATCTTGAGCTCACGGCCGGTGAGCAGCCGCACCAGATACCCGCTGCACGACGGGCACTGCGCACCGGAGTAGCGGTCGTGCCCCCACTCATGGCCGCAGTCGGCGCACTGCGAGCGGGCGTCGAGCATGGTCACATTGAGAACAGCAGCCTCGGCCATCGTGCCGGTGCGGATGGCCTCCCACGCGAAGTGCAGCGCGTCTTCCATCACCTCGGTGAGAACCCCGACGGTGATGTCGACCTCGTTGATCTTCGTCGCGCCGGCATCTTCGGCGGCAGTGATGGCAGAGGAAAGGATCCCCTCGGCGATACCCATCTCGTGCATGTGCGGCTCCGTGCTACTCGGTGTCGGGATCGTCGATGTCCGGCAGGCTCTGGGCCTTGATCTTGCGGGCGAGCGCGATGCGCACGAGCAGCATGCTCGCCTCGAACAGCGCCACCATCGACGCCGAGAGTGCGGCCATGCTCCACGGGTTCCAGTCGGGCGTGATCATCGAGGCAGCTACCACGATCACGACCCACACTGTTCTCCAGTTGCTGCGCAGCGTGGCGTAGGGGACGACGTTGAAATACACGAGGTAGAAGACGATCACCGGCACCTCGAACGCCATACCGAAACCGGCCAGGAACCACATCGCGAAGGTGATCGCACTCTGAGCGCGCAACAGCAGGTCGAACGTCTCACCGCTCTGCTCGACGAGCCACACCGTGCTCGGCTCGAGGATGTAAAAGTAGCAGAACGCCACACCGGCAAGGAACAGCACGGCGGCGGCCAGCGCGGTCCAGCTGAACCACTTGCGCTCCTTGGGCTTGAGTGCCGGCAGGAAGAACGCGAGCACCTCGTAGATGATGATCGGGCTGCCCACGACGAGCGCGCCGAACATGCCGAGCCTGAAGCGGTTGGTCATCGCCTCAAGGAGATCGAACGTGTACCCGCCTTTGTCACCGAGAACCGGCAGCATGGGGCCGATGAGGATGCGGTAGATCTCATCGGAGTAGAAGTACCCGACGAGCGTCAGGACACCGACCACGGCGATCACCACGGTGAGCCGCTTCCGGAGTTCGTTCAAGTGCGACATGAACGGCATGCGCTTGGGAGTGATGGGCATCGTGCGCGCGGGGGGCCGTCAGGCCTCGTCCCGCTCCCCCTCTCCCTCGACGACATCCGGGGCAGGCTCAGCCGGCGACCCGGTGACATCTTCGGTCTCAGCCGGCTCGGCCTCATCTACCTTCCGGGCGTCATCGTCGGGCTTGGGCGCGGGCTTGGAGAAGCCGCCGCCGGCAACACGCTCCCTGAAGGCCTTGCCGGTCTCGAACTGGTCCTTCGTCTTCAGGTCGAGATCGGCCGCGAGGATCTCACCCCGCACCGTCGATTCCATGAGGTTCTGGTACTTCTTGATGTCGCGCATGAAGCGCCCGAGGGTGCGCGCGAACTGCGGGAGTTTGTCGGGGCCGAAGAGCAGCAGCGCCAACACCGCTATGAGCATGAACTCCCAGCCGCCGATGCCGAACAAGGCTCAACTCCTCGATGACGGACGAGACATCCGGTCAGACCGATCCCGCGCGCGAAGGCGCGAGCAGCCTAGAAACCGGTCGCTTCCTCCACGGTCGTGAACAATGGGAACACCTTGTCGAGCCCCGTTATCCGGAAGATCTTCAAGATGCTGTCCTTGGTGCAGACGAGACGCAGCGTACCACCACGTTCCTTCACGCGGCGCAGCGTGCTCACGAGGACCCCAAGCCCACTGCTGTCTATGAAGCCGAGGTTCTCGAGATCGATGGTGATATTGAGGCAGCCCGAGTCGACCACCTGAGTGAGTTCCTGCCGAAGGCGCGGTGACGTGTAGACGTCCACCTCGCCATCGAGTGCGATCGTGCAGCTCGCTCCCGCGCTCTCCGTTGAGATATCGAGCTCCATGTCAGCATCTGCTTTCGCTCGGGTACTTGCGCCCCCGATTGTACCTGCCGAGTACCCGGCGTGCCAGCACGATGCGGTGTGGTGTGAAGCCGTGGAGCGCGGGGTACACAGACAGTACCGGCGGTCGTGCAGATAACGGGGGGTTGCATGGGGCTTTGCATACAGCTCGATCAAGACCCGGATCACTGGGTACTGACGCTGCAGGGTGATCTAGACTACAGCGAGTGCGCAACATTCCGAATGACGATCGATCGGGTGCTGAAGCACCTCCCTCCTCGAACCGTGGTCGACTTGAGTGCGCTCGACTATCTCGACAGCTCCGGGCTGGGACTGCTGCTCTCGCTGTCCAAGGAGTATTCGGCTCACGGCGGTCGGCTCGTGCTGGTGACGAACGACTCGGTCGACAGCATCCTCGACATGACCCGTCTGGCCGGGCTGTTCTCGTGCGCGGCGTCGATTGACGAGGCATACACGATGCTCGCGGACGTCGCACACTAGCGACGCGCCCGTGTCACGAAGAAGCGGCCGGCTCCCTTCAGGGGGCCGGCCGCTTCTGTGATCGCGTGTGCCTCGCCGGCTACGGCGTCGTGGTGGAGGTGGTCGGCGCCGACTCGAGCTCGGCGAGCATACCGCGTGCGTTCTCCACCTGAGCGCTGAGCGACGCGTTGTCGGCCGCGCCATCGATGAACGCCTGCAGGGCACCCGGTGCGCGCTCGGCGTCCTGTGCGTAGTAAAGCGCGAAGGCCTTGTTGCCGAGCGCGACGTCGTGTGAGGGATCCATCGCCAGGACCTGGTCGTAGTAGCTGACGGCGCTGCTCCACAGCGGCAGTGCGGCGGACTGTTGGCCCGACTCGTAGACGGCCACCGCCCACTCGAAGTAGGCGTGTCCTACCTGGATGACGACTTCGGGATTGTCCGGGCTCAGCTCCGCCGCGGCGATCGCGTTCTCCACCCGCACCTTGTTCTCGTCCGTGGTGGATCCGGCGACGGCTGCGGTGTTCGCCCCCGTGCCACCTCCGCCGATGCCCGCAGCCACGATGGCGATACCGGAGCCCACGAACGAGATCGCCACGACGATGATCACGATCCGCATCCAGGCGGGTGTGTTGGACTTATCGACCGCCATGGGCGCCTTGACCGACTTCTTCGCCATGGCGCTACTCACCGGTCGTAGCGGTCGTGCTCATCGAGCCGATGTCCGGGTGGCCCTCGGGAAGCGCGCCCGAGGAGAGCTCGTCCTCGCTGAGCTGCGGGGCCGTAGCGCTCGAACCCGTGTCCGTGGTTGCCGCGGTGCCTGTTGCCACAGTGGCGCCGTCAGGCGCCACGAGGAACCCGATGATGACACCCACGAGCACGCCGATGACGGTCATCAGCGATGCGATGGTGAGGCTGACGCTCTGCTCGAAGAACGAGGGGGCCCCGCCGGCCGGCCTGGCGGCTGCGGGCCTGGCGCTCGACGGCTTCGACGCGGACGCGCGTGCGGCCGGCGCCGGCTTGGTCTGTGACTTCGGCGAGGGCTTCACGGCGTCCTTGGACGCGGGGGCCGTGGTCTCTTCATCGTCGAAGAAGAAGTCCTGATCGCTCACGTACGACTACCTCCTTGGTCATCCACTGAACGGCCACGGCATCGTTCAGCCGTGGCTCCGCGCGATTATAGCATCGACCTTCGGCGTACAGCGCCCGTTAGACGCAACCTTACGCTCGGCGAAACGGACGCCCAGGACCGCGATATTCGCCGAGAGGAGCGCCACGACAAGGCCGCCCACATCGGGTGCGATCCCGAGCCATCCTCCAAGCAAGAAGCCAGCCAAGTATCCCGCGAGCATGCACGCCACCGGAACGATGAACACCGCGGCGGCGGCCTTCGCCCGCACGGTGTCGGGGATGACGATGTCGACGGTGTCGCCCACGGTAGAACCGAGAGTGTCGAGGACATCGCGCATGACGGTCTCGCCGTTGGCTCCGCGCGCGCACATCGTGCAACCGCCACAGGCCGCCGATACCTCCATGCGCACGTCGACGGCGCCGTCACGCACAGTGATCACTTTGCCGCGTTCATGCACGGTCTCGTCAGCTCCGCATCGTGAGGCGCAACTGCTCCACGCGCTCACCCATGGCCTCGGGATCGGTCGTGAGGAAGCGCCCGTGGTCGAAGAGCATGCGGCCCTCGACCATCGTCATGAGCACATCCTCCTGATTGCACGTGTGCACAAGCGCACCGTAGGGGTTCTGCGTGGGCACCTGATAGCTCTTGGAGAGGTCCACTGCGATGATGTCCGCGCGCTTGCCGGGCTCAAGCGAACCGACGAGATGGTCCATCTTGAGCGCACGTGCTCCATCGAGCGTCGCCATGCGTACGAACTCCTCGGCGGTGAAGAATCCCTGCTCGCCCCGGATACCGCGCTGGATGAGCAGACCGACACGCATCTCCTCGAAGAAGTCGATCGTGCTCGTGGACGCCGGCGAGTCGGTACCGATGCCCACCCGCAGCCCGGCGGTCTGGAAGTCGCCGAGCGGGGCCGTCCCCATGCCCAGCTTCGCGTTGCATCGCGCGCAGTACGCCACGGCGGTGTCCGTTCGCTTGAGCACATCGATATCCTCGGCATCCACGTGCACGCAGTGCACCGCGGTCACGTTCGGCAGGTCGAGGATGCCCCACTGGTAGACGTACCTGACGGGGCTCACGCCCGTGGGCATCCACGGCTCGTCCGCCCAGCCCGACTGCGTGCGGAAGTCCTGCCCGAGCGGCGACGAACCGTACTTCACGAAGTCGTATTCGTCTTTCGAACCCGCGAGATGGATCGAGACCGGACGACCGTTGACGGCCGCGTCCTCGGCGATCGCCTTGAACAGGCGCGGGTGGCACGTGTACGGCCCGTGCGGAGCGATACCGATCGTGATGCGTGTGCTGTCGGTGGCCGCCGTCCATGCGTCGATATCGGCGCGCGCCTCTGCCATCACGCGGTCGACCGACGCGGTATCCATGGTCGAGACCTCGCGATAGAAGACGCCCCGGAGTCCCGAGTCCTGGGCGGCTTGTACGCTCGCACCCGAGTCCGTCACGTCCGCGACCATCGTGATGCCCGAGCGGATGGCCTCGATAGCGCCGAGCACCGCCGAGTCCTTCCACGCAGCCTCATCGAGCAGGTGCTCGCGACCCTGGACCGCCATCTTCCACTCGGTGTACGGCAGGTCGTCGACGACCCCGCGGAAGATCGAGTACTCCATGTGCGTGTGCAGGTCGATGAAGCCCGGCATGAGCGCTGCCAGGCCGTAGTCCACAACCTCCTCGTCGGGATGGTCGCGGAGCAGGTCGGCACGCGCGCCCAGGGAGACGATCGCGCCGTCGCGCACGAGCACAGCACCATCTTCGATGTGGACGTCGCTCACCGGGAGCACGTAGCGCGCGAGCAGCAGCATCTCTCGGACCAGCCTCCCATTCGGTAGGTTCGTCGGGCTCTTATCCTACACGCTCGGAGCCGCTACTTCACCGCCACGTGCACGGCGACGATGCCGAACGTGAGGTTGCGCCACGTCACTTCGCCGAACCCGGCCTTGTGCAGCTCACCGGCGAGCGCCACCTGTCCCGGAAAGGCCTCGATGGACTTGTTGAGGTACTCGAAGGCCGGACGGTCCCCCGTGAGCTTTCCGCCGAGAGCCGGGATCACCGTGCGGATGTAGAAGTGATACAGCGCGCGGAACGGCGCGAACGGCGGGCGGCTGAACTCGAGCACCACGTACCGGCCACCGGGCTTGAGCACGCGGTGGACCTCCCGGAAGTTGGCCGCCCGGTCGGGCAGGTTGCGCACGCCGAAACCCACCGTCACCACGTCGTAGCTCTCATCGGCGAACGGCAGGTCCTGCGCGTCGACCACCGAGAAGCCGATCTCGGTGGGGCCGTCATAGTCGGCGGCCTTGGCCTTCCCCACTTCCAGCATCTCGGGGACGAAGTCGGTCGACAGGATGCTCTTCGGCTGCCCGAGGCGCGCGATCGCCATCGTGAGATCACCGGTACCGGCCGCCAGGTCGAGCACATGCGACGACCGTGTGATGCGCGCCGCCTTCACGGTGCGGCGCCGCCACGAGCGGTCGATGCCGAGGCTCGACAACTTGTTGAACCGGTCATACTCCGGTGCGATCGTCGAGAAGATGGACTGCACCTTCTCGGTCGTGGGCCGGGCCTCCTCGGGGATTCGCGCGTCTCTGGCCATCTAGCGTCCCTCGTTCTCGAAGCGGTGATCGTACGCGCGGAGTCGCGGGAACAGCAGCTCGGCGTACACCCTGAACAGGAGCTTGGCGTTGTTCCAGAAGTGGCCGAAGTCCATGCGCGCCGGCCAGTTGAGTTCCGTCTTCTCGCACACCGTACTCTCGTTCAGCTGGTCGATCTCGTGCTTGTACTCGTCGAGCAGAGCGCCACGTTCGGGCTCGGGGTGCCGCATGATCTCGTCGATGCGCGCCATCGCGATCTGCGCTTCGAGCACCCGGCGCTCAGTGGCCGCGGCTGTGGCTGCGTCGATCGCGCCCACCTTCGCCTTGACGCGGTTGAGTCCGACCGCCGCTTCGTAGGTGGCATCCACCATCTCGTCGAGCGTCATCGCGTCGGGGATGTAGTTCAGGATGTGCTTCCACGACGGCTGCATGAGCAGCTGCCGGTGCTCCTCGAGCGTGTGCGCGCGCAGCGTGTAGCCGAAGCGGTCCGGATCCTCGAAGATCATGCAGCCCGGATCGAGGAAGGGCGCCATCGGCCCGATGAACGGCAGCAGCTTAGGGTTGTTGCCGATGCGCTCGTAGAGCTCATCGACGGCACCAACCGTACCGAGCACGGAGGCAGCGGTCTGCGTGGGGATGCCCGTCATGAAGTACAGGTCGAAGCGCTGGCAGTTGTGCTTGAACGCGTGCTCGATCGATGCGGATAGCGCCTCCCACGTGTACTGCTTGCCGAAGACCTCGCGCACGTCGTCGTCATGGCTTTCCGCCGAGATCTCCACCGAGTAGTCGTTGAGGTTCTCGTCCAGCAGCGCGAAGAAGTCCTCCGAGGGAGGCGTGAAGAACTCGAACCCGATCGGGTTCTTGAAGTCGATGCGCCTGAGGCCCGTGATGAACCGTTCCACGTACTCATCGCCGGCCTGCCGGAAATCATTGAGCACGAAGACCGGGCCGGGGATGTGCCTGCCGATGTGCGCGATGTCGGCCACGAGCAGGTCGGGGTCGCGGAAGGCCACGCGATCGCGCCCGAAGTGCTCGCGGAACGCGGTGGCCGACCCGCCGCACGTGACGCAGTTGCGCGTGCATCCCCGGCAGGTGAGCGATGCCGAGACGGGGTAGCTGAGCCAGCCCTTGAACGGGAGCGACGACAGCATGTCGCGCGTACGGATGACCGAGCGCATCGAGAAGCTGTAGTCGAGCTTCACATGATCGAACGTGGGCGGCACACAGGTGAACGGGTTCACCACGATCGCGCCGGAGGCGTCTTTGTAGGTGAGGTTCGGGATGTCGGCCACGCTGCCCCCGCGCTTGATCGCGTAGACGAGCTGCGTGAACGGCTCCTCGGTGGAGTCTCCGCGCAGCACGTAGTCCACGCAGTCGTACCCCGCCAGCTCTTCGTGGAAGTACGACGCGGTGAGTCCGCCGAAGACCACCGGCGTATCAGGATGGTACTTCTTGCACAGGCGGGCGATCTCGATCGACCCGTGCGCGTGCGGCATCCAGTGCAGGTCGATGCCGAAGACGTGCGGATCCATCTCCCGGATGGCCTTTTCCACATCGAACTTCGGCTTGGAGAGCATGAGAACGGCGAGGTTCACGAGCTTCACATGGAGACCGTGCCGCTCGAGGTACTCGCCGATGGTTGTGAAGCCAAGCGGGTACATCTCGAAGATCGGACTCGACGGGACGAGGTCCGACACGGGTCCGTACATGATCGAAGTCTCGCGGAAGTCATACACGCTCGGTGCGTGGAGCAGGACAAGGTCCGCTTTGGCCATCAGTTGGGGTCCTCCCCACGCCGCATTCGAGGCGGCGCACCAGGACAGAACAAGGCGGGAGTATAGCACAGGGGCGTGGCGGCGCCGCGTGCGCGCAGCCCTATGGGACCGCCTCTTCGGCGGTCGCCTCCACGGCGTCTACCACCCATCCGCCGCCACCGGGAACGAGCGTGTAAGTGGTGTCGTAGCTCGCGAAGTACTCCTCGGTCACGTACTCAAGCGTCTCGAGCGAGAAGTACCGGTAGCGCCACGACTCCCGGGCGGTGAGCACGGCGCTCGAAGCCTCCTCGGAGACCGAGGCCACCTCGAACGACTCGAGGAACTGCTCGATGCCCTTGCCGTCCATACGATTGAGCTGGATGTACGAGTCGACGCGCACGCCCTCTGCCGGGGTCATCGTGGCGGTGGGGATGTCCGAATTCGCCATGCGGTATGAGAAGCTCACCCAGTCGAGATAGGAGCGCACTGCGAGCTCGGGCGTGGAAAGGTCCCACGGCGCCGGTTGGACCGGATCGCCCACCACCTCGATCGGCTCGCTGCCGTCGCAGCCGAACACCGCCAGGCCGAGGAGCACAGCTATCACGGACAGGACGACCCGGATGACGAGCCCGCTGCGCTCACGCCACATGGGTCACCGCGTCCCGACAGTGCCGGCGGGTACCTGACAGTGACACGCAAGCGATTTGAGGTCGCACGGCATGCGCAGTTGTGTGATCGTCATGCCTTCGGGACGGCGCAGCTTGATGACCGGCGTGAGCAGGAGCGCACCGGTGATGCCCGCGCCGACGAGCAGGTCGAGCGTGATCTGCACCCAGCCCGGCGAGCATGCGACGAATGCGACCGTGATGCCGAGGCGGCGATCAAGCTTGGGGATGTCGGTGAGGTGCTGCACCGCGATACCGCCCACCTCCACGCCCGCGTCATCGGGAAGCTCCGAGAACAGCGCCGCGGCGTGCACGCCGAAACGTTCGGCGGGGAAGACGACCTGTAGCGCCTCGAGCATGGCCGCGCTACCCACGGTGACGATCGGGTACTCCTCGGACAGGCCGAGATAGCGCGTGAACTCCTCGTAGAGGGTCTCGGGCAAGTACCCGGCGCCCGGGCGGCCGATCTCGCCGACGAAGGAGATGTCACGACGGACGGTCTCCTCCTTGACGCCGAGCTCCTCGGCAAGCTCGCGGGAGGTGATGCGCACCGGTGCGCCCGTCCTGATCAGCTCACCCAGGTAGCAGTGGTACATGGAGAGGCGATAGAGGGTCGCTTCGGGTGCCGAACGCTGATCGGTGCTCATAAGTAGGCCTCCGGGACTGGTTCCGCAGTGCCCCCATCGTAGCGCACCTTTGCGAGATGGTGAACGAAGATGATACGAAATCAACGCCAAATGCATGGCGCACCTGGCCCGCAGCCGTTATCTGCGAACGGTCTACTCGCCGAGCGGCTCGGGGGCAGATGTGGTCTCGAGGGCGTCGATCACGATCCATCGGCCGTCGTCCAGCGACAGCATGAACACCGTCGCCGCGGGCCAGCCCTCGAAGCCGTCGCTCGCCTTCCACACCACGGCCACGTCTGCAGTCGAGGTCGTCTCGGCGGTGAGGTAGAGCGGCTCGTACTCGGGGACCTGCGGTGTGCCGGTGGCCTCGCTGCTTCCCGAGGCCAACTCGGCGGCAATCGCCGGATCCGCGAAGTACTTCTCGTAGGCCCCCGGGGCGCGGACGTCGTCGCGGCGAAGTTCGAGGAGGGATGCGATAGCAGTGATCGCCGGGTGAACGGCATCGGCGGCACAGCCGGCGAGAAGCACAGCGGCGAAGACGAACATCAAGCTCCGGTACAACATCTTGAGCATCGGCAGATCCTCCCGGGCATGCTTCGGTCGTAGCGGGGGGTGAGTCGCTAGTGGAAATACTCGGAGTGCAGGGACGTCGTGAGGAACGATGTGAAGAACAGCGAGAGCACCGCAAGCAGGAATCCCAGCATCAGCAACACAGCGGCCTTGCGGCCCTTGAGGCCGTAGAATCGGCGCGCGTGAAGATATATGCCGTACACGAACCACGTGACGAGCGACCATGTCTCCACGGGGTCCCAACCCCAGAACCGGCCCCAGGAGTAGTAGGCCCAGATGGCGCCCGTGAGCATGCCGATGCCCCAGAACGAGAACGTGAGACCGGCGAACCGGTACGACTCGCGGTCGAGCGTGTGGGCGTCCGGAAGACCGGCGATCCGCTTCACGAACCGCCTGTCGTGCGCCACGTGCAGCGCACCGTAGCCGAGCGACAGGAGCGCTGCGCTGAACGCCACGAAGTAGAAGCACACGTGCAGCACGAGCCACGCGCCGCGGAACGTGAGAGGCAGAAGCTTCACTTCGGGTCCCGTGTAGATCGCAAGGCCGAGAAGCAGGAGCACTGCCGGGTAGAGCAGTACGGCCAGAACGCGACTCGTGGGCCGCCGCCAGCCAAGGACCTGCATCAAGCTCATCGCGACCCACGCGTTGGTGGACAACACCTCGTACCGCGTGAGGTATGGTCCGTGTCCAGCGCCGTACCAGCGTAGGCCAAGCGCGACCGAGTGGATGGCGAGCCCCAGGAGCGCGATCGCGTGGCCCGCGCGGACCACGCCGGGCCTCGACATCGCGGTACCCAGCAGCACGAGTGCCGCCGCTACGGCATACGCCACGAGCGCGACGATATGGATGGACGTCTCGAGTGCGAGCGCTTGCTCCATCAGGCGTCCTCTCCCGGCATCCGATCGACACCGAGTATCGCATCGCGTTCACCCAGGTACGAGCGGCTCATGCGTGCGGCGCGCCAACCGTACCGGATCCCAACCTCGATCTCCTCGAGCACGAGTGTGCGCGGAATCCAGGCGTAGAGCATGAGCGAGGCGATGGCGATCACAGTGAAGCCGATCATCAGGACGGCTATCCCCGGCTCACGCTGCACGATGAACCGCGCCCACTTCCTCGTAGCCACGTACTCCACAGTGAGGCCTGCGACCGTGACCGTCTCACCCTCCGCGAGCGTGACCGGCTCGGCGCTGCTATCACCTGCAGGGCGGAGAGCGAGTGGCTTCGGGTCACGCACCCCGTGCGGGTCCCACCTGCCGTCGATCGCGATCCCGCCGATCATGAGTGGTGGATCGGTGTAGACGTACTCCCCTTCTTCGGCAAAGACGAATTCTATGCGGATCGGATACTCGGTGCCGTCCGGAGTGGTGAAGATCGCGAACGCCGCATCGCCGAACTCGCCGGGTTGCGCGTAGATCGTGTGACCGTTGAGCCGCAGCGGGTGGTTGACGCTCACGGTACGCGGCACCCACACGCCCCCTTCGTCCAGGACCGATAGCGTGGCCACGACCTCCTTGAGCCCGCCCTGCGGCCAGGTCTCGGTCTCGATGCCGTCGAAGCGTATGGGCACGCCGATCTCTGGGGGATCCTCGGCATCCTCGACAGCGTGGTATGCGGCCCCCGGCTCGCGGACCTCACCCTGCGAGAAGTCCGCGACCGCACCGCTGGTGAAACCGAGCGCCACGACGGCCGAAGCGAGCGAGACGAGCAGGCCGACGTGGAACACCGCGGGCGCCCACATGCCGATACCGTGTCGGATGAACACGCGGGACGTGCCGGCACTGCGGCGCTCGCGGAATCCGGCGGCACGCGCACGCTCAGCGATCGCGCGGGGGTCTGCGCCCGGCATGTCGGTGTGCGTCACACCGACCGCACCGCGCTGCCGGCGCCATGCCGCAGCGATCATGCGGACGGTAGCCACCGAGAGAGCAAGCGCGAACACGCCGAGTACTGCGAAGAACCACCACGACGAGAATATGTCATACCAACCGAGGGTATCCGCAACGCGCGCAACGAGCGGGTTCTTCTCCTGCCAGATCGCGAGCGCCTCCGTCTGGCCGAGCGATGACTGCGGGATCCATGCTCCGAGCGCGCCGGAAGCCGCCACGAACGCCATGAGCGCGATCGAAGTGCGGCGGGAGGTCAGGATATCGAGGATGCGTCGCATGCAAGTGATGGTAGCAGGACGGCGAATGCGGACTCCGCCGGGGGTGCGCTCCTACCAGTTCTCCCAGGTGCCGCCGGTCTGACTCGTGGTCTTCTTGTGACTCCCGCTGCAGCTCGAGTCGACCGCACAGCTGTTGCTGGTATACCCGGTGGCCGGGTCCTGCGCCTTCTGGAAGCTGAGCACCAGGATGTTGGCCTTCTCTCCTCTGTACGCCAGTCGTGCGGGCATCACGCCGTCCCTGTCAGCGATGAGGCGGGACATCTTGCCTCCGTGCGGCACGAGGAGATGGCAGCTGATGCACGGGGTGGTCTTGTGCATGGTGGCACTCCTGTGAACCTTGTTGTCTCTAACCCGGTCAGCCGGATGGCAATTCGTGCAGAAGACGCCCGACTTGCCGTCGAACATATCCTGCAGCGTGATCAGACTGCCCGAATCGCTCCAGACCGGCCAGTTGGTGTTCGGTCCCCGAAGCGAGAATCGCACCGATGCACCGTGCGGTCCCTGGGGTACCGTTTCGGCAGCCGGGTTAGGAGTCCCGTCGAAGTTCATCGCGTACGGCGCCCTCGAATCACCATGACAGTCGGAGCACACCATGGTGTCGCCCGGCTCCCATCCGTACGCGACCTGATCGGAAAGCAGCGTCGACGTCTGGTGGGTGACGGGGTCGGACAGCTTGTCAAGGTAACCGGTCACCCTGACCTTCGAGTCGGTGCTGAAGTCATTGGCTTCGTCGTACTCGTAGTCCTCGTGCGAGTCGTAGTAGTAGCCATCGAGAGTGGCGAACACCGGATGACGTGAGTTGTTGCCGACATTGAAGTCCTGGGCGACGTTGGTCCAGTTGTCGACCGTGGTCTTGGTGCCGGTCGTCTGCGCCGGCCACACTGTCCAGACCATCTTGCCGCCCCAGGCCCCGAGCGCCACGGTGCCTCCCGCGTCGGCATTCGCGCTCGAGTGGCACTTGAAGCAGACCTCGTATTCATACAGCGCCATCTGCTTGTACTCGAGTTCGTCGTCCACGCCCGAGCCGTAACTGATCGGGTCTGCCGTCGGCCAGTTCGACGTGACGAGCGCGGCCAACTCCCCGCTCTTGAATCCGACCCCGCGCACGCCCAGGAGGGCATCGGATACGAGGTTCGTCGTGCCGTAGATATGCCGGGATTTGCCCACGATGTGATGGTTGTGGCAGTCGGCGCACTCGACGTGCTTGTTCACCGCCACGCCACCGACCACGGTCCCCAGGTAGCTCTGCGGCTCGTCGATCGACGAGATCAGGTGCTTCTTGTAGTATGCCGCCGGCTTGTGACCGAACACGTTGTTCGCAGGATCCATCTGCTCGCCGATCGCGCGATTCGCCGTGCTCATCAGCTGCGTGCCGTAGTAGTCACGATTGCTCACGCCCAGCTTGTCGGTCGAGTTGCTGTGGCAACGGAAGCACATGTCCTCTTCGTTGACGGCTGCGGTCTGAGGCGCTGACAGGCTCGATCGGTCCTGGCCGAGTGCGTTCAGCAGGCGTTGTTCGGGCGAGTAGTGCACCGTGAACGAGAACGGTTCCGTCTGGGTGTACTGTCCCGGCTCGAGCGTGCCGTGGCACTTCGAGCAGTTGCCGACGAACTCCGAACCGTCAGCGAAGTACGTGCTCGCGGGGTAGTTGTGAGGCGAAGCGGTCCAGTAGTCGTCCTCCACGCGCATGACCGCCGTCGCGGGCAGTACATTGTCCGCCTGGCCGTCGGGGGTGGGGGTGGTCCCATCGATGGAACGATATATCCGGAAACTCAGCGTGTACGAATGACAGCTCAGGCACAGGTCCTCATCTGTATTGCTCGGAGTCGGCGAGACGTCGAGCCCGCTGCTGCGCAGATTGTAGGAGTTGCCCAAGGCGTCCCACTCCGTGTGGTCGACGTGGCAACTCACGCACGACAACTCCTGATTCGTCTCTGAGAAGACCGGGTAGGTCCCGTCTTCGCCAGGAGCCTGGTCGGGAGTGGCCGAGTCAAGTACATGATGGTACGACGTGGCATCGTCGACCATCCCGTGAAGTGCGCTGTGGCACGAACTGTCGAAGCAGTTGGTCGCGCCGACGGGCGAGCCCATGGGAGCATGCACGTCCCCGTGACACGCGGTGAGGCAGTCTTGCGTATCGTCATGGTCGTGACCCGTGGTGACATCCCAGAGCCGCAGCCGGTTCTCCTCGGTTGCAGCGCTCGCATTGCGCGCTAGACCTACGATCTCCGCATCCGCAGGAACCGGGAGGTACTCCGCAGCGGTGCTGTCCCAGCCGTACGGCCTGCCAGTAACGCCCTCGGTGTCATACGACGTATGACACGTGAAGCAGAAGCGCCTCACGCCCTCGGCGGTCGATGTGTCCAGATTCGCGCCGAGTGCGTCGGAGAACATGGTCGAGTTATCGTTCTTCGACCCGTGCGGGTTGTGGCACTCGTAACACGGCAACGGCGACCCAGCCTCGTAGTAGCCGCCGCCGGTGAGGACGCGGTGCCCCGATGTCGAGCCGCCCGATGTGACGAGCGAGTAGATGTCGGGCGCCCCTTGCGCGTCGCCATCGGCGTCCGCGTCAGCCCAGTAGGCGTCATCGAGTACGGTCGTACCCGTGGCGGTGTACACCTCCGACGCGGTGCCCTGCGAACTGTTCCCGTGACATTCGAAGCACGCTTGGGCGTACTCGCCCGTCGATGCGTCGGTCGGTGCAGATGGGCGATACTGCCCGAGCAGTCCGTCGTAGTCGGCAGCACTGCGATGCGATGCGTGACACCACTGACAGTCCCCGGCGACGCGAGTCACCGGCTCGCCCGGATTCACCGCGCTCTCGATCTCTCGGGCAGGGATGTTGGCGTGGACGCTCGATGCAACGGTGTAGCTCGCCGGCCCCGGGAACGTGCCGAGCGTCGGGTAGTGGCTCGCGTCGCGCGCCGGGTCCTGGATCAGCGCATCGTAGGCCGCCTTCAAACCCGTGTCGATGGAAACCACGCCGCCCGTCTCGGAGCCCGCGTACCACGCATGATCTGCGCTGTGGCACGTGAGACACCACGTGCGAGGATCCTCGGGGTTGATGAGGGTGTCCGGGGTCGTGTCGACGATCTCCTTGCTGACGGGTAGGTTCGCTCGCAGGCCGGGATCGCCATGAGGGCCATGACAACTCGAGCACAGGTTCGTGAGGTCCACCCCCACGTCCGGATCGGCTACATCCTCGAGGACATGACCGCTCTTCATGCCGGCACCGAATGAGTTCGCTGCCGACGTCTCGACATTCCAGTCCGATCCGCCTGCCTCGCCATGACAGACGAAACACACCGCAGATCCGTCAGCCCCTTCGAGCAGACAACGCCCGGTCGGGGCGGCGTGCAGCTTGTGGCACTGGGCGCACTCTGCCCGTGTGGAGGAGCCGGCATGTGCGCTCGCGGCAAGGGCCTGCACCGGTGCGATCGCGAAAAGCAACACGAGGCCGATCATCGAGAGCGCGACAGTAGCACCCCTTGAGGTCCGGGCATGCTTCGCCCGCCACCAGGTGGTGATCGCACCCGCCTCTCTGCCAGCCCATGATGCAGTGATCGTCGGTCGCCTCCGAGAATCCCCGTCGTGATCTGTCGGCGCGCTCGCGGCACCGCACTGCGGCACCTGACACGATGCTCACGCGGAGTCAGTCTACCATGCTGATCCCGCGCATCGGACTCTCTCGACCGGCAAGGCGACGCCCGGCGCCAATCGGTCTGCAGAGAATGACGAGCGGCATCACTCCTCCTGGAAGCTACGGCTCGCGCACGTTCAGCACGACCACCGATCCGCCTGCTGAGTCGGTGATGTACAGCCTGGACGTGAGCGAATCCCAGGCCACCTGTTCCGGAAGGATCAGCGGGGCACCCGGCACGGTCTGCGCGTTCACGATGTGGGTGCGTGCACCCTCCGCGTCACAGACGTACGCCGCCTGCCCCAGGACGTCCACGAGGGCGAACCCGCGGGCGACTTCGACCATGCCCCGCGGGACCGAGTAGGCGTCCGGCCACTCTCCCACGACCTCGCCGCTGTCGGCGTCGAACATCACGACGCGACCGCTCTTCGTGTCGGACACGTGAACGATGCCGTCGGCCACCACGAGTCCTCCGGGGTGCGCCTGCGCGTCATCGGCCTCGGCCCCGAACTCGCGCACGAACGCGCCGGAATCGTCATAGACCATCACCCGCATGCCGGATGCGCCGACGACGTAGAACTCTCCATCATCGTATGCGACGGAGATGGCCCGCACCGCCGTATCTTCGTCACCCGCGGCGCCGAGCTCGAACAGCGCCTCCGCCTTCTCGTCTGCGCGGGCCTTCACCACCACCACCGTCCCAAGCGCACCGTCGACGACGGCCAGACGACCGTCACCCGTGAGTGCGAGCGCAGCTGGCGCACTGCCGGCACCGCTCGGGTCCGCGAGCACGATGGCGCCGCGGTCCCTCCCGTAGCGGTTGAAGATGCGGATGGCGCCCGCCCCCGAGTCGGCGACGAACACGCGGTTGCCATCCATCGCGATGCCGAGTGGCTTCTCGAGAGGCTCCTCCCCCTCCGCGGGGAGGACGCCAGCGAGATTCACCCTCACCGACTCGTCGTCGGGCAGCTTGGCGAACGGGTCGTACGTGAGGTGGGCGCCGAGTGCGATGGCCACAACGAGCAAGGTCACGACCCCGGTGACGACCAGCGACCGCGGGATGCGTCGCGATGCACTCGCAGTGACCTGCGTCGCGGCAGACTCAGAAGTCAACGCCGACGACCTGTCCCGGCACCACGGCGTGGCAGATGAGACAGTTGCCGTCGAGACCCGCCTCGTAGTGTCGGAGCAGATGCCTGTAGCCCTCAGCGGACCCATGCGGTGCGTGGCATGTCGTCGTGCAGGTGAGGGCCTTCCGAGCATTCACGTCATAGTAGACGGGCCGCACCGGGTGGTTCTTGTGTCCGCCCGCTGCGTCGTCGTAGTACGTGCGCGGGTGACACGAGAAGCACACCTCGGGCTGCGCATCCTTGAGCAACGGCCCGTAGTTCGACCCGTGCGGTGTATGGCACCCCCAGCACGGGGTCTCCTTGTGCATGGAGCTGTCGTAGGTGACCTGGATCGGCCGCGCGTGGCAGTCATAACAGATACCGTTGTCATCGTCGTAGAGCAGACCGGCGTAGTTGGTGCCGTGCGCGTCATGGCACCCGGTGCAGTCGAGCGAGATCGTGCCCACCGGATGGTGGCTCGCCTTCATGAAGTCGTTGCGTATAGCCGGGTGACAGCCGTAGCACAGCGCGGGCTGGCTCTGTCGAAGCAGAGGCATGAAGTCCGACCCGTGGGGTTCATGACAGTCGGTGCAGGCGTCCTCAAGGATCGGACCGTGGAGCACCCGCATACCCGAGAGTTGCGCGACCGAGGGGTGGCACCTGAAGCAGAGATCTCGCTGGTTGTCGACGAGGATGCCCTTGTAGGCTGAACCGTGGGGGTCGTGGCAGTCGGTGCAATGGAATCCGGCGACCGGTGCATGCGCCTGCGCGCGACCGATCTCCTTGCCGATAGGGTGGCATGTGATGCACAGGTCCTCGACGTTCACGGTCAGCATGCTGCGCACGTCGGAGGCGTGCGGGTCGTGACAGTCGATGCAGTTGCCGTTCACGAACGGAGCGTGCGTGTACTCCTCGTTGGCCTGCGGACCCATGTTTCCATGGCACATCCAGCACAACTCGTCGATCGGCATGACGAGTTCGGACTCCTCGCCCTTCACCTGCCTCTCGGTCGTGCTCTTGACCTCCCCGCCCTCGGCTCCCACGACCTCCTTGGTTCCCCCGATGACATCGAGCATGATCTTGAGCGGAAGCCACTCTACGAGCGTCCGTGTGCGATCCCACACCTGGGTGACCCCGCCGATGACGGTGGTCGTCTCGATCTCACCGTGAGGCGTGTGACATGTGGTGCACCGCTCCATCTCGAACGGGTTGTGGACGATGTCCCGTGAGAACTCGGGGATCTGCTCGACGTGACACTGGAGGCACTCGAGGTTGCGCGTGACGCTGCGGATCACCTGGTCGTCGCCGGCGGTGATGTAGGTCTGCGTGATGGTCGTCACGCCGCAAAGGACGAGAAGCAGCAACAGAACGGCCGCGAACACGCCGCGTCCACGGCGATCCGTCGTGCCGGTCTGATCCTCGCCGTCTGAGATGACAGCGCCTACCCCGACGTCCGATTCGCCCAACAGACCTCCCCCGCGCACATGTTCGTGACGGTCAGGCGCCCCACGCCGCGCCCCCGCACACAAGCCAGTCTAGCATTCACAACCGTAGTTCCACATTCACTATCGGCACCCCTGCCGGTCGCCTGAACGCGCGCCAGCGACGCCATCACGCACGGCTTCATGCGCCACAGAAGTCGGGTGCGTCAGGGCAGCTCTTCCGGCGCGTGACAGCTGAGGCAGAAATTCGAATCCGTCCATTCCGATATCAGCAGCTCGTTCTCCTGCGACTCATGCGGGAAGACCTGGAAGCGCGGGTTGGAACCCACGTAGCCGGCATCGGGTCCGTCCGGCTTTCCGTCGACGGTGGTGATCGCGAAGGCCGCATTCACATCCCGGACATCCTCGTGACACTGCTGGCAGATGGGCCGATGTCCGGCCTGTCCTCCCGTGCGGGGATCCGCCATCTTATAGCCGAGGTTGCTCTGACCGAGCCCCGCTCCACCGCCAAGTCGTGCGGCGGTCTGATAGGTGTATACGCTACTGTCATCGCCCGGATTGACGGACGACTCCACCGGGTGATTATTGGGCATCCCCGAGCCGGAGAGACGGCCGACGTGGCAAGCTCCGCACCAGTCGGATCCGTACTCCGTGACGTTAGCAGCGGCTACCGGCATCGACGTGGGGCGCTGCTTCAGCAGGCGTGCCGAGGTGACGACAGGCAAGGGGAACACCTGGTACTGCGCGGAACGTGCCCGGTCCCCGGTGAATGCAGCGACCACGCTCGAACCGTGCGGTGAATGGCAGTCAGTACAAGTGAGATAGCCGTTGGCGTCGGAGAACGTCACGGTGGCCGATCCACCCCCGGTCGCACCCCCCGGTACGACATTGGTGGTGCCGATACTGTGGTCGGAGACGGCGACCGCCCCGGTCCGGGCGTAGATGACCCCGTACACGCCCCCACCACCCGATCCGTCGTGGCAGGTCTCGCACGTGCCCTTGATCGTGCCTGCGGGGAGCAACAAGATGCCACCCGCGGGCGCATTGTGCACCGAATGGCACGCCTGGCACTTGCTCGTGGTGGCGAGATAGCCACCGTGTGGGCCGAAGGTCTCGTAGTTCGTCTGCGGAGCGCTGTATCCGTGGCAGTCGATGCAGTCGTTGTTCGTGGGAAGGACCTCGTCGTACGCAAAGGCCGGAGACGCGATGCCCCCGACCGCGATGACCACGCCTATTATGACCAGCCAGAGCCTGTGAGGCACGCAGAACCCTCCGTGAACGGCGAACGAACACAGCTGCTTCGATGATACCAGAGAGTGCGTTAGCAGATACACGCGGCTCACTGGGTCAGATGTACCAGCTGCACCCGCCCGTTCTCCTTATCGGCGACCACGACGAAGCTCCTGAACGCCTCGACATCGTTGCTGAAGTTGAACTGCCCGGGCTCGACCCCCCGCTCTCCGTAGTCGCCCAGAACCTCGCCCTCGGCACTGATGCGCACGAGTGTGAAGGCGAACACGTCGGCCACAAGGATCGATCCGTCGGGCATGACCGTGATGCCCCTCGGCAGCTCGAGTTCGCCTGCTTCCGGGTCGCTCATACCCTCCGGGATGTCGCCCACCTGCCATAGCACGTCGCCCGAACTGGAGAAGGCGGTCACGCGGGCGTGGTTCGAGTCGGAGATGTAGACCGTCTTCCCGTCGTCGCTCACCGCGATGCCGTTCGGGTGATCGAGATCGCCCGGCGAGTTGCCCGGCTTGCCCCACTGGTCGACGAGCTCCCCATCAGTGGTGAAGACGAACACCTGGTAGGCATCGAGTGCGTAGACACGGTCGCCTCCCGCCGCCACGTCGGTCACAGCGATGCCTGTTCCCCCGTAGCCGGAGCTTCCCTTGCCGATAGGCATCGTCGGATCGGGGAAGCGCCGCAGTGGGTTGCCCTCGGCGTCGAACACCTCGACGGAATCGTTGTAGAAGCTCGCTACGTACACGTTCCCCTCATCGTCGGTATCGATGCCGATGGGGTAGTTGAGTGAGCCCGCGACGTATGTTGCCTCGTAGCCCTGCGCCGGTTTGGCGATGCCGAAGCTCCCGAACTGGCGGATGAAGCGACCGCTCGAATCGAAGACACAGACACGATTGTTGCCGCTGTCCGTCACATAGATGTGATCGCCCGCACCCACCGCCACACCCATGGGACGGTCGAACAGCGGCGAGTCGCCCTCGCCGGGCCCGTAAACCTGCCAGACCGGCTCCACGCGCCGCACGACCGGATAGTCGGCGAGCGATTCGGGGCGACCCACGAACCACAACAGGTAGGCGATGAGGCCGGCCAGGATGATCGCCAGCACGATGGCGATCATCCCGAACGCGCGCCGGGGAGTGAGGGCGAAGCGGCGGCGCGGGGCGTCCGCGCGGAGTTCGTCCCCGGTCTCGGACTCCCGGTCCTCAACGATCGGCGGTAGGGACTCGAGCATGTCGTCGAGCGAGGGCGCCGTCATTGTGCCTGCTCCGTCGCGCCGAGACGGGCCAGCCCGTCTCTGGCCTCCTGGAAGCCGGGGTCGTAGGTGAGCGCACCGCGGTAGTAGGCGATCGCCGTCTCGGTGATCCCGAGCTGCTCGCACGAGTAGCCTGCGAGGTACTGCAAGTCGGCATACTTCGGCTGGGCGGCGACAACAGGCTCGAGTGCCGTGAGCGCGGACTTATACTGCTTCTTGCCGACGTAGTAGTCACCAAGCGCCTTGGCGGCCAAAGCGTGATCGGGCGCCACCTCCAGCACATCCCAGTACGCGACCTCGGCCTCCTTGGGCTTGCCCAGCAGCGTCAGCACGACACCCCTGTTGTACAGCGCGCCGGTGTTGCCGGGATCGAGAGCAAGCACCTGCTCGTAAAGGCCGAGCGCTTCGTCGTACCGCCCTTCCTGCTGGTAGGCGTAGCCGAGTGACAGCAATCGCTCGGGATCGTCCGGATCCGACTCCACCTGCTCTTCCATCTCACTCACCGCAAGCTGGCTGGGGGTGACCACAGGCTTCTCGGTCATCGCACCCCTGATGAGGTAGCCCCCGAGACCCGCGACGGCGAGCAGCAAGACGAGCACGAGGAGCGCGAGCCAGCCCGGGATCAGCTCGGCCGCGTCCGCCACGGTCTCCTGCTGCTTGGACTGCGTCTTCGGTCCCGTCCCGGTGACGGCATGGACAGGAGCATCCTCGATAGCTGCATCAAGTCGTGTTCGTGCCACGTGTCGCTCCTGTCCCACGGGTCCGATCGGGAATCTACAGCGCGTTCTGTGCCAGATGGAACGACAGCACCTGCAGCTCGGTCGAGAGGCAGACCTGCCGCACGGCGACCGATTCCGGCACGTTCAGCCGGACGGGTGCGAGATTGAGGATACCGCGGATCCCGGCACCCACAAGCCGGTCGGCGATCGACTGCGTGGCGTTCGCCGGCGTAGCGAGGATCGCGATCTCGGCACCCGTATCGGTGACCACGCGCTCGAGATCGGCGGTGTCCGCGACGGTGAGTCCGTCCACATCGGTCCCCACCTTTGCGGGATCCGCATCGATGACGGCCACGATCTCGAAGCCTCGCTCGGCGAATCCCGGATAACCGAGCAACGCGCTGCCGAAGCGCCCATAGCCCACAAGGACCGCACGGCGCAGTTCGGTGATCCCGAGGACCGTGGAGATATGCGCCACGAGCGCGTTCACGTCATAGCCGATACCGCGAGTCCCGAGTTCACCGAGGTACGAGAAGTCCTTGCGTACCTGCGCGGCGTTGGTGCCGCACATCTCGGCGAGAAGCTGCGAGTTCACGATCGGCATACGCTGCGACTGCGCCTCGAGCAGGCAGCGCAGATACATCGGCAACCGCTCGATGGTGGTGCGTGGGATCGCAGTGAGATCGTTCATTGACTCCCCTGTCACTGACCTGTGGTGTCCGACGCGCTCGCCTCGAGCGACTCGAGCGCCTGCTGCGCCTCGGCGTTGTCGGGGCTGCGCTCAAGCACGTGCATGAGCGCGCCGCGCGCATCGTCCGTACGGCCGTCCCGACGGTACGCTTCCGCCAACATGATGTAGGCCTGGCTGTAGTTCGGGTCGAGCGACGTGGCGAACTCGAGGGCTTCGATCGCCTCAGCAGGGTCCCCCAGCAGCAGATGCGCCATCGCGAGCTGGACACGGACCGCCGGTCCGTACTCCTCGACGACGATGCCGCGCCGGGCCACCTCCACCGCACGCTCTGCGAACGCGGGATCGATGTAGGTCGCCGCCTCGTTGTGAAGGTTGGCGAGGAAGACATACGTGTCGTACTCCTGCGGGACGTAATCGATCACATCCTCGTACGCGCTCTCAGCGCGCTCGTACAACTCGAGCGTCTGCTCGAGTAAGACGGCGTCTTCGGTACCGCTCTGCGCCGCTTGCGCGTACGAGCGGGCGGATGCCTGGAACAGGTCGCGCCACGCCGTGCCCAACTCGAGGCGGTACATGTCGTTATATGGGTTGAGCTCGATCGCACGCTCGATCCGGGCCACCCGATCGGTGCCCGTGGTGAGGACCCGCCCTGCCAGGTAGTGCGAGTCGGCGACGATGTACCGGACGTTCAGCACACTGCCCACCAGGCATACCGCCACCACGAGCGCGATCCCGACCGCCTTCCACTGCGGAGAGGAGACCTCACGCCCTGTGGATGTGGGCCCGAGCAGCACTCCGAGCGCCAACCACATCATGATGGTGGAGCCGGTCACCGAGAGCCCGAACATCAGATGGACGACATAGCCCGCCACCGCCGCCCACAAGCCGGCGAACACGAGGCTCCGGCTGGCCGTGCCCTTCGAGAAGGCGGTCCTGGCGGCGGTCACCAGCGCGACGCCGACCGCGCCGTAGAACAGCAGCGCGCCAGGTATGCCGATGCCGCTCGCAAGCTGGAGCGGGTAGTTGTGCACGTTGTCCGCCACCGACAGGTAGCCCGCCGCCTCGACGTACTCCTTCGGCTTGAACATCGGGAAGAGCAGGCGGAACGTGTCCGCCCCCCATCCGAAGACCGGCCGTTCGGCGACCGCCGCCCGCGCCGCCTCCCAGATCTGGAAGCGCGTCTGCGCGCTACCCTGGTCGAACTGGAAGATCGAGATCACGCGCGTGAGGACGTTGCGTACGGCATCGGGCTGAAGCGAGCTGCCCACCACGACCGCCACGCCGGTGAGTGCAGTGCCGCCGATGAACGTCCGGTCCGTCGCCGTGAGGCGCATGTCCGTGCCCTGACGGGACCGCAGATAGGCGTAGACGACCAGTCCGAGTGCGACCACCGCCCCGATCCAAGCGCCGCGCACGTAACTGGTGATGCCCACGAACACGTTGAGCACGGTGAACAACCAGTACAGCATCCGCCACAATGAGTGCTTCTCGGATAGCGCGAGCCCGAGGGTGACCGCGAACGGAAAGATCAGGTATCCGCCCAGAAGGTCGGGGTTGCCGAACGTGGAAAACGCCCGGTTCGACTCGAAGGGAAGCGCGCCCCAGCGGATAGGATCGAGCGCGACCGCCTGCGCACCGGTGCTCACCGCGACGTCGATGTTCTGCGAGAGACCCGCCGAGAGCATCACGCCGATGACCAGCGCGAGCGCAGCCCCGATCCAGCGTGCCGTCTTGAGATCCGCGTCGTCGCCCGATCGCGCTATCGCCAGGTAGACAAGCGCGACCGGCCCGACCAGGGCGAACACGGTGGCAACAGGCTGCAGCACACGTGCCGCACCGAGACCCACGGTGCCGATGACCTGAAGCACTCCATACGCGGAGACGACCGCGCCGGCGACGGCGAGCGATCGGGCGAGCGAGCGCAACCGCCTGCTGTTCGTCACCATCTGCAGGCCCATGAAGAACGTCACGCCGTACGTGAAGAACGAGATGAGGCCCTCGAATCGGCGGTACTTGCCGAACAGTGCCGTGGCCGGATGGACCGAGAGCAGGGTCGTGAGCACGAGCCACGCCAGGAACGCGACCAACACCCACTCGCCCCGCGAGAAGCGCACGCGTCCGCCGCGCACCAGCAATCCGATCAGCCACACGCAGACCGCAATGAGTATCAGTCCTCGTTCGAGGAACACCTTGAGGATATCGAACTGGTCGTACGTGAACGGGACGCCGTTGCTGTTGAACGGGCCGAGATTGGACATCGCAAGCGGCACCGTCACCACCAGCAGGTGCAGACACCACCAGGCGATGCGGTCCCACACATCCATCGCCGTATAGGCCTGAGCGGCCACACCCGTCGAGACGTCCTTCTTCTTCTGGCTGTGCTTGGCCACGCGCACTCTCCTATCGGGCACCGCGGCCGGTGAGCACGACCCGCACGGTCTCGACGAGGATCTGGAGGTCCATCAGCAGGTTCTGATGATACATGTAGATGAGGTCGAACTTGAGCTTGCGTTCGGGGGTGGTCGCATAGCCGCCACTCACCTGCGCGAGACCGGTCACGCCCGGCTTCACCTTCAGCCGCTCGCGGTACCCCGGGATCTCCTCCACGTACCGGTCGACGAAGTGCGGCCGCTCCGGTCTCGGGCCCACCCAGCTCATCTGCCCTGCAAGGATGTTGACGAGCTGAGGGAGCTCGTCGATCCGCGACGCGCGAAGGAACCTGCCGAGCGCGGTGATGCGCGGGTCGTCCTCCTCAGCGAGAACCGGGCCGGAGAGCGCCTCGGCGTTCTTCACCATCGTACGGAACTTGAGCACGTTGAACGTGTGTCCGCGTCTACCCACGCGTTCCTGGGCGAAGAAGACGGGCCAACCCATGGTGACGAGCACGGCGAGCGTCACGAACAGCAGCAGCGGGCTCAGCACGATGAGCGCCGCAAGCGACGTGATCACGTCGAGCAGGCGCTTCGTGCTCAGGTACCAGCCCGGCGCCGCGGGGCGCGTGAGCTCCATGAGCGGGATGTCCGAGACGGTGCTGTCCACGGTACCGATGAAGATCTCGTACAGCTCGGGGATGACCTCCACGCGGACGTCGGACTCGTTGTTGAGCGCCATGTCCTCGATGATCTCGCGATGGGCCGTGGGGCTCGCGATGATGATACGGTCGATGCTCTCGCGCTCGACGATCCTGGCCACATCATGCGCGCTCCCGAGCACAGGGAACGCCGAGTCCACCTCGTCTTCCGGCTCGGCCCGCCGTACGAGGCCGACCACACGGTAGCCCCACCCGGCGCGGTGCTCGAGCTCGGTGGCGAGCTCGACCGCAAGGTCGCTCGTGCCCACGATGAGGATGCGCTGCTCCGGCCAGAGCACGGAGGTGAAGCGCAGAAGCAGGCTCCGCCAGCCGATCAGCAAGACGAACTGCACGGCCCACGCGATGAGGAGCACGAGGCGGCTGAACGAGAAGAAGCGGGGCCCGGCGAAGAACGCCACCGCCACGGTGAGCACCATGCCGAGCGTGACCGACTGGAACGCGGCGCGCGCAAGCTCCCACGTGCCCTCGGTGCGCTCCGGCTCGTACAGGCCGAAGATGTAGCCGGCGGCCAGGTACAGCACCGTGATGAGCGGCGAGAGCGCCACGTACGGCTGGAAGTTGAACGTCGGCAGCTCACCGCCGAACCGGATGAAGAACGCGGCGACTATGCCCGCGTTCACGAAGAGCGCATCGAGGATGACCGAGAGCACCACGAACCTGCTGCGGACCATAGCTACCCACTCACCCCCAGCTCGGCGTAGACCGCGAGCGTCTGGTCGACCATGCGCTCCACCGAGAAGTCGGCGAACGCTCGCTCACGTGCCTGGGCGCCGAGACGTACGCGGAGCGATTCATCGGCCACCAGCGTGCGCAACGCCTCGGTGAGTGCGGCCACGTCGCCCGGCGGAACGGTGAGCCCCGTGAGACCGTGCTCGTTCACGAACGGCACGCTCGTGGTGAGCGTGGTCGAGATGGTGGGAGTGCCCGAGGCGTGCGCCTCGAGCTGGACCAACCCGTAGGCCTCCGAACGCGCGACGCTCGGCAGGCAGAAGACGTCGGCCGCGTGATACCAGGCCGCGAGCTCCGCATCGTCCACCGGGTCGAGGAAGGTGACGCGGTCGGTGATCCCGGCCTCCTCGGCGATGCGCTCGAGCTCGGGCTTGAGCGGACCGCGGCCGATCACCACCGCGTCGGCATCGACCTCGGCCATGGCGCGCATCAGGACCTCGGGGCCCTTGTAGTACACGAGCCTGCCGACGAAGAGCACGATCGGGCGGCCGTGGGGCGCGCGGAGCTCGGCGGCGCGGGCGAGCAGCTCGGGTGTGTCAGCGTAGCGCTCGACGTGCACGCCATACGGGATCACACGGCACTTGTCGGCGATCCGAGACAGGAACGGGCTGTACTCCACCATGTTGGGCGATGACGCGAGCACGATGTCGGCACGGTCGAGCACCCGTTTGAGGATCGGTGCGTAGGCGGAGAGCAGCGCCTTCTGACGCACGATGTCGCTGTGATACGCGAGCACGGTGGGCTGCGTCACCTTAGCGCGCAGCCAGGCGACCTCACCCCACGGGTACGGGAAGTGAAGGTGGAAGAGGTCGGGCGCATCGGCACCCCGGGACTCGGCGCGGATGGCACGGGACATGCCCGGCGCCACCGGCGTGGAGGCGTAGTGGAAGGAGCGCGCGAGGCGCGTAACCTTAACACCGTCGACGGTCTCGGTGAGCGCCTCGGTCGCCTCGTTCGCAACGATGGCGCGCACGTCCACCCCGCGTGCGGTGAGCCCCATGGCGAGATCCCGCATGTGGAACTCGATGCCGCCGAGGTGCGGTGGGTAGTACTTGTTGACCATCGTCACGCGCATGAGCAGCAGGATCCCTCGGTTAGGCGCCGGTGACGAGCGCGCGTCCGGCAGCAAGCAGCCCCTGGACGGTTTGAGCGCTCTCGGCCTCGGCGTAGATACGCACGAGTGGCTCGGTGCCCGACGTGCGCAGCAACAGCCAGGCATCGTCGGGGAGCAGGAACTTGATGCCGTCGGCGCGGATGATCTCGCGCACCGCAAGGCCTGCGATCTCCTCAGGGGCTATGGCGGGCATCGCCGTCACGAACGCGTCCTTCACGGCCGGCTCAAGCTTGAGGTCGACGCGGTCGTACTCCATCGAACCGGTGAGCGCGAGCAGGTCGTCCACGAGCTCGCCGAGGCCCATCTTGCGCTGGCCCATCATCTCGGCCAGCAGCAGCGCCATGAGCAGGCCGTCGCGTTCGCGCACATGCGAGGGGATGCCGATGCCGCCGCTCTCCTCCCCGCCCACGAGCACGTCACCTTTGACCATCTCGCCGTAGATCCACTTGAAGCCCACCGGCGTGGTGGTGACCTCGCTGCCGAGGCGCGCGCCCACGCGGTCCACGAGCACGCTCGTCGAGAGCGTCTTCACGATGCGGCCCTTGAGGCCCCGGTCCTCGACGAGGTGGCGCGCCACGAGCGCGATGATGCGATGCGGGTTCACGAAGTTGCCGTTGCGGTCGGCGGCGCCGATGCGGTCTGCATCGCCGTCGGTGATGAACGCCGCGTCGAGCGCGTGGTCGCGCACGAACGCGCGCGCCTCATCGATGTGCGGTGGGATGGGCTCGGGATGCAGGCCGCCAAAGCCGGGGTTTCGCGTGCCGTGGAGTTCGGTGACCTCAACGCCAAAGGAGCGCAGTAGCTCGGCGAGGTACGTCTGCCCCGCGCCGTAGAGCGGATCGACCACCACGCGCAGGTTCGCCTCGGCGATCACGTTGGCATCGACCATCCTGCGCAACGCATCGAGGTACGGGTTGATGAGGTCGACGATCTCCACCGTCGCGGCGGTCTCGGCATCACGCACCGGGGGCTCCGGCACGAGTGCGGCCTCCACGCGATCGGTGAACTCCACGGGGCTCGCACCGCCGTCATCCATGCGGAGTTTGAAGCCGAGGTACGGTGCCGGGTTGTGGCTCGCGGTGAGCATCACGCCGCCGATGGCGTCCTCATCGTGCGCCACGGACCAACACAGCGTCGGCGTCGGCACGTAGCGATCGGTGAGCTTCACGCGCAAGCCGTGAGCCGCGAGCACCTCGGCGGCGGCCCTGGCGAAGCTCGCCGCCTCAAAGCGCGTGTCGTGCCCGACGATCACGAGTCCGCCCGGGTGCTCGGAGGCGAAGACCCGGCCGGCGGCATCGGCCACGCGGCGCAGGTTGGCGTATGTGAAGTCGTCGCCGATGACGGCGCGCCAGCCGTCGGTGCCGAAACGGATGCTCGCGGGCTGTGGGCACATGGATGATCACTCCCGGACGGATCGATGGGCGTGCGTGAACAGGCATGTTCTGCCGCTCACATTCTGCCTCATACGGTGCGGATGCGGTATCACGGGAGGGCAACAAGCCACATGCGCCCCGTGGAGAGCGGCGAGTGGCCCCTGACACCGCTCCTCCGGTCTCGGGGCACGCACGACCTCGCGTGGTCGATCACGTTGCCGTGGCGCTACCTACGCTCTCCCACCAGCTGACGGTCCTCTTGATCCCCTCGTCGAACTGCATCTGCGCCTCAAAGCCGAAGAGTCTCTTGGCCCTGGTCACATCCAGCTTGCGTCGGGGCTGACCATTCGGCTTTGTCGTGTCCCAGATGATCTCCCCCTCGAAACCCACGTGCCTTCCGATGAGTGCTGCGAGATCTTTCATGCTGATCTCCCGGCCCGCACCCAGGTTCACCGGATCAGGCCCATCATATCTCTCGGCCGCGAGCACTATCGCTCTCGCACAGTCCTCGACGTAGAGGAACTCACGCGTGGGGCTACCGTCACCCCAGAGGGTGACATCGGTACCCGCGTCACGCGCTGCGATCATCTTGCGGATCATCGCAGGGATCACATGGCTTGATTCCAGATCGAAGTTGTCACGGGGTCCGTACAGATTCACCGGGAGAAGGAAGATGCCATTGAAACCGTACTGCTGCCGATAGGCCTGGCACTGCACGAGCATCATCTTCTTGGCCAGGCCGTATGGTGCGTTCGTCTCCTCGGGGTATCCGCTCCAGAGATCCTCCTCCCTGAACGGGATTGGAGCGAACTTCGGATACGCGCAGATGGTGCCCAGAGCGACGAACTTGCCCACGCCCGCCTTGCGCGCCTCCTCGATGAGTTGGATTCCCATGATGGCGTTCTCGTAGAAGTACTGGCCCGGGCTTGCCAGGTTGGCACCGATGCCGCCCACGACTGCGGCGAGGTGGATGATCACATCGGGTCGCGTATCCGCAATGACACGGACGACTTCCTCATGACATACAAGATCGTAGTCCTTGTGCGTGGGCGCGAAGACCTCCGCGGCCCCTACGCGCTCCAGCTCCTCGAGGACGAACGCACCCAGGAAGCCTGATCCCCCGGTGACGCACACGCGCTTGTCGGACCATGCGGACATACACTTCAACCCCCGTCTAGAAGGACGACACCACATTGTGTACTCACCTGGAGGCGCCGCGCCAGCCGGCCATGTCAGGACGAACGCTTCTGGCGTTGATGCCACAGCCACAATACGGCGATTCATTCGGTGAAGGTAGTTCGAGTGCTCGACGGGACCGTAGTCAACGGAGCACGAGTCTCGGCGCCTGACGGTACGGAAACCCCCTCCGCGAGTGCCCGAACGGCTCGGCTATAATGTGCACGCCGTCCCTTCGACCCTTGGTGGCTACGTGTTCAAGAAGATCCTCGCCTTCCTTGCCGAGTACCTCAGAATCAACGCCATTCGACGCATGCTCGACATCGTCGAAGTCAAGCGGTCCGAAGTCGCCGGACTCGTTGGATTCGCAGTCGCCTTCGCCGCATTCGAGGGCGTAGGGCTCTCGTTGCTGCTCCCTGTGCTGCAATACGCCGAGGGCGGAACGACGGCGATAGCCGACAGCTCGGGCTTGATCTGGCGAACACTCGACCGGTTGCTTGAGGCCCTCCAACTTCCGTTGACCCTGCCCGTGCTTCTGGGGCTGGCGTTCACCCCCATCTTGCTGCGACAGGTCGTCTTCTTCTTCATGGCGTGGTACTCGACCGTCATCTCATCGCGGATCGGCATCCGCCTCCAGATGCGGACCCTGGACACGATCCTCGACGCGGACCCCGAGTTCTTCACGCGCAACCCGGTCGGGCGCATCGTGGGCATCTTGTTCGGACAAACCGGAGCGGCCGGCGCGGCGATCCTCGCGGTGATCAGGCAGATCTCAGTGGTGCTGCTGATGGCCTTGTACATCGCCATCCTGCTCGTGATCTCTGTCCCACTCACTGCGACGACGCTGCTCTTCGCGATTCTCGTCTCTATGATCATCAAGGCGAACATCAACAAGATTCGCGACTATGCAGTCCAGGCGGCGAACATCAGCCAGGACATGATGGGCCGGATCGTGGAGCGCCTGAGCCTGATGCGGCTCATCAAGCTGCGCGACCAGAAGCAGCAGGAGTCAGCGAACATCAGGAAGTTCGCGCTCGTCATGCGCGACATCGCCATCAAGCAGACCAAACTGGGTGCGGGGATCGAGGTCACCGCCGACCCGCTGCTTATGCTGTCGGTCTTCGTCACGCTGTACCTGGGAATCGCTGTTCTTGGGATGTCGCTCGCACAGCTCGGCATGCTCATCTTCGTACTGACGCGCCTGAACGGAAAGGTGAAGGAGTTCAACGGCGTGCGACAGGCGATCTCCGCGAACATGGCCGGCCTCATGCTCGTGAAACACATGACCGACGATGCGAAGCGCTCCAACACGATCACGAGCGGGCCTTTGCGGTTCGAGGGTCTCAAGGATCGCATCGTCTTCTCCGGCGTCGGGTTCGAGTACCCCGATGGCTACGATTCCGATGGCAATCTCGTCTCAGCCGGCAAGACCGTCCTGACCGGAGTGGACCTCACGATCCCCGCGGGCTCGTTCACCGCCCTGGTCGGCCGCTCGGGGGCGGGCAAGTCGACGCTCGTCGAGCTGCTTCCGCGGCTTCGCGATGCAGGCACCGGAACGATAACCTTCGATGGTGTCGACATCCACGAATTCCAGGTGGGATCTCTGCGCAAGGGCATCGGCTATCTCACGCAGAGCGCGATGCTCTTCAACGAGACCGTGCGCGACAACCTCTCGTACGGTCTCGACTACGAGCCCTCCGAGGAGCAGATCAGACGGGCCCTCGAGCGCGCCTATGCGTCGTTCGTGTACGACCTGCCTGAAGGCCTGGAGACACTCCTGGGCGACCGCGGCGTGCGCTTCTCTGGAGGAGAACAACAGCGGATCAGCCTCGCGCGAGTGCTTCTGGAAGACAGCTCGATACTCATCCTCGACGAGCCGACGAGTTCGCTCGACTCAGAGTCCGAGGGCTATATCCAGAAGGCTCTATCCGATCTTCACGGTGAGAAGACGATCATCGTCATCGCCCATCGGCTGGCAACCGTCATCCAGGCCGACCAGCTGCTTGTGGTCGAGGGCGGACAGATCGAAGAACGCGGAACGCACGCCGAACTGGTCGCGAAGAACGGTGCCTACAAGCGCCTCTTCGAGACCCAGCTGATCACCTAGCCGACGACCTCACGATACACGGCCGCAGTCTGCTCGGCAGTACGCGCCCACGTGAGTTCCCCGGCGCGAGCGATACCCCGGCGCATGAGATCGCTTGCCAGAACAGGGTCGCCGAGAATCTCGCGCATCGCTTCCGCAAGTCCCTCAACGTCGCCGGGAGCGATCTTCAGCGCCGCATCGGCCACTACCTCGGGCACGGACGCCGCATCGGCGACGATCACCGGAGTTCCAAATCCCATCGCCTCGAGAGGGGGCAGCCCAAAACCCTCGTACAGTGAGGGATAGGCCAGCAACTCCGCGCCAACGTACAGTGCGCGCAGTGTGTCATCCGAGACTGCGCCCGTGAAATGTACGCGGCCGGCAGCCGGATCGTCGCCAAGCACGGATGCCACGTAGTCGCCCGGATCCGAGCCCGCGAGCACGAGCGCGAGTGTGTCGTCGCCAAGAGCGGCGAAAGCCTTGAGGAGCGTCGGCAGGTCCTTGTGCGGCTTGGTGTTGCCCATCGATAGGATGAACCGTCTGCCCGCAAGCCACTCGGGCACCACCCCTGCCGCCCGCGACGTGAAGTCGTCGGCGGCGAGCAACACCGAGGTGATGCGTGCCTCCGAATGCGGGAAGAAGCGCACTACGTCGCGGGCAGTATAGGCCGACGGCGTCAGGATGTGATCGGCAACCCGCACCGCGTGTCCTACGGAGCGCCTATAGACCGCGCGCCGTAGCGCCGAAGACATGACTCCCGGGACCACGAGCGGCGTGAGATCCTGGATCGTCACGACGAGCGGGTGGCCGACAGGCCGCGGTGTCGGGAAGTGCAGTGCATGGGTGACGTCCGGCGCGACCGCGCGCACGATCCGCCCGAACTCCAGCGACCCGCGGAACGAGAACGGGTGATGGTGCGCCTCGACCGATTCGGCCGCGTCCGAAGGCGCCACAGCGCCCACGGCGACCATCTGGATGACCGAGAGGTCAGGAATATCCACGAGTGCCCGGACCAGACCCTGGCAGTAGCGGCCGATGCCGCTCCAGGTCGACATCCGGCAGTCGATGAGAACGCGCATCTAGCCCGCGCCTCCCTCATGAATGTCCCTCGAACCCAACACACGCTCGAAAACGGCCAGCATTCCGGCTGCAGTGGCATCCCAGCTCAGAGCAGCCGCACGCTGCCCCCCAAGCTGCACGAGTCGCCCACGGAGCGTTGCGTCACGCGCGATGGCGGTCATGGCCTCACGGATCTCCTCGGCGCTCGACGGATCGACCAGTATTGCGGCATCGCCGGCCACCTCGGGAAGCGAGGAACGGTCTGACGTGATCACGGGGCACCCGCACGCCATCGCTTCAAGCACCGGCATCCCGAAGCCCTCGTAGATCGATGGATACAGGAACGCCTCCGCTCCGCAGTACAACGCTACGAGGTCCTCAAGCGACGCATCTCCGGGGAGTACGAGCCGGTCCCCGATGCCGAGCTGCTCGGCGAGCGTCATTGGCGACGTGGTCTCGGCCGTGGCCCGCGGACGGCCGAGGCCGATGACTTGCAGGGACGCCCGCAGGTCATCCGGGAGTTGTGCGAACGCCTCAAGAACTGCAGAGAAGTTCTTACGGGGATTGTAGATGTCCATCGCGAGGAGGAACCTGCCCGGGACAGCGTACCGCTCGAGCACGCGCGCTATCTCCTCGCCGGACAGGCGCCGGAACACGCCCGGGTCGACCCCGAGCGGCACGACCGTGATCCGCTCCGCCGGAATCCCGTAGTGTCCGATCGCATCGTCGGCAGTGGCCTGCGACGTGGTCACGATGTGGTCAGCACGCTTGAGTATCCGGGAGATCAACAGCCTGTTGAGCGTGCGGTTGATGAAAGGCTGCTGCTCCGGGTGATGCAGGTGCCAGAAGTCCTGGATCGTGGCCACCTTGGCGACACCGCGGGCACCGAACGGCAACAGATGGCGTGGACTCCAGAACAGGTCGATGGCATCCCGCTTGAGCATGCGGTTGATGCCGGTCTGCATCCACACGATGTTCGATCGGGCGGCAAGCCCGGAACCCAGACGGACGGGCCACTTCACATACAGCGGCTGGTCCGTGAAAGGCACCACCGGCGCACGCGTGGAGTACATCACGAAACGGTGTCCCGAGTCGATTCGCGCGAGCGCACGCATGGTGGCCCACTGAGAGACCCCGATGCCTCCCGAGGCGCTCGTCGCGAGAGCCGTGACATCGATGCCGATGGTCGCCATCGCGATCAGCCCTCTGTCGGCCCGGCGGCCATGAACCGCGCGAGCCCGTCACGCCACGAAGGCATGGTGACACCGAGCGCGGCAGCCTTCGAGCAGTCGAGCACCGAGTTGGCGGGTCGGGCGACTCTGGATGGGAACGCATTCGTGGACACTGGGACCAGATCGCGCCGGAGCCCCGCGAGCCGCAACACCTCGGCGGCGAGTTCGAAGCGGCTGCACGAGCCGGCTCCCGTCAGATGCAGCAGACCCTCGGCACCGACCTCCAGCAACGCGACGATGCCTCCCGCCAGATCGACCGTGAATGTGGGCGAGCCCACTTCGTCGGTGACCACCGACAGCTGCTGGCGTTGGCGCGCAAGACCGAGGATCTTGCTCGGAAAGTTCACACCGCCCGGGCCGAACGCCCACGCGGTGCGCACGACAAGGGCCTCGGGATACGCCTCACGCACCGCCCGCTCCCCCGCCCGTTTCGACGCACCATATATCGAGAGCGGGTTCGTCTCATCGTCTTCAGTGTAGGCACCGGCCTTGGCGCCGTCGAACACGAAGTCGGTGGAGATGTGGACGAACCCGAGCCCTGCGGCCCGCGCCGCTTCAGCAAGGTTACGCGCGCCATCCTCGTTCACGCGATACGCGACGGCCGCCTCGTCCTCGGCACGCTCGACGTCGGTGTAAGCGGCTGCGTTCACGAGCACACCGCGCGCCCGGACCCCCGAAGCGAACCGTCCGACCATCTTCTCGACGGCGACCCGGTCCGTGATGTCGAAAGAACGCTCATCAGGCGCTTCGAACGGCGTCCCTCGACCCGTCAACACCTGCCGCAGTGCCGTCCCGAGCATGCCTCCGGCACCGGCGACCAGATACGACGTCTCAGTCCCTATCGCCATACCAGCGCTTCTGCCACTGGGCGAAGTCGCCCTCGCCGTGCTTGATCGGGCGCCACCACTCTTCGTTGTCCCGATACCAACGGATCGTGTCGCGTAGCCCTTGCTCGAAGTCCACGCGAGTATCCCACCCGAGCCCACGAAGCTTGTCGCACGAGATCGAGTATCGGCGATCGTGGCCGGGACGGTCCTCGACCCACTTGATCACATCCTCAGGCAGAGCCAACTCGTCGAGGATGATCGAGGTGATCTCGCGGTTGGTGCGTTCGTTTCCACCCCCGACGTTGTAGACCTCCCCGGGCTGGCCGTTGAACAGCACGGTCTCGATGCCGTCGCAATGGTCATCGGCATGCAGCCAGTCGCGTACGTTCATCCCGTCGCCATACAGCGGCAGTTGCTTGCCCTCCAACGCGTTGGTGACGAACAAGGGGATGAGCTTCTCGGGGTACTGGTAGGGCCCGTAGGTATTGGAGCCGCGGGTGATCATGACCGGAAGACCGTAGGTCGTGTGGTACGCAAGCACCTGCAGGTCTCCCCCTGCCTTCGATGCCGAGTAAGGACTCGACGCGCTCAGCCGGTCGGTCTCGACGAACGAGCCCTCATCGATCGAGCCGTACACCTCGTCGGTCGAGACCTGCACCATGCGGGCGATGCCCTGCTCGCGGACGGCCTCGAGCAGTGTGTGTGTGCCGATGATGTCCGTGTACAGGAACGCCTCCGGCTCGGCGATCGAGCGGTCGACGTGGGTCTCGGCCGCGAAGTTGACGATCGCGTCAACCCCCTCGGCTGCCGAACGCACTGCGTCGACATCGCAGATGTCACCGCGCACGAACGTGTAGCGAGGGTCGCCTTCGACCGACTCGAGGTTGTTCAGATTGCCCGCGTACGTGAGCTTGTCGAAGCACACGATCTCGATGTCGATATGCTTGGCCAGCATCCGCCGAACGAAGTTGGACCCGATGAAGCCGGCACCACCACTGACAAACAGCCTCATCCGCTCGTCACGCTCCAGTCATAGCCGATCTCCGGGTCATCGAAAGCCCGCCTGAACTCGTCAGGCTCGTCGTAGTCGTACAACTCCGTGGGGATGTTCACGATCATCGCCGCGTCGGGTCCGACCGGCGTGAAGCCGTGATAGACACCCGGCGGGATGATCACCATCCGCTGCCTCTGCCAGCCGATGACGAACGTGTCGGTCTCGCCGCGGGTGGGCGAACCGTCACGGTCGTCGTAGAGGGCGACCTTGGCCATTCCGCTGACGCACACGAAGTGGTCGGTCTGCTTCTTGTGGTAGTGCCAGGCCTTGACCACGCCGGGGTAGACCATCGTCACGTAACACTGCCCGAAGCCCAGGAAGTCGGGATCATCGCTGCGCCACATCTCCATCAGGAGACCGCGCTCATCCGGAAGGACCTTGAGGTCTCTGAGTTTCACACCCTCGATCATCACGTGCCCCTTTCTTGGGCGTCTTCCGCAACACGGGCCCCCACCGAAGGAGGTCGCACGCCCCTGCATGATATCAGTTGCCGAGCACGGACCCGCGGCCCACACCACACGACGGTGTCCCGTCAAACCATCCTCGCCGACTTCACGCGAGCGTACAGTGCGGGACTGGTCATCATCAACACGAAACCGACAGTGTACTTGAGTCCGTCAGGGAATGCCTTGCGTGCGTTCACATAGGCATGACGCGCCCCGGTGAATTCGCCACGCAGAAGTGCCTCTTCGAGTCTCCGCCGTTCGATTCGCGCCCTCGCGAACTCGAGAGCACGGTCCGCGACCTGTTTCTGCTCAACTGTGAGCTGAGGCATCGCCGCGGCGTCAGCCACGATGTCCAGCAGGCTCTCCGCCTCGGCAACAAGCGCCGTGGTCTTGCTGCCTTCCCGTCGGCGGTACGACCACAGTGTCTCGGGATTGAACAGATGGCGGAAGCCGAGGATCAGGGCACGCAGCCAGAAGTCGTAGTCCTCAGAATAGACGCTCCTGAATCCGGCGACGCGCTCGAACACCTCTGGCCTGAAGAGCGTCACGGGAGATACGGAACTCTCCTTCAACTGCTCGATAGCCGTCACCTGGTGCGGAACGCGCCACCGACGGCCGCCCCACATCAGGTCTCGCCCGCCGTCCCGCAGAACCACTTCAGCATTGCACGAGTAGATGTCATAGCCGGGATTTCGGCCGATGAATGCGATCATACGTTCCAGGTAGTCCGGTGACATGGCGTCATCAGCATCGAGAAAGCAGAACCACTCGCCGCCCGCGATGCTGAAACCCGCGTTCCGGGCAGCGGCGGTCCCCGCGTTCGCCTGCGTGATGACCCGGATTCGCCCGTCGGCCCGGGCGTGGGTGCGCGCCAGCTCGAGCGTTGCATCGGACGAACCGTCGTCGACGATGATCATCTCCCACGAACCGCAGCTCTGCGCGAGCACGGACTCGATCGTCTCAGGCAGCGTCTCGGCGGCGTTGTACGCCGCAACGACCACCGATGCCAGCGGGCGCGCCGTGGCGAGGCCGGTTGCGTCACTCATCATGGTGCCGTCGCAGACGCAGGTCCGGCCTTCACGCCGAGTCCGACGCGCACCAGGGCGGCGTAGCGCGACCGCTGACTGCGAATGCGCCTGCTCAGGAGGCCGATCGGCAGAGATAGCACGAGCAGCAGCACATTGACCACGACGACCCAGGCGCTGACCACGAGAGCCGAGGCAGGTCCGCGGTTGCGGCGCAGGAACCGTATAAGACTCTCAGTAGACCAGACGTACTGCCGAGCACTCAGTGCACCCACGATCGAGCCTTCAAGATGCACGATGTGGGAGTCGGGCACGACGACGACATCGCCACCGGCGGCGCGGACTCGGAAGCATAGGTCTGTCTCCTCGTAGTAGAGGAAGTACCCGGTATCCATACCTCCAAAAGCATCCCACGTCTCACGGCGGATCAGCAGCGACGCTCCGGACACCCAGCCGACGCTCGTCACTCCGTTGATGCCGTCGCACGAGTGTCCCATCCTGCTCCGCGAGCGCACCTTGAGCCCGAGGCGATTCCAGGGGGCGGTATTGGCGAGGGCCCAGCCGACGGTGGGAAAGTCCCCCCATGCGGTGCCGAATGTGCCGTCCCCATTCATGAGACAGGCGCCGGCTATATGACGGGATGCATCGGCAAGAACGGAACCGACGAGCGAGTCGAGTGCGCCGGGCAGAACGACCGTGTCCGGATTGAGCAGTAGAAGCAGATCACCGGAAGCATGCTCGGCGGCGAGCATGTTCCCGCCCGCAAACCCGAGATTCCGGTCGCTCCTGTGCAATCGCACCCAGGGATAGCGCTCGCGAATGAGGTCGCCCGTGCCATCGGTCGAACCGTTCTCGGCGCAAACGACCTCGTACTCACACGAGGGCGGATTCTCCCGAAGAGAGTCGAGACATGCGGGGAGTACGCCCGCGCAGTTGTACGCGACGATCAGGATGCTCAGCTTGTGGGACCCACTGCTCACGTGTCGCTTCCCGCAGAGTCGCCGCCAGGGACCGCCGGTGACCGCGATTCAGCCTCGCCCTGCCTGCCTGCCAGCCCCGTCTCCACGAACACGGACTCGGTCTGCCGATGCATCGCCTCGAGACTGAACTCGGCCTCGTATCTCGCCCGCGCAGACGCGGCAAGGCGCTCCCGCAGCGCGGGCTCGTCTATCAACCGGGCGATGGCAGAGGCAAGGTCCTCGGACGAGCCGGCGGGCACGAGCAGACCGGTCTCCTCGTTCATGATCGCCTCAGAGACTCCCCCCACGTCCGTCGCTATGATCGCGCGCCTCGCGCGCATCGCCTCCAGCAGTGCATAGGGTAGTCCCTCCCAGAGAGAGGGAAACGCATATATGTCGAACGTTGCGACCAGTTCGTTGACGTCTCCCGGGTAGTGGCCCGTCATGATCACACGCTCGGACAACCCCAGCTCGGCGACAAGCGCCTCGACGTTCTCACGCTCGGGACCGTCGCCAACGAGCATCAGTTCCGCCGAAGGTGTGGTCCCGACCACCCGCGCGAACCCCTCCACAAGGAAGCGAGTCCCCTTCATCTGATCCATGCGGGAGACACACCCGATGCGCAGACGATCGGGCATCGCCGGCTGCCTGAGGACGGGGATATCGGGCAGTGCGTTGTGGACCACGCGCATCTTGTCTGCGGGCAGCCCCCGCAGATCGGCCAATGCGTTCGCGATGGAGTGGGCGTTCACGATGATCACATCGACCGACGCGGCGACCATCGCGTCCATGCGAACCTCCCACCGCGCCAGGTCTGAATCATCAGGGCGAGCCCCAGGAACGCTTACCACACAGAGCGCGACGGGCAGCCTCTCGGCCTTCGCGGCGACTGCCATGGCGAGCACCGACCGGGCGGCCGGGTAGCCGCCGTTGTAGGCGATCACAGCCGATGGGCGGGTCTTGCGGATGAGTCGCCGACATACGCCGACGTTGTATGCGAAGACACGCGATTCATGCTTGATCGCCAGTCGGCGCAGCTCTCCGGCCAGCCGATGCCGCTTGGGCAGCCAGGTCGAGGCTGTGACGTCAACGCCGATACGATCTGCGGTGCATATGCGGACCGCCTCACGCATCGTGTGCGGGGCAACCAGACGCACCGAAGTATCAGGGGCGAAGCCTGTGGGATTCGAGGCGAAGACCATGTCGTCGTAGAGTCCTGCAGCGCCGTTACAGAGGTCGACGATGTAGCTCGCCCCTCCGGATCCGACGTTGTAATTCTCAGTGAACACCAGCAAGCGACTCAAGCGAACCCCCTAGCCCGCGTCTTCGTCGGAGTTGCCGCGCACGATACGACGCACCATGCGCTTCGCGAGAACCAGCGGCTCGACGAGCCACGGCAGCGTGCTCCGAACGCCAAGCACGATCACGGCGTTCAGCGGAGTATCTCCATGCCTGTTGGCATGCATGAGAAGCCACTTGACGTGGGGCCAGGCCAGGGCACCTTTACCCCTCGCGTGCAGCCTCGACGCCGCGTCGAATCTGCGCTCGAACTCGCAGTACGTGTTGAGGTGAATGCTGCGTTCGATCAGTTCGTGATAGCGCAGCCCGAGTTCCTTGTCGAGGAGGGCGAGCGTCTTGACGTACTCGTCCATGCGAGCAGCCTCACGCTGACCTGACCACATGCCGCTCTCGTGAACGCGATACGCGGCCATGATCTCGTCGATGAATCCGATCCATCCGTGAGCAGCGTGCAGAACGTGCAGCGAGTAGTCGCTCACCCAGGTCTTGTCCCACCAGTCAGGAAGGGATTCTACCAGCCCCCATCGATACATGACTGTGCACGTCGCGATGAAGTTCTCCGCCAGGAGGTCCTCGATCTCGGATCGCTCGGGCCTGGGGCTACAGGCCTCCATCTCGTGCGGCGCACCGTTCTCATCTACCGCCTGCACGCCATGGAACGACAGAGCACAGTCCGGATGCGCATCCATGAACCGTACCTGCTTCTGAAGCTTCTGTGAGCTCGTCCAGTAGTCGTCTCCGTCGAGCACGGCCACATACTCGCCGGAACACTGCAACAGGGCGTCTGCCAGGTTGCTGCGAGCGCCGACATTCGTCTCCCGCAGTATCAGCCGAATCCGATCGGGGTGGCGCTGTCGGTACCGCCTCAGAATCTCGCGTGTGCCATCAGTCGAACAGTCGTCTGCAACGATGCATTCGAAATCGAAGTCGCACTCCTGCGCCAGAACGCTGTCCAGCGCCTCAGTGATGTACCTCTCCTGATTGAAAGTCAGCGTGACGATGCTGACCTTCATCGGCGACTCCAACTGACTCACGAGACCGCACCTCGTGCCTCTCTGACGCGAGCCGAGCTGTCGAGTGCCGTGGCGATGACCTCGCAGATCGCGCGGATGTCGTCCGGATCGACCGCTGTGCCTGTTGGCAGCGACAGCGCCTGCTCTGTCAGTTGCTCGGTCGCCGGCAACGGGACGCGCAGCTCCCTCAGACTGTAGGGGACCATGGCGTGGCATCCGGGATAGAAGTACCGCCTGGCGAGGATGTTCTCGGCAGTGAGCACCGCTTGCAGTTCGTTGCGGCTGAGGCCCGCGCGCCCCTCGTCCACGGTGACGACCACGTACTGGTGGTTCGAGCGCTCACCTTCCGGAAGCTGGATCAACTCGATTCCCGTGATCGGTCCGAGGCTCTCCGCATACGCCTCGTAGTTGCGGATGTTGACCGCTATGAAGTCGTCGAGCGAATCGAGGTTGGTGAGACCCATCGCCGCGCACACCTCGGTCATCTTCCCGTTGATGCCGATCGACGAAACGTGGTCGGGGCCGTCGAAGCCGAAGTTGCGCATGAGGCGGCAGCGGGTGGCGACCTCGTCGTCGTTCGTGGTGATCGCGCCGCCTTCGAAGGTGTTGAAGAACTTGGTGGCGTGGAAGCTGAAGCACTCTGCAGCCCCGAAGTTGCCCAGCATGCGCCCGCGGTGCGTACACGCAAGGGCGTGCGCGGCATCAAAGGCGAGCACAAGCCCCCGCCGGTCTGCGATCTCCTGAAGCGCGTCCACGTCGCACGGACGACCCCACACGTGCACGCCCAGGATGCCAGTCGTGGCGTCCGTGATCAGCTGCTCGACCTTCGTCGGATCCATGTTGTGTGTGCGGGGGTCGATGTCGCAGAAGACAGGTGTGACGCCCTGCCACTCGAGCGCGTGTGCAGTCGCGACGAAGGTGAACGAAGGCATGATCACCTCGCCCGACAGGTCACACGCCTTGGCCATGATCTGAAGTGCGACGGTCCCGTTGCACACGGCGATGCAATGGCGCACGCCGAGCAACTCGGCCAGCCGCGCCTCGAATTCCTGCAGCAAGGGCCCGTCGTTGGACAGCCAGACACGATCGAGCATGGTGTCGATCCGCATCTGGAGCGCCGCACGATCGCCGACGTTGGGCCGACCGACGTGCAGCCGCTCGGCAAAGGCGGGAGTACCTCCCAGTATGGCCAGCTCACGCGCGTTACTCATCTGCCGGACGTCCCTTCTTCCACGAGCCGCTCACAGCTGCTTCACCGGGCGCGCCGGGATGCCCACTGCGAGACAGCGAGCCGGAATGATGGTCGTGACGACCGCCCCCGCACCGCAGACCGACCACTCGCCCACCTCGGTGTTGGGGAGGACCACCGACGACGTGCCACAGAAGACGCCCTCGCCCACCGAGGAACCGCCGCCCATCTGGGTCGCCGGCGCAAGGTGCGAATAGGCGCCGACATGACAGTCGTGCGCCACGCAGCATGCGACGTTCAGCAATGCTCCTCGGCCGATGTCCGCACCCGAATTCACCACCGCATTCTGCATGACCAGCACACCCTCGGACAGCCGCGCGGAGCCGCTCACGCACGCCAAGGGATGAACGAGCGTTGGAAGCTCGAAGCGTCCGCCCAAGATGCCGCAGAAGCGCTTCCGCGCCGCTGTGTCGCCGATGGCCACGACCGCGTACCTTGACTTCACCGCGTCAAGATCGTCGATCACCGCTACACCGGCGATGGGGTGAAGGACCTGCGCGGAGCTCTCTGCGTAGAACGCCTCGACCTCCATGCCGATGGCGGTCACAAGGTCCGCAACCTCCTTGGCAAGCCCGCCCGCGCCCACTATCAGTACCGTATCCGTCATTCGCCTCTACTCCCCGTCACCGTGCGAAACAGCGCTTCCGAGCAACGCGGACTGCATGATCCGACGCATGCTCTCCTCAAGTGGGATTCGTGGCGTCCAACCCAACTGCCCGAGCCGATCATTGCGACCGATTGACACGCTCGCGACCGTGTCCTCCTGCTCGACCAGCAGGTCGGACTCACGACCGCTGACGGCCACCGCACACTCGACCAGATCGCGGATGCTCACTCCCCTGCCCGAACAGATGTTGTACGCCGTACCGGCCTCCCCGTGGAATCCGATAGCGACCAGTGCCCGGGCCACATCGTCGACGTCGACGAAGTCCCGCACTGAACTCACCTCGCGCAGGCGTACCTCCACGCGCGCCGTGCCCGGATCGCCTGCAACCTGGTGTGCTATACGCTCCACGACGGACCCGGCGGGCTCACCGGGGCCGAGCACGTTGAACGGCCGCGCCACGACGGCGCGCACCCCCTCGACTTCAGCGAATGCACGAGCCACGCCCTCGGCGAGCACCTTCGAGTGGCCATAATGGGTGGCCGGTTGGAGCACCGCGGCCTCACTGGTAGGCACCTCCGGTGAGGGGCCGTAGACCGCAGCCGAGCTCAACAACACAACCCCGCACGTCGGACATGCGGTCGTGACCGCCGACAGCAACGTCCATACGAGTCCGACATTGGCGCGGTAGATCGCCTCGACAGCCTCCTGGCCCCGTGCGCTGCTGCCTGCGCAGTGCACGATCACGTCGGGCGAGATCTCGGAGAGCACCTCCGTGAACCCGATGCGATCATCCCAGTCGACGACGCGGCTGTTCAGGCCGTCGAGATCCATGATCGGCTCACATTCGCGAATCAGTGCCGTGACCGCACACCCCCGACTGAGCGCCTCACGGACCACCGCCGAACCGATGAAGCCGGACCCGCCAGTGACGACCACGGTCGCCCCAGGGCCTGTGACCTGCTTGGAATCACTCACAGCCGAGGAACTCCGACTTGTGTGCTTCGAACTCCTCGGCGGCCAGTGCGAAGTCGTCGTGGCGACCGACGTCGAGCCAGTAGCCACCGAACGGTACGCTCCGCACCATCCTCCCGGCTGCGATGAGACGCAGGATGAGATCCGGCACGTCCAGCCGCTCGCCATCCCCGATGAACTCGAGAACCTCGGGCGAGAACGCGTTCACGCCCATGCTGACGAGATACTCCGACTTGGGCTTTTCCAGATAGCCGACGACGTTGCCGCTCTCGTCAGAATCGATCACGCCGAAGTCGACGGTGTGGCTTCGCGTGAATGTCGAGATGGTCGCCGCGGCGCCCGAGGCTATGTGCGCGTCGAGGAAGGCACGGTAGTCCAGGGTGGTGAGAACATCCCCGTTCATCACGACGAACGGATCCTCGAGGCCATCCACGAGCTTGAGCGGCCCGGCGGTGCCGAGCGGATGAGTCTCGCGGGAGTAGGTGATCGAGAGGCCGAATTCGCTGCCGTCTCCGAAGTACGCCTGGATGAGCTGCGAGAGGTAACCGACCGCCAGAGTGACATCGGTCAGCCCCGCCGAAGCGAGCTGCCGCAGAATGATCTCCAGGATCGGAGTCTCGCCAAGTGGCATCAGGGGCTTGGGGAACACCGTGGTGTACGGAGCCAGACGGGTGCCCCTGCCGCCTGCCAATACAACTGCCCGTTTGCTCACTGGCGCCTCCATCTATACGGTGTAGCCCGGCTTGTAGCGGTCGACGTTCTCGCGCAGCCAGGCGACGGTACGCTCCAGCCCTTCGCGCAGACCGACCCTGGGCTCCCAGCCGGTGACCTCGCGTATGAGCGCACTGTCGCCCATGAGCCGTTCCACTTCACTCTTTCCGGGTCGCATTCGCGCATCTTCCGAGACGATGGTCGCCGAAGTCCCCACGATCTCCATGATCAGATTCGCCAGGTCTCCGACCGAGATCTCTTTGCCGGTACAGATGTTGAAATCCCGGCCCACCGTCTGTGCCGAATCGGCGAGAGCGATGAAGCCGGCCGCAGTGTCCATGACGAAGTTCAGATCACGGGTAGGGAGAACCGATCCGAGGCGAATCTCGGAGGAGCCGCCCAGCAGCTGCGTGATGATCGTTGGAATGACAGCCCTCGCCGACTGGCGTGGCCCGTATGTGTTGAACGGTCGCGCTGTCACCACGGGCAGATCGAACGAGCGATAGAAGGAGTCGGCAACCGCGTCCGCACCGATCTTGGTCGCGGAATACGGCGACTGCCCCTGGCGGGGGTGCTTCTCATCGATCGGCACATACTGCGCAGTACCGTAGACCTCGGAGGTCGATGTCACGACGACGCGCTCGAGCGACAGGTCTCGGGCCGCCTGAAGCACGTTCAGAGTCCCTTTGACGTTGGTGTCGACATAGGAGTCCGGCGAGTGATACGAAAACGGGATGCCGATGAGCGCCGCCAGGTGGAACACGATGTCGGTGTCCGCAAGGGCAGTGCGAACGCCGTTGGGATCCCTCACATCACCGGCGAACACCTCGATCTGATCGCGCACGTCGGGCGCGATCGTATCCAGCCAGCCCCACGAGTTGAACGAGTTGTAGTACACGAACGCCTTCACGCGGCAACCCTCGGCCACGAGCGCTTCTGTGAGATGACTACCTATGAATCCATCTGCGCCGGTGACGACGACGCGCTTGCCCGAGATGCTCATTGGACCTCCGATGTGCTGGCATGAATCCGCGCGAAAGCAACGACGGCGCGCGTGCGCCGGGGGAAATAGTATAGCGGTACGGCCACCCGTGCCAAAGCCGAACACTCCCCGTAAACTACGGAGTCAACCGACCGGGAGATCATCTCCGGGCCGCCCTCAGCGATCGCGAACGTACTCGTAGAAGCCACACCCCGACTTTCGGCCGAGCCGGCCCTCGCTCACCATCTGCACGAGCGTCGGCCTGGGCGCGTAGGTCTCGTCGCCGGTGCGCTCGGCCAGGTTGTCCATGATGTCCACGACCACGTCGATACCGATGAGATCGGCCAGTGCCAGCGGGCCCATGGGATGATTGAGGCCCAGGCGAATCGCCTCATCTATGGAGGCGGCGGGCGCGACGCCCTCCTCGAGCTCGCGAACCGCTTCGTTCAACAGCGGCATGAGTGCGCGGTTCACAGCGAAGGCGGGCTGTGCGGCGACTCTGACCGGTATCTTGCCCAGGGAACGCGTGAATACGTCCAGGAACTCGCCGGTTGCTGATGAGGTGCGCGACCCCACGGCGGTCTCCACGAGCCGCATCCTGGTCACCGGATTGAAGAAGTGCAGAACGCCGAACTCCTCAGGACGCGATAGTCCGGAGGCCAACTCCTCGATGGGCAGACCGGATGTGTTCGTGGCCAGGACTGCGCCGGTTCGCATGGACTTCTCGGCCTCGATCAGTACTGCCCGTTTGGGCTCGAGCGACTCCACGACCGCCTCGATCACGAGATCGCACACCGACAGCGCTTCGTAGGTCACTGACGTCGTGAGAAGAGCCTCCGCCGATGCGACCTGCTCTTCGTCCATGACCCGTCCCAGACGCTCGAGGAGAGTGGCCCGCGACCTGGAGAGCCGCTCCTCGGAGCGCCCGCACCACACAACGCGGTGGCCGCGCCCGACAAGGAACTCCACAAGACCCCGCCCCATCGTTCCAGTGCCGAGTATGCCGATCACTGCGAGCTCGGCTGCCTCCTCGGCGCTGAATGAGACAGGCGCGCCCACGGTAGGCGCGGTGTCGAACTTGACGACCGCTCGGGATCCGTCGGGGGCCTCGACCAGCGCGCACCAGTATGGGACATCCTCATGGCCGACGCTGGCGGCAACCACTTCGGTGGTTGCGATGATCGTGGCGCTCGCGGGTTCATGTCTCACCAAGGGAATGCGGCACCAGGTGCAGGAGTCAAGCTGGTATGCGTAGTCCCGACCACAGTCAGGGCAGGTGAAGTGCTCCACTATCGTCCTCCAAGAAGGTGGACAGCGCAGGTCCCGCCGACGCCGCCTACGTTGTGCGCAAGGCCTACACGAGCATCGGCGACCTGGTAGTCACCGGCCTCGCCACGCAGCTGCTTCACGAGCTCGCAGACCTGGCTCACTCCTGTCGCGCCGATCGCGTGGCCGCCGGCCTTCAAGCCGCCTCCCGGGTTCACTGGAATACGACCGCCTATGTTGGTCTCCCCCTCGCGGATGAGCACGGTTGCTTCTCCAGGCGCCGCAAATCCGAGGTCCTCCATCGCCACTACTTCTGCGATGGTGAAGCAGTCGTGGACCTCGGCGACATCGACGTCCGAGGGCTGGACGCCAGCCTCTTCGTACGCGCGCTTCGCCGCATCCCGGGCTGCGGCGAAGCCGGTCAACGATGCGCGATGGGCGAGAGATATGACGTCGCTCGAAACCGCTGATCCCATGATCCTGACACTCCGGGCTCCGCGGTCGCGCGAACTCACTACTGCCGCAGCAGCACCATCGGATACCGGGCAGCAGTCGTACAACCGGAGAGGAGAGGCCACCGGCGGCCCTGCATCGATATCGGCCTGGCGAACCTTCTTCAGATAGAAGTGGGCTTTGGGATTGAGGTTCGCGTTCGCGTGATTCTTGAGACTCACCAGTTCAAGATCACGCAGGGTGGTTCCATACCGGGCCGCATGTGTCCGTGCCAGTAGTGCGTAGTTGGCAGGGAAGTTCAGCCCCTCGAGCTGGTCGAAGATCACGTCACCGGCCATTCCGATGTTGCGCGTGAGCTCAAGGCCTACGACACTGCTCATCCGCTCCACGCCCACAACGAGGACCGTCTGGTACCTGGAGAGGGCGAGCACCGCCTGATGTACCGCCACGCCGCCCGAAGCGCATGCGGCCTCCGTGCGCCAACTCGGTAGATTCAGCCCGGGGAAGATACCGGCGATGACCGAGTTGAGGTGCAGCTGCCGTTCGTTGGGCCCACCCAGGAAGTTGGCGACAACGATCGCGTCAACGCCCTCAGGCGCAAGGTCGGCATCGCTCAGCGCGTCTAGGATAGCCTCCTGCGCAAGCTGCGGCATGGTCTTGGAAGTCGGCCCGAATCGCGTCTTGCCGACGCCTATGACATACGCGGTCATCGCACCGCCCTTGAATCAGAAGTGGACAGAGAACCCATACAGTGTAACGCGCCGATGAACACTCGCCGAACCGATCGCCCGGAGGAGCCGACACGCATCGTGTCGTGATCCCCGGCGATCCTCAAGTGCTAGCCCAGGAGTGCCCGCACCCCGGCGACCTTGCCGGACATGACGGCCGCCCACCGCCGACGACGCGCTGGCCACCATACGTACACCAGTCCGAAGAGAAGCCCTGGCGACGAACGACTGCCGATCGCCAACGAACTTGCCAGAGCCGCAAACGCGACGGGGCCGGTCCTGACGCTCCCGAGTTCGAGGATGCGTCGCTTGGCGACGTGGTGCCAGGCGTTGGGGTCAAGCGGCTCCAGCGGGACGCCGGGCCGATCGAACGAGCGATACGAACGCAACTCCGAATCGTAGAGCACGTCCATCCCCCGACGGCGCGCCAGATGACAGGGAAAGGTCGCGTACTCGCTCCAGAGCAGGCGCGGTTCGATCGATAGGGCGTCAAGAAGCAGATCCCGTCGGCACATGACGTTGTCCCAGCTCAAGAAAAGCGCAGGCGCCACGATCGGACGTCCTGGAAGGTTCCGAAGGTTCGACTTCAGGATCCCGTGAACATCGACCCAGGCGATGCGGGGAGTCCCGGCCATCCACCTGGCCGCGGTCCGCGCGCCCTCGAACTCGAGAAGCCGCCCGCCGACCACGCCGAGCGAATCCAGCTCGACGTGCCTCTGCGCGCGGGACAGCCACAGCGGGTCGAACTGCGATCCTGCGCGGACGACGACGACCCAGTCGGTGTCGATATCCTCCAGCGCCTCGTGAAGATCATCCTTCGACACGTGCCACACGCGCACCGGGGGCGCCGACTGCTCGAGCAGAGAGGCGAGCGTGTCGAAGGAGGCCCACGCCTCGGCGCCAACCACCACGAATCCTATCGCGCGGGGAGTCTCAGGTGCGCTCATGCGCAAGAACCTCCCCGTCAGTCGGTTCGAGGACTCCGGCCTGGCTCAGTATCTCCCGCAGTCGGCCCACCCAGGTGTGGTCCCGCACTGTGCGCTCGTAGCCCGCGCGTGCGATCGATGCGCGCCGAGGTTCGTCGCCGAGCAGATCGACCACCTTGCGCAGCATGTCGCGCTTCGAGGTGTAGACCACGACCTCGCTGCCGATGTCGTAGTAGTCCTCGAGATGCGGCGCGTAGTCGGTGAGAAGAAGTCCCCCACACGCCGGGACCTCGAACACGCGCCCCTTGATCTGCGGTTTGGATGATCGGAGGTGGTCGCGCTTCGAAGACGCTGCCAGATTCAGGTTCACGCGACTTCTGGAGAAGACCTCCATCATCTTGTCCTGGGAGACCCCTCCGCCCGGCCATTCCGGGCCGAAGGTCGCAACTGACACACCGTTACGCCGAAGGTGCTCGACAGCTGACTCTCGCGGGCCGTAGCGCCTGCCTACGAATGAGACGTCGTATTCAAGCGGCAGCTCCGACGGCCGGTACACCAGCTCGTTCGCGGCCCACTGCGAGAGGATGACGTTCGGTTGCCCGATCGCACGGTACTTCTGCACAGCGTCGGCGTCTGTGGTGACCACCCAGTTGAGGGCCTCTGCCCAGTACCTGGAGTAGCTCTTGAAACGCCAGTGATCATCCGAGAACCAGCCGATGGTCACTGTCGGCGTTTCCTCGGTAATCCATCGCATCAGGTCCCGGTCGACCTGCTCTGTGTACGTTGTGAAGAACAGCGCATGCGGCTTCCACTGTTCGATGATGCGCTTGAGTCCGGCACTCGCTGCCCAGTAACCGTGATCGATGATCTCCTGCGCGTAGTCGAAGTTGCGGAACTCGATGGGCAGCCGCTCGAAGGCCGGAATGAGGTTGTAATACTCATAGCCGTACCCGCTCTCCGGAATCCCATAATTGGAGAGCATCATCATGCCCAGAACGCGGGGCAGGCCATGGTCCCCGGGGGACCGGAGACGGGCCGCGTCTTCGCTCACGCGCGCTCCTTAGTCGGACTCCGCCGGGTCGGCTTCCTGTGCTTCCGGGAAAGGCAAGCCGGGCGGATCCTCACAGCCCGCCTGCGGATCGCGCGGAGCCTCCTCCACCCAATGCTCCACGCCACGCAAGTCGAGCCACGCTCGCTTCACGCGTCCTCCGTATCGCTTCCACGCGGGAGGCACGGGAGGAGGGGGCGGAGGGGGCGGGGGCTCCGACGGAAGCGGGACCAGGGGAATCGACGAGTCCAGGCCGAAGTGCACGAGTTCGTCATTCGAGAAGCGCCTCTGCATGACTATCGCTACATCATCGAGAAGCGTCTCGGGCAGATCGGTGAGATAGCCCCGCCACAGGTTCGCCAGATCGACCTGCTCATCCTCGGCCAACTGATCGATCTGGAGCCATGCGTCATGGATGAGCTCCCCGAGGAACTCGGGGGCTTGCGTCGACTGCCAGTTACCCGGATAGAGCCGGTAGATGGTGTCCACCCCCGGGTCATGGATGATCTTGCCGAGCGCTGCGAGCGCCGGATAGAGCATGCGGTCGGCATAGAACGGGTGCGGAGCATCGGTAAGCGCCCTCGCGGCCGCCGCCACGGCAGGCGTTCTTCCCACCAGCGTGCTCCAGCTGAACGGGGTGTCGATCCAACACAGCGCCAGAATGGCGTCTCGCCGATAGACGTATTCACTGAAACGCGGTGGCCTACCCGCGGCGAGCCAGAGCAGCGACGCGCCCGGCATCGCTGCCTCTGGACCGAGCTCGGAGCCTGACTGTACGATCGCCGAGAAGTGCGCCGACGCGTCGGGATGACGATCGAGTGACTCAACAGCCGAGGCGAGGTGACCCGGTGACCAGAGATCGTCGTCGCACACCAGTGCCGAGTACTCCCCCTCTGCCTCCTCCATCAACGTACGCACGTGCTGCATGGGCGACAGCTGGGGATCACGCAGGGTGTACCGTATCGGCAGTTCAGGGAACGCCTCACACACCGTTTTGGAGCGGCGATCGCCCAGGTTCTCGGATACGATGACCGACAGGATCTGGTCACGGGCCGTCTGGCGCGCGATCGACCGCAGCGTGAACTCCAGTAGCTCGGGACGATTCGCCGTGGGGACGAGTACCGTCACCCTGCGCGCGGATGGAGTCCCGCTCATGAGCGTACCGGCCCGTCCGCCTGGCTCTCGAGCTGCATGTCCGCATCGACCATCATCGCTGCGAGTTCCTCGAACCGCACCTTCGGCTCCCAACCGAGGAGCCGCCTCGCCTTGCTCGAGTCTCCGCACAGAACGTCGACGTCGACCGGCCGCATCGAGGCCTCATCGGTCCTCACGTAACGCCGCCAGTCGAGGCCGACGTGCGAGAACGCGGTCTCGCAGAAGTCGCGCACCGTGTGCACCTCACCGGTGGCGATGACGTAATCGTCAGCCTCGGCACTCTGGAGCATCAGTCGCATCGCCTCGACGTAGTCGCCCGCGAAGCCCCAGTCACGCTTCGCATCCAGATTGCCGAGGCACAGCTCGTCAGCGAGACCGAGCTTGATTCGGGCGACGGTGTTGGTGATCTTCCGGGTCACGAACTGCATGCCCCTGAGCGGCGACTCATGATTGAACATGATACCGCTGCTCACATGCATCCCGTACGACTCCCGGTAGCTCCTGGCTATGTGGAACGCATAGGCCTTGGTGGCTGCGTACGGTGAATGCGGGCGAAGTGGGGTCGATTCGCGCTGCGGCACCTCTGCACCGTTCCCGAACATCTCGGCCGAAGCCGCCTGGAACACATGCGCCTGAGGGGCTGTCTGTCTGACCGCCTCTAGCAGGCGCACCACGCCGACAGCATTGACCTCGGTGGTCGTGACCGCATCCACCCAGGAACCACCAACGGATGACTGCGCCGCGAGGTTGTAGACTTCGTCCGGTCGCGACACCTCAACAGCACGAAGAAGCGATTCCATGTCCGTGAGATCAGCGCTCAAGACCGTGTAGGCTTCGCCCCAGCGCCCGATACCGTCGCGGAACGCCCCGGGGGCCGGGCCGATGACCCCGTAGACCTCATAGCCCTTGCCTATCAGAAGCTCAGTGAGGTACGTGCCATCCTGCCCCGCAGCTCCTGTTATCAGCGCTCGCGTGGTCACCGCGGCTCAGATGCGCCCGCTGCCGCGATCGGCGCCAGCCGCTCCATGTCCGCATCGACCATCAGCTCCACCAGGGCGTTGAAGCTCACCTTCGGCTCCCAGCCGAGGACCCTCTTCGCCTTCGCCGAGTCCCCGAGCAGCAGGTCTACCTCGGCCGGTCGTACGAACCGGTCATCGACGACGACGAACTGTTCGTAGTCGAGACCGACGTGAGCGAATGCGATCTCGCAGAACTGGCGAACCGTGTGCATGACGCCGGTGGCGACGACGTAGTCGTCGGGCTCATCCTGCTGCAGCATGAGCCACATCATCTCGACGTAGTCTCCGGCAAACCCCCAGTCACGCTGCGAATCCAGGTTGCCCAGCCGCAGCTCATCGGCCAGCCCGAGTTTGATCTTGGCGACGCCGTCGGTGATCTTGCGAGTCACGAACTCTATGCCCCGTCTGGGCGATTCGTGGTTGAAGAGAATGCCGTTCGAGGCGTGCATACCGAAGCTCTCACGGTAGTTCAGTGTGATGAAGTAGCCATAGACCTTGGCGACCCCGTACGGGGATCGCGGATGAAACGGTGTCGTCTCAACCTGGGGGACTTCGCGCACCTTGCCGAACATCTCCGATGAGGAGGCTTGATAGAAGCGTGCGGACGGAGCCTTCCGACGGATCGCCTCGAGCAGGCGAGTGACGCCGAGGGCGTCCACGTCGCCGGTGTACAACGCCTGCTTCCACGAATCGCCAACGAACGACTGCGCGGCGAGGTTGTAGACCTCATCGGGCTGCGCCTCGGCCATGACGTCGATGAGGGACCCCTGGTCACTCATGTCCCCGGGGATCAGGTGGACTCGAGGGACTATGTGAGCGATCCGCTCGCGGGTGTCCGTCGAGCTGCGGCGCACGAGACCGCTGACCTCGTATCCCTTGTCCAGCAGCAGCTCGGCCAGATAGGAGCCGTCCTGCCCGGTGATTCCGGTTATGAGCGCGCGCTTGGTCACGAGACCGCCTCCACATCCTCCGAAACAGCGGGAGTAACTATAGCATGCAACCGAGGGGCGACTGGATGATGATCAGCGTGGCGCCGGGGATCGGTGTTGCCTATGGCACCTCGTAGAACGCCACCCTACCATCGTCGCTCACCAGCGGTTCGGTCTGGAGCACAGACGAGAGCTCAGCAGTGATCGCCGCGCCGCCATCGGCATACCCCCACGTGTCGAGCCAAACGCCCCGGAAGCCAGCCGCTCGAATCTCCTGAATGAACGTCAGCGTCGGCAGCGCGGACACCTGCCGTTGCCACAGGTCGCTCGGCCTACCCCTCATGGCACCGTAGCTCCACCGGAGGTCGTCCGAGTGCAGATAGGCCCGGAAGTGATCGTAATCCTGGAGTTTGCCGACCGGACCGCTCTCAGGGAACGGGATGTACGGCAGCTGGAATACCATCGCATCCGCAGGCAGGAGCGCCTCCACCTGCGACACGTATGCCTCGTCGGCGCGATAGACCGCTGCGAGATCATCGTACTTCGGCGCCAACGCCGCCGGCGTCATATCGAGCGCGCCCACAACGAGCAGCGCCACGCACAGGACCACGAACGATGTCAGCGAACGTGAGTCCGCACCCGGGCGCGTGCGGATCGCATCGAGGACTTTCCCGATCGCGAGCGCCGCCATGAATGCGATCACGACGCTGATGCGGTTGTATGCGCGGATCTGCGGAGAGACCACCATCGCGAACAACATGCCGAAACCCGAGACCGTGGCGAGCAGGAACGACGCGAGGCTGAGCAGTGCGAGTGTGCCGGACTCGGATCTCCTGAGCCGCTCGTTGCCGAACACCGCGACACCCAGAAGCCCGACGAAACCCATGCTGAAGAGAAGCCCCAGGGAGGATGTGTCGTTCTCGTTGTTCCCTCCGATGACGCGCAATTCCAGAAGTGTTCGGTACATGTCTTTGCCCCATGCGAACCACTCGATGCGGTGTCCGGTGACGGGTAGCACCAACTGCGGAAGACGCAGCGCGTACAGTTCAGCATCCGATGCCGACCGCTCCGGAGCCTCGGGGTTCGCACCGGCCTGCGACGAGTAGACCAGCCCTTCGGCGAGCCCCGCCCCTACGGTGAGACAGACCAACAGAACGAGCGCCGCGCTCACGACCAGCCGGCGCCCCCCGCGACCACGCAGGGCTCCAGCGAGTCCCGCGACAAGCATCAGGAAACATCCGAAGAACGCGTAGTACACGCCGCTCGCGCCGAGGAGCACGCAGACGACCAGGGCCACCTGTGTCCGCCTGTCACGCAGCATAAGCCGCCACGGCCCTTCGTCCGGCACGAGCAGTCCGGGCGCGTGGACTATCCAGAGGCAGAGCAGAACGGCGAGCGGGACGACCCAGTACGCGCCGAGGAAGAGATGCATCTCCCCTCGCATGAGGTGATACGGCAGTCCTGCGTAAAGGATGGAGAGGACGATCGACGGCACCCTCGAGATGCGGCACGCCCTCATCACCCCGTAGGACGCCAGTGCCACAAGCGCGAAACCCAGAAGGAAGTACAGGTTCATCGTGAGCGCGTAGTCACGCGTCACCCACGCGATCGGGCGCATGAGGGCCAGATGCGCGCCGTCAAGCGTGGGGAAGTCGAGCCAGGAGGCGCCCGCGGGCGCCCCGATGCGCGCGTTGTGGACGAAACTGCCGCCGTCGACCAGGCTCTTGATTCCGGCGCCCGCAAACAGGGCGTCGGCTCCGTACGTGAACGGAACCCGCAGGTCGGCCTCCCACAGACCGAGCGCCCACACCGCGAAGCCCACACCGCCGATGGCGGAGACCGACGCACCGAGTATCTCCCGGACTCTATCGCGGTGCAGCGCCATACGCTCAGCCCTCCTGTCCGGAATCGCACCCCGGGCGTCGGGGCTCGCCGAACGTGAAGTACTTGTGCCCGAAGTAGCTGATGATCGTGACCACCACGATGGTCGGCAGGTTCGCCCAGAAGAGCCGCAGGGACAACGCTTCCGATATGACGAGGGTCAGGACGGATTGAATGACGAACGTCACGCTGTACGTGACGTACATCTTGGCGTACTCACGAAACCAGTGCCCCCGGCTGCGGAACACGAGGAACTTGAACGTCAAGAAGTTCTGTGTGACGGACACGACCCAACTTGCGACAAGTACGAGTTCCTTCTGCACGATGCTTGACTGGTCGTAGGGTATAACGCGATCGAAGACCCAGAGCACGGCCAGCGCGAACACCGTGTTCCAGCCCCCCACGACCAGGAATCGCAGCTTCTCTCCATGGCGATCATACGCGCCGGCGAACCGCCCCCTCATCGCTGATGCAGCCCGACTTCCTCGCTCACCACGAAGTTCGGTCGCTGCTTGACCTCCTCGTAGATGAGTCCGATGTACTCGGCCACTACGCCGAGCATCGTGAAGAGGAAACCGAACATCAGCAACATGACGCCTACGATCGTCCCGAAGCCGGCGAACGGCACTCCATGGAAGACCGCCTTGTACACGAAGTAGAAGAGCAAGATGAACGCGGCAGCGGACACGGCCATACCCATGTAGGTGATAGCCCGCAACGGCATGTAGGAGTAGGACAAGATGCCCTTGATCGCGAGCTGCAGAACGGTCCGGGTCGATGCCTTCGTCGTACCCGCAAAGCGAGGCGCGCGCGCGTGTTCGATGCCGTACGACTTGAATCCCGCCCAGTAGAACATGCCGCGCATGAAGCGATTGTGCTCGTGCATTCCGTTGATCGTCCCATAGACGTTGCGGTCAACAAGTCGGAAGTCCGAGACGTTCTTCGGGAAGAGGCCGCCGGTCATGGCGTTGATGAGCCAGTAGAAGACCTGGGAGTTGACCCGTCGCAGGAATCCCGTTCCCTCCCGCTTCGTCACGATCTGGTAGACGTTCTCGTACCCCTTCTCCCATGCCGCGATGAAGTCAGTGATCAACTCGGGGGGGTCCTGCAAGTCGGCGCACATGATCACCGCCGCATCCCCGGCGGCCCGTGACAGACCCGCCGACACGCCGCCGTCAGCACCGAAATTACGCGAAAGCCGAAGGATCTTGAAGCGTGGATCCTGCCCGTGCACGTCGAGCAAGCGGTCGTAGGTGCCGTCGGAGGACCCGTTCTCGACCGCGATCACCTCGAAGTCGTACGAGGCGTTCTCGGCGAACACCGCTTGCAGGCGTCGCGTGAGCTCGGCGACGTTCGCCTCCTCGTCGTACATCGGGGTGACGATCGAGATGAGCCTACGACCTGAGTCCGTCACTCCACCTGCCCCCGTTCCGCCTGACCCATGACGGCATCGACCTCGCGCCGCAGGGTCTCGATCGAGGAGTACCGGGGAACATAGCCGATCTCTCCGGCGCGCCTGTTGACAGAGTAGTAGTTGAGCTTCTCCCCCGTGGAGGAGGAGATGTCGAGTCCCGGATCGATCCGGTACTCGAGTCCGTAGAGTCCGGCGAGCTCCTTGAGCAGCTCGGACTTGCGAACAGGACCAGAGCTGTACACGTCGAGGACATCGTTGCGCGGCTCGGATTCGATCACGCACGCGACGAGGCTCGCCAGATCGGAGCGATCGACGTAGTCGCGGACGATATCCGCCTCCCCCGTGATCAGCACTGTCGAATCCGCGATCGCCGCCATAACGTCATTCATGAAGTAGCGCCGACATGAGTCAATGTGGCGCGAGAAGAAGCTGAAAAGGCGCAGGTCCACGATCGAGCAGTCGGCTGCCGCTCTATGCCGCGCCTCCGACGAGAGCTTCGCGAGCCCGTACACGTCAGATGCATGGAGGCGGTTGACCTCGAATCCCGCAGTGCTTTCCTCGCGCGCCGGCTCGGCGAACGACCCCCCGTACGCCGCGCCGCTGCTGAAGTTCACGAGTCTCGTTCCCGGATGGGATCTCAGATAGCCCATCGTGATGTCGTCGAAGTGCTCTGTGACGGACATGACGCCACCCGCATCACGGGCGAGTGCCGACGGGTCACCCTCCCCGATGCAGTTGACCACCGCGTCGTATGCGCCATCCGTGAACGCGTCGAGGTGACACTGCCTGATGCCGTCGGAGGCGGGAAGCGATCTGAGGAAGGCTTCGAGCTTGGGCATACTGCGAGCGACCGCCACGACCTCGTATCGCGCATCGGCACTCAGGGCCTCGACGAGGCACTTGCCAACATGGCCGGTGGCACCGAGAATCGCGACTCGCCTCGTCTGCGTCACGATCAGGCTCCCGTCCGGGCCGCATGCCAGGAGATGCTCCGCGCCAGCGCTTCGTCAAGTCCCACGGTGAGTTCGAGGCCAAGGCCCTGCGCGCGAGCGACGTCGGGAACGAACCGTGAGGGCTTCTGGTCTCCGACGGGACGGCACACGATATCGGGGGGAGTCTCGAATCGGGAAACGATCGCATCCGCGAGCTGTCGAAGCGTGACGCCGTCAGGGCTACCCACGTTGTAGGCGGTCCCCGGAACACCATCGGTAAGTATGGCGAGCAGCCACACCGCCATGTCGGACGGGTACATGTAACTGCGCACCGTGTCCGCGCTTCCGAGTATCCGGACAGGTCCTCCGTGGATCGCATCCCGCAAGAAGTTGTTCACGGCCCATGGCTTATCGAGCAGCTGGTACGGACCGATAAAGGCGAACGGACGCGCAGTGACCACCGGCAGCTTGTACTGGCTGACGTAGGCTGCACTCACCGTCTCTGCATACCTCTTCGACTCCGCGTAGACCGCAGCGATCGTGTTCCACTCGGGCCCTCCGCGATGCGATTCGGAGATGCGTTCGAGATCGAGCGGCTGGTTGCCGTAGACGAGCCCGGAGCTCACCATCAGCACCGACCTGATGTCGGGCTGCTCGGAGACCGCTTCGAGCACCGCGCGCGCTCCGTCGGCGATGATCGACAGCGTGCGGAGTGGGTCGCTCGCGTGGACGCGGCTGTCGGGGCTTCCCGCAGCGTGGATGACGTACCCCACGTCCGAGGCAAGGACTCCCAAGTCGCGCACGTCGCGCTCGATCGTCTCGATGTCAGGCCGGCCCGCCAGTTCCGGTACGCGCTCCGCGAACTCCCGCGCATGCGGCGAGAGGAGCTGCAGCTCGATACCCAGGCCGAAATCATCGTTGAGCACCGAAACCAGCCACGCGAGCCACGTGCCCACGAAGCCGGTTCCACCGGTGACAAGGATCCGCTGACCTGCAAGAGGCGCGAAACGGCCGGCATCGGAGCCGAGCGCCGCGAGACAGTCCGCACGGACGTTGGCGGCTGCGGGTTGATGCTCAGGCATTCTCTCCGCCCTTCTCCTTCGAAAGGGCCTGGGCGACCTCGAGGATCAGATCCTCCTGGCCGGCCACTACTCCCCTGCGACCGAGCTCGAAGAAGACATCGCGGGGATCGACCCCGTACTCGGCGGAAATGCGATTCACGGGCTTGAGGAACCCCGAGAACACGCCGGAGAGCCCGGATACGATCGATGTCGAGGAGGTCGTCGGGACGACCGCAAGGAGCGACTTCTCGGCGAGGTCCCCGGCGTCGAGCACACCGTAGAGGTCGATTCCCGTCTGGTAGCCGGACCTCTCCAGTACCGCCACAAGTGCCTCGAGCTGCGCGTTGCCGGCTCCGGCGCCGAATCCTCGAATCGCACCGTCGAGGATGTACGCGCCGCACTCGGCGGCTATCAATGAGTTTCCTATCGCAAGACACAGGTTGTTGTGCGCGTGGAAGCCGACGGGAATCGACAGCCCCTGCACAAGATGAGGGACCTTCTCGCGCACGTCGTCAGGCATGTAGGCGCCGGCGGAGTCCATCAGGACCACACCCTCCGCGCCGTACGCCTGCATCTTGAGCGCCTCTTCGAGCAGCACCTCCCGCGAGGCCATGTGGCTCATCATGAGAACGCCGTAGACCTCTTTGCCCTGCTCGCGGGCGAAGGTGATGTGGCGCTCGGTGATGTCCGCTTCGGTGCAGTGAGATGCAACGCGAATGACATCGACGCCCACCTCGATCGCCTGGTGCAGGTCACGTTCGATCGTCGCGAACCCGGGAATGACGTGGATGCTCATGCGTGAGGTCTTGAGCTGCTCGCGCACGATCCGGAGCATCTCCACGTCTTCGAGCAGGCTCTCGCCGAGCTGCAACGATGAGGCGCCAAGTCCGTTCCCATGCCCGACTTCGACGATCGGAACGCCGGCGGCATCGACGGCTGCGGCGTGAGCGGCCAGTTGCTCCCGATCGATCCGGTGCGCGACCGCGTGCGACCCGTCTCGCAGCGAGACATCAGTGATCAGCAACTTCTTGTTCATGCGATGCCGCCTTCCGCACCGGGGTCCGATGGTGCCGACGCAGAGCGTTCGCCGAGCAACCGCGCGTGCCCCTCGGCAACTGCAATAGCTGCGCAGTTGATGATGTCCAGGTTACCAGCATAGGCCGGGAGGTAGTCGCCGCGCCCCCGCACGCCCACCATCATCGCAAGACGGCCATTCTCCAGGATGGGCGGAACGATCACCCGGTAGCCGGGGACGTAAGCCTGGATGCGCTCCACCATGTCGTCGATCGCCGGCACGAGCCGATCGAGATCGGGTTCATCAACGAGCGCGAGCACGGTCACCTGCATGTTGACCGGCGGGTGCGCCGGATTGAGATTCAGGATGGCCTTCGTCCGAGGGCAGCCGGTGAACTCACGTATGCCTCGCTCGGTCGTTCCGATGTACTCATCGATGTTGACGCGCGTAGCGGGACCGGCGCTTCGTGAGGCGATCTGCGAGATCGTCTCGATGTACCTGACCCCCCCGCAGACTTCGCTGATCACCTTCGCCAGCGGAATCGACCCCTGCCCCCCGCAGGTCACCATGTTGACGTTCTGCTCGGTGAGGCAATCGTCCAGGTTGACTGCGGGAACGCACATCCGCCCCAGATTCGACGGAGTGAGATCGATGACGCTGCGCCCCATCTCTTTCAGGATGGCCGCGTGTCGGGTGTGACTGAGAGCCGACGTGGCGTCGAACACCAGATCGCAGATATCGGGGTCCGCCACAAGTGCTTCGATGCTCTTGTCTGAGACCGGGATTCCCATGGAGACGGCTCGCACCATCCCCTTGGAGGTCAGGTTACGCCCGATGAACAGCGTGCACTCGAGCAGATCGGAGGTCATGACCTTGCTCAGCAGGTCTGAACCGATGTTCCCGCTGCCGAGGATCGCCACGCGCAGTCTGCGGTCCGGACTAGTCACGAACCTGGTTCTCCTCGTACTCGTCGCGCGGAAGGAACGGGAACATGTCGTCGTACGGCATCGATATCATCGACCCGTCCTCAAGCTGCTTGGAGGCTACGCGAGGGACGAGCAGCTGGCGCGGGGGGGTCATGACCTCGCAGATGAGCGGACCCTCGGCGGCGAGCAACTCCGCGAGGCCGATCTCGAGTCCTGATTCAGAGTCGATGCGGATGTAGCCCATGCCGTAAGTAGCCGCGACGTCTGCGAACGCGGGGAAACTGACTCCGGTCTGGGGTCCCTCGCCGATCAGGCGCCCGTCCATGAAGTTGCCCTGGGTATGCCGAATGAGCAGGTAGCCGTCGTTGTTGAAGACCACGAGCTTCACCGGGAGGTCGTTGTGCCGAATCGTCTGGAGCTCCTGCAGATTCATCTGAATCGAGCCGTCTCCGGTGATGCAGTACACCTCGTGACCGCCTGCGGCCGTAGCGGCCCCGATCACCGCTGGCATGTAGCCCATCGTCGAGAGTCCGCCCGTGATGATGTGACGCTGCCCCTCTTTGACCCGGAACGCCTGGGCCCACACATGGAAGCACGAACCCGTGTCCAGCACGCATACGGCATCAGGTCCGAGATGCTCGGACAGAACCCGGGTGAAGTGATACGAGTTGACGCCTTCGGTCTCCTCGGCGTACTCCGGCAGATCGACCGGATAGCGCTCCTTCCACCCCCGCGTGCGCGCGATCCAGTCCGGACTATCGAGGCACCACCCGTCGAGCGCCGAGCGTAGTGCCGGCAGGAAGTCCGCGACGTCAGCATGTACGGGGACATCCGGGACGATCGAGGGCTTCTCGAGCTCCTGCTCATCCACGTCGACCATGATCTTGAGTGCGTCCGGAGCGAACGCCGCGAAGTCGTGGCCTACGAGCCCGAGCGCGAGACGGCACCCGAGGGTGAGCAGCAGGTCACAGTTCTGCACGGTGAAGTTCGCGGGGCGGTCACCATACGTCCCGGGATGACCGACGAAGTAGGGGTCGTCGAATCCGAGGAGATCCATGCCGAGCCTCGAGGTGATGACGGGGATACCGGCGTCATGGACGAGAGCCTGCAGCCCGTCTATCGCCCCGGCGGTGCGGACGCCTGCCCCCGCAAGGATGCACGGTCGTTTGCTCGCTTTCAGTGCGTCAGCCACCTTTGTCGCAGCGGCGGCCAACTCGGCGGGGGTGGCAAGATCGGTCTTCGGGGGCGTGAAGCCCGGGTACTCGTCGGGATCGAACGAGGTGCCCTGCAGGTCGACCGGACACTCGATCCATACGGCACCGAACCTGCCGTGAGTCGCTTCCCAGATAGCGCGCTCCACGCTTGAGCGAACCGTTGAGACATCGTCGAGCATGATCGCGTACTTGGTCACCTGCTCCATCAGCGGCAGAGTGTTGAATCCCTGAAGCGCGAACTGGCGCGGCCCGGTTATCTTCGCCTGGGACACCTTGGACTGGCCGGCGACTATGATGACCGGCGCTGTGTCGATGTAGGCACCCACCACGCCGGTCAGCGTGTTCAGCGCGCCCGGTCCCGCGGTGACGTACGCAACTCCGAGCTTGTTCGTGCAACGCCCATACGCATCCGCGGCCATGACCGCGGCCTGCTCGTGATGGCAGCAGACCCATTTCTGATCGGGATGGACGAGCAGTGCATCGGTGAGATGCATGATCATCCCACCGGTGACGAGGAAGACCGTCTCACCTCCCGCGCGGTATAGGGCGTCAGTGAGGTAGTCCGCCACTCGCATCTTCATCGCCTGATGCTCCCCACGATCGTTTCGGCCATGAACGCCAGCATGTCCTCGGTCATCCCGGGATAAACACCGATCCAGAACGCATCGTTCATGATGCGGTCCGTGTTCGGCAGTTCGCCGAGTGTGCGGAATCCCTCGCCGCTCGCCCGCATTCCGTCGAAGCATGGTTGACGCGTCATATTGCCTCCGAAGAGCATGCGCGTCTGAACGCGCGCCTTCTCCAGAGCGGCGACGAGTTCGTCGCGGGTGACTCCGACACCTTCGCGGACCGTCATCAGGTAACCGAACCAGCTGGGCTCCGCGCCCGGCGTGGGCTCCGGCAAGATGAGGGCATCGCGCACCGGTTGCAGCAGCGTGGTCAGGGTCTCGAAGTTGCGGCGGCGCGCAGCGATGAACCCGGGAAGCTTCTCGAGCTGCACCACGCCCACAGCCGCCTGCATGTCGGAGACCTTCAGGTTATAGCCGAACTCGGAGTACACGTACTTGTGGTCGTAGCCGAACGGGAGCGTCCCGAACTGCTGTGAGAACCGCTTGCCGCAGCGGTTGTCCACGCCCGAGGGGCAGATGCAGTCGCGGCCCCAGTCGCGCATCGCGAGCACGATGGAAGCGAGCTCGTCGTCATCGGTGTACACCGCGCCGCCCTCGCCCATCGTCATGTGGTGCGGCGGGTAGAAGCTCGACGTGCCGATGTGGCCAAAACCGCCGGTGTAGCGACCCCTCCACTTCGAGCCGAGCGCATCGCAGTTGTCCTCCACGAGCCACAGGCCATGCCGCTCGCAGAATGCCGTCACGGCGTCCACGTCGAACGTGTTGCCGAGCGTGTGCGCCAGCATGACCGCCTTCGTGCGCGATGAGAGCGCGGCTTCCAGCTGCGTCACGTCCACGTTCCCGGTCGCGAGCACCACGTCGACGAATACGGGGACCGCCCCGAACTGCACGATGGGCGCGATGGTGGTCGGGAAACCCGCAGCAACCGTGATGACCTCGTCGCCGCGTTCGATGCGCCGCTCGCCGAGGCGCGGCGAGGTCAGCGCCGAGAACGCGAGCAGGTTCGCCGAGGATCCCGAGTTCACCAGGAAGCAGTGCTTCAGGCCGAGGAACGAGGCAAGGTCCTCCTCGAACTGCTTCGAGAACCGTCCGTACGTCAGCCAGAAGTCCAGAGACGAGTCCACGAGGCTTACGATCTCGCGCTCGTCGAACACGCGGCCGGCATAGGAGACGCGGGATGTCCCGGGCTCGAAGTCCGCTTCACCACCGAAGGCCTCGGCGTAGTACTCGGCGGTCTTGACCAGGATCTCGGCACGCAGTTCTTGTGCGCGGCGGCTTTCGCTCACTGTCACGACTCACTTTCGGTGGTGTCCGATGGATCTCGCGCCCAGATGGCGCCATGCTGTACAGCCGCTTGCTCGTAGTCGGCGATGTCGGCGACCGTGAGCGCACGCGCATCTTCGCCCGCGTGCCTCGCGCCGTACCACGCCGCGGTGACCTGTAGTGTGTGTTCGACCGTGTACTGTGGGTGCCAGCCGAGCAGCGTCCGCGCCTTCTCGATGTCGAGTGCCAGAAGGTGCGCCTCGTGGGGCTGTGAGGTGACCGGTACGGGGCGGTCCCACGTGCCCGACCCCCACGCCGCGATGATCTCCTCCACCACCCGACGGACGGGGACCGTTCCTTGCTCCTCGGGACCGAAGTTCCAGGCACCATCCAGCTCGCGCGCACCCTCCCACAGTCGAGCCGCCACATGCAGGTAGCCCGAGAGTGGTTCAAGGACATGCTGCCACGGGCGCACGGCGTCCGGATTGCGGACGACTATCGGCTCGCCGGCCTGCAGGGCGCGCACGCAGTCGGGCACGATGCGGTCGCGCGCCCAGTCGCCGCCACCGATCACGTTTCCCGCTCGAACGGTGACGACGCGCACCCCGGAGCCTTCGCCGAAGAAGGAGCAGCGGTAGGCCGTCGTTACGAGCTCGGCGCAGCCCTTCGACGATGAATACGGGTCGTACCCGCCCATCGCATCGTCCTCCCGATACGCCTGTCCCGTCTCGCGGTTCTCATAGCACTTGTCAGAAGTGATCACCACCACCACGCGTACGCTCGGGCACGATCGGACCGCCTCGAGGAGGTTCGCCGTTCCCATCACATTGGTGTCGTAGGTTTCCACCGGCTGCTCGTAGGACAGACGCACGAGCGGCTGCGCGGCGAGATGGAAGACGATCTCGGGCTGCGCGGCCGAGATGACATCGCGCAGGTGTACCAGATCGCGAACGTCACCGATGGTGTGGCCGACGCGCCCAGCCAGGCCGAGTTCGACGAACAGACTCGGATCGGTCGGCGGTTCGAGCGCATAACCGGTGACATCCGCACCCAAGCCAAGAAGCCACTCGACAAGCCACGAGCCCTTGAAGCCTGTGTGCCCGGTGACGAGCACGCGCCGTCCGGCATATGCGTTGCCGAAGAGCTCGGCCACGTTCACCACACCTTCCAGGGCGCCTCGCCCGAGAGCCAGAGCTTCTCGAGATGCACCTTGTCGCGCAGCGTGTCCATCGGCTGCCAGAAGCCGAGATGCCCGAAAGCAGAAAGCTGCCCGTCGCACGCAAGCGACTGGAGCGGCTCCTGCTCGAACGTGGTGGCGTCACCCTCGATACGATCGAAGATGTCCGGCTCCAGCACCATGAAGCCGCCATTGATCCAGTCACCATCTCCGAGGGGCTTCTCGTGGAACGAGCGTACGGCGTCACCCTCGACGTCAAGCGCGCCGAAGCGGCCGAGCGGCTGCACCGCAGTGAGCGTGGCACTCCTTCCCTTGGCCTGATGAAAGGCCAGGAGGGCGCTGATGTCGACGTCGGCCACGCCATCTCCGTAGGTCAGCATGAAAGTCTCGTCGTCGACGTACGGCTGGATTCTCTTCACCCTGCCGCCCGTCATGGTCTCCGCACCCGTGTCGACCAGCGTGACCCTCCAGGGCTCGTTCACGTTCTGGTGTACGGACATCTCATTCGTCCGCATGTCGAACGTGACGTCGCAGTTGTGGAGGAAGTAGTTCGAGAAGTACTCCTTGATGATGTAACCCTTGTAGCCGAGGCAGACGACGAACTCGTTGAATCCGTAGTGGCTGTAGATCTTCATGATGTGCCACAGTATGGGCCTGTCGCCGATCTCGGCCATGGGCTTCGGACGCAGACTTGTCTCCTCTGACAGCCGGGTACCAAGCCCGCCCGCGAGAATCACGACTTTCATACGACGACCTCCCACACGCCTTCTCCGGCCATGTCTGCCGTGCTTGACCTCGACTTGGTGATTCTACTACGAGTGCGAATCGCCGCATCCGGCGTCCCAGGCGTCACCCAGCGACATCCCCTCGGGTGTCTCGATGTTCGCGACATCGATTCGCGCCCGCGGAGCGATCTTGGCGAAGAGTCGAGGGCTCACGACGATCAATGCGGCCCCCGCCAGCCACCGCAGCGCGTTCGGGTAGGCGCGGCGTGCCTTCAGGTATCTCACCCGGATCTTCGAGCAGTCGCCGGCGTCCAACTGCGACTCAAGGCGCTGCCGCACACCGATCGCACGGTGACGTCGGGCGGCTTCGCGAGCGAGAGCACGTTGTGCGGACGAGATCGAGGAACTGTCCGCGAGATCCGAGAGAATGCGCTCCGCACCATTCGTCCGCTGCACCAGGTCAACATTCTTGCTACTCAAGCTGACCCGGTACACCGCAAGCGGCTCAGGATTGTGCAGATGGTGCGCACCGGAGGCGAGCGCGCGAAGCCAGAGGTCGTAATCCTCCAGGAAGACACTGCGGTACCCGCCCAGGGAGCCGAAGAGCTCCGCAGCGGTCACCGAACCGGCCGGGATGATGTTCGCGCCGACCAGCTGCTCCAGCGTGTAGCTCTCTACTCTGGAGTGCCGACGGTTGACAGGCCACAGGGCGCGGGAGCCGTCCGGCGCCTGCAGGAGCAGCGCCCAGGAGTAGATGTCGAACCCCGGGTTCTCACTCATGAACGCAGCCTGACGCTCCAGAGCCTCGGGCAGCAGCATATCGTCGGCATCGAGCGCGAGAAGCCACGGAGCAGAAGCACTTGCGGCGGCCAGGTTGCGCGCCGAGGCGGTACCGCCGTTCGGCTGCGTGAGAGCGGTGATGCGCGCATCGCGCGCCGCGTAGTCTCGAGCGATCGTGAAGGTGGCGTCGGATGACCCGTCGTCCACCACGACCGCCTGCCACTCCCTGAGAGTCTGCGCGATCAGAGAGTCGAGCGCCTCGCCGAGCGTGCTCTCGGCGTTGTATGCCGCCACGAGCACTGAGAAGGTCGGCCTCACGCTCGATGCACCTCCATCGCGCGGTCAAAGACGCGCTCCCAGGCACGGGCGAATGGTATCGTGCCGTAGCGCGTGACCGCCTTCTCACGACTCGCCTCCGACATGCGTGCCTTCAGCCCCGGTTCGTCCGCTATCCTGGCGATCGCGCGCGCATAGCCCTCGAAATCGCCGTCCGTGACCAGGAAGCCATCGCGTCCATCCTCTATCAGGTCGGACCATCCCGGTACGTTCGAGGCGATCACAGGCGTAGCCATCGACAGCGCTTCGAGACCGGACATCGGCAGACCCTCTCGCTTCGAAGGGAAGAACACACAGTCGGCATCGGCGATGGCGACTGCCACGTTCTCGAGCGGCGGAACGACGACGACGTTCGGGAGACCGCGCTCAGCGATCGTACGCACGAGCGACGGCTGCTCAACCCCCTCCCCGACCACGGCGAAGATGATGTCGCTTCTGCCGCTCAGCAGCTGGGCCACGCGGACGATATGGTCTGGCTGCTTCTCGGAGACGATCCGGCCGAAGAAGAGCACCAGCGTCACATCGGTGCCGATACCGAGACTCTCCCTGAACGCGCCGAGCGGATATCGTGACGGGTCGAATCGTCCCTCGGTGTCGACACTGTTCGGTATGACAACGAGCCGATCCGGGTGCGCACCGTACTTCTCGACCTGAGCGAGGCGAACGGTCTCGGTCGTCACCACACGAAGATCGAGATACTCCCTGTACTCGCGCGCCAGCGTGATCTGATCGAGCGGCGCATACGGCGCCTCGGCATGGAGAAGATCGACGATCGCCATTCCCGGCCGCGCTTCGCTCAACGCGGGAAGAGCGCGGTAGCCGAACACGCTGATCGAGTTCAAGAAGACGTCGATCTTGCGAGAGGCCACGAACTCCACCAGAAACCGCAGGAAGTAGCCGCGCTCCAGGAACACGGGCAGCCGAAAGATGCTGTCGCACTGTGCGGCGAAGTCGGGGAGCCACGGGTCGCGCATCCAGGGGGCCGCGAAGGGGCCTCCCTCCGTCGTCACGAGGTGCACCTCAAAGCGTCTGCGATCGATCGAAGAAAGCAGGTTCAGCACGACCGTTTCCGCACCACCGGTCACCAGATACGGGTGCAGGATCAGAACCTGCGTGCGCCGGCCATCGGCCGGGACCGCGACAGAGAGATCCCCCCCATCGGGTAGCCCGGTCAGGCGCGGAGCCTCTTCCCACATGTCGACAGCGTAGTCCGGCAGGCCGCGCTGGTGCCACCATGCGCCCTTGAGGCGATTCGGCAGCAGTCGGAGAACGCTCCGCAGCCTTCGCCGCTCGCTTGCCCCCGCGTCCAGCAGGCCCTCGCCCGCCAGTTTGGCCCCGATGCGAGAACCCGCGTTCCTCAAGACGGCGGACCGAGACGAGAGTCGGCTCCAACGATCCCGCGCCCGCCGACCCCGCGCCGAACGGCGATAGGCTGCCGGGTGCCGCTCACGCAACCACGCATCGGCGCCATCTCGCTCGATGGGGCTCTGCGCCTCACGCAGGCTGACCAGGTCATCGATGAGCGGGGTGATCGCAAACCCTCGTTCGAGGGCAGTGAGACACCAGTCGCGATCGACCAACTCCGACGGAACGTCGTGAGCGAACCCGCCCGTCTCATCCCACGCCGAACGGTTGACCATGTACGATCCGCGCCTGAACTCAGTCAGGCGCGTGCCCCGTCCGTTCACGCGCACATCTTCCCCTGCGCCGAGCGGATCGGGCGGCCCTGCCGTCACCGCAACCGCCGCGGTGTTCGGGCGTGTACGCAGCGCCCACGCACACTTCTCCAGCATCGTCGGGGCGGGTTCATCGCCGGCAGCGAATTCGACGAAGCAGGCACCGTGTGTGGACTCCACCACACCTGCACGCACATCCGCCTGCAAGAGCTCGGCGATCTCGGACTCTGGGAGAAGCCGCGTCGACTGCACCGCAGAGCAGGTCGTGCCGGTGGGCGCACGGCCCGCCAGCACGACCTCCAGCCCGGACAGCGTTTGGCTCGCCAGCGCAGCGAGCGTGCGCTCGATGTGCGCATCCACACCGTCGCAGTAGACGACGACGGAAACGAGGGCATGTCCCGTGATTCGTTGCACCCTTGGACCACACCATTCGCGGGGAGACTGTCTGGCTATGATAGCCTACGCTGCATCCGGGAGTGATCACACTGAAACGGAAGACGGCACAACGATGGCGAACATGGCACGGCACGTCGTCAAGAAGCTGATCGGTCTTACCAAGGGCATCCGGGTACCACACCGGGCGTTCGTTTCGCCCTTCGCTTCGGTCGAGCGCCGCGTGAAAGTCACGATCGAGCCCGGCGCGCGCATCGGACGAGGTACCAGGATCATCGGCGGCGACACCATGGGGCGGGTCCACCTGGGCGAGCGCTCGGCCATCGAATCCGGATGCGTCGTGCGCGTCCTCGACGGGGAACTGACCGTCGGTGAGGACAGCACGCTCAATTACGGTGCGATCGTCTACGGCGAGGCCGGTGTACGGATCGGCTCGCGCGTGCTCATCGGCAACCACTCGCTGATCTCGAGCGTCGACCACACCTGGGAGGGACGCGGCTCCGTGTTCTTGCAGCCGATGCGCGAGGCGCCGGTGGTGATCGAGGATGACGTGTGGATCGGCGCATACTCGGCGGTTCTCGCGGGTGTCCATATCGGAGAGGGCGCGATCGTCGCCTCGCACTCACTCGTGCGCGAGGACGTACCTCCGTACGCGGTCGTGGGCGGCACGCCCGCGAAGCTGATCCGCTACCGGTAGGCGCTAACGATCGTTGCGATCCCAATCGTCGAGGAGACGGACGATGTCGTCCTCGCCCAGATACTCGCCGACCTGCACCTCGATGAACCTCAGCGTGTCCTCACCGATGTTTTCGAGACGGTGCACCGATCCGACCGGTAGGAAGACGCTCTCGTTGGCGTGCAGCCTCAACAGTTCATCATCGCGGGTGACAAGCGCCGAGCCAGAGACGAAGATCCAGTGTTCGCTGCGGTGCTGGTGTCTCTGCAGGCTGAGGCGCGCGCCCGGGTTGACCTCGATCATCTTGATCTGATAGCCCGGTGCCGCGAGAAGGCTCGTCCAGGAACCCCACGGACGAAGGCTGGCCTTCGGCTGGACGATCTCATCGGCACCCAGGACCTTGAGGGCCTCGACGACTTGCCTCACATCCTGCGCACGGCTCTTGTCCAGCACGAGCGTCGCATCCGTGGTGTCCACGACAATGATGTCCTTCACCCCGAGGGTTGCGACGAGACGATCCGTTGAGTAGACGACCGAGTCGGTGCTGTCGACATCCACTCCACGACCAACGCGCACGTTACCCGCTTCATCGGGCTCAACAACGTCCTCAAGCGCCAGCAAGGAGCCGACATCGCTCCAATCAAGAGGCGCGGGAATAACGGCGACGCGCGCCGAACGCTCCATGACGGCAGTATCGATCGATGTCGGCTTCAATGCCTCGAACCGGTTGCGTGCCTCGTCACCATTGCGGTCCCGGGGCGCCTGCGCTGCGATCCACCGGGCAGCGTCCGCGATCCGGACCCCATCCCCACCTGCGGCCTCAAGTTCCTCGAGTACTCGCGATGCTCGCATGACGAAGATGCCGGCATTCCAGAAGTACTCGCTGCTCTCGAGGAACCGCTCGGCGGTGGGCAGATCGGGCTTCTCGACGAAGCGCTCAACCACGTGGGGTGTCACCGTCCCGACCGCGAACTCCGGAAGCGCGGTGCCCGCCATGATGTAGCCGTACCCCGTCTCCGGACGGGTCGGAGTGATCCCGATGGTCACGAGATAGCCATCGTTCGCTGCACGAACTGCCGCCCCGATGCAGCTTGCCCACACCTCCCCGTCTTCGAGGATGTGGTCCGAGGGCAGGACGACCATGACCGCATCGGGATCGGCCGCCTCGAAGATGGCCGCGGCCAGCGCGATTGCAGGCGCCGTATTGCGCGCGATCGGCTCCTGGATGTACGTGACCTGGTGAAGGCGCGCGTCCTGCTGTGCGGTCAGGTGGTTGCGGAGCTCGTCGAACAGCCGCTCATTGGTCACGATCGTGACGTGGTCGGCATCACCGGCGAATGGCAGGATCCGCCGCACGGCCTGTGAGATGAGCGACTCCTGCCCGAACATCGACAGCAGCTGCTTGGGTTTCAGTTCGCGTGAGAGGGGCCAGAACCGCTGCCCACTTCCACCCGCCAGGATCGCGGCGAAGACGTGGTCTATCGACCGATCGTTACCACTGTTCACAGATCCCCCAGATTGCGGTAATACTCCGAGGACGTCCCGGCCATTGCGCGCTCGAGTCCGGCCCTGTCGATGAAGCCGAGACGATAAGCGATCTCCTCAAGACATGCGACCTTCTGACCCTGTCGCTTCTCGATCGTCTGAACGAATGCGCCAGCTTCCATCAGTGAATCCGGAGTGCCTGTGTCGAGCCACGCCATGCCACGACTCATCACCCGGACGCTCAGGGAACCATCGGCCAGGTACAGGTTGTTGAGCGTGGTGATCTCAAGTTCTCCGCGAGCCGATGGCTCGACGCGCTTCGCCATATCGCAGACACGGTCATCGTAGAAGTAGAGACCTGTGACCGCGAAGTTGGATCTTGGCTGCAACGGCTTCTCCTCGATGGAGATGACAGTGCCGTCCTCGTCGAACTCCACGACGCCGTAGCGCTCAGGGTCTCGAACACGGTAGCCGAAGACGACCGCACCGCCGTCGGCGACGTCGTCCCGCGCGGATCGCAGCATGTCAGCCAGGCCCATCCCGTAGAAGATGTTGTCGCCCAAGACCAGGCATGCAGGGCTGCCTGCAAGGAACTCCTCGCCTATCAGGAACGCCTGCGCAAGTCCTCCGGGAGTGGGCTGCTCGGCGTACGAGAGCTCGATCCCCCACTGCGAGCCGTCACCCAGCAGCCGCTCGAACGCCGGGCGGTCGGTCGGTGTCGTGATCACGAGCACGTCGCGAATCCCGGCGAGCATGAGCACGGAGAGCGGATAGTAGACCATCGGCTTGTCGTAGACAGGAAGCAGCTGCTTGGACGTGGCAACAGTGACTGGATGCAGGCGGGTTCCAGCTCCACCCGCAAGGATGATTCCCTTCACAAGTCCTCCCCTGGACGTTCAGGTGCGCACGGAGGCACACGGAGCCCCATCATGGTAGCAGTGCGCGCCCGATGGCACACGCCCTGCGGGCGGAACGGTCGCGCGAACAGCGGCTAGTTCCCTATGTAGTAGCAGACACCCTCGAATGTGTACGTGGCGGAGTACGCGGCTATGACGCGATCGCGCTCTTCCGGCGAGACGGTGTAGAAGTGACTGCCGTTGACCTTGTTGTAGAAGCGGTACACCGACGTGGTTCCTGCGGCCGTGGCCGAAACGTTGTACACCGACCCCTCATAGGCGAACACTGCCGGCCACTTCGCGATGATCGTGTCCCGCTCGACATCCGACGCCGTGTAGAAATGGCTGCCATTGACGCGGTTGTAGAAGCGATACAGTGGCGTATCGTTCACCGGGTTCGCGGTATTGATCGCATAGGCAGGGCCTTCGAACAGATAGGTAGCGGACCACTTCGCGATGACCGTGTCCCGCTCTTCCGCCGATGCCGTGTAGAAGTGGCTCCCATTGACCCTGTTGTAGAAGCGATATACCGGCATCAGCGAAGGGGTGGGTGTCGTCGTCGGCGCGGTCGGAGGAGCAGTGGGAGAAGTCACCGGCGGAGTCAACGGAGAGCTCCCGGGAGCGAGCGGTGCGGAGAACACGGTTGCGGCTCCGCTGAGCGTACCGAAGCTCGTGCGGTACGTCACCACGACCGGCGTCCTCGTGCCCTCGGCATAGATGCCTCCCGAGAGCGTGACATCATACTGTTCGCCCGGGAGGTAGCCCGAGGGCAGATCGGCGGGGTTAGGGCGGAAGATGAACACATTGGGCACACCGTAGCCGTTGAAGTTGGCGCTGAAGTATTCGCCGCTCGTGCTCGTGTCAGCGGCGTCCATCGTCCAGGTCCTGCCGTCGGAGACCCGCCGCAGCGTGGCCGTCTTGCCGACCGCGGTGGCATCCCAGTCGTACCGTGCGGGATTGAGGGTGATCGACCACGGGGTCAGCCGGCTTGCGAACTCCACCGGGAAGACGCCCGCCGAGGGCCACGCGATGACGTCGTAGTCGACATCACCGACGGGGCGTGACTGATCGAACGCGTAGGTTGTGTGGTAGCCGTCCGCATAACCGATGCCCGAGTAGAGCATCCGTGGATTCAGCAGCCACCTGCGGTGACCGACGGTTGCGAGGTTGCTCGCGCTCGCGTCGTCCAGGCAGCCCTTCTGGAAGCTGTGGCTCGTCGTGTAGCCGCCGCCGATGTTGCTCGAGCTCGTGGCCGAGTAGCCGATCGAGTAGAACGCGTCGTCCATGTCGGCGGGCTTGTCGGGTGTGTGATCGAGGTATCCGATCGCCCGCAAGAGAACCGAACCGTACTGCCCGTTGGTGTTGCGCGTCCCGTTCAGCGTGACGTCGTACGGCAGGCCCGCGAGATAGCGGCCGAAGTTGATCATGTTCGCGCCGTCAGCCCGGAAGCCGTTCGTCAGCTCACCCGGCGCATAGGGTGCGACCACGCTGGGCGTCACCGCATAAGGAGTGCCGGAGTACACGGGCTTGAGCACGCTCCACAGAGAGCGCACCTCGGCTTCGGTGCGCGCCGACGTATTCACGTTCCATGTGGCCGCACGGGCGACGGATATGGCACCCAGGGGCGCGAACAAGGTCACAAGACTGCCGAGCATCGCGATGACAGCCGCGAAGGCGACGATACGGAACGGTGCACGCGCGAATCTATCCCTGTTGTACATTCGACCCACCCTGGATGGTCTGCCGGTGCCCGTATGGAACCGAGCCACACATACGGTTTCGGCAGATGGAGACACACTCTTGAGGCCGAGGGACCGCAAATCGGGTGCCGAACGGCGGATTATGCGTGACATCTGGCGCTATCCGGCGACCAACGGTCGCTTCTGGGTGTGAACGCGCACCGTGATCGGTTACCGCAGCAGTCGAGTAAGGCGCTCCCGGAGCTGCACGCCGTACTCCTCGGTGTCGAGCGCGATGGCCACGTTCGCCTCCAGCCATGACAGGACGTTGCCCGTGTCGTATCCTCCACACTCCGTGGTGACAGCGTAGATGTCCTGCTGCTCCAGCAGAGTACGGAGCGCGTCGGTGAGTTGGATCTCCCCGCCCCTGCCGGCCTCGACGTGCGGGAGGATCCGCATGATCTCCGGGGTCAGCAGATAGCGCCCGAAGATGGCGAGGTTCGACGGCGCCTCGTTCGCCGGAGGCTTCTCGACGAGCTCGGTCACCTTCCAGACGCCCGGCTCGACCTCTACGCCTCCGATGACCCCGTACCGGCTGACGTACTGCTTCTCCACGGGCTCGACGGCGATCACGGAGGCACCGTACTTCTCATGGACCGCCTTCAATTTGGGGAGGCAGTCGAATCTGGGCACGAGCACGTCGCCCAGCATGACGTAGAACGGTTCGTCCGCGGTGTGCGGCGCGCCGCACAGGATGGCGTGACCCAGGCCGCGCGGCCGACCCTGACGGACGTAGAACACGTTCGCCAGGTCGGGGATGTTCCGTATCTGACGGAGCTTCTCGGTATTCCCGGCGCGCTCGAGCAGATCCTCGAGCTCGGCCGAACGGTCGAAGTGGTCCTCGATCGCGCGCTTGCCACGGCCGGTGATCACCAGGATATCGCTCGCTCCGGCAGCCACCGCCTCCTCCACCACGTACTGGATCACCGGTTTGTTCACCACGGGCAGCATCTCTTTCGGCTGCTCTTTGGTGGCGGGAAGAAAGCGTGTGCCCAGACCTGCTGCTGGGATGATGGCCTTCATGTCTCGAGCCTCCCGATCGCGTACGGTCGCGCCGGGCTTGCTATCAGCCCGGAACCGCGAAACAGCGTACTACACCAGAGTCGCGAGCACGTCGCGCGCGGCCCCGGTCATAGCGTCGATGTCCTCATCGGAGTGCGCCAACCCCACGAAGGTCGCCTCGAACTGGCTCGGCGCGAGCACGATGCCCCGCTCGAGCATGCCGCGGAAGTAGCGTGCGTAGCGATTCGTGTCGCTCGTGGATGCGGTCGGCCAATCGCGCACCGTCTCGGCGGTGAAGAACATCGTCGCCATCGCGCCCACGCGCGTGAGGAACGCGTCGATACCGGCGGCCTCGACAGCGGCCCGCAGCCCCGCCTCGAGACGCGCGCCCTTGCGCTCGAGCTCGTCGTACACACCCGGCTTCGCGAGCTCGGCCATGAGCGCGAGGCCGGCCACCATCGCGATCGGGTTGCCCGAGAGCGTGCCGGCCTGGTAGACCGGGCCCACCGGGGCCAGGTGCTCCATGATCTCGCGCTTGCCGCCGAAGGCGCCCACCGGGAATCCTCCGCCGATGATCTTGCCGAGCGTGGTGAGGTCGGGCATCACGCCGAAGCGTTCCTGCGCACCGCCGCGCGCCACGCGGAAGCCGGTGATGACCTCGTCGAAGATGAGCACCGTGCCGTGAGCGGTGCAGAGTTCACGCAAACCCTCGAGGAATCCCTTGGCCGGCGGCACCACGCCCATGTTGCCGGAGACCGGCTCGACGATGATCGCGGCGACCTGCTCCGGATAAGCCTCGAGTGCCTCGCGCACGGCATCGATGTCGTTGTACGGAAGCACGATCGTGTCGGCGATGGCGCCTTCGGTGACACCGGGCGTGCCGGGGATGTTGAGCGTCAGCAGACCGCTGCCGGCCGCCACGAGCAGCGCATCGGAGTGGCCATGGTAGTTGCCGTCGAACTTGATGAACTTCTCGCGACCCGTGTAGCCACGGGCGAGACGGATGGCACTCATCGTGGCCTCGGTGCCACTGCTGACCATGCGCACCATCTCGATGGAGGGCACCGCCTCGATGACCGCCTCGGCGGCACGGATCTCGATCTCGGTGGGTGCGCCGTAGCTGGTGCCGCACTCGAGCTGCTCGCGGACCGCGTCCAGCACGACATCGGGCGCGTGGCCGAGGATCATCGGACCCCACGACGCGACGAAGTCGATGTACTCGTTGCCGTCGGCATCCCACACGCGCGAGCCCTTCGCGCGCTCGTAGAACAGCGGATCGATGCCCACGCTCTTGAACGCGCGGACCGGCGAGTTCACGCCGCCGGGGATGACGCGCTGCGCGCGGGCGAACAGGTCGGAAGAGTGCGCGTGGTCCATGTGTGCGATACCCCCTGGGGAGCAGTTGGCGGTCGAGAGCAGAGTATATCAGTCGCCTTCGGTGAAGAACCGCATCGGGGAGCGCACGTGCTCCCTCAGCGGGTACGCGATGCGTGGTGCATCGAGTCCGCCGGCGATGCGGATGCGCTTGATCGCACGGTCGATCTCCGGGCGGGCCTCCCCTTCGACCACCGCCAGGATCGCCATCCCGCCCGGGACGCGCCGCTCGAAGCAGTGCAGCACCTCGGGGAAGGACGCGATGAGCGGTGCGGTCGTCTCGGGAGTCTCCAGACCGCGCCACACCGTGAGCGCCGAACGCCAGGGCTCCACCCGTTCACGGAGGGTCGCCGAGAGGCCACGGAGCGCTCCGGCGCTCAGGAGTTCCTGGGCCCGCTCCAGCGCCCAACGTTCGTCCACGTCGAAGCCGCACTCGCCGAGCGTATGCGCGAGATCGGAGAACGGGCGCTCGGTGAGCGGCAGGTCGCCCTGAAGCAGGCGCACGAGCGCCTTCTCGTCGCGGTCGAGGACCGCAGGCAGGCCCTGGTCGGGTGGCTCGGGAGCCTCGGGCGCGCCGTCGGCATCGAACGCCGGGGTCACCTTGTACAGCTCGTCGGGCAGCACGCGGTAGCGGTCCGCCGCGTTGGCCGCACGCGCTATCTCGCTCTCGACGATCTCGAGCCGGGTGCGCGACGCGGCCGACAGCACGTACCAGAGCCGGTAGCGGTCGTCGAGCTCGAACACGTGAGTGACGTTCGGCAGTGCGCCGAGCATCGCAGCCACGTCATCGGTCCGGTCCTCCGGCACGGCGAGCGCCCCGAGTGCCGCGTGGTAGCCCAGGTTCGCGGCCGAGAAGCGGGCGCCGATGCGGCGCACGGCCCTCCCGTCCTTGAGCACCCTCAACGCGGCCAGCACCTCGGCCTCGGACATGCCGATGCGGGCCGCCATCTCGGCATACGGGCGCAGCACGACCGGAAGGCCGTCGGCAAGCGCCGCCAGCACCTGCTCCGCGGGATCGAGCGGTCGGGACATCGTATCCTCCGGGGCCGCAGATGCGGCCCGACTCACGATCAGGCCTCCGGGCACTCCCCGGTCCATGCGGGCGGCTGGTAGGCGCAGTACGGCTCAGAGGCGAGGTAGTCGCCCGTCACCTCGAGCGCGCGGGCGCGGCACCCGCCACACACCGCCTTGTACTCGCAGGCGCCGCACTTGCCCTTGAGAAGCGAGTAGTCGCGCAGTTCGTTGAAGACCTTGGACTCCGTCCAGATCTGCGAGAACGGCTGCTCTTTCACGTTGCCGAGCTGCATGTCGAAGTAGCCGCACGGCTGGATGTCGCCCGTGTGGCTGATGAAGCAGAAGGTGATACCGCCGAGACAGCCGCGCGTCATCGCGTCCAGACCGTACTCCTCGCGCGTGACCTTCTTGCCCTCGAGCTTCGCCTGCTGCCGGATGATGCGGTAGTAGTGCGGCGAGTCGGTGGGTTTGAAGTGGAGCGGGCTGGTCTTCTGGCGGTGGTACGCCCAGGTGAGCACGCGCTCGTACTCCTCCGGCGGCAGCTCCTTGTCGAGCAGGTCACTGCCGCGGCCGGTCGGCACCAGCATGAAGATGTGGAACGCATCGATGCCGAGCTCCTCGGCAAGGTCGTGCACGGCCTCGACCTTGGTGTGGTTGAGCGTGGTGACCGTCATATTGATCTGCACGCCCACGCCGTGCGCCTTGGCCATCTTGATGCCGCGGATCGAAGCGTCGAACGCACCCGGCTCTCCGCGGAACGCGTCGTGCTCGTCGGCCGTGGGAAAGTCGATCGAGACGGAGATACGCGGGATCTTGTGCTCCGCCATCTTCGCAGCGATGTCCTCGGTGATGAGCGTGGCGTTGGTGCCGATGACCGGCATCGCACCCTTGGCCTGGGCGTAGTCGACGATCTCCCAGATATCGGGCCGCATGAGCGGCTCGCCGCCGGTGAGGATGATGATCGGGTTGGAGATGGTGACGATGTCGTCGATCGTCGCCTTGATCTCATCGAGGAGGAGCTCGCCCTCGTAGTGGCCGAACTCGGCCGCGGCGCGGCAGTGTGCGCACGAGAGGTTGCAGCTGCGGGTGATCTCCCACGCGATGATGCGCGGCGCCTTGATGCCGGTGCGCTGCTCGTACGCGAGCGCCGCCTCTCCGCCGCCGGGCCGGAAGCCCACGCTGCGTGCCCCGCCGTGCCGCTGGCGGTCCATGGGGACGCCGGCGGGATGACCGCCCGGGTGGCCTATCGGGATGCCCGCAGGATGACCGACCGGGATGCCCACCCCCGCCTCGCCACAGCCGGCGATGGCATCGGCCATCTCCTGCTCGTCAATCGTGGGACGGTCCTCGCCGAACTCGCCCGAGAGGTCGAGATCCGGTCTCGCATCTGAGTTGCCTACGTTGTCAGCCACTATTCGCCTTCCTTGAGCCAGCGTGCGGCATCCTTGGCGTGATAGGTGATGATCATGTCCGCACCCGCGCGCTTGAACGCCGTGAGCGTCTCCAGCACCACGCGCTTCTCGTCGATCCATCCGTTGCCGGCGGCGGCCTTCACCATCGCGTACTCACCGCTCACGTTGTACGCGCAGGTGGGATAGCCGAACTCGTCCTTCACGCGACGGATGACATCCATGTACGCCAGCGCCGGTTTGACCATGACGATGTCGGCGCCCTCGTCGATATCGAGCGCGGTCTCGCGCAGAGCCTCCTCGCCGTTAGCGGGGTCCATCTGGTATGCGCGGCGGTCGCCGAACGCCGGCGTGCTGTCGGCGGCCTCGCGGAACGGGCCGTAGTATGCGCTCGCATACTTCGCCGAGTACGCCATGATCGGCACCTCGGTGTAGCCCTCGGCGTCGAGCGCCGCACGGATGGCTGCCACGCGGCCGTCCATCATGTCCGAGGGCGCCACCATGTCGGCGCCGGCCTCAGCGTGTGAGACGGCGGTGGAGGCGAGCATCTCGAGCGTGACGTCGTTGATGACACAGCCGTGCTCGTCGAGCGCGCCGCAGTGACCGTGTGAGGTGTACTCGCACATGCAGACATCGGTGATGACCATGAACTCGGGATCGTGCGCCTTGATCGCCCGGATGGCCTGCTGCACGATGCCATCCTCGGCGAAGGCGCCGCTACCCGCCTCATCCTTCACGTCCGGCAGGCCGAAGAGGATCACGGCGGGGATGCCGAGGCGCTTGAGCTCGTCGATCTCGGCGGGGAGCTGGTCGAGGGTCATCTGGAACACGCCGGGCATCGATGAGATCTCGTCGCGCTTGCCGTTGCCGAACTTCACGAAGAGCGGGTAGATGAGCTCCGTGGCCGATAGCGCGTTCTCACGGATCAGCGCGCGCAGCGCGGGCGTGCGACGCAGGCGACGCGGACGGTATGTGGGGAACTCCATGACGGCCTCCTCGAATGACTCGGCTGGCGGCGAGAGTGAGCGGAACCGGCGGCACCCGGATCGGGAGCGAAACGCGTGGCCTCGCAACGCTAGTCGACGAAAGACTCCAGCTCCTGCTCGGCTGCGGCGGCAGGCGCGTCGACCGTGATGTCGCCCACCTTGTAGCTCACGAACCGCTTGTACTGGAACGCGACCATGAGCGCCGCAACGGCGATCGCGACCCAGAAGACGACCTGGGCACCCACGTAGTACATCTGGCCCCACTCGGCGAACCAGGTCAGAAGTGCGTTGGTCGGCGCTGCGGTTGTTCCCATCGGGGGATCCTTTCGCTCGGTATCAGAGACGGTTCACTCGAAGACAGCCGAAGGCGGCCCGTACGCGCCGGCCGCCTTCAACGATGTGGTCTTGTGGTGGAGATGAGCGGGCTCGAACCGCCGACCTCTGCGTTGCGAACGCAGCGCTCTCCCAGCTGAGCTACATCCCCACACCGTGACTCCCGGCCATGCCGGGCAGGGCCTCAGAGCAAAGAACAGTCTGCCCACTCGCGCGGCCGCTGTCAACCGAGTCCACAGGGTGGTCTCCGGTCGCATATCAGCCTGCCACGGAGGTTCGGGCGACGTGCGCGACGATGCCGTCTACCAGCGAACCCATGGTGGAATCGACCGCTTCCACGGGAACGGCGTGACCTCGTTCGCGCAACGCGTCGCTGGTGATCGGGCCGATGCTCGCGGCCGCAGCCCGCGATAGAACGCGGGCCGGGTCCAGGCCCGCGGAGCTCGCCCAGGAGATGAAGTGCCGGACCGTGGAGGGGCTCGTGAACGTGATGACGTCTACCTCGCCCGCACCCAGGCGATCGATGACCGCGGGATCGGGCGTGGCCGGTACCGTGAGATACACGGTCACCACGTCGGCCTCGGCGCCGTCGGCCCTGAGCGCCTCGGGAAGGATCTCGCGCGCGCGTTCGGCCCGGGGCAGCAGGAAACGCATCCCGGGCGATACCCCCATGCTACGGAAGCGCTCGATGAGACCCTCGGCCCTGTAGTCATCAGGCACCAGGTCGGGTGTGATCCCGCGCTCCTCGAGCCTGGCAGCGGTGGCCGCACCCACGACCGCGATGCGCGGACCGTCCACCTCCGGAAGTGCCGCACCGAGCAGTGCCATCCGATCGAGGAAGCGGTCCACCGCGTTCGTCGAGGTCAGCACGATCCAGTCGTATCCGGCCAGGCGCGAGATGGCCTGGTCGACCGGAGACCAGTCCTCCGGCGCCACCGTATCGATCACGGGCGCCACGATCACATCCGCGCCGAGTGCCCGCAACGGATCCGCGAGCGCACGCGCCTGATGCGGCGCACGCGTCACGAGCACGCACGTTCCCTCAAGGGGCCGTGCCGCTGACGGAGTGCCTGATGCGGTCTCAGTGATCATCGCGCGGGCGTCACCTCAGGTCCCGAGCAGTTCGTCGGCAGTCGCCGCACTGCGGACCTCCGTAAGGATCTCGGCCGCGCCGAGGTGAAGCAGCCGCTCCACCATCGCCTCGCCGAGCGCCTCGGGCTCGCCTGCGTCGCCACACAGCTGCTCCCGCACGATCTGTGTCCCGTCGACGGAGCCCACCATCGCGTCCATGGTGAGCGTGCCGTCCTCGTAGCGCGCGTATGCGCCGATGGGGACCTGGCAGCCGCCCTCGAGCCTTCGCATGACCACGCGCTCCGCCGTCACGCACTCCATCGTCTCCGGATGGCCGATCCGCTCCATCACGTGCAGCATGTACTCATCGTCCTCGCGGATCTCGATACCGATGGCGCCCTGCCCCACCGCCGAGACCATGTGGGTCGTCGGGATGTAGTGCGAGATGCGCTCGGCCCAGCCCATGCGCGTGATGCCGGCAGCCGCAAGCACGACCGCGTCGACCTCGCCGTCCTCGGCCTTGCGCATGCGCGTGTCGAGATTGCCGCGCACGTCCACGATCTCAAGGTCGGGCCGGTACGCTCGCACCTGCGCCACGCGCCGAAGCGATGACGTCCCGACCCGCGCGCCCTCGGGCAGCGAATCAAGGTCGTAGCCTGCCGCGCCGCTCACGATCGCGTCACGCGGGTCGACGCGCTCGGGCATCGCGGCGATCACGCAGCCGTCGGGCAGCTCGGTGGGGACGTCCTTCATCGAGTGCACACACAGATCCACGGTGCCGGCCAGCAGCTCGACCTCGAGCTCCTTGGTGAACAGGCCCTTCCCGCCGACCTTGGCAAGCGGCACGTCGAGGATCTTGTCACCGGTGGTCTTGATCACTTTGAGCGTCACCGGCATGCCGGTGATCGCCTCGAGCTTCGCCTTGATGTACTCGGACTGCCACAGCGCGAGCTTGCTGCCGCGGGTGCCGATCACCAGTTCCTTACGATCCACAGTCGCCAACGTTCTCCCCTGTCTCCTTCTGCTTCTCGACGATCTCGCGTGCCTTCAGGTTCAGCAGATTGCGGAACGCACCCGGACCGCTCCTGTCCTCGGAGTCCTCCAGGCCGTAGAGGGCCCGCGCGACCTCCATGTACTCGTAACCGTCCCTGCCCGTCGCCGCCTTCTTGAGGCGTGCGGTGGGGCCGTGGAGCATCTTGTTCACGATGGCGCAGGTGAGCGCCTCCACCGTCTTGCGGTCGCGCTCGGAAAGGTCGAGGCGCTTGAACGCCTTCTCGAGCTCCATCTCGCGGATCACCTCGGCCTTGGCACGGATCGCCGCGACCGTGGGGACGACCTCCATCGATTCGACCCAGCCGAAGAAAGAGTCGATCTCCTCGTCGATGATCCCCTCGGCCCGCCGCGCCTCGGCCATGCGCTCCTCAAGATTGCTCTCGACCACACCGCTCAAGTCGTCGATGTCGTACAGGAAGACGCCGCCGAGGTCGTTGACGTCCGGATCGATGTCACGCGGGACCGCGATGTCGATGAGGAAGAGCGGGCTGGTCCTGCTGCGAGCCACCGGCGCCAGGTCGCGCTTGGTGATGACGTACTCGGTGGCCGCGGTGGACGAGATGACGATGTCGGCTTCGCGCAGGCCCTCGTAGAGCTGCTCGTAGGGTATCGCCGTACCGCAGAACCGGCCCGCCATCTCCTCGGCGCGCTCGAACGTGCGGTTCGCCACCAACACCCGGGCGACGCCGTTGCACACCAGGTGCTTCGCGGTGAGCTCGCTCATCTTGCCTGCGCCCAGGATGAGGATCGTACGCCCTTCGAGGTTGTCGAAGACCTTCTTCGCGAGTTCCACCGCCGCGTAACTGATCGACACCGCCGACTCGCCGATGGCGGTCTCGGTCCGCACGCGTTTGCCCACCTCGAAGCTCTGGCGGAACAGCTTGTTGAACACGCGACGCGTGGTGTCGGCATCGAAGCCGTGTTCGTAGGCCTCTTTCACCTGACCGAGGATCTGTGCCTCGCCCACCACCATGGAGTCGAGCGACGCGACGACGCGGAACAGGTGCCGCACGACCGCTTCGCCGGTGATCACATAGAGGTAGCGCGCGAGCTCATGCCGGTCCAGATCGTGGTACCCGGCAAGGAACGTGATGACCGAATCAACGCCGCCGTCCTCGGAGGAGGCGACGACGTAGACCTCCGTGCGGTTGCAGGTGGAGACGATGACCGCTTCGCGGACTCCTTCGATGGCGGTGATCTGCGCGAGCGCGTCACGCTGGACCGACGCCGGGAACGTGAGCTTCTCACGGATGGCGACGGGCGCTGTCTTATGGCTGAGGCCGACGACTACAAGATGCATCAGGATCGGCTCGCTTCCGTGCGGGAGGGGTTTGCGGGCACAGGAGTCCGCATAGCGGACAGAAGAGGACTGGGTCGCCCCCGCCGGACTGGTGCGTTGTTGTTCAGGCAAGCAGGCCCGGCGGGGGCGGTGTGGTGGCGGTGCGGCGCACGCACCGACCGTTCACGCCTGAACGACACAATCGTAGCACCACGAGATGTGGTGCTGTGTGGATACCCGGCGTACAGCGTTCTACCCGGCATGCTCGGCCACCCCTTCACGTGCGCGTGCGACCGTGCGGTCGAACACGCCGAAGAAGAGTTCCGGCCACAGGCCCTCGAGCCGGTAGAGGAGCTTGTTGCTGAGGCCCGGCAGGACGAGGAAGTGCCCACGCTCGACCCCGCGGATGAACAGGCGCGCGATCTCCTCGGGAGAGCGCGTCCGGGCGATCCCGTTGATCGCCTTGGTCTCGACCGGCTCGACGGCGATCTCGCGGGCGTAGCCCGGCGTGTCGATGTTCGGCGGAACCAGCAGCGTCACGCCGATCCCATGAGGCCTGAGCTCGCAGCGCAGCACCTCGGCGAATCCTGTCACGCCGAACTTGGCGGCGCTGTATGCCGAGTAGCCGTAGACGCCGACGAGTCCGCCCATCGACGAGACCAGGGCCACGTGACCGCGCCCGCGCTCGAGCATGCCCGGAACGGCGGCGCGGGTGGCATGGATGACGCCGAGCAGGTTGACGTTCACGTGCTCCTGAAATGCTGTGACCGGCATCTCGACGAAACGCCCGGGCGTGCAGTAGCCCGCACACGCGAGCAGGGTGTCGACGCCGCCGAGTTCCGCCTCGGCGCTCGCGATCGCCCCCACGAGCGCGTCACAGTCGCCGACATCGGCGGCCCGGACGATCACCCGCTGCGAGTCGCTCGCCCGGCTCTCCCTGACACGCGCACGTGCATCGGCCAGGCGCGCCAGGTCGCGAGCGATCAGCGTCACGTCCGCGCCTCGCTCGGCCGCCAGGCACGCCGCGGCGAGCCCCAGGCCACTGGAGCCGCCGGTGACGAGCACGTGGGTGTCAGTCCAGGAGGTCATCGCTCTCCTAGAGTCCGAAGACATGGAAGCCGGCGGGGACCGTGCGGGCCACGACCGCGAGGATCGTCACCAGGACGAAGCCGCCAAGCGACAGGTATGCTGCCGAGCGGCCGGCCCAACCCTTGCGCCAGCGCATGAACTGGTACGCCGCGAACGCGAGCCACACGAGCCCGGCGAACACCACGCGCGCGTCGGCCCACCACAGCTGCTGGTCGGTCTCGACGGCACGCAGCACGCCGAGCAGTAGCCCGGCCGAGTACACCGGGAACGCCCAGATCACACCGTGCCGCGCGACCCTGTCGGTCTGCGCGAGCGACGGCAGCCGGTTGAAGAGCTTGGTGTTCTTGCGATGCTTGAGTTGCCGCTCGATCACCAGGTAGAGCGCCGAGCCGACGGCGCTGACAGCGAAGCCGGCGTTGGCGAAAGCGATGAGTGCCACGTGGATGCCGATGCGCCAGTTGTCCACGAGCGCCGCCTGGTCGCTTGAGAGATCGGCCAGCACACCCCGGCTCGCTCCCATCACCTGCGCGACGAGAAGCACGACGAGCGCCACGGGAACGAGAACGGCGCCATATGTCTTGACCTTCATGAGGTGCTCGAGGACGAAGTAGACGAGCACGAGCGCCCATCCCATCAGCACGAGGACATTGGCGCCCGTGAGCAGCGTACCGTCGGTAGCGGAGGAATGCAGCCCGATCGACGCCGTATGCAGGACGAAGCCGGCGCCCGTCGCGAACGTCGCGTACGCCGAGAGCGCGGCCCGTTTGGTGGCCACCTGATAGCCGTACAGGACGGTGGCTCCCGCGTACAGAGCCATCGCCATCCAGAACGCGACGAACGCTACCTGTGTCACCGCTGCTCCTCCGCCCGGTACCGTCGGCTACTCGGCCTTGCCACGGCGCGCAAGCGCGGCCTCGAGGACCTCGACCTGCTTGCCCAGGCCGTTCATGCGCTTGAGCGCGAAACCGATGTAGGCCATCAGCCCCACCCACAACAGCGCGTACGCAGCCGCGACGAGCGGCCACTGCGTGAGAACGAGCGAGTAGACTTCCTTGAGTGTCGGATCCATGGATGGTTCACCCTTCCAGTAAGGTCTTGGCGTGCTCGATACGGTCGGTCAGCTTCATCTCGCCCATCCGGAGCTGGTAGATGGCGTAGCCCACCAGCAGCATGCCGATCTGCGCGACTATGAAGCTGACGAGCATGGGCGTCTCGAGTCCGCCCCGCTCGATGACGGGATGGTTCGACGGGATCAGCCGGGTGATGAAGAACGAGATCGGCGCGTCGATGAAGCCGAGGATGCTGAACGCGGCTGCGTACAGCGCCCTTCGTTCCTCGTCCTCGACCGAGTTGCGCAACACGAAGTAGGCGATCACCAGCAGCGTCATGATGAAGTACGTGGTGAGCCGCGGCTCCCATTCCCACCACACGCCCCAGGCTGCCCGGGTCCACAGGATGCCGGTCGCCATCGTGAGCATGATGAACGTGAGCGTGACCTCCATCGCCACGCGCGCCTTCTGATCGTACTGGCGCCGCCTGGTCATGATGAATCGCAGGCTGTAGAACGCTGCCACCGCGAAGACGATGAATGAGATCTCGGCGACCGGGACGTGGAAGTAGAAGATCTTCTGGCCCCAGTCCGGGCGACCGTATGTGGAGCCGCTCACGATCGCAGAGGTGACGTCCGCCGCGTCGATCGTGACCGAGTCACCGTCTGCGTCGAGAGTCACCGCGTCGTCGCTCGCCTCGGTGATCGTGCCCTGGACGATGTCGCCATCGGTCTCGACCTCGGCGCGATATCCGACGTAGTTCTGCAGGTAGCGCGCCTCGGCGACCTCCTGCTTGAACGGGCCCTGGTAGCGCACCGACTCGGCCCGGCCGGCAGTGCGGACGAAGCCGAAGTCCGGGACTCCGGCCCAGAAGAACGTCCCAAGGAACGCACCCAGGGTGAGCACGCCGCCCAACGCCAGCGCGATCAGTGCTCTGGTGCTTGCTGACTTCACGTGAGCAACAGCCTCCTTCTCGGCAACCGTCTGCGGGCGCCTCTACGCGCCCACGATGAACTCATACAGACCGTACGATGCGAGCAGCATGATCACGTCGTAACCGACGACCCACGCCATCCCGATCCAGAACCCGCCCATGGCATCCGGCCCGCCGGTGATGGCGGCGGCCGTGGCGCTCACCGCCCCGAGCAGCAAGGGGTACATGAGCGGGATGAAGAGCACGGGCAGCACGAAGTCCTTGCCCGAGGTGTTGACGGACATCGTCGCGAGCAGCGTACCCACGCCGGCGATACCGACGGACCCTGCGAACATGATGAGCGGCACCAGTGCCATGGAGCCGATATCGAGGGACGAGCCCTGCAGGAACAGGAACCCGAAGACGGGGATCGTGAGCGCCTCCACCGCCAGCAGGAAGATCAGGTTGCCGATCACCTTCGCGAAGAAGATCACCGGACGATCCACCGGCGAGAGCAGGAGCGCTTCAAGGCAGCCCTGATCCTTCTCGTGCACGAGCGACCGATTGAGCCCGAGCATCGAGGTGAAGATGAATGCCAACCACAGCAGCCCGGCCGCGATGTCGCGCGGGTCGAAGTTCGAGCCCGTCTGCGACAGCGCCACGAAGTACACCACCATCGTGAGCAGCGAGTACAGGCCCATCGACATGATCATCTCCTTGGTGCGAAGCTCCATGACGATGTCCTTCTTGACCATGGCGCGGAACTGGCGCCCTGAGAGGCTGGCCATATCAGGCCACCCCCAGACCTACGGTCGCGCGATAGGTGTCGCGGAACACGGCCTCATCGATCGCCTCGCGGGGTTCGAAGAGCACGACCCGACCCTTGGCCAGGATGAGCGCGTGGCTGCACAGCTCGAGACCCTTGTCGAGGTCGTGGCTGATCATCACGAACGTGTGCTTGTCGCGCACAGCGGCGATCAGCCCGTCTAGGATGTCCATCGCGTGCGGATCGAGCCCAGAGTACGGCTCGTCTAAGAAGATGACCTCTGGACGGTGCAGGAGCGCCCGTGCGATCGACAGCCGCTGGAGCATGCCCCGCGAGAACGTCCGTGTGAGATCGAGCTTGCGGTGGTCGAGCTCGACCGCATCGAGCAACTCGGCCACCCGCACGTGCGGCTCCTCTATTCCGTACATCTCCGCGAAGAAAAGCAGGTTCTCCTCGGCAGTGAGGTCGGGATAGAGCAGCGGATTGTGGCTGATGAGGCCGATATGGTTGCGCATCTCCACGGCATCGCTCACCACGTCGAACCCGAGCACTTTCGCGGTGCCACTCGTGGGATTGAGCAGCGTGGTGAGCACCTTGACCAGCGTCGTCTTGCCCGCGCCGTTAGGTCCGAAGACCGAGAGGAACGCCTGCCCGGGCAGGTCGAAGCTCACGCCGTCGAGCGCTTTGCGCATGCCGAAGGCCCGGGTGAGATCCCGGACCTCCAACGCATTTGCGGTGGGCTGCTCCGACCCCATGGGGCTCCCTACGCCGCCAGACGCGTCTTCTTCGGCCACGCGGCGATAGCGCTGCCGATGATGGTGAGCACGAAGCCCGCCCAGACCCATGACTGCATCGGGAAGAACTTGATGGTCAGGTTGGCGTTGTTGGCCGAATCGACGCCGGCGAAGGAGACGAACACGTCCTTGAACGGCTCGTGGATGATCGAGACGTGTTGCGTGCTCTGATTCTGCTGGGCAAGCTGCTGCGGGTAGCGCATCTGCGGACCGACGGTGGCCACCTTCGTGCCGCCCTTGAAGACGTCGGTGTTGAGCGTGTAGACAGTGTCACCCTGCGTGCCGCCCTCGGGTACGTTCTCCTGCGAGGGCACGAGCGAGACGTAGGTGAACGTGTAGCCCCGCGCCTCGAACGAGCCGCCCGGGGTCTGCGGGATGGCGGCGTTGTGTGTGGAAACGAACATCGTCGAGCCCACCAGTCCGAGCAGGATCACGCCCATCCCGAGGTGCGTGAGATAGCCGCCTGACTGCGTCCGAGCCTTGGTGAAGAGCCAGCCCAGTGCCGCGCCGAACGACGTCTCGGTGGCCGCCGCGCGCTTGCGGGCCCCATCGATGAACAGCCACAGCGGCAGGCCGATGGCATAGCCTGCGGTGAGCACGCCGGAGATCGCCAGCGTGTGATGCCACCACGGCGTGCTACTCGCATCAGGAGTGTAGAACGGCAGCATGAAGAGGAAGTACGCGCCGAGGAACAGCGCGGCGAGCACCGAGCCGATGATGACCGGCATCTTCGCCCGCTCCCACAACTTCTTCATGTCGCCCCCACCCCAGGCGAGGATCGGGCAGATCGTCATCACCATGATGTAGAAGATGCCGAGCGGCCGCGCCAGCGAGTCGAAGGCGGGCGCCTTGATGCTCTGCCCACCGAGCGGCATCCACGTCGGGAATGCCGAAGCCATCGTGAGGTATGCCACCAGGACGCCGGAGATGAGCATGATCACGTTGTTGAAGTAGTACGAGCCTTCCTTGGAGAGCACGCGCTCGAAGCCGTCACCCTCGCTTCTCACCTGGCTGCGGCGCACGATGACGCCGATAGCCATGACGGCGAGCGAGCCCACCATCATGATGAGGAACAGCCAGAACGAGAGCGGGTCCTCCTGGAAGGCGTGGACCGACTGCACGATGCCGGAACGCGTGATGAACGTCCCGAGGAGCACGAACACGAAGGTCACGGCCGCCATCATGAACGCCCAGCCGCGGAAGCCGTCACGACGCCGGTAGACGGTCATGGAGTGCAAGAGGCCGACACCGGTGAGCCACGGCAGCAGTGAAGCGTTCTCCACCGGGTCCCAGGCCCAGTAACCGCCGAATGCGAGCTCGTAGTACGCCCACACCGATCCGAGCCCGATGCCGATTCCCAGCAGCAACCACGAGAACACCGTGATGCGGTCCGAAAGCACGACCCAGTTCTTCGAGGTATCGCCGGTGATGAGCGCCGCGAGCGCGAACGCGAACGGCACCGTGAGTCCCGCATAGCCGATGAACAGTGTCGGCGGGTGAAGCAGCATCGCCCAGGTCTGCAGGAGCGGGTTCATCGCCGCGCTGGTGAGCAGCGCCCCTGTGTTGGGATCGATGTACTGCGCAGGAGTGAGCACGAATGGGTTGTTGCTCTCGATGAACAACGCCGCCAGGAAGAACAGCTGCACGAAGTTCACGATCGCAAGCCCGGTCGAACCGAGCGTGCTGTCGCTCTTGAGGAACTTGCGCGCGATGAACGCAGCGTAGATCGCGAGCACCCACTCCCAGAAGAGCAGCGAACCCTCACGACCGGCCCACACGCCGGAGAGCCGGTAGACCCACGCCCAGGCGCCTGTGGTGGTCGGGTGGTTCATGACGACGTACATGAGCGACCAGTTCTCACTCAGGAACGCGGTGGCGAGAAGCACGATCGCAAGCGTCGTGAAGCCGAACACGCCGAAGGTCAGCAGGTGGCCGATCTTGCGGGCCATCTCCCCCTCTTTGCCCGCCGCAGCGAACGCCACGATCGATGCGACCGCGCACACGCTTGCGAGTCCAAGCAAGAAGTTGCCGAGAGTACCCAGGTCCATTCGTCAGCTCCGTTCGTGGGGGGACTGCGACGCTACTGAGCGGCCTTGTCGAGGGCGACCTCGGCGCATCGGAACACGCCGTCGTCCTCGATCGAACCGGTGAGCACGACCTTCACGCCATCTTCGAACTCATCCGGAAGGCCCCCGCCGAAGGCGACATCGATGGCGGTGGCGCCGGTGTTATCGTCCGCGATCCGGAAACGAACCGGGGCGCCGGCCTCTGCGATCGAGCCCTCCACGACAAACCCGGTGACCTTGAGGGTCGCAGAGCCGGAGAGTTCCGTCGCGCGATTGATGACATCGTTCACGGTGAGCGCGCCGGTCGCCGACTCGTACTTGGAGGGGCACTTCGTGACGAGGTACTTGGCCTCGACCGAACCGTCCTCATTGATGGTGCCGGTCACCGTCGCGGTAGTACCGTCACCGAAAGAGCCCGGCACGACGTCGTTCCACACGATGAGGACACGCTGGTCGTCTCCGGCCGCGGCGTCCTCGATCTCGAAGACGAACGGGGTGGCACCCGAGACCCAGGAGCCGGCGACGACCTGTCCGGTGACCTCGATCTGCTTGCCAGCGAGCGACGCGTCCGAGACGACATCGGCGATGGTGACCGGTGTGGCGGTGGCATTGCCGAGTTGCGTGAGCCACATGAGCGCACCGATGGCCACGAATATGAGGATGGTGACGCCGATGAGACGCTGCTTCGCCCGCTTGTTCAATGGACCGATCACTCCTCGCTGGAGCCGCGCGCGAACGCGCTGCGGCAGTCGTCGACGAAGGCGTTCGGGGCCCGAGATGGCCGCGGACGCACCTGTGCCTGCTTACCTTGCCTGAACGTCACCGATAGTAACACTCGCGCGACCGGTCGGACAACGAGCTGCGACCGTGTTCGCGTTTTGATAACGAGCAAGCGCTGTGCCGAGAATGGGTGCCAGCTGCATGCTTCTACTGGCGGCGCTCCCACACCAGCGCCAGCCCTGTGAGTGTGAGGTCGATGTCGACCGCTGTGATGGTCTCGCACAGAGGCGAGATGCGCTCGGCAAGTCCGCCTGTGGCGACGACCGGGCACTCGTAGCCCAGTTCCAACCACGTGCGCCGGACGAGTCCGTCGACCCGTGCGGCCTCGCCGAACAGCAGGCCCGCCTGGATCGACTCCCGCGTACTGCGACCGATCACACGCGTCGGCGGCTCAAGGTCCACGGCCGACAGCCTCGCCGCACGCCGGAACAGCGCTTCAGCGCTCGTCTCCACACCCGGCGCGATCGCTCCCCCGAGGTACGCTCCGCTCGCATCGACAACGTCGAGCGTGGTCGCGGTGCCGAAGTCCACGACGATGACCGGCGCGCCGTGCGCCTCGATCGCGGCCACCGCGTTCACGATGCGGTCTGCACCCACCTCGCGCGGGTTCTCGTACGCTATCGCCAGCCCCGTCTTCACTCCGGGGCCGATGACGAGAGGGCGGGTGCCGGTGATGCGCTCGGCCAGGTCCTCGTACGCGGCCGTGAGCGACGGCACCACCGAGGCGATCGCAACACCATCGATGGCGTCGTGTTCGTGACCGTCGAGTGCCAGGAGGCCGCTGATCTTCACGCGGATCTCATCGGATGTGAGGGTGGCGTCGGTGGCCATGCGCCAACGGCTTTCGATCGCCCTGCCGTGGATGAGGCCGATCACCGTCTGTGTGTTGCCTATGTCGACCGCGAGCAGCATCTGCGTCAACCCTTCCTGGTACCGTGACGACCCGGCAACGGCACAACCGGCGATCGTGCAGCCCGGTGCTATCATCGCAGATGACCTCGACCGCAGGAGGACGCTCATGACCACCACGCCCGCCCGCATCCTCGTCGTCGACGATGAGGAGTCGATCCTGCAGTTCGTATCGTACAACCTCCGCAAGGAGGGTTACGACGTCACGACCGCACCCGACGGCGACACCGCGCTCGATCTGGCCGCCGATGCCCCCTTCGATCTCGTCATCCTCGACATCATGCTTCCCGGCACCGACGGATACGAGGTCTGCCGCCGCCTGCGTGCCGCCGGGGACACCCCGGTGTTGTTCCTGTCGGCACGTGACACCGAGCTCGACAAGGTCGTGGGGCTCGAACTCGGCGGAGATGACTACCTCGCCAAGCCCTTCGGCGTGCGCGAGTTGATCGCACGTGTGAAGGCGCTGCTGCGCCGGACCGGCCAGCGCACCGCCGATGCGCCTCACGACGACTCACCCGTGGAGGCCGGCGGCATCGTTCTCGACGAGACGACGCACATCGCGCGCTCGGGCGGTGTGGAGATCGACCTCACGCCCCGGGAGTTCGAGCTGCTCGCCTGCCTCATGCGCCATGCGGGCAAGGTGCTCTCGCGCGAACACCTCCTCAAGGAAGCGTGGGGCTGGCAGTACGTGGTGGAGACGAAGACGGTCGACACACACATCAAGCGGCTCCGCGACAAACTCCAGGCGGCCGGGGTGGACCCCGCGGCGGTCGAGACCGTGCGCGGGTACGGCTACCGCCTCGCGGTCTAGCGCCTGATGCGCTCATCCATCCGCACCCGTCTGCTCGTCGCATTCCTGCTCGTGGCGGTCGCCTCGGCCCTGGGCCTTTCGGCGTACTCGCTCTCCGAGTTCGAGGACTACGGCCTGCACAAGCTGGAGGACCGGCTCGAAAGCGAGAGCCTGGTGCTCGCCGGCATGGTGGCCGCGCAGATGCAGGCGAACGGCGGTGAGGAGCTCTCCGCCGAGCAGGCGGCCGCTCTCAACACCGAGCTCACGCGCGTCGGGCCGATCATCTACTCCCACATCCGCATACTCGACGGTGACGGTGAGGCCTTCGTCGACTCGGCAAGCCCCGAGGACGTCGGCGCGAAGTACGCCGAGACGCCCGAGGTGGCCAAGGCGCTCCGGGGTGATCGTGGCGCCGCGACCCGCATCACCGAGAACGGGCGCGTGGCCCTTTACGTCGCGAACCCGATCATCGTGGGTGACCGTGTCGTGGGCGTCGCCTACACCTCGGCCACCACCTTCTCGATACGGACGCTGCTGCGCGACTACCGTCTGCGCCTGGGCGCCGCTGTGGTGCTCTTCACACTGCTCGCACTCGTGCTCACCGAGCTGCTCTCACGCTGGCTGTCCGCACCGCTGCGCGACCTGGCCCGCACGGCAGTGGCCTTCGCCGACGGCGACCACTCGGTGCGCGTGCGGCCGCGCGGCTCGAGCGAGATCCGCGCGCTCGCCGATGCGTTCAACGCGATGGCCGACGAGGTGCAGACCGTGATGGCCGAGCTCAAAGAAGAGGAGGGGCGCAAGTCGCGCTTCGTCTCGGACGTGAGCCACGAGCTCAGGACCCCGCTCACCGCGATCCGCGGCGCCGCGGAGACGCTGCTCGACGGGGACGTGCCGGAAGACGACGCGCGCCAGTTCCTCTCGACGATCGTGCGCGAGTCCGAGCGGCTCACGCGCCTCGCGAACGACCTGCTCACCCTGCAGCGCATCGAGGGCGCCACCGGCGAACTGCCGATCTCCGCTGTGGACCTCACCGAGATCGCGCGCCGCGCGGTGGAGGGGCTCGCACCGCTCACCGAGGCCCGGGGCGTGCGTGTGGTGCTCGAGGGCTCGGCGCCGCGCGTGCTCGGAGACCGGGACCGCCTGCAGCAGGTCTTCGGCAACCTCATCGACAACGCGTCGCGCCTTACTCCCGAGGGCGGGACGGTCACCGTGCGGATCTCCGCCGAGGGGCGCGAGTCGGTCGCAAGCGTGCTCGACGAGGGCCCCGGCATAGCCGAGGAGGACGCGCCACACGTCTTCGACCGCTTCTACCGCGCCCAGGCGAGCCGCGACCGCTCGACGGGGGGCGCGGGTCTCGGACTGGCGATCGTCGCAGCCATCGTCCGCTCTCACACGGGCACGGTCACCGCAGCCCGGCGTGACGAGGGAGGCACCGTCTTCACGGTGCGGCTTCCCTCGATGAAAGAGTAGCCAGGCGCCGGGCGCTTCGCGTCAGCTGCACGGCCCGGGAAGATCGAGCCGTACGGAATCCGGGGCGACCTCCGAGAAGAGGTCGGCGGTATCCGGATGGCAGGTGAAGAACACGACCTGCCGCTCGGCCGCCAACCCGGCTATCGCCTCGGCGGCACCGCGTCGTCTCCCGGGATCGAAGTTGACCAGCACGTCGTCCATGAGCACGGGCAGACCCGCTCCCGCCTCGCCGAGCTGACCGATCAGCCCGAGCCGCACCGCCAGGTAGAGCTGCTCGGCGGTCCCGCGCGACAGCACCTCCGAGGTCCGCGCGTTCGCGCGCGTGTCGAAGACCTCTATGCGGCCGTCGCCCAATGGAACGGTCAGGCCGGTGTACCGCCCGCCCGTCATCGTCGCGAAGTGGCTGCTGGCGCTGCGCACGACCTCGGGCTGACGCTCGCGCTGGTAGCGCTCCTGCGCCTCGGCGAGCAGACGGGAGGCGACGGCGAGCACGAGGTAGCGGTCGGTCGCCTCGGCGAGACGCTCGGCGAGCCCCGCCGCCTCGAGATGCAGTTCGCCCATGCGGTGCTCGCGCGCACCACTCTCCAGGCGGCCTTCGAGCTGGTGCTTTGACTGCGCGAGCTGCTCGAACGTGGCCTCGGCCTCGGCCTGCGTGTGACCGGCCGTGGCGAGCAGGACTCGAAGGTCTTCGTGTGTGCCGCCCTCGGAGAGTCCGAAACGCTCGAGCACACCGAGAAGCTCCTCGCCGGCTTGCCCGGCGCGCTCGCTCTCGGTCGTGATCCGCTCGTCGAGCGCGGCTGTGAGGCGGCCGATCTCGTCGCGTCGGGCGGCTGCGGCGCGCCCGGCGCCCAGCAGTCCCTTCAGCCGGTTGGCCAGGGGCAGCACGTCGGGTGCCGCCAGTTCGGCCGGTACCTCGAGGAAGGGGCGCGCGCCTTCGGCGAAGCGCAGCGCAAAGGCGTCGACCTGCGCGGATGCGTGCTCGAACGCGAGGCGGGCCTCCGTGGCGGACGCGGCAGCCGTCTGCGCATCACGCACGAGACCGAGCAGCGCCGATGCGGAGCCGGGTGTCAGCGAGGGTTGCAGCCCCCGGGCGGCGAGCCATCCCGCCCACAGCGTGCGCCGCGTCTCCAGCGCGTCGGTCGCAAGCTGCGCATCGCGGACGGCATCGTCGGCATCGCGGCGGGATGCGGCTGCGGCGGCGACCGCCGAGCGCGCGGCATCGAGCGCGCGGCGAACGCGGGACAGCTCGAGCGTGCCGGCGTTCGCGTCCAGGCCGAGCACCTCCAACCAATCGCGTTCCTCATGCGCCGGTGCGAGCGAGGCGCCCCTGCGTGCGCGAAGCGTGAAGGTCAGGCCGGCGACGACCAGTACCGCACCGATGCCCACCGTCACCCACTGTCGAAGAAACACGCCGGTCACGAGGGCGACGAGCCCGGAGGCGAGCATGATGAGTGCGGGCACATCCACGCCGCTGCGAGCGACCGCCGGACTCCCTGCGCGAGCCGCCTCGACCGCGTCCACGACCGCGAGGCGCTCCGCGATCGACTCGGCAGGATCTCCGGTGATGGACAACGGCTCGAGCGTGCGGGCGAGCGAGACCTCCGCGGCTTCGGCCGCTTCTACCGCACGCTGCGCCGTCTCCGCCCTGGCCTCCGCCTGCAGCTGGAGCCGCTGCAGCCCCTCTCGTGCCTCTTCGACCTGTGCCACGCACTCGTGCGTGTCGGCAAGCGCGTCCAGCACCTCCGGCGCGAGGCCCGTGCGAGTCTGCGCATCGGCCAACCGCGTCTCCGACCTGATGCACGCGGCCTCAAGATCCGCGAGCGACTGCATCGCCCGGGCGTGACCGGCCGCTTCCTCGAGGAGCGCGTCGAGCTCAGGAGCTGCGTCAAGCAGCACATCGTCGACGACGATCGCCGATGCCTCGTCCTCGAGCTGCTTCCGCTCCCTGCGAAGTGACTTGAGCGCCTCGTCCTGTTGTGAGATCAGAGCGAGTCTCTCGTCGCAGCGCTCGACGGCGACGGCAAGCTCGGTCGCCCGCTCCCGGGCAGCGTCGCGCTCCGCGCGCGCCGCCTCAAGCCGCGTGGTCATGTCCACGACCCGGTCCTGCTCGGCCATGAACGACTCGGCCTCGGCGGCCAGACGCCGCAACTCCGCCCTGCTCGCGCGCACCTCGGAGACGAGCGCGTTGATGACCGGTTTGCGCCCGGTGGGCTTGAAGAGCTCGGCCGCCTCCCGCTCCACGGCAGCGCGGACCTCCTGTGGGCTGACCCGAAGGCCCGCACTCGCCGCGTAAAGCCGCGAGATCACACTGTCGCCGCTGCCGCGCAACTCCTCGATCGCCGCCATCTCGCCGAGGCCAAAGCCGAAGACGGTGCGGTATGCGAGCTCGCTCACCCCGCGGGTGAGGTCCTCGAGCAGGTCGGGCCGCTCCGCGCCCTCGAGCGCGCGCACGGTGACGCGGCCGCCGTGAGTGCCCTCGACGCGTTCGATCGCCCACACGCCGCCCGCGTCCTCGAAGACCAGCCGCGCCAGGCGACCCTCGCCTCCCACCGCGTAGCCCGGCTCGCTGTCGCGCGCCGTGGGGTACCGGTACAGCACGTGGCGGACGAGCGAGGTGAACGACGACTTCCCCGCCTCGTTGGGCCCGTGTACCACCGTGAGGCCGCTGCCGAGATCGCCGAGCGACGTGCCTGCGAGTGCCCCGTAGCGGACCGCCTCGATGCGCCGGAGTCTCATCGGTCCTCCTCGGCCAGCATGCGGTCGAGCGCGAGATCGCGCGCGCGCTCAAGGAGGGACGCCGCGTCCATCGCGGGGGTGTCGCGAGTGTCCAGCGCAGAGAGCACGGGAGCCGCGGCGCCCTCCACGAGCGCGAGCAGCCGCCGGTCGTCGGCGAGCACATCATCGGTGAGCCGGACGAGATCGCCGGCGAAGTCCGCGCTGTCCCGAAGCGTGGCTATATCGAATGCCGGCCGCGTGGCGTCCGTGATGCGGTCCACCCACACCCACGGATCACGCTCGAGCGCGCTTGCGCGCGCGTCTGCGAGGACGTCCCGCAGCACACCCGGACGTGCGAGCATGCCGTGCACGGCGCTGCGTCCCCCGAGTTCGATGCGCAGCACCGACGGGCGCCCCTCGGCCGAGCGGCCCGAGCGCTCCACGGCATCACCGAGCGCTGTCATGACGTCCTCGACCCCACCGAGATCGGCGGCATCGACCGTCTCACGCACCCACACGACGCTCGAGGTGGTGGCGGCCTCGGCCGTCGCCCCGCTCGCGTCGAGCGTGACGACACGGCAGCCGCGAAGCCCCGACTCGTTCGGGCTCAATCCCTGGGTGCACCCGCTGTACGCGATGGCCGGCTGCTCCGAGAGCACCTCCGGTTTGTGGATGTGGCCGAGCGCCCAGTAGTCCATCCGCGCCGCCCGCAGGTCCTCAAGCGAGCACGGTGCGTACGGCTCGTGGTCGGTACGGCCGCCGACATTGGCGTGGAGCACGCCGATTGCGAGCGCGTCGGCCGCGTCGCGCGCGAAACCCGTGGCGAGGTTGCTGCGCTCGGCTGCGGTACGGAACGACCTGCCGTAGAGCGCGCAGACGGCCTCCCCGTCGCGCTCGAAGACCACACGCTCCACCTCATGCTCCGAGAAGACGTGGACGTTGTCGGGCAGCGCGAGACCGGCCGACCGGCCGCTCGCGGGGTCGTGATTGCCACGTGCGATGTACACGCGCACGCCCGCCTCGGCGAGCTTCACGCATGCGTCACGGAAGGCGAACTCGGCGCGGAGCGACCGCTCGCTGTCGTTGTAGACGTCGCCTGCGATCACCAGGAAGTCCGCGGCATGGCCGATGCAGACAGCCACGAGAGCGTCGAGCGCGTCGTAGGTGGACGCCACGAGCGTCTCGCGGACGCGCGGGTCCGTGGCGTCGATGCCCTTGAACGGCGCGTCGAGATGAAGGTCCGCGGCGTGCACGAACCGCACAGAGTCGGTCACCTTGGTGCCCCTCCCACGTCCGCTTCGATGGTCATAGCCATACTAGCGGGGCGGTGTGACACGCAACAGGGGACATCGGTGGCAAACGCCGCCCGAAGTCAGATCGCGCCGAGCCCGGCCGAGCGTACCGCGCGCGCCACGAGTGCGGCGGCGGCGCACTTGGCGGCATCGAGCAGCACGAACGGCGCGACGGCGAGCGCGAACGCCTCGCCCGCCGCTCTGCCCGTCACGAGCGCGAACTGCGCCCACCCGACCGCGTACACGATCGCGAGCAGCCCCACGAGGGCGAGCGCATCGGCCAGCGCCGCGGATCGAGAGCGCGCGAGCGCCGTGCGCACGAGCGACGCGAGCGGAGCCGCGATCACGAAGCCCACGATGAACCCGCCGGTCGGGCCCGCCAGCACACCGACGCCGGCACCCCCGCCCGAGAACACCGGTGCCCCGACCGCGCCGAGAACGATGTACACGCCGAGCGCCAGCAGCGCCTCTGCAGGCGCGAGCACGAGCGCGACGACCGCCACCACGAACACCTGCAGGGTGACCGGTACCGGCCCCAGCGGCAGCGCGATGAGCGCGCCCGCCGAGACGAGGGCGGCCGCCAGCGCGGCGCGGAGGAAGGAGGCTGTACGGGTGCGGATCACGGACGGTCCCATCGTTAACCTAGCTGACTTGTTGGTTCACGATAGGGATGCGCCGGGGGTGCGTCAACCGCGCAGCGTGACCTCTCCGGCGCTCACGCGCACGGTGACCCCGGAGCGGTCGAGCACGAGCGCCCCGTCGTCGGCGACGCCGATCACGACACCTTCGGCCACCACCGTGCCGGTCCCGTCGCGCACCGTGACCTCACGGCCGGTGAGCGAAGCGCGCGCCTCGTACGCCTCCCTAAGCGCCCCGAAGCCGTCCGCGACGAACGTGCGGTACGCCTCCGCCATGCCGTCGAGCACGGCCGCGGCCACGGTGGCCGCGGGCACGTCGGTCGACGTCTCGCGCACCCAGGCGCTTCCCGGGAAGCCCGGCTCCGACACGTTCACCCCACAACCGGCGATCACCCACTCCGTGCGATCGGCCTCGGCCGCCATCTCCAGCAGCAGTCCGCCGAGTTTGCGGCCGCCACACTCGAGGTCGTTCGGCCATTTGAGGGCGACGTCCACGCCGAGGGGCTCGAGCGCGCGCGCGGCGCCGAGCGCGAGTGCGAGCGAGAGCGGCGCCATCACAGCCGGCGCGAGCGGTGGGCGGAGCACGGCCGAGACGTAGGCGCCGCCCGAAGGCGACTCCCACACCCGTCCGAGGCGGCCCCGGCCGCCGGTCTGGCGCGCGGCCACCACGGCGGTGCCCTCGGCCGCCCCGGCCCGCGCGAGCCGCTTCGCCTCGTCGTTGGTGGACGTCAGCGCCGCAGCGCCCTCGCAGGTCACCCACAGCGCATCGCGCAGGCGCGGCCCGACCTCCTCGGGGATGCAGGCGTCGGGCGCGTGCTCCAGCACGTAGCCCGTCCGCGACGCCGAGCGGATCTCGTAGCCGAGCCCGCGGAGCGAGGCGACGTGCTTGCTCACCGCGACGCGCGAGATGCCGAGCCCGGTGGCGATCGTCTCTCCCGAGACGCCGCCGGGGCCTGAGGCGGTAAGTGCCGCAGCGACCGCCGCCCTAGTCGGCAGCCTCAGCACCGTCTGCCCCCTCCTCGGCGAGGCGCTCCTCATCGGCCAGGTCGGCGAACTTGTCCACGCGCGCGGCGATGTACTTGTGCCGGCCCCACCACAGGAAGCCGAGCATCACCATGAGCACGAACAGCCCGAACCAGCCTATGCTCCTGGCGACGCTCAGGGCACGGTCGAAGTTGTCCGCGAAGACGATGCCGAGCGTGACCATGAGCGTGGTGTAGAGCAGCGCGCCGATGAACGTGTAGAGCTCGAATATCCAGACACGCATGCGGGACGCGCCGGCGATGACCGGCACGAAGTTCTTAAAGCCCGCCGCGAACCGCGAGATCAGCACCGTCTTGTTCCCGTGCATCTCGAAGTACTCCTCGGCAGCGGTGATGCGCTCGTCGTCGAAGAACTTGCCGCCCCACCGCAAGAGCCCTGCACGCCCGCCACGGCGGCCGAACCAGTACGACAGGTTGCTGCCGGTCATCGTCCCCACGAGCGAGGCGACGCCCACCAGCCACGGATTGAGCCCGCCCATCTCGGACACGAAGCCCGCGGCCATCACGACCGTCTCGCCGGGCGTGAACGAGCCAATGACGAACAGGTTCTCCGAGATGGTGAACAGCGCGACGATGAGATAGCCCCACGAATCAAGCGCCGTGAGGAACCAGTCGAGCGGAGCGAAGCCGGTCTGAGGCGCCATCACTCGGCCTCCGGCAGCGGATGTGACCAGGCGACCCACTGGTCGAACCGCGGGTAGAGGATCACGAGACCGACGAGCGTGACCACCAGCATCAGGTAGTAGTCGCCGAGCTGGCGGGTCATGAACGCGAGGATGCCGCCCACGGCGGCAGGCGACAGCGCGTGGGTGAGCAGCCGCCACGACAGCGACACGAGCGCGGCCGTGGACAGAGGGGCACCGGCCACTTCACGCGCACGGGCGCTGCGTCCCATCACGACCGAGGCCGCGCCCACCGCGATGAACAGGTAGCGCACGGCGCCATCAGCGGCGGGGCTCACCGTCCACCACGCGCTCGAGGCGCCGGCCTGCAGAGCGGCCGTGAGCACGAGTGGCAGCACCAGCGCGGGTACGGCCCGGCGCGTCCAGGTGAGGTAGGTCTCGCGTAGCGTGGGCTCGGTCACGGGGTCCTTAGAGTGGCTGCGGGATGTGCGGTGCGGACTCGGTCTGCCGAGCGTACCACTGACGCACCTGCGACGGGCGCGGGAACATGACGATCCAGCCGAGGATGGCGTAGGCGGCGAATGGCGCATAGACGCCCCAGTCCATCGTGAGGAAGCCGGCGACGAAGCCGAGTAGGACGCTCACCTCGGGAATCGCCATGCCGACGACCGCGGCGGTGCTGATGCGGCCGACCGCCCCCGCGGTGCCGGTGAGCACCTGGCCGTAGCGGCTGATGTAGGTGCCTGTAGCCCGGAGGAGAAGCGAGCGAACCCAGAGTGCAGCGGGTAGTGAGGCAAGCGAGAGTGCTGCGAAGATCACCCAGTAGGCCACGGGTAGCGCCTGGTAGTGGGGCCCCGATCGGACGGTGTCGTCCAGCTTCATGAACCACAGGACGAACGTGAGCAACAGGAACGTCGTGGTCATGCTCCCGGCCACGATGTACGTGATACGGAACCACCTGCTATCGAACTGCTCGTACTGCTCGGCCACCCTCAGACCTCCCTCGCGTCAAGCCCGAAATCGAGCGGCCGAGCGAGCGTAAGGGCGCTCGTCGAGACGCGGTCCACTCCGGTGATGACAAGCCCCGGGATCCGCTCGAACGTGATGCCGCCCGATGCCTCGGTGAGGCAGGTCCGCCCTCCGGCCTCGTCATGCACCGCGCTGACCGCCTCTCGCAGCGTCGCGTCGTCCATGTTGTCGAGCAGCACGTAGTCGGCGCCCGCTGCCGCGGCCTCGGCGGCCTGTGCGATCGTGTCGGCCTCGCACTCGATAAGCAGGTCCGGGTGCGCGCGCTTCGCCGCGAGCACCGCGGCGCGCACACCACCCGCATGCGCCACGTGGTTGTCCTTTATGAGCACCATGTCGTAGAGGCCCGCGCGGTGGTTGAACGCGCCACCCACCCGCACCGCGTACTTGGAGAGCGCCCGCAGGCCCGGCACCGTCTTACGGGTGTCGCAGACCGCCAGTGCGCTTCCCGCAGCGCGCTGCCAGCCGCGCGCCTCGGTGGCGATACCGGAGAGCACCATCACGAAGTTGAGCGCGGTCCGCTCGCCCGCGAGCACCGCTCGCGCGGGGCCGTCGATCTCGAGCACCGCCGCCCCCGCCTCGACATCCGCGCCTTCGGCGACCACCGGGAAGCACTCGATCTCCACTCCCGCGGCATCCGCCAGCAACTCGAACAGCCGCGCGGCAACCGGCAACCCGCACACCACGCCCGCCTCGCGGGCCACGATCGCACCCGAGAAGCCCGCGTCGGGCACGGTGGCCGACGAGGTGACGTCCGCGTCCAGCAAGGATCGCGCACCCGCCCGCGGCGTGAGGATCGCCTCGGCCGTCACCCCGAGGTCCTCGGCGAGCGCCGTGGCGAGTAAGACGTCGGACGGCGGCGGTGAGAAACTCATGCCGGGACTCCGGGCACGACTGCGGGACCGGTCACAAGCTCCAGACGCGGCTCTCGGCCCCGCGTCCACACCACGTGCGCGCGCCAGTGCTCGTCGTCGCGCTCCGGACGGTCGCTGCGGAAGTGCGTGCCGCGGCTCTCCTCACGCAGCTGCGCGGCGGCGACCGTGAGCGAGGCGACCGTGAGCACGTTGCGCGTCTCGATGGCGTGCAGGTCGCTCCCGCCGAGACCCACAGCAAGCTCCGCGATACCCTCGGCCGCACCTTCAAGGCCCTCGGCCGAGCGCGTCACCCCCACGTGCCGGCTCATCAGCAGTTGGAGCGCCGCGCGCACGGCTCGCTGGTCGGTGCCGAGCGGCTCCTCCACCGAAGCCGAGGTCCGGCCGGGGCGTCGGCGGCCCAGCTCGCCCTCGAGCGCCCGCACGATGCGGCGCGAGCCCACGAGCCCCTCGAGTAGGGAGTTGCTGGCGAGCCGGTTGGCGCCGTGCAGCCCCGACGCCGCGCACTCCCCTGCCGCGTAGAGGCCAGGAAGCGACGTACGCCCGTCGATGTCCACGCGCACGCCGCCTATAAGGTAGTGGGCGGCGGGCGCCACCGGGATCAGATCGCGCGACAGATCGAAGCCGGCCTCACGGCACCCCTCGGTGACCGTCGGGAAGCGTTCGGCGAGGAACTCGGCCCCGAGGTGCCGAGCGTCGAGCCACACGTTCGGGCGGTTGCATCGGTGCATCACGCGCTCGATCTCGCGGCTCACCACGTCACGCGGCGCGAGCTCGGCGAGGGGGTGTATGCCGGGCATGAAGCGCTTGAGCTCGCAGTCGAGGAGGTACGCCCCCTCGCCGCGCAGCGCCTCGGTGATGAGGAACTTCACGGTCGAGGCGCTGTCGAGCGCGGTGGGGTGGAACTGCACGAACTCCATGTCGGCGATCTCGGCGCCGGCGCGCCAGGCCGCCGCGATGCCGTCACCGGTGGCCACGAGCGGGTTGGTGGTCACCCGGTAGACCTGCCCCGCACCACCGCTCGCCAGGATCACCGCGTCCGCGTGGAGCGCCATCAGCGCGTGCGAGCCACTGTCCATCACGAGCGCGCCCACGCAGCGGTCCCCTTCGGTGAGCAGGTCCACGAGGAACGCGTCCTCCACGAGTCTGATGCCGGCTGTGTGCCGCACCACCGCCGAGAGCGTGTTCTGTACCTCGGCGCCGGTGGCGTCTCCCGAATGCAGCACGCGCGGCAGGCTGTGCCCGCCCTCGCGGTGCAGGTCGACCTTGCCGCCGGCCTCACGGTCGAACCGCACGCCGAGCTGCTGAAGCTCCGTGAGCGCCTCGGCCGCCTCGCTCACCACGGAGCGCACCACCCCGGCGTCGCAGAGCCCCTGGCCCACCACGAGCGTGTCGGCGAGGTGCAGCTCCACCGAATCGGCCTCACCCACCGCGCCGGCGATGCCGCCCTGCGCGTACCAGGTGTTCGCGTCGGTGACCTCGGACTTCGTGACAAGCGTGACGCTGCCGAGCCGGGCCGCGTGCAGCGCCGCCGTGAGGCCCGCGATGCCCGAGCCGATGATGAGCACGTCGGTGCGCTCCACGGGGAGCGCGTCGGTGTCGAACGACACCACGTAGCGCTGATCGAGCGGCCCGGGGACGGTCATCAGCCGATCGCCGTCATGCGCTCGAGCGAGCCGCGTGCGGCGGCGGCGATGTCATCGGGAACCGTCACCACGCCGCTCATGTCGCGCAACGCGTCGCGCACGTGGTCGAGGCGGGTGAGCTTCATGTTCGGGCAGAGCATCGGCGGTGTCATACCGATGAAGCGCGTGTCCGGCGCGGCCTTGGCGAGCCCCGTGAGCAGGCCGCCTTCGGTCACCACGATGATCTCGGGCTCCCCCGCTTTCGCCGCGTACCGCAGCATCTGGCTCGTGGAGAGCACCTCGTCGGCCACCGCGCTCACCTCGGGACGGCACTCGGGGTGCGCGATCACCGGCGCGCCCGGATGCGCGGCCTTTGCCGCGAGCACCGTCTCGAGCGTCACCTCGTCATGGATCGGGCAGCAGCCGTCCCATACGAGCATCTCGACTTCGGGCAGCTGTGAGGCGATCCATCTGCCGAGGTTGCGGTCCGGGCCGAAGAGCACCTTCGGAACGCCGAGCGAGCGCACGACCTCGACGGCGTTGGCCGACGTGCAGCACACGTCGGTCAGCGCCTTGACCTCCGCCGAGGAGTTCACGTACATCACGACCGGTACGCCGGGATGCTCGGCCTTCCATGCGGCCAGCTGTGGCGCGGTGATCATGTCGGCCATCGGGCAGCCGGCGTCGGTGCGTGGCAGAAGCACGGTCTTGTCCGGGCTCAGGATCGCGGCGGTCTCGGCCATGAAGCGCACACCCGCGAGCACGATGACCCCCGCGCCGACCCGAGCGGCGCGGCGTGCGAGCTCGAGCGAGTCGCCCACCACGTCGGCCACGGCCTGCACCTCCGCGCGCTGGTAGTTGTGCGCGAAGATCACCGCTCCGCGGTCGCGGGCGAGGATGCGCACTTCGGCGAGCGTCGCGGGAGCCTCCGGCATCTACCCCACCTCCAGGGCCAGGTTGTCGATGAGGCGCGTGGCGCCCATGCGTGCGGCGATGAGCGCGCGGGCAGGCACGGCGCCGAGCGTATCGAGTGACGCGAGCGTGGCCGCGTCGGTCACCATCGCGTAGTCGAGCGCTGCGAGCGGCTCGCTGTCGATCTGGCTGCGCATCGCCTCTTCGAGCACCCGCGCGTCGCGCTCGCCGTCGAGCGCGAGCATCTCGGCGCTGCGGAGCGCGCGGTACAGCACGGTCGCCGCCGCGCGCTCGTCGCGCGAGAGGTACACGTTGCGGCTCGACATCGCGAGCCCGTCGCACTCGCGCACGGTCGGACAGCCGATGACCTTCACCGGCAGATCGAGGTCGCGCGCCATGCGCCGAAGCACCGCAAGCTGCTGGTAGTCCTTCTCGCCGAAGAACGCCAGATCGGGCGCCGTGACCGCGAGCAGCTTCGTCACGACCGTGCAGACGCCGCGGAAGTGGCTCGGGCGCGTCGCCCCCTCGAGGACGGCGCCGAGCGGGCCGGGATCGACCGTCACCTCGGCATCGGGTGCGTACATCACTTCGGGCGTGGGCGTGAAGACCAGGTCGGCGCCCTCGGCGCCGAGCAGGTCGATGTCGCGCTCGATGTCGCGGGGATACGCCTCGAAGTCCTCGCCCGGCGCGAACTGCGTCGGGTTCACGAACACCGAGACCACCACGTAGTCGGCGCGCTCGCGGGCCGCGGTCACCAGTGAGAGATGACCGTCATGCAGCGCGCCCATGGTCGGCACGAGCGCGATGCGCTTGCCTTCGCGCCGCGCCTCGCCGACCGCCTGGCGGACCTCCTGCTTCGAGCCGAGCCGCTCCACGGCTAGTCCTCTCCGTCGGTGAGCGGCAACAGCCGCTCGAGTTCCGCGACCACCCCGGCATCCAGATGCGAGAGGTTGGCCTCGCCGGGGAAGGTCCCCCCGCGGACGTCGGACGTATACGCGCTCACGGCCTTCGTGATCGCCTTGCCCACTTCGGCATAGCGCTTCGCGTGCTTGGGTGTGAAGGTGCCGAGGCCGAGCAGATCGTGGTAGACCTGCACCTGGCCGTCGCATCCGGCGCCGGCGCCGATGCCGATGGTGGGGATGGCGAGCTCTTCGCTCACGAGCGCCGCCAGTTCCGCCGGCACGAGCTCGAGCACCACGGCGAACGCGCCGGCGGCCTCGAGCGCAAGACAGTCCTCCACGAGGCGCAGGGCACTGTCGGTGTCGCGGCCCTGAAGCTTGTAGCCGCCGAAGACGTTCACCGACTGCGGCGTGAGGCCCACGTGGCCCATCACGGGGATGCCGGCGTCGGTCATCAGCGCCACGAGCTCGGCAACCGCCATGCCGCCCTCGAGCTTCACCGCATGCGCACCACCTTCGGCCAGCAGGCGTCCGGCGTTGCGCAGACCGTCCTCGACGCTGGCCTGGTAGCTCATGAAGGGCATGTCGGCCACCACGAGCACGCGTGAGGTGGCGCGTGAGACCGCAGCGGTGGCGCGCACCATGTCGTCCATCGTGACCGGCAGCGTACTCTCGTAGCCCAGCACGGTCATGCCGAGCGAGTCGCCGACGAGGACCGCGTCGACGCCCGCGCCCTCGACGAGCCGGGCGGAGGGCGCGTCGTAAGCGGTGATCATCACGATGGGCTCGCCGGCGGCCTTCATCGCGGCGAGCGCTGTGGTGGTGACGCGTGGGACGGGCTTGGCGGCTGGTACGGTGCTCATGATCCACTTCCTCCCGGCAGTCCCGGCCACATCCGCAGGTCCGGGCCGCCTCCGAAAAACGGAGCACGAGTATACACCCCTCGTGCGCGGCGCCGAGCGCGCAAGAGCTACTCCTCCGGCCCCTCGTCGGCGCCGTCGTGGCCGGGCGGGACGTCCCCCATCTCGGGCCGTGCCGCGCCCACCTCGGCGAGCAGCTGCCGCGCACGTGTGGCGAGTTGCGGCGGCACCAGCAGCCGGTACATGCGCGGGAGCGCCCAGGGACTGTACTCCTCCTGCGGCGGCAGTGGGTCCCACCCCACCGGGATGCCCTCCTGCTCGAGCACGGCCGCGTCGAAGAGCAGGTCCAGCGCGAAGGTCGTGCCGAGGCCGACCGCGAAACGCCGCGATGCGACCTCCTCCCACTCGCCGAACTCCTGCCCGTACCCGTGCGGCCCGATCCATCCCCCCACGGGCGGCGTGCGCTCCTCGTAGCCGGGGACCGCGCCGAGCGATCCGGTGATGCGGCCCTCGGTGGCGCGCTCGCGCGTGACCGGCGAACCGTCGGGCCACTCGGCGTGCGGCGCGATCTCCAGGAGCGGCGTGACGGCGAAGTCGCGCTCGGCGAGACGTGGATGCGGCACCGTGAGCTCGGACGTCTGCCACTCGTCGTCGCCGAAGAGCAGGATGTCCAGATCGATCACGCGTGGGCCGTTGCGCTCCCCCGGCGTGCGGCCGATCGTGGCTTCAAGGTCCTTCAGCAGGCCGAGGAAGCGGTCGGCCGGGATGGCGGTGACCACACGAGTGACGGCGTTCGCGAACAGCGGCTGGTCGGTGACGCCCCAGGGTGTCGATTCGACCACATTGGAGATCGACACGACCTCGGTCTCATCGAACGCCTCGATCCCCCGGAGCGCCTGCTGCAGGTGGATGAGCCGGTCGCCCAGATTGCTTCCCAACCCGATGTACGCGTCAGTCACGTCCCGCCTCCTGGATCGCCGTGATCACGGTGAGTGCCTGCACCGTCTCGGCGACATCGTGCACCCGGATGACGTCACCGCCGTGAAGCGCCGAGAAGACCGCGCCCGCCACGCTGCCCGCGACACGGCGGTCGGGCCGGACCTCGCCGGTCACCTCGCCGATGAAGCGCTTGCGGGACAGGCCGATGACGACGGGATAGCCGAGCGCCGCCACCTCGTGAAGGCGCCTCAGCAGCTCGAGGTTGTGGGCGGTCGTCTTGCCGAAACCGATCCCGGGATCGAGTGCGATGCGCTCGCGGGCGACACCGGAAGCCTCGAGCATCGCCGCCTGACGGGCGAGGTAGTCGCACACCTCGGCCACCACATCGTCGTAGTGCGGCTCGTCCTGCATCGACTTCGGCTCACCGAGCATGTGCATCACCACAAGACCGGCGTCACAGCCTGCGGCGAGCTCGACCATGGTCGGATCGCGAAAGCCCGAGACGTCGTTCACGATGCTCGCCCCGTCGCGGAGCGCTGCGGCGGCGACCTCGGGATGGCGGGTGTCCACAGATATCGGGATGTCGAGACCGTGCACGAGCGCCGAGATGACCGGTTGCACGCGCGAGAGCTCGAGAGGCACGGGCACGGCGTCCGAGCCGGGCCGCGTGGACTCTCCGCCGACGTCGATGATGTCGGCTCCTGCCGCCGCAAGCGTGCGGCCCCTTTCCACTGCCGAGAGCGGCTCGGCGAAACGACCACCGTCCGAGAACGAGTCGGGGGTGACGTTCACGATACCCATCACGAGGGGGTGGTCGAGAAAGAGCGTGTGCACGCCGCAGCGCCACACGCGCGTGGCGACGGCCGGTGGCTCCGCGCCGCCCATCACGCGCCCTTGATGAGGCTCATCGCCTCGGCCCGCGTGGCCGCGTTGCGCGCGAAGATCCCCCGGACGGCCGAGGTGGTGGTGACCGTGCCCGGCTTCTGCACACCGCGCATCGACATGCACAGATGTTCGGCCTCGATGACCACCAACACGCCCTGGGGCGCAAGCTCGGTCACCAGAGTGTCAGCGATCTGCGACGTCATCCGCTCCTGCACCTGCGGGCGCTTGGCGTACACGTCCACGAGGCGTGCGATCTTGGAGAGTCCGCATATCCGCCCGTCTTTGCCGGGCACGTAGGCCACGTGCGCACGGCCGAGGAACGGCAGCAGGTGATGCTCGCACACCGAGTAGAGCGGTATGTCGCGAATGAGCACCATCTCCTGGTGCCCCTCGTTGAACGTCACCCGGAAGTGCTCTGAGGCGTCCTGGTCGAGGCCGGAGAAGATCTCCTCGTACATCGCGGCGACGCGGCGCGGTGTGTCGAGCAGGCCCTCGCGCGACGGGTCCTCCCCGATCCCCTCGAGGATGAGGCGAACGCCCTGTTCGATCCGTGAGCGGTCCATGCGGCTCCCAGGAGTCCGGAATCAGTGCGCCGATTGTAGCGCAGACGTGCTCTAGAAGATGCGCACGAACGAGATGACCGCGGGGCCGAGGATGACGATCAGGGTGGCCGGCAAGATACACAGCACCAGCGGGAACACCAGCTTGACCGGCGCCTTCTGCGCCGCTTCTTCGGCATACTGACGGCGCTTGATCCGCATCTCGCCCGCCTGTGCACGAAGCACGGTGCTCACCGAGATGCCGAAGACGTCGGCCTGCACGATCGCCATGATGAAGCCGTTGAGCTCCGGTACCTCGGTACGTTGCGCCAGGTGCCGAAGCGCGTCGCTGCGGCTCGCGCCTGCCTGGATCTCTTGCAGCATGCGTCCGAACTGCTGGGCGAGCGGCCCCGAGGTGTTGCGCACGATCTTGGCGATCGCCTGGTCGAAACCCAGGCCGGCCTCTACCGAGATGGTGAGCATGTCGAGCATGTCGGGCAGGGCGCGGCGGATGGCCGACTTGTACTCGGTGATGCGTGACGACAGCCACAGGTCCGGCAGGAAGAACCCGAGCACGACCAGGGGCACGACCACGAGCAGCCAGGTGGTCGGACCGAGCGGCCTGATCGCCGAGACCGCCGTGAAGAGCCCACCCACCCCCATCGCGCACAGGGTCTTCGCGATCACGAAGCGGCCGAGCTCTATCCCGCGGGGGTTGCCCGCGAGCACGAGCCGTCGTCGCACCGACACTGCATAGCCTGCGGGTGCGAGCGCTGCCGCTGTTCGCCGCACCCGGTCCGCGATGGGACCACCGATGCGTTCTCTGAACGGACGCAGAAGCGGCTCGACCTGCTTGGCCTGACTGGCCTCGTAGTCGCTCATGCGGCGCAACCGGCGGGTGACCTGCTGCTCCTCCGAGAAGAACATCACGAGCCCGAGATACACGAGCGAGGCGGCCACCAGGAAAACGAGCGCGGCGATGACGTAGAGCATGCCTACACCTCCACCTTCATCGCGCGGACGAGCCACAGCGAACCGACGACGAGCAGCAGCAGTCCGATACCGATGATCAGCCAGCCGAGCGGCTCCGTGAACATCGGACGCATGTACCTCGGATTGACCACGTACAGGAAGATGCCTTCCACGAAGGGGAGCGCGAGCAGGACGACGGCCGAGATCCGCCCCTCGGCGGTAAGCGCGCTCACCGTGCGCCGGAGCGCGGCGCGGTCTCGGATGGTAGCGGCCACCACGTCGAGGACCTCGGCAAGATTGCCACCGACCTCGCGCTGGATGGCGATCGCGGAGACCGCCCACGCGAAGTCGTCGCTGCCGACACGGTCGGCCATCGCCCGGAGAGCGTCCTCCACGGGCAGACCAAGGCGGGCCTCGGTCTGCACGCGCTTGAATTCGTCGCTGGCTGGCGGCAACGTCTCTTGAACGACCATGTCGACCGACTGCAGCAGACCCCACCCCGCACGGAGCGAGCCGGCGATGAGGTTGAGGATCTGCGGAAGCTGTTCTTCGAACGCCTGCATACGAGAGCGGGCTTTGAGGTCGAGATAGAGCATCGGTGCCAGCGTGACGATCAGAACCACGATGATCGCGACCGGCAGGTTGCCGGTGAGCACCTGCACGACGACGCCCGCGATCACCACCGCTGAGACGTGCGCCGTGATGTACTCGGCAGGCCTGAGCGGCAGCCCCGCCCGCTCGAGCCGCTGCCGCACCAGCCCGGTGAACCCGCCGCGACCGGCCACGTAGTCGACCACGCCCACCATGCGCTGTCGCAGGCCATCCCCTGTCGCGTCGTCTGACGTCGGCAATCCATCCGCACCGACCCGTAGCTGCTCGTAGAAGCGCATCTGATCCATCGTGGTGTGCGGATGCACCACCAGAAGCGTGACCGCCAGCGCGAGCAGCATCACCGAGAAGCCGACGAGTGTGACTGCCCCCACCAGCGAGAAGAGGTCGGCAGGCCCGGTGGTGAGCACCTCGGCGGCGTCCTGTGGCTCTTCGCCGAACCGGGGGTTCGTCACGACCGCGAGTGCGTCGGCCCTGTCCTCGCCCGCGACAGCACTCACCGTGATCTCGAGGTCCTTGGTCGCCGGCTGCTCGCTCCGATAGACGACCACGTAGCTCGTCTGGATCTCCTCGGCGATATCCCGGTACAGATCGGGCAGCGTCGCGATGTCGGCGATGGCGACCTGCCGGCCGCCGGTCTGCGACGCGATCGCGTCGAGCACGGTCGCGTCGGCCTCGTAGGAGGGCAGCGATACGGCGTATACCGGCGTGCCCGCGCCCCGGACCTGACGCACTGCCTCATCGAGCGTTGTCCGGCTCATGGTGTCACCACCGTCGGACAGGAAGACGATGCCCTTGACGTTTGCGCCGGGCTCCGCGGCCAGGCCCGCCGCCGCCACGAGCGAATCATACGCGGCGGTCTCGCCGCCGGCCGATAACCCGGCGATCGCCGCCTCGAGCACCCCATCGTCGGCCGTGAACGGAGCAACGACCCTCGCGCTGGTGGAGAATGCGACGATCGCAACGCGGTTCGGCGCCTGCATCGCCTCGACGAACGCGTTCGCCGCGCGCTTCGCCGCCTCGAGCGACTCGCCCTTCATGCTGCCGCTCGTGTCGATCGCCAGAACGACGTCCACGGGCGTCTCGGGCTCGGAGAGGCGATCCTCGGCGAGCACCTCGACCGGCTCACCGTTCTCGGTCACGCTGAAGGCGGCCGTGCGGTCACCGGCCAGCAGCTCGGCCGGTACGGTGACCGACACCCGGACATCGGGGAAGTCCGCGACCTCGACACCCTGGATGCCGAGCGAGTACTCGACGGCGAACGCCGCCTGCGGCAGCGCGAGCGCCGTGATGAGTGCGACTGTGAGCCAGCGTCGCACGTTCATCACCTGTGCGCCGGTGGCTCGTACTCGAAGGTCTCGGGCGGCAGCGTCACGCCGAGGTCCTCGAGCCTGCGCATGAACACGGGGCGTAGTCCGGTCGACTTCACATGGCCGAGGAAGTGTCCCGCTTCATCGATGCCCATCGAGTAGTCGAAGTAGAAGATGTCCTGCAAGACGACCGTGTCACCCTCCATCCCCTGGACCTCGCTGATCTGCGTGATCCGGCGTGTGCCGTCACGCAGTCGGGCGAGGTGGACCAGCACGTTGATCGCCGAGGAGATCTGCTCGCGGATCGCGCGCACCGGCAGATCGATACCACTCATGAGCACCATCGTCTCGAGCCGAGCGAGCGCATCGCGCGGCGAGTTGGCATGGACGGTCGTGAGCGAGCCGTCGTGTCCGGTGTTCATCGCCTGGAGCATGTCGAGGGTCTCGCCGCCGCGCACCTCACCGACGATGATGCGGTCGGGGCGCATGCGCAGCGTGTTACGCACGAGATCACGGATGGTGACCTGCCCCCTGCCCTCGATATTGGCCGGCCGGGCCTCCAGCCTGAGCACATGGGCCTGGCGCAGGCGCAACTCGGCCGCGTCCTCGACGGTCACGATCCTCTCATCGGTGGGCACATAAGCGCTCACCACATTGAGCAACGTGGTCTTACCGGTACCGGTACCACCCGAGATCAGGATGTTGAGCCGACCTTTGACGCATGCCTCCAGGAAGCCTGCCACGCGCCGGCTCATCGTGCCGAATGCGATGAGGTCCTCGGCGGTGAACGGGTCGTGCGAGAACTTGCGGATCGTCAACATGGGCCCGTTGATGGCAAGCGGCGCGATCACCGCGTTCACGCGCGAGCCATCAGGCAGTCGCGCGTCGACCATGGGAGACGCTTCGTCGATGCGCCTGCCCACCCTGGACACGATCTTGTCGATGATGCGCAGCAGGTGCGCCTCGTCGACGAAGTGCTTGTCGGTGAGGTAGATCCTGCCTGCGCGCTCGATGAACACGGTCTGAGGGTTGTTCACCATCACCTCGGTGACCGTCGGATCGTTCAGAAGTGTCTCGATCGGTCCGTAGCCGAGGATGTTATCGATCACGTCGGCGATGATCCCGCGCTTGTCCTCGGCTGAAAGCGGCGTGGTCTCCTGGTTCAGCAGGTCCTGCAGTTTCGCCTCGATGCGGTAGCGCATCCCGGCCTCGTCGGCCTGAGCGGAGTCGAGCTCTGTGCCCATCTCCTCGATGAGCAGGTAGTGGATGTTGCGTTTGATCGCGTCCTTCGTGTCGAGCGAGGCTCCGGCGCCGCGGTCCATGACATCATCGAACACCTGCGGTTCCACGACTGCGCCTGCCGCCGCGAGACGGTCGCTAAGAGACATGGCCCGACTCCTCCCCCGCCGATGCAGCGATCGACTTCGCGATGCCCATGATCGCCTTAGCGACGTCCGACCTGGGCTCGTCCAGGACCACCGGTCTGCCCTTGTTCACCGAGCGCGGGACGATCCGGTCGCTCGGTATGCGTGCGTATATCTCTGAGCCGACAGCACGTTCCACCTCGTGTGGCTGCAGCCACACCTTACTGTCGGCGCGGTTGAGCACCACGTGCACGAGCCCGTTCGCATAGCCGAGTTGCGCGAGCTTCTGCACCGAGATCTTCAAGTTCTTGATGCTCGCGACGTCCATCATCGTCATCGCGTAGATGGCGTCGGACTTGTCGAGTGCGGTCAGCACTACCTCGTCGAGCGTGGCTGCCGTGTCGATCACCACAACGTCGTACATCTCACGAAGCAGTGCGAGGATCCTGCTGATCCGACCCGTGGTGACCGTCTCGGCATCCTCGGGGCGCACCGGCGCGAGCAACACATCAAGACCGCTGTCGTGATGGGTCATGTGACCCCAAAGCAGGTCCGCATCCAGCCGCTCGATGCTGGCAGCCACATCGCTGATCGTCCGATCCGGAGCCAATCCGAGCATGATACCGACGTCCCCGAACTGCAGGTCGAGATCGACAAGCGCCGTCTTGAGATCGAGGCCCTTCGCGAGAGCCGCGCCGAGGTTCGTGGAGAGCACGGTCTTGCCCACCCCACCCTTGGTCGAGAACACGGTGACCACGCGACCCCCGACCGGAAGTGTGACCGCCGCCTCGGCTTCCTGAGCGGCCGCCCGCTGACGCCCCTGTGCGGCTGTGTACGCATCGGTGATCGCCCGGGCGATCTCGGTGGCCGGATCGGCAGCGGCAACGACATCGCTGACACCTGCCTTCATCGCCGCTCGCATCAGCGACGTGTCGACTGATTCGGCCACGATCACGACCGAGGTGTGCGCACCCGCCGCCTCTGCGGCCTGCGCCGCCTGGAACCCGACGGCGGGCGGCGTCGACGGCGCTACGACCACCACGAACGGCGCTTCGGCACCCAGCGAGACCTCATCGAGCGCAGCGACCGCGTGAACCTCGGCGTCGGACTGCGAGGCGCTCAACGTTCCCACGACATCGACGAACTCCCCCGAGCGGTCTATGACAGTGATGAGACCCATGCTCGCCCCCGCTACTGAAGGATGTTCTGCATCGTACGGCCAGGCGTCTCAGGAAGCTCGCCACCGGTCGCGGGCAGGAGAGCCGCCCATACCGTGCCCGTCTCCTCGGCGAACACGACCTTCTCGGCACTATCCGCGGTGAGCGCGAGCGTAAGCGTGATGGCGTTCAGGCTCGCCTGCTGCGTGTCATCACGCGTCGTGTCGAGTACGCCCTCCTGGGTCTCCTCCTCTCCGGTGTTTGAGCGCTCCGAGCGGAGGGCCGCGCCGACCGCCAGCACCTTGGTGTCCTTGATGAGCAACTTCGTGATCGGCCCCCCTTGGGCGATCTCGTGGGAATCGAACGTCACGAAGAGGGCCACGTGGTCGCCCGGCTTCACGAGGCCGGAAACACCCTGGACCTCGTCCACCGGTATGGACAGCGCGATCAGTTCGCCGGGGATGCTGTACGCCAACCCGGCGGTCGATGGCAACTCGAACCGGCCGTCGGTGACCTGCTCACCGGCGCTCAGCGGATCGGCGAGCACACGCCCCTCGAGCGCCGCCTCCGACGAGATCGCACCCGAAGCCACGAACCGGCGCGGTACCTCCTCGAGCACGATCAGATCGTTGGCCAGGAGCTCCTCGGCGCTGACACCACGCGGAATGTCCTCCTGTGCGACGAGCACCTCGATCGGCTCGCTCTCGGACTCGATCGTCGACCGCGCATCGGTCAGGTACTTCGCCGCAAGGACGGCGGCGGTCGCGCCGAGCACAAGCGCCACGATCAGGATCAGGACCTTCGTGCGCATAGGAGCCCCCCGATTCTAGAAGTCCACGTCGTCCGCGACGAGATGCGGCGCCCTCACGACAAGCGTCGAGCCCGGCGGGTTCGGCGAGACGATCCAGCCGGGGCCCGCGTAGTCCACGAAGCGGCCGATGATCGCCGCACCGCCGGAGTCGGTACTCACACTCTCCACGTACATCACCGCGAAACTGACCACGCGTAGCGGGGTCGACCCCGTGGTCTCCTGGACCTTCTCGGTGACCGGAATGAAGACGAGTCTGCTCGATGGTGGCTGGTTGTCGGCCACCCATTGATCGAAGTCCGCGGGCTCGGTGCCGAAGCGGGTGATCAGCGCCGAGCGGGTCTGGGGGCCGGACATGTTGCCGGGCTCCGTCCAGACCGTATCGTCGATGTGCACGATGAAGTCGTACGGCGCGGTCCCCGCGATGTACTCGTAGTAGGTGTCCGTCCCGTTCGGAAGATCCGGATACTCGGCGGGATCCTGTGGATACCGCCAGTAAGGGGAGTGCCTGAGCGTGTGGAAGTCGATCGCCATGAAGTTGCCGGTCTCGCCCGCTCCGCCGACTACCTTGAGTTCGTACTGCTTGCCGAACTCGTAGCTGTTGAGTTCCACCTCGACCTGCACCGCTCCCGACTCACCGGCGCGGAAGACGAGCGGGTGCACGTGTGAGTCGAGTATCGGGTAGGTGGAACGGCGGATGACGATGATCGGTTCTCCCGGGAGGACCTCGACATCCTTGTTCGCTTTGACGATGGCGATCTTCAGCGATTCGGTCGCCCAGAGGTCGTCGGTGCTCGGCGCGGCGAACGTCACGCGATACGTATCGGCATCCACCGCAGTGGCCTTGTACTTGTGCTGATTGTCGTAGGAGACCTCGACGAACTCCCCACCCCCGAGCGTCCCGACGATGTCGATGTCGACCCGCACCGTCTCGCCGTAGCCGGCGGTGAACATCTGCTGCGGGATCCGAACGTCAGCGAAGCGCGATCCCGCGGGCAGGTAGACGATGCGCGCCACCGGACCGATCTCCTCGGGAACGCCGTCCGGATAAGCCGGATCGAGCGTTTGACCGTTGTACGCGATGAGATCGACGGTCCCGGACGACCCTGAGGGAAGCCAACCGCTCCACGAGCCGCCGGAGCCGGAAAGGTCATGCTCGATGCCGTTGACGCGAGCGACCATCCTCGTGACCCGGAGGATCGGCAGCGCCCACGGAACCGGCGTCTGAGCACCGGTAAGGTAGGCCAGTTGCGCCTTCGACTGCGCGCGGATCATGTTGCTGTCGGCGGCGAAGACACGGGAGAAGAAGCCCACCGCGTCAGAGGACACCGTGACCTTCACGAAGTCGTCACCGATGTCGCTGTCACCCCCCGGTGACGGATCCACCACGGCGATGTTGTCGACCGGCGTCACCGCGTTCTCGGTGGCATAGTTGGTGACGGTGGCCCAGATCTCGGCGTTGGTCGCCCCGTTACCGAGTTCCTTGCACCCGGCGAGAGCAGCGGCATCAGCAGCCGACTGCAACTGCCGACGCACGTTGTACCAGTAGCCCATATCGACTACCAACGCTGACATGACGATGAGCACGGTGAGCAGCAGTGCCACGGTCACGGCCACTGCTCCATCGTCTGCGCGAAGTCTCCTGAACATGGTGTCTCACTCCACCCGCAACGTAGCCGCACTCTCAAGCGCGAACCCCGTCCCCCCGACGATGTCGCCGATGAGCGGCACGAAGATGGGGCTTGAATACTCGATGTGCACGGTGACCGCCGGCTGCCCGCCGACCGTCACTCGACTGATATCGATCTGATCATTGGTGAGTCCGGGCGTCAGCCCCGGGGCTGCGGTCGCGACCCGGCCCTTCACCGTATCGGTATTGGTGACTGAACCATCCTCAAGGCCGAGCGACGCCCAGCGCGCCCCTTCCCGGGCCGCGTGTACGATCTCGAGGTACTGGAAGAAGGTGAAACCGAACTGCACGATGCCGGTGAGTAGAAGGATGAGGACGATCGACACGATCGCGAACTCGACCGCCGCCGCCCCTTCCTGCTCGCGTGTGACGCGTTGAATCGCCTGAACCACGACGTCCCCTCCCGGCACGTGCACCGAAACGAAACCCGGTCGTGACCGCGTCGATCTCGTCGGTCACGACCGGGTTCACAAGACAGCTGGACCGACACGTGCGCCTTAATCGGCGGGCGCTGCTGCCGTTCCGATGCGGCTGGCGACGTTCTTGAACAGCAGCGACAGGTTGTCGCCGAGTGCCCACACCGCGAGAATGATCAGCATCGCGATACCGGCGACCATCAGCCCGTACTCCACGGCGGTCGCGCCCTCATCGCTCTCCACCCAGTTGCGCGTCCGGACATACAGCTTGGTCAACATCCGAAACACCTCCCCCCGCTTACGCGAGTCCTTCAGGCCCGTTCGACGGCTCCTTGCGGGACCCGTCGAGGCGCACTTCCCTCGCGCCACGGCCTCCCGACAAACCGTCTGTCTGTGTTGAGTGTCCCCCGTCACAAGGAGGCTGCATATCAAGGCAGGGGTGGTTTGAGGTGTGAGAGCGGGATGAATCTCGCATCCACCATAAGACGGATGCGCGGTTGAAGCGCTACCCGGCGTCGGACACCTGCACGAGGCCAGCCTTGATGGCCGTCAGTACGGCCTGGGTGCGGTCGGGCGTCTCCAGCTTGTGCAGGACATGGCTGACGTGCGTCTTGACGGTGGCCTCACCGATCCACAGCGCCCGGCCGATCTCCTTGTTGCTCATCCCCTTGGCCATCAGACGCAGCACTTCAAGCTCGCGATCCGAGAGCAGCTCGAGCAGAGCAGCGTCGGGAGGAGTGCCGTCATCGCCCTTGCCGGCGATGACCCGCGCGGCGATGGTCGCGTCGAACACGGCCTGGCCGAGAGCGAGGGTGCGTACCGCCTGCACGACCTGCTCGGGGCGCGTGTCCTTGAGGATGTAACCTCCGGCGCCGGCGGCCAGCACGCCGAAGACTTCGTCGTCGTCACCGAAGCTCGTGAGCACCAGCACGTTCACCGCCGGGCTGCACTCCTTGATGCGCCGGCACGCCTCGACGCCGCCGATACCCGGCATCCGCAAGTCGAGCAGGACGACATCCACATCGTGACCGCAGACGCCTTCGACCGCGCCCTCGCCGTCGGCCGCCTCACCCACGACCTCGATGCCCACTTCGTCTTCGAGAAGCTTCCGCAAGGCGTAGCGGACGAGTTCGTGATCGTCCGCGATGAACGTGCGGATGGGGTCCATCAGTCTGCTCCTATCGGCAACTCCACTTGAACCTCGGTCCCGGAACCCGGGGCGCTGGTCACGGTCATCCGCCCGTCCTCAGCTTCCACACGCTCGTGCATATTGCGCAGGCCGGCTCCGGTGCCCTCAAGGCGCTTGCGGGTCTCACCCTCGGTCAGGCCGTTCCCGTCATCCGATACCGTGAGCACGACGGCGGCCTCCCCGTACATGATCCGAACGGTGAACTGGGTCCCCCCGGAGTGCCGAACCGCGTTGCTGATGGCCTCCTTGGCAACGCGATAGAGGCACGACTCCTGCGAGGGACGGAGCGGGTACTGGCGGCCCACGACCTCCACGGTCCCTCGCATCCGTGTGCCACGTGTCGCCTCGGTGATCCACGTTGTGACCGACCCTACCAGCCCCAGCTCCTGCAGCTTCATCGGCCGCAGATCGTAGATGAGCCGACGCAGCTCGCTCGAACTGACGCTGAGCTGCCGCTCGAGATCCTCCAGCGTCCGCACAGCGAGCGCCGGATCCTTCAACACCTGCTTCTTGGCGAGCTCGAGACCGAGCGAGACCGAGAAGAGCGACTGCGAGATACCGTCATGCATCTCGCGCGCGATGCGCTCCCGCTCGCCGGCGAGCATCGCGTAACGCCCCTCTTCGGCAAGGCGCGCATTGGCGATGGACACGGCCGCGAAGGCGCCGAGGATCGACAGGAACGCCGAGTGTTCCGGCTGCAGCCGGTGGTCGAGCGCGTTGATGGCGATGAGTATCCCCAGCGGGTGGTCCTGGACCCGGACCGGCACCGCGAGCAGCCACGCGTGACGCTCCTCGTCGATGTCGAAGAAGGAGCGACCGTCGGTGAACACGTCATCGGCGATGTCGGCGAGGTGCTCGCCCCACCACTCCTGAAGGTGCGCTGAACGTGCGCCGCGGACGACCATCGTGCTCTCGTCCATCACGAGCCCGTCGGCGTACTCGTCCACCAGGCAGACCACGACCTTCTCGGTGCCGGTGAAGCGCTTCGCCGCCTCGACGATGATCGTCAGAACATCGTGGACGGTGCGCGCCGAGGAGATGGAGGCCGCCACGGAGTCGAGCGCGGTGATGAGCGCGAGCTGGCCCACGGGCGGCGTGGGCACGAGGTCGCGCTGACGGGCGCGCCGGAGGAGCGGCCATGAGAACCGGCCCGTTGCCGTGAACGGCTTCGTCCCCTCCAGAATTCGGCCCCCCTCGGCCTGACACACACTACGTTGGTACCCAACGCCGAGGAGTATACGCGCGCCCTATGACAACTGGACCGCTCTCGCCACCTGACGGACCGCCTCGAGGGCCGGACCATCCGGGTACGCCGAAAGTGCGCCGGTGGCCAGCAGTTCGGGGATACGGGCGACCGACTCGTCGTAGGGGATCTCGGCGAGCATCTCGAGCCCTTCAGTCTGCACGCGCGTGCGAAGTCGCTCGGCGCCCGAACGTGAGAGGTCGGCCTTGTTGAGCACCACGTGGACCGGGATGTTGAATCTGCGTGCCAGCGCGACGAGCCGCAGCAGGTCGTGCTCACCTGAGACGGTCGGTTCGGTCACCGCGATCACGAGATCGGTCCCGGTGAGCGCTGCGATCGCCGGACACCCTACCCCCGGCGGGCCGTCGATGAGCATCAGGTCGCTCTCGCGCTCCGCGGCGATGGCATCTGCGCGGCCACGCACCTCGGTCACCAGCTTGCCCGAGAGGTCCTCGCCCGCGGCCAGCCTGCCGAAGGCCATCGGCCCCACCGACGTCGATGCGGTCATCACCTCTCCGGCCTGGGACGGCTCCATGCGGATGGCGCGATCGCTGCACGCGGGAACGCAGGCGCCACATCCCTCGCACGCCCAGGAATCGACCTCGAACAGCCGGCTGCGCGGGAAGTCCTCCGCCGGACCGATGGCGTCGAAGCGGCACACCGTCCTGCACGCACCACAACCGCGACAGGCGGCGGGATCGATGACGGCTTTCGCCGATCCCGCGAACGGATCGCGGGAGAGCACCTCGGCCCTGAGCGCGATCGGCAGATTGGCGGCCTCGACATCGCAATCGGCAAGCACCAGCGGGCGCCCATCATCCGCGAGCAGCCGTGCCACGAGCGCTGTCAGCGTCGTCTTGCCGGTGCCACCCTTGCCCGATGCGAACACGATCCGGCGCATCAGTCCTCCTCGGCAAGCTCGAGTATGGCGTTCCACAGTCCGCCGAACCACGCCGCGCCATCCGGGTGGCCATCGATCACCATGCCGCCGTCGGCGTACACCTCGGCGACACGACGATCGAACGGTATGCGCGCGAGGACCGGGATGCCGCGTTCGGCACAGAAAGCCGATACGTCGGAGGCGCCCGCGCCGTCGCGGTTGATCACCACGCCGAGCGGGATGCCCATGTCCCGGCCCAGATCCACCGCCAGTTCGAGATCGTGCAGGCCGAACGGCGTGGGCTCCGTGACCAGCACGAGCACGTCGGCCTTACGCACCGCGGCAACGGCTGCGCAGGCGACACCTGGCGGGGCGTCGAGAATGGTGACCGCGCGGCTCAGCACCGCGGCCCTGTCCCGGGCCGCCCGGATCACCGTCGGCGTCTTCACCTCACCGATGTCGAGCCGCCCCGTGACCACGGTCGCACCCGCGGGATCGGCGACCGGTCGCGCCACCGCTCCCCACTCGACCTCACCCACCCGGGCATGCTCTTCGCGCAAGGCTCCCGGCGTGCACACCCGGACACACGCACCGCAGGCGTGACACAGCTCTGGGAAGACGAGGACCTTCCCGCCGAGAATGCGGATCGCGCCGTAAGCGCACGCTTCCCGACACGCGCCGCAGAGCACGCACGCGTCCTCGTCGACGACCGGGATCGGCACAGCGACGGGAGACACCTGTGGCGCTTCAGGCGCGAGGAACAACGCGTCGTTGGGTGCGTCCGCATCGCAATCAACGAGCGCCACAGGTGAACCCGAGCGAGCTGCCACGACGCTGAGATTGGTCGCGACGAGCGTCTTGCCGGTGCCGCCTTTGCCCGAGGCGATGGCTACGGTCAGGCGCGCGGGGAGGAGTCCGAGCGAGGGCATGTGCTAGTGACCGCCGCAGACGTACGAGGGGTCGATGAGCTCGACGTCGCCCGCGAGCAGGGCCTCGACGACATCGGCCACGACGGGCCGGGTGTTGTCGAAGTAGACGGCGATGCCCGCGTCGGTGAATCCGGCGAGCGGGCGCCCACCGATACCGCCGACGACGAGCGCGTTCACGCCCTCGCCCGCCAGCAGGTTGACCGGCCGAAGACAGCCACCCTCCTCATGCGGAGGATTCGCGACGATACGCACAGCCGTGACAGCACCGTCGTCTATCTCCACCACCGTAAAGCAGTCGCAGCGCCCGAAGTGCCCCGACCGCTCGCAGTCCAGGCCGCCCGCGCCGTTACTGGGCACCGCCAGTACGATCCGTCCGTTGTCAGTCACGCTTCGTCCTTCCGTAGGGCCGGCCTCAGCCGGCGTGAGCCTCTCCCGCTTCGGTGAGCTCGATCAGCGTGCCGGCCGCGAACGCCGCCACCGCTTCGCGCACCGTCATGCCGCTGCCACTGTAGCCGGATATCTTCGCCGCGCGCAGCGCAGCGAACGCCTTCGGCCCGAGATGGCCCGTGATCACGGCCTCGACACCATGGTCCGACACCGTCTCGGCCGCAGCGATCCCGGCGCCCTGGAGCGCGTTCATGTTCGTGGTGTTGTCCACGACGTCCGCGGCGTCGGAATCCGTGTCCGCGATGACGAAGTAGCGCGCCCGACCAAAGTGGTCGTCGACGCGATCATCGAGCGACGTGCCGAGAGAGGACACCGCGACCTTCATCGACGCCACCCCATCCCGCGGCCAGCCGCGCCGGCACCCATGCCGCGACCCCGACCGAGACCGCGACCCGGACCCCGACCAAGACCGCGACCCGGCTGTGCCTGTGCGGCCGTGTCCGCCGCGATCATGCATGTTCCGCGACCGCCGCCCGTGAGCGGACCGCGCCCCTGCGGGCCTGTTCCATCAGTTCCTGGCATGACTCCTGCCTCCTTCTACGTGGCGTCAGTCTCGCGCGTGCCCTGAGAGGCACTCCGCGCCGCGCCTATGAGTACGTCGAGCGCATGTCGGCGCTCTTCGAGATGACCGATCCAATGCTCAAGCAGTGCGCGACCGTCATCGGTGATGCAGTACGAACGCCGCTGCGGCCCCGAGCCGCCCTCCTGCCACTGCGAGGTGACGAACCCGTCCTCCTCCAGCCGGCGCAAGAGACGGTACAGCCCTCCGGTGTCCGGCACGACCTCACCACCGGTCGCTTCCTCGATAGCGCGCACCAGGTCGTACCCGTAACCTTCCGAGCGGGCGAGCACCGCGAGCAGAGCGGGCTCCACGAACGCTCCGCGTCCGGCGCCCACGCCTCGCCGGGTCCCGTCGCCCGACTCACAGCAACGCCTGCGCCGGTGACCCTGTGCCGGGCCCGTGCCCTGGGTATCCGCTGCTGACCTATCCTCTGCTGCGCCCATCGGGAACCTCTCGTGTCGCCTAGCTAGATGTATAAGACATATATGTGATTTGGTCAATACATTCTCCACCATAGACGAAGGCGCCACCCATGGGGCGACGCCTTCGATCGGACCGGTATGTACCGGTGATCAGGGCCCGGCCTCACCGATGTCCGCGACCGGTATGCCCAAGAGTGAGGCTCCGTCCGAAGCCGGTGTCGGCTCGGCAGACGATCCGCCCATGGGGCTTCCGCTCGAGTCCTCGCCCGGGGTGGCCTGCTCCTCTTTCGGCTGGCGCTCCTCCTCCGCGAGGTACTCGGCCCAGCGACCGTCGAGCAGCGCCTCGAGCTCCTCTTTGTCCACCGTCTCGCGCTCGACGAGCACGTCGGCCATCAGATCGAGCAGCTCGCGCCGCTCCGTCAGTATCTTATAAGCGACGTCATACGCCTCATCGATCAGGCGGCGCACTTCCTTGTCGATCTCGAACGCGATCTCCTGCGAGTAGTTCGGCTGCGCGGAGAAGTCCCTGCCGAGGAAGACCTCGTGCGCGCCCTCGCCGAGGGTCATCGGCCCGAGCTTGTCACTCATTCCGTACTGAGTGACCATCTGCCGGGCGAGCTTGGTGGCCCGCTCGATGTCGTTGCTCGCGCCGGTGGTGATGTCACCGATGGCGATCGCCTCGGCCACCCGCCCGCCGAGCATCATCGCTATCTCATCCAGCATCTCACCGCGCGCCGAAAGGAACTTGTCCTCCACCGGCAGCGCGAGCGTGTAGCCGAGCGCCCGACCGCGGCTGATGATGCTGATCTTGTGGATCGGATCGGTGTTGGGAAGCACGTGGCCCACGAGCGCGTGTCCGGACTCGTGGTACGCGATGATCCGCTTCTCCTTCTCGGAGATGATGCGGCTCTTCTTCTCGGGACCGGCGATCACGCGCTCGATCGCGTCCTCGAGCTCGGTCATCTCGATCTCCTTCTTGCCGTGGCGTGCAGCGAGAAGGGCTGCCTCGTTCACAAAGTTGGCGAGGTCCGCGCCGGTGAAACCGGGCGTGCGCCGCGCCAGCACCTCAAGATCGATGGCCGGACCGAGCGGCTTGCCCCGGGTGTGGATCTTGAGGATATCGTGACGGCCCCTCAAGTCAGGGCGGTCTACAAGGATCTGCCGGTCGAAACGCCCCGGGCGCAGGAGCGCGGTGTCGAGCACATCAGGCCGGTTGGTGGCGGCCATGATGATGACGTTATCCTTGATGTCGAACCCGTCCATCTCCACGAGCAATTGGTTCAGGGTCTGCTCGC
>DIWS01000002.1:216708-324547 GCA_002423585.1 Actinobacteria bacterium UBA6100
CGAACATCTCGACGAAGTCCGAACCCGAGATCGTGAAGAACGGCACGCCGGCCTCACCCGCAACGGCGCGGGCGAGCAGCGTCTTGCCGGTCCCCGGAGGGCCGACGAGCAGGACACCCTTCGGGATCTTCGCGCCGAGCGCCTGGAACTTGCCCGGGTTCTCGAGGAACTCCTTGATCTCCTCGAGCTCTTCCACGGCCTCGTCCACACCCGCGACGTCCTTGAAGGTGATACGCGGCTGGTCGCGCGTGATGCGCTTCGCGCGGCTCTTGCCAAAGGACATCACCTTACTGTTGCCACCCTGCATCTGGTTGATGAGCCAGAACATCACGATGACGATGATCACGATCGGGACGAACGACGTCAGTAGCGTCAGCCACACCGCCGTGTCCTGAACGTTGATGTTGTACTCCAGTTCATTCTCGGCCTTGGCGTCTTGCAGCGCCTCCGAGAGCGCGGGACCGTCGAGGTACGTGGTCGTGAAGGCGACCGGCTGCTCTGACTTCTGGGCCTCGGCATCCGGGTAGTACTCGCCCTCGATCTCCTGCGACTGGGCGAACACCTCGGCAGAGACCACTCGCCCGTCCTCGAGCGCGGTCATGAACTGCGAGCTGTCCAGCTCGTCGATCTTCTCAGGCGACAGCGCACTCGCGAGGAAGAGCAGCGCGAGCACGATGAACATCAGGTAGAGAAGGGCTGTTCTCAGGTTGCGGTTCACGCGGAGATGCTCCTTATCTGACGTCAGTCGGCGTAGATCTCGCGCTTGAGGACGCCGATGTAGGCTAGGTTGCGATAACGCTCAGCGAAGTCGAGGCCATAGCCGACGACGAAATCGTCCGGAACGTTGAAACCGATGTACTTGCACTCGATCGGCACCCGCTGCTTGCCTTCCTTCGAAAGCAGAGTGACCACCTCAAGGCTGCTCGGCTTGCGCGATGCGAGGTTGCGCAGCAGATACTTGAGAGTCAGGCCGGTGTCCAGGATGTCCTCGACCACAAGGACGTCACGGCCTTCGATGTCCTCCTCGAGGTCCTTGATGATCCGCACGACGCCGGAGGATTTGGTCGAGGACCCGTAGCTCGAGACGGCCATGAAGTCCAGCTCGACCCTGCCGTCGATGGCACGCGCGAGGTCAGCCACGAACAAGGCGGCACCGCGCAGGACGGCCACCAGAAGCAGAGGCCGCTTCGCATCGGCGTAGTCGGCGCGGATCGTAGCGCCGAGCTCGGCGATGCGCTCGGCGATCTGCTCCTCGGTGAGGATCACGCGGTCGATGTCGGCGTGGATGCTCATCGCCCCTCTTTCACTCATCACTCACTCTGACAGCGGGTTGGTACCCGATTGCGGACGGTGCCATACCAACTCGGCGACCCGTGCTGTCGCCGCGGTCACGCGAACGTCCTCCGCGAGCCTGATGCCCGCCACCCACACCACCCGGTCACCGTCACGCACGACCGGCACCGCCTCGCGCAGACGCCGAGGGACCTTCACGTCGGTGAGCAGATCGCCCACCTTCTTCGTGCCTTCCATACCGAAGGGCCTGATGCGATCGCCATCCCGCACAGAATCGACCACGAGCGGCCATCCGACGGCGTCCGCATCGATAGAGACGCGGTCGGGGCCATAGACCAGCTCACCCACATGAGACAGACGAGCCGTGAGCACGCCCGCCGCTCCTGCATCGAACTCACCGGGCAGATGGAGCACGCCGGACGGAACAGGTGCGGCGACGTCTCGCTTGCGGGAAATCCTTAGTTTACCGTACTCCGCCTCGGCACGCAGACCGAAGGGAAGGTCCCGCGCAAAACCGTCATGGCCGAGGCCATCGACGATCGCCTCCGTGTGCTCGAACTCCAGCCTGGACGCCTCGGGAAACGCGCCGATGAGCGCGGCACGGACGGTGCGCCGCAGCATCGGACGCGTGAGTGTGCGCATGAACACCCGATCGAAGACGAGCGAGCCCTCCTCGATGCGTGAGAAGTCGCGAGCATACGCGTCCGCCATCTCGACCAGCAGCGCGTCCTCCTCGGCCACGATGGAAAGCGTCCTGGCCATCACCGTGTGGAAGGCCGGATTCCGCTCGAGGATGCCCGGCACCAATTCGTTTCGGACCCACGCGCGTTCACGGGTGGTGTCCGCGTTGGTGGCGTCCTCGCACCACGGCTGACCGATCGCCTCGAGATAGGCGGTCACGTCCGCGCGCCGCGCGTCGATGAGGGGTCGGATGATCACGTCGCGGACGGGCGCGATAGACCGCAGCCCCCCACTCCCCGCCCCGGCCACCAAACGGGCGAGGAACGTCTCGGTGCGGTCGTCGAACGTGTGGCCTGTGGCGATGCGACCACGCGATGCCGGGACGCCCCGCTCCTCGCACCTCCGCTCGAGTTCGGCTGTCGCACGGTCGTAACGCACGCGCCGCCCGGCATCCTCGAGGTTCAGACCGTCGGCCCCGGCGCGAGCCGCGATATCGACGCGGACCGACGTGCACGGGACGCCCAGCCGATCGCACAGCTCGAGCACGAACATCTCGTCTGCATCGGCATCCTCGCCGCGCAGCAAGTGGTTGACGTGCAGCACGAAGAGTCCCGCACATTCGCCGAGCATGCCGGCAGCCAGCAGCCGCAGCAACGCGACCGAATCCGCGCCGCCGCTCACCATGGCGAGGACGACCGCGCCCTCGGGCAGCATGTCGTGGCGCGCGACGGTGGCGCATGCGATGTCTTCGAGCCGGTACATGCTCCCAGGGTAGAGCCCCGCCCGGCCGGGCGCCACCCGCCTCTGGCGGCCTGTTCGCCCACGACGCAGCGCAACGTTGCAGGAGAACGCCCGGCTCCGTCGAAATCGTGTGATCGGCACGTACATCGCCGCGCGCATCCTCAACGAAACCTCCCCCGAACCGCGCCATCACCGGAAGCCATTACCACTTGGCAACGGATGATGTACGTGTGGTACTCTCTCTTTTGGTAAGGGGGTCGCGTGAGAACCGGCATTCTCAACGCACGCTATAGTCGACGACTCGATCAACGCCACGGCGGCGCGTATGCGCATGCCCGTGGCGTTTCTCGTGCTCTCACGATCGATGCCCCTCGCCGCCCGCTGTCTGAAGACGCGGGTACGCCCTATCCGTCAGCGGCCCCAAAGCCCGGGACAGCGGCCGGAAGGCCCGCCACCCCGTGAGTTCTACGGCCCGCGCATTCGCGCACAGTAAGGAGGTGACCGGCGCACACTACTGTTTGGACATGAGATATTCCCGAGTTCAGGTAGGGAGGTAAGCGTGAACCTTTCGAGGCGAGGATTCTTCAAGCTCACTGGTGCGACCTTTGCAGCCGGTGCGCTGGCCGAGCTTTTCGGCCCCTCGAACGCGTTCGCTGCTGATGCGGTTCCGGAGATGCGAATCACCGGGGCGACTGAGTCTACGTCCATCTGCTGCTACTGCGGTGTCGGTTGCGGCATGGTCCTTTCTGTGAAGGACGGCGAGCTCATCAACCTGGAAGGCGATCCGGATCACCCCATCAACAGGGGCGCGTTGTGCTCAAAGGGTAATGCCCAGTTCAACATTCGCAACGTCTACGATCCCGAGACGGGCGACCTGATGCTCAACCCGGCCCGCATTACCAAGGTGAAGTACCGCGCACCTGGTGCGAGCGAGTGGGAAGAGAAGGACTGGGAGTGGGCCATCGACGAGATCGCCAAGCGCATCAAGGCGACCCGCGATGCCAGCTATACGGCAGTCGATGCGAACGGCATCACGGTGAACCGTTGCGAAGCCATCGCCAATCTCGGCGGTGCCGCACTCGACGGTGAAGAGGGCTACGTCCTTTCGAAGTTCGCACGCGCGCTCGGCGTCGTGTGGATCGACCATCAGGCCCGTATATGACACAGCGCCACTGTCTCAGGTCTGGGACAAACATACGGACGCGGTGCCATGACGAACCATTGGACCGACCTTCAGAACTCAGACGTCGTGATGATCAACGGCTCCAACGCCGCTGAGAACCACCCGATCTCGATGAAGTGGGTCCAGGCGGCCAAGGAAAAGGGCGCCAAGCTGATGGTCATCGACCCGCGCTTCAGCCGTAGCGCGGCGCTGGCCGACCTGTACGTGCCGATCCGCTCGGGCACGGACATGGCCTTCTATGGTGGCCTGTACAACTACATCTTCGAGAACGAGCTGTGGCATGACGACTACGTCAAGGCCCACACGAACGCGTCCTTCATCGTGAAGGACACCTACTCGTTCGACGATGGCCTCTTCTCCGGCTACAACGCCGAGAAGAAGTCGTACGACGCCACGCAGTGGGGTTACGTCGTGGCCGAGGAAGTCCCGTGGGACACGTCGCCGACCGGCGCGTACTCCTGGGTCACCAAGCCCGGCACGCCGGCCTTCACGCCACTCGTGAACAAGAAGGCGAAGAAGGACCCGACCCTGCAGGACCCGATGTGCGTCTTCCAGCTCATGAAGACCCACTACTCCCGCTACACGCCGGAGATGGTCTCCAAGGTCACCGGTATCGACCAGGATCTCCTCCTCGAGGCCTACAAGATGTACGCGGCCACCGGCGAGCCCGGCAAGGCCGGCGTCGTCATGTACGCCATGGGTCAGACCCAGCACAGCTACGGTTCGCAGAACTGCCGCGCCATGAGCGTGATGCAGCTGCTCCTCGGCAACATCGGCATCGCCGGTGGTGGCGTGGACGCCCTTCGCGGTGAGTCCAACGTGCAGGGTTCCACCGACATGGGCCTGCTGTTCGGTAACCTTCCCGGCTACCTGAACGCACCGACCAAGGCGCACCCGACGCTCGCTTCTTACATCGAGAAGGAGACGCAGTACGCCGGTTGGTGGACGAACCGTCCGAAGTACCTCATCAGCATGCTCAAGGAGTGGTACGGCGCGTACGCCACGTTGGAGAACAACTACGCGTACGACATGATGCCGAAGAACGACGGCACGCCGCACAGCCACATCCACATGTTCGAGGCGATGGAGCAGGGCAAGATCGAAGGCCTGATGCTCTGGGGCCAGAACCCGGCCGTCGGTGGCCCGAACTGCTCCCAGGAGCGTCGTGCCATGGCGAACCTCAAGTGGATGGTCGCTGTCGACCTGTGGGAGACCGAGACCGCGATCTTCTGGAAGGCTCCGGGCGCCGACACTGCGGCGATCGATACCGAGGTCTTCATGCTTCCGGCCGCGTGCCACTACGAGAAGCAGGGCGAAGTCGCCAACTCCGGTCGTTGGATCCAGTGGCGCTACAAGGCCGTGGAGCCCCCCGGAGAGGCGAAGGACGACGCCGAGATCATCAGCGAGATCTATCTGAAGCTCAAGGAGATGTACGAGGCCGAGGGTGGAGCCAATCCCGAGCAGCTCACCAAGCTGAACTGGGACTATCTCGACGATGCCGGCCATATCGACATCACCAAGATCGCACTCGGCATCAACGGTTACGTGATCGACCCGGCCACCGGCGGTCCGAAGGGCGGCGTAGGACTCGCGTCCTTCGCGAACCTGCAGGCCGACGGCACCACCGCCTGCGGCGTGTGGATCTACACCGGCTACTTCACCGGCAACTACATCGATCCCGATGATCCGGAGAAGAAGAAGACGATCGCGTCGATGGATCCGACCAAGATGAAGGCCGGCTCTCGCAACAACGCGGACGAGCCGCTCATCGAGGGCACCAAGCCTCTCGGCCTGTACCTGGGCTGGTCATGGGCATGGCCGCTCAACCGTAGGATCATCTACAACCGCTGCTCGTGCGACGCCAAGGGCAATCCGTACAACGAGGATAAGGTCCTGGTCAAGTGGGACGGCACCAAGTGGCTCCGCAACGACGTTCCGGACTTCGGGTTCCAGGCGGTCGCCGCTGATGGCACCGTCACCCCGACCCCGCCGGAAAAGACGCTCTCCTTCATGATGACCAACGAGACCGTAGCGAAGCTCTTCGGCTCGGGCATGAAGGAAGGTCCGTTCCCGGAGCACTACGAGCCGTTCGAGTCGCCGCTGGACAACCAGCTGTCGAGCCAGCAGAACAACCCGGCCGTCACGGTCGTGGAGTCTGCCGCCAAGACACTCGGCACGCCGGACAAGTTCCCGATCGTCATGACCACCTTCCGCCTCACCGAGCACTGGCAGACCGGCGGTCTCACCCGCAACCTGCCGTGGCTCGTCGAGACCATGCCCAAGATGTTCGTCGAGATCTCCAAGGATCTCGCCGAAGAGAAGGGCATCGTTTCGGGAGACAACGTGGTCATCGAGAACAACCGCGGCGCGATCACCGCATATGCGATGGTCACGGGCCGCATCAAGCCGCTCACCGCAGGTGGCCAGACAGTCCACCAGATCGCCGCTCCGTGGCACTGGGGCTATGGCAGCACCTGCTCCGTCGGCGGTATGGCCAACGACCTGACACCGAACATCGGTGACGCGAACACACACATCCCGGAGTACAAGACCTTCTTGGTCGACATTCGGAAGCAGGAGGTGTAGCAATGGCTGAGACGGCGATCATGTACGACAGCTCCAAGTGCACCGCCTGCAAAGGATGCCAGGTTGCGTGCAAGCAGTGGAACCAGCTCTCGTCACCTCTGACGAGCGATGAGTACACCTACACGAAGAGTTTCCAGGCCCCGCTCGACCTGTCCCCGAAGACCTGGCTGATCATCAACTTCAGCGAGGAAGACAAGGCTGTCGGCATCGACTGGAACTTCATGCGCAACTCGTGCTTCCACTGCACGGAAGCCGCGTGTGAGAAGGCGTGCCCCGTGGGCGCCATCACACACGCCGAGAACGGCGCAGTCTCCATCAACCAGGAGAAGTGCATCGGCTGCCGCTACTGTGTGGCGTCGTGCCCCTTCGGTGTCCCGCGTTGGGACGAGGCGACCAACACCACCTTCAAGTGCTGGCAGTGCCAGGACCGCACCACGGCCGACCGCAAGCCCGCATGCGTGAGCACGTGTCCCACCGGCGCTCTGCAGTTCGGCGATCGTGCCGACATGCTGGCTGCCGCCCGTGACCGTGTCGCGGAACTGAAGGAAGCCGGCTTCACCAAGGCTGAGGTGTACGGCGAGAACGAGCTCGGCGGACTGCACACCATCGTGGTGGCGCAGCGCGGCCTTGAGGCCCACGGCCTCATCCGTGACCCGAAGATCGGCCTCACCGACTTCTGGCAGCTTCTGAAGCCGCTGGGCGGCATCGCTGCAGCAGGTGTCGTCGGTGCGCTGGGCTTCTCGTACTTCATGGCACGTGACTACTCACGTGACACCATGGTCCTCGATGACGCAACGGGCCAGCTCGTTAAGGTGACGGAGGTGAAGAAGTGAGATACATCCAGAGGCAGAGCACGTACGCCCGCAGTCTTCACTGGATCCACACGGTCGCGTGCCTTTCGCTGTACGTGACGGGTCTGATCCTCTTCATCCCGTCCGTGGCGGCCGCTGTAGGCGTCTCGACGGTCCAGGGCGCTCGCATCATCCACCGTGTGATGGCGGCGATCTTCATCATCGCTCCTGTCGTGTCCATCTTCATCCAGCCCAAGGGCTTCGTGCACGTGCTCAAGGGTTGGTTCTTCAAGTGGGATGACAAGGACAAGGAGTTCATGAAGAAGTTCGTGCCGTACCTGCTCCTGGGCGGCAAGCAGCACATGCCCGACCAGAAGTACATGAAGTCCGGTCAGGCGCTCGCCGACATCCCCGTCGTTCTGCTCTCGATCGCGATCGCCCTCACCGGCATCGTGCTCGTGTGGCCGGACTTCTTCGGCGGCGGAGCTTTCGTCCGTTGGATGCTGTTCGCGCACGACGCAGTGATGGTTCTGCTCGGCATCATGATGATCGCCCACATCTACATCGGCGCTGGCATCTTCCAGCCCTACCGCGGATCGGGCCGCATCATGTTCGGCGATGGCAAGGTCTCAGAGGCCGACGCCCTGTACCACTGGGGCACGTGGGCACGTGAGGTCCTGGCCGAGGGCGGCGACAACGTCACGACCGAGTAGTCGCATCTCGCAGCACCACCCGGTACAACGAGAGGGCCGGATCCCAACAGGGATCCGGCCCTCTTCCCTATCCCGGAGCATCCGCTCCGGGTAGAGGACTCAGGCTACTCGCCACCCTGCTCGGTACCGCCGGTGGTTGGGATCTCCTCGCGGGCACCGGCGTTCTCGCCCGTGACGTCCGCGATGCCACGATCGATGAACTTCACCATGTTCTCCTCGGTCGCGGCACCCTGAACGCGATCGAGTTCGTTGCCATCCATATCGAGCAGCACGAACGTCGGGGTGATGAACACGCCGTACTCGTCGGCCTGTACCAGACCCTCATCGGTCGAGACATCGATGATCTCGAACTTCTCGATCCGCGGCTCATACTCCTTCTGCAGCGCCTCGACAGTCGGCTCCATGGCCTGACAGAACGGGCAGTCGGGGTCGAAGAACTGGATGAAGTGAAGGGGGGCCTTCTCTTCGGTGGCGCCGCCGTCACAACCGGCAAGTCCGACCGCGAGCATCGCGACCAGGCTGATCGAGAGTACGGCGATGGCAATACGCTTCATCGGAACTCCTTCTTGTCCATGCCGCGCGGGTAGCACGGCCGCTGTGGACGATCCTTACTGTTCCTGGTAGAGCTTGTCGAGCTCGGCCATCATGGCCTCGACGTCGCGCGGCTCGTTCAGGCCGGTGTGCTGGGTGTAGCGGATGACGCCCTCTTTGTCGACGAGGAAGCTCCAGCGGGTGGCCGTCTTGGTGCGCTCGCTGAATGCGCCGTAGGCGGGCATCACCGTGCGATCCCAGTCGGAGAGCAGGTCGAACGGAAGCTCAAGCTGCGTCCTGAACTCGGCGTGCGACGCGTACCCGTCGGCACTGATGCCGAAGACCTCGGTATCGCGCTCCTGGAAGAACTCGTAGTTGTCACGGTACCCGGACAGCTCGCCTTCTCAAACCGGCGTGAAGTCGGCCGGGTAGAAGACGAGAATGACGTTCTTGGTGCCCTTGTAGTCCGAGAGCGCGACAGTGGTCTGGTCCTGGTTCTTCAGTCGGAAGTCGGGCGCGGTGGTCCCGACCTCGAGACCATCTTGCGAATCGGTCGTGCCTCCGTCGGTGGCGCCGTCTCCCGCGCACCCGCCTGCAAGCAGAAGTGCGAGCGCGAGTGCCGCGAGGAAGAGCGGTGCCGGTCTCATCCTCATGCCCCATCCCCCTTCACAAACGTGTAGACTGACCAGATAGACTCCACTTCATTGTACCCCCTGCGCTGACGCCCGGCACGCGGAGCGCATTAACCCCCAGGGGTATCTCTGTTCGACCACGGTAAGGGAGCTCGTCTTAGTCTGGAGGCACCATGACCGATTCAGCACGCGCCAAGAGCATCGCCCACTACACCGAGAAGCGCCCTGACCTCGCGCAGCAGCTCGCATTCTTCGAGAGACTTTGGAGCGTCCAGGACGAGTTCGCCGACAAGGCCGCAGCATACACGCCGGCGCCCCTGGAGGACCTGGAACGTGCGCTACGGAACCACCAGACCATGTTCTCGCTCGTCGAGCCCACGATCCCGCTCGATGACTACCGGGGCGCCGTTCGAGCCGTGGCGGCCGTGATGACCGAGGCCGGCCTCTCCGAGGAGCAGACCGCGGCACTTGGCGAGGTCGATCTGGCCGACGCGATCACCGCGGAAGCGCTGAGCGGAGTACTGGATGGCCTCGACGTGTTCATCCAGTCCATCGCCGACGCTGTGGATGACGACCGCTTCACCACGCCGCTCATCTCCTTCGTGCTCACCGAGGCGATGACCCCGTTCCTGCGCGAGCCCGCGAAGGCGGCCGCCGCCGCCGCGGGGAAGTTCGACTGGCTCCAGTGGGACTCGGGACTGTGCCCGGCGTGCGGAACGCCCGCCTCCTCGGCCATCATCCGCGACGAGGGCGAACTCCAGGGCGGTCGCCGTTGGCTCTCCTGCCCCACCTGCCGCACCCAGTGGGAGTACGCGCGCATCCGCTGCGCCCGCTGCGGCACACGCACGCACACGGATCTCGAGTATCTCTACGACGAGGAAGACTCCGCGCACCGGATCCACACGTGTACCGCATGCCACGGGTACACGCCGGTGGTCTTCGAGCGCGAACAGCTCGTGGTGACCGTCCCCGAGGTCGAAGAGGTCGTCATGGTCCCGCTGGAGGCGGTGGCGGCCGAGCGCGGCTTCACTCCGCTGGGCGACGACCGGGACGAGATCCCGAACTAGACCGATCGACAGCGTCGATGCGAAAGGGCCGCGAGAAGACTCGCGGCCCTTCGTGCGCCCGGTACGTTACGGCAACTGCGCGGTCGGGTGACAGTTCAGACAGAGGTCGTCGTCGATCTCTACGAGCATGTTCGGGTTGACGGTCTCGTGCGGGAAGTTCTGGAACTGCGGGTTGTCACTGCCTTCCGCCGCCGTTACCCACGCTGAGCCGCCCCACGTCACCCCGTCAGCGAGCGTGACCTCGGCAACCTGCGCATCGCCGATAGCTCCCGTCGCATCAAGTGTCCCTACCGAACGCGAGTCCTCGTGACATTGCTGACATATCGGCCCGAACCCGACCTGCTGTTCCGTGCGTGGGAAGGGCATCAGAAAGCCCCTGTTGCCTCCGCCTGTCGAGGTATAGCCGTGCACCGTCGGCCTCAAGAAACCGCCGAGCGGGCCCAGTTCCGTGAGCCCCGTCGGTTCGTCGCTCACAAGTAGTGCCACAAGCGAATACGTGCGGCCCGTGGTCTCGACCGGGTGATTGTGCACAACGCCGCCCGCTGTGCGACCGGCGTGACACGTCAGGCACCATGCCGAACCGTAGTCGTCCACAGGGGTGGTGGCGCCGGCGCCTGTGGGCAGTCGCTTCAGCAGCTTGGACGAGGAGTAGAGCGCGGTCGGTTGCCGCATCCGTGCACGATCGCCGATGAACGGCTTCACGGTGTCTGCGTCATGAGGACTATGGCAGTCGTTGCACATGAGTACCCCGTCGGCCCCGGAGAAGCTGCCTGGTAGTTCCGCGCCGCCCGTAGGATCTCCACCCGGTACGATGTTGGTACTACTCCACGAGCCATCCAAGAGACGGCCGTGCCCCGAGGTGTCCGAGACCGTCCCGCCCCGCGCCGCGATAGCCCCGTAGACCCCCCAGCCCCCCGTGCCATCGTGGCACGTGAAGCAGGTGCCATAGATCGTTCCGGACGGCAGCAACACGATTCCGCCGGCGGGTGCGTTGTGGACGGAATGGCACGTGCGGCACTTGCTGGTAGTCGTCAGGTAGCCGCGGTGCGGGCCCCCGGGGTTTCCGAACTCGAAGTTGTTGTCAGGGTCGTGGGAGACCTCTCCGCCGAGGTCGACGTCCGCGTGACAGTTGGAGCAGTCATCGACGTAGTCGTAGTAGTTGTAGAGGTTGTGACAGGCGACGCAACCCGTGCCGGTACCGGGCAGGTTGTTCGGTTCCTGGAACGCGAATACCGGCGCGGACAGCGCAAACCACCCCGTCATGACGACAAGCGTCACGGCTAGGGCGGTCGACTGGCGTACCGCGATCACACTGGGTTTCACGCTTGTCCGATCGTACGCATGCTGGCCCCGCGGCCTGTCCGGCCACCGGCACACGCAACCTACGCGCTGGTACGTATCATCACGTATTCGTTCACGATGAACAAGGGCTGGACCCGCAGGTCAGAGCCCGGATGATCCGTCGTTCCGTCCCGTACGTCATAACGCCAGCCATGCCAGGGACAGACCAGTTCGTAGCCCTCCATGACACCATCGCCGAGCGGTCCGAAGGCATGCCTGCAGATGTTCGAGACCGCGAAGAACTCGTCACCGACGCGCGTGATGGCAAGATCGTTCTTCCCCACCTTCACGTGACGGACGGAGCCCGGCTTGAGATCGCTCACCCGGCACACCGGGATGTCGATCGGCGTCCCCGCCTCGGGTTCGTCCATCACGCCGAGCAACTCGGCGCCATCGGAAACATCGGTACGGATGAACAGGCCACACCAACACTTGCGGATCGCGGCGAACTGCTCCCGGTGGAACGGGATACACGGACAGATGATGGCGACGTCTTCCTTTGGGTCGCCGGTGCGGATGCGGCACGGGCAGTACACGTCGCCTGTGGCCTCAAGGATCTCGAGCTCGGAAGCCAGGACCTCGTCGACGAACTCGGCCTCAGTGTTGAACCGGTAGCCGAGCGAGGCGGCGAACGGCCCCATATAGGTCTTCAGGTCCTCGATCGTGGTGCCGGGACCGAACATGCGGCGCTTCGGAGGTCGCGCGCTGTTGCTCACAGGTCCAGGAGCTCCTTCATCCGCTTCTTGTTGAAGCCGACGATGACCTCCTCATCGATGACGATGACGGGGAACGAGGTGCCCCCCGAGATGTTCTTCACTTCGGCGATCGCATCCTCCCGCTCCTGCCCTGCCAGTTGGTCGACCTCCGCGACATCGTAGTCGACCTCGTTCTCGTCCAGGTACTTCCTGGTCATGCGACAGTAAGGGCACGTAGAGAGTGCGAATACCTTGACCGTCATGCGATTCCTCCTTGTGTGACCTCGGGCTTGTCGACGTGCTCGACCTCGATCTTGCGCCAGTGGTAGATGTACAGCGGTCCCGCCACGAGCAGCATCGCCGCGTTGCCGACGAGCGAGTAGATGGCCTGCTGCCTCGCCCGCTCTTCGTCGAGCTCGCGCTGTCTCTCGATCTCCTCGGCCGTCAGGCCCTCCCCTTCCTTCATCGGCTCGCTGTAGTAGTAGCCGACCTCGGGATAGACCAACCGCACGGTGTTCTGCACCAGGCCGACCACCGACACTATCACCATGATGAGCGTGATGAGACAGACGAGGTACAGGTAGATGTTGCGTAGGGACCAGCGACTGCTTGCCATGATGCGCTCCTTGTCACGAGTAGTACCGGCCCGTCATCAGGAGTATGTTCCCCGCCTCGCGCACCGCATCTCAGCGCATGTCGGCCCGTCACGGTACAATCCTCGCATGCAACCCCTCCCCACACCAGCGAGGCACACGTGCGCCTGATCGTCCTCGCCTCAGGGTCCTCAGGCAACTGCGCACTCGTCGAGTCGGGCGGACGCGCGGTGCTACTCGATGCCGGCATCTCTGCACGCGAGACGCTCCGGCGTATCGCTGTGGCAGGCGCCGTCGATGCGCGCATCGAGGCGATCCTGCTCACCCACGAGCATGTCGACCACGTGCGCGGCGCGCGCGTTCTCGCACGGCGTCTCGGGATCCCGGTGATGGCCACAGCGGGCACGCTGCAGGCGGCCGTCGGCGCACTCGCCGACGTGCCGGAAGTGATCGCGATCGCAAGGCGCGGCCAGTTCCAGGCGGCGGGCATGCGCATCAGCTCGTTCGCCACGGCGCATGACGCCTCGGAGTCGTGCGGTTACGTCTTCGAGAGCCGCCGCGGTCACCGGGCGGGCGTGGCCACCGATACAGGGGTGGTGACTCCGGAGATCGCCGAAGCGCTGAGCGGCTGCCATGTCCTGGGCCTCGAGTCGAACCACGACGAGACGATGCTCGCGGTCGGCCCGTACCCACCGTTCCTCAAGCGTCGGATCGCGGGCGATCGTGGCCACCTCTCAAACGACGCGGCAGCATCCGCGCTCGGCACGCTCGCGTGGAAAGGGTTGTCGCACGTGTTCGCGCTCCACCTCTCGGAGCAGAACAACACGCCGGAACGGGCCAGGGCCGCGCTCGCACGCACGCTGTGCGACACCGCCGCGCTCGAGACCATCGAGCGCAACGAGATCGGCGGCTGCGCGCTGTAGCAGACCCTAGTACTCGATCCCGTGGCGTGCCGGGATGCCCGCGTCGAAGGGGTGCTTCAACGGCACCATCTCGGTGACCAGATCCGCGCGCTCGATCAGCGCCGCGGAGGCGCCCCGCCCGGTGAGTACGACCTCTATGGCCGGACGACGCGCGTCGATGGCAGCCAACACATCGGCCTCGGCCACCAGTTCATAGCGCATGGCGACGTTGATCTCGTCGAGGATGACCACGTCATGCTCGGCGGCCGAGAGGACCTCAGCCGCGATCTCCCACGCCTCGGTCGCCGCACGTCGGTCCTCGTCGTTGAGTCCGGCGCCCAGGAGCCCCGTAGACCGGAGCGCGGGGCGCTCCACGCGCACGCCGAGGCCCTCGAGCACCGCAAGCTCGCTCGATCGCGCACCGCCCTTCACGAACTGTACGAACGCCACGCTCATTCCGGCGCCCACGGCGCGGACCGCAAGACCCACGGCTGCCGTGGTCTTGCCCTTGCCGTCACCCGTGTAGATCTGCACGAGACCCGTGTTGATGCCGGTCATCTACGCCTCCTCGCCGTCGTACGCCACAACTGTAGCAGGCACGTCTGATTCGGAGAGAACGTGCGTCGCGCCCAGCGCGAACGCCTCATCCCACAGCCGCGTCGCCTCACCGCCGCTGAAATCACGCTCGGCGGTCATGTCCCCCACCAGCACGAGCGGACGGCCCGATCCGATCGCGGCCCGCAGATTGGGCAGGTTCGAGCGGCCGAACGGCGTGGGGCACACCACCACGCATCGTGCATCGGCGTAGGCACGACGCACGGCCTCCTCCGCCTCGACATCGATCTCGCCGAAAGGCGGCAGCGCCACGTGCCGGGCGCCGAGTGCCTCGGCCACCGCCTGATCGACGTCGCCGCGATTGAGCGCTCCTGCGGCCACGTCATAGCCGGCCCGCATGAGTACGCGCATGAGGGCGATGCCCGTGCCCGAGCCGCAGACCAGCCCCACCGTGCCGCGGGATCCTGCCGACGCGAGATCATCGCCACGCAGCACCGGGGTGACCGCCACGCTGCCGGTGACCGGGTCGGTCCGCACCACGGCGCGCACGCCGAACACATCGGAGATCACGCGCGAGGTCAGCGCCTCGGCGGGCGGAGCCGAAGGCGTCAGCCGCCCGTCGGCCACGATGCTTACACGGTCTGCATAACGCGCCGCGATCCCGAGATCGTGGAAGACGCCGAGGACCGCCATCCCGGCATCGGCGAGTGAGCGCACGAGGTCGAGCACCTGCAGCGCATGGTTCAGGTCGAGGTGGCTGGTGGGCTCGTCGAGCAGGAGCACGCGCGGCTGCTGGGCGAGCGCCTGCGCGAGCGTGAGGCGCTGGAGATCGCCGCCCGAGAGCTCGTCGATGCGCTCGGCGGCGAGCCGGGCGGTGTCGGTCCGCTCCATCACCTCGTCGACCACGGCATGATCGTCGGGGCCGAGCGATGCGAGCCTGCCGAGATGCGGGTGGCGCCCCATCTCGACGAACGCCCGCGCGGTGAATGCGAAGACAGACGGCTGCGACTGCGGCACCACGCCGATGAGTTGCGCGCGTTCGCGTTCGGGCAGGCGCAGCACCGAGGAGCCGCAGACGATGTCGCCACCGAGAACGTCCGCGCCCCCAGTGACGGCCCGCAGCAGCGTGGACTTGCCCGCGCCGTTGGGCCCCACGAGCCCGACGAACTCACCCGAACGCACTTCGAGATCGACCGCGCGCACGACGGTCCGGCTGCCGTAGCCGACCGTGGCGTCCCTGAACTCGAGCGACGGGGCGCTCATCGCACACGCTCCTTGCGCACGAGCAACCATATGAAGAACGGGCCGCCGGCGAGCGCAGTGACGATACCGACGGGAATCTCGACCGGGGCGAGCACGGTACGCGCCAGAAGGTCAGCGAGCACGAGCGCGATCGCGCCCGCGAGCACCGAAGCCGGCAGCAGCAGCCGGTGGCGGGGTCCCACCACGAGCCGCACCATGTGGGGCATCATGAGTCCCACGAAGCCGATGAGGCCCGACACGGACACGGCGCCGGCCACCACGAGCGACGCGGCGCCGAGCGCGAGGATCTTGAAGCGCTCCACCGGAACGCCGAGCTGCCCCGCGCGTTCGTCACCCAGAAGCATGAGGTCGAGCTCCCGGCTGTACAGCGCGGGCACGACCGACCCGGCCGCCAGCATCGCGGTGAGCAGCACTACGTGACCCCACGAGCGGTTCGCAAGCCCGCCCATCATCCAGAAGACCACGCTCGTCATCGACTGGCGGTCGAACACCAGCACGAAGGACGTGAGCGCCGAGAGCGTGTAGCTGATCGCGATACCGGCGAGCAGAAGCGAGGTGGGATCCAGCCGGCCGCGCCGCGACGCCAGGCGTACCACGAGCAGCATGGTACCGACCGCACCCGCAAACGCGCCGATCGGCACACCCACCGCCCGAGCGGCGTAGCTGGTGCCGAACACCGTGATCGCGAGCGTCGCCCCCAAACCCGCCCCGGACGAGACTCCGAGAACGTACGGATCGGCGAGCGGGTTCTTGAAGAGTGCCTGGTACAGCACGCCCGCCAGCGCGAGCGAGGCACCCACGAGCGCGGCCAAGAGCACCCTCGGCAGGCGAAGGTCGATCACGACCGCGTCAGCGAGCGTAGAGCCGTGCCCCGTGAGCGCACGGGACACGGCTCCGACGACCTCTTCGGCCGATAGCGGCACGGCGCCCAGCGCCACGCCTGCGAGCATCGCGAGCACGAGCGCTGCCGCGAGTCCCGCAAGCGTGAGGGCGGCCCTGCGCCTGTCGGCGGAAGGCGTCATGTCACTCGGCGAACACGTCGGGGTGGAGCGCTTCGGCGATCTGGCGGATGCCGTCGACGATGCGCGGTCCGGGACGGCTTACCAGATTGTCATCGAGCACGTACACCCGGCCCTCGGCCACCGCCGAGAGATTCGCGTAGCCGGGACGTCCGGTGATGTCCGACGGGGCGCTCATCGAACCGAGAGTCGCCAGGTACACGTCCGGGTCGGCCGCCACGAGCTGCTCCACCGAGTACGCGACGTAGCCCTCCTCGGTCACGACGTTCTCGCCACCTGCGTGCTGGATCACGTCGTCAAGAAGCGTTCCGGAGCCGACGGTGAAGAGCGGATCCTGCGCGATCTCGAGGAAGCATCGCACCGGTGCGGTCTCGACCTCCTCGCCGATGGCGTCGATCTGGATGCGCATGGAAGACACCAGGTCCTCGGCCTCGGCGGTCTCGCCGATCGCGGCGCCGACGGTGAGGATCGAGTCGTAGAGCGCGTCGATCGTCTGCGGGTCGATGGCCACCACGGCGGCGCCAAGCGCCTCAAGCTGGGTGATCACCTCGGCCTGCACGCCTGTAGTGACGAGTACGACGTCGGGCGAGAGCGCGGCGATCGCCTCGAGGTTGGGGCCGACGAAGTCACCCACCTTCTCGATGTCGGCGACCTCGGCGGGGTAGTCGCAGTACGTGGTGACGCCCACCAGGCGGTCGATGGCGCCGAGCGCCGCCACGATCTCGGTGTTGGCCGGCGCGAGACTCACGATGCGCTCGGGCCTTTCGGCGATGGTGACGTCACGACCGACGTCGTCGGTGACAGTGATCGGGAACGCCGCGGCTGCCGGGGCCTCCCCGGCGACCTCCTCGGGAGCCGAGCAGCCCGCCAGTGCGCCAAGGGCGAGCGCCGCTATCAAAGCGAGCGCCAGAGCGAGCGACCCGATCCGGCGTGCGGTGCCGGCGGTCTTTGTGTGGAACAGGTGGAACATGGTGCCTCCTTGCGTCTCGATGCCTGCACTCCGGCCGAAGATATGACGCGCCCCGGGCACGAAAAAGACCCTCGCCGCTTATGGCAGGGTCTTCGTGCTCGAGGTCTTGGTTTCGGAGCGCCTGGGGATCGAGCGCTGCGAGTGTGCCTCGTACCACGAAGGCCGCGTCGCGATGGTGCAGGCAGGTCTCCTGGCTTCGAAGCGCGCTCGCTTCGTTACAGTGGCGGGTCCGCGCCGGAGTCGCACCGGCTTCCCTATTCTCCTGAGTCGCCTCAGGCACCTGCACCGTCTTCGGTTGTCCGCGCCATCATAGCCCTCCGGACCGGACGTGGGAAGCGAACGCCGCACGCTCCCCGGGCGACAGGCACCGTCTGCGGCGACCCCGCCACGTCGAAGCGGTACAATGCGAGAGCACGCGCCGAAATCGAGACCGCGCCGCGTGTCGGCTTGCGAGAAGGGGCACCGTGGATATCTTCCAGAAGGCGTTCGACTTCACCGAAGCACGCACCGCCCGCGAATCGGGCTACTACCCGTACTTCCAGGTGATCAACTCCGAATCGGACTCTCAGGTGACCGTCGAAGGCCGAGAGCTCGTGATGCTCGGCTCCAACAACTACCTCGGCCTCACGACGCACCCTCACGTGCGGGAGCGGGCCGCCGAGGCTCTGGCCAAGTACGGTACGTCGTGCACGGGCTCGCGCCTGCTCAACGGCAACCTCGACATCCATATGGAGCTCGAGGAGCGCCTCGCGCGGTTCACGGGCAAGGAGGCGTGCGTCGTCTTCTCTACCGGGTTCGGCGCGAACATCGGCACGATCTCCGCGATGGTTGGACGCCACGACACGGCCGTCATCGACAAGGACGACCACGCGAGCATCTACGACGGCTGCAAGCTGTCCTACGGCAAGGTCGAACGCTTCGAGCATAACGACGTCGCGAGTCTGCGTGAGGCGCTCGAGCGGGCCTCGAAGAACGCGAACGGGGGCGGCGGCGCGCTCGTGGTGGTGGACGGGATCTTCTCGATGGAGGGCGACATCGCGCCACTTTCCGACATGCTGCCGATCCTGAAGGAGTTCGGCGCCCGTCTGATGGTGGACGACGCCCACGCCTCCGGCGTGATCGGACCGCAGGGCAACGGCACGGCCGCCCACTTCGGCGTGACCGATGAGGTCGACCTCATCATGGGCACGTTCTCGAAGAGCTTCGCGTCACTTGGCGGCTTCATCTCGGGCGACGCGGTCGTCATCGACTACATCAAGCACGCGTCGCGACCGTTCATCTTCTCGGCGGCGATGGCGCCTGCAAGCGTAGGCGCGGCCCTCGGCGCGCTCGACGTGATGGAGACCGAGCCACAGCACCAGGCGCGCCTGTGGGAGATAGTGGACCGGATGCAGGCCGGCTATCACGAGCTCGGATTCGACACCGGCACGAGCGAGACGCCGGTGATCCCGATCATCCTGGGCGACGAGATGCTCGTCTTCGAGTTCTGGCGGCGCCTGCGTGACGCGGGCGTGTTCGTGAACCCGGTACGCCCACCGGCGGTGCCGGCCGGCCGCGCACTGCTGCGCACCAGCTACATGGCCACGCACACCGACGCGCAGATGGACTTCGTGCTCGAGGCCTTCGGCAGGATCGGGCGCGAGCTCGGCGTGCTCCCCGCGTAGCGCCTACGGCAGCGCGTGGGCGTGCGGGTGCTCGGGATGCTTGCGGCGCGCCACGAGCGTGACGATCGCGAGCGCGGCCACCGCGATCGAGCCCACCATCCCGAAGAAGCCGTAGATGAACGCCGGGTTCTCCGAGCTGAAGACCGGGCTGTCCGGATGGAAGAGGTTCGGCAGCGCCAGCACGAGATACCACAGCGCCGCTGCGAGCACCGCGTCGAGCACCGCCGGGACCTTCGGGTGGTCGAAGATCAGCTGGATGGCCAGGATGATGACCGAGGCCGCCAGCAGGCCGAACGTCATGAGCAGCCGCGGCTCGTTCCACAGGATGCCGCCCCAGATGAGTTGCATCGACAGGATGCCGAGGATCGTGTTCACGGTCCACAGCGGTAGAGAGAACCAGCGGAGCGCCTCGCCCCAGCGCCCGAGCTTCGCCGCACCAAAGGTGAATGCCAGGCCGAGAAGGCCGGCGAGCGTGAAGGTGCCCATGTTGACCCAGGTGGATGCGCCGTGGAACATCACGAAGCGCACCATCGTGCCGAGACGCTCGTCAGGCGGGATGCTGAGGATCGACACCACGCACGCGACGACCGATAGCGCGATCAGTGCGGCGAGTGCGATGCGGACGTTCTTCGACAGCGGCATGGTGCTCCTTCGTGGGTGCTCGCGGGCGCGGCTGCCCGCACTCAGAGGATTCTACCAGGATGCGCCGAGCGCCGAGCTTGCCGGGACCTAACGACGCGCCTTGCGCCGGATCGCCCCGGCAGCCGCGAGGCCGGCGGACTCCCCCTCCTGGATCGCGAGTGCCGCCAGACCGTAGTCCATACCGGTGAGGTGGTGTATCGCGGGCGAAATGACCACGTCGGCATCGCGGAGCGCCTGCTCGGCGAGGCGGCCCTCGAACGCCTCGGAGACCGCGCCGAGCACGTCGAACGCGCTCGTGCCGCGCTGGGCCGTTCCCGTCCTGAGCGTCTCCCGCAGTTCCTTGACCCGGACGGCCGGATTGGGCGGTTCGCCTTCGGGCAGGCGGATGGTGCCGTCACCGCTCACATCAACGGCCACGATCGTCTCGCCGCCGAGATGGCGCGCGAGCGAGACCGGCACCGGCTCACACACGTAGCCGTCGACGAGAACAGCGTCGTCCATCACCACCGGCAGGAACGCCAGCGGCACCGAGACGCTCGCGCGCACCGCACCGATGAGGTCTCCCGAGGTGAAGCGCACGGGACGGTTGCGCGTGAGATCGGTGGCCACACACCCGAACGGCAGCAGCAACTCCTCGAACGTGGCGGGCAGGTACTGGCGCAGGAACGCCTGGACCTTCTCGCCCGAGAAGACGGCGCCTTTGGCGAGCGCCATCTCGCCCACGCCGGTGATCGTCTTGATGTCGAAGGTGAGGGCGATCTGCTCGATCTCGGTCACGGGGATACCGGCCGCGTACATGGCGCCCACGATGGCGCCCATGCTCGTGCCCGCGATGGAGTACGGCAGCAGGCCTTCGGCTTCCAGCGCCTTGAGCACACCGATGTGTGCGATGCCCCGGGCGGCGCCGCTGCCGAGCGCGAGACCGATCCGCTTCTGGCGCAGGAGCGTCACCGCACTATTCGCCTGCCTTGATCAGCTTGGACGCGTACTGCATCGACGTCACGAGGAACACTCCTGACAGCGCGACCGCGAGCACGATACCGATGATGTCGAACGGCAGCAGGCTGCCCGCGATGGGCGTGAGGAACCAGCCCTCGGCAGCCATGATCGCGATGTTCACGAGCACGATGATCACGCGCATCTCCGTGGGGCCCACCGTGCCGAAGCTGATCTTGAACACGCCGTCGACGGCGGTGCGGATGTACACGTGCGTGGACATGAGCAGGTAGCCGATCATCGCGAACGCCGCGATGTCCAGGCGCAGGTACGGCGACATGCCGATGCCGATGATCGTGAGGAACTCGGTGATCGCGTCCACCGTGTGGTCGATGTAGAAGCCGAACTTGGGGCGCTCGATCTTGCGGTAGCGCGCGAGCGTGCCGTCGAGCGAGTCCCCCACCCAGTTCACGAAGAACCCGGCGCACGCGAGGAGCAGCCACCACCTGCTGCCGCCGGAGAGCCAGTAACCGGCGAAACACATGAGCGAACCGACCACGCCGAGCGCGGTGAGGACGTCGGGCGTGACCCAGGCCGGCGAGTGCGCGGCCATCCACTGCAGCGCGGGCCGCTCGAGTGGCCCCAGCAGCATCTTGTTCACACGCGTGTGCTTCTTGATGTCGCTCATCTCGGCCATGCGGGCCTCCTCGTCAGTCAGGGACGTCGATGTCGGGCCACACCACGTGCGGCATCGCCCACTGCCGCGGGTACTCGGCGATCCAGCGCTCGGCGGGCTCGAGGCAGCGCTCGGCGTTGGCGAGCAAGAGCTCGGGCGTGGCATGCCCGCGCTCCATGGGGATCGGATCGCTCGTGAGCAGACGGTACCGCCCGTCGGGCATCCGCGGGGCAGTGAACGGGATCACCGACACGCCCGCGCGCATCGCCAGCCTCACGTGCAGCAGCGGCAGCGGTGACGGGTGGCCGAAGAAACGCGGCTGCACCTTGTCGGGTTCGTCCATCGGCCGATCGAGACCGGTGAGGACAGACCCTCCCGTCTCCAGACGCCGCGCCGCGGACCTGAGGGACTCGAGCGAGACCGGTGTGACCTCGAAGCCCATCTCGGCACGCACGTCGTTCTGCCACTGGTAACCGCCGTTGGGGTCGGGCACCGACAGCACCTGCATGCGCCAGCCTGCCCGGCCGAGAGCGCGGCCGAGAAGGTCGAAGTTGCCGAGATGCACGCCTACGTAGACGAACGGCCCGCTCGTGCGCTCGCGCTCGACGAAGGCCGCGAACGCCTCGTCGTGGACGACGATGGCCTCTTCGCGGGCATCGTTCCCGAGCACGTGGTAGAGGTCGTAGAGGAAGCGCCCCATGTTGCGGACGTTCTCGCGTGCGGCCTCGTCCAGTGCGGGACCGGTGAGCGTACCGCCCGAGACGACGTACTGGTTGGAGCGCGCTCCGCGAGAGATCTCCGAGGCGGGGTCGGCCATCATCCGCCTCGCGACGAACGGCACCGCGGCTTCGGCCGCGCGACGTGGCAGCGCACGCGCCACACCGAGCGCCATGCGCATCCCGGTGCGTGTCCTGGAGAGCGAATCGAGCATCGTGGCGGGGCCCCTTTCCCGGCGTCTGATAAGTGTACCAGCAGCACTCGCAGTGCTACGCTCGCAGCGCAACCAGAATGCGAGGGAGACACCGGTGACCGAGCCAGAATCGCACGTGCACGTCGTCGAAGTCCCGCCCGGCGACCCGCGCATCAAGGAATTCGTGGCATTCCACTGGGACCTCTACCGCCTCAACCCCTACTGGGTGCCCCAGCTCAACGCCGACCTGCTCGGCAATCGCCTGCTCGGCATGAAAGGCCTGCTGACGCCGGAGCACCCGTACCACGAGACCGCCGAGACGACGCACTTCCTGGCGTCGGCCGGCGACGGGACGGCCGGACGCATCTCGGTATCGATCAACCGGCGCTTCAACGACTTCTACGGGACCAAGATCGCATTCTTCGGCTTCTTCGAGTGCATCGAGGATTATGCGGTGGCCGAGGCGCTGCTCGACGCAGCGCGCACGTGGGCGAAGGAGCATGGCGCCGAAGTGATGCGCGGCCCCGGTGAGTACGGCAACGTGACGCACGAGCGCCAGGCGTGCCTCATCGACGGCTTCGACCAGGACGTGTTCGTGGAGCACACCTGGAACCCTCGGTACTACAGCGAGTTCATCGAGCGCTACGGATGCACCAAGGCGATGGACTACCACGCGTACGTCATCGACCTCACCAAGCCCAAGCCGGAGCGTGTGGGCATGCTGGCGCAGGCGGTGCGCAACCGCGGCCACATCGAGACGCGCGCGCTCGAGATGTCGCGCTTCGAAGAGGACCTGGCGATGGTGATCGACATCTACAACCAGGCCTGGGCCGAGAACTGGGGCTTCCTGCCCGTGCAACCCTACGAGGTGGACGCGCTCGTGGAGGCGCTCAAGCCGATCATCGATCCGGGACTCGTGCGCTTCGCATTCATCGACGGCAAGCCGATCGCCGTGCTCGGCGCGTTCCCCGACCCCAACGAGGCGCTCCAGCCGCAGTGGAAGTGGTACGGCGACTCCGACTACACGCGCCTCGCGCGCCTGCTCGCCACGAGGAGGCACATCAAGCGGGTGCGGCTCATCTTCTTCGGCATCGTGCCGGGGTACCGTCGCCACGGCGCCGATGCGCTGCTCTATCACGAGGTGCACGAGCACGCGCAGTCGAAGGGCTACACCGACTGCGATGTGTCGTTGCTGCTCGAGGTGAACGATCTGATCATCCGCGCGGCCGAGTCGATGGGCGGTCATCGCTCCAAGACCTGGCGGATCTGGGACCTGCCGCTGTGAGTGCGCGGCGGAGCTAGTAGCGGCCGCTCGCGCGCTCCACGATCACCTTCGGCAGGTCGGCGGTGGGCACCGTTTCCACCACCGCGCCGAGTGCGAGCGCCGATGCGGGCATGCTGGGCGCCACGGCCGTGGCCGGGTCCTCCACGATGGTGTACGCGCTCGTCCGGCGAAGCGCGAGCAGACCGTTCGACCCGTCCGCGCCGAGACCGGTAAGCAGCACGCCGAGCGCCCTGCTGCCGAAGACCTCAGCCGAAGACGTGAAGGTGACATCGATGCACGGCACATGCGTGGACGCCGCCGTGTCGTGGTCGAGCCGGATCCGGGGGGCAAGACCGTCCCGGAAGAACCGCATGTGGCGACCGATGCGGGCGATGTAGACGGTCCCCTTCTCAAGCGCCTCGCCATTCCCGGCTTCCTTCACGGTAAGCCAGCACAGCGGGTCGAGGCGCTCTGCCCACTGCTCCACGAAGCCCTCCGACATGTGCTGGCAGATGGCCACCGGTGCGGGGAAGTCGGCGGGGAGCGCCCGGACGATCCGCTCGATCACCGGCGGCCCACCGGTGGATGCGCCGATGACCACGACCGCCGAAGGAAATCCCCCCATCGGCGTGGCCGCAGCGGTCATCGCGAGGCGGCCTTCCGCCCGGGGCGGATGGCGAACCGCAGAACGCCACCCGTCATCACGGCCATGAACTGCAGCACTGGCGAGACCACCAGCATCAGCACGAGCCAGCCGATCTTCGACGCCCCCGATGAATACAGGATCAGCGGGATCCCCCACTCGGACGCACTGACGGCCGGGTCGAAGGCGGTCAGCGCCGCGGGACCCCACAGTACGAGCAGTACGAGGAAGCTGACCGCGGCGAGCGCGAGGGCACTGAACGCGAGGGCGCGGAGCGCCTCCCGGGGGATATCGGCCTCCGGTGGCGACCCGGCGAGCGCGGAGCGTGCTGCCCACCAGCCCACGCCCAGGCCGAACAGGATCGCGAGGACCGGCACGCCTGCGCCGAGCCCGATGAGGAAGACGTCGAGCAAGCCGATGCCGATGGCCGGGAGGTTCTGGCGCCACAAGGGCTGACTCACTGCAGCGCTCCCCCCTGGCCGGCGGACTGTGTTGACGTAACGGTAGCAGACGCGGTTGGTGCGCGCCCGTGCCCCGGGCGCAACTACTTCTGCGCCATCCGCACCATCTCCTCCAGCAGCCGCACCATAGCGAGCGTATCGAGCGCGCAGTACTCGGTGAGATCGCGCAGCGTGACGCCGGCCTCGGCTTCGTCTGCAAGCCCCTTGGCGATGCGCAGATAGCGCGCACTCGCGGTCTGCCCGTCGGCGATGCCCATGCTCTCGTACGAGAGGTCGGGGCACCACGCGGGCAGCACGTACTTGATGCTCGACCGCCCGGCGGCCTTCGGGTGGCGCGTGTTCCGTCGGATGACCGGCTCGAGGTCGAACAGCCGCGTGCGCACCGCGCCGAGGCGGCGCGCAAGATCGGGCAGTGCGCCCGCCAGGCCATCGATCTGCGTCCGCTCATACGCCGAGTAGTGCACGATCGAGCCCTCGAGGCCGAGGTCGGCGAGCATGTGCGTGGCGAGCAGTCGACGGGGATCGCCGTCACCTACGTGCAGATGCTCGCGGTGCTCGGTGGATCCGTCCTGCCGGTGAACGTGGATCGAGTACTGGAACGGGATGGTCTGATACGGCCGCGTGCCGGGCCACAACGGCAACGCCGGCATCACGGTCTCGAAGTCGAGGTGGTAGACCGGCCACCGCAGCCCGGAGAGCGCTTCTGCGAGACCGTCGGGATCCACACGCGGCTTGCCCGCCTGCACCGCCTCGAGCGTCTCACGCTGGGCGGCGGAGAGCCCCGGAAAGTCGGGCGGCACCTCGAGGATGCAGGTGAGTCCCGCATCCAAGAGCGCGTGCAACTGCCGCTCCTGGAGGCGCGGCAGCTCGGTGACCGGGTGCACGCGCGGCAGGAAGGCGTTGCAGTAGTCGGCGAACTCGCACCCGTACGGATGGGCGCACCGGTCGCCCACCCGCACATCCGGCTCGCCGCCCTCGAGTACGTCCTGCAACCGCGCGAGCTCGTCGGGCACCGTGCGCATGTACTCGCGCGCCATGCCGGTGACGTCCTCGATCGTGAAGAGAGCGGCCGCATCGTACTCCCCGCCTCCGTAGACGTACGCCGAGTTCAGATGCACGACATTGATGCTGCGCAGTGTGAGTCCGGAACCCTCCACCGCGTATGCCTGAACGGCGGCGTCGGTGATGTGGACGTCTTTGAGCGACGCACTCGACTTCACCTCGTAGAGGTCCCACACGCCGTCGCCCGCGCTCGCGAGGATGTCGACGCGCGCGAAGGCCCCTCCGTATGAGAACGCCGGCTCGTAGAGCACCGTAGCGCCCTCGGCGAGCAGGCGCACTGTGGTGGCGAGCGCGTCGGCCTGATGCAGATGGTCGGCAGTGACCTCGACGCCACCGGGGAAGAGCTGCTGCGCGAGCCGGCCCACCTCGGAACCTTGATCGAACACCCACTGCTGACTCTCGCTCACGGGGGCGGCGAGATCGCGACGGTGTACCGAGAGCCACAGCGCCTTCTCACACTGGAGCCCCTTCTGGAACCGTGACTTCGATAGCGTCCTTGCCATGCGGCATCATCTCCATCCGCACGCATCATATCGGGGGGGTCTGACACGGCGGTCAGAGCAGCGTACGTGGTCCAGGTAAACCGAATCTTAGCGGGACCTGAACGCCGGAGGGGGCGACCGAAAGGGGCGTGAGAATAGAGGTGTCCCGAGAAACCTCGCCTGCGGAGATCCTCTAATCGGAAGCTTCCCGTTTCACACCCTTGGAGCCCCAGAAGAGCCGGCCAGCTTGCGCGAAGCCCAATCCTCTGAACACCCCGCCGGCAGCTACTGGTACGCTACCTTTCGCGGTTCTCCCGACTCGACCTCTCGGGACAAGACCCACTCTACGGCACCCTCTGAGGGTGCGCAAGGGGCAATTTCGGAAATGTCGAGATTGCCGACGAATGGATGGTATTGGGCGTCTAACGGTCTTCTTGCACGTATGAGCGGTCGCTTGCCCACCCGAACGGTCATCTACACTCGGCCCCGGGCGTTCGCACTGCCCCGGACGCACATATCACCGTCCGCGCAGCCTCTCGAACAGCCTGCCGAGGAGCCTCGGGGCATGCGTGACCTCCCCCGATCCGGGCTCCTGCGCGGCTGGCTCAAAGAGCGCGCCGTCTTCTGCATCGGTGGGTGTTTCGGAGCCCCCAGGCTCGACCGGCGGCGCCGGCGCGGGCCCGCGTGCGGGAGCGGTCCGGCCGACGCCCCCGGCGATCGGCTGCACCTGCAAGAGCCACAAGGCGCCGTCAGCGAACGCCCAGTCGATATCGACCGGACACTCGAGCAACTCCTCGGCGGCGAGCGCAAGGTGGGCCACGGAGCGCGGGATGTCATCCGGATCGACGGGAGGGGTGGTGTCTGCCACCTCGCGCACGATCTCCCGCCGCGCGAAGACCTCGCGCCCGGGCTCTGCGCCTTCGAGCGACCGCTCCACGACGATGTCAGGCCGGCCGGACGCGCGGTCGGCTGTATGCGCCGCGCCCCCGAGGGCGGGCTCGACCATGCGTTGCACGATCACGGCCATCGCAGCGCCTGCGTGCGGAGACCCGGTGTGCTCACGATACGCCACGGCACGCTCACTCCACAGCGATGCCCAGCAGTCGAGGACCGCGTCGTCCACGGTCTCCGTATCCACGCCGAGCAGGGCCTCGTGAAGTCCGGCAGCGGGGATCCCGGACAGGTCCTCGCCGACGACCGACGGGCGCACAGCCACCGTCGGGCCGAGGCGGCGCAGTGCCGCGGTGAGCGCCATGCCCAGATCGAAGGCGAGCGCGGTGGAGCGGATCGCGGTGGCGGCCACGGCGGGCTCGGTGGCCCGCACGCCCGCACGCGCGGCATGCTGGTGGTAGGTCTCCGCCGAGACCACCACGAACGGTGGCACCGGCAGCCCTGCCTCGAGCGCGCGCGCCAGCGTGGCGGCCTTGGAGCCACATGAGTCGGACCGCGTGGCGCCCGAGGGACGGATGAGGAGGCGTTTCACGGGCGCCGGACCTTGTCGCCCGCGCGAGATAGTCTGATGTGCATGAGAACCTCTCATCGGCAGCTGCGGTCCCAGTATGCGCCGAGCGCGGTGAGCGCGGGAGGGGTGCGGCGCGGCTGGTTTGGCGTCCCCCGCCCTACTCCCCGAGCGCCCCCGGGTTGCAGATGAAGCCGTCGCAGTACTTCTCGGCATGCGCCAGCTCGTCGGCGTCGTCGATCGTCCAGCCGAGGATCGGCCGGCCGCGCCACGTCTGCACGGTCACGCCGGGGCACGGCAGCGCATCGATGTCGTAGGCGATGAAGTCGGGCCTGGAGGTCCAGTTCATCGCCATGTTCGCGAGCAGCAACTTCTGGTACCAGGGGAGGTCCTCGCCCTTGAAGCGGCTCGCGAGCTGACCGCGCACGATGTCGGGCTCGGCTTCGGCGACCCGCCCGAGTGAGTACGGGTTGAACGACATCACGCACGCCTCGCCACTGTAGGCGGCCAATTGCGCGGCCACGTCGTCTTCGAGCGCACCCACGTCGCCCTCGTTCTTGATCTCCACGAAGACCGGCACGCGGCCGTCGACGAGCGCGAGCGCCTCTTCGAGTGTGGGGATCCGCTGCTCGCCGCCCAGGAGGCGGAGGTCCCCCAGTTCGGCCACGGTGAGGTCCTCGACCAACGCATCCTCACCGGTCATGCGCTCGAGCTCGCTGTCGTGGATCACCACCGTGACGCCATCTGCCGAGGAGTGCACGTCGAGCTCCACCGCAAAGCCGGCATCGGCAGCCGCATCGAACGCCGCGAGCGAGTTCTCCGGGCGCACCGGACCGCCAGTCCACAGGCCACGGTGCGCGACCTTCTGTGCGGTGAGCCAGCCGGCGGGTTCGCGCGCGGGCGTGCCGCCCGTGGTGAAGGCGTAGCCGGCCACCAGGATGATGATGATGGTGACCGCGGTCCAGGCTGCGGTTCGCATGCGGGTCTCCTTTTGCCTACTTCTTCCGAAGGAGACCGTAGCCGAAGAGCACCACGAGTGCGCCGAGGGTGGCCACCAGGAGCGTTTGCAGGTTGAAGCCGGTGACGCCCGTCTTGCCGATGAGGCTCATGATGAAGCCACCGACAACACCACCCACGATGCCGAGCACCATGGTCATGAAGATGCCAGCCCGCTGAGCGCCCGGCATGATCCACTTGGCCAGCGCGCCCGCGATCAGGCCTACGACGATCCACGAAAGAATGCCCATGTGAGAACCTCCAGAATAGGTTATGGCTGCTCACAGTACATACCCCAACGGCGGGGGCGGGGGCGGGGGGGCGCCCACAGGTGGCTCGCCCAGGCGCGCGCCGCGTGCCACCGCCGTGATGAGCCCTACCCCGCCCCGCCGCCTCCGAGCACCGTCCAGGTGCCCTTGCCGAAGGCTGCCGCGCCGGTCTTCCACTCGAGGCGGAGCACCTGTCCGCCGGCGCTCGTCTCTTCCTATTCCTCCCAGCAGTTGATAGACAGGATCTTGCCGTCGTCGCAGACCACGTCGATTCGCACCAATCCCTGCTCAGAGATGTATTCGAACAGTTCGTAGCCGGTCACACCGCGATCACCGATCGTGTACTCGTACGAGTCCGAAAGAGGAATCGCCCATTCGAAGAACGGCTCGGAGGACCGAACCGCGATGATCGACGGACGGCTGTACACACGTTCCCCGTCCGGCTCTGCGTTGATCAGGACTTTGCCGCCTTCGTCCTGCACGAAATGGACGAAAGAGGCAGTATCACCCTCGGCGCTTGCTATGTCGGCCCCCGGAGCCGATTCGCCCCCGGCAACACGTGCTGAGGCCGACTGCCCTTGCGTGAACACGTGCAGCTCACGTACGGCATCGCAATCGAACACGATCATGCCGGGGCCGGAAGCCGCCTGCCAGTACTCTGTGAAGGCAACACGCCTGGAGTCTATGAAGCAGGGAGTGCTGTTCGGCAATTCGATCAGGAATTCGGGATCGTCGTCGAGTCCGGTGGCCACGAAGTTCAGCAACGCATCTCCGCCGTACCACTCGCTGCCCCCGGCATACGCGATATCGACGTACTGCGGCTCCCCACCCTCGCCCGCGTAGCCGAGGAGCTGGTCCGGACTGAAATCAAACTCCGCCGGGGAGTCATCGGGCTCACTGTTGACCTCGGCGCTACCGGACTCCTGTGTAGCCGGTTGGGCCGCTTCCGCGGGGGCGCTTCTGTCCCGGGCGGTTGAGACCACGCCCACGATCACGACACCCGCAACCAGCACGGCGGCCACGGCGCCGCCAACCAAGACGAGCCGACGATTCGATGCCGAGAAGCCGCCTCCAGCCAGGGCGTCTGCCGTCACGGGCGCCTCAGACTCCTCAGGTGAAGGCTCCTCAACCGGCCCTGCGGCCGCCTCCTCGAAGAACAGCGGTTCTGCGGGCGTCGTCTCTTCGGCGATTGGCATCGCGGGGGGTATCACAGCTGCGGTCTTCTTCGGCTGCGCGGCCGAAGCCGGCGCGGTCGTCGTTCCGAGGGCCGCGAGCTTCTCCATCGCCGGCCACACCCAGAGCACCGAGACACCGACCAGGAGCGCGATCCATGCGAGAGGCGATCCCGATGCCGACGAGGTGCTGACGCTCCCGTCGCCGGCAACAGTGATCATGACATCGCCGACGCCCGACAGACCCTTGATCCCGTAGCCGAGTCCGACGATCGCCACGGTTGCGAGCACACAACGCCCCAGGACGACCGGCTTGACGGACTTCCCGGCGGAGTCCAGGCGGCCTGACACCGTCGCGGCCACGGCCAGGAGCCGCCCGGCCACCCACTCGGCGATACGATGGACGAACACCGCAACCCTGCCCTCGAAGGACCTGGATGCAAGGAAGTAGCCACCACCGGCGATCATGAGCAGAGAGGAGAAGACCTCAAGCGCCCCGGTCAGCAGCGACCATCCCCCCAGGCCCAGCAGGGCCACTCCCACGACGATGTTCCAGAGCCCACCGAGCGCGCTGTTGAGCGTGACAGGCGCAGACCCGGGGGGCGCCACCTTCGGCTCCGTCCAGGCGTAAGGATCCGGCTCCGACTCGTCGGTCGCCAGGCGCTCTGCCGGCGTCGGCTCTGCGGTCTCTTCCGCGAGTGTCTCAGCTTCATGCGGAGTCTCGGCCAGGACCGGGGCGGCGTCCGGCACGGTCGCAGGGGCACGCCCCTTGCGCGCCGCCCGATCGGCGAAGTAGATGATGGCGCCGCCACCCGCAAAGACGGCGAACCACAAAGGAATCGTCGAGACCCGAACGCCGAGGACGCCGATCCAGAGCATAGCCCCCGCAACCATGGCGATGCCGACCCACTGCACGGTCGCATTGGCCTTCGTGGGCGGAACGATCGGGGTGATGTCTCCCGAGTACGAGGCCGGAGGTGCAACGGGGACCGCGGTGGCAACGGCCGCCGGAGCGGCGAGCGGAGCCGACGCGACCCGGGCGGGCTCCGCCTCAGGCTCCGACTCCGGTTCGGGCCACGCGTCGGACTCGGACGCTGCCTCCTCGGCCGGGGCCGTCAGCTGCACGGAGTCGTGGACACCCTCCACAAAGCTGGCACTCGCATCGAGTTCACCTACGGCGGTCCGAACCTGGTCGAGCAGCTGGCCCATCCACTCCTGTGCAACGATGATCCCCTCGTGTTCGTGCCATCTGATCGGCTTCAGAACCCCGAGGGTGCCCGATTCGCGCGACTCGAGGACGATCGCCACACGGAACGATTCAGAGAACTTGTTGCCGTAGACATAGTCGATGCGCGCGGGCCTGCGCAGCGCCACGTACAGTCGCGCGGTCAGGCCGCTCGGGGCCTCGGCGGCAACGACCCGCCTCTCGAGCTGCTGCATGACGTTCGAGGGCGAGGTGGTGGTCTCGAACGTGAATCCCTTGAGGATATGCTTCCCCTGCTCGAACTTCTTGCGGTAGATGACCTTCTGCGTGAGCGCCCTGGATGCTGCATCCTTGGCTTTGTTGAGAAGCATCACGACAGCCACAAGTCCCGCGAAGAAGACGATACCGAGTACGGCCTCCATTGGAGCCCTCCGCCCGATCGTGCGCGCCACCCCCGGCCCGCTCTACTTGCCAGAATACGGCAACTCCCGTGTTAAGGGAGTATCGGTGTGGCTGTCGATGCGAGGCCGGGACCGGCTCCCGTGCTACCCTCTGTGCCAGCACGAGCATGCCCGACTGCCGATGCGAAGGGACGGCTATGGGTCTCTACTCCGCGGGGTACATCGCCTACGGCCTCCTCCAGGCCGCGCTCGCCGTGTGGGCGTTCACGCTGTGGCGTCGCGACCGCACCGCAGGGGCGTTCATGCTCATGCTGCCGATCGCGACGGTGTGGTACGACAACCTGATCATCGGGCTGGGCAGCACCATCGGTGCGGGCGCCGCGCTCGAAGCGCTCACGTTCCCCCGCTTCCTGGGGCACTCGCTCTTCACGCCGTCGTGGATCGTGGCATCCGCGATGCTGGCCATGCGGTTCGGCGCCTTCCGAGGGCGCGAGCGCGCCGCCAGGGTCGGCTCGTGGGTGCTCTACGCCGCGATGGTAGCGGTGGGGCTCGTGAACGAGGTGCTCTCGTTCCAAGGCGCGGTCGTGCGCGAGGCCGACGTGCTCTACTACACCAACGTGGGGCGTCTCATCACACCACCCCCGCCCTCCCTCACCATGACGCTGGTGGTGCTGCTCGCCGGCCTCTTCATCGCCGTGCGCACGCGCGGCCGCTGGCCGTGGCTCGCGCTCGGCGCGCTCCTGGTGCCTGCCGGGCAGTTCGTGAACGCGGAAGGGCCGCTGTTCTTCGTGGTGAACTTCGGCGAGGTGCTGATGTCGGCGTCGCTCGTGGCCACGCTCGCATACGTGATGCGACGGGAGCGGGCCGAGGGCTGAGCCCTACCCCGCGCCGCCGCCCTGCTGCACCGTCCATGTGCCCTTGCCGAAGGCGGCCGCGCCGGTCTTCCACTCGAGGCGCACCACAGCACCGGCGGCAACGTCCACCGTGGTGCTGCTCTTGTACGCCTTGGGGAACACGAGCCAGCGATGGTGCGCGGTGAGCGTGTGCGTGCCGGGTGGAACCGTCAGCCGGTTCACGCCCCAGACGCCACTGTGTGCCTGACCGTCGATCTCGATGATGGGCGTGGCTGCCTCCTGCGCCACCGAGCCCGCCATGTGGGAGATCGTGACCTCGATCGTGGCCATCTCGTCGCTCATCGGTGCCTCCTACAGGGTGTGGGGGTGCTGAAGAGAAGGTACCCGAGGGAAGGGGGCGGCACGCCGGCTTAGCCGAGGGCGTCCTCGATTTGGTTCAGCGGCAGGAACATCGGAGTGGCGGTGGTCGGCCGAACGATCGCCGACGGCGTCAGCTGCACGAAGCCGGCTACGACTCGTCGTGCATCAGCTCGCGCAGAGCGGCCGTAGCGGGCCGCGAGTGCTCGATGAGGTCCACCACGGTGTCATACGACTCCGGCGTAAGCACGAGCGTGTCGACTTCCGTCTGCACCTGTCCCCAGGCAGCCTGCGCTTCTCGCGCGACTTCGATCGTCTCGATCGCGTGGGAGAACTGCGGATGTGCCTTCAGAACGGCCATCGCGGCGTCGAGCATCTGAAGCTCCTCGATCGGTACGACCGCGGCCACGTCAGCTTCGTGGCGCGTCACGATCACACGCTCCTTGCCGTACGACGCGCGATTGAGGATGTCGGAGAAGTCGCGCCGTGCCTGCGCGGCGGTGACCCGTGTCATGGCTGCCCTCGTTTCCGAGCTGGATGTCGGGCCCAGTCTACCATGATTTGTACGATTTGTACTTTAGTGTTCTTTCGTACAATCATGGCCGCGAGACTGGTATCCCCTGCTCAGAACCGCGTCCCCTACTCCGCCCCCATCCCGAACTCATCCATGGGCCCGAACTCCAGCAACCCCCGCCACTCGTCGTGCGCGATGATCACCACGCGGCTCAGCGCCCGGGTGGCCCCCACATACAGCAGTCCGCGCACGTCGTCTTCTGTTGTCCCCTCGCGCCACTCGCCGAGCGGGTCGATGTCGCAGAGCACCACCGCCGGGGCCTCGCGCCCCTTGAAGCGGTAGATGGACGCGTAGCCGGTGAACGTGCCGCCCGCATCGGCCAGCGGACGCAGGCGGTCCCGCCACGGCTGGGAGTCGATCGTCCCGGCCGTTGCGTTGTCGTCCCCGCGCCTTGAGAGCACCACGATCTCGCCGGGCTTGTAGCCCGCCTCCAAGAGCGCGTCGAGCGCCTCCACGAGCCGCTTCTTGCGCGTGCTCGCCCCGTCGTAGAAGAGGACGAGCGGCTCCCGACCGTCGTCCTCGCGGAGCGTCTCGCGGTAGCCCTCCCCCTGCGCGAAGCCGGCGATCTCGCCCGCGGCGTGCGCCACGCGCGGCGTGTTCCGGCAGTTCTTGTCGAGCCGCGCGATGGGCGGCTGGTAGCCGATGAACCGCTCGAGTACCTCCTGCGGCGTGCCGTCCAGCGGACGGTAGATCGCCTGCCTGGCGAAGTCGCCGAGGAACACCCAGCGGCCACCGCCGAGACCACCGTCGAGCGCCGCGTCGAGGACCTCGAGGTACCGGTCGTTGGCGATCACGTCCTGCGCCTCGTCGAGGACCACCATGTCGAAGAGCTGCGGTGCGCGCGAGGGGTCGGTGAGCATGTCGAGCGCGGAAGACGGCAGCGACTCCTGCCAGTAGGCGGAGTCCTCGTCCGAGTGGGAGGTGCTGTCGCAGACGACCTCCCGCATGTACTCGTGGAACGTCCGCGCCACGCACGCCTCGCCGAGCGGGGCGGTCTCGGACGCCAGCCACTCGCCGAGCATCGTGTTGTAGCAGGCGAGCAGCACGCGCTGCCCCGAAGCGACCGCGCGCCGCACGATCTCGATCGCCAGCAGCGTCTTGCCGGTGCCGGCGAGACCGTCCACGAGAAAGCGCGCGTTGCCGCTGAACAGATCGAGCACCGCGAACTGCTCGTCGGTGTAACGCTTTGCCTCGCCCGCCGCGCGCTCGATGCGCGTCCGCGGGCTCTCGTAGCACTCGACCTCCGCGCGGAGCATCCGGACGACGCTCGCCGCATCCTCTCGCGAGAGCGGAGCAGGCGGCGTGGTGAGCATCTCGCGCTGGGCGTCGAGGCACGCGAGCACGTGCTGCTCGAGCGAGCGGGAGCGGTAGCGGCCGCGATCGATGAGCTGCCAGTTGCACCACTCGATGGAGCTTGCCGCATCCGACCCGTCCACCCGCACGTCCACGTCAGGCACGATGACGGCCGCGGTGGTGAGCACCGCCGGCGCGCCGCGCTTCTTGAGCCACTCCAGGATCGCCCACATCGTGCTGTTGGCCTGATCGAACGGGCTCCGCGTGGTGCCCGGCTCCAGCGGGCCGTAGTGCCACATGCCGTCGGCGTCACGGTACACGTACGACTTCGCTTCGATGCACAGGATGCCGGCCCCGGGAACGAGCACGACGAAGTCCGCCTCGCCGAAGGGACGGTCCTTCCAGCGCTGCGCCACGTCGAGAGAGTGCAGCACGGTCCAGTCGTCCGGGCACGCGTCGCGGAACTCCTCGAAGAGCGTGCGTTCAGCCGCCGAGGGATTGTCGTCGCCTATGTGGAGGGGAAGCATTCGGGCCATTGGGAGGCGCTCCCTCTACTCGTCCTGAGCGAGCAGTCGCTGGACCTCATGGGGTAGGCGCTCCTGGATCATGTCGACGTAGAGCGGAGCGAACGTGATGATGTCGCGGACCTCTGCCTCCCCCACGGCGCCGACGCTTTCGTACACCGTGGTGTTGCGTTTTTTGCGAAACCGCTGAAGACGGGAGGCGAGTTCTGGCTGGTCGGACAAGGCCTGCTTCATGAACCGGAACGTGTTGTAGTGCTTGTTGCGGTTGGCCGGGCGGAAGCCGCACTGGGCCATGTAGGCGACCGAACTCTGCAGCACCGCGTTGTAGGCAACGGCGAAGGCCCAGTCGTAGTCGGTGCCCAGTAACGACTCAGCGGTGGCGATGTCCCGCCGGGCGACCCGTAGCAGGTTCGCGATTTCGGCGGGATCCACCGTCACCGGCTCGATGATCCCCTTGTCGCGCAACTCATCGAAGTCCATCTTCGCCCCCCACGAGGAAGATCTTCGGCCCCGACACAATGTCCATCACGAACGCCTGCCTTCTGGCCAGGCGCTCACGCCACTCCGTCTCGCTGAGCACGGTGGCGTTGATCTCGCGCTCCAGCGTACGCTCCGCCTCTGACAGCACCCGATCGAGGGCAGCCAGATCCACGTCCCCGATGACCAGAACGTCAACGTCGGAGGATGCGTCCTCCGCTCCACGGGCCACCGAGCCGAACACGAGCGCAACGCGCACACCGGCAAGCTCCGCAAGGTGCTCCCGCAACACGTCGCCCAGGCCCTCGGTCTTGTAGACGATGCTCTTGATCTCGCCGTAGAGCGGGTGCGCGGTGTTGACCGTGAAGAATCGCACGTTGCCCTCGCGCTCGCTCTCGATCATCCCCGCAGACTCGAGCCGGGCAAGCTCTTTCTGCACGCCTGCCGAAGCCAGCCCGAGCTCTCGGATCAGCTGCGTGGCATAGAACCGTTCGCGCGGATGCGTGAAGAAACGCACCAGCAGCGCGCGCCGCGTGGCCGATGTCACGAGAGTGGAAAGCATGACTTACCTCTTTTGTAGCAGGTTTATGCTCTTTTCATAGTAACATCTGCAGACGGGACTGCAACCTTTGCCTGAGCCCACCGGGATCCGCAGCCTCGACCGGCATCAGTGCAGTCTCGTTCGTCATGGTTCCCCCCAACTTGAAATCACAGTTTGTGATGTCAAGATCGTTTGCCCTGGTCACAGACCTGACTTGAAATCACAGAACACTCCCCGCCGCCCATGATAGAACATACGTTCGTATCGTCAAGTTGCCAGCCGAGGGTTCTCCTCACCCCCTGTCACCCCCCTCTGCTACCCTGGTCGGTAGCCCCATCCGCTCTTCCCCGGAGCCGCCCCGTGCTCGTGTACCAAGCCTCAAAGGCCGAGTTCATGGACGACGTGGACCGCGACCTCATCGCCGACCACATCACGGCGGCCTTCGAGCGCAGGATCCACCGCGCCAACCCGCGCGAGGTGGAGAGCTGGCGCAACTCGATGCAGTACATGTACCGGGTGCTGAACACCGAGGCGATCCCCGGCGGCTGCGGCGTGGCGATCGAGTTCGGGGTGCCGTACACGAGCAGCCGAATCGACTTCCTGCTCACCGGCCGCCAGAACGGCGACCGCGACGCCGCGGTGATCGTGGAACTCAAGCAGTGGAGCGCGCTCGAGGCAGTGCCCACCAAAGACGCCATCGTGCGCACGTTCGTGGGCGGCGCGCACCGCGAGGTCTCCCACCCCTCCTATCAGGCGTGGTCCTACGCGCGGATGATCGAGGACTACAACGAGGCCGTGCGCGACGCGCAGATCGAGCTCATACCCTGCGCGTACCTGCACAACTACCACACCGCCGAGGGGTACGACCCCCTGCTCGACCCCGCGTACCTCGAGTACCTCGAACGTGCGCCCGCGTTCTGCAACGGCGACGCGCTCAAGCTGCGCGATTTCATCTGTCGCTCCATCACACACGCCGACGACGGCCAGGTCCTCTACCACATCGAGAGCGGCCGTCTACGCCCGTCCAAGTCGCTCCAGGACGCGCTTGCCGGCATGCTCGACGGCAACGATGAGTTCGTGATGATCGACGACCAGAAGGTGGTCTTCGAAGCCGCCGTGGCCCTCGCGCTAGAGGCGCAGCGCACCGGCGAGAAGCACGTGCTCATCGTCCGCGGCGGGCCGGGCACCGGTAAGTCGGTGGTGGCGGTGAACCTGCTCGTGCGTCTCACCGCCGAGAAGATGACGGTCCAGTACGTCTCAAAGAACAGCGCGCCGCGGAACGTCTACGCGCGCCTGTTGCGCGGGAGAGACCGCACCCTCTCCTACATCAACAACCTCTTCCGCGGCTCGGGCGCCTTCTGGGAGCTTGCCGAGGAGTCGTTCGACGCGCTCGTGATCGACGAGGCACACCGCCTCAACGAGAAGTCGGGCCTCTACGGCAACCTGGGCGAGAACCAGATCGCCGAGCTCATCGCGGCGGCGCGCTTCACGGTCTTCTTCATCGACGAGACGCAGCGCGTGACGCTCCGCGACGCCGGCACGGTGTCCGACATCCGCGCGCATGCCGAGGCAGCGGGCGCGCACGTCCATGAGGCCGACCTCTTCTCGCAGTTCCGCTGCAACGGCAGCGACGGCTACCTTACCTGGCTCGACGACGCGCTGGGCATCCGCCCTGCCGAAGGGGACGTGGCCGATCTCGACTACGACTTCCGCGTCTTCGATGACCCGAACGAGATGCACGCGGCGATTGCCGAAAAGAACCGCGTAGCCAACAAGGCGCGTGTGGTGGCCGGCTACTGCTGGGAGTGGGAAAGCGGCGCCAAGCGCGCGAACCCGAACCACCACGACATCGTCATCCCCGAGCACACCTACGCGCGCTCGTGGAACCTCAACAACAGCGACACGTGGGCGATCGACGAGGGGTCGGTCGACCAGGTGGGCTGCATCCACACGTGCCAGGGACTCGAGTTCGACTACGTGGGCGTGATCATCGGCGACGACCTGCGCTTCGAGGGTGGCCGCGTGATCACCGACCGCACGAAGCGCGCGAAGTCCGACAAGGCGCTCAGCGGCATCGTGAAGCTCGCCAAGCACGACCCCGTGCGCGCCGAGCGCATCGCCGACGAGCTCATCCGCAACACCTACCGCGTGCTCATGACCCGCGGCATGAAAGGCTGCTACATGTTCTGCACCGACCCGGCGCTGGCCGAGTACCTGCGTAGTCGCGTGCCCGGGCTGCGTTACACTCCGACCGCCACCGCACTGCCGCTCGCCGCCGAAGACCCGCTGGAGGGCTGATACCGATGCTCGAGGACCTCACCCGACAGATCGTGGAGTTCCGCGACGAGCGCGACTGGAAGCAGTTCCACTCGCCGAGGAACCTTGCTGCGAGCATCAGCATCGAGGCCGCCGAGTTGCTCGAGTGCTTCCAGTGGAGCAGCGACGAGACGATCGCCGAGGATGTTGAGAAGCGCCGCAGCGAGATCGAAGAGGAGATCGCCGACGTGCTGATCTACGCGCTGCTGATTGCACACGACACGGGCATAGACCCAGCCGAGGCAGTGCAGCGGAAGCTCGCGAAGAACGATGCGAAGTACCCGGCCGAAAAAGCCAGGGGTAGGCGGGAGAAGTACACGGAGTTGTAGGCTCCAGGGTCCCCACAAACCGCGGCCCCGTGCATTTCAAGCGAATCCCTTCGACCGCGCTTGCTAGAACGTCCAAATCTGGTGATACGCCTGTTCAGCGATCCATTGTCCGCGCAGCTTGATAGCTGCCTGATCCCAGACCCGCTACGTTCCCGATGTGGCTACACATTCGAGCCACTACTCGATGCTCACCCCCACAACTTGCCCACTTGCATCGAGCGTTAGGGCGATGCTCCTCACTTGCGCCGTGCTGCCACTCGCCTGCACGTACTCCCATGTGAACGTCGTGCCCTGCGGCACGGTGGCGATGGTCGGAGCATCCGGACTCGCAAGCGCCGCGTACTTGGCTGGGTCGATCTCCTGTAGGGCCGCCTTCGCGTCAGCAACCGTGGGGCCGGCTGGGACCTGCTCTGCCGCAGTGCTCGGATTGGCGCGGTGGAACCCAGAGAGCAGGAAGTCAGTCAACAAGGGTGCACCCGGGCCAATGAAGAAGTACCAGAGGAGTCCAAACAGCGCGGCAAGGACGACAAGACGCGATGTGAGGTCCACGAGCGCCCCGCTAACGCGGCCACCAAAGCCACCTCCGCGAGGCCGTGCGATGTTGATGCCTGTGGGCCGCACGTCAGATGCCGGACTGGTTCGGTACGCAACATGCTGCTCGACGACAACTGTGTCTGCAGACCGATCCAGCCCGCGAAACAGCCCCCCTAGCGACGCGATATCAGCCTCGGACAGGCTTCCGTCGTTCAGCGCGAAGTCGTGTCGCGCCCGGATAAGACCCTCGACGCCCGCGATGTCCACCAGGCGCGAACGTGCCAGCGAGTCGAGTTCGAGTTGGGACAAGTCAGCCTCGGCGAATACCACAGCGCTCTTCACGAAGTCGGGATTCAAAGGGCTGCCCGCTTGCCTGAGTGCCTGTCGCACGGCATTCTCGTGCTCGCGGTTCTGCGCGAGCGGATTCTGCAAGGTCGCGTTTCGACGCCCTGGGTAGCACGCTGTCCAGTGCTTCTGGACGTCACTCCCCTTGATCGTGGCTCCGCGACGCACCTTGGACTCGATGATCAGCACCCCGAATCGATCGATCACGACATGATCGAGCTGAGCGGTCATGGGGCCGACCCTGAGGAGCAGGTCGTTGAGCACCGTAAGGCCATACAGCGGAGCGACCCGCTCGAGTTCGACGGCGACCAGGCGCTCGCCCTCGTCGCCTATGCGCTTCGCCTGCTCGAAGTCCATGCATCCTCCCGGATAGTGGTGACCCTGCCTACAGGGTATCGGACTCCGCACCGCTATCCTGAAACCGCCCGCTCGCGGATCGCCTCACCCCCGCCGATACCGGCGCCGTACATGGGCGTGGCGCGCCCCCTACACCCCGTACCACACGGCATACCCGCGCTTGCGCAGACTGAGCGCTCGCTGCTCCTCGGCGCGCTCGGCCCCGGCGCGCATGGGATAGTCCCGCCAGCTGCGGTAGAGCCTCGGCATCAGGCGCTCCCCGTACTAAGGCGAGTGCAGCGCAGGGGTACGGCGACGGTCTGGGTCGCGGCGAGACCCCAGTAGGGCTGACATGCCCCGCGAGCCGCCTACCGCTTCCTCCACCACCCGAGCCACCGCGGTTTGGGCTGAGCGGGAGTCGCCTGCACCCCGATCCCCTCGACGTGCCCGCACGCGGGACAGCGGTCTGTATCCCAGGGGATCCGCTCGCCGCACTTCGAGCAGATGTCGAGCAGCTGCTCGCCTGTGCCCAACCCCGTGCCTATCTTCCGCTCCATCCGATGACCTCCTACCGGCCCGCTCCTCCCCCCTACGCCCGCTCCTGTGTCGCCTTGTCCAGCGCCCGCTCCACGCAGCGCTCGAGCAGCGCCCGCACCCTCGCGAACTCGGCCGTCCGCTCCCCCGTCGCCTCGTCGCAGTACAGGTCGCGCCGCACCTCGACCATCACCGACATCACGCGCGGGTCCGTGCCCAGGTACGCGAGCGGCACGATCGACCCCGCGAACGGGCTGTCGCGGTGGACCGTGAGTCCTTCGGCACGAAACGCGTGCTCGAGGCTTTCGACCAGCACCGGCGGCGTGTGGAACGCGTCGGTGCCGATGCAGATGTTTGGGCGCACCTCGCCCGTGGCCGTCTCAGTGGGGAGCGGCTTGGTCGGGAACGAGTGGCAGTCGAGGATCAGCGCCATCCCGAACTCCTCGAGTATGTCGCCCACCGCGGTGGTGAAGGCCTCATGGTACGGCTCGTACAGGTGGCGGATGCGGGCCGCGCGCTCCTCGGCAGAGATCTCGGCAAGCGGCGCGCCGTCGCTCGTGTGCGTGTAGGCCACGCCCTGGCCGTATGCCGCAGCCGGCTCGAGCTCGTCGTCGGCGAACCGCTCCGGGTCGAAGACCAGGCGCGACAGCGTGTTCACGAAGAGCTGCCCGCCGTAGTCGGGGACCCACGAGAACAGACGATCCACGTCCCAGTCGGTCAGGCGGACGATCTCGCGCTGCAGTGACTCGTCGTCCAGAACGATCAGGCGCCGCTCGTGCTCGCCGATCAGCGTGGATGCGTGCGGGACGTGCGCGATCACCGGCATGCGCTTCATGCGCGGGAGAACGATCGTGTACGGCGCGATGGGCCTCGGCTCAGCTGTACACATACATCACGATGATCAGCGCGGTCAGGCTCACACACATGGCGCTAGCGAGCAGTCCCCCGGCCTTGATGAGCGCCACTATGACGGCGTTCCGGTCGGCGGCACGTGCGAGTTCCTCGGGCATCGTCTTCCTCCATGTGTCGGGTCGCGCATCGTCCGGAAACCGTCTTCACATCACCGGCGCCTCGTCGTGGCCCCGAATCTCGTGGGCTATGACTACTCTACATGCCGCATCTGACACGGCGCGCAGTGCCCCTCCCACTCGGCACGCTTCTTGCGCAACATCGCAGAACGACTGCCAAATCTTGATCGCAAGTTCTTCACGAACCGCATCGCCGGAGGCACCCGCAAAACGTGAATCGCACCCAATTCCGGCCCGGGATACGCGCGCGGAGCACGATGATCGTGCTCTGCTTCCTTGCCGTGCTCTGCGTCGCCCAACCCGCCCTGGCGTATCCCGACCCGACCGCGACCTACCCCGACGGACTCGCCCGCACCGACTGCGTCGACTGCCACGGCGTCGACGAGGCCGGGATCCTCGATCCGGGCACCGATCCGGCGCTTCTCGCCGGCGTCCGCAAGGGCCCGCACGGCAACTTCGGCGCAACCACCGGCACGTGCCGGACGTGCCACGATGTCCATGCCGCAGCCGGCACGTCCCTGCTCGTCGCCTCCACGATCGAGGACGTCTGCGGGTCGTGCCACGACGGCACCGGCGGGACGGGCGTCTACGGGGTGGTGAAGGCGCGCACCGGCGCCGAGCCAACTGCCGGACATCGCGTGGGGCAGACCAACATCGTGCCGGGCGGAGATCCCGCCGGCGGTCCGGCCGTGGTGGGCTTCTCTGGCGCGGACGCCATGCTCACCTGCACCGACTGCCACTCCCCGCACGACTCGGGGACCGTGGCGCCGTTCACGGGAGACCGGCTCCGCAGCACGCCCGAGCGCGACACGACGTACACCACCAAGACCAACCGCCTCCTGAAGGCGCAGCCCACCGGCGCTGATTCGGCTGTTGCCGCGTACGGGGCCGGATGGTGCGCCGGATGCCACAAGGGCCGGCTCGGCCAGCACGCGGAAGACTCCGGACTCATGCGGGACCACCCCGTCATGGCCGACGACACCTACACCTACGATGAGGTGCCCGTCGTGACCGGCGTTGGCGCGATCACCACCGAGCTCGGGTCACTCGGCCAGAGCAACCGCGGCTACGTGATGCCCGGTCCGGCACTCGGCGAGCCGACGGTGAAGACGCCGCTCCAGGAGGGCTCGGCGCCGCTGTGTCAGCAGTGCCACGAGGACGCCCGCAACGCAGGTCCGGTGGTGCGCGGAACGAACCCCACGCTCACCGGTGCCGATCAGGAGTTCCGCGTGACCGCGTACGGTGAGGACGCGGACCCGTTCGACAACCCCCGCTTCCAGGCGTTCCCGCATGAGAGCAACAACCCGAACCTTCTCGTGCGCGCCCCCGAGCCGGACCAGCCCAACAGCCTGTGCCTGAGCTGCCACTCACTCAGGCATGATGCGGCACCGGGCAGCGGCTATGTTCAGGTGTTCGATGCGAAGCATGACGACGTGTCTGGCCCCGATGACGGCATCGACGCGCCCTGCACCACGTGCCATGTCACGGACCTGCTGCCCACGCATGCCGACCGGTGCGAGGCCTGCCACGCCACGCAGTACGACACGCTCGAGTCGGGCTGGGCCAACGGCTGCCAGCAGGGCGGATGCCACGTGACCTATCACGAGGGGCCGTTCAACGCGCACTGGGATGCGTACGACCAGGGCTGCGACTCGTGCCACTCGGCAACATGGTGGCCGAGGCCGGCGGACTGCCTGAACTGCCACGCCAGCCCGACCAGTACGGCCCTGCCCGTGACCTCCTCGGATGCGCTCACGACCTACAGCGGCGCTGCGCTCATTCGATTCACGATCGCCAAGGGCGGCAAGTCGGCGATCGGCACGACCTACTACCGCCTCGACGGCGGAGAGGAGTTCACCGCAAAGACCGTGCTCGTCGTGGCGCCGGGTGAACACACGATCGAGTTCTGGTCGGTCGACCAGAACGGGCTCACCGAGGCGACACATCAGACCGCCAGCTTCACGATCATCGAGGACCTGACCGCCCCGGTCACGACCTCCGACGCACAACCCACGTACTACTGGAGCGACGCCCGCATCACCCTCACGGCAACAGACGCGAGCACACAGGGCGTGAGGGCCGCGTACTACTCGGTCGATGGCGGCCCGACGTACGCCGGCACGGTCGTGAACGTGCCGGCAGTCGACGGGGCGGTCCCGCACACCCTCACATTCTGGTCCGAGGATTGGTCGGGTAACGCCGAGACGCCCAGCACCGTGGAGTTCACGATCGTCCGCCAGACGGGGACGATAAGGCTGGTGTGGGGCGACTCGGACGTTGAAGGGCAGCCCGGCCCCGAAGCGGATGAGTCGGCGAGCTGGACCGTACGCCTCGGGGGCGCCACCGGCACCATCGTGGCCACCGGCAGCGCCACGGGTGAGGACTGGACCGGCGTGAACGACATCGTCGTCCCCGTGCGCGCGACGACCTACTACGTGCGGATCGACTACGAGTACTGGGAGTACCTGGGCTACCCGGCGGGTTGGGAACTGATCCCGGACACCGTGGTCTTCCCGAGTGTGGCCGTGACCGACGCAGGGGCCGTGGTCCGCCTGTCGTACTAGCCCTGCCGGAGTGCCGGCCGGCGCTTCGAACGTGCGCACTGTGCCACTCCCGTGTGTAATGATTCGCATGACAGCGGTTCGGTACACGAACGGGGGCACGACGATGACGCGTACGCTATGGGTGCTTGTGGCAGTGCTCGTGCTGGCGATGGTCGGCGCCGGCTGCTCGCCGGACGCCCAGGACACCGGCGGATCGCAGGGATCCGAAGACGCGACCACTGACACGAGCGTCGCCGCCGAGAACGATGACGCAGCCGCTTCGGCGCCCGCCAGGCTCGCTCCCGAGACCGACGCGGAGAAGAACGCGCTCGTGACCGCCGAGACCGAAGAGGCCCGACTCTGGGGCAGCGGCGACACGGTCAACGGCACGCCGGTCGAGGGCGACCCGTTCCTGGTGGGCTACGGCGTGCTGCTCCACGACGGCACCACGCAGTACCAGGTGGTGGTACTGGACGGCACCGTGCAGGGCTTCTTCGGCAACAAGGACGGGCTGCGGTACGTGGAAGCGCCGTTCGCGAACTTCAATCCAACGGTTGCGCCCGCCACCGCGCGGCAGACCGAGGCGTTCGAAGCCGCGAAGGCCGAGATCGCGAGCGTGAACCCCGGCGCCACGCAGGGCGGCATCGAGGTCTACTACGTCTTCTATCCGTCGGCACTCGAGGGCACGTTCCCCAGCGTTGCCATCTACGCCTCGCCGTCACTCACCGCCAGCCTGTTCGCGAGCGGCGGAAGCTACGGCTGGCGGTAGCAGCGGCCCGGGCGCGCCCTACCCCTTAGGTGCCCAAGTGCTGCCCGAGGTGATCGGCGGCTTCAGGCCCCGCACTCGGCCGGAACTGCGTGTGATAGAGCTCGGCGTACAGACCGCCGGCCTCAAGCAGCTCCTCGTGGCGCCCGCGCTCCACGATCGTGCCGCCGCTCACCACGAGGATCTGGTCGGCGTCGCGGATCGTTGAGAGCCGATGCGCGATCACGATGGACGTGCGCCCGGCGAGCGCGGTGGCGAGCGCGTTTTGCACCGCCACCTCGGACTCCGAGTCCAGGTGCGCCGTAGCCTCGTCGAGCACCACCACGTCGGGCGCCTTCAAGAGCAGCCGCGCGATGGCGATGCGCTGCTTCTCGCCGCCGGAGAGCCGGTAGCCGCGCTCGCCCACGAGCGTCTCGAGACCGTCGGGCAGCGAGTCCACCAGCGTGAGGATCTGCGCGCCGGCGAGCGCCTCACGGATCTCGGCCTCACTCGCATCCGGCTTCGCGTAGAGCAGGTTGGCGCGCAGCGTGTCGTGGAACAGGTGCGGATCCTGCGTGACCATGCTCACCACATCGCGGAGCGACTCGAGGCTGGCGTCGCGCACATCCGTGCCGCTCACGCGCACGGCGCCGCCGCGCACGTCGTACAGGCGCGGGATGAGGTAGCTCATCGTGGTCTTGCCCGAGCCTGACGGCCCCACGAGGGCCACCAGCCGCCCCGGCTCGGCGGTGAAGCTCACGTCGTGCAGGACCACCTGGGTGGCGGCGGTCTCGGGAAGGCCGATCCCCTCGAGCGATGCGAGCGACACCTCGCTACGCGCCGGGTAGGAGAACTCCACGTGGTCGAACTCCACGCGCGCCGGGCCCCGCGGGATGGCCACCGCGTCGGGCTTCTCGGGCACCTGGGTGGGCAGGTCGAGCACCTCAAAGACGCGCTCGAAGCTCACCAGCGCCGTCATCACGTCCACCTGCATGTTGGAGAGCGACGTGAGCGGCCCGTACAACCGGTTGAGGTACGCGGTGAGCGCCACCACGGTACCCACGTCGAGTACGCCGCGGACCGACAGCACGCCGCCCCACCCGTAGACGAGCGCGGTGGCGAGCGAGGCCGAAAGCATGAGCGAGATGAAGAACACGCGGCCGTACAGCCCGCGGGTGATGGCGATGTCGCGCACGCGGCCCGCCTTACCGGCGAACCCGTCGTCCTCGGCCTCGGCATGGCCGAAGAGCTTCACCAGCAGCGCGCCGGACACGTTGAAGCGCTCCACCATCGTGGTGTTCATCTCGGCGATGAGGTCGTAGCGCTCGCGCGTGATGCGCTGGATGCGCCGCCCGAGCCAGCGTGCCGGCAGCGCGAAGAGCGGCACCACCACGAGCGCCACGAGCGTGAGCTGCCAGGAGAGCACGAACATCGCGGTGAGCACGAACGCCACCCGGAGCAGGTTGCCCACCACCGAGGAGAGCACGTCGGAAAGCGCCTGCTGCGCGCCCTCCACGTCGCTGTTGAGGCGGCTGACGAGCGCGCCCGTCTGCGTGCGCACGAAAAACGCGAGCCCCATGCGCTGCACGTGCGAGTACACCTGCGTGCGCATGTCGAACATCAGGCCCTCGCCCATGCGCAGCGACACCCAGCGCTGCACCATCAGCACGCCGGCGTCCACCACCGCGATGCCGGCCACGAGTGCCGCCAGCCGGATCACGAGGCCCGCGTCACCGCCGAGGATGCCGCGGTTGATGATCTCGCGGTAGATGAGCGGGTCAACGGCACCGATGGCCGCCTCGAACGACACCAGCGCGAGGAACGCGGCCAGAAGCCCACGGTACGGCCGCAGCATGCCGAAGATGCGCCGCGCGGTGCCGGGCGCCACCTTCATGTCTTTGACGGAGGCGTCGCGCTTGAGCGACTGGAGGGTGCTGTGCCCTCCCATGCCGGGGCTCACGCCCATCGGTCCTCCCCGCTTCTCAGGCCGGGACCTCTACGCACCCGGGTGCAGATAGCACGAGACGAAGTGTCCCGGCGAGACCTCCACCAGCTCGGGCATCTCAGTATCACACGCGCAGCCCGCGCATCCGCTCCTGGCGTAGCAGCGGCTCGCGAAGCGGCAGCCCGGCTTGGGATCGATCGGGCTGGACACGTCGCCCTCGAGCAGGATGCGCTCGGTGCGCAGTGCGGGGTTGGTCACCGGTATCGCCGAGAGGAGCGCCTTGGTGTACGGATGCAGCGGGTTGCTGTAGAGCTCGCGCTTGCTCGCGACCTCCACCAGCCGCCCGAGGTACATCACGCCCACGCGGTCGGAGATGTGTTTCACCACGTTGAGCCCGTGGGCGATGAACAGGTACGTGAGCCCGAACTCCTCGGAGAGATCGTCGAGCAGGTTCAGCACCTGCGCCTGGATCGACACGTCGAGCGCCGAGACGGGCTCGTCGCACACGATGAGCTTGGGCTCCATCGCGAGCGAGCGCGCGATGCCCACGCGCTGGCGCTGACCGCCACTGAACTCGTGCGGGAAGCGGTTGCGGTAGTTCGCCGAGAGCCCCACAGCGTTGAGCAGGTAGCCCACGCGGTCGTCGATCTTCTCGACGGGCTGCAACCTGTTCACGCGGATGGGCTCGGCGATGATGTCGCCCACCGTCATGCGCGGGTTGAGCGACGCGTACGGGTCCTGGAAGATCAGCTGGATGTCGCGGCAGTAGCGCCGGCGCTCAGCCGGGCGAAGCTTCGCCAGATCGACGCCCTGGTAGAGGATCTCGCCGGCGCTCGGCGTGTACAGGTCCACCAGCAGCTTGCCCACGGTGGTCTTGCCGCAACCCGACTCGCCTACCAGCCCGAACGTCTCGCCCGGGTAGATGTCGAGCGACAGGTCGTCCACGGCCTTGAGCACGGACGTGGTGCGGCCGAGCAGGTCGCGATCCATCGTGAAGAACTTGGAGAGGTGCCGGAGGCTGATGAGCGGCTCGGTCACTCGGCCACCTCCTCGGGCGCGGGGGCGGGCGCCGCGGGGGCGGCGGTCACGTCCACAAAGCAGCGGAGCTTGCGGCCATCGGCGCGCTCCACAAGCGGCGGCATCTCGCACGCGCACCGCTCGATGCGGTGATCGCAGCGCGGCGCGAATGCGCAGCCCGTGGGCAGGTTGAGCGGATTGGGCACCATGCCGCGGATCATGTAGAGCGGCTCGTCGGTCTCCTCGGCATCCATGCCCGGGATCGACGCCAGCAGCCCGAGCGTATACGGGTGCAGCGGCTGCTCGAAGAGCGCCTCGGCGGCCGCTTCCTCCACTACCTGACCGCAGTACATCACGACCACCCGGTCGGCGGTCTCGGCCACCACGCCGAGGTCGTGGGTGATGAGGATCACGGCCATGCCGATCTTGCGCCGCAGCTCGGAGAGCAGCGCGAGGATCTGCGCCTGGATGGTCACATCGAGCGCCGTGGTGGGCTCGTCGGCGATGAGCAGGTCCGGGTCGCACGCGAGCGCCATCGCGGTCATGACGCGCTGGCGCATGCCGCCGCTCATCTGGTGCGGGTAGTCCTTGATGCGCTTCTCGGCCGAAGGGATCCCCACCAGTCGCAGCATTTCGATGGCGCGCTCGGTGGCTCCCTTCTTGTCGAGCTTCATGTGCGTGCGGATGCTCTCGGTGAGCTGGTCCTCGATCGTGAAGACCGGGTTGAGGCTCGTCATCGGCTCCTGGAAGATCATCGAGATGTGGTTGCCGCGCACGTCGCGCATCTCCCGCGTTGACAGCGCGAGCAGATCGTCGCCCTTGTAGATGACCTCGCCCGCCGTCACGCGGCCGGGCGCCTGCAGCAGGCGCATCACGGAGAGCGCGGCCACGCTCTTGCCCGAGCCGCTCTCGCCAACGATCGCGAGCACTTCGCCCTCACGCACGGTGAAGCTCACGTCACGGACGGCCTGCACCGTGCCGCGCTTCATCTCGAAGTCGGTCGAGAGACCCTTCACGTCGAGCAGCGTCTTGGCTTCGGCGGGTGTCGTCATCGGCCAGCCCTTACTTGATCCGCGCGCGGGGGTCGAGCGCATCGCGCAGACCGTCCCCGAGCAGGTTGAATGCGAGCACGGTGGCGGTGATCGCCATACCCGGATACAGCAGCGTGTGCGGCGCCTGGAAGATGAAGCCGCGAGCACGGCCGAGCATGTCGCCCCACTCGGGCTGTGGCGGTTGAACGCCGAGGCCGAGGAAGCCGAGCGCGGCGGTGTCGAGGATCGCGCTCGAGATGCCGAGCGTGGCGCGCACGATGATCACCGACAGCGCGTTGGGCAGCACGTGGCGGAAGATGATGCGAGCGTCGGAGAGCCCCACCACGTGCGCGGCGGCGATGTAGTCGTTCTCCTTGATCGACAGGATGTTGCCGCGCACGATGCGCGCATACTCGGGAATCGACACCAGTCCGATGGCGATCACCGCCTTGTCGATGCCCTTGCCCAGCGCCGCCATCAGCGTGATCGCGAGCAGGATCGACGGGATGGCGAGCATCATGTCCATCACGCGCATGATCACCGTGTCCACCCAACCGCCGGCGTAGCCGGCGATCGCGCCGAGGATGATGCCCGTGGTGAGCGCGATCGACACCGCGAGCAGGCCCACCGTGAGCGACACGCGTGTGCCTGCGATCACCCGGCTGAAGATGTCCATGCCGAGCTGATCGGTGCCGAACCAGTGCTGCGCGCTCGGCGTCTGCAGCGCGCTCGACATGTCGGTCTCGATCGGGTTGTAGGGCGTGAGGTACGGGCCGAGGATCGCCACGAGCACCAGGAACACGATGAAGATGAGGCTCACGAGCGCCGCGCGGTTGGCGCGCAGGCTCCGCCACATCTCGAGCCACTGGTTCTCCGGCTTCTCGTGCAGCGTCTCGTCGTAATCGGGGACCGGGATCTCGCCGTCGGGCAATGCGATGCCCATCGCGAACGTCTCGTCGGCCTTCTGGCTCTCGCTTCCCATCGTTGGGACCTCATCGAGGGAGGATTGGTTCCACTCGCTCATGGCTACCGCTCCTTCTTCGACGAGTACTTGATGCGCGGATCGAGGTAGGCGTACGCGAGGTCGGCCACCAGGTTGATGGTGACGAAGATGACCGCGACCAGGAGCACGATGCCCTGGACCACGGGAAAGTCCGATTTGAGGATGCAGTCGACCGTGAACTTACCGATGCCCGGCCACGAGAACACGCTCTCGGTGAGCAGCGCGCCGCCGAGTAGGGATCCGAACTGCAGGCCGATGACGGTGGTCACCGGGATCAACGAGGGGCGCAGCGCATGCTTGGCGATGACCTTCGTCTCGGTGATGCCCTTGGCGCGCGCCGTGCGGATGTAGTCCTGGCCGAGCGTCTCGAGCATCGATGAGCGCGTCATCCGGGTGATGATCGCCATCGAGTACATGCCGAGCGCCAGTGCCGGCAGGATGAGGTGGTTGAGGGCGTTGCTGAACGCCTCGCCGTCGCCGGCGATGAGCGCATCGATCATGTAGAAGCCGGTCACCTCGGCGGGCTTGAGGAGCACGTCGATGCGGCCGCCCGAGGGGAACCAGTGCAGGAAGCCACTGAAGAACATGATGAACAGGATGCCGAGCCAGAAGATGGGGATCGACACTCCCACGAGTGCGAAGAGCGAGCCGGCCGCGTCGAAGATGGAGTTCTTCTTCACCGCAGCCATCACGCCGAGCCCGATGCCGATGATCGACGCGAAGACGATCGCGGCCACCGCGAGTTCGATGGTGGCCGGGAAGCGCGCGAAGATCTCATCGGTCACGGCCGACTTGGTGTAGTACGAGGTGCCGAGGTCGCCCTTGAGGGCGCCCGAGATGTACGCGAAGTACTGGGTGACCACCGGGTCGTTGAGGCCGTTGGCCTCACGCCAGGCCTGCATCGACTCCTCGTTGGCGTGCTGGCCGAGGACGATGGGCGCGGGGTCGGGAGAGAAGACCCGCATCAGCGAGAACACGATGATGGAAACCCCGATCATCACGGGGAGGACCATCAGCACTCTCTTGATGACGTATTTCAGCATGGAGTGAGGCTCTCGTGGAGTCTGTGAACGGTGCAGCCGGGAATCGCAGGTGCGCGGTTCCCGGCTGCACGCGCTCTATTCGCCAGAAGTGGTGCTATTCAGCTTCGACGACCACGTTCTTGAGGAACACGTTACCGGTCACGTGATAGTTGAAGCCCGAGACCTGCGGGCGGTACGCGGCGAGCGTCTTGGCGTGGCTGATGGGCAGCCAGATGGCCTGCTCGGCGGCGTACTTCTCGAGGTCGCCGTAGGCAGCATCGCGCTCGGCGCCGTTGGGCAGCTCGAGTGCGGACTTGATGCCTGCGATGTAGGTCGGATCCTGCCAACGAGCGATGTTCATGCTCGGGTCAGGGTCGGAGAGAAGGTTCAGGAAGTTGTCCGGGTCGCCGTTGTCGCCGATCCAGCCGTAGAAGGCGATGTCGTAGTCGCCGCCCTTGACCTTCTCCTTGTAGGTGGTCCAGTCGTACGTGTCGATGGTGCACTCCACGCCGACCTTCTGCAGGTAGCCCTGGATCGCGGTGGCCAGCGCAACACCGGTGGCGGCGTTGTACGGGCGCGGGTTGGTGTACGCGATCATGTGGACCTTGGTGATACCGGCGGCGGCAAGACCGGCCTTGGCGGCGGCCTCGTCGTACGAAACCTGCTTCACGGTGTCGTCAAAGCCGGGAACGAAGCTGGGCAGGATCGTCTCGGCAACTTCCGAGTAGCCCTGGTAGAGGCTCGCAACGAGCTCTTCGCGATCGATGGCCTGCGAGAACGCGGTGCGGGCTTCCTTGGAGGCGAACATCGAGGTAGTGGTGTTGTACGCCATGTAGTTGACGTTCATACCGGCGGCCTCGAACAGCTCGTCGCCACCCTCGGCAACCTGGTCCACGACGGTCGCGTCGATGCCGTCGATCATGTCGACCTCACCGTTGTTGAGCGCGAGCACGCGGGCCGAGTTGTCGGCGATGAAGCGGAAGATGACGTTCTTGGTCTTGGCGGGCTCGCCCCAGTAGTCCTCGTTGCGGACGAGGACGACGTTCTCGCCCTTGTTCCACTCGACGAACGTGTAGGGACCGGTGCCGACCGGTGCCTCCATGACGGAGTTGTTGCCGGCCTCGAGCGCGGTCGGGCTCACGATCGGAGCGGCCATGCTCATGGCCAGGTTCGCCAGGAACGCGGTGTTGGGGGCCGTGAGGTTGATCTTCACGGTGTAGTCGTCAACGACCTCCACGTCCTTGACCGAACCGAACACGAAGCCCGCATAGCCCATGTCCTCGGTGACGAGCGGGGGCAGCTGGCGATCGATGTTGAACTTCACGGCCTCGGCGTTGAAGTCGGTGCCGTCATGGAACTTGACGCCCTCTTTCAGCTCGAAGGTGTAGCTCAGACCGTCGTCGCTGATCTCCCACGACTCGGCCAGGCAGGGCTCCACCTCGGTAGAATCCTCGTTGTACTTCAGAAGACCCTCGTAGATGTTGACGATGATCTTGGAGGACTCGCCGTCATCTACGAGCGCCGGGTCCAGACCACGCGGGTCCGCGCCCTGTGCGTACGTGAACGTGTCGACGGTGGTCGCCTCAGTGGTGTCCTCAGTCGCATCGTCATCGCTTTCCGCGGCGCAGCCCGCGAGGGCGGCCGTGAACAGAGCGAAGACGAGCATGAGCGCGAGGAAGCGAGCAGACCTCTTCATATCCCATCCCTTCTTTCCTTGACGTGCTATCACACGCTGGTCAACGCCCGGTGGACGATGATTCTTTGAAGTGTAGCGCACGCTTCATGTGTGAGGAACGTTAAATGCACTACGAACGGGCGATGATTCATGCGGCGGCGTTCAGCAGCCGACCCGTTGCACTGATCACCGACCTTCGAGCGCAGCTATGATGCGGTCGACCGCCTCGTCGAGGAGCGCCCGAGTAGTGGCGAAGTTGAGTCGCGCGAAGCCTCTGCCGTGCTCTCCGAAGTCGGGCCCGGGACCGAGCGCAACCTTCGCGTTGGCGAGCAGCCACCCCGCCGGATCGTCGCCGAGATCGTATGCGCGCAGGTCGAGCCACGCGAGGTAGGTCGCCTCTGGCGTGGTCGCGCCCACGCCGGGCAGCTCGGCTGCAAGACGTGCCATCAGATGATCGCGCTGTGCCTCGAGGAAGACGATCGTCTCATCCACCCACGGCCCGCCCTCGGTCCACGCGATGTGTGTGGCGATCGCGCCCGGTGAGCCCGCCGCACCGAGGAGATGCGCCGGCAACTCGGCGATGCGGCGCTCGATCTCCGAGACGCCGATGTGTGCCACGGCGCAGCGCAGGCCGGCCATGTTGAAGGTCTTGCTGGCCGCGGCGGCGGTGATGGTGCGCGCCTCGGCAGCACCCGAGAGCGAGGCGAACGGGGTGTGATGCGAACCGGAGAACACCACATCGGCCCAGATCTCGTCGCTGATCACGAGCAGGTCGTGGCGCTCGGCAACCTCGGCCACTGCCGAGAGCTCTTCGCGTGTGAAGACACGCCCCGTGGGGTTATGCGGACTGCATAAGAGCAGCGCAGTGGTGCGGTCGTCGATGCACGCTTCGAGACGCGCGGCGTCGATACGCCAGCCGGCGGGGTCGAGCGGGCAATCCACCACACGGCGACCGATGCCCGTGATGCACTCGAAGAACGGCGGGTAGACGGGCGTCAGCAGCACCACGCCATCGCCCGGCTGCGTGCCGAGCCACAGCGCCAGATCGACCGCCTGGAGCACGTCGCAGAACACGCGCACGTGGCTCTCGTTCGGCCACCAGCCATGCCGCTCGGCCATCCAGCGCGAGAACGTCGCCGGGATCGCCGACGCCGCCTGGAAGTGATAGCCGAAGTCGCCTCGCTCCACGAGCGCGGAGAGCGCATCGCGCACCACCGGTGCGGTGGGGAGATCCATGTCTGCGATCCAGCACGGCAGCACGTCCGCGGGAAAGCGGCTCCACTTCACGCCGGCGCTGCATCGCAGCCGCGCGAGGTCAGCGGAGAGCTGTGAGTCGTGCGGCTCGGCGGTCATGCGGGCTCCTTCGACGTGGCGGTCCGCGTCAAGGATACCCCTCCGCACCACCGGATAGCCCGTCAGCGCGGTATTCGTCTCCCCGGATGGAGGATATGCTCGGCAGCGAAGGCCACACGCGGATAGATGGCGGCCTGCTCCTTGGAGAAGGCATCGTCGCCCTGCGTCATCGCGATCGAAACGGCAGGTGCAGCAGCCAGCGTGCATCGACGCAGGAGCACGAGCGGGATGCCACCGAAGACCACCGCATTGAGCAGGCCCGCGGCGAGCCCGACCACAAGAGTCGCTGTCGATGCGATGGCGATCGCAGTCCAGAACGGCCAGCCACCGTCCAGGACACCACCCGCGATGCTATGGAACCCGGCATGTGTGAACGACTCCGTCAGGCGGGTCTGTATCGGTATCCACATGAACAACCCCACGGTGCAGACGGTGGTCGCGACAAGTCCGGCGCCGAAGCGCCGCCCTGCGATCCATGCACCGACTTCTGCGTCAGCAAGCCTCGCCGCATCGACTCCTGTCGCGGCGTCGACCTTCACGCCCACGAACCTTGCGAGCGGCACCCAAAGCGACACCGGCCCGCCGAAGACGAGTCGCAGCGACCAGCCCTCCGCATGACCGATCGTGCACGGTGGCCTCTCAGGAGTAGCGCTCATCTATGGAATGCCTCTCGCTTCGGCGGCCCCTGCTCCTATGCATCGGCTGATGGGGCAGGATGCTTGATGTGGTTTCGCGGCACCGTGCAGAGATCGAGAGTGCCTGCGCCTTGCCCAACGCGCTTAGCCGATCCTGGCGCGCTACTTCCGCCCGGCACCCTCCAGCAGCAGCCCGGTCACGTCGGCAGCCACCGCAGGCGGGAGTCGCCTCGCCACGAGCGCGTAGACCTCGCTCGACTTCTCGGGCAGCTGGTGGAAGTAGCGCAAGCCCACCCTGCGGATTATCGGCGCCATGCGGGCCACATCACGCTGGGCCACCTTCTCGCGCGCGAGCACGTCGAGCGCTCCGGCGAGCGAGTCCGCAAGCGGCAGTGTGCTCTCGGCGCGACTCACGGGCGACTCGTCGAGGCTGAAGAGTCCTGCACCGGGAGTGAAGATGCGCATCCGCCACACGCGCATGCCCGCGAGCAGACCGGCCGCTGCAACGGCGACGCACACCACGCGATACAGGTCGGGCCCGAAACCGCTCGGCCATGCACCCGAGGTCGTCGACCAGATGACATCAGGGAGCGACAGCGCGAGCAGCACCGCGATCACGCAAGCCGCGAGCAGAATGCCGCCGGGGGCGGTGCGCAGGATGGAGTCACGAGAGACGGTGAACGCGTGACCCACCAGGTACGCGCACGCTCCCGCAAGCACTGCCATCACGATCAGAGCGCTAGCCATGCGCCTCCTGCGATCTCGATGGAACGCGCTACGGGATGATCGGCTCAGACCACGGTCGTGACGGATCGTGGCAGCTCGCGCAGTCCGTCCGCTTCGGATGATTCACGGCCGGTGCGATATGGCATGAGACGCAGTCTGTGCTTGCGGAATGCGTCGCATCCTGCCAGGTGCCGGGCGGCAGAGCGTGACAGCTCGCGCAACCAGAGCCAGGGTGCCGTGTCGTGGTCGTGTTGGGCTTCGCCATATGGCAGTCGGCACACTCGGCTGTCGCATCCGGATGCGTCCCGTACTCCCATGCCGACGGCGGGATCTCATGGCAATCTCCGCAGTCGAGCACCGGGTGAGACGTGTACGTTGTGTCGGGCGCCGGGATGTGACAGTCGGCGCACGTCGCGGTCTGTGCAGGATGGGTCGCATCCTGCCAGGTGGACGGCGCCACCGGGTGACACGTCGCACAGTCCACGGCCGGATGGTTCGTGGTGGCGGTGTCAGGCGCGGCCGTGTGGCACGCCAGACAGTCGGGGTTGGTGGGATGGACCGCCGGCAGCCAGGCGACGCCCACCTGCGGGTGGCATTCTGCGCACGGCTCAGGCATGTCGGTGCGATGCGGCGGCATGTGACAGGTGAGGCAGTCGGAGTCGGCAGCCGGATGAACGCCGGCCGACCATGCCGCAGGCGGCACCGGATGACAGCTGGCGCAGTCAACGTCCGGATGCGCGGTGTAGGTGGTGTCCGCAGGTGAGACATGGCAATCGGTGCACATCGCACTCGCATCAGGATGTGACGCATCCTGCCAGGTGGCCGGCGGCACCGCGTGGCAGTTGGTGCAGCCCGACGCGGGGTGCCCGGATGGCGTGAAGTGACAGCTCGTGCATGTGGATGCTGTCGTCGGATGCGAGGCGTCGGCCCAGCCCTTCGGCGGGATGTCGTGACACGACTCGCACGTCGCATCCGGGTGGTTCGTCGTGGTTGTGTCAGCCGGAGATGCGTGGCACAGCACGCAGTTCATCGGCCGCACGTGCAGCGCGGGCTTCCAGGCGACACCCACCTGCGGGTGGCACGTGGTGCAGCCCACCGGATAGTCGGTGCGATGCGGCGGGATGTGGCAGGTGATGCAGTTGCTCGTGCCATCAGGGTGCGTGGCGTACTTCCAACCGATCGGCTTGTGGCAACTTGCGCAGTCGCCCGCGGAGTGATTGGCCGGGCGATCGGCCGCGTGGCACGATGTGCAACTCGTGAACGACGGGTGTGTGAACTTCCAGGTGACGCCCAGGCCGCTATGGCATTGCACGCATGACACACCCGGGTAGTCCTGGTGCGGGCGTGCGTGGCACTCGAGGCAGTTCATCGATGCGGTGTGCGGGAACTGCGTCTGGGCCCACGGCACCGACGGGTCGTGGCATCGTGCGCAGTCGCTGCCGTAGTGACCGGCGGGCTCGGCGTGGCACTCGAGACAGTTGGTCTCCATGCCGGTGTGCACGAACTGCCACGACTCCCCGGTGTTCGGATGACAGGTGACACAGCTCGTGGTCACTGCCACGTGACCTGCAGGAATCGTGACGGTGTGGCACTTCGCGCAGTCAGGATCCGTGGGGTGCTCGGCATCCCACGTGGGATATGCGTGGCAGTCCTCGCAGCGGTTGAACTCCATGTTCGCGTGTTCGCGCGTGGGCGCATGACAGATCGAGCAGGTGCCCGTCTCGGTCGCGTGGTCCCAATCGCCGGGGAGCGTACCCCCGTTCGCCGTGGGCGGCGTGATGATGGGGCCCTCGCCGTCGTCCTCGGCCGAGCCGAGGGTAAGGAGAAGAATCGCTGCGATGACTGCAACGATCGCCAGCAGCAACACTATGGCGATGCGGCTCCGCTTACCCACCGGGACTCTTCTCGTCAGCAGTTCGTGCGACTGCATGCATTCTACCATCAGCACCGTGTCACATGTGCGACAAACACCGCATTCGTGAAGGACTTAGCAAGCGGACTGCCACCTCAGCGGCCGTCACTCATCCCCCAGCTGAAGCCCATCGCCACGACGGTGTCGAGAAGCTCACCTGCGCTCATGCCTCCTGCGGGTGAAAGCGCTTCATCCACGATGCTCACGGCCTCCTCGAACGGCTCGGCGCCGTCGGCCGCCGTGGTCGTGTGGAACACGAGCCGGTCCACGCCCGCAAGGTGTGCGGCAACGAGCTGCAGCAGCGGCATGAGCACGCGGTCGCCGCCGAAGACCCCGCAGCCCCAGTAGCCGGTGTGCACGACCACGGGTGCACCCGTGCAGATCGTCGCCGATTCGGCCACTGCTGCCGAGAAGCCGGTGTATGCGGTCACCAGGATGTGCTCGATCTGCTCGCGCGTGTACGCGCCGACGCCATAAGACGGCGCTGCCAGCGCGATGATGTTCGTGATGGTGGGCGGTTCGACCCGCGTGGTGGCGCGGCGCACGACCTCGGCCGACGCCGCCGAGAACTCGTTTCCGTACAGTCCGCGAGGACGCCCCTGTGACTCGTTACTGTCGGTGGCGACGTGACACTTACGCTCGACGCCCATGACCAGCACCGGCGTGGGGCCGCTGTCGTCTTCAGTGACCGCGCGATGAGGGCCCACGCGCAGCGCCTCGACCAGCGATCCGAGGACGGGGTGCTCGGCGGACTGCATCTCGTCCTGCGCGAAGAGCCCTGACCCGTACGCATAGAACAGCAGCGGATCGGCGAAGTTGACGTGCCACTCAACGGCCTGCGGATCGACCGGCTCGTAGTCGTAGATGGTGGGCCGGCTCTCGACCACGGTACCGCCCGCGCCGGGATCGACATGATCCGGCAGCGGCATCGCAGCCCAGCGCGTGTAGCCGACCGTGCCCGAGTGGCCGCAGCCCTCGGCACACGCGACGCTCATGACCACCAGCTTGTTGGTGTGCCGAAGCACCGGCGGATGCTCGGCCACGAGCGTGGCGGCATCGAAGGTGAGGCGTTCGAGGGGTTCGGGAGCGGGCATGCAGTCCTCCTTGGGTGGTCTTGTATGCAGTCTACAACGGCGTCGCAAGGTGGGGCAGCACCGAGGACCACGGATGCCTCGAACCTTGCCGCTCATCGCGCCAGAATGCCGTTCAGCGTTCAATCTCCCACCGCCGAATGCGACACGCCGGCTGAAGGGGTACCGTCTTGTGCGCGGGGTCTTATGTGGGGATTCCGCGGGAAGCTATGATCCGTCGGAGATATGCGGTCACCTGATCCGGCGGGGAGCCAGTGGTGAGACCGGCCCCGCGCGGCCGGTCTTTCGCGTCTTCGGGGGAACTCGCAAAGCCTCATCTTCTCAAGCCCGCGGGCCGAGTTCGGCGCGCATCCGTCTTGAGAGAGGGAGGGGTTATGAAGAGGGGTCTGGTTCTCGCGGTAATCGTTGTGGCGCTTGTCTTGATGAGCGCAGGCTCAGCGTTCGCGGTCGGCGGGAGCGCGAACTACTACAGCGGCAGTGCCATCGAAGCGGCGACCGTGTACGGTCCGTGCTACAGCTATCTCGCCCCGGCCGATGCCGGCTGGGGTGCGGGCGTGCCCGCGATCCCGTGCTGGAAGCACACGTCTTGGCCGCTCATCACCGGTAGTCCGGCGGTGTACATCTCCAACAGCTTCTACATCTCGGGCACCATCGGCGCGAACCAGTGGCGCTGGTACCGCATCAATATCGGCAACATCCCCGCGAACGCCGTCAACATCGTTCCCAGCGGGTACCTGAAGGTCAACTCCGACAACGCTGACCGCACGTGGATCAATGGCAGACTCGCCGGCACTGATGGTGAAGTCGAAGGCGCATTCGTCGACAACCACGAGTGGGCCACGATTCAGTCATATGCGCTTCAGCCCGGCGATCTGAAGATCGGTCCGAACTACATGGACGTCATCGTCCGGAACTACGCAGGCGATTCATCCGCAACCGGTAACCCGACCGGGTTCATCTACGACTTCTCGGCCACCTGGACGTACACCGAGGTTCAGACGGACGTCAAACCGGGTTCCGATCCAAGTGCGCTCAACTGGAACGGTGCGGGCAAGGTGCCTGTGGCCATCCTTGGCAACGAGTACTTCGACGTCCACACAGTCAACGCTGCGACGGTCACCATGAACGGTGCGGCTGTTGGCGTGAGGGGCAAGAAGGACCCGACTGTGATGGCGTCCTACAGTGACACCAACGGCGACGGCTACGAGGATCTCGTGGTCCAGATCGTTGACACCGATGGAGACGTCATCCCCGCCGGTGCTACGAGCGTCACGATCGCATGGACGCTCCTACCCGAGTTTGGTGGAACCGCCATGTCGGACGTGACCGACATCAAACTCGTCCAGTAGCACTCGTTCGCACTCCAGGCTGTTCCGCAGGAACGCAATGGTCGAGGGCCCCGCTCCAACCACGGAGCGGGGCCCTTCCTGTGCGCCGCTGGTCGCGGTGACCGCTACTCCACCCAGAGCCCTCGGCCCGCCTCCCGCGCCTCGGCCTGCAGGTCCTTGAGGACGTCGGTGTACTTTACGTTCGGCGGGTAGGTGTAGGCGTTGGCATAGCCATCGAGCACGAGCCGGGCGTTGAGCATATGCTCGCGCACCTCGGCCTCGTTGCCTGTTGTCGGCTGCTCAAGCCACACGTAGGCGAGCAGTCGTCCGTACTTGTCGCGCAGTTCGGCGTCGGTCTCGAGCCACACCGTCGTGCCTACGGGGATCTCCCCGGCGGTGTACGCTGCCGCATCCTCGCCGAAGGGCTCGGGGCTCTCTCCCACCTCGGGGGTGTCGATGCCGATGAAGCGGACCTTCTCCTCGGCGCCACCATCAAGCAGAAAACGTGCGGTGTCGCCGTCGGTGTGGCGGATGACCTCCGCCTGCGTGACCTCGGGCGCGCCGGCCGGCGGCTCCTTGGCCGGCGGCGCGAGCAACGTGCAACCCGCGGCGAGGATGGCCGCGAGCAGCAGGGCGAGAGCGATGGGTAGGTTAGGGCGCATGCGGCGATTGTAGCGGGATGCGGGGGTGCGGGGCGGGTATACCTACAAGACCGAACGTGGGAAGGAGTCAGTGATGCGCATTCGGACAGTCTCCATCGTCCTCGCGGTGGTCATCGCGGTAGCCATGGCGGCCGGCTGCACGAAGGAGCCCGCCGACGAACCCGACGTGGTGGGCACCACGCCTCCCGCCGAGGTGCCTGCCGAGTCCGCGGAGCCAACGCCCACGCCGCTCGGCGAGCTGCGCCTCACGCTCGCGCCCGTGGCCGACGGCTTCGACCAGCCGCTCTACGTGACGGGATACCCCGACGGCTCCGGTCGCCTCGTGGTGCTCGAGAAGACCGGCCGGGCATGGCTGCTCGATGACGGCGTGCGCTCGGCGGCGCCCTTCCTCGACCTCTCGGCGGTCGTGAGCACGCAAAGCGAGCAGGGGCTGCTCGGCATGGCGTTCTCGCCCGGGTTCACCGACGACGGTTCGGTGTGGGTGAACTACACACGTGGTGACGGCGCCACCGTGATCTCGAGCTTCTCCGTGACGGGTGACGTGGTAGACCCGGCGTCCGAGTACGTCTGGCTCACCATCCCGCAGCCCTACGCGAACCACAACGGCGGCATGATCGCCTTCGGCCCCGATGGACATCTCTATGTGGGAATGGGCGATGGCGGGAGTGGCGGAGACCCGCAGGGCAACGGGCAGAACCCGCAGGCGCTCCTCGGAAAGATGCTCCGCCTGAATGTTCTCTACGATGCGACCGAGACGCGCGACACCGTCTACGGCATCCCGTCCGACAACCCACATGTGGGCCAGGCCGGCTGGGCGCCCGAGATCTGGGCGTCTGGCCTGCGCAACCCGTGGCGGTTCAGCTTCGACCGTGATACCGGCGACCTGTGGATCGGTGACGTGGGGCAGAACGCCTGGGAGGAGATCGACTTCCAGCCGGCGTCCTCTCCGGGCGGCGAGAACTACGGATGGAGCCTCTGGGAGGCCACACACCCCTATCCGCCGGACGCATCCCCTTCGGCCGAAGGCTTCACGATGCCGGTCATCGAGTACGACCGGCAGACCGGGACGTCGGTCACCGGCGGCTACGTGTACCGCGGTTCGGCTCAGCCGATGTTCTGGGGCACGTACTTCTACGCCGACTTCAGCTTCGGGGCGCTGTGGGCCGCGCAACGTGCTGACGATGGCACGGTGGCCACCCGGCTCATGATCGACAACGACATGCTCATCGTGAGCTTCGGCGAGGACGAGGCCGGCGAGCTGTACGTGGTGGACTTCAACGGCGGCATCTACCGGATGCTGGCGCAGTAGCGGCTACCCGACGTACCGCTTCTCCACGTACGGCGAGGTGAATGCCGCGAGCGTGGCCGCATACGTTGGGACGAATGCGATCGCGTCGCCGAGGTGCAGGTCCTCGGGCAGGTCGTGGACGTCGAGCACGAGGTGATCGCTCGAGGCGCCGAGCACCCGGATGCGCGGATCGACCGGCGCGAGCCCCTCGGGCACAACGTCCTGCCGGCCCATCGCGAGGATCGCGCGACGGCGGTCGCCCCGGTCCTCGAAGGTCGGCCGTCCGCCGAACGCGTCCTGCGCGCTCGTACCCTTCGGCTTGCTGGGCTTCACCATGCACTCGATCACCGGCGCGCTCACGGTGATCGCATCGGTGTGCAGCCCGAGGATGGGCTCACGCGTGACCGTGGAAACGCCGAGCAGGATGGACTCGCCGATACGCAGGCTGTCTATCCGCTCGGGCAGGATGCCGTCCACCAGCGCATCGAGTGAGCTCGACATGCCCCCACTCACGTGGAGATGTCGGCCAAGTCGGGCTTCTGCAGTCTGTGTAAGCGCCACCAGTTCGCCGAGGTTCTCCGCGTCGGGCACGATCGCCCCGTAACACGTGAGACTCGCGCCGATGCCGTAGACCTCGATGTTCGCGAGCGCCTCAGCGGCATCCAGGAACGCCGGCAGGTCGGCGGGCAGCATGCCCTCACGCAGATCGCCGAGGTCCACCATCGCCACGATGCGGTGCCGCTTGCCGAGGGTCCGCGCGGCGACATCGAGCGCGCGCACGGTCTCGATCTCGCTCTCGAGTGAGACGTCGATGAGCCGTACCGCCTCGTCGGCCCGCGCGAGCGACGGCGCCCGGAGCGACCAGAACTCGGCGTTCACGCCCGCCTCGCGCAAGCCCGCGACGTTCTCAAGCCGTGAATCGGCGATTCCGGCCGCGCCGCCGGCGAGCATGGCGCGCGCCACCGCGGGCGCACCGCACGTCACCTTCGTGACGCCGTAGACCCCTCGCCCGCCGAGCGCATCAACCACGCGGCGTGTGTTCTCGGTGACCTTGGCCAGATCGATGGTGACGGTGGCCTTGGCGAGCATGGAGCCTCCCGGGAGTCGTGACGTGTCAACCGCCATCGTACGCCACAACGATGCGGGGCCCTGCGCCTCCGCGCAAGACCCATGCGCATGAACATGGGTATGGACTGCATAGCGGCGTCTGACCCCTGCCGACCGGCGCTCACCAACCGGGTTCGGGTGCGCCTTCTCACGGGTCTCCGCCGCCGCACACTGCGGTCACACCATCGCCGGCTCACGGTGATGTGCGATCTGTCGGCTGCGTGAGGAACGGAGGAGCGATGAACGGCAACTGGGGGGTAGCACTCGTTGTGGACCTGGGGAGTCGATTGGTTGAACGCCGCGAACTTCCCGAGGCATGGTTCCGCGACTACATCGGCGGTGAGGGCGTGGCGATGCGCCTGTTCGCCGAGATGGTGGACTTCGACGGGCTGCCGCTTGAGGCCTCACAGCCACTGATCGCGGCGGTCGGTCCACTCACCGGCACGGCCGCACCGTCCTCGGGGCGCACGTGCTTCGTCTTCAGATCTCCCGCGTCGGGCGCGATCGGTGCGGCGAACGTGGGCGGTCAGCTCTCACCCGCCATCAAGAAGGCCGGCTACGACCTCATCGTGTTCACGGGCGAGTCTGACAACCCCGTGTATGTGGTGATCGATGACGATGAAGTCGAGATCCGTGACGCGATGCATCTCTGGGGTAAGGGCGTGCACGATACCGAGGTGGCGATACGGGAGCAGCTCGGCGGCAAGGGCTGGCAGATCGCATCGATCGGCCCGGCCGGCGAGAACGGCGTGCTCTTCGCATCGATCATGACCGACGCGGAGCGGGCTGCCGGCCGCGGCGGCGGCGGCGCGGCGATGGGAGCGAAGGGTCTCAAGGCGTTCGTGGTGCACGGCACGAAGCCGCTGCCGATCGCCGACCCCGAGGCGCTCAAGGAAGCCGCCAAGCAGGCGCGCGAGGAGTTCCTGCACGAGGAGTTCGTGGAAGCCGAACTCAAGCCGTTCGGCACCCCGAGCTTCTACGACTCGATCAGCGCGCTCGGCATACTGCCCACACAGAACTGGCGCCGGACCACGTTCGACGAGTCACTGCCGACACTCGGCCATGCGGCGTACCACGAGAACCTCGACGTGAAGCCGTACGCATGCTGGGGCTGCCCGGTGGCATGCGGGCGCACGACCACGATCAAGTACGGCCCGAACGTCGGCGAGACAGGCGGCGGGCCCGAGTACGAGACGCTCGGCGCGTTCGGTGCGAAGTGCCTCGTGACCGACCTCAACGCGGTCGTGAAGGCCGGGCACCTGTGCAACGACCTCGGCCTCGACACCATCGCCGCCGGTCAGGTGATCGCGATCGCGATGGAGTGGTACGAGAAGGGCATCCTCACACCGGAGATGACCGACGGCATCGATCTGGTCTGGGGCAACGGCGACATCTTCCCCGAGATCCTCGACAAGATCGCGCACCGGAAGGGCTTCGGCAACATGCTCGCCGACGGCTCGAAGCGCGCCGCCGCAGCGCTCGGCGGTGACGCGGCCGACTACACCTTCGAGGTCAAGGGCGTGGAGCTCGCGAGCTGCGGCGTGCGGGCGAGCAAGGGCGAGGGCGTGAGCCACGCCGTCTCGCCGCGCGGTGCCGACCACCTGCGGCCGTACGCATCGGTCGTGGACGCGTTCGCGTACCGCAACGAGGAACTCGGCCTCACCTACGACGTGGACTTCCTTGATGACGACAACCAGCAGTGGGTGAAGCCGTTCATGGAGTTCTCGATGGCCACGAACCTCCTCGGCGTGTGTCTGTTCTCGGTGATCACGCTCGCGGTGCAGCCGTCCACCTGGGCGGCCGTGCTCTCGGCGGCCACCGGTGAGACCTGGACCAAGGAGGCCATGCTCAAGGCGGCCGAGCGGGTCATCAACCTCGAGCGCATGATCAACGCGCGCTGGGGCCTCACCCGCAAGGACGACACCTTGCCGAAGCGCATCCTTACCGAGCCCGCGCCCGACGGACGCGGCGAGGGGCAGGTCGCGAACATCGACGTGTCGCTCGACAGCTTCTACGCGGCGATGGGATGGGACCGCGAGAGCGGACTGCCCACCGCGGAGACGGTCGAGAAGCTGGGACTCACCGGCGTGGTGTAGCGCGAGCGCGCTTCGCGCAGGCAGCGACGGGTCGCCTCCGGGCGGCCCGTCTTGCGCTATACGCCGACGCTCGCCCGCATGAGCGCGACGATGGCCTCGGCGGGGAATCGCGACGCGAGCGCGCCGCACGCCGCGAAGACGTAGTGGCGGTCCAGCAGGATGCGCGCAGCCGCCGGAGGGAGCAGGCGATCGGTGTCCGATGCACGAGCGCGCACCCCGTCGAGCATCTCCTCGCCATCGGGAAGACGCGTCAGCGCGCCCCCCGTGCCGATCACCAGGCGGCATGCCGTGAGGTCCCGCCCGCGCGCGACGGTCTGACGCCCCTTCGGCGTATAGAGGTGCGAGAGGCGCCCCGCGTGGCGCTCCACACCCACGCGCGCCGCGACCCGCGTGAGCTCGACCGCGGCGGCGATCTCGTCGGGAGTGCCGGGTATCGCCGGCGGCAGCAGGTGCGCCTGACCGACCGGCGTCATCAACTCGAGTACGTGCCGCGCACTCACGTATGTGCCGAGGTCGCCCTCCACGGTGCGCTTGGCGTGCGGTTGCGGGTCGGTGGCGATCGCCGAGTACTCCGGCGAGCCGTCGGTGATCGAGTGCACGTCGGTGGTGGCGCCACCCACGTCGATCACGAGCAGGTCGCCGATCGCCTCGGCCAGCAGCTCGGCGGCGACGAGCACCGCACCGGGTGTGGGGAGTATCGCGCCCGTGACGAACTCGCCGATGCGCTCCATGCCCGGGGCGTGCGTGATGTGCTCCTCGAATGCGTCGTGGATCGCGTGTCGCGCCGGGACGATATCGAGCTCGTCCACGCTCGGATAGACGTTGCTCGTGACGCGCACGCGGAAGCGCGCGGCCTCGAGCGTCGCGCGGGCCTCGTCGGCGGCGGCCGAGTTACCTGCGTAGATGACGATGGGGCGCGCGGCGATCTCCTTGAGGCGGCGCGCGTTGTAGACCACCACGTCGCTGTCGCCGCCCTCGACCCCGCCGGCGAGCAGGATCAGCCCCGGCCGCGCACGGTCGATCGCCTCGAGGTCGTGATCGTTCAGACGACCCGCCGTCTGGTACTCGACGACCCCGCCCGCGCCGAGGGCCGCCTCACGGGCCGCCATCGCCGTCATCTTGGCGGTAAGGCCGTGAACCGTCATGCGCAGTCCGCCCGCCGCGGACGAGGTGGCGAGGGTGACCTCCGGATCCAGGGGACCGGTGATCTTCTCGAGCGACGCTCGCGCGGCCGCCACGCCGATGCCCACGTCGCCCGCTGCCACGCTGGTGGGCGCGAAGCCCTGCCCGAGCAGCTTGAGCGGGCGCACCGCGCCCTCGGCGAGACCATCGAACGCCGAAAGCACGGTGGTGGTGGAACCGATCTCTGCAACCAGAGCGTCTATCCGCAGCGCCTCACTCATGCAGGATCCTTCCGGCCGCCGTCACCGTACGCGCACCACCCGGACGCGATGCGGGCACTAGACCACCAGGTACTCTGCCTGCCACAGGGAGATCGGCGCCGAGTAGCGCTCGTCGCAGCGGTCCTTGATCTCCTGGGCCACAAGGGTCAAAGCCTCTCGCGCCATCTGCGGACGAGTGAGCGTCAGACCGCGCTCCCACGTGGTATCAAGTTGAGCCACGACGTCGCCAGCGGGTGCGTCCTGGCGCGCGAGAACGTACGCCCTGCGAGCCCACGTCCCCACCCCAGCCTCGGCGTCGCCACTCTCCTCGGCTCCGGCCTCGGCCTCGTGAAGCTCCGCCTCGGCGGCTTCAAGGTCGCCCGCATCGGCGAGCATGACCGCAAGCAGTCCGCGAATCCGGAGTTCTGCCGGACGGTTCGGTGCTTTGAGTGCCGCGGCCAATGCCTCGCGCGCACGGCTGAGCGCCTCGTCGTCCATCTCCTGCCTGCGCAGCCACTCAGCACGCGCGTGGTGTATCTCGGCAACGGTACTGATGTCCCCGGCGCGCAGATATGTGGCGGCGGCGTCCTCGAAGCGAGTGTCCGCGCTCGGGCTCTTCGGGCGCGCGGCCAGCATGAGCGCCTGGCTGAGGATGCAGCCGCCGAGGCCGACGATGTCGTCCAACTCAGCGCGAAGGGGCTCCTCCTCCTGCAGCGCCTCGAGCGCCGCGTCCTCCAGACCGATACGCCGCAACGCCACCGCATGGCCATGCAGGGCGTCAGCGAGCCGCCGCCGATCACCACTCGCCCTGAACGCGCGTTCGGATTCCTCGAAGCAGTCGCTGGCGTGCGGGTCATCGCCCACACGCGCATAGGCGGCGCCCAGAGCCATCGTCACAGTGCCGATAAGGTCGGCGTCCTTGGTCTCGTCGGCGGTGTCGAACGCCTTCCAGTAGAGTTCGAAGGCGGCCTCGTGATCGCCAGCAGACTCGGTGAGAAGGCCCCGGTTCAGTAGGACCATCACCAGCGACTCGGTGAGACCGGCATCGGTGGCCAACCGTTCGGCGCGCTCGAAATGGACGAGCGCCTCATCCGGCCTGCCGAGACTGGCGAGCGCCGTGCCGCAGTTGAGATGCGCCTCGGCGCCCGCGGCCGCGTCATCGCTCACGAATGGCAGATACTCTTCGTAGGTCGCGAGCGACTCGGCGTGGCGGCCGAGCCGGCCGTAGGCGATACCGAGATTGCCCAGCGCCAACAGCAATCGTTCGACGTCGCCGACCTCTCGTGCCATCTGCGCGCCTTCGGAGTACAGGGTGATGGCGCCTTCGGTCTCGCCCGCCTGCCACAGCGCCCACCCGCGGTTGATGTGCGCGCCGATCGCTAGCGAGCCGAGCCCCGCCTCTGTGGCGACCTGCTCGGCCTCCTTGAGACTCGCCACCGCTGCGATGCGTTCGCCGGCTTTCGCCTCAGCGACGCCGCGCTGCATGAGAGTCCGGACCCGGGCTGCCGGATCGGAATCGGTCACTTCGAGGTCATCTGGGGTCATGGTCGCCTCCGGGTCGCGAGCGATGAGCGAGCGGTCGTCGTGTATCGGCAATAGTACGCTAACGCGTGGCGGCGCTGCAGACGTGTGCCCGCGGTGCACGAGAGAACGCCCCGACCGCTGGCAACGGCCGGGGCGCATGGTGCGCGTACAGCGGCTACTGGATCACTGCGTACCCACATCGACGACGGGGGCTGCCAGTGCCTGGTTGTGCTCGAACTCATAGGGCATGATGCGCCTGAAGAACGTATCCATCTCCAGCTTGGACGGGTCGGTGAGCAACTCGGGCGGAATGCCTTCATCGTTCCATACGATGTACGCCTTCGAGCCATCAGCGCTCAACTTGACCTGTGCCTCACCCTGCATCGAATCGCCCCTCGCCAGGTAGAACGGCCGGAAGACCGTCGCACCGGCGTGGTTGCCGTCGCTGTCGACGGAAACCGTCTTCTCCTCGAACACCCATGTGTCACCCCAGTCGAGGCTGTAGGTGTATTGCAGGTCGAGCGGCATCTTGCCAGTATCCTCCTCGTCCTCATCGCTGTCGCCATGAAGCACGGCGTGCGTGGCGCCGGTGCCCCAGGTGAGCCAGACGGTGGACAGACTCGAGACATCCTCCGGGTACGGCGATCCTGCGACCGCTGGCCCCGGCGGCACGATGCGCGGCTCTATGCAGTTGATCTTGTTGTTCGTGTAACGGGTGACGTTTACTGCCGGCTGGAACTGCCCGGCCTCGATGAACTGCTCGACGACCTCGGTAGTTCCCTCCTGTGGATTCCGGAAGACCTGCGTCCAGGTCGCACCGTCTCCGCCATAAGCGTAAACACCGTACGGGTCGGTCGCCGGCGTGGTCGTGAACGTATTGCCGCCATCGAACGAGCGTCGCACGTACAGGTTGTAGATGTCGTTGCCGTTGCGCGCCGAGCGCCAGTTCGGCGTCCAGGTGTACCCGAGTACCAACAGGTCGCCGCGGAGATAGCCTCGCTGCGCCTGAGCGTTGTCGCCCGGATACGTCCACGAATAGTCGCCCAGGTTCTCGGCGGTCTGATCCCACCTGATCAGCTTCACGCCCTTGTCGGGATCGTCCTGATCCGGGTTGTCCCAGAACTCCGTGGGCGTGACGGCGCTCACGTTGGTGTCATCGCCAAGAACGTTGGCTGCAACGTATGGGTTGGGACCGCCCGACCAGCCGGCTGGAGTCTTCTTGATGACCCACCGGCGGAGGAAGATGTCTGACGGGCCGCCGCGGCCGTCCTCGCCTTGCTTGTAGACCATGACCATGACGGTGGCAGGTGTGCCTGCGACCGTCTTACCCTTGATGGCCATCTCCTTGCCTTGCACCAGGAACCGCGGACGGCGAGCGTTCTCGTAGGCTGGAATCGGGTTGCCAAGGTAGTCGGGGATCTGTTGGCCGTCCTCATCTACCAGATAGAGCAGCTCTTCGGGATTCTCGGGGTTCCTAGCCTGCTGGTTAAGGATGGTACCTCCGGCTACGACGTCCGGCTGCTTCCAGTCGAAGCTGTGGTAGATGATGTTCTTTCCGATATCCGGCTTGTACCGTCTGCCGATACCGTCGCCCGACTCGTTGTCTTCCTCCATGGACTCCGCATCATCAGCACTGATGTAGGCATGGGCGTCCTCGTGACACGCGTAGCACGCGGTCTGGTCCTCCGCAGCTGCATGCGCGTCGTAGTGGCACTCCCAGCATCCTACCGTGGCGTCGTCACAGTCTGCAGCAGCGGGGACCTCGGGCACTTCATCGGGGTCGTCGGCATCCTCGTGTGGCTCGCCAAGCGGACCGCCGCCTCCGGTGCCCTTGCTCTCCTCGTAGCCGAGGATCGCATAGGCGCTCTTGAAGTCATCTTTCGGATCGTTGGGCGTACCGTTGTTGTTCGTATACCCCTGCAGGAACAGCGCCGGCCGCGTGGAGGCGGTGTCACCATCGAGCAGGCGACCATCGGCGGTGATGGCAACGCGCCTCTCGACGCCCTGGTGGTTCGTGGTCTCGTACCAGTCGGCGATCACTCCAGGCGTCTCGTACGCATAGCTGTGAGTACCGACTTCCTTGCCTGTCTCCTCATCGATGATCGGGATGTAGTCCCCGTTCCCGTCGGTCACAGGAAGACCATCGCTGCCGAGCTCGACTTTGATGTTGTTCGAGTTGATCGTCTCGTTGTCGCTGATCCGCACCGGCATGGCGAACGGGACGAGCGCCTTGGGCCGGCCGACGATGTCCTCATCCCAATCGTGCTCGGGATCACCGCCGGATACCCAGTTGGTATCAACCTTGGCGAAGTCGGCGGTGGAGATGTAGCTGTACCAGATGTCGGTACCGTGACTCGCGATCGCGCCACTCCACCCCACTCCGGAGCCCTTGCCCTGGCCCGGACGTATACCCTCCGGGTCTTCTTGCCATGCGATGGCGAAGCCGACGTTGTTGCCCGCCGAAGCTTCGACCAGCTGCATCGCGTTGCGCCGTCCTGACGTCAGACGCTCGGGCTTGTACCAGGTGAGAACCCCCGTCGCCTTGTCGATGATGCCCCGCTGGGTCCAGACCACGTTATACGGTATCTCACCGACCTCCGGGAAGCCGAGCTCCGTATAGTCGGTCGAGCGCTGCGGCCCGCCGACACCCCAGATGTCATCCACTTGGTACGCATCGTCGTACGGGTAGTCGTCTCCGGGATCCGTGGCACTGGTATCGATCGAGTACCGTGGCTTGCCCCCGCGCGCGTACTTGCCGGTCCAAACGATCAGAACCATGTTGTCCTTCACGTGCAGCGAGGGCTTCTCGCACGCGCCATAGTACTCCTCGCCGTTGGCGAGGGTGAACGATGAGCGATCGGCGCTTCGCGACAGGTTGCGCCGCTTCCACGTGTTCCCATCGTCGAGTGAGACCGCGGACCATACATCGAGCTCTCCGGTGTCCGGGTGCGCATCCAGGTACGCCATGACTATCGGCTGTGCCTCGGTGCGCGTGCCGATGAGGTCCCCGTACTCGTCGTGATACTCAATCTCCGCCACATCCCCATCGGAGCTCAGCGCCGGAACGTAGAATGGCGCAATCTCCACGCGGGACTTCGTCGTGAACAGTTCCTGCGTCTTGGAGACGTTCTTCACGAACTTCGAGTTCGTTTCCTCGAGCGTCTTCGCGAGGTTCTCGACAGCCTCCGCCTTCGTGACCTTCATGAGGGTCACACCCTCGATCCCGGCGGTCTTGCTGACGGCACCGTTGATGACGAACTCCACCAGCTCTGTATCCGTAAAGTCGAACCCCTCGAACTCCTCGTCCTCTGCATCCGCCCATTCCGCGATCGTCGCGCGCACAGCGTCGTGCACAGACTCGGGTATGAAGATGCGATCCTTTGGATTGCCGTCCGCGTCCAGGGACTGGAGCAGTTGCGCGAGGCTACCCACCTCCGGCATACCGATGTCCGCCGTGTTGAAGAGATCGAGTGGCGTCACGCGGTGCCTGCAGACCGCGCTGCCAATCGGATAGTCCGCCAAGACGAACGTCACCGTCTCACCCGGGAAGTACAGGAACGACCCGGATACATCGGTGGTACCGGTGAACGTCTCAGTCGAGTACCCGAGCCCACCTACCGGTGCATCGATGAAGTGTCCCCTGCGGGGACGCTCGAGCAGGTAACTGAACCAGGCGCCCGCGGCAGGTGCCTTCTCCGAGAAGAAGTGCGCGCCTCCTGCCCATGCTCCGGTGCTCTTGCCGTTGGCGGAATCCCACATGGAGACGTGAACAGCGATGTTCTGCACCCGCTTGGATGTGAACGGCACGCCCCACGCCACGCCCAGGTCCTGATGCAGGTCGAGGACCAGTTGATGCTCCGACACGGGCTCGGCGTACTTCACTGTGTACGGGAACTGGCCCGGCGCGGGCTGACCGCCTGTGGTCACTGGTATCGGCTGATCGCCGGCGTAGATCTGGACCTCGTTGATCCTGTAGCCGTCGGGCAGGACGTTGATGTAGAGCTTCTGTTGGTCGTTGTAGACCTCGACATCACCGACGTCCACGAGTTTCGCTCCGACCAGGAGGTCCGCCGTGTGTTTGCCGGGTCCGAAGTCATGTGCGGGCACAGTGTCGGTCGCGAAGACCGGCGGTGCAACCGATGCAACGAGTGCGAGCGCCAGGAGTAGCGAGAGGATCCGTTGTGGGCGGGCGCTTCGTGCGATGTCGAGCGAGCCGAAGCTTCCCATCATTTCCTCCCTCATGAGGCACCGTCATTCGACGGCCAGGGTCAATGCCGGAAATGTCGCCCGTACCCCCCCTTCCCACCGCAAACCGATCGGACCCCCCACAAACGCGCAAAGACCGACCCGGAATCGGGTCGGTCTCACTATTCGCTCCCCGCCGGACCGCGCAGTGACCGTAAGCACTCGGCGGATCATCGCCCCCTGCCCCTCAAGGGGGCTGACAAAACGAATTACCCGTTCCGCAGGCCGAGTACCCGACTTATGGCAGTTTCTGACGAATGGCTGAGAACATCGGCGAGAGGCACACTCGTGCGCCGTCCATCAGGGCATATGCCCCGCTCGTCTACCATCGAACGAACCTGGCAACCCGTCACACACCCCGCGCCCGCATCTCCTGCACGATGAAACTCGCCACGGCCAGGCCCTTGGTACGACGCCCGAAACCGGCATCCATGCCGCTCTCCCGCGCTATCTCGTCGGTCACCTGCGTACCGCCGGCGATGAGCAGCAATCGGTCTCGCACGCCCTTCTCCTCGGCGAGACTGGCGAGCTTCTCCATCATGTCGCGATGCACCTCGGCGTGCGTGATGATCGTGGAGATGAGCACGACGGCGGCCGCGTGCTCTATGGCGGCATCGAGCACCTTCTCGATGGGCACGCTCGTGCCGAGGTACGTCACGCCGAAGCCCCACTTCTCGAGGCCACCGTGCTTGATGTCGATGATCTCGCGCATGCCCACCGAGTGCTCGTCGTTACCCACGGTGGCCGCCACGCAGCGCACGGTGCGCTCGTGCACGAAGTCGCGGATCTCCTCGTCGGTGAGGACCTCGGGCGGCTCGGGGATCACAAGCGTGGCCGGATCGATCGCCACGTCGAGGCGCCCCTTGAGTTCGACCAGCGTGCCCTCGGCGGGATGCATCACCCGCTTGTGGATGACCTCGCAGTCGGCGAGGTTCATCGCACGGCCGAGCTCGAGCGCAGCCGCTTCAGCGATCGCCTCGGCGGCAGGCAGGAACATCGTGACCGCCACGATGCCGTCGCCCGCCCACTCCACCTCGGGCGTGATGAGGCCCTTCGCGCGTGCTTCTGCGGTCTGTGTAAGCCGCACGGCGGCGTTGTCGTCATGATCCAGCTCATCGGTGAAGGGCACCTTCGTGTCATCACAGAAGGTGCAGCCCCCGATGAGCGTGCACGCTGTCGCACCTGCCGCAGCCCCGTACCCGGGCAGCAGCTCGAGGTGGTTCTGGCCGAAGTGGTGGCAGACAGGCGCGAGGTAGTCGTCCGCCCGCGGCACGATCGAGCCCACGGCCACGCCGCCGGCACTGTCGCGGGCGATGCCGTCATCGTTGGTCTCGGGATACTCGCCGCTGTCCACGAAGTACGCCTTCTCCACGCCCGCGAAGTATCCGCCATCGGCGAGCATCGCCTCGAGGAAGAGCACCGCGCGCTCCTTGAGCTCGCGCACGCGCGCCTTCAGCTCGGGATTCTCGCGGTCCACCTTCACCATCTCGCGCAGGCCGTCCATACCCACGAGCGACTGCTTGGCGGTGTCCACCGCGGCCACGTTGTTGTAGTGCCACGGCACGTTGCGGCCCTCGTCGGGCGTGATCGTGGACTGGATGTCCGCGCTCGTGAGCCGCGAGATCAGCAGGTTCATCACGTGGCTCACGGTGGCGTCGCGCCCGTCGCTCTCCATGTAGCGAGTGTTCTGCTGCGCACGCATCTTGTACCTGCCGAAGAGGTCACGGAGCGCGATCGCGTACGGCAGATCCATGCGCATGCAGGGCGCGGGAGCAGCGTCAGGGGGCACGGTGGAGAGCGCGATCAGCTCGGCGGACATGCCCACCGCCTCGGAGAACGCGCAGTTGATGGCGTGCTGCACGAGAAGCTCGGGCATGACCTTCCACGCCTTGACCGCCGTGGCGTTCGCGTTGTGCGCGCCATCGATCTGCAGGATGCCGGCCGCCGCCATGATGTGCTTGGCCACCGCCGCGTCCACGAACGAGCGGTACATGTTGATGTTGCGGTAGAGCACGTTGTACTGCGGGTCCTGGTGCGCGCCGTTCACGCCCTCCTCGGCGAACATCACGGCGATCTCGGGACCCGCCACACCGCTCACGTAGCTGTGAAAGTTGATGGGGCGACCCACCTCGTCCTCGATGAGGTCGAGTGCGCGACGCGAGAGGCGCAGCTGCTTGCGGGTGATGGCGATGCCGCCGACGCCTTCGGGCGTGCCCTCGAGCAGCCCGTCCATGTGGCTCTGACCGGCCGTGCGGATGACCATGATGTGGTCGGCGCCGTGCCAGGCGGCCATCCGCATGCGCCGGATGTCGTCCTCGGGCCTGCCCGACGCGATCTCGGTCGTGATCACACAGTCGGGCTGCGGGTCGATGTTCTCGAAGTAGTGCGCCGCCGGCAGCGGCACACCGTGTGCGAGCGGCTCGGATGTCTCGTGGTAGGTGAACTCGTACGCGCGCTGGCCGGGCACGAGCGTGCGCCAGGTCCACCCCTCGCGGCGCGGACGATAGTGCTCCAGCCCCTCGAGCAGCGCCGTGACGTCGAGCTTCTCATCCGGCGAGAGCGGCGGATCGGACAACGGCTTGCCGAAGCGGGGGTCCTGCTCTCTCATCGCGCGCCACCCCACTTCGCCTCGGCGAGGTCCCAGCCCTCGCCTGCGGCAAGGCGCGCCGCGGCCGCGGGTGCGTCAACGCCCCACGCCTGCATGGCCACCAGCACCACCTGACCCACGCCGTGGCCGAGAAGCTGCCGCGCCTCGCACTCGGCCACCACGGTCTTGCAGGTGAGCGAGTCGATGCCCATGCGCATGAGGACGCTGCGCTCGATCGACGGCGACGTGTGCGTGCGTGCGAGCTCCACCATCGGATCCACGCACGCGCGGGAGAGTTCCCAGAAGCGCGCCTCCAGTTCGGCGTCGGTCAGGCCCTCAAGATGCTCACGGGCCTCGGCGAACGTGTCCTCGCGTGCCATTCGTGCTCCTCCCGCATGGGCGTATGCAATCCACACACATTCTGATGCAAGCATAGCGGCACCAGGAACGGTCGCAAGAGGGGCTCGTCATCAGCATCCGATCGGATATGCAGGTACTGCGAGTATTCCCCGCGGGAAGCAGGACCCACGGTCACGATGCTGTGCGACAGCGGAGCAGGCCGAAGATCAGTGTCGGGTCTGTTCGCCCCCGGCCTGCTCCCCGACCTGAACGACCGATCCCGCATGCCGGTGCCCGAACTCCATCATCCACTCCAGCAACAGACCGATCGGAATGGCCGCGGCGGCCACGAACACGATTCGCGCCACGGAGAAGCGCCACCCCAACATGCCGATCTCCATCGGCACCATCGGGATCTTCACCGCCCAGGCAGCGAGCACCGCACCCACCACGGCCCACCGGGCGCCGTGGTCTCTCACGGCCTTCATCAGAGGGAAGATGACGTACACGGGACCCACCAGGATGGTCCCGACGAGACTCGCCACCGCGACGATGCGAAGACCACTCCCCTTGCCGAGTAAAGACGCCACCTTCTTCTTGTCGACCCACACGTTGAACAGTCCGATCGCCAGGAAGACAGCGGTGATGATCGGCAGCACGCCCAGGAACGTCCGGACGCCCGCCCCGAGCGCCTCGATCGCACGGCCGGGCGAGACGACGAACGCCCACGCAAACAGGCCGACCGCGATCACCAGCAGCATCTCGTCCTTCATCCAGGCGACGACTCGCTTCACAGCACCCACCCCATCAGCAGACCGATGAGCATGGCGAACACGAAGGACAGGCCGTTGCGGACGACTGCGAAGCGCATCCCGAAGGTGCGTGCCTCGAACGGGATCGAGACGAACCCGACGAGTGTCCACGACACGATGAATGCGGCGACCGCGGGTGCCCAGGCCCCTCCTTTGAGGAGCGCCGCGGCTATGGGATAGGCGGCCACCGGCGGACCTGCCGCCACGGATCCGAGCACATCGCCGACCAGAAGCGACATCACGCCGCCTTCCGCACCTAGCGATCTCGAGATCAGTTCCGGCGGGATGAAGACGTCGAGCAGCCCAACGAGGCCGAACACCGCCACGAACGTCAGCGCCACGTTGGCGAACGATCTGACCGCGCTCTCGGCGGCGGCCTTCGCCTTCTCGCGGCTCTTCGAGTAGGTCCACACAAGGCCGAGTGCAGCGAGCACGAGATAGGAGTAGCCGATGTACTGTTCGAGCACGTGAACCCTTTCGAGTGATGCGGCCATCAGGAGCGCGAATGCCACCGGGGGCATCCGCCGCGCAACACGCTCGCTAACGCCCCTCGGCGATCAGCGCATCGAGCCGCGTTTGCAGGTCGGTCTCGGAAAGCGGACCGATCACGGTATCCACCACCGTGCCGTCGGCGCCCACGAACACCGAGGTCGGGATGTACTGCGTGGGATAACGGTCGATGACGGGGCGCGATGAAGGCTCGCTGGTGATGACGTCCACGTAGGCGACTCGCCCCTCGTACTCGGGCATGATCTTCGCGGCGACCGCCGCGATCTCGGTGCACGAAGTTCAAGTGAGCGAATGGATGAGCACGTAGACCGGCTCGCCCGCAGCGAGCGCTGCATCAAGCGTGACCAGGGGATCACCCGCTGGCGCGGGCGTCTCCGGCCCACCGGCCGACAGAGACGCCGCGACACCGACGACCAGCAGTACCGCCAGCGCGATCAGCGCGACCCGGAGCCGGCCACGGCGCGGTGCGGCTGCATCGGCCTCCGGCTGCAGCGACCCGCCTTCGTCCTGCGTGCGCTCCACGCTACGCTCCGGCTCGCTCAAGGATCGATCTCACCTCGGCGACCTTGGGCAGACGGCCGGCGAGACGCACCTCCCCGTTCACCACAAGCCCCGGCGTGGACATGATGCCGTACGCCATGATGTCGGCGAACTCGGTGACCTTCTCCACTTCGGCATCGATGCCGAGTTCCGCGACCGCCTCGCGCACCGTCTTCTCAAGCTGCTTGCACTTGGCGCATCCGGTTCCGAGCACCTTGATCTCCATCGTGTGATTCCTTTCGGGTATAGCCCCGCAGGGCTCTAGAGTCCTTCGATCGCCGACGCGACTGCGGCGAGCACGTCACGCTGCACCGTGTAGTAGACCCACGTGCCGTCCTTGCGGGCGGTCACGAGACCGGCCTCCCTGAGCACGGTCATGTGATGGGAGACCGTCGACGCCGCCAGGCCGAGGTGCTCAGAGAGCTTGCAGGCGCACACCTCGTCACTCGCGCAGCATGTCTTGCCGGTCTCGGCGGCCTTCGCGAGCAGGAATCGCACGATCTCGCGGCGCTGCGCCGAAGCGAGCGCTTTAAGCGCGGCATCGAGCTGTATCTCGGTGAGGTGATCAGCAGCCACAGCCACAGCCGCCATCACCCGACACCTCCCGCGCCACCCGCACGACCGCATCCAGGTCCACGTCACCGAAGCACGCCACCACGCCGTTCACCACGACCATCGGGGGTTCGGCCTGCCGCACGATCATCGCATCGAGCACCGCATGGCGCTCTGCATCCACAAGCGAGTAGAGGTCTCGCTCCATCACGGCGGCGGTGAGCCCTTCGCGGCGGAGCCGCTCGCCTACCACGTGGGCACGCCACGCGCTCGGCAGGTCTCAAGTGGAGCCTTCAGGCGCATCGAATCCGACCCCCGGACCGGGGTCGCACGTGAGGCTGCCGCCTCAACCACAGCCCGGGCCGGTGACAAGCGTCACGGTGATAGGAGCAGACACGCACGGCGATGGAGCGGCCGCCCCACCACAGCAGGCCTCTCCCGGGACGCCTATCGGAGCGAGGCCCGCAGCGGCCATGATCGCGTCGAAGACCACGTCGCGCCCCACTGCCTCGGTGCGGACGCCGCCCACCTCGATCTCACGACAGCACGCGAAACCGCCCAGGAGCTCGCCACACGAAGGGCAGTCACTCATGATGCTGGCGCCACCCAGCCACTCCTCGGCCGAGACACCGTTCACCAGCACTCGATTGGAGTCCGCAAGCTGCAACGGTTCCAACTCCCGCTCAACGAGCTCCAGCGTGACCGCTTCGCTTGCCAGCAGGCGCCGTGCGTCGTCCACGGCGGCGCGGACGCCCTCGCGCGTGTCGCCGCAGCGGTCACACGTCTGCCCGTCCACCACGAGATATTCGAGCTCGACAAGCACATGCGTAGAACCCCCACAGCAACCGGCCACGATCGATCAACTCCGATTCGACAATCATCGAACTGCTCACTATACTTCGACACACGTCGAAGCATACGACGGCACACGGCGACACACAACCCGAAGACGGGAGAACGATGATCGCGCTCGGCAATCTGTTCGGCTGGATGAACGACCAGCTTCTCAAGATGCTGTGGCTGAACGACCTCGTCGGGGCATTCGTGGAGAACGTGCTCCGCCTGCCGCTCCACGAGCGCCTCGGCGCGAGTGTGCAGTTCTTCCTCTACGACACCATCAAGATCTTCGTGCTGCTCTCGGCGCTCATCTTCGCAATCTCCTACGTGCAGAGCTACTTCCCGCCCGAGCGCACCAGGCGCATCCTCGGGCGGTTCGGCGGGCTCGGCGGACGTGTCCTCGGCGCGCTGCTGGGCACGATCACCCCGTTCTGCTCCTGCTCGTCGATCCCGCTGTTCATCGGCTTCACCTCGGCGGGTCTGCCGCTCGGGGTGACGTTCTCGTTCCTCATAAGCTCACCGCTCGTAGACCTCGCGTCGGTCATCCTGCTCGCGAGCATCTTCAACTGGAAGATCGCACTGGCCTACGTGGTGACCGGTCTCGTCCTTGCCGTCGCCGGTGGTTCGGCGATCAGCGCTCTCAAGATGGAGCGCTATGTGGAGCCCTTCGTGTACGGCTCACACCTGACCGACGCCGAACTCCCCGAGATGACCCGGCGCGACCGCATCTCCTTCGCCTGGCAGGCGGTGACCGACATCGTGAAGCGTGTGTGGCCCTACGTGCTCGCAGGCGTGGGCATCGGTGCGGTCATCCACGGCTGGATCCCCGCGGAGTGGGTGGCGGCCGTCCTCGGCGAACGCAACCCGTTCTCGGTGGTGCTCGCCACGCTCATCGGCGTGCCGATGTACGCCGACATCTTCGGGACGCTGCCGATCGCCGAGGCGCTGGTTGCCAAGGGTGTGGGGCTGGGCACGGTGCTGTCGTTCATGATGGCCGTGACCGCGCTGTCGCTCCCGTCACTCGTGATGCTCAAGAAGGTCGTGAAGACACCGCTGCTCGCAACGTTCTTCGGGCTGGTCGTCACGGGGATCCTTATCATCGGCTACTCATTCAACGCCCTCGGCGGCTGGTTCATGTAGCGCCGCTTGACGCGTGTCAGAGCACGCAGATACACTCCTGGTGTATCCATTCGGTGTATCTGCGAGGTGATCCGTGTGGCGGCCTACAAGGTGAACGTCTCCCTGCCCGAGCATCTGGTGAGCGAGATCGACGAAGCTGCAGCCGAGCTCGGCCTGAGCCGCAGCGGGTTCATCGCCGAGGCCAGCACGCGGTACGTGGCCGACGTGCGTGATCTCACAGCCGAGGAGCGCCGTCGCAAGGACATGGAGAGGGCGATCGAGGGGCTCAGGCGCATCCGTGACGAGATGCCCGAAGGTTACCACTTCGACTACGTCGCTCAGATTCGCGCAGACCGCGGCCGTGACACACCGAGTAGGTGGACGAAGTGAGCATCCAGGTCGTCATAGACTCATCGGTCGCCTACAAGTGGCACTATCGGAACGACGAGCCAGGCGTCGAGATCGCAGACGCACTGCTGGCGGACCACGTAGCGGGGGACATCGTTCTCGTCGCCCCGACCACGCTGACAGTCGAGATCGCAAACGCGCTGCGATACTCCGGCCTTCCGCCTCAGCGCGTGTCAGAGATCATCGACCTCATTGGAGCCACCCAGATCCACCTGTTCCACCCATCGACGGGCACACTGCTGCGCGCAGCTGATCTGGCGTTCGAGCACGAAATGAGCGTTTACGACGCACTGTTCCTAGAGCTTGCACAACAGCTGCGATGCCCGCTCTACACCTCGGACCGCAAGGCCTTCGGCGGAATCGAGACACCCGTGGAGATCAGGCTCGTCTGAACGCGAGAGGGCCCGACTCCCCTGAGCCGGGCCCTTCAGTGGATGCTCGCTCTGTGTTCCTGCGGTCCTGCCTGTGTCCCGATGGATGACCGACATCCGGCCGCGTGCGCAGCCTCTCCTACCCTGCCCGCAGCCCCGCGGCGATCTCCTCGATGGTGGCTGGAGTGGTGTTCGTGTCCTCGGCCATGAAGACCAGGTCCTCGGGCGTCGGCCGGTAGCCCTCCCCTGCATGCTTGAGCGCGTTGCGGACGTAGGAGCGGTGCATCTTGCCGAGGTCGGCCTCCTGAGCGTGGATCTGCTCGGGGCGCTCGGGGATGACGATGACCTTTCCGGGTACGTTGTCGGCCGGATCGCCCGCGCGCACCTCCACGCCCTGCGCACGCGCAAAGGCGAGCTGGCTCCAGTGGTGCTTGCCGGCACCCGTGTACTCGGTCTCCTGCACGACCACGGTCGCGTCTCTCGGCAACTCGCGGGCAAGTGACATCGCCGCAGCCATCGCCGTGTTGCCGCTCGGCCCGCGCTCGAGTCCTTCGAGCTTGGCGAGCGCCTCGGTCACGTAGAAGACCTCACCCTGCGTGACGGTGAGGTAGCGGTCCATGTACCGAAGCGACCGTGCCGCGTTGCGCGGCACGTCGGCGCGGTCCGGCCACGTGGCGAACGGCACGCCGAATCCGGTGTGGCCGGTCGTGAAGCTCTTGCGGTTGAAGTCGGTGTCGCTGGCCATGTGCAGCCCCGAGAGGTCGACGCTCGCGCTCACGATCTCGGTCCTGGCGCCCACCCGCTTGAGACCGCGCGCGGTGCCGGTGGTGTTGCCGCCGCCCGCGTGCGTGCACACCACGTGCGTGGGCGGAGCGCCGGTGAGCGCGATCATCTCCTCGGCAAGCTCGGCGCCGAGCGACTCGATGCCCGAAACACCGAACGGAGAGTACAGCGAGGCCGAGAGGTAGCCGGTCGCCTCCAGCAGTTCGAGCATGTGGAAGAAGAGCTCCGGCCCGACCGTCATCTGCACGACCTCGGCGCCCACCGCCTCGCACAGCCGGGACTTCTCGACGATCTCCGGCTGTCCGACGTGACGCGAGTCGAACGTCTCCTGGCAGATGATGCACGCCAGGCCCGCGCGCGCAGCCTGGCTCGCGACCGCAGCGCCGTAGTTGCCGCTCGTGGCTGCGATCACACCGGCGAAGCCCTTCTCGGCGGCGACATGGATGCTCATGGACGCGCGACGGTCCTTGAACGAACCGGCCATGTTGGCGGCCTCGTCCTTCACGAAGATCCGCGCGCCGTATCCCGGTTCTGCGTAAGAGCGAACAAGGTCGGTGATGTTGCGGAGCTCGAGCAGCGGCGTGCCGCCCACCCCGGCAGCGCGCTGGATGCCGCGGATCTGCTCGAGGCTGTAGCCGTGCGCGCCCATCATGCCCTCGTAGTCGAAGGCGATGGGGCTCCGCTCGAACTGCGCGTAGTCCATGCCGAGCGCGCGCTTCATGATCTCGCCCTTGCGGGCCATCACGGTCTCGTAGCGCGTCGCCATCTCACTCACCCGCTTCCGGGCCGGCGGTGCCGGGCACGTGAGAGGGCACCGACTCACCCTCGGCCTGATCGGCGTGGTAGGCCGACACGCGTGCCCGCAGGTCGCGCCCGATGCCAACGAGCTCAGCGGGCGGCGTGCCGAAGGAGTGCGTGTAGCCCGGCGAGACCGCCGAGAGATGCCCGCGCACGATCCGCCCGGACATCGTCTCCACCTCGATCTCATCACCGAGCATGCCCCCGGCGCGCGCGAAGCCCTTGACCCATGCGCGCAGCGGTTGTGCGGCCGTGTCCTCGGGGATGCCGGCTGCTCGCTCGGAAGACTCGAGCAGCACGTACTCGACCTCCACCCAGTCACCGGCCGAGCAGCGGAATTCGTCAGTCATCGCATGCCCCTTCAGTCGTAGCGCCTACTCGGTGGGCGCCCAGAAGCGCGGGATCGGCAGATCGGTCACGGCGAGGATGCCCGCAGGCGCCTCGGTGATCATCGGGATGTAGTTGCCCGTGCTCGCGTACGTGCCCTTGCCGCCCGGGATCTCCGGCTTGTTGGACATGTTCACGTTCGGGTCGCCGGTGATGCGGATGTAGTCGCCTGTCTCGATCCCCTCGAGCCCGGGATGGATCTGCTGCGGGTGCACGAGCTCGATCTTGAGCTCGCCCTTTGAGTAGCCGCGGCCGATGTGGCGGCAGCCGCACACGTCGCCTGGCGCCACCTTCACGTGCGGCGTCTCGCGCGGCACGGTGGTCACGATGGGTTCGCGCGTCTCCACGATCTCGTCGATCTGCCAGCCGATCGCCTCGGCGATGAGGTTGATTGACTCCTGGAAGCCTATGTGACCGACGATGGTGCCGTCGGCCACGCCACGCTCGAACTCCTCGACGGTGGTGCCCACGCCCTGGCTCGCCATGACGGTGGGGCCGAACGGCGAGAGGTCGTTCACGCGCTCGGCTTCGATCTTGTCGATACGCAGGCAGATCGAGGTCCAGGCCACGATCAGCGCATCGAGGATGAAGCCGGGGTTGATGCCCGTGCCGAGGATGGTGACGTCGTGCTCCTTGGCGAGCGTGTCGAAGCTCTCCGCCCAGTCGGGATCGCTCGCCCACGGGTACGCGAGCTTCTCGGCGATGCACAGGACGTTCGCGTCAGCCTTCACGCAGGCCTCCACCTGGCTCGCGATCTCATCCAGGTTGCTCTGCGTGCAGATGCACACGACCTCCGGGTTCTTCGCGAGCACCGCATCCGCATCGGTGGTCATGCACACGTCACACGTGCGGCCGAGCAGTTCGCCGACCGTCTTGCCCTCTTTGGCGGGATTGGTGACGATCGCGCCGACGAGCTCTATGTCGTTCGGCCGATCGAGGATGTAGCCGAGCAGTCCCTGGCCCATCATGCCCGTACCCCACACCGCGACCTTGATCACGAGAAGCTCCTTCCGAAGACGTATGCAGAACCATGCGTTGCTTATGCATCCCACGATATCGTGCCACGCGCCGATGCGCGAGATGGCAGTATCGTCTTCTCTGTGCCGGATGCCAGGCGTAGACTCGCATCACGACCCCGACGAACCCGTTCCTGTCCCGGAGAAGCATATGCCCGTTCTCGCGGCACGCGACATCGTTCAGCGATTCGGACAACAAGAAGTGCTGCACGGCGTGTCGCTCGGCGTGGAGCGCGGCGAGGTCCTTGGCCTCCTCGGGCCCTCCGGCGCCGGCAAGACCACGCTCGTGAACATACTCGCAGGCGTGGCCGAACCGGTCTCCGGCCTCGTCAAGGCCTTCGGCGAGCCGATGCCATCGCTCGAACTCATGCGGCGGATGGGCTACATGGCGCAGGGAGACGCGCTCTACCTCGACCTCACCGCCGCCGAGAACCTCGAGTTCTTCGGCGCGATCTACGGCCTCACCGGCCCGGCGCTCAAGGCGGCCGCCGCCACAGCGCTTCAGACCGCCCGTTTAAGCGTGGAGCCGCGCAAGCAGGCGCGCGACTACTCGGGCGGTATGCGCCGACGCCTTTCCCTCGCCACCGCACTACTGCATGAGCCTGAACTGCTGATCTTGGACGAGCCGACCATAGGCCTCGACCCGCTCCACCGCGTGGAGATCTGGGAGTCGTTCCGGAAGATGGCCGCCGCAGGCCGGACGCTCATCGTCACGACACACGTGATGGACGAGGCCGAGCGGTGCGATCGTCTCGCGCTCATCCGCGACGGCGTCTTCATCGCGATCGGCACACCGGAGGACCTCAAAGCCCGCGCCGGCGCCTCAACGCTAGAGGACGCCTTCCTGCACTTCGCGCGGGCCGAGGGAGGCGGGCACAATGCGTAACGCGCTCGCGGTGACCGTCCGGATCCTTCGGCAGTTCAAACATGATCCGCGCACGCTCTTCATGATGATCGTCGCGCCGATCCTCGCGCTGTTCCTGCTCGACATCATCTTCGGCGCACCTGCCTACGAACCGCTCGTGCTCACGGGTGACGTCCCGGGCGACTTCGTGAGCGCACTCGAGGACGCGGGCGCCCGCACCGCGCGCGCCGGGCACGATGATGCCCTCGCCCGCATCGGCACGGCCGACGCCGACGGCTACGTGACGCTCGAGGACGACTCGCTCCGGGTGTGGGTGGAGGGGTCGGATGCCGCGAAGACCGGCGCGGTCGTTCGCGCGGTCACCAGGGCGCAGGCCGAGACACTCGTGTCGCTCGAGCTCGACCTCAAGCCGATCGAGCTGCCCGGAGGGCTCGAGATCGACATCACGAAGTACATCGACCTGCCCGACTTCAAGGCTCCGGAAGCGCCCGAGGTCACTTACGTCCACGGCAGCGAGGACATGGGCAGCTTTGACTACTACGGCCCCGTGTTCATCGGCGTCTTCATCTTCTTCTTCGTGTTCGTCACGAGCGGCATCAGCTTCCTGCGCGAGCGCACCGGCGGCACGCTCGAGCGCCTGATGGCGATGCCCATCCATAGGTGGGAGCTCGTGCTCGGTTACGCGCAGGGCTTCGGGCTGTTCACGGTGGCGCAGAGCGCGATCGTCGTGCTGGCGAGCATCTACTGGGTCGGGTTCCCCAACTTCGGCAGCATCTGGCTCGTGCTTCTGATCGCGCTCTCGATGGCGCTCGTGTCGCTGCTGCTCGGCATCCTCGTCTCCGAGTTCGCATCCACCGAACTGCAGATGATGCAGCTGCTCCAGATCATCGTGATCCCGCAGATCCTGCTCTCGGGCATGCTGGACCTGTCGCAGACGCCGGGGTGGATGCAGTTCCTGAGCCGCGTGTTCCCCGTGACCTACGGGGCCGACGCGATGCGCGCGGTGATGTTGCGCTCCGAGGGGATCGGTGGCGTGTGGCTCGACCTCGTCGTGTTGTGGGCGTTCATCGTGGTGCTCTTCGGCGCGAATGTGGTGGCGCTCAAGAAGTACCGGCGGATCTGACACCGGGTGCCACCGACGGCGCCAACGGGGTCACGGCGTCGTGTCGATCCACGTTTCGATCATGTAGCCGTTCGCGGCAGCCCACGCCTTGGCCGCAGCCTCGTACTCCTCCAGACCGGAATTGAGCATCCGCTGCGCCATGCGCACATCGTTCATGGTGTTCAGCGAGTCGATCATCACCTGCGGTTCGACATCTCCTCCGGTGCTGAGCACTCCTTCGTAGATGCGGAAGGTCGCGGGGCTGCCGAGCAGCTCGGCGATGCGCGCGTCGTTGCCGGTCGCGCTGTAGATGTCGCACAGCGCGCGCGCCGCAGGCACGAAGACGAGCGTGTCACTGCTTGCCAGGCGCTGCTCGAGCGCCGGGACGATCGCCTCGCCCTGGCCGGCCAGCGCATCGGCCAGTTCGAGCTCGCTGATCGCGGCCGCATGACCGGCGTCGAGCTCGGCGAGCAGCGCCTCGGCCACCTTCGGGTCGGGCAGGTGGGCGAGGCCCCGCATGATCATCCAGAGCTTGAGCTCGTCGCCTGGCTCGATGTCGTACCCGGACTTGCTCCGGTCGATGGCGGCAAGCGCGGCCAGCAGCGGCTCGATCGCACGCGGATCACCCGTGGCGCCCAGCGCTGCGTAGACATCGTCTTCGAGATTCGGAGGGGCCCCACCCTCTGCCCACCCGAGGAGCGCTTCGACCGCCTCGGGCGTCCCGAGTTCGCCGAGCTTCTCGACGGCCACCGAGCGGATGGCGTACTGGTCTTTCGTCGTGTCCTCGGCCAACTCGACCAGCCTCGCCACGTCACCCTCTTCGGCGGCCTTGTAGACCGCGGAATCGCACCCGCTGGCGAGGATGCTCGCCGCGACAAGCGCCCCTAGCGCGATCGTGAAACGCAGCTGCTTACTCATCATGGTCTCCCCCCATGTGCGCCGCTACGAGAGTGCATTCCCGCCTCGTGCGGCATCGACACAGGGAACGCCTCAGCCGTGCGTGGTCCGTCTGCCCGCCCCCTCGAGGAGGAGGCCCGTGATCCGACCTGCAATCGCCGGGGAGACCCGCGATGCGACCAGCCGGTATGCCTCGCCGTCGGATGGCGGCAGACTGTCCGCGAACCGGCGGCCCGCAGCGCGAACTGGTTCGGCCACGCGCTCGATGTCGCGTTCGGCCAGGCCCGCGCGTCCGACCGTCTCCAGCACGTCCTCGATCCGGTCCGCGAGCGGGATCAGCCCGATGACACGGCTCGCCGCCGACGAGTCGACTGCCCGACCGGTGCCGCCACGCCACTCGACCGTTCCAAGCTGCCAGATCCGGATGCCCACCAGGAATGCCGCGACCGTGGTCGCGATCCACAGGCCGGTGTAGACGCCCTTGCCGATGACAGCTGGCCAGGTGAGTGCCGCTCCCGCATCGCCGAGCACGCCGACGAGTGAGCCGGTCGCATCATCGAGTGCGGTCATCTGCGGTGGCAGTGGGATGAGCGAGACACCTCCCACAACGAGGAGGAGAATGCCGCGCTTGGTGCGCAGGAACGAATCGCGCCGAGCGGCCAGTGCATACCCGATCAGGTACGCCCAGAGCGCGGATCCGATCAGTGCCGCGATGGCCGCCGCGAGCATGACGCCTCCTACTGCGCCGTGCGCAGGATCTTGCCGGGGAAGATGCCCACGTTCTCGATCTCGATCTCCACATCCTCGCCGGCGATCTCGATGGTGAAGGGCATAGGGCTCGCGCCCTCCACCTGCCCGGAATCGTACTCGCCCTTCACATCGGGTCCAGCCGCCTGGATGTTCAGCGACCCCAGTCCGGTGCCGTTCATGATGCCGCTGCCCGCGATCACCGGCTGCTCGATCGATTCCCCGGTGAGCAGGCTAGCGAGCGGCGCATCGACGATGACGAAGCGCAGCGCGTCATCACGCGCGGATCCCGATATATCACCAAAGCCGGACACGATGCCCGCCGGCATGTCGTAGTGGCCAGTGACCCAGAGGTTCGCGTGACCCGTGTAGACGCCGCCCTTGCCGATGCTCCCGCCCGAGGCGAACAGGTCGAACTCGTAGTCGAAGGTCCAGCCCTGGTTCTCCTGGGTCTCGGTCCCGACGACCTTGATCGTCCAGTCCGGCGTCTGCCCCTTCGCCTGCGCCTGCTCCACCCAGGCCGCATCGCGCGCAGCCTGATCCTCCTCGGCGGTCGTATAGTCCGAGAATCCGTCCACGTAGGCGGTCAGGAACGTGCGGTCACCGTAGTCCATGCGTGAGGTGGCCACCACCTCGGCCACCGTGCCATCCTCGGCGAGCTTCACGATGGTGGCGTTGGGCGAGGCGGTGCCGGGAAGCGAGAAGCCGATCGAGCACCAGTCAGTGGGCTCGGTGCCTGCCGTGTCCACATGCACGCCCGGGCAGAGCGGGAACTCCACGCCCTCCGGCGCCTCCGTGAACGGCGTGATCGTCCACGTCGCCCCGTCTGCAGCGGCGCCCGGCGGCACGTAGACCGCGGCGTAGGCATCACCCGTGGTCACGCCCACACCACCACCGTCGGCGGTCACGGCCAACTCGACCGCAGCGTCGGTGTCGACCGCGAAGCCCGATGGAAGGTCCTCTGCCGAGGTCTTCGCGGGCTCACCCCCGCCATCGCAACCGAACGCGCCCAGCACGAGCATGCACGCCAGGAAGATGATGAAGACACGACTACGCGGCATGAAGCTCTCCTCCCCCGTAAGACCTCTCCCGGATGATGGTACTCCCTCCGGGGGACGGTGCGGGAGAGCGTCTACGCGCCGAGGTATGCGCGCTTGAGCTCGGGGTTCTCCAGCAGGTCGGCAGCGGTGCCCTCGATCACGACGCGACCGCCCTGCAGCACGTAGCCGCGGTCGGCGATCGAGAGCGCGGCTGTGGCGTTCTGCTCCACCACGAAGACCGCCACACCCTGCTCGTTCACTTGCTGGATGAGGTCGAAGTTCTGGTCGACGAGTGCCGGCGAGAGACCCATCGAAGGCTCGTCCATGCAGATGAGCTTCGGGCGGCTCATGAGCGCGCGTCCGAACGCCACCATCTGCTGCTCGCCGCCCGAAAGCGTGCCGGCGCGCTGCTTGCGGCGCTCCGCGAGTTTCGGGAAGAACTCGTAGACGCGCTCGAGGTCGGCCGCGATCTCCGCGGTATCAGTGCGCGTGTAAGCGCCCATCTCGAGGTTCTCGAGCACGGTGAGGTGCGGGAAGAGCCTGCGGTTCTCGGGAACGGTGGCCACGCCGCGCTTGATGCGCTCCGCCGTACGCAGGTTGTTGATGACCTCGCCCTCCCACAGCACCTCGCCCTTCTGGGGCTTCACGATGCCGAGGATGGTCTTCATCGTCGTCGACTTGCCCGACGCGTTGCCGCCAAGCAGGCAGACGATCTCGCCCGGGTTGACGATGTAGTCCACTCCCTTGAGGATCTGGATGCGTCCGTAGTAGGTCTCGACGCCCCGGAACTCAAGCAGTGGCTTCTGCTGCTCGCTTACCAAGATAGGCCTCCACAACCTGCGGATCGTTCGCCACTTCGTGGTACGTGCCTTCGGCGATCTTCACACCGTGGTCCATCGCGATCACGCGGTCGGACACGCCTTCGACCACGTGCATGTCGTGCTCGATCATGACGATCGTGTAGCCCTTGTCGCGCAGGATCTTGATCTGCTCCATGACCTCATGCGACTCCATGGGGTTCATACCGGCCACCGGCTCGTCCAGCATGAGCAGCGTCGGATCCGAGGCGAGCGCCCGCGCGATCTCGAGCCGGCGCCGGTTCGCATAGGAAAGCGAGAACGCCGGCTGCTGCTGCCGCGGCCCCGAGAAACGGCCCGGGAACATCTCCAGGATCTCCTGTGCCCGCTCACGCATCGCCTGCTCCTCGCGGCGCACCTTCGGCAGGCGCAGCATCGAGGCCAGCACGCCGGAGTCGGTGACCGAGTGCATCCCGACGAGCACGTTGTCGAGCACGCTCATGTTGGAGAACAGACGCAGCGACTGGAAGGTGCGCGAGATGCCCTTGTCGTGCACGGCATCTGGACGCAGACCTGCGACACTCTCGCCCTTGAGCAGGATCTCGCCGCTGTCCGGCTCGTACAGGCCGCTGATCACGTTGAAGGTGGTGGTCTTGCCCGAGCCGTTCGGCCCGATGATCGAGACGATCTCGTTCTCATTGATGGTGAAGGACAGGTTGTCCACGGCCTTGAGCCCGCCGAAGCTCATGGACACGCCCTGTAGTTCGAGGATCGCGTCCACGGCTATACCTCCAGGTCCTTCTCGCCCTCTTCAAGATCGAAGAGGCTCTGGCGGGTCTTCTCGAGCTCACGCGGGTCAACCTCGTGCGACTCGCGGCGCCACAGTTTGTCAGGTAGCAGGCCCTCGGGCCTGAAGATCACCATCACCACGATGAGCACGCCGAAGATCAGCATGCGGTAGACCTCGAAGTCACTGCGCGCGGCACCGGCCGCCTGCCTGATGACCTGCGGCAACGCCTGCAACACGATCGCGCCCACGACCACGCCGGGGATCGAGCCCATACCGCCGAGCACGACCATGCACACCACGATGACCGACTGCATGAACAGGAAGGACTCCGGGCTGATGACGTTGCTGTAGTACGCGTAGAGGGAGCCCGCGAAACCCGCGATGCCCGCCGACAGCACCACCGAAAGCATCTTCGCGCGCGAGGCGGTGATGCCCGAGGAGATGGCGGCGAGTTCGTCTTCGCGCAGTGCGTTCCACGCACGACCGACCCGTGAGTTCTTGAGATTGGCGAGCAGGATCGACACGACCACCACGGCGACGAGCACGAGGTAGTAGTACTCGATCGGCTTGTCCACCGTGAGCCACGCCGCAAGTCCGGTCTTGACCTCGCTGCCGCCAGCCAGCAGCGGCGAGTAGATGCCCGTGATCCCGTTGGGGCCGTTGGTGAAGCCCTGCAGGTTGATGATGGTGAGCCGCACGATCTCGCCGAAGGCCAGCGTCACGATAGCGAGGTAGTCACCGCGGAGCCGCAGCGTGGGCAGCCCGATGACGAAGCCCGCCAGCATCGCTATGAGCGTGCTCACCACGACGACCGCCAGAAACGGCCAGCGCAGCTCGAACTTCGGCGATGAGAGCAGCGCCGTCGTGTACGCCCCGAAAGCGAAGAACGCGATGTAGCCGAGGTTCAGCAGGCCAGTCTCACCCATGACGATATTGAGGCCGAGCGCCAGCATCACGAACAGCAGTGACATCACGCCCACCCGGAGCCACGCGGTCTCCACGACGCCGATGACGTTGAGCAACGGGAAGCCCGCCGCAAGCACGACGGCAAGCGCCATGTACACGCCCCGGGGCACCCTGGCGAGCACCGATGAGATACGTTCGGTCATGGCAGCCATCAGCTACACCTTCTCCGTGATGGCTTCGCCGAGAATACCCGACGGCCGGAACATGAGGATGACCATCAGCACCACGAACGCGATGACCGGCTGCCAGCGTGTGTCGATGCGCACACTGGCGTTCGCGAACATCACGGCCGCGACCACGGCCAGGAAGAGGTTGCCGAACATCAGCCGCACCGCGTGAGCCGCCGAGACGCTCAGCAGCGCGTCGGTGCGCTCGGCGAGTAGCGTCTTGAACCCGTAGTAGGGCGTGAGGCGGTACACGTCGGTGATGCTCTTCTCGTAGGCGGGCGTGCGTCGGTCATCGGCGATGTGCTGCAGGCGACGGCGCGGCACGCGCACCATCTGCACGTACAGGCCGAGGATGAGCCCCGCCACCACGAACCACGCCATGAAGCCGAGATCGAGGCTGACGCCGTAGGTCTCGGTCATGCCGAGCACGATCGCTCCCACCACGGCGCCGGGGATGTTGCCGATACCGCCGAGCACCGCCGAGGTGAACGCCTTGAGGCCGTACAGGAAGCCCGCATCGTACTTGAGCGAGCCGTAGTACATCACCACAAGGAACCCGCCGATACCGGCGAGGGCCGAGCCAACGACGAAGGTGAAGGCGATCGTCTTGTTGGTGTCGATACCCATCATCTCGGCGGCTTCCATATCCTGCGAGGTCGCACGCATGGCCTTGCCGATGCGGGTCGACTTCACGAGATACGTGAGCCCCAGCATGAGCGCGGACGAGACCGCGATGATCACGAGTGCGAGCACACGGATACGGATGCCGAACACGACGAACGACGCGGAGCCGACAGCCAGAGACGGCATCGAGACCGGCGCGGGACCGAACACGAGGATGATGAGCTGCTGCATGACGATCGAGACACCGATGGCCGACAGCAGCGGGATGATACGGGACCGGCCCCTGAGCGGCCGATACGCGATGCGCTCGATGAGGAACCCGATCGCCATCGGCACGAGGACCGCGGCGAGCAGTGCGAGCACGACGCACCCGGCGAGCACGAGCGGCGACATGTCGTCATTCACACCCAGCCCGAGCAGCGTGAATGCGGCCACATAGCCGCCGATGGTGAAGACCTCGCCGTGGGCGAAGTTGATGAACTTCAGGACGCCGTAGACCATCGTGTAACCCAGGGCGATGAGCGCGTAGATCATGCCCACTGTGAGGCCGCCGATGGTCACGCTGACGATGTGATCGAGACTCACCTATCGCTCCTCGCACTGCAATTCGTCTCAACGGGCCGAGCAGCGTGCTTCCGTGCATTCTGCACTATGCGCCGCTCAATCGCACGCGGGGGGTGCCGGGTCGTGCCCCGACACCCCCCGTTCAGGTTTCGAACCAGGCGCGGTGCTACTTGACCGCGACGAACTCCCCACCCTCGACTACGTACCGCGGTACGTTGGAGGGGGTGAGGCCGGCGACGACGATGTCGCCCACCGAAACGGCGCCATCAGCCTCGGAGGCGAAGCTGAAGGTACCGGTGACACCCTCATACTCGAGCTCCCGGAGCGCCGCGATGATGTCCTCGGTGTCCGTGGAGCCAGCGGCCTTGATGGCCGCGATGAGCGCACCGAACGCGTCGTAGTTGTTCTGCGCGTACGGGCCGACAGCATCGCCGTACTTCTCCTCGTACTTCGCAGCAAAGGCCTCGTAGCCCGGCTGCTGGTCCTCGGGGAAGCCGCCGAACGTGGCGTAGATGCCCTCGGCGTTCTCGACGCCACCGGTCTGAGCGATGAGCTCGGCCGACTTGATGCCGTCGCCGCCCATGAAGATCACGTCAGCGAGACCCGCCTCAAGCATCTGCTTGCGCATCAGGCCCGCCTCGGGGTGGTAACCGGTGAAGATGATGGCGTCAGGACCGAACTCCTTGACGTTGGCGACCTGCGCCGAAAGGTCCTTGTCACCGCTCTGGCAGTTCTGGCGGAGCGTTTCCACGCCCTCGGCCTTGAGCGCCGCTTCGGCCACGTCGGCCAGACCCACGGCGTAGGCGCCGTTGTCGTCCATCAGAACGACCTTCTTGGCGTCGAGCTCGAGCGCCCATGCGGCGAGCGCCTCGCCCTGGATGGCGTCACTCCAGCATGTGCGGTAGAACGTGTCCACGCCCTCGGCGTTGGCCTTGGGGCCGGTCACCGAGCCTGAGATCTGCGGGATGCGGTTCTCGGCGTAGATCGGGATCGCCGAGAGGGTCGCGCCTGTGGTGAGGCTTCCGATGACGCCGACGACACCCTCATCGACCATCGTCTGTGCGACGACTGCGGATTCGGCCGGCTCGGCCTTGTCGTCGAGCACGACGAGCTCGACCTGGTAGGTCTTGCCATCCATCTCGAACGTGCCGAAGTCCTCGAGTGCGAGTTCAGCACCGCGCTTTGCGGCCTCGCCGTAATCCGGCAGAGGACCCGTGAGCGCAGTCTGGACGCCGATCTTGATGATCTCGACGTCCCCTTCAGTAGCCTCGCCGCCGTCGCCCTCTCCATCCTCGGTGCAGCCTGCAGTGCCGAACAGGCCGAACGCGAGAATGGCAGCAAGCGCGAGTGCGAGGACCTTACGTGTCCGCTCGTGCAGCATGCGTGCCCCCTTCGTCATCGATAGCCTCGGCTATCCGGTGGTTGGGGCATTCTAGCGCACGAATCACGACATAGCCATAGTTCGTGCATGAACGATACGTTGCGAGCCGATGTCAGAATGCATGCGCACAGGTGCGGTTATGCGCGGGCGGGCGGATCGAAGAACGCGACGACGGCTGCGACATACTCGTCAAGACGGTCTCGAAGCGTCTCCGACAGGCCGATCCCCGCGGCGATCGTCTCGGCTTCGATACCCATTACCGTGATCGGTGGCAGCGGACGTCCGAGCGCAGCGGCCAGCTCGAGCACCTTGAGCAGATCGCCTTCGTGCGTGCTGATGCCCGCAAGCTGCTTGCGTGTCGTCGCCGTCTCGGGCGTGAAGAACACGTACTCGCCGGGCGCCCTGCCCATGCGCGCCGAGTCCACGACGAGCACGCACTCGACGTCCTCGTCGAGGTAGTGCAGCAGATCGAGCAGATTGCCGCCGAGTTCGATAGCGGTGAAGTCGCGATCGAGCCCCGCCTCGGCGATAGTCTCGATGATGCGCAGTCCGATCGAGTCGTCATAGCCGCTGTAGTTGCCGATGCCGATCAGGTAGCGCATGCGTCTCCCGCCCGTTGCGACGGCGCCCACCCGCGACGATGCGCGAGCGGGCGCCGGCTGGGACCCTCATGCCGTTCTCAGCGCTTGAACTCCACATCGAGGTAGTGCGTGGAGCACGAGATGCACGGGTCGTACGCACGGACGAGCATCGAGAGCTTGAGTGCGATGTCGTCCTCGGCCGCTCCCGCCTCAAGCAGCTGCGGTACGAGCTCCTCGAAGTCCAACTGGATGTTCCCGTGGTTCTGGTTGGTGGGGATGATGCAGTTGGCCCGCACGCACAGCCCCTCGTCATCGTACGTGTAGTCGTGAAACAGGATGCCGCGCGGCACCTCCACCGCCGAGACGCCACTGCCGAACCGCGTCGGCTGCACGAGACCCTCCTCCACGACCCCCTCTTCGAGCAACTCATCGATCATGCGCACGCTCTCGTGGACGGCGTGCACGCACTCCACGACCTGCGCCACAGAGTTCATATAGGGGTTGGTGCAGATCGGCGACAGGCCGAGCGCCTCAGCGGCCTTCTTGGCCTCGGGGTGAAGCTGGTCGTAGTTCACGTTGAACCGTGCGAGCGCGCCGGCAGCGTAGCTGCGGAGGCGGTTCCTGGTGTGCTTCGCCGTCGACTGCGGCACCACGAACTCGTTGGTGATGCCGAGGTAGTCGCTCACGTCGTAAGAAGCCCGGTCGCCATCGGCCAACACGGTCTCGACGCGGCCGCTGAACAGACCGTACTCGGCGTCATCGGCAACCGCCATGTACTCGGTGGGGCGGTCGAAGGCGGGCAGTTTGTCAGCCACCGACAGGATCGTCTCGATCGTGGCCTCGAGGTCGGGCACAGCGGCCACCAGCCGGTCGCGCATCGCCTTGAGATCGCGCTCGGACGGCACGCTCGAGAAGCCGCCGGGCAGAACCGTGATGGGGTGCGTGGTCCGGCCACCGATGAGCGAGCCCCACTCGTGCGCGAGCCGCTTCAGGCGCAGCGCACGCACGACGACCTCGCCATGCGTGGGGATGAGCGGGAACACCGACGGCGCACCGAGGAGGTCCGGCGCCACGAGGATGTAGACATGCAGCACGTGGCTGTCGAAGTTCTCGGCGTGCTTGAGGATCGTGCGCAGTTTGCGCGTCTGCGGCGTCACCTCGATGCCGAGCGCCGCTTCGGTGGCCGTGACGGACGCGAGCGTGTGGCCCACCGCGCAGATACCGCAGATGCGACTCGTGATGCGGGCGACCTCGGAATAGTGGCGTCCACGCACCATCGCCTCGAAGAAGCGCGGGTTCTCGGGCACTTGCCACTCGCATGTCTCGATGGTGCCGTCGGAGACGTTCACCACGATGTTCCCGTGGCCCTCCACGCGAGTGAGGTGATGGATATCGATGTCTACGTTCTGAAGCATGTCGCTAGCTCCTCAGATTCGCCGTGAACATGCGGGACTTGCCGATAGCGCGCTCCTGACTGAAGCCGGCGCGCTCCATGAGCACGGTCTCCAGCGAACGAAGGTTGGGCTCGTCCACGAATCCGCGGCATGCCTCGCAGGGTATGCCGAGAGCGGGACACGGGGCGCCGCATCCGGCGCGGGCGACCATACCCATGCAGTAGTCGCCCTCGTCGAAGCGGCAGACGGTCTCGTTGCGCTTGCACTCCACGCATACCGGATAGCTGGGAATGAGCGGCGTGTCGTTGTGCAGCAGCGCCGAGAGGATGCGCACCAGCTCGTCCTTGCTCGCGGGGCAGCCATGCGCGTAGTAGTCGACCTTGATCGCGGCCGAGATGGGCAGTGCGGGACCGCTCTGCAGGTGCGGCATCCTGGCATCCGCGCCGTACACGCACTCGTGGTAGTCGTCCTGATGGTTGCGCAGCGCGTTGATGCCGCCGGTGCAGGCGCAGGCGCCGTATGCGATGACGATGCGCGAGCGCTTCCGGATGCTCTGCAGCCGCTCGCGATCCTTCTCGCGCGTGAAGCTTCCCTCCACGAGCGCGATATCGATGCGCTCGGTGGTGGTCTCGGTCATCGCCTCACGGAACTCGACGATATCCACGTGCTCGAGCAGTGCGAGGATCGCCTCTTCGCCGAGGTTGGTGAACTCGATCTGGCACCCTTCGCATCCAGTGAAATCGAAGAACGCGAGCTTGGGCTTACCCATGCTAGATCGCCTCCTCGAGCGACTCGATCTCGGCGTACGTGAAGACCGGGCCATCGATGCACACGTACTTATCGTTGATCTGGCAGTGGCCACACTTGCCCACGCCACACTTCATGCGCCGCTCCAGGTCCACGTAGATGTTCTCGCGGGAGATGCCGAGCGCATCGAGCTCGGCGATGACGTACCGGAACATCACGGGCGGTCCGCAGATCACCACGCGCGTCTCCGGTGAGATGTGCACCTTGTGGAAGAGCGTGGGGATCACGCCGACGTTACCGGTCCAGTGGACATCGGCGCGATCGACCGTCTCGTGATACTCGACGACCTTCGAGGCGCGCCAATGGACGCGATCCTCGGTGAAGAGCAGCTGCAGCGGATCGCGCGCGCCATAGAACAGTACGAAGCGCCCGAAGTCCTCGCGAGTGTCCATGATGTACTGGATCAGGCTCCGCGTGGGGCAAAGACCGATGCCACCGGCGACCACGAGTACGTCCTTGCCGCGCAGCTGATCGACGGGGAAGCCGTGCCCGAGTGGACCGCGCACCGTGAGGGTGTCACCGACGTCCTTGCCGTTGATCGCGGTGGACACGCGGCCGACGGTGCGGACGACAATGTCGAAGGTGCCCTGACGTGTGGGCGAGCTCGCGATACCGATCGGGATCTCACCGTAGCCCATGACGCCCACCTCGAGGATCTGGCCGGGCTCGAAGACGAACGGCTGTCCATCGCTCATCTGCAGCGTGAAGTGCTTCTCGCTTTCCGTGGGCTTGCTGGTGTGAAGGATCTTCGCCTGGCGCGGGAGGAAGAGGCTCTCCTTCTCGCACTGGCAGCCGTGGTCGTGTGTGTTGTCGTGGCTCATGACGTCCGCTCCATGATCGTCGTGATGACCCGCACCGGGTCGGCGATGTCGGCCGTGCACGCCCGCGAGCAACGCCCGCAGCCGACACACGCCGGTCCACCCAGCTTCTCGTTCAGGTAGGTCGTCTTCCGCATGAAACGGTGGCGGAACCGCGAACTGTGGTGCTCGCGGAAGTTCTCCTTCGACCCGCCGGCGCCGGTCACGGCCGCAAACTCACGGGTGAGGCAGGCGTCCCAGTACCGCGTTCGAACACCCGACTTCTGATCGAGGTTCCAGGAGTCCGACACGTCGAAGCAGTAGCACGTGGGGCACACGGTGTTGCACGAGCCACACGAGAAGCACCTCTCGGCCAACTCGTCCCACATCTCCTCCTCGCCGAACGACTCGCGCACGCGTGTCGCGACCGCATCCGTCGAGTACGCCAGGCGCTCGGGGCAGCGGCCCATCACGGCGGCGTTCACCTCGCGCGCCGCCTGTACCTCCCCGGCGGTCGCTTCACGGAAGTCGCCGAGGGTGATGAGTGCGTCGCCCTTGGCCGTCTTCGTCTCGAGCAGGTACCCTCCGTCGATCTTCGTCAGGAACGCGTCGTGACCCTTCGGCTGGACCTCGATCCCGACGGAGTCCCAGAACGCGCGCGGTGAGATCGCCTGGATGTTGGAGGCGACGATCGTGGTGGCCTCGCGCTGCGCAAGATAGTTGTAGTCCGCGTAGTTCGCGCGGAACAGGAAGTCGGTCATGTCGATGCCCTTGACGTCATAGAAGTGCACGCCGAGAAGCACGGTGTCGACCGGCTCGATGCAGCCCTCGACGGTGTCACCGTCGAACCGTACGAGCTGCTGGGCGGGCGGGAAGAACACCTTCTTGGGCGGGAGGACCGTGACGTCGAAATCGAGCCGCAGGTCGCTCTCGGACTCCAGCTGCTCGTAAGCGAACGTGCTGCGCTTGGCGACCGGACCGATGACCCGCGTGGACGCGATCATCGCGTTCACGAACGGTCCGAACGCTTCCTCTGTGATGTAGCGATCGGTCATAGAGCACACCTCACGAGCAGTTACCTCCCCGGATCGGAGACAGGCCTGAAGACACGAACATCCACCCCGGTTGCCGGCCGCCTCGCTTGTGACGCCCCCTGGTTCCGACCGGCGCACGTGCCCGCGCGGGGCACGCCGGTAGATGATGGTCAGAATGTCGCCGTGTTGACAAGGGGAAATTTGTAACTGCTGGATACAAAGTTCGTTGAACGTCAAACGAGCAGTCACCGGACTGCGGCCATCCGCAGACCGAGTGTGGTGATGGGCGGTAGAATCATGATACACCGCCCAATCGACCGATCGGACCCGAATGACATCACCCGCCGCCGAGGCGTCCTCGACCATGACACCGGGGTCACCCGGCACCTGGTTGCTCGCCATCAGGCCGAAGACGCTGCCGGCCGCGGCATCGGGCGTGATCGTCGGCACGGTCCTCGCGTGGCGTGAGGGCGGATTCGCGGCGGGCCCCGCGCTCGCAGCGCTTGTGATCGCCCTGCTGCTTCAGATCGGCAGCAATCTCGCGAACGACGTCTACGATGACGAGCGCGGCACCGACACGGCCGACCGGCTGGGCCCCCTGAGGGTCACGAACGCCGGACTGCTCTCGCGCGTTCAGGTGAAACGCGGCATGGCCGCCGTCTTCGCGATCGCCTTCGCGCTCGGCTGCTACCTCACCGTCGTGCGCGGCCCGATGGTGCTCGCGATCGGCGTGGCGGCCATCGTCTCGGCCATCGCGTACACGGGAGGCCCCTACCCGCTCGGCTACCACGGACTCGGCGAGGTGTTCGTCTTCATCTTCTTCGGGTTGACCGCTGTGGTGGGCACGTACTGGGTGCAGACAGGGACCACATCACCGGCCGCGTGGCTCATGGCGGTGCCGGTGGGACTCCTCATCACTGCGATCATCGTGGTGAACAACCTGCGGGACATCGAGCAGGACCGCGCCGGCGGCAAGCGCACGCTGGCGGTGCGTCTTGGCGTGCGGGCCACCAAAACCGAGTTCGCGCTGTGCGTCGGCGGAGCGTACGCAGTGGTGACGGCCGCGGCGGTCACCGGGCTGCTGCCGCCCGCCGCGCTCGCGGTGTGGCTGTCGCTGCCCCTGGCCGCTCTCACCACGCGCATGGTCTACACGCAGACGGGCACGGCGCTCAACGTCGCGCTCGCGCGCACGGGACAGACCACGCTCGCCTTCAGCGTGTTCTTCGCGCTCGGGATCCTGCTCGCGGGCTGAAGCGCTACTCGGCGAGCATGTCCTCGGGAGTGGCCTCGCCGCCGAGGTAGCCACGCACGGTCATCCAGTCGAGCACGTCCGCGATGCGGTCGGCCTCGGGTACGACCGCCACGGGATACGTGCTCACCTTATAGATGTCCGCGAGCGGGGCGGGAAGACCCGCCTTCTCGACGAGCAGCGTGCGGAACGAGTCGGGGTCGGCGTTGATCGCCGCCACGGCGGCGTCCCACGCTTCGAGCACCGCCGTGACCGAAGCCGCTCCGCCGGGGGTGTCGACGTACTCGCGGCTGACGGCGAGGACACTCTGCGAGACGTTCTCGGAAGCCTCGGTGTCGTCGCCGCCCTCGATCACGGTCGCGCCGCCCAGCTCGGCGAGGCTCACGAACGGCTCGGGCAATACGGCCGCTTTGAGCTGGCCGGCCATCAGCAGCTCGAATCGCACCGGCATCTTCTTGACCTCTTCCTTGACCACGTCAGCCCCGGCGATGCCGGCGTCTTCCATCAGGCGGTCGAGGATGTACTCGGTGATGGTGGCCGAAGCGGTACCGACGGGCACACCCTTGAGGTCGTCGAGCGAGGTGATGCCCGAGCCGGGGGCCGCGACGATCGCGAAACGTCCTTCGGCGGGCGTGGCGCCGAGCATGACGGTCGCAAGGCGGACCTGCGTGCCGGTGGCCTGCAGGTTGGAGGCGACGATGAGATCGGTCATCAGCGCGTCGACCGCGCCGGACTGAAGTGCCACCTGACACTCCTGCGCACTCTGGAAGGTCACGATCTCCACCTCGGGAAGGCCGGCATCGGCGAAGTAGCCGTCGCGTTCGGCCACCCAGAGTGGGAGCGAGTCCTGCGTCGAGAGCGTGCCGACGGTGAACTTCACCGGTTCGGCGGTGCCGGGGTCGGTCTCCGACGCTTCGGGCTCCGACGTGCAGCCGGCGAGCAGGAGCGCCCCGCCGAGGAAGGCCGCGAGCGCGGCACGGGTCATACGCGAGGCGAAGGTCATGACGGGTGGTCCTCATCTCTCGGTCGGACGGCTTCGGCGCCGCCCGCCCTCTTCCGGATGCAGCGTTGCGAACGGTAGCGGAGCAGCGCGCACAGCGCAATCGGCATGGAAGAGTGTGGGCGTCTCTGACCTGTGGTGACAGGAGACGAGTCGACCGATGACTTCTGCTCGCCGCACCACCGGAGTAGCATTCGGTGCAGCCGAAGCGGGGAGGGCTCATGGCGATCGCGGGATTCTGCAGGCAGTGCGGCCAGAACGTGTGGTGCGACGCGCAAGGCAACTGCGCCAACGGCCATCCGGTATCCGAAGTCAGCAACTGGTACGACCCCGACACGGGCCAGCGGTTCGACTTCGGTATGCAGGCCGCCCAACCGCAGGCGACCCAGGCATCAGGCACGGGCGCCGCGGTCGTGGCGGAGATCGCGCAGGCGCTCCTCGCCAAGACCGGCTACACCGTCACGGGCGGCACCAGCACCGACCTTGTGATCGGCAGCGAGGTCGCCAACGCCAACTGGGTCACGGGCAAAAAGAAGGTCACGTACTCGGCGATCATGAAGGCCGAGGAGTCGGACCGCACGGTCTACTGGTGGGAGATGCTCCAGGAAGGCGGCGGCGGCCTGAGCTTCGGGACGATGGGCGTCGAATCCACCTCGACCTTCGGCACAAAGCGCTACGGCACGAAGAAGGAGGTCGTGATCGGCCCCGGAGGCGTGGCCATGGACTACTCGTGGGACTACGCCGCCACGCGCCGGCTCGCCGAGGAGATCGCCGCCCGCCACGGCTTCGCGTTCAAGGTGGTCTTGCGGAAGAGCAGCGCCGAGCGGTAGAACCATGTCGGAAACGCAACAGGCCCCGGGCGTTTTGAGCCCAGGACCTGCGAGTATGTTGGTCGCGGGGGCCGGATTTGAACCGACGACCTCCGGGTTATGAGCCCGGCGAGCTACCAGACTGCTCCACCCCGCAACGGGTGCGCCTTGCGGCGGATAGCATGTATACCATACCCGCATCGGGTCGCGCAAACACGGTGCGTCAGTCGCTGTGCCGCCGGGACGTGACCACGTCGGCCGCTTCGGCCATCTCGATGACCCATCGCGCCGTGCGGCCCACCAGGCGCGCGCAGTGCGCCCAGCGCTTGGGGCTCTCCATCCCCCCGAGTCGGGCGGCCACCTCGTCGCACGTCTCGGCCTGCTGGTCCGCCATCCAGCGCCGCCGGAGCTCCGCCGCAGCCTCGTAGCTCGGCTCCCACGCGTCGCTCGGCGACACACGCCCGGCGAAGAGACCGGTCGCCATGACACCACCGGCGAGAGCGCCGCAGATGCAGCGCGAACCACCAAGGCCCTCGCAGAAGCCGGATGCCATCCTGTACGTGTCCGGAGGCATCGGAGTGTCGAGAGCCTCGTTGACCGCCTTGAGAACGGACTCGCCGCACCAGTAGCCGGACTCGTAGTAGCCGGCCGCCGCGAGCTCCACCTCTTCAGCAAGGGGTAGCGACGGCATGGCCGAGATCAGCCGAACCGCACGCGTTCCATCACCTGCCATGCGCACTCCCAATGTAGTAGTATTCCTGATGCAATCTATCACGATTGTATATAGTTGAGCGACCGGCCAGCGGAAACGCCATGTCGGGTACAGTCCTTCTGTCGGGTGCGCTCCGAGCAGTCCGCCCGCGCTCTAGTGAAAGGGGCCTTCGATGACAGGAACGCACTTCCGCGCGGCGGCGGCACTACTGCTCGCCGCCGCGCTGTCCGCAGCCGGCTGCACGACGACCGCCGAGATACCCGAGACCGTCGTCGAGGTGAAGGATGGTCCCGAGGTGCGGGTCGCCTCGCTCCTCGACTCGGAGGGCGTGGTGCTCGGCTCGATGATCATCCAGATGCTCGAGGCGAACGGCATCAAGACCGTGGACCGGACGAAATTCGGCACGCCGGACGTGGTGCGCAAGGCGCTGCTCGCCGGCGACCTCGATGCCAGCATCGACTACACCGGCAGCGGTCAATTCTACGTCGGGCCGGATGACATAGATGTGTGGAGGGACGCCGAGCGAGGCTACGAGCGAATCAGGGCGGAGGATGAGAAGAACGGCCTCATCTGGCTCACGCCCTCTCCCGCCAACAACGGCGAGGCGCTCGCGGTCACCGCTGAGTTCGCCGAGGAGAACTCGCTTGAGACGATGGAGGACCTCGCGGCGTATGTGAACGGCGGCGGCGAGGTCGTGCTCATCGGCGATCAAGCGTGGATGGACAGTCCGACGGGCATGAAGGCGTTCGAGGATGCCTACGGCTTCACACTCGCCGGGGAGCAGAAGATCGGCCTCTCCAACGGCGTGACCGCGCAGTTCATCCAGGCGGTCGTCAACGGCACCGACGGCGCCAACGTCGCCGAGGTGTACGCCACTGACGGCGGGCTTGCCGACCAGGGACTCGTCGTTCTCACCGACTCGAAGGGTGTGCCGCCCGTCTACGCGCCCACGCCCGTCTTCCGCGAGGTGATCCTCGCAGCGTATCCGGAGATCGAGGAGGTCCTCGCCCCCGTGTTCGAGTCGCTCACCGTCGAGGTACTGCAGGAACTCAATCGCCAGGTCGCCTTCGGCGGAAGAAACGGCTCGGACGTAGCACGGGAGTACCTGACCGAGAACGGCTTCCTCGATTAGCGAGCCGGGCGCAGAGGACATGACTGACGCGGTACGCACGCATGCAAAGGTCGTCGCGGCCTCGGGGTCCGTGCTCGGGATCACGGGCGCCTTTGTCGCCCACGGTCTGATCTTCCGTCCCAATCGCATCGTGAACGCCGACCCCGTGTCGTTGTGGAGCGCCCTCGGCACGTGGGGCTGGGTGCTGGTGGCGCTGTGGGTGGCGGCGGGTATGCTCGCGCTCTCTCCGCTTTCCGAGCGCACGCGCGGCGTTCTCGTCACCATCCTCGGCGGCGCCGCACCCGCGCTCATCATCTGGCGCTGCGGCGCAGAAGCCGCCGCGTACGCTGCCCGGGCCGGAGACGTCGCGCGAACATCACTCGGCGCGACGGTCTGGGTGTCGCTCTTCGCGGGCTACATGGTCATCTTCGCGGCCACGGCGTGGCTGTCCCCGGGGCCCCTGCGCGCCGGTCTCACCTACGCGCCCGTGCTCGCCATCGCCGCGCTCATCGCGAGCGGGTCGCTCGGCGAGCTCGCCATCGCGCGTGAGTACGCCAACAACGCCGACTCGTTCGCGCGGGAGTTCCGGCTCCATCTCACCTACGTTGCCGCATCCGTCGGGATCGGCCTTGTAGCGGGCCTGCTCCTCGGACTGCTCGCGGCACGCGGGCGCTCGCTGGAAGCGGGCGTCTTCGGCGTGCTGAACGTGCTGCAGGTGCTGCCCACACTGGCGTTCATCGGCCTGATGAGCCCCGTGCTCGCAAGCCTGTCGGACCACATCGCTCTGTTCGCGCGCTGGGGCGTGCGGGGCGTGGGCTGGGCGCCGGTGATCATCGTGCTCTCCGCGTACGCCGTCTACCCGATCGCCCGCAACACCCACGCCGCGATCGTGAGCCTCGACCCCGGCGTGCTCGACGCCGCGCAAGGCATCGGCATGGGGAAGCTCCGGCGCCTTGCCGAGATCGAGCTGCCCCTCGCGATGCCGGTCATCATCGCGGGGCTGCGCATCGCGCTGGTCCAGACCACCGCCGGTGCCATCGTCGCCGGCCTGGTGGGCGGCGGCGGGCTCGGCACGTTCGTGTTCCTCGGCGCCGGTGAGACCGCGACCGACCTCATCCTGCTGGGCGTGCTCCCCATCGTGGCGCTCGCGCTCATGTTCGACCGCGGGGTGCTCGCCCTTCAGCGTGCACTCGGAGACCGAAAGGCCCATGCATGATCGAGACCCGGGAGCTGACCAAGCGCTACGACGGGTTCACCGCGGTGGACCGGGTGAGCCTCTCGGTGGCCGAGGGGCAGTTCGCCGTGCTGTTGGGGCCGTCAGGCTCGGGCAAGACGACACTCTTGCGCATGCTCAACCGGATGGTGGAGCCCACGAGCGGCACGGTGCTCGTCAACGGACAGGACACTGCCGGTATGCAGGCCGAGGCGCTGCGGCGCTCGATGGGCTACGTGATCCAGAGCACGGGCCTGTTCCCGAACATGACCATCCGCAGAAACGTCGCCACGGTACCCCGCCTGCTCGGTTGGGACCGCCGGCGGACCGACAAGCGGGTGGACGAGATGCTCGAGCTGGTGGGCCTGGACGCGAAGACCTACGGTCCCAAGCGGCCCGACGAGCTCTCGGGGGGCGAGGCGCAGCGTGTGGGGGTGGCGCGGGCGCTCGCGGCCGACCCGCCCGTGCTCCTGATGGACGAACCCTTCGGCGCGGTCGATCCGATCACGCGCGAGCACCTCCAGATCGAGATGAAGCGCATCCAGCGCGACCTCCGGAAGACCGTCGTGTTCGTGACGCACGACATCGACGAGGCCGTCCTGCTCGCGGACAGCATCGCGCTCCTGCGCAACGGACAAGTCCAGCAGTCGGGCACCCCTGAAGACCTCTGGCGGCGTCCCGCGAACGACTTCGTCCGTGACTTCTTCGGCGAGAACCTGGGCCTGCGCATCATGGCACGCCACTGCCTGTCAGATGTCGAGCTCGATGCGCTGCCGCCCGACGACTCCTGGCACACGCTCCCCGCGATCGTCCACGGCGCGACGCTCAAGGAGGCGCTCGCCGAGCTGGTGGGTACCGGGGCAGAGCGCCTGGTGGTCACTGTGGATGGCACCCCGAAGGGAACGGCCGACTTCGCCTCACTCATGCGTGCGCTGAGTGCGGGAGTGCAGTGTGCCGACGGAGTCCGCACGGGGCGTGGGCGCGATGCCTAGCGCCTCCCGCCGCACGGTCCGGCACTGGGTGACGGTCGCCCCGCTGCTCGCGGCCACGCTATGGATGACGTTCGACGTGACCGGGTTCTCGGCGCTGCTCCGCACGCTCGTGCCCGATACGCCGACCGTTCTGTACGAGACCCGCTCGCTGCCGCGCCTGATGGGAGACCAGCTGCTGCTCGTCGCCACGGCGAGTGCGCTCGCGCTCGTGATAGGCGGAGCGCTCGGTGGCTTCGCGCTCACGCGGACGGGACGGCCGTTCCGGGACATCATCGTCAACGTCGGCAATCTCGCCCAGACGGTGCCGTCGGTGGCAGTGATGGCACTCGCCATCCCGCTCACGGGCTACGGCGCCGAGCCGGTGATCGTCGCGCTGGTGCTGTACGGCGTGCTCCCCATCATCCTCAACGTGATCGCCGGGATCGAGGGCGTGCCGGCCTCGGCGTTCGACGCCGCGACCGGCGTGGGGATGTCGCCGCTTCAGCGGCTGATCTCGGTGGAACTGCCGCTCGCATGGCCCGTGATCCTCGGTGGCATCAAGAACATGCTCGTGATCAACGTGAGCGCCGCGACGCTGGGCGCCGTGGTGGCGGCCGGCGGCCTCGGCATGCCGATCCTTGCGGGGTTCCACCGCTACAACAACGCCTTCATCCTCGAAGGCGCGCTGCCCGCGATCGCGCTGGCGCTGCTCATCGACCGGCTGCTCACGCCTGCCGCGGGCCGGACGCGGGCCGCCTGAGGCACGGTCCGCTCGTCGGAAACCTGTGTGATGGACGGCGAGATTCGGCAGACAGGCGTACATCCGTTACGATTGCCAGCAACAAAGCCCATCGAGCCGCTATTGTTACTACGCGCGCGTACCGATAAACGCATACGGACGGCTCTCATCTGCGGGGGTGAACGGGTGTCTGGACGGGTCATGTGGAGCAGAATAGCGGTCGGAGCGGTGGTACTCGCGCTGGGTATCGGCGCTGTGGTGCTCAGCCAGGAGCCCGCCGCGGACGTGGGCGATGACTCCCAGCTCACGGCCGACGACCCCGGACGCGCATCGGCGGAGACCTCCGAAAACGTCGTGGATGCCCCGGGCGGCGCGACGTCTCCTCTCGTCGCCACCAACGATGCCGGCGAGATCATCCCGCCGAAGTCCACCACGACCAAGCCCGCCTCCCCGGCGACTCCCGCAAGCCCTGCGAGCCCCACTGACCCGACGACCCCCGCGGCTCCCGCAACGCCACCCGACGACCTCACCCCCGAGGAGCGGGCGTACCTGGATGAGACGAAGAAGACGGTCGATGGCAACACCGGGGATCTCACACGGGCGGTCACGGCCATCGCCGATGCGATGTCCGGCGGCGACGAGGCTACGCTCGGCTCGATGCTGGCCGGCGACGAGGCCGCTTCAATCGGCTTCGCGGCGAGTCTGGCCGAGCAGTACCCGCGCTTCCTCGAGTCAGCGCCGGGCGAGAATGTGAACATCTTCGCAACGACGGACACCACCGTGTACATCGCATATGTGCTCGTGACCTGGAAGGACGGCGGCATCGTCTCGCAGCACACCATCCCGGTGCCGCTGCGATTCATCGATGGCGAGTGGCGACTCACCTCCCTCGGCGACACGTTCGAGGACCTCCGATTCGTTCAGTCGGTGAGCCTGTGATGACCGGCATGAGAAAGGCACGTGAGATGACACGCGCGATGGGACGATGGGTGCGGGCCGCCTGGCTCGCCGGGGTGCTCCTGGCTGCGCTGGCCGCACCGTCGGTCGCTCTGGCCGTTCCCACGGCTCCCGGAGTGAGGGACGCCACCGTCAACCAGGGTGGCGCACGCGTGACGTTGTGGTGGGCTGCTTCAACCGACGTGGATGCCGGCACCATCCAGTACACGGTCTACCGCGATGACGTGCCGATGACGCTCGCGACCTATCTCGCCAACGGCGAGGAGGTGCTCACCACCACCGATACGACGGTCACCGTGTCCCCGAAGGCGGATGAGGTCGCAAAGAAGTTCACCTACTACTACATGGTGCTGGCAACCAACACGACCACGGGACTCAAAGCCGTTTCGGTCAATATCGCGCCCAACGTCCACGGCGGCCTGCGCTCAGGCTATCCGACGTACAACTGCCAACTCTGTCACAACGTCCACGGCGCCCCCCCGGAAGGCTACCTGGGCGCATCTTCCACCTGGGGCTGCTACCGCTGCCACGGGAACACCGATGCCGCCAAGAGTTTCGGCGACAAAGCCGTGCGCAACGTGCAGAAGGACTTCTACGACTACACGGAGGGTCAGACCATCCCGCCCACGGTCTCGCGGCACTACAACGCCGTGAATGTGGCGAACGAGACCCAGTGCACGATGTGTCACTCACCACACAAGAGCCCGTACTACGTGAACCCAGTGACCGCGCTCAAGGAGGACGAGAAGTCCTACACGCAGCTGCTGCGTGCCGAGATCAGCTCGGGCAGCTACTCCTACAGCACCGATGCCGCGCCCTCCGGCAACACGTTCTGCCTGCAGTGCCACGGCGCGACATCGGGCGCGATCGAGTTCAACGGTGGCACGGGCGCGTACGCGGCATCATCCGGCGATCACACGTATGTCGCTGGCGCGGTCCACAACGAGGCCGTGGTGCTCACCAACAACGACTCGCACGCCACGAACCCCGGCATCCAGTGCGAGGCGTGCCACAACAAGCACGCATCGGCGGCCGACAAACTGATCGCGTATCGCGGTGATGACTCGAGCACCACCTCGGCGGACGGCACCTACGCACAGGCCGAGCTGTGCTACGCCTGCCACAGCGCCGCATCGACCGACACGCGCATGGCTGCGGGCTATGCGGCGCCATACGCGTGGAACGGGCGCGACGTGAAGGCGCAGTTCGGGAAGGCGTCGCATCATCCGACGACAGCCGGAAGCGGCCGCTGGGTCGAGAAGAGCGGCACCATCTTCTCCCAGACCTCCCAGGCCGA
>DIWS01000016.1 GCA_002423585.1 Actinobacteria bacterium UBA6100
TCAACGGGAGTCACTTCTACACCGCCTCCGCCGCAGAGCGGGACATCGTGAACGCCACCTGGCCGCACATCTACCGGGACGAGAACGTGGGGTTCTACGCGGGTCAATAGCCACGGGTCGCCCTGAGCCTTGCCGGCCCCGGCCACGTCGCTTCGGCGAGTGACCGGGGCCTCGTCCGTCCTTGAGCACCGCGTGACGGTGTGCCTGATCGATGCGCGCCAGATGAGCCACCTGCCCGACGGCAGTGGCAAGAAGTACGGTTTCTGCCACGGTCGAGCGCGTAGGGGCGTGGTTTTCGCTAGAGTGGGTATGTCCGCTTTGGAGCGCGACGACACTGGGAGGTCCGGCGTGGCTGCCACGCGCAAGCCGATAATCGCACTGCGTGCAGCGGTGGCATGTCTCGTGGCGGGCGCCGTTGTTCTCGGGGCGCCGATGGCGCCCGCGCTTCCGGTCGACCAGCAGCCCGCAGCAGCGGCAGACATAGCGGTGGCCGCCGGTTTCGCGGGCGCCTCTCCCGGCGGAAGCCCGAACGACCACGCAGCCGATGAGATACTCGTCCGCTTCGACCCCGCCGTGCCGAGGGCCGTGCGCCAGACGGTGCACGCGATGCGCGGCAACAGTGCCGTGCGCTCTTTCAGCCTGGTCCCCGGACTCGAACTCGTGAAGCTCGCTCCGGGTGCTGTCGTGTCCGAGGCGGTCCGTGCCTACTCCGGGATGTCCGGGGTCCGCTATGCGGAGCCCAACCAGACGTATCACCTTGCCGCGACGCCGAATGACGAGTTCTTCAGCCTGCTGTGGGGCCTCGACAACACGGGTCAGACCTACTCCTCGAACCCCCCGACCACGCTCTCCGGCACCGCAGACGCAGACATCGACGCCCCGGAGGCATGGGAGGTCACAACCGGCTCGGCAGACGTTCTCGTTGCATTGATCGATACCGGCGTGGACTACACGCATCCCGATCTGGTGGACAACATTTGGATCAACCCGGGAGAGATCGCGGGAAACGGGATCGATGACGACGACAACGGCTATATCGATGACGTGCATGGCTGGAATGCTGTGGCCAACAACGGCGACCCGATGGACGACAACGGCCATGGGACACACTGCGCCGGCACGATCGGTGCATCGGGGAACAACGACCTCGGCGTCACGGGCGTCAACTGGGACGTTTCGATCGTGGCGATCAAGGCGGGAAACGCCAGTGGCAGCTTCTCCCTGTCGGACATGATCGAGGCGATGCAGTACGCACATGCGATAGGTGCGGATCTTACGAGCAACTCGTACGGCGGCTGGGGGACGTTCAGCCAGTCCCTTTACGATGCGATCGAGGCCACCGACAGCCTGTTCGTGGCTGCCGCAGGCAATGATGGAATGGACATCTCGGGCTCGTTCCCCGGCGGCGTGCTCGAGGGCAAGTACTACCCGCCCAACAGCAGTTGGTCCCTCATGCCGGCATCGTACGACCTGGATAACATCATCGCGGTCGGTGCGTCGGATGCCGACGATCTGAAGGCGAGCCTCTCGAACTACTCCTCGACCAAGGTCGATCTGTTCGCACCGGGGATGACGATCGGCAGCACGTATCCGGGCGGCCAGTACATGTACATGAGTGGCACGTCGATGGCCACGCCCCACGTCGCGGGTGTTGCGGCGTTGATCCTCTCGGCGCGGCCGACACTCGATTGGGCCGAGCTCAAGGCGACGATCACAAGGACGGTCGACCCGAAGGCGGCACTGTCCGCGTACTGCGTAACGGGCGGCAGGCTCAATGCCAGGGGGGTCACTGCGCCGCGGCTCGAGGCGGACGACGACTCGTACACTGCGGCTGAGGACGCGATGTTGAGTGTTCCTGCCGCGAGTGGCGTGCTCGTGGGCGACTTCGACCTGGACGGAGACACGCTGACCACCTCGCGTGACGGTGCGTCCGGCCCCTCGCATGGCGAGCTTTCGCTGGAATCCGACGGCTCGTTCACGTACACACCCGATGCCGACTATCACGGTTCCGACCGGTTCACGTACCGTGCGTCTGACGGCGCGCTCTACTCGAACTTTGCGACCGTCTGGATCACGGTCACGCCGGTGAACGACCCGCCGAGTTTCACCGGCGGATCCGATGTCAGCGTCGCTGAAAGCTCCGGCGGCTACTCGGCTGCATGGGCGACCGCCATATCGCCCGGTCCGCTCGAGACCGAGTCGGTCACCTTCAAAGTCGTCAACGACAACACGGCACTCTTCGCCGTGCAGCCGGCGATCGGTTCGGCGGGAACACTGACCTTCACACCTGCTGCTGCTGTCCACGGTTCGGCGGTCGTCTCCGTCACCCTCCGCGATGCGTACGGGCTTTCGAGCGGTACTGAAGCGTTCACGATCACGGTGACGCCCAACACGCCTCCGGTGCCACTCGTGCCGGTCCACCGCTTCTACAACGTCATCAACAATACGCACTTCTTCACCGACTCGGCCGAAGAGATGTACTACGTGATCGCCAACTGGCCCACCATCTACCGCTACGAGGGTGTCGCCTACAACACCAACCCGGCGAACAACACGCAGTCGCTCTACCGCTTCTACAACAAGGTCAGCAGGAGCCACTTCTACACGGCGAGCGAGGNNAGGACTATGTGATCGCCACCTGGCCGACCGTGTTCGATCTCGACGGACTCACCTACAAGGTGAGTCTCGCCCCCGTGCCGAACAGCCTGTTGGTCTATCGCTTCTACAACTTGAGGAACGGTAGCCACTTCTACACGGCGAGCGAGGNNAGGACTATGTGATCGCCACCTGGCCCACCATCTATCAGTTCGAGGGACCGGCGTTCTGGGTGGGGCAGTAGAGCGCGGCGGGCACATGCCTGCGTGCTACAATCCGTCTGCCCGGGGCGGCTTTCGGGCGGCCCTTCCCACGGACGGATGAGCATGATCGAAGACCGTAACACCGATGTCCAGGCGCTCCGCGAGCGCGTGGCTCATATAGCCGAGTACCTGCATCTCGATGGCAAGCGTGCCGAGCTCGCCGAACTCGAGGCACGTACGACTGCACCTGACTTCTGGGACGATCAGTCGCAGGCACAGCAGGTGATGGCGCAGGCGTCAGGCCTGCGTGACGAGATCGAGGGGTATGAATCGCTCGTAAGCGCGCTCGACGAGATCGAGGTAGCCAACGAGCTTGCGGTCGCGGAGGGCGATGAGGAGCTCGGCGCTGAAACGGCCGCAGGCCTCAAGGATCTTACACGCGCCACGAACGATCTCGAGCTCGCCACGTGGTTCACCGGCGAGTTCGATCACGGCGACGCGCTCGTCACCATCCTGCCGGGTCAGGGGGGGCTCGAGGCCCAGGACTGGGCCGAGATGCTCATGAAGATGCTCATCAAGTACGCAGTCATACGGAAGTGGAAGGTCGACGTTCACGACTCACCCGCGGGTGTGGAACTCGGCATCGACCGCGCTGTCTTCACCGTCCACGGTCGCAATGCGTACGGCATGCTCGCCTCGGAGAACGGCGTGCACCGGCTCGTGCGCATCAGCCCCACTGACGAGAAGAAGCGCCGCCAGACCACCTTCGCGCGCGTGGAAGTGCTCCCGGTTCTTCCCGATAACGTGGTCGTGGAGATCCGCGACGAGGACATCCGCGTCGACGTGTACCGCTCAAGCGGCCCCGGCGGCCAGAGCGTGAACACCACCGACTCGGCAGTACGCATAACCCACATGCCGAGCGGCCTCGTCGTCACCTGCCAGAACGAGAAGAGCCAGCTCAAGAACAAAGAGACCGCGATGAAGATCCTCCGCTCGCGCCTGTATGAACTCGAAGAGGCCAAGCGCCTGGCCGAGCTCGACGTGCTCAAGGGCGAGCGGCAGGAGATCTCGTTCGGCAGCCAGATCCGTAACTACGTGCTGTACCCGTACCAGATGGTGAAGGACGTGCGCACGGGCATCGAGACGGGCGACGTGAACGGCGTGCTCGACGGCGATCTGGACGAGTTCGTCATCGGCTATCATCGCTGGCGTGTGTCCGAGGAGCAGGGCGCGTAGTACCCAAGGAGGCTGGGAGTGGCGGCAGAGGTGAGACGAGCGCTGTCCAGGGCCACGCCTTCGGCGGTACTCCAGAGCAGACGTGTGCGCGACTACGCGCTCATGACCGTCGGCATCCTCGTCACCGCATGGGGGCTCGACGCGTTCCTCATCCCCAACAAGCTTGCCGCCGGTGGTGTCTCGGGTCTGGCCACCGTCTTCTACTACCTCTTCCAGGACAAGTTCGGCATCAGCGTGCCCATCGGTATGCAGATGCTCGTGATGAACGGCATCCTGCTGGTGATCGGCGTGTCGCTCAGAGGGTGGCGCTACGGTGCCAGGACCGTGTACGGCATGGTGGCGCTGTCGGTGGCCGTCGACGTGCTTGCGCCGTTCACGCCGCACCTTGCCGCCGATGACCGGCTGCTCGCCGTGCTTTACGGCGGTGTGGTCACCGGCATCGGTATGGGGCTCGTGTTCAAGGCACGCGGCAACACGGGCGGTACCGATGTCGTGGCGCAGCTCCTGGTGGAGAGGGTCAATCTCGGCATCGGACAGTTGATGCTTCTCGCCGATGCGGTGGTGACGCTCGTGGCCGCGATCGTACTCGGCCCGGACCTGGCGCTGTACGGCGCGGTTGCGGTGTTCGTCATGGGCGCGGTCATCGATGTGGTGCAGGAGGGCCTCTCGGTGGAGAAGGCCGCCTTCATCATCTGCGACGAGCCGGGCAGGGTGGCCGATGCCGTGCTCCATCAGTTGGGTCGCGGCGCCACAGGTATCATGGCACGGGGCCTGTACTCAGCCGAGCCTCGCGAGATGGTGTTCACCGTGGTCTCACGGCGCGAGATCGACGCGCTCAAGGCACTCGTGCATGCCGTGGATCCGAAGGCGTTCGTCGTTATCGCCGACGTGCATGAGGCACTCGGCGAGGGTTTCAAAGAGATCGGAGCGGATCTATGACGCACGCTGCCCGGTTGGCGTCCATCGAGGCGCACGCCGCCCGGATGCGGTACGACATCATCGAGATGATCGCCGAGGCCGGAAGCGGTCACCCCGGCGGGTCGCTCTCGGCGACCGATATCGTCGCCACTCTGTACTGGGGCGTCATGCGGCATGATCCGGCTGACCCGACGTGGTCCGGCCGCGACCGTTTCGTGCTCTCCAAGGGTCATGCGGCCCCCGTGCTCTACGCGGCGCTCGCAAGCGCCGGCTACTTCGGCCGCGACCATCTGAAGACGCTGCGCAAACTCGGCAGCATCCTGCAGGGGCATCCCGACTGCATGAAGTGCGCGGGCGTCGAGGTCTCCACCGGTTCGCTCGGCCAGGGGCTCGCCATAGCCAACGGTCTGGCGCTGGCGCTCAGGATGGATGCCGACCCGGCGCGCGTGTTCTGCCTGATGGGCGATGGCGAGCTTCAGGAAGGTTCGGTGTGGGAGGCCGCGATGTTCGCCGCCCATCACCGGCTCGACAACGTCACGGTCATCATCGACCACAACGGGCTCCAGATCGACGGCGCGTGCGATAGCGTGCTGTGCCTGGGGGGCGTGGCCGAGAAGCTCGACGCGTTCGGCTTCGAGGTGCGCGAGGTGGGCGGACACGAGGTAGAGGACCTGCTGAAGGCACTCACCGACCCGCCGCTGATCGAGGGCGTGCCCGTGGCTGTTGTCGCCTACACCATCAAAGGCAAGGGCGTCTCGTTCATGGAGGGCGACGCAGGCTGGCACGGCAAGGCGCCCAACGCCGAGCAGACGGCCGCGGCGCTTGCGGAACTCGGCGCTGCGCTCGCATCCGCCGGGGGCGAGATGGAGACTGCAGTCGGCTCGCTCCTCACCGAAGACCCGTCGTCCGAAGGGGGCTCCCGATGAGCGAGAAGCGCGCGACGCGCGAAGCGCTCGGCGAGACCCTCGTCGAGCTCGTGAACGAAGGCGTCGACGTGGTGGCGGTCGACGCGGACCTTTCCGGCTCCACCACCACCGCCAAGCTCGGCAAGGCGCACCCCGAGCGGTTGTTCAACGTGGGTATCGCCGAGCAGAACATGATCGGCACGGCGGCGGGCCTCGCGGTGGGCGGCAAGATCGCGTTCACCGGCAGCTTCGCCGTGTTCGCCACCGGGCGCGCCTACGACCAGGTGCGCAACACCGTCTGCTACTCGGGCCTTGATGTGAAGCTCACACCCACGCATGCGGGCATCACGGTGGGACCCGACGGCGGCAGCCATCAGATGCTCGAGGACATCGCGCTCATGCGTGTGCTGCCCGGCATGCGCGTGCTCGTGCCCGCAGACTACATCGCCGCCAAAGCCGCCATCCGCCTGGCCGCCGCCACGCCGGGGCCGTTCTACATCAGGCTCGGCCGCGCGGCCGTGCCGGTCATCTACGACGATGACTACACCTTCGAGCTCGGCCAAGCGCGCGTGCTCCGCGAGGGCGTGCACGTGACGCTCGCTGCGTGCGGCGTGATGGTCGAGCAGGCGCTCGCCGCCGCCGATGCGCTTGAACTCGACGGTATCCACGCCGAGGTGCTCGACATCTCCACCATCAAGCCGCTTCCCACCGAGGCGATCATCGCTTCGGCCCGCAAGACCGGCGCGGTGGTGACGTGCGAGGAGCATTCGATCATAGGCGGGCTGGGCTCGGCAGTGGCCGAGGCGCTTGGCGAGATGTCACCAACACCGCTCGCGCGAGTGGGCGTGCGCGACGTCTTCGGCACGTCGGGTGAACCGGCCGAACTCATGGAGCACTTCGGCCTGAGCGCCCCGCACATCGCCGGGGCCGCCCGGAAGCTGCTGGAGCAGCGCCGCTGACCGCCCCGATTCGGCACAAGACGTGCTGACCGGATCCCGGAGACGCTACGGCGCGCCGGCGCCAGTCATCGGCCATGCGTGGAGATTCGGTGACGGACGGTGTCCGGGAGCGTCTGAGCGGGTGCATTCTGCTAGACTATCGCGGGAATCGTCGCACAGATATGGAGCACCCCATGATCTCAATGCGGAACGTCAGCAAGATCTACGTTCCGAACAAACCCCCGGCACTCGACGACTGCAACGTCGAGATAGAACAGGGTGAGTTCGTCTTCCTCGTGGGCCCCTCGGGCTCCGGCAAGTCCACCTTCATCAGGCTGCTGCTGCGTGAGCTCCTGCCCTCCAGGGGGCAGGTCGTCGTGGCGGGCCAGGACCTCACGAAGATGAAGAGCTGGAAGGTGCCGTACCTGCGCCGCAACATCGGCTGCGTCTTCCAGGACTTCAAGCTCCTGCCGAACAAGACCACGTACGAGAACATCGCATTCGCCCTCGAGGTCATCGGCCGCAGCAAGCACGTCGTGCGCACGCAGGTGCCCGAGGTGCTGCGCCTGGTGGGTCTCGAGGAGAAGATGGAGAGCTATCCCGACGAGCTCTCCGGCGGCGAGCAGCAGCGCGTATCGATCGCGCGTGCGTTCGTGAACCGCCCGCCGCTCCTGCTGGCCGATGAGCCCACCGGTAACCTCGACCCGGCGACATCGCTCGGCATCATGAGCCTGCTGAACCGCATCAACAAGACCGGCACCACGGTGCTGGTGGCCACGCACGATCGAGAGATGGTCGACTCCATGCGCAAGCGCGTCATCGCGCTTGAGGGTGGCAAGGTCGTCCGTGACCAGGACCGAGGTGTCTACGGCTATGGCGATTAACTTCGGCTACTTTGCCAAAGAGTCCGTCACCAGCTTCAAGCGAAACTGGGTGATGAGCCTCGGCGCCATCATCACGATCTACCTGTCGCTGCTGCTGGTCGGCGTGTCCGTGGGCTCGGGCTTCCTGCTCGGACAGGTCGTGCAGTCGGTGGAGGAGAAGGTCTCCATCCGTGTGTATCTGAAAGATGGCGCCGCCACCGAAGATGTGGACGCTCTCCAGCAGCAACTGCTCGCCAACCCCGAGGTGGCGACCGTCACCTACACCTCGAAGGAACAGGCGCTCGAGGACTTCAAGAACACGATGGTGGCGGACAGCCCCGAGATCGTGGAGCAGCTCGAGGGCAACCCGCTCCCGGCATCGCTCGACGTCGACCTGAAGGATCCGCGCAACGTCATGATCGTGGTCGACGCCATCAAGGCGAGCCCGTCGTTCGCAGCCGTCGCCGACCGTCCGGACGATCCGGAGAAGTCGCTCAAGTACGGCCAGCAGATCGTCAACCAGCTCTTCGCCTTCACGTCGATCCTGCGCACCGTGAGTCTCGTGTTCGTGGCGCTCCTCGGCGTGATCAGTCTGATCTTCATCAACAACGCGATCCGGCTCGCGATCTACGCCCGACGCAAGGAGATCGGCATCATGCGCCTCGTTGGTGCGTCCAACTGGTTCATCCGCACGCCGTTTCTGATGGAGGGCGTGATCCAGAGCCTCATCGGTGCTGCGCTTGCCATCGGATCGCTGGCGCTGGTGTGGCTCTACGTGCTGCCTGCCGCCAAGGAGTCGCTGCCGTTCCTGCCGCTCACGCTCACCGGCGCCGCTGCTGCGCAGGTGTCGTTCATCTTGGTAGCAGCCGGCATCGTGATCGGTCTCATCGGCTCCGGCCTCGCCATGAGGCGTTATCTTAAGGTCTGATCCTCAGTGAAGACACTGCTCAAACTCGTGGCCGCCCTGGTGGCCGCGCTGGTACTGGTCGTCGCTTCCTTCGGCGGAGGCGTGTGGTTCGAACGCGCTGTGCGCGATGAGGACAGGGCACGCGTCGATACCGTCGACCTCGAAGCCGCGGTGAGCGAAGTCGCGGGCATCATAGGCGGCCAGGCACTCGTACCGTCGAGCGAGGCATCGATGACCGCCGGCGCCATCTCGGGCATGCTCGAGTCGCTTGAGGACTCCCACGCTGTCTACTTCGATGCCAAACACTATGAGTACTTCACCGAGCAGAGTAACGGCAGCTTCTTCGGCATCGGCGTCACCATCTCCAACGAAGGTGACGACCTCGTGATCCAATCGGTGATCAAGGGTACACCCGCCGAAGCGGCCGGCCTGAAGGCCGAGGATGTCATCGTCGAGATCGACGGCGAGGCACGAGATCGGTGGGACAGCGACGAGGCGGTGCTGCGCATCCGCGGTGAAGCGGGCACCAAGGTCACGCTCGGCATCCGCCGTGACGGCGCCGAGGAGCTGCGTGACGTCGCGATCGTGCGAGCACGGATCGACGTGCCGAACATCGAAAGTGAGCTGCTTGAGGGCGACGTCGGATACATCCGGTTGTACAGCTTCAACGAGAACGCCGACGACGAGGTGCGCAAGTCGATCGACGCCCTTGCCGCACAAGGCGCCAAAGGTTTCGTCTTCGATCTTCGCGACAACCCGGGCGGGCTGCTGTCATCCTCTGTCGACGTGGCATCGATCTTCATCGAGGACGGCGTGGTCGTGCGCGTGGAGGACCGCGAGGGCACCGTCGAGGAGTACCGCGCTGCCGGAGGCGCTGCCACGGACGCACCGATGGTTGTGCTCATCAACGGCAACTCTGCGTCAGCGAGCGAGATCGTCGGAGGCGCGCTGCAGGATTACGATCGCGCCACCCTTGTGGGCGAGCAGAGCTTCGGCAAGGGGAGCGTGCAGACCATCGAGGAGCTGTCGTTCGGTGGGGCCGTCAAGCTCACCATCGCCCACTACGTCACGCCGAAGAGCCGGGTGATCGACAAGATCGGCCTTACGCCGGACATGAAGGTCGAGATGGAGCCCGAACTGCAACTGGAGAAGAGCACGGACACGCAGCTGCAGAAGGCGATCGAGGTGCTGCGCGGCGAGCTGTGATCGCCGGATGCGCATGGTGATCCCACGAAGGGCGCCCGATGGGCGCCCTTCGTTATCCCTGTGACGGTGATGCACGTCTGTTCGCACCCGTCGGGGGCGGAGGATGCGCCGTGCATGGTGCACGATCCGGGGCGACGAACGGTACTTCTCCGGCTTCTGCTGCGCGTTCGTCGGCATTCATACGCCGTTTGGCGGAGATTCGCCGCCGACAGTATTGACCTGGGTGCTTGTTGAGTACAGTGATGTCAGGTTCGTCCACAGTGTGGCGCGCCGTGCAGGGGGTGTGCCGAGAGGGGGAGGTACATGCGCAAGCGTATGTTGGCTCTGTCGGTTCTCGTGGTTCTGATCGTCGGTGTCATCCCTCTGAGCGCGGCGGCGGCGCCGACCTACACCGTCGGCGAGGCGTTCATGGTCTCTGGCGGTTACCAGGGGCAGACGCTCCCGGACATCGACTACCCGTGGATCGTCTACCACGATGGTAGTACGTGCCCGGCGTTCATCGGCGCATACAACTTCGCCACCGGCGAGAAGGTGCGCATCCAGGTTCCCGAGCTTGATGGCCACAACAACCCGAGTGTCTCGGGCAACTGGGTCGTCTTCCACGTCGAGGGTGCCGACGAACGTGGCGACATCTACGCAGCCGACCTGAGCGACCCTGCGAGCATCGCCGATCCGCTGCTGATCGCGGATGGTAACGAGACCGTGGACTGCTACGGCAACCCCGCGATCGACGGGACCATCGCCGTGTTCCGCAACGAGGGTGACGGCGAGATCTACGCCGTGGACCTTACTGATGCCGATCCCAAGGCCGGGATGTGGCGTGTCAGCCTTGGCGACGAGAATCATCGCTATGGCCCGGAGATCGGCGACGGCTGGGTGGTCTGCAAGGTCCAAGTCCTGATCGAGGGCAACTACGTCTACAGTATCGAGGCGTACGACCTTGCGGCGCCGGAAGACCCGCCGATCACGATCATGCCTGTATCCAACTCGTACATGGACTACATCTCCTACGACGGCCCTTCGACCGACGACGGCAAGGTCGTCTACCAGCAGTACGGCTACTGGGACTGGGACGGCGAGGAAGGCATCGAGTATGGTTACGCCATCATGCTCTACGACCTGTCGACCCACACCGCGCAGCAGATCTCGGACCCCGAAAGTGACGGCTCGTGGCAAGAGCATCCCGTCATCAACGACGGGATCGTGAGCTGGCACGGCGACTCCGAGTCGAGTAGCTACACGGCGGTCTTCTGCTGGGACGAGGTCAACGGCGTGCGGTTGCTGAGAGACGGTGTCGATGGCTATGACCAGGGTGGCCGTACCACCACCGCAGACGGCA
>DIWS01000010.1 GCA_002423585.1 Actinobacteria bacterium UBA6100
CGTGTCACGAAGATCATCAAGTAGCACCGGAACGCATGAACTGAACGGGGCCTGACATCACCGTCAGGCCCCGTTTGCCCGCTTGGATGCACGTCTCCTTTGACAGTGCCGAAAGCGGGGTGTTAGATTACGCTACCGCCCGTCCGACCACCTCTGGTTCAGACGTGCGGCCGTGAGGAGGAACTTCCATGAGGACGCTCGTGACGCTGGCCTGCACTGAGTGCAAGCGACGCAACTACACGACGAACAAGAACAAGCAGAGCAACCCGGAGCGGATCGAGTTCAAGAAGTACTGCAAGTGGTGCCAGACGCACACGCTCCACAAGGAGACCCGCTAGTCTCCTCCGTACGGCATTCGCGCTTCACAGGGCAGTAGCTCCAACGGTAGAGCGCCGGTCTCCAAAACCGGATGTTGGGGGTTCGAATCCCTCCTGCCCTGCCAGAAACGGATCGGCCGCGACGTGTCGCGGCAGAGAGATACCGGCCCCGAATCGGGGCGGAAGAGGTGTGAACACAGGATGGCGCAGTCGAACAAGAGCGTTGCGAAGCCGAGCGTATTCGCGCGCTTCGGCAAGTATCTCAAGGACGTGCGGACCGAGCTCCGTCGCGTCAGCTGGCCGTCGCGTCAGGACGTTTTGAGCAGAAGCGTCGTCGTGATCGTGACGCTGCTCTTCTTCATGGCCTTCACGCTGATCATCGACAACGCGGCTTCATACCTGTTCCTTGATCTGCTCGCCGGAATCGGCAGGTAGGGGCGAGATGGCCAAGAAGTGGTACGTCATCCACACGTATTCGGGCTACGAGAACAAGGTAGCCGCCAACCTGCGTCATCGCATCGAGTCGATGAACATGCAGGAGAGGATCTTCGACGTCTTCATTCCGAAGGAGACGGTCACCGACATCAAGCAGGGTGGCCGCAAGGTCACCAGTGAGAAGAAGGTCTTCCCCGGTTACATCCTGGTGCAGATGGAGCTCGACGACGATTCGTGGTACGTCGTGCGGAACACGCCGGGCGTCACCGGATTCGTGGGTGCTCAGGCCAAGCCGGTCGCGCTCTCACGCGACGAGGTCAAGCGCATCCAGGGCCGTGTGACATCATCGGCCAAGCCGAAGACCCTCACGGACTTCGCCGAGGGTATGCCGGTCAAGGTGACTGCCGGTCCGCTCGCCGACTTCGACGGAATCATCGCCGAGGTCAACGCGGATCAGGGCAAGATCAAGGTGATGGTCTCGATCTTCGGACGCGAGACGCCTGTCGAGCTCAGCTTCGACCAGGTCGCCAAGTTGTAGGCACCCGGCAGCATCCGTGCCGGCGCAGTGATGCGTCCGGGCTTCTCGCGAAGATGCTGCCGATGCGATAGAAGTGCACAAGCGGCGCCCACAGGGCGCCGAGGAGTAAGGACGGACGAGATGGCTAAGAAGGTCGTCGGTTTCATCAAGCTGCAGATCCCGGGTGGCCAGGCAAACCCGGCTCCCCCGGTGGGCCCCGCCCTCGGTCAGCACCAGGTCAACATCATGCAGTTCTGCCAGGCGTACAACGCTGAGACGCAGGACAAGATCGGCACGATCATTCCGGTCGAGATCACGGTCTACGAGGATCGGAGTTTCACCTTCATCCTCAAGACCCCGCCGGCGGCGGTCCTGCTGAAGCAGGCAGCCGGCATCGAGAGCGGTTCGGGTGCGCCCAATCGCACCAAGGTCGCTTCGGTCACCCCGGCGCAGCTTCGTGAGATCGCCGAGACGAAGATGCCCGACCTGAATGCGAACGACGTCGAGTCCGCGATGAAGATCATCGCCGGTACGGCGCGGTCGATGGGTATCACGATAGAGGAGTAGTCGTGCGCGGCGTTCCGGTCGCGCGCGTCGATGTGGGAGGGCACTCGCAGCCCGTTGACCACGAGGAGGAACCATGAAGCGAGGCAAGAGGATGGACGCGTCGGTGGCCGCCGTGGATCGTGAGCGGCTCTACACGCCTCTCGAGGCGATGACGCTCGCGAAGGAGCTCGCGGCGGCGAAGTTCGACGAGACCGTCGAGGTGCACTTCCGCCTCGGCATCGACACCCGCCAGGCCGACCAGCAGGTGCGCGGAAGCGTTTCGCTCCCGGCCGGTACCGGCAAGGTCGTGCGCGTGGCCGTCTTCGCCCAGGGCGAGAAGGCCAAGGAAGCCGAGGAGGCCGGCGCGGACATCGTCGGCGCCGACGACCTGGTCGACAAGATCTCGGGCGGATTCCTGGACTTCGACGCCACCGTCGCAACCCCGGACATGATGAGCAAGGTCGGCCGGCTGGGCAAGATCCTCGGTACCCGTGGACTCATGCCGAACCCCAAGCTCGGTACGGTGACGATGGACGTCGCACGGGTCGTGGGCGAGCTCAAGGCCGGTCGCGTCGAGTATCGTGCCGACAAGTTCGGTATCGCGCACGTGGGCATCGGCAAGAAGTCTTTCGACGCCGAGGCGCTCGTTCGCAACTACGGCGCGCTGCTTGACGAGATCCTGCGGGCGAAGCCGTCCAGCTCGAAGGGCCGCTACATCAAGTCGATCACCATCTCCACGACGATGGGCCCGGGCATCAAGGTCGATCCGCTGAAGACGCGCAACCTCCTCGAGGAGGCCTAGGCTCGCACTCGGGGCTTGCACCGACGCAGGGCAGCGACTATGATGACCTGCGCTCGTACTTGACAACACACGCACGACCGCTGCCGTAGACAGCAGGTGCCCGGAGGCGTCCGGGTCTTAAGGGGGCTGCAGCCCAGTCCCGCCCGCCGAGGTGGAGCAAGCGAACACGATCGACGCTTCAAGCGTCTTCACGTCCGTGGCCTCCGCCGTTTCAGGCGGGGGCCACGTCGCATCATCGGGCATCACGTCCGTGCGACACGGCCTCGTCCGGCGTGTCGCGTGTGTGCGAAAGGAGGGAAGTGTATGCCAACAACTCAGAAGCAAGAGCTGGTCGTCGAGATCAAGGAGCGCCTGTCCTCATCGGGCGGTGTCATCCTGGCCGACTACCGTGGGCTGTCCGTGAAGGACATGCGTGCCCTGCGCAACTCGCTCCGTGAGACCGGTGGCGAGGCGACGGTGTACAAGAACTCGCTCGCACAGATCGCCTTCCGCGAGCTGGGACTGCCGAACATCGACGAGTTCCTGGCCGGTCCGACCGTCTTCGTCTTCACCCCGGAGGATCCGGTCGCGACCGCCAAGGCGCTTCTCGCGTTCTCCAAGATGAACAAGGTCTTCGCGTTCAAGGGCGGACTCATCGAGGGCAATGTCGTCTCGGCCGAGTCCATGAAGACGATCGCGTCTTTGCCGTCGCGAGAGGAACTCATCGCGAAGCTCATGGGCACGATGCTCAACCCGATCAGAGGCTTCATGGCGATGTCGAACGCCCCGGCGGGCGCATTCGCGCGTGTCGTCAAGGCCGTGGCGGACCAGAAGGCCGCCGCGTAAGTACCGGACGAATGAGATATGCGGACGGGCGACGAGAGTTCGCCCCAGTCCCGGACAACAGAAGGAGAACTAAGAAATGGCTGATCTCAAGCGTGAGGATATCCTCGAGTGGGTCAAGGCTGCTCCGGCCCTCGAGCTCGCTGAGCTCGTGAAGGAGATGGAAGAGGTCTTCGGTGTCTCGGCCGCCGCTCCGGTCGCCGCTGCCGCCGCCCCGGCTGGCGAGGCTGCCGCTGCCGAGGAGAAGGACAGCTTCGATGTTGTCATCGCCGCTGCCGGCGAGAAGAAGATCCAGGTCATCAAGGTCGTGCGCGAGCTCGACTCGGCCCTGGGCCTCAAGGAAGCCAAGGACCTCGTGGACGCGGCCCCCAAGGCCGTGCTCTCCGGTGTGAACAAGGAGAAGGCCGAGGAGGCCAAGGCCAAGCTCGAAGAGGCCGGTGCCACTGTAGAGGTCAAGTAACATCGCTCGTTGCGGGGCCATGTAGTCCCGTTTCGTTCGTGGCCGGTGGCGTATTCCACGCCACCGGCCACAACGCACGAACAGTGTCAAGGAGTAATTGACCGAAAGACATGCCTTCGGTAAACTGAACGTTTGCGACTCTCAGTACGCCGCTCTGGTTATAAGGAGGAATCACCTGGTGCCGCGCGAAGCAGGTTCCCCCGCTCCCGCTGGCTCACGCCAGCGCCGTTCGTTCGCCAAGATCCCCGAGATTCTGGACGTCCCGAATCTCATCGCGATTCAAACGGACAGTTTCAAGTGGTTCCTCGAAGAGGGGCTGAACGACACCTTCCAGGACATCTCTCCCATCTCCGACTTCACCGACACGCTGGCCGTCGAGTTCGGCGGTCACGAGTTCGGTGACGCCAAGTACTCCGTAGAGGAGTGCAAGGAGAAGGACATGTCCTATCAGGCGCCTCTGTTCGTCGAGGTGCGCTTCATCAACAAAGAGACCGGAGAGATCAAGGAGCAGCAGGTCTTCATGGGCGACTTCCCGCTCATGACCGACCGCGGCACCTTCGTCATAAACGGCACCGAGCGTGTGGTCGTCTCGCAGCTCGTGCGCTCCCCGGGTGCCTACTTCAAGTGGGACATCCGCAACAACAAGAGTTATGCGGTGGGCTCGGTCATACCGAGCCGTGGCGCCTGGCTCGAGTTCGAGATCGGCCGCCCGTGGTTCTCATGGGTGGCTTCCGGCCGTCCTATGGAGGCCGACAAGCAGTTCGGTGAGGCGTACGTCCGCGTCGACCGCAAGCGTAAGGTCCCCGCAACCGTTCTCATCCGCGCCCTCGGCATCGCAGAGACCGAGGAAGAGATGCTCGACGTCCTCGGCGACACCTTCGTGGTGCGCCAGACGCTGCAGCGTGACCACACCACCACCAGGGAAGAAGCGCTGATCGAGCTCTACAAGCGCCTGCGTCCGGGTGAGCCTGCAAACGTTGAGTCGGCGCGCTCGCTGCTCGACGGGCTGTTCTTCAACCCGCAGCGCTACGACCTCGGCAAGGTCGGTCGCTTCATGCTCAACCGCAAGCTCGATGTGGCCATTCCTGAAGAGGTCCACACACTCACGAACGAAGACGTCGTGGGCATGTTGAAGTTCCTCTTCGGCCTCTGGGAGCAGGACTACCGCGAGCACGCTACGGAAGACGTGCTGTCCCAGTTGCGGGCGAAGTACGATTCGATCAGACTCAGCGCCGAAGACCGCGTCTTCGAAGTGGACGATATCGATCACTTCGGCAACCGCCGCGTCCGCTCGGTGGGCGAGCTCATCCAGAACCAGTTCCGCATCGGCCTCGCCCGTATGGAGCGTGTCGTCCGCGAGCGCATGACCACGCAGGACGTGGAGCAGATCACGCCGCAGTCGCTCATCAACATCCGGCCGATCGTGGCGAGCATCAAGGAGTTCTTCGGCTCGAGCCAGCTGTCACAGTTCATGGACCAGACCAACCCGCTCTCCGGCCTCACGCACAAGCGTCGCGTGTCGGCTCTCGGGCCGGGCGGTCTGTCGCGTGAGCGTGCCGGATTCGAGGTCCGAGACGTACACCCTTCGCACTACGGCCGCATGTGTCCGATCGAGACGCCTGAAGGCCCCAACATCGGCCTTATCGGCTCGCTCGCGACATTCGCCCGTATCAATGACTACGGTTTCATCGAGACGCCGTATCGCACGGTCGTGAACGGGCGAGTCACCGAGGAGATCGTGTATCTCACTGCTGATGCCGAAGAGGCGTACATCATCGCGCAGGCGGCTGAGCCGATCGATCCCAAGACCGGCCGGTTTCTGAACGAGCGAGTCCTCTGCCTGACGAAGGGCGGTAACCCGGAGGACGTGGAGCCCGAGCGCGTCGATCTGATGGACGTTTCGGCCCGGCAGATCGTGTCGGTCGCCACGGCGCTCATCCCGTTCCTCGAGCATGACGACGCGAACCGCGCGTTGATGGGCTCGAACATGCAGC
>DIWS01000003.1:0-12967 GCA_002423585.1 Actinobacteria bacterium UBA6100
CTCACGGACGGGATCCGGGAAGTAGTTGTCGACAGCGTCCAGGAGCTCCTGGATCGAGCCCTTCCACGCCTCGTCGCCCTCGAGTGCCTTGAGGGCCGATCCGCGGATGACGGGGATGTTGTCGCCGTCGAACTCGTACTCGGAGAGCAGCTCGCGGACCTCGAGCTCGACGAGCTCGAGCAGTTCCTCATCGTCGACCATGTCGCACTTGTTCAGGTAGACGAGGATGTTCGGCACACCCACCTGACGGGCGAGCAGGATGTGCTCGCGGGTCTGGGCCATGGGGCCGTCGGTGGCGGCGATGACCAGGATCGCGCCGTCCATCTGCGCGGCACCGGTGATCATGTTCTTGACGTAGTCGGCGTGGCCCGGGCAGTCGACGTGCGCATAGTGGCGCTTGTCCGACTCGTACTCCACGTGCGCGATGGCGATGGTGATACCGCGCTCGCGCTCTTCGGGGGCCTTGTCGATCTGGTCGAACGGCGTGAAGTCGGCGAGGCCCTTCTCCGCCTGCGTCTTGGTGATCGCAGCGGTGAGAGTGGTCTTGCCGTGGTCGACGTGCCCGATGGTACCGATGTTCATGTGCGGCTTGTTGCGCTCGAACTTCTTCTTGGCCATGAGTCTCCTCCTTCAAAGGACCTGTTTGCGACGTCAGCCGGTCGCGGGTGACAGGTCCCGTCTCCGGCCTGCTCGCGGTCGCGGCGCGATCGTGAGCAGCATAGTGCATCCTCTATGTGCGGCACGGGACGAGTCGGTCGCGTCTCCGTGATGATGCCTGGTAGCGGCGACTGGACTCGAACCAGTGACATCACGGGTATGAACCGTGTGCTCTAACCAACTGAGCTACGCCGCCGTGACGCCGGCCGGATGGCCGACGCGGTAACAACCTGGAGCCCACAACCGGACTTGAACCGGTGACCTCTTCCTTACCAAGGAAGTGCTCTACCGACTGAGCTATGTGGGCGAGAACCCCATTGTGACGCGGGGTGGAAGCGTTGATGGTGGGAGCGCTTGGATTCGAACCAAGGTAGGCGTAGCCAACGGGTTTACAGCCCGTCCCCTTTAGCCACTCGGGCACACTCCCAACAATAAAAAAGCCGCACTCTATCACGTTTTCAAGTTGCTTGCCTGGCGACAGGCGAGAGGAATACTACTGCATCGCAAGAAGCAGTGTCAACGACTACAACGGTGCCGGGCGTATCCAAAGGAGCCCTGCGCCGGCGAGGTCAGCGGCCTGCGGGCCACCGACCGAACAGCGGTCGGGCTATCGCGACCTCAGCGACCCGTAGACCGGGCCCACGACCCGAACGCCGGGAACGGCGGCTTCGAGTTCGGCCATAGGAACGATGCGATACCAGGCCGACCGGCCCGCCGTGACGACCGGACGCGGGGGGTAACGATCGTTCGAACGCTCGAACCAGGCACGGAGTTGCGTCATCGGCACGATCCGAAGGTCGTCCCGCTCTACTCCCAACTCGGAGAAGAAGACGCCGTCCGGGCTCTCGAGCAGTGCCGCGATCTCGGCCTCGGGCCGCGGGATCGCGAGCCGGTAGTACAACAGCTGGTCGGCGAGCGACGTCTGGACCCAGCCCGCTGCACGTGTCGCCGTGTCTGCGATGGCCTCGAGAGCATAACTCGACGTATCGGCACGGTAGAACACAAGATCACGGTCGCCGATCTTCGCGGGATCGGTCCCACAGTAGTAGTCCACCTTGACCTTGGCCGACACGGTCTCGGGGCCCTCCAGCCGGCGGATGTCGATCCCCGTCGCGTCGGAGCGCATGGGCGGGGCGAGTTCGACGTCGCGCGCCCCCGCGGTCACGAGATACTGCCCGAGGATGCGCTTGCCCACCTCGTGCATGAGGGGCGAACCCGATAGCGCCACCTCTCCCCCTTCCTCCGCGACCGGAACCCGGCCGCGCCAGGTGCCTTTCCCAATGCTAGTCCAACAGTAAGCTACGGTGAAGCGATCCGAACGTGAATGGCCCGAGCGTCTGCCCGGGCCATCGTGTTCGTATGGAGCCGGCGGAGGGAATCGAACCCGCAACCTATCGCTTACAAGGCGATTGCTCTGCCTTTGAGCTACGCCGGCGGCGCGCACCATTGTAGCGGGATGGCCCCTGACGATACCAGCGCCTAACAGGCGTGGACAAGCTCGATCTGGAACTCGATCTTGCGCTTGATGCGCTGGAGCGCGTTGTCGACCGACTTCACGCCTCGATCGAGTGATTCAGCGACCTCCTGATACGACTTCCCGTCGACATACAGGCGCAGCACTTCGGTCTCGAACGGCGAGAGGACCTGCAGGAACCCTTCGCGGATGCTGACGGTCTCCCATGCGGAGATGACGATCTCGGCGGGGTCACAGACCTCGCGCGCAGCGAGGATGTCGGCCAACACGCGATCCCCTTCGTCCTCGACGGTCGCAGAACGGCTCAGGGACACGTAGCTGTTGAGCGGCGAATGCTTCTGCCGTGTAGCGGACTTGATGGCGGTGATGAGCTGACGGGTGATGCACAGCTCGGCGAAGGAACGGAAGCTGGCCTGGCGCGATGGATCGTAGTCGCGGATCGCCTTGTACAGGCCGATCATGCCTTCCTGGATGACATCATCGCGGTCGGCACCTGCGAGGAAGTAGGAGCGCGCCTTACAGCGCACGAATCCCCGGTACCGCGATACGAGCTGTGAGCTTGCAGCCTCGTCCCCCCGTTGGGCCGCGACGATGAGCGTTAGTTCGTCGCAGCGGTCGAGTCTACGTCGTGAGTCCCCAGGTGTCCTTTGCAATTCTCCGTTCCCTCCCACGAAGCCCCCCGGTCTCGAGGGGGAGGAATGATTGGCCCGAAAGGGCCGCTTGTGAATCGCCGTACTAGTGAAGCAATAACGACGATAACATCGGAAGGACGGGTGTCAACGCGTTCCGGCAAGCCTGAACAAGCCTGACCTGCGGTGATGCCTTCTGTTAAGGCTTCTAAAGCTGCTGCGGGGTTGCACCTCGCGCCCACCGGGCGAGAACGGCAGCGACGTCCCCGTCGATGCGGCGAGCGAGTGGAACGCGACGGGGCCCTGTGCCGGAGGACCGCGCACCGTCGTTCGACGCGACGGCCAGGTCCTCGATGAACCGCTCCGATGACAGGACCGAGACGGAACCCGCGCGAACGGTGTCGCGCGTCGCGGCATCAGAAGTCACCACCACTGCCGACTCCTCCCGCTCGCGGTAGCGCTGAGCCAGCGCTTCGATCACCGTGTCCGCAGACGTGCCCGCCGCCGAGAAGATGATGGTGAGCCCGCCGAGGTGGTGCGGCGAGCCGTCCGAGAAGGGGTTGCCCGCTCCGTCGAAGACCACCACGGTGCGCGGTCCGGCCTCGGCGAACCCGCTGAGATCCGCGACCAGATGCGCCCTCGCGACATCGATGTCCCGCTCGATGTCTCGTCCGTGGACCGGGTGCGCATGGAGCAGGTTGTAGCCGTCGACGATGTAGTGTTCGCGGCTCACGCCTGCTGCCGAACCCATTCGAAGGCGAGCACGCTCGTCGCCTGCGCCACATTGAGCGAGGAGACCCTGCCTGCCACCGGGATGCACACCAGGAAGTCGCACCGCTCGCGCGTAAGGCGCGCAAGACCACTCCCCTCGGCACCGAGAACGAGCACGAGCCGACCGTTGAGTGGCGCGTGCCACAGGTCCTGGTCCCCCCGTTCATCCGCACCCGCGACCCAGTAGCCCGCGTCCTTGAGATCGGCGAGCGCCCGCGCGATGTTGCCGACCTGCACGATGGGAAGATGCGCGGTGGCGCCCGCGGAGGCCTTGTGGGCGACGGGACCGATGGACGCCGCACGGTCTTTCGGGATCACGACGGCATCGCCTCCGGCGACCTCGACCGAGCGGATCACCGCGCCGAGATTGCCGGGATCCGTCACGTGGTCGAGCACCACCACGAGCGACCGCTGGCTCCCACTCGTGGATCTCAGCACCTCGGCGAGCCCGGCGTAACCGAACGGCGCGGCGCTCGCCACCACACCCTGATGGGCGCCGCGGGCGCTCAGACGGTCCAGCTTCTCGCGCGGAGCCGAGCGCACAGGAACGCCCGCCTCGACAGCGAGCCGCCGGATCTCATCGATACCCTCGTCATGCCGCAGGCCCTCGGCGATCATGACGCCCTCGAGCCGCATTCCCGACCGAAGCGCTTCGAGGACGGCGTTGCGACCTTCGATGACGTCGCTCATGACCGCACTACCCGCGGCCGTGGAAGACGACACGCGCGCCGGAGGCCGTGTCCTCGATGGTGAAGCCGAGCCGGGCGAGCCCGTCCCGGACCGCATCCGCGGCGGCCCAGTTGCGCTCGGTGCGGGCGGCCACACGCGCTGCGAGAAGCGCGTCCACCGCCGCCCGGACGTCACTGCCCTCGTAGCCGGCAAGATCGCGAGCCATCGGCAGGACGTCCACCGGGTACTCGGCAGCAGAGACGGGGGACGAAACGCCGACCCCCAGGACGCCGAGCAATTCGGTGAGAGTCGCGGCCGCCTCGTCCAGGCGAGAGGCGTACCGTGCGTTGTCACCGATGCCGTGCTGCTCAAGGAACGTGTTGAGCACGCGGACGAGGTCGAAGAGCGCGGCAAGCGCGCCGGCCGTGTTGAAGTCGTCATCCATCGACTCCGTGAACGCCTGACGTGCGGTTCCCGGCGCCGCCTCCAACGCCGCGATCGCCAACTGTGTCGCCTCACTGAGCGCGCCTGCCGCCCGGTTACGTTTCGCCCACTCGAGGTTACGGAGCGGCGTGACGAGCCGCTCGTAGGAGCGAGTGGCGTCGTCGAGGCGGTCCGGCGAGAAGTCGAGTGGGCTGCGGTAGTGCGTCTGAAGCATCAGAAGCCGCAACACGGGCGCGGGGTATGCGGCGAGCACATCCTTCAGCAACGTGAAGTTGCCGAGTGACTTGCTCATCTTCTCCGAGTTGATCTGGAGCATGCCACCGTGCAACCAGTAGTGTGCGAACTGCGTGCCGGTAGCCGCCTCCGACTGCGCGATCTCGTTCTCGTGGTGCGGAAAGACCAGGTCACTCCCACCCCCATGGATGTCGAACGGAAGGCCGAGTTCCTGCTCCGACATGACCGAGCACTCGAGATGCCACCCGGGCCTGCCCTCGCCCCATGGACTCGTCCAGTGCGGCTCACCGGGCTTGGCCGCTTTCCAGAGCGCGAAGTCGAGCGGGTCTTGCTTGCGCGCGTCCACGTCCACGCGCGCGCCCGACTCGAGGTCATCGATGTTGCGGCCGGAGAGCTTACCGTACTCGGGGAAGCTGCGGACCGCAAAGTAGACGTCGCCGTCCACAACGTAGGCGTGTCCGCGCTCGATCAGCCGCTCGGTCATCGCGATCATGCCGGGGATGGTCTCGGTCGCCTTCGGTGAGACGGTGGGACGCTCGACGTTCAGCGCGTGCATCGCCTGGCGGAACGCCAGCGTATAGTCGGCAGCGACCTCGGCGGGCTCACGTCCCTCCTCCGCAGCACGCGCGATGATCTTGTCGTCCACATCGGTCACGTTCTGCACGAAACGCACATCGTAGCCCGCGAAGGTGAGGTAGCGGCGTATGACGTCGAAGGTCAGGAACGTGCGGGCATTGCCGATGTGGATGTGGTTGTAGACGGTCGGCCCGCAGACGTACATGGCCACCGCCCCGGGATCGCGGGGAACGAACTCCTCCTTGCTGCGGCTCAACGTGTTATAGACCCGGATCGTCATCGTCGTCCTCTCGTGTCACGGAACCCTCGCCGAAGACGGGTGTGCCGGTCTCGGCGCTCACATCCTCGTCGCGGGCGAGGCGTGCTTCAAGCCGATCGATGCGGCGCGCCATCGAGCGATACATCTCGACCACAGGGTCGGGAAGGTCCTCATGATGCAGGTCGACCGCATCGACCCGCTGCCCTTCCTTGACGACCACGCGACCAGGTATGCCCACCACGGTGCAACTCGCCGGCACATCGGCGATCACGACCGCGCCCGCACCCACGCGGGAACCGCGGCCGATGACGATATCGCCCAGGACCGTCGCGCCGACACCCACCACGACGAAGTCCTCGATGGTCGGATGCCGCTTACCATGCTCCTTGCCGGTACCGCCCAGGGTGACCCCCTGGTACAGCGTCACGTCATCACCTATCACCGTCGTCTCCCCGACGACCACGCCCATGCCGTGATCGATGAAGAAGCGGTGGCCGATCGCCGCGCCCGGATGGATCTCGATCCCGGTCCGACGGCGTACGCGCTGGCTGATGTAGCGCGCGAGCCATGTGTGGCCCGAGCGGTGCAACCGATGGGTGACACGATGCCACCACACGGCCCAGAGGCCAGGGTAGTTGGTGAGCGCGGACCACGTGGAGAGGCATGCCGGGTCGCGTTCCTTGACCGCCGCTATGTCGGCCTTGACTCGTGCGATCACAGGTACCCTTGGCTCCTCTCATACTCTCCTGGCGACAGGTCGCATCACTATCACGTCACGTTCGGACACGTGTCAACCGAAGCGCTACACCCGCTCGAGCAGTACGACCGCCTGCGCGCCGACACCCTCCGACCTGCCCTCGAAACCGAGGCCTTCGGTGGTGGTCGCCTTCACGCCGATGCACGACACATCCACGCCGAGCGATGCGGCCATGCGGTGGCGCATCTCATCACGATACGGCGAGACGCGCGGCTGCTCGAGCACCAGCACCGTATCAGCGTCGACGAGTCGAAAACCACGTTCGCCGAGGAGCGCCGCGACACGGGCGAGCAGGTCGATCGACGAGATGTCGGCGTATGCCGGATCGGTATCCGGGAAGAGCTTGCCGATGTCGCCCTCCCGCAGGGCGCCGAGGATCGCATCCATCAGCGCGTGGACGAGTACGTCCGCGTCCGAGTGGCCGAGCAGCCCGCGAGCATGCGGGAACTCGACCCCTCCGAGCACGAGTCGACGGCCGTCTGCGAAGGCGTGCACGTCGTAGCCGATGCCGATCCTGAGATCACCCATTTCCGGCTCCCTCTGCCCGCGCCCGCAAGATCCGCTCGACGATGAGCATGTCCTCGGGCACCGTCACTTTGATGTTGTCACGCGGTCCGGCCATCATGCGCACCAGACCGCCCGCGTGTTCTACCAGTGAAGCATCATCGGTCCCGGTGAAGCCCTCCGCTTCCGCGCTCTCGTAGGCTCGACGCAGGACGGGTGCCCGGAACACCTGCGGGGTCTGCGCCGCCCACACCGAAGCGCGGTCGAGCGTACCGGTGACCCGATGCTCCGCATCGACCTGCTTCAGGGTGTCGTATGAAGGATGGCCGACGACGACCCCGGCGAGCGAACCGTCCGCACCCAGCGTGTCGATCGCCTCGGCGATCAGGGCCGGCGTCACCAACGGACGCGCACCATCGTGGATGGCTATGACGTCCGCACCTGCCGGAACCTCGGCAAGTCCGCGCGCCACCGACTCCTGCCGGGAGTCGCCACCACCCGTCACGCACACCAGCTTGGGGGAAGCGATAGGTGTGACGGCAGCGACGCGGTACTCCTCGATGCGCTCCGGATGGACCACGACGACGATCGCGTCTATCGCATCGCACGACACGAACGCGGTGATGGTGTGATAGAGCACCGGCCGGCCTGCCACGATCGCGAGCTGCTTGCCGCCACTAAGCCCGCTTCGCTCCCCGCTTCCGCCCGCAACGATGATCGCCGCGTTCACGGAAGTTCCTTGATCCGGGCGAACACCATCCTGCCGGCGCTTGTTCGCAGGACCGAAGTCACCTCGGCCTCGACCTCCGCACCGACCGAACGTGCACCGTCGGCGACGACGACCATGGTCCCGTCGCCGAGGTAGCCGACGCCCTGCCCGGCCTCTTTGCCTTCCTTGGTGAGCACGATGTGCAGAGAGTCTCCCGGAAGCAGCACGGGGCGCAGAGCCTCGGCCGCCTCGTTCACGTTCAGCACTGTGGCCCCCTCGACGCGCGCCACCTTCGAGAGGTTGAAGTCGACCGTGACAAGCGTGCCACCGCTCGAAAGGGCCAGCTTCACGAGCTTGGCGTCGACGGTGGGTATCTCAGGGTAGTCCGATTCCATGACGAGGACGCCCTGCTCCCCCGCCGCCATCGTGGTGAGAAGATCGAGGCCCCTGCGCCCCCGGGCACGCCGGGTATCGTCTGCCGAATCCGCCAGCGTCTGAAGCTCGACGAGCACGAACCTCGGCACGCGCAGCGGACCTTCGAGGAGACCGGACTTCGCGAGTTCGGCGAAACGCCCGTCGATGATCGCGCTCGTGTCGAGCAGCTTCGGCGGACGGCTGTCAACCGGCGCAGACGCGCCGAACGACCATGCCAGCGTCTCATCGCGGCTCGGCATCATGAACAGACCGACGCCGGCGTATACACAAAACGCGTAGAGCAGCACGGTCACGACGAAGCCGAGCCACCTCGGGTCTTCCAGGTACTTGAGCAACGATGAAGAGATGAGAAAAGCCACGAGCAGGCCGACGAGCAGGCCGATCGCACCCAGCATGAGCGTGGACGGATGGACCTCGGCAAGCCGTGCACGTATCCGACGGAAGGCCGTCGATATCTCACGACCGAAGATGCCGCCCAGGACGTACCCGATCGAAGCTCCCAGTATGATGAAGACGAAGATGACGTAGCCTTCTGAGAACCCCGTCTGAGCCGTCCAGTCGACCTGCCGCGAGACCGCGAACCCGCCGAGTGCGCCCACCGTGACAAGGAATACACGAGCGAGCTGTACGAACATGATCTCGACGCCCGGACGTCAGATGCTGCTTCTGACGAGCGCCTTCACCTCCTTCGAGGTCGGGCCGGAGGACCGGCCGGGCCGACGATACCTATGATGGTATGAGTACGGCGATCGTAGCATAGGCGCGCATCCGCACCCTAAAGGACAGCCCGCTCGTGCATGCGACGCAGTCCATCACGGATCGCCTTCGCGCGCCGGGTCCCGACGCCGTCCACGTCATCAAGCTGCTGCTCAGTCGCGGCGAGTATGGCCTTGAGCGACCCGAAGCGGTCCACCAGCCGGTTGATCACGGTCACGGGCAGGAGCGGAACACGATGGAGGAGACGGTAGCCCTTGCATCGCACGTGCTGTTCGTCGATGTCCGCCTTCTGTGGGAAGCCCAGCGCGACCGCGAGCGCACCAGGGTCGAGTAGCTGATCGGGGGTGAGCGCAGCGATGCGGGTGAGTGCAGCCGCCGCCTTGCGCGGACCTGTTTCCGGCATGTAGTCGCGAACCAACATGACGAAGTCGTCTTCGGCCCCGGCAGTCAGCTCATCCGCCTGCATACGAACGAGCCGGCCCTCATCGCCAAGCTCGATGATGTACCGGCTCAGCTCGCGTCCCACGCGCCGAAGCATCTCGAACCGATGGAGCACCACCGCGACATCTCCGAACGTGACCAGGTCCTCGAACTCGAGTGCGGTGAGATGCGCCGAGACCTCGGTGAGGCGGGTGCGGTAACGCTCCAGGGTCTGTAGCGCCTGACTGGCCTTGGCGAGCATGACGTCGATGTCGGCAAGCGAGATGCGATCCCCGTTGCGGTACAGGGTAACGACCTCACGGCGCTGCGACACGGATACGACGAGTGCCTCCGTCTGACGACTCACACGCTCGGCGGTGCGATGGCGCATGCCGGTCTCGGTAGTCGGCAGCGATGGATCGGGCATGAGGTGGACGTTGGCCCGACGGATCCTGGTGGCCTCGGCATCAAGCAGGATGGCACCGTCCATCTTGGCGAGTTCGAAGAGACGTTGCGGGGTGAACGGGGCGTCGATGACGAACCCCCCGTTGCTGAGTAAGTCAACACCGGGCTCGTCACCGATCGCGATCAGCGCACCTGTGCGCCCGGCGATGACGTTGTCCAATGCCTGCCGGAGCGGTGTGCCCGGTGCGACGAAACGCAGCGCCGAGTACATCTCCTCTTCGCGCATCGTGCCCTCCTCGCCTCCGACAGACGCTGACTCCTCGATTCTGCCACGACCGTGGCCGCGCCACCAGAACCGCTACCTGAGCGCAACCTTCAGCGCCTCGGCCAGCGTGCGGACACCGATCGTCTCAAGCGTGTTCTCGCCCTTGGACCCGGGGCCGTACGCACGTCCGAAGCCCATTCGCGAGGCCTCCCGCAGCCGGGCGGCCGCATGCGGCACCCCGCGGACATCGCCGGTGAGCCCGATCTCCCCGAACGCCACGGTATCAGCGGGCACGGCCCGGTCCGCGCGTGATGACGCGAGCGCAAGCGCGAGTGGAAGGTCGACGGCAGGCTCGTTCACGCGCACCCCGCCAGCGACAGAGACGTACACATCGTACGAGCCGAGTCCGACATCGGCACGACGCTCGAGGATGGCGAGGACCTGCAGCAGTCGCGCTGTCTCGATGCCCACGGAGAGACGGCGTGGCACCTGTAGGTACGTCGGCGTGACGAGCGCCTGCACCTCGACCAGCAGCGGTCTGCTGCCCTCCATGGTGGCCATGACCACCGAGCCCGCGACGCCGCCGGTGCGTTGCGCGAGCAGCGCGCCTGACGGCTGACCGACCTCGGCAAGACCGTCTTCGGTCATCTCGAATATCCCGATGTCGGAGACCGAGCCGAAGCGGTTCTTAGCCGCCCGGACGATACGGAACGCATGATCCGAGTCGCCCTCGAAGTACAGCACCGTGTCCACCACGTGCTCGAGCACGCGCGGCCCGGCGATCGTCCCGTCTTTGGTGACATGCCCCACGACTATCAACGTGACATCGTTGGTCTTCGCCAGGCGCACGAGGCGGGCCGCAGTCGCCCGGACCTGCCCGACGCTGCCAGGAACGCCGTCCAGGCCGGGATCGTACAGTGTCTGGATGGAATCGACGATCACGACCTGAGGCCGTTCCGCCAGGATGGTCGCCTCAATGGCGGCGGCGTCGACCTCGGGAAGCAGCGTGATGCCCGCCGATGCGCCGACCCTGTCCGCGCGCGAACGGACCTGCTGGACGGACTCCTCGCCGCAGACGTAGAGCACGGGCACGCCGCGACTCCCGAGCCTGCCCGCGACCTGGAGCAGTAGCGTCGACTTGCCGATGCCGGGCTCGCCGCCGATCAGCACGACCGAACCGCGCACCAGTCCGCCGCCCAGCACGCTGTCGAACTCCCCGATCCCGGTGGTGAATCGCATCTCCGGCGAGAGGGTGACCTCCGCAAGCGGCGTGACGGCGCGGGCCGTACCGACTGCGGAAGACCCGCCCGCGGCCCGGGGTGCCTGGGCCTCCTCCACGAACGTGCCGTACTCACCACACTCGGGACACCGGCCGAGCCAACGCGGTGCGGAGTGGCCGCACTGCTGACAGAGCCATGTGCTCCGGGGTTTGGCCATCCGCTATGCGCCGGCCGCCCCGCCGGCCGCACCCGTGCCACGGCGCGACCGGGAGCCGCGAGGGACTGCCGTCGCCTTCGGTGTCGACGGTGCGGCAGCACGCACGGGCGCGCTATCCTCGCCATCGCCCTTGTGGAAGACGATGCGCTCGTCTTCGACGTCCGCCACCACGGTGTCACCCACGGACCACTCACCGGCGAGCAACTGCTCGGAGAGCGGGTCCTCGATAAGTCGCTGGATCGCACGACGCAGTGGCCGGGCCCCCATGGTGGAGTCGAACCCGCTCTTCGCGAGAAGCGTGCGAGCCGCGGGCGTAAGCCGGATACCGATGCCCTGCGCGACCAACTGGTCGCGCACACGCGCGATCAACAGGTCGACGATAGCCTCGATGTCCTCCGGCGTCAGGTCATGGAAGACGATGACCTCATCGACGCGGTTGAGCAGCTCCGGACGGAAGACCTTCTTGAGCTCGTCCGTCACACGCTCCTTGAGCGTGTCGTACGCCAGCCCCGTCGTCTCCTGCATCGTGAAGCCGAGACTCCGGCCCTTGCCGATGTCGCGCGCGCCGAGGTTCGACGTGAGGATGATGATCGCGTTCTTGAAGTCCACTTTCCGACCCTGCGCGTCGGTGAGGCGGCCCTCTTCGAAGATCTGGAGCAGCACGTTGAACACGTCGGGGTGCGCCTTCTCGATCTCATCGAACAGGATGACCGAGTACGGACGACGCCTGACCGCCTCGGTGAGCTGACCACCTTCGTCGAAGCCGACGTAGCCCGGAGGTGAGCCCACGAGCCGCGACACGGTGTGCTTCTCCATGTACTCGCTCATGTCGAGTGAGATGAGTGCGTCCTCACTGCCGAACAGGAACGCCGCAAGCGCCTTGGCGAGCTCGGTCTTGCCGACACCCGAGGGGCCGAGGAAGATGAACGACCCCGCCGGACGCATCGGATCCTTGAGGCCCGCGCGGGTCCGGCGGATCGCCTTGGACACCGCCGTGACCGCCTCGTCCTGACCGACGATGCGCTCGTGGATACTCGTCTCCATGCGGAGCAGCTTCTCGGTCTCCTCCTCGGTGAGGCTCGCGACCGGGATGCCCGTCCACATCGAGACGACGTCGGCGATCTCCTTCTCGGTGACCTCGACGATACGCACGGCGTCGGGCTTGCGCCACTCCTCCTCCATCGCGCGCTTCTCGGCAAGGACCTGCTTCTCCTTGTCGCGGAGTGATGCGGCCTTCTCGAACTCCTGCGCCTCGATGGCGGCTTCTTTCTCCTGGCGCACCCGCTTGAGGCGCTCATCGACCTCGCGGACACCCGCAGGCGCCGTCATGGTCTTGATGCGCATCTTGCTGCCGGCCTCGTCCATCAGGTCGATCGCCTTGTCGGGCAGGAAGCGATCGGAGATGTAGCGGGCAGCCAGAGTGGCCGCCGCCTCGAGTGCGCCGTCGGTGATGGAGACGCGATGGTGCGCCTCGTAGCGGTCGCGTAGCCCGCGAAGGATGTCGAGCGTCTCCTCGATCGACGGCTCGCCCACCATGATGGGCTGGAAGCGCCGCTCGAGCGCCGGGTCCTTCTCGACGTACTTGCGGTACTCGTCGAGCGTGGT
>DIWS01000003.1:13047-13197 GCA_002423585.1 Actinobacteria bacterium UBA6100
ACTCGCCGCGGTACTTGCTGCCGGCCACGAGCGCCGCAAGGTCGAGCGTGTACAGCTGCTTGTCCCGGATGGTCTCGGGTACCTCGTCGGCGGCGATGAGCTGCGCGAGCCCCTCCACGACGGCAGTCTTGCCCACGCCCGGCTCACCGA
>DIWS01000007.1:0-64655 GCA_002423585.1 Actinobacteria bacterium UBA6100
ACCGGAGCGCCTCGATCGGGTCGAGCTGGCTCGCCTTCCACGCGGGATACACACCGAAGAAGACACCGACCGCGAGTGCGAAGAAGAACGACATCGCGACCGCCCAAGGCGTCACGTTGGTGGGCACCGGTGAGACCGCCTCAATGAGCGCTGCGCCGCCCCAGCCCACCGCGATCCCGAGCAGTCCGCCGAGCACCGAGAGGCCGACCGCTTCGATCACGAACTGCGACAGGATGTCGTAGGTGCGCGCACCCACGGCCTTGCGGATGCCGATCTNNTCATGATGCCGATGCCGCCCACCAGAAGCGAGATACCCGCGATACCCGCGAGCATGTAGGTGAGCATGCCGAGCAGGTCGGAGAGGATCCCGAGTGTCTGCTCCTGAGAGAAGACGGTGAACTCGTCGCCGAACGTCGGCTTGAGCGCGCGCCTGATCTCCACGCGTACCGCATCGACCCCTTCAGGATCCGCTGCCTTGACCACGATCGTCGAGATGTCGTTGTTGCCGAACAACTTCTGGGCTGTGGTGATCGGAACGTACACCTGCAGGTCCTGGTCGCCCGCCATGCCGCCGCCCTGCGATTCATAGTGTCCGATGACCGTGAAGCGCTGACCGTTGAGCGTCACCTGTTTGCCGAGCGGGTCCTGGTTGGGAAAGAGCTCCGCGGCCACGCGATACCCGAGCGCGATCACGCGCGATGCTGCCTGAACCTCGCTCCGGCGGTAGTGCCGGCCGTCGGCGAGCTTAGAGGTGAACACCTCGCTCCCCTGCTCGGTGCCGCCGGCCACGACGACCCGGAGCGAGCGGTTGCCCGCCTTGATGGTGGAGGTCGCCTGCGTGACCGGCACGACCGCGCTCGCTCCCTCGACCCGCTGCCGAAGCATGTCGGCATCATCGAGCGTGAAGTAGCGCGATGGCGGTCCGCCCGTCTCCATGCTGGCGCCGTACTGCCCGGGTATCACGAAGAGAAGGTTCGAGCCGAGGCCTTCGAGTGAGCCGGTGACCTCGTCCTGAACACCGGTACCGATGCCCACGAGCAGGATCACCGCAGCAACGCCGATGATCACGCCCAGCATCGTGAGCAGGCTTCGGGCCTTGTTCGCCGAAAGCGCGCGCAACGCGATGCGGAAGCTCTCCGTGAGGTTCATTCGCCATCACCCTCGGCCTGCATCGCTGCCATCTCCTCGGCCGCCAGGATGCGATCGGCCACCTGGGCGTCTTCGGCCACACATCCGTCGAACACGCGGATGATGCGCGTTGCATGCCGGGCCACACGGTCGTCATGGGTGACCAGGATGACGGTGATGCCCTGCTCGTGGAGTTCCTGCAGTGTGGCCATGATCTCGACACCCGACCGGGAGTCGAGGTTGCCGGTGGGCTCATCGGCCAACACGATGCTCGGGTCGTTCACGAGAGCGCGCGCGATCGCCACGCGCTGCTGCTGTCCGCCGGAAAGCTGGCTGGAGGTGTGACCGAGCCGGTCGCCGAGCCCCACCCGCTCGAGCGCGGCACGGGCGCGTTTGGTGCGCTCGGTACCGCTGACGCCGCCGTACACGAGCGGGAGCTCCACGTTTGCCACCGCACTCGTGCGCGGCAGGAGGTTGAACGCCTGGAAGACGAAGCCGATATGCTTGTTGCGCAGGGCCGCGAGTTCGTTCGGCATCATCTGAGAGACGTCTTCCCCCTCGAGGATCACCTGACCCGAGGTCGGGCGATCCAGCAACCCGATGATGTGCATGAGCGTGGACTTGCCCGAGCCCGAGGGGCCCATGATCGAGACCATCTCGCCCTCGCGAATCGCGACGTCCACACCACGCAGAGCGTTGACCTCCATGCTCTCGAGCACGTAGGTCTTGACCACCTCACGCGTCTCGAGAACGACGCGCGGCGTGTCGGGGTTGGTGTGGGTCACCGCCGCTCAGCCCGCACGCGGTCGCCATCCACGAGATCGGCGACGCCGCTCACGATGACCTCGTCGCCAGCGGAGAGGCCCGAAAGCACCTCCACATGCGTGTCGGTCATCCGACCCACCGTGATGTCAGCACGCCGGGCGCGCCCATCACGCACCGCGTACACGTACGTCGAGTCGCCGTCCTCGAGCAGGGCCTCGACCGGCATCGTCGTGGCGCTGCCGATCGTTTCGACCTCGATGTCCGTCGAGCCGTTCATGCCGAGAAGCACCGGTAGATCCTGCGGCTCGAAGCGCAGCGTCACCGGGAACGCCGTGCCGCCTGTCGCCGTGAGCTGGGACTCCTTGCCGATGCTCACGACCTCGGCGGTGAAATCGGTGTCGCTGATCCCGTCGAGCATGATCCGCGCCGACATACCTTCTTCGACGCGTGCGATATCCGTCTCATCGACCGTCGCATGGAAGGCGAGCGTCTCAAAGGACACGATCGAGAACGGCGCGGAAGCGGGCGTCACAGACGCTCCCACCGACAGCGGGGCACTCCCGCCGGAGGCAGCTCCGGCGGCCGAGAACAGCGATGCCGCCGACGAACCAGAGAAGAGCACGATACCGTCGATCGGGGCGACGATCTGCGCTCGCTCGAGCGTGTCGGTGGCGAACGCGAGGGCCGACTCCGCCGCAGCCACGGCGGCGTCCGCCGATGCGAGCGCACCGCTCACGTTCGATGCCTTGGCCAGCGCATCGCGCTGCGAGAGCGCAGCGAGGTACGCAGCATACGCCTGGTCACGGGCGATCTTCGCCTGCGCGATAGCGGCACTGTTGTCCGATACCGCGAGCAGACCGGCGAGCGCCCTCTGGGCATCCACGAGGCTCGCGTTCGCCTGATCGCGCGCGAACGCGAGGGCTGCCAGCGTGGTCTCGAGCGTCACGTCGCGCGGCTCGGACGCCGGCAGGTAGACGTTGGTGTAGAAGCTCTCGTATGCCGTCTGCGCGGTATCCGCACTCGTCTGCGCGATCGCGACGAGCGCCTCTGCCTGCGCGATGTCGCTCGCCGAGGGTGCACCCATGCCGGCGAGCGCGGCCTCGTACGCGGCGTTGGCGAGAGAGTATCCGGACCACGCGGCGTCGACCGCGGCCTGCGCGGCCTTGAGCGCCGAGGAGCCGGGTGCCGAGTTGGTGATGGCGTTCCGCTGGGCGATGGCCCCGCGGTAGGCCGCCTCGGCTTGCGCGATCTGTATCTCGATCGGCGCGGTATCCATCGTGGCGAGCACGGTGCCCGCCCGCACCTCATCGCCCTCGGCCACATCGAGCGTGGCCAGCGTGCCGGCGGTGGGCGGATACACATCCTTGCGCGTGTCGGCCTCAACGGCCCCCGCCGCCGAGACGACGACTGAGAGGTCCTCTCTGGTCACCTCGGCGATCTCGACCTCATGCACGCCCGAGCTGCTGAGAGCGAACCCGGCAGCGGTCCCGCCTACTGCGAGCACCGCTACGAGCGCGATGGCCACCTTACTCTTCTTCGACACGAACGCCTCCCTGGAGGTCGGACCGGTCAGGATGTGCTGATGCCGAGCAGAGCAGGAAGCTCGGCGATGTCGTCGATGATGGCGTCGGGTGAGGCCGCCACGAGACGCTCCTTGCTCGCAACGCCCCATGTAGCAGCGATGGTGCCAGCACCCGCCCCGTTGCCCGATTCGATGTCAGCGGGGCTGTCGCCTACATAGACGCTGCGCGCCGGGTCGACGCCGAGAAGCGACGCCCCCAGGCGTACCGGCTCCGGGTCGGGCTTGTGTGTCGTGGTGTCGTCCGCACTGACAAGCACGGGGAAGTACCCGCCGAGGTCGAACAGGTCGATCGCGCGCTGGGCCATCATGCGGCTCTTCGAGGTCACGATGCCCATCGGTAGTCCGGCACCGGCGATGGCCTCGAGCGCCGAACGGGTGTTCGGGTACAGCCGCGCCATCTCGTCATGCGTGCGCCGGTTGAACTCCCGGTATGACGCGAGCAGCCGCTCGGCGGTCTCCTCGTCGTCGGTGAAGTACCGCATCTGGCGGGCGAGCGGCACGCCGACATGGTGCATCAACTCATCGTCAGGCAGTGCCTCGCCGAGCACGTCGGCCGTCGCGTGTCGGAACGACGCGAGGATGTGCGGGATGGTGTCGACGACGGTCCCGTCAAGATCGAAGAGGACCGCTGCGGGACCGATGAGGCGCGATGCGTCAGGTGTGCGTGATTTCACAATGGCAATCCTACCATCAGCAGGACACCGACTCATCGGTCTCTTCGACGCGGATCGTGCGGAGCAGCAAGTAGGTCGCGATCGATCCCGCGGCGTACAGGGCGGCGGTGTAGAAGTACGGCGTGGTATACGAGCCCGCCATGAGCCGCCCGCCCAGAGCGCTGCCGCCGAGCCAGGCGATGGACCAGCCGAAGCGGACCCATCCGGCGACAAGCGGTTTGTCCTGCGCAGGCAACCTCTCCATGGAGAGCTGGTTGTAGATGGGCCACGACATGTTCATGAGCATCCCCCGCACCCAGAACAACATGGCTGCCACCGGCAGTGCGGTCGCGAATGGTATCGAGATGAGGAACGGCAGCGAGGCGAGTTCGGTGATCACCACCGTACCCGCGAGTCCGAACTTGCGGGCGAGCCTTGGGGTGGCGAGTGCCGCGACGGTCATGGCCACCGCGCTCACCGCCTGGATCACACCGACCTCGGTGACCGTCGCGCCCAGGCGGTGCTTGAGGAAGAGCGCGACGAACGGCATCACCAGGCCCGCGCCGAACGATATGAGCATTTCCGGCACGAGTAGGCGCGCGACCCGACCCCAGGAGGAGAACCCTTTGAGCGCACTGAACCAGCCCGCGAACACCCGTCCGCCCCGGTCATGGTCCTTGATCCCGGAGGCGAACACGCTGCTCCCTACCATAAGTGCGGCCGCCAGGACGATGGTGAGCCGGAACGCGTCAGCCTCGCCGGTGAGCGGCCGGAGGAGCGCGGGCATGATGCCGCCCACGAGCGAGCCGGCGACGATCGCCGCCGTGCGGATGACGAAGTCGGCCGTGAACAACTGCGTGCGGCCACTCCGGCCCGTGTTCTCCGACAGGAACGCGGTCGAGAGCGTCTGCATCGCACCATCGCCGAGGCCATACAGCAGACCGAGCGCCACGACCGCGGCGGCCGAGGGCGCGTACGCCTGCCCGAGACGCGCCAGTCCGAGCGCCACCCCGGCTGCGACCATCAGCCTCCGGTAGCCGAACGACCCCACGAGTGGCGGCAGGAGGAGGCACACCGCAGCCGCGGCGAGCGCCAGCGCCCCCTCGACGTCGCCGACGACCGACTCGCTGAACCCGCGACTCTTGAGCTCGATCGCGAACACGGTGCCGATGATGCCGTAGCCCATGTTCTGAAGAGACACGGTGGCGAGGTAGCGGCGGGCGTTCGCGGTGAACCCGCGGACGACCGCTCGATAGCGCCGCGGCAGGAGCCGGGTGATGTGCTCGAACGCTCGGGACATGCGCTCCCTCTCGCGTGGACACGAAGAAGCGCGCTCCTGTTCGGAGCGCGCGGTTCAGCACAGACTATCGTACCGCTCCGACGGAGCAGTGCAGTGCCTATTCTTCTTCGTCGAACTCCTCGCTGACGAGATCCTCTGCCTCTGCCTCAAGGTCGGTCATGCCGGGAACGCGATCAGGCGCTTCTTCGATGAGCGCCTGCTGACCTTCGAGTGCAGCCGGCTTCTTCTTCTTTTTCGCACTCACCCGCGCGATGGCTGACACACGGTCGTTCTCCCCGACGTTCATGACCTTGACGCCCTGGGTGGAGCGGCCGAGCTGGCTGATGTCCTCGGCTCGCACGCGGATGACCACACCCTCATCGGAGATGAGCATGAGCTCGTGACCGGGCATGACGATCTTCATGCCCGCGAGACGGCCCTTTTTCGGCGTGACCTGGATGGTCTTGACGCCCATGCCGCCACGGTTCTGGATCGGATACTGGTCCACCGGTGTTCGCTTGCCGTAACCGCGCTCGGTCACCACGAAGAGCTCCGAGCCGGGGTAGGCGATCTCCATGCCGAGCACGCGGTCGTCGTCCTTCACGTTCATGCCGCGCACGCCGGTCGTGTCCCGGCCCATCGGGCGCGCATCGGCCTCGTCCCACTTGATGGCTTTGCCGTCGGCCGAGACCATCATGACGACCTCACCCTGCTTCACGCGACGGACGGCGATAAGCTCGTCATTGTCGCGCAGGTTGATCGCGATGATGCCATCGCGGCGGCTGCGGTCGTACGCCTGAATGGCGGTCTTCTTGACCATCCCCTTGGCGGTCGCGAACAACAGGAACTCGTCCGTGTTGAAGTCTCGCGTCGTGATGACCGCGGCGATGCGCTCGTTCTGCTCGAAGGGCAGCAGGTTCACGACCGCCGTGCCGCGCGCATGGCGCGAACCGACCGGGAGCTCGTGCACCTTGAGGCGGTAGACCTTGCCCTTGGTCGAGAAGAAGAGCACGTAGTCGTGTGTGGAGCTGATGAAGAGGTGTTCCACGAAGTCGCTCTCTTTGAGATTCACGCCCGAGATGCCCTTCCCGCCCCGTTTCTGTTGGCGGTACGTGGCCACAGGAAGCCGCTTCACATAGCCGGCCTTGGTGATGGTGACGACCATGTCCTCTTCGGCGATGAGGTCCTCGATGTCGAGATCGGCCGCCGCTCCCGCGAGTTCCGTGCGGCGCTTGTTGCCGAAGCGCGTCTTGATCTCGTTCATCTCGTCTTTGATGATCTGCAGGACGAGGGTCATATCGCCGAGCACCTTCTGGTACCAGGCGATCTTCTCGCGCAACTCCGCGAGCTCCTCTTCAATCTTCGAACGCTCGAGGCCGGTGAGGCGGCGCAGGCGCATCTCGAGAATGGCGTCGGTCTGCGCCTCGGACAGCGCGAACCGCTCCATCAGGCGAGCCTTGGCCTCTGTGTCATCCGCGCTGGCGCGGATGATCTTGATGACCTCGTCGATGTTGTCGAGGGCGATCATGTATCCCTCGAGGATATGGGCACGCTCCTCGGCCTTACGCAGGTCGTAGCGCGTTCGCCTGACGATGACGTCCTTCTGGTGCTCGACGTAGTGCGAAAGCATCTGCTTCAGGGGGAGCTCTCTCGGCACGCCGTCCACCAGCGCGAGCTGGATGATGCCGATGCCTGTCTCGAGCGGGGTGTGCTTGAAGAGTTTGTTCATCACGACCTGGGGAATCGCCACCTGCTTGAGCTCGATGACGATGCGCATACCCTTGCGGTCCGATTCATCCCGCAGGTCCGAGATCTCGGTGAGCTTCTTCTCCCGCACGAGTTCCGCGATCTTGGTGACCAACTTCGACTTGTTCACGGCATACGGGAGCTCGGTGATGATGATCCGCATGCGTCCGGTGGAGGTCTGCTCGGCGTACGCCTTGCCACGCACCTTGATCGAGCCTCGGCCGGTCTCGTACGCGTTGACGATGCCTTCGCGACCCATGATGATGCCGCCGGTCGGGAAGTCCGGACCGGGGATGTGCGCCATCAGTCCCTCGGTGGTGATGTCGGGATCGTCGATGAGCGCACAGGTGGCGTCGATGACCTCGCCGAGATTGTGCGGCAGGATGTTGGTGGCCATGCCCACCGCGATACCCGCCGAGCCGTTCACCAGCAGGTTCGGATACCGCGCCGGCAAGACGAGCGGTTCGGTCAGCGACTCGTCGTAGTTCGGGCCGAAGTCGACGGTCTCCTTCTCCATGTCGCGGAGCAGTTCCATCGCCGGCCGCGCGAGACGCGACTCTGTATACCGCATCGCGGCCGCAGAGTCGCCGTCGACGGACCCGAAGTTGCCGTGGCCATCGACGAGCGGCACGCGCATGGCGAAGTCCTGCGCCATGCGGACCATCGTGTCGTACACCGCGGTATCGCCGTGGGGGTGATATTTGCCGAGCACTTCACCGACGGTCCAGGCCGACTTCTTGTACGCCCGGGTCGGGGTGAGTCCCGACTCATGCATGGCATACAGGATCCTTCGGTGGACCGGCTTCAGTCCGTCACGGACATCCGGCAACGCTCGCGCGACGATGACACTCATCGAGTACTCGAGGAACGAGCGCCGCAGCTCGTCCTCGATGTCGATGGGCGTTACTCTTGCGGCGATCTCCTGATCAGTCACTGAGCGTCTCTCCTTACAGATGCTGGCGGTACTTGCGGAACAACAAGAAGGCGCCGCCGAGGAAACCAAGGCCGATCAGCAACACCACGAATGAGAGCATGCCGGCGAAGAGCGTACCAGCCCCCGCATCGGTGCGAACGGTTCCAAAGAGTAGCGCTGATTGGGCGATGATATACGTGCCGGTTCCCGTCATGAACGCGATCGTGCCGTAGATCAACCCCTTGTTCACGGTCGGCGCTGATGGCTCCTCGCTCTTGAGTTCGATGAGCATCGCATCGATACGTGCCTCGGACAGCACCGTCTGCTTCCCGGCGCTCACCGGCTCCTGCTCCCGGATCTCGGCCGGGCGCTCGGGGACCACTGTCGCTCCCGCCGGGTCGTCGGCCTCCCGTGAACGCTCGTCCTCCGGTTCCGGAGAGCGGACCTGCTGAAGAGCCGCCTCCAACTCCGCCTGGGCCTGCGCCTCGTCTTGCGCCTTGCGAAAACGCTCGAAAGCCTCCTGCTCCCAGGGTGGGGGTTCGAAGCGTGACTTTGGTTGATCTGGCATCGCGGGCCTCCGGGTGGATCACGCGCTAGACATCCAGGAAGCGCACGTTCTTGGCGTGCCGCTGGATGAAAAGCCGACGGGGCTCGACCTCATCGCCCATGAGGTCCATGAACGCCTCTTCGGCAGCCATCGCGTCATCGAGTCCGACCTGCAGAAGCGTCCGTTTTGCGGGATCCATCGTGGTCTCCCAGAGCTGCTCGGGGTTCANNCCGAGGCCCTTGTAGCGCTGGAGGGAGTACTTAGTGCTCTCGGACAGACCGTCGAGGATGCTCTGCAGCTCTTTGTCGTTGTAGGCGTACTGATGTTTCTTGCCGTAGCTGACCTTGTACAACGGCGGTTGGGCGATGTANNGCCCCGTCCACATCGGCGTCGGTCATGATGATGATCTTGTGATAGCGCGCATGGGCCAGGTCGAACTCCTCCTGGATCCCGGTGCCGAACGCGGTGATCATCGCCTGGATCTCGAGTGAGGACAGCGCGCGGGTCATGCCGGCCTTCTCGACGTTGAGGATCTTGCCGCGAAGCGGCAGAATCGCCTGGAAGCTCCTGTCGCGCGCTTGCTTCGCCGAGCCGCCCGCCGAGTCGCCCTCGACAAGGTAGATCTCCGTGAGCGCGGCTTCCCGGATCGAACAGTCTGCGAGCTTCCCGGGTAGGGTCGAACTCTCAAGCAGGCCTTTGCGCCTCGTGAGCTCGCGTGCCTTACGGGCGGCCATGCGCGCCTTCGCGGCCTGCGTGGATTTCGTCACGATCGCACGCGCCGGCTTCGGATGCTCTTCGAGGAATTCGGCGAGGCCGGTCGTCACGACCGACTGCACGAACGAGCGCATCTCGGTGTTGCCAAGCTTCGTCTTGGTCTGGCCCTCGAACTGCGGCTCGGTCAACTTCACCGAGATGACCGCGATGAGGCCCTCACGGATGTCCTCCCCGGAGAGGTTGTCGTCTTTCTCCTTGAGGATGCCCTGCCGCCGCGCGTAATCGTTGATCGTGCGGGTGAGGGCGTTCTTGAAGCCATCCAGGTGCGTACCACCCTCGTGGGTGTTGATGTTGTTCGCGAAGGCGAGCACGGTCTCCGAGTAGCCGGTGTTCCAACCGAGTGCCACCTCGACCATACCCTCCGGGCCTTCTGCCTCGAAGTAGATCGGCTTGGCGTGGATCGTCTCCCGCTTCTCGTTCAGATATTTCACGAAGTCCACGATGCCGCCTGCGTAGCGGAACTCTTCGCGGCGCGGCTCGAGCTCCCGCTCATCAGTGAGAGTGATCTTGAGGTTCTTGTTGAGGAACGCCGTCTCTCGCATATGTGAGGCGAGCGTGTCCCAGGAGTATTCGATGGTCTCGAAGATGTCCGGGTCGGCCCAGAACGTCACCTTGGTCCCGGTCGCCTTCGACTTGCCGGTGGCCTTCAGGGAACCGAGCGACTTGCCTCGCTCGAACGCCATCTCCCACACCTGGCCATCGCGCTTGACCTCGATCTCCAGACGGCTCGACAACGCGTTCACAACACTCACACCAACGCCGTGAAGGCCGCCTGAGACCTTGTAGCCACTACCACCGAACTTGCCACCGGCGTGCAGGATGGTGAGTGCCACCTCGACACCGGATTTGCGGTACTTGGGGACGTTGTCCACGGGAATGCCGCGTCCGTTGTCGACGACGGACACCGAGTTGTCGGTATGGATGACGATCTCTATGGCGTTGCAGCAACCGGCAAGCGCTTCGTCAACGGAGTTGTCGACGAGCTCGTAGACGAGGTGGTGAAGCCCCTTGGGACCGGTCGAGCCGATGTACATGCCGGGGCGTTTGCGAACCGCCTCAAGCCCTTCAAGGACCTGGATGTCTTTGCCGGAATATGAGCTTTCGGGCACTATGACTCCTTCGTTCTGGTGCGCGTGCAGGGTTCCGGAACAGAGATGAGAGCGACCACGACATGTTGTCGTTCACCCTGTTGAATCATACCACAAGTGGTGGTTCCGCCCTTGATTACAGCCCTGCTCAGGGGGCCTGTCCGGGGTCTGTGGGACCATTCGCCGAGCGGGCTCCTTTTTTCTGCTCCAGGTCCTTGATCATGACCCTCAGGGCGATCGCGCGCAGTTCCGCGTTCTTGACCATGCGCGCGACCTGTGCGGCCTGTCCAAGCTCGATGTCGTCAAGTGGCATAGGGTGCATGACCTCGTGTGAGTAGTAGTCCTCGGTGTCGCGTGACAACTCCTCCCACCCCACCTCATCGGTGACCTTCCGGGAGACAGTGAAGCGCAGAGTCCTTACTGAATCCTCACCCAGATGTGAGTTGAGTCTTTCCCTCAGTTCGTCTGACATGAGGGAGAGTTGGTTCGCCCATGCGGCACCGTCGACGAAGACGATGAGCTCCCGGTCATCGCGGAGCGCGAACCCCCTCGTGTGTCGGGCGACATCCTCCCCCACGACCTCGCGCCATGCACTCACAGCCATGGCCCCTGATCGCCGGCCCCGTTTGTCCGCGCGCTTCAGGACTCCTGAGGCGAGGTCTCCGAGTGGGAGCGTCTTCTTCATCCGGGCCAACTCAAGACACTCCCCCCAGGGTCACAACCCGCGCCGCCTTCAGCAGCGACGGATCGAAGTAGCCTGTGGTTGTGGTCGTGATGAACGTCTGGACATCGCGCTGTACGAGGTCGGTGAGTGCACCGCGCCGCGCCTCGTCCAACTCCGACATGACGTCGTCCAAGAGGAGCACGGGTGTCTTGTTGAGGATGCGGGTCACGACGATGACTTCCGCCCACTTCCACGCGAGCGCTATCGTGCGCTGTTGCCCCTGACTCGCGAACGAGCGAGCGTCCCGACCCCCCACGAGGAATGTTATGTCATCTCTGTGCGGACCCACCAGGGATACTCCCCGGGCGCGCTCATCGGCTCTCCGGCGATATACCTCCGCCCGAAGTGCGGCGTCTGCCTCCTCGCTTGAGATCTCGACCGAGAGATCATCACCGACAAGACCGCACCGATCAGAAAAGCGGACATCCATCGACTCTCCACCGGCAAGGTGGGTGTAGATCTCCGTCGCCTCGACCGAGATCTGGCGGGCCAGCCGGCGCCGATGGACATGAAGGCGGCTGCCTAGGCGGATGAGTTGCTCGTCCCAGGGCTCAAGGTCAGCCCCGGCGGCACCTTCGCGCAACAGTGTGTTGCGTTGCCGCACTACTCGCCCATAGTCGCGGCGCAGAGCGCTGTAGGTGGTCGAGAGTTGATCTCCGAGGGCGTCGAGTGCGGACCGCCGCTGGTCTGCGGGACCTTTGACCAGCGCGAGGTCGTCTGGTGTGAAGGCGATCACCGGGATGAACCTGCATGCGTCGGCGATCCGCTTCTTCACGCTGCCACCCACCCGCCAGGTGTGAGCCCCTGTGGTGTCGACCTGCAGCTCGACCTCGACGTGTGAGCCATCTCCTTCAGCGGTCATCGAGATCGATGCACTCGGAGCATCCCAGCGCACGATCTCCTCCCAGCGAGGATTCCTGAACGACGAGCCGGTGGCGATCAACTGGATCGCCTCGATGATGTTCGTCTTACCGATGGCGTTGGGGCCGACGAGTACCGTCAGGGCCGAGTCCGGAGTCATCTCCCAGTGGGTGTAGTTGCGGACATCGCGGAGACGGAGCCGGGATATACGCACGCTCGATTACCCTCTAACCGAGGCGGACGGGCATCAGCAGGTAGGTGAAGCCGTCACCCTGTGCGGGCTTGAGTACGCCCGGCTTCAAGGGACTCGTCACTTCGATAGCGACAGCGTCGCCCTCGGCCACAGATACGCCATCGAGGAGATATGCGTGGTTGAAAGCGATCTCCACATCCTCCCCTTCGGGTGTGACCTGGACGTCTTCTACTGCGTCACCGATATCCTGAGTCGCTGCGGATAGGGTCAGCGTGTGATCGGCCACTGAGATCTTCACCCTGAGGGGTGTGTTGTGTTGTGCCATCAGTGAGACTCTCTTCACCGCTTCGAGGAGTTCCGTACGGTCGACCACCGCGCGGGTCGCGTGCTCTTTTGGGAGCAGTTGCCGATAGTTGGGGAACGTCCCCTCGATGCGCCGTGAGATGAAGGTCGTCTCTCCGAATGAGAAGATCACCTGATTCTCCGCGACTCCCAGAGACACTGTCTCGGCTGAACCTATGAGCTTCGCAACGTCTTCCATCGCTTTGCCCGGAACCACGAGTTCGATGTCTGATGTGACCCCTTCAAGCGGCACTTCTCGAACACAGAGCCGGTACGAGTCTGTGGCTACCATCCTGAGAAGTCCCGACTCCACAACCACGAGGATACCGGTCAGGATCGGGCGGGTTTCGTCTCTACTCACTGATCGCGCGACCTGATGCACCACGTGAGAGAAGGTCTCTGTTGGGAGTACCACCGTCTGAGAGGCATCGACCTCCGGGAACTTCGGGTAGTCGTCCGGCGAAAGCGTCTTCATTGAGAAAGACGACTGCCCACATGTGACGGACGCGACCCCTGGGACGGTGGTGTCTATCGTCACCGCCGCCTCGGGAAGACTGCGTGTCACATCGGTCAGCAATTTGCCGGGCAGGACACTCTGTCCAGGCTGCTCGACCCGAGCCTTGCACGACGTGCGGATGGAGACTTCGAGATCTGTCGCCTGGAACACGACACTGTCGCCATGGGTCGCTACATGGATTCCCGAAAGGATCGGCAGTGTGGTCCTCGAGGACAAGCCCCGCGAGACGACAGACAAGGCCTCAAGCAACTCACCGCGAGCGATCGAGATTTTCATGTCCCGCCCTTTCTCTATTTCTAAAGAGATTCATATATCAGTCAGTAGCCGTAGTAGTAGGGGGTGTGGACAGTGTGGAATGTGTCCTTTCCCGCAGGTGACCACGGTAACCCGGACTGTGGTCTACCTGTGTGAGAACTGTACCAGCCTATCCACATTTCAACAGGTCTCTCGTTCTATCCCCAACCAAGGGGTGGATTCCAGCAGATACTCCACAGGCTCACCACAGGTTTTATCAGTTGCGCTGGCGGATCGAATTGGTGAGCGTCTGGATCTGGTTGTAGACGTCTCTTTGTTCGGTCATGAGCCGTTGTATCTTCGTGTTCGCGTAGATGACGGTCGTGTGATCGCGACCGCCGAACTCACCTCCTATCTTCGGAAGCGAGTGGTCGGTGAGTTCCCGCGATAAGTACATGGCGATCTGACGCGGATACGCGATCGACTGTGAACGCTTGTTGCCGACGAGGTCGTTCTTACTGATCCCGTAGAAGCGACAGACCTCTTCCTTAATGAGTGAGATCGAGATCGGTTTGATGGATCGCTCCGGGAAGATGTCTTTCAAGACGCTCTGGGCAAGATCGAGATCGATCGGGCGCCGGGTGACCGAACTGAATGCCACCACCCTGAGCAGCGCCCCCCAGAGCTCCCGGATGTTGCTTGAGAAGCGGTCCGCTATCAAGGTCAGCACATCATCGGGGACTGAGTGTCCTTCAGCCTGTGCCTTCCTTCGGAGGATGGCGATCCGGGTCTCAAGATCAGGAGGTTGGATGTCAGCGATCAGTCCGCCGCCAAAGCGGGTCCTGAGCCGCTCCTCGATGTTCCCGATCTCGCCCGGGGGCCGGTCAGACGTCATCACGATCTGCTTGCCGGCTTCACGAAGTGTATTGAACGTGTGGAAGAACTCCGTCTGGGTCCCCTCTTTGCCGGCGATGAACTGGATGTCGTCGACGAGGAGAACGTCATTCTCGCGGTAGGTGCGACGGAAACCCGCGGTACGGTTCTTATCACCGATCGACCGGATGAAGTCGTTGGTGAACTGCTCACTGGTGACGTAGGTGACCTTCATATACGGATAGTTGGTGTGCACATACGAGCCGACCGACTTAAGCAGGTGTGTCTTCCCGAGGCCGGCGCCACCGTAGATGAAGAGCGGGTTATATGCGGTACCGGGTGCCTCTGCAACAGCGAGGGCGACATGATATGAGAACTGGTTTGAGGGTCCGACCACGAACGAGTCGAACGTGCTCTTCGGATCCAGTTCCAACTCCTCGACGGGGGCGGCCACATCCTGGGGGGCGGGCGGAGCAACCACCTCCGCGCGGTGATGCTCCACGACCGGCTCAACCGGAACGTCCCCCGGGACACTGAAGCGCACGGCCATGGGTGCGCCGGTCACCTGTGTCAACGCCGAGGCCAACAGGCTCGAATACCGGGTCTCGAGCCAGTCCCGGGCGAAGTCGTTCTGTACGGAGACCACCATCTCCTGGTCGACGATCCCGAGTGGAGAGGTCTGTTCGAACCACGTCTTGAACGTGGGTGTGTTCAACTCCTCACGCACCACATCAAGGGTGTCCTGCCAAACTTGCTGGACGTCCACCATCATCGGTCAGCCACCTTATCTCCCAAGTAATGCGTCGAGGCACTTGATGCCCTGGTCTGTGAGTACACGCTTGCCGGACTCATCGGTCGTGATCAGCCCGTGCTGCGTCAGATGCTCGAGGTCTCGATACGCCGTCGAGAGACCGACGCCGAGCTCACGCGACACGGCGGTGGGGCCGAGGGACCCCAACTCCACGGCCAGAGAAAGCACTTGTTTCTGGCGCAGGCTCAAGGGCGGCTGCTCGAAATCATCCTGTTTGATCACCGGCTCATCGATCACCGGAGCCGCCGGTAGGTTCATGCGGAGTGTCACCACTGTGCCTGAGCCAAGGTTGTCGTCGATCTCGATCGTCCCACCGGAGAAACTCAGGCACTCGCGGGCCACAGGGAGTCCGGAGCCGACACCCTTGATGACGCGCTTCATGTCGCGTGTGGCTGTCGTGAAACCGGGCAGAAAGACCCGCTCCTTATCCCTGATGCCCGGACCCTGGTCTGCGAACCGCAGAGTACGACCTGCATCCAGGACACTCACCACGACCTCATCGAAACCGGCGTGGATGAAGTTCTCGACGATCTCTCTGATGACCACGAAGGGTGCCTGCCCCCCGGCTTCCCGTGCCAGGTGATAGACGCGGGCCGATAGTGATTCGATGAGATCGCCGGCGGACATAGCTTCGAGCCGTTCGATACGCGGCGGAGCAGTAAGGGCATCGTAGACAGCCACCAACGCCGAAGCACCAGGATGCGATCCCACGACCGGGGCTGCCTGAGGCTCAGACGCCGGCGGCGTGAGGCGGGCAGCGGTGGCCTGTTGTTCGTAGAAGGACTTCACACAACCCCCTCAAAGGCTCTCTCATCCACACAACAATCCACAATCCCCACAATCTGCACGGTTTGGGAAACCGCAGGTAGAAGCCGTGTCCACAAGGCTCGTGTCCCGCTTGAGCCGTTTCGCGTGAAGCACTGTGAACAGCGGGTTTTCAACTTATCCACAAGTCTTTCCACACCTGTGGAGAGTCTTTCCACTCAAACCATCGAACACGGGTCGAACGGGCAGGTGACGGCTCCTCAACCACCCCATACTGCTTTCCAGAGGAGCATGACCGGTGGAGAACCCCGTCTGTCGTGTGGAAACACACAGAACACTGTCAAGCGGCGATGCCGAATGCTATGGGCGCTTGTGGATAACCGAACACGGCACTCGCGTCAACCCCGAGGACTGGAAGTGAAGCCAGGCCGCTGACCTGCGGTTTTTCAACAAGACACGTAGTTTGACCGGCATGGAAGAACGCGGCTGATTGTACCAGAGGCGGCGCACCACCAACAACGCCGGGAATACAGTTATCCACAGGCACGGCGCGCTTGAGTCCTGGGTTTTCCACATTGTCCACAGATTTCGTACTATTTTGACTGGTGGGTCGCCCCCGGCGATCATGCTTCCATGGGAGTCGAAGATCGGGGGCGCGGGACACTGTCGCGGATGTTGCGTTGACACCACCAGACGCACGTCGCTATAATCACCAGGCTTGTGCCCGGGGAAGCTCGGACACACCGATCTGGAGGTATTCACGTGAAGCGCACATACCAGCCGAACAACCGGAAGCGCGCGAAGACGCACGGGTTCCGGAAGCGCATGTCGACCAAGGCGGGCCGTGCTGTCCTGGCTGCGCGTCGGCGCAAGGGCCGCAAGGTCCTCTGCCCGAGCGCGGCGTAACCGGGGACCCGCTCAGGCCGAGAGGGCCTGCTATGCGGACACTTACCGCACACACAGACATCGACCGGCTCTTTGCCGGTGGGCGCCGGGTATCCCACCCGGCGCTTCTTGTATTGGGGGCGGCCTCCCCGGGGGGCGCGGATGCGCCCGGCCGCGTCATATTCATAGCCGGCAAGCGACTAGGGAACGCGGTTCTGCGCAATCGCTGTAAGCGGGTCATGCGGGATGCGATGCGCCGTGCGGGGGGCCCGTTTCCCGGATGGGACATCGCGCTGATCGCTCGTGGGCGGACGGCCAGGGCCACCCCCGCAGATCTTGATATGGCCCTGGGTGCCGCGGTGGCCGCGCTGGAGATCGATCGATGAAGAACCCCCTCGCGGTGGCGGTGCGCCTTGGCATCCGCGGCTACCAGAGGTTCGTCTCTCCGTTCCTCCCGCCCTCCTGTCGCTTCACGCCGACGTGTTCAAACTACGCGCTGATCGCGATCGAGCGCCACGGATTGGCGAAGGGTGGGTGGCTCGCGCTGAAACGGATCGGCCGTTGTCACCCATGGAACCCGGGTGGACACGATCCCGTTCCGTGAGTGGGCGGACGTGCGCGCGCGTAGTATAGTGTGTACGCTGCAGACAACCCCCCGACCCGAATCGGGAGTGGACGAGGAATCACACCCCCGCATATGCGCCTCACTGAGGAGGTCGAAGCCCTGTGCTCGAACCGATCGAAGAAGGATTGTTCTGGGTGCTCCAGCAGTTGTACGCGGTGGTCGGTGACTACGGAGTCGCGATCATCGGACTGACTCTCTTGATCCGGTTCGTGTTGCTCCCACTGACCATCAAGCAGACCAAGTCGATGTACGAACTGCAGCGGATCCAACCCAAGATCAAGGAGCTGCAGGACAAATACAAAGACAACAAAGAGAAGCTCCAGGAAGAGACACTGAAGTTCTACCAGGAGAATAAGGTCAATCCATTCGGTGGCTGTCTGCCCATGCTGATCCAGATGCCGGTATTCATTGCGCTCTTCCGTGTCCTCGGCACCACCGGCAAGGCCCCCGGCTTGTTCCAGCAGTACGTGTCGGGCATGTCCGACAGTGCCGCCCAAGCAGCATCCAGATTCTGGGTGATATTGCCAGATATTACCAGGTCTGCAAGCCAGGTGTTCTCGGCATCGGGTATTGCGGCGGCTCTCCCCTACATCGTCTTCGTGATCCTCTTTGGCCTGATGACGGTCGTGCCTCAGCTGATGCAGCCCGGGTCACAAGCGCAGCAGAAGCAGATGGCGATCATGATGGGCGGCATGATGTTGTTCTTCGGCTGGACGGTGTCCGGGGGCGTCCTGCTGTACTGGTCGACACAGGGCCTGTTGGGCTTGATCCAGCAGCAGATTCAAACACGGGTGTACAAGGCCCGGGAGGAGAACGCATGATCGAAGAGACCATCATGGAGGGGCCCACCGTCGAAGAGGCGCTCGACGCAGCACTCGAAGAGATGGGGGTTCAGCAGGACGCCATCGGGTACGAGGTGTTGTCCGAGCCGAGCAGCGGGTTCTTTGGCACGAACGGGAAGCCCGCACGAGTGCGTGTGTGGTTGAAGCCCGGCGTTCTCGCGGCACCGGTAGTCGACGACGAGGAGATCGGCGAGCCAGAGCTTGATGAGGACACCCAGCCCGCTCCTGTGACGCTTACGACCCCGGGTGATCTGCCGGAGCTCACCGATGAGGAGCTGGACGCGATCTCCGACGCCGGAGCGGCGACGATCCAGGCCGTGATGGGTTTCCTTGGGATTGAGTGTGGGGTCGAGGAGTACGAGGGTGATGAGGGCGAGATCATCCTCGATATCGTCGGAGACGATCTGGGGCTGCTGATCGGCCGGCACGGCAGGACGCTCGATGCGCTTCAGATCCTGGTATCAGCAATCACCAATAGGCGTCTTGATCAGCGATACCCGCTGGTGGTTGACGTTTCAGGGTATCGTCACCGGCGCCGCCTGAAGCTTGAGGACATCGCGCGCAGGGCAGCTGATCGCGTGGCGCGGCAACATCGGGCTGTGCAGTTGCGGCCAATGACTAGCTTCGAGCGGCGAGTCGTTCATGTGGTGTTGCGCGACGATCGCAGGGTCCGTACAGAGAGCGAGGGCGATGAGCCCCGTCGCATGGTGGTTGTTCATCCAAAGTAGTGTGGTGTTCTCTCTGAGGGGCGTCCATCAGTGATGGGCGCCCCTTCTTGTTGCCGGGACCGGATCCTCATCGAGTATGTGTCGGAGCCCCTGCCGATAGAACGGTCTGTCGGGGGACGAATGTGCTGACCCACAACGTGTCGGCCCTTCTCTACCACTTCGGCACCTTCCGATACCCGATACAGTGATGTCGGGGCTGCGTGCGCTGTCTGCTAGTCAGAAAGTCTCCAGGCAGTGTCTAGACTTGTCGAAACATGGAATCCAGGCGGTCGCGTGGCGCAACGATACCAGGTGCTGCCGCTTGCCAGGCGCGCTGATGAAGTGCAGTATGTTTCACGTGAAACATCTCGATCACTCACTGGGGTTGACGCCGGCGTCAGTCATCCGCGCCATCAGCAGCGTGGGCGTAGCCGTGAGTCCCCGACAGGCCGAACTTCTTATCAGCCATGCGGAGTTGGTCGTCGAGGTGAACGCTCGAATCAACCTGACACGACTGACTGAGCCAGAGGATGTGCTCTGGCTGCATATAGTGGACTCGCTGGCGTTTCTCCCTATGTTGGCGCCGCTATCGGGGCGAGTGGTGGACATCGGATCGGGCGCTGGTTATCCCGGAGTCCCACTCGCCATTCTCGGTTCGACCGTTACTCTCTGCGAATCGGTGAAGAAGAAGGCGCTCTTCTTGGAGGATGTCGTCAGTGAGCTGGCGTTGAGTGCTTCGGTGAAGCCTCTACGGGCGGAAGAGTTGGCTGACCAAGAGCCCGCCGCAGCCGACTTCGTAGTGGCTCGAGCGGTGAGCGCCACAGCATCCCTGGTCGAGCTCGCGGCTCCCCTCCTGCGTATCGGTGGCCGACTGATAGCGCTTAAGGGCGTGCCTACCGCTGACGAACTCGGCGCCGGGGCTGCGGCGGCCGACTCGTGTGGAATGGTGCCGCTCAAGCACAGCGAATACGCATTGCCTGGCGGAGAACAGCGAACGGTTCTTGTGTATGAGAAGGTCAAGAGCCCAAGTGTGCACCTGCCTCGGCGTCCGGGGGCCGCACAGCGGCAGCCTCTGGGTTAGGAGTCGGTTGTTACGCAGTTGAGATGTCTGACGTATACTGTGCGCATCAGAGTGTGGGAGGAGGACGTGTGATCGCAGGCGCTGTTCAGTCCGATCGCTCAAGTGCGACCATCCTGGCGGTGGTGAACCAGAAGGGTGGGGTTGGCAAGAGCACAACCTCGGTGAATCTCGCGGCAACACTCGCCGAAGCCGGGAAGAAGGTCCTGCTGATCGACTTGGACCCCCAGGGAAACGCGACCTCCGGCTATGGCCTCGACAAGAACCAGCGCGAGGAGTGCGTGTACGATGCGCTTCTGGGCGATGTTCCAATCGCGCAACTGATCGAGCCGGTGGGGATCGAGGGAGTGTTCGTGGTCCCCTCCACCATCCAGCTGGCAGGCGCAGAGATCGAGCTTGTGTCCGCATTCAGCCGCGAAACGAAGCTCAAGCAGGTTCTGGGCCCTGTGGCAGGGGAGTTCGACTACGTGGTGATCGACTGCCCGCCGTCCCTCGGCCTGCTGACCATCAATGCCCTGACCGCGGCAACAGGCGTGCTCATTCCCGTACAGTGTGAGTATTACGCGCTGGAGGGGTTGACCAAGCTGCTCGAGACGGTGCGACTCGTCAAGACACAGCTGAATCCCACGCTTGAGGTCTTCGGCGTCGTCATGACCATGTTCGATGGGCGCACAAAGCTCTCACAGCAGGTTGTGAATGAGGTTCAGGACTTCTTTGGGGAACAGGTGTTCGAGACCCTGATCCCCCGCAGCGTTCGACTGTCAGAGGCGCCGAGTTTCGGGCAGCCCGTGACGCTCTACGACCCCGCAGGACGCGGTGCTCTAGCCTACCGGGAGCTGGCGAAGGAAGTGATCGCTCGTGTCTAAGCGCGGACTTGGCAAGGGGTTATCGGCGCTGATTCCCGGCGCCGGGCAAGAGGTCGGCAGCGAGGTCCTGGAATTGGACGTGCGCGAGATCGCGCCGAACCCCCTGCAGCCCCGTACGGATATCGGTGATGAACAGATCGCAGAGCTCGCCGATTCCATTCGGAAGGTGGGCATCCTTCAACCGATCATCGTACGGCCCGAGGGGGCGAGCTACCAGATCATTGCTGGAGAGCGTCGCTGGCGCGCAGCGCAGGTCGCCGGCCTCCAGCGAGTGCCGGTCCGAGTGATGGCTACGACTGAGACTGAGGCGCTTGCTCTCGCTCTGATCGAGAACCTTCAGCGAGAGGACCTGAACCCGATCGAAGAAGCCCGAGGCTACCGACGTCTCATCGCCGAGTACAGCATGACGCAATCGGAGCTTGCTGACCGGGTCTCGAAGTCACGGTCGGCGGTCACGAACGCTTTGCGGCTCCTCGATCTCCCGGATGATATCCAGGAATTGCTCTACGACGGCCGTCTCTCTGCCGGGCATGCCCGGGCCATCCTTTCGGTGAACGAGGACGACCGACGCCATACACTCGCGCGCAAGTGCGTGGAGGAGGGTCTTTCGGTACGTGAGGCTGAGAATCTTGCGAAGCTTCTTGCTGCGGGCGCATCGATACACGGGCAACGGCCAGTGGCCCCGAAGTCCTACAAGATCGTCGCTCGGAAGCTGCGTAGACTACTTATGACGAGTGTGAGAGTTCGCCAGACGGCGACCAAAGGCAAAATTGAGATCGACTTCCACGATGAGTCGGATCTGGAGCGCATCATGCGGCTGTTGACCGAGGGTCCGGACGGGACTCCGGCGAAGGGGGCGATCGAATGACGGGTAGGCGTCTCGAGTACTTCTTGATCGGTCTGTTCGTCGGAGGCGCTCTCGGGGTCATCGGCGGCCTGTTGCTCGCTCCGGATGCGGGCGCGCGGACCCGGCAGAAGCTCAAGGGAGAGGCACTCCGGGTCGGGGAGGCCGCTCGAGTGATAGCAGAGCGTGCCGAGACTGCTGTAGAGGCCGTGGGCAGCAAGATGGACCACTACCTCGGCAAGGATGAAGAGGTGGCCTGGCGCAAGGTCCAGGAGGTCAGAGAGGGTGTGCAGCGGTACTCACGTACCGTCATGTCCTCGTGATGTCACAGTGGTGTGGCAGGCTTCTCCGTAAGGAGGAGTGATGCCGCTTCGAGTCGTGCTGGGCCCGGCGAACGCAGGGGTCGGCGAATCTGTTCGCGAGCAGGCTGTTGCACGCGCCCGGGCAGGGGGGCGCGTGCTTCTCCTGCTTCCGTCGGCACGCGATGTTTCACGTGTCACCGCGGAGCTGTCCCGTCGCCTGGCGATCGGCATCCAGGTCCGGACATTCGACAACCACCTGGATTCGCTCTGGTCGATGTTCGGCGACGGTCGCCCGATCATCGCCCCCGTTCAGCGACTCGTACTCCTGGAAGAATCTGTCAGACAATGGCAGCCCCGCTCCTCCGAGGTCCTGCGTGAATCGAAGGGGACCATCCGCGCGCTGGCGAAGGTCGTGCAACGCGCTGCCGAAGTGGACTGGGAGTTCGCGCGGAGCGACACCGATCGTGGTGTAGGGGGCGATCTGCTGGAGTGCGCTTCATCCTACGAGCGACTGCTCTTGCGCGCGGGACTCATAGAACGAGCGGCCGCCCACCGCCTGGTGTGTGAGCGACTACGAGAGATCGACGCCCCTTCGTTCGTGGCCATCGAGGGCTTCAGCAGCCTCACCCGGGCACAGGAGCAGTTCGTAACCGTGCTGTCCGGCGTCACAGACGTGAGCGTGGGGTTCGTCTTCGACGAGGCGGTGCCCGCGACGGGCGCGAGCGCCGACCTGGTTCGGCGCCTTGTGGCCCTCGGGCACGCGGGTCCCGCCGGTGGAGACCCTTTGCCCGTGCCGGATGAGATCGCGCGGATCGGGGCCGTGTCGACGGTTCCGGTCAGCGCACCCCTTCGCGCTGAGGGGGCGGTCATCTTGTCCGAGGCATGGGGGCCCCAGGCGGAGTCCGCTCGGATCGTGTGTGAGATACAGGACGCGCTCGCGAGGGGCGTGAGCCCCGGAGCGATAGCGGTCGTGTTCCGTCGCGCGTCGTCACAGGTGCGCCCACTGAAGGCGGCGCTGGACGATACCGGGATCGAGGCCGAGTTCGATGCGGGGATCCCGCTCCAGTCCACCGGTCTCGGTCGCGCGTTGCTGCTCCTGCTTGAGATAGAGATGGCGACAGATGCGTACCAAAAGCTCTCCGACGTGCTGCGTTCGCCGTACGGGCCATCACCACACACGATTCTGGACGAACTCGACGCCCACGTCCGGCGGACGCGAGACCACAGCGTTCGTGCGGTCGAATCGTGGTTGCGGCGACGGCATCCGGAGAGTGCCGCCTTCATCGCGCAGGCTCGCCAGGCTGTGCGCAGCGTGGGTGATGCGAAGGCCGAGCGGCGCTGGTATCTCCTGACGAGTGCGATGCTGCGGCGCGCGCATCCGCAAGCCACAGACCCGACACTCGAGCTCACCACAGACGCCGGAGCCGCGCGCGAGTTCATCGCGGCGGTCGTGAGCATGAGTGGGCTCGGCGCGGGAGAGGCCGGCGCGGCAACGCTCGCCTCGGCGCTCGGTGAGGCACAGGTGATGCTGTCTTCCACGGAGCGAGCCGACCGGGTGCAGGTCATGAGCGCCGAACGCGTTCGCGGGCGCCGCTACGATTGCGTCATCATCGGCGGTCTCACGGCAGGGGAGTTCCCCCGCCTCGCCGGACAGGATGCGCTTTCGGCGCCCGGCGTGATCGACGTCTTCGAGCGAGCGGGGATCGATCTCGCGCCACGGAGCGACGTGGCCGCCGAGCGACTTCTGTTCTACCTGGCGGCGACACGGGCGACGCGCACGCTCGTGCTCAGCTGGCAGTCGCATGACGCCGAGGGACGCCCGCTGCGCCCGTCGCTGTTCCTCGATGAGGTGCTCGACCTCTATCGCGATGGCACCTCCGAGACGTGGCTGCCGGCCAGCCTCCCGCACCACGCTCTCAGGCTCGATGCGCAGGACGAGCAGGACGGCGCACCGCACAGCGCGCGCCGGACGATGCGCACGCAGGCCGCCCGGGCAGTCACGGCAGAAGGGGAGCACCCCGCACTCGGCGATGCGCGCCGTCGCGCCCATACCGCTTCGGTCAGGGCCTCCGAGGCGGTCCGCCGGGCGAACGCGGAGCGCGTCGTCTTCTCGGCGAGCGAGATCGAGACCTACCTGCACTGTCCGTATCGTTGGGCGATCGACCGTATGGTCAGACCGCGTGAACTCGACGAACGCTTCGACAGGTCGGCCGCCGGCCGGATCGCTCACGAGATCATGAGTCGCTTCTACGATGAGTTCACGGAGCGCAGCGGAATGCCCAGGGTGACGCCGGAGTCGCTGGACTGCGCGCGGGCCGTGCAGGGGGAGGTGGCGCACTCGGTTCTCCGGGAGTCAGGAGCGACGAGTGCGGCCGAGGTGGCGGCGACCCGGGCCATGGTGAAGCAGACCCTCCGACTCATCGAGGCGGACGCCGAGATGCTCCCCGGCTTCGTGCCCGCGTTCCGCGAGTGGTCGTTCGGCGCCGGGGAGGACCCCGCGGAGGACTTCGGCGGCTTCTCGCTGGCGGGGCGCGTTGACCGCATCGATGTGACCGATGCGGTTCTGGTCGTCACCGACTACAAGCTCGGCCGTGAGGCGCGCGGGCGCGCGGTAGCGAAGTTCGCCGATGAAGGCATCGTGCAGGCGCCGCTGTATGCGGCCGTGGTGAGCAGGCGGCTCGAGCGGCGGGTCGTCGGCGGGTTGTATCGACCGGTCGGCGGCGGCAAGCCGCGGGGCTTCATCGATGAGTCGATGGGCGTCGAGGGGTTCGTGCGCACGGATCGGCGCTCCGCCGAAGAGATCGAGGCGCTGATCGCCGATGCGGTCGAGCGGGCCGGATACGCGGTGGAGGGGATGCGCACGGGCGAGATCCCGGCGCGCCCACGCGGGGGCACCTGCCCGTCGTACTGCTCGGCGCGAGGGTTCTGTGCGGAATGGAGACCGGGCCGTGCCTGATCTGGATCCCGACCAGCAAGCAGCGGTCTCGACCGGACCGGGCGACGTGTTCATCGCCGCAGGTGCGGGCTCGGGCAAGACACGCGTGCTCACCGCGCGCTTCGTGAGCGCCATCCTCGGCGAGGCGCCGTATCCGGCATGCGACCCGCGGGAGATCCTCGCGGTGACCTTCACGGAGAAGGCCGCGGGTGAGCTCGCCGAGAGGATCAGGCGCGCACTCGTGGCGGCGGGCGACGATGCCGCGGCGCGCGCGCTCGGCGAGGCGTGGATATCGACCATCCACGGCATGTGCGCGCGGATCTTACGACAGCACGCGTTCGCTGCCGGCATCGACCCGTACTTCCGCGTGCTCGATCAGGTGGAGGCCTCGGCGCTCGAGGCGCAGGCGCTCGAGGACGCCATAGAGGGGGTCCTCGCGTCCGACGAGGCCACGGTGACCCTCCTTGACGCGCACGGCTTCGACCCGATCGCGGGTGCGGTGCTTCGCGTGAGCGCAAGCGTCCGCGCGCTCGGGATGGAAGCGGGCGGGATCCGCACCATCGAAGCGGGTGAGGCAGCCGCGCAGATGCGGGCATCGGCCGACGAGCTTGAGGCGATCGCCGGCGAGATGGGCCGGCTCCGGCAGTCCAAGACGGTCGACGGTGACATCGCTGCGGTGCGCGCGGCGGCGCGACTCATCCGGGAGGCGGTCGCGACCGACGGCCCCGACCCGCAGCTGCTCGAGAGCCTCGGCTCGCCGGGATTGCGCCGTCTTGCGTCGGCCGAAGGACTGAACGAGTTGGTGGACGCGGCGGCGGAATCGATCGATCGGGCGCGGCGAGCCGCCGCACAGCTGCTCGTGGCCTCACACGAGCAGGCGTTCTTGGCGCTGATCGCAGCGTTCGAGCGCTGCTACTCCCGCATGAAACGAGCGCGGGGAGCACTGGACTTCACGGATCTTGAGATCGAGACACTCCGCCTGCTCGAAGCGCACCCGGGGATCGCCGCGCAGTACCGGGAGCGGTTCGCGATGCTCATGCTCGATGAGTTCCAGGACACCAACGTGCTCCAGGCACAGATCATCTCGCTGATCTCGAGCGGCAACCTGTGCACGGTGGGCGACGAGAACCAGTCGATCTACCGCTTCCGACACGCCGACGTGGGGGTGTTCCGCGAGCGAGCCCGTGTGGTGGACGACCGCCGCCGCCTCGACATCAACTACCGGACCTCCCCCGCGCTGCTCGCCTCGGTCAACAGGCTCTTCACCCACCGGGCGCTGCTGGGCGCCGCCTATGCGCCGCTCCGCGCCCCGTCCATGCAGGTGGCCGATGCCGGCTTCGCCGGGCATGCGCGGCTCCGGGCCCGGTTCATCGATTGGTCGGACCCACGGGGAGCCGATGCCCAGGAGGTCGAGGCCACGGTGGTGGCGGACAGTGTCTGCGAGTACATCGAGGCCGGCGTCGAGCCGGGTGCGATCGCGGTCCTGATGCGTGCGCTTTCGGGCGGCCGCGGACAGAAGGTGGAGCGTGCGCTCGCGGCGCGGGGAGTGCCGGTGTATCTCGCGAGCGGGGGAGCGTTCTTCGAGTGCCCTGAGATCATCGAGGCGCGTGCGCTGCTTCGCGTGATCGACAACGTCCTCGATGATGCTGCGATGGTCATCGTGCTGGCCGGGCGGCTGACGGGACTTTCGGCAGACTCGCTCGTGGGCATCCGCGAGCATGCCGATGCACTCGCGGCGACACGCGGGATCTCGAGAAGTGACGTCCACCTCTGGGACGCGCTCACAAGCCCGGACCTCGGACTCTCTGGCGCCGACGCGCATGCGGTGGCGCGTCTGGTCGCCGCGATCGGCGACGCCCGCGACCGGCGCGGCATGCGACCGCTCGGCGAGACCGTGACACAGCCACTCCTCGCCCTCGATGCCGATCTCGTGTTCTTCTCTTCGGGTGCCGGCGGGACGAGAGCGTGGTCGAATGTCCTGAAGCTCGCACGCATCGCCGCCGAGTACGAGTCGGTGTACGGGGGCGATCTCGGCGGCCTGCTGGCGTATCTCCAGTTGCGTGAGACACACGCCACCGGAGAGCAAGAGGCGACACTCGACGGGGAGTACGACGCGGTGCGCATCATGAGCATCCACGCCGCGAAGGGGCTCGAATTCCCCGTCGTGATCGTAGCCGGTCTCAGCGGCGAAGCCGGCGTGCCGGCGATCGCGGTGGAGCGGATCGAAGGTCGCCCGCTGCTCGGCATGGCGCTGCCCGCCGCGGGCGAGACCCTTCACACCATCGGCTCGGAGCGGGTCAGGTCCGGGGTCTGCGAGGCAGCAGCAGCAGAGGCGGTCCGGCTGCTGTATGTCGCATGTACGCGCGCGGAAGAGGCGCTCACCGTGATCGGGCGCACCAGGCCCGACAAGGACGCGGACGACTCGCTCACCGGCCGTCTGCGCCGGGCGCTGGGAGGCGCCACCCCCGAGTCCCTGGGAGCGGTGCTCGAGCACGTGGAACCCGATGCCGAGGTGACGCTGGTCGTACCCGCGGCGCCCGAGGATCCAGGGGCTGTGACGTGTCCGCCGGATGCGCCGTCCGTCGAGACGGCGCCGGTGCGCGCGGCCGTGGAGGACGATGGCCCTGCCGAAGAGACGACCAGGCCCCGTCCGGCGGCGCCGTCACGGGTCTCCTACACCGGCCTCGCCACTTACGAGCGGTGCCCCTACCGGTTCTTCCTCACCAGCATCCTGAAGCTGCCGGCTCCGCCCGCCGCGCAGGGGGGAGACGCGCTGGTCTTCGGAAGCGCCGCGCACGCGGTGCTGGAGCGCGTGTGCTCGCCCGAGGACGATTGGCAGCCGATCGCCGAGGCTGCTGCCCGGGCGGCGGGCCTCGACCGGCGAACGCGGCAGCGCCTGACCGAGGCCGTCTCACGCTATCTGGCATCGGACGTTGTCCGCGAGCTGGCGACCTCCGAGCGGGTAATGCGCGAGGCGCCGATCGCGGTCCCGGTATCAGGCGCCGTGCTCGCCGGTGCGATCGACGCGATCGGATGGACCGGAGACCGAGCGCTCATCGTCGACTACAAGTCCGGCACCGGCCCGCTCACACCCGATCAGGCGGTCGAGCGATACCGGCTTCAGGGTGAGTGCTACTCGCTGGCGGCGTTCGCCGCGGGCGCGAGCGACGTGAAGATCACCTTCTTCGAGCTGGAGCGTCCCTGGAGCACGTCGTACGAGTACGGTCTTTCGGAGTGCGAGCGGATCGGCGCGAGCGTCGGCGCGATCGTGGGGCGCATGGCCGAGGTGGGCTATCCGGCGCGCCCGGCATACGAGCGCGAGCAGTGCGAGACCTGCCCGGGCCTCGGCGGCATGTGCGCCGTCACCCGGCCGACGGGCGATGCCGCTGGGTGAGTTGACCGCACGCCGCTTCGATATCGGTGCCGCGTTCAGTCCTGACCGATGTCTCGATGCCCGCAGCAGTCAGAAGCGCGGCCACCTCGGCCACCCGCGAGTCCGAGGGGCGGCCCGTGCCCGTACCCTCGACGGGGTTCACCGGGATGAGGTTCACGTGACACATCCAGCCCCGGGCGAAGTTGACGAGTGCGGAGACCTCGGCGGTAGTGTCGTTCTGGCCGCCGATGAGCGCGAACTCCAGGGTGGGGCGGCGGCCGGTTCGCTGCGTGTAGTCGATGAGGGTGGCCCTGAGCCGGTCGAGCTGCCAGCGCCGGACACCGGGCATGATGCGGTCGCGCGTCGCCTGTACCGCCGAGTGGAGCGACACTGCGAGCGTGAACTGCTCGGGCTCGTGCGCGAGGCGCTCGATGCCGGGGATCACACCGCACGTGGAGATCGTAAGATGCCGTGCGCCGATCGCCGGACCCTGCTTGTCGTTCATCAGCCGAAGTGCCGCGAGCGTCGCGTCGTAGTTGTTGAACGGCTCGCCCTGGCCCATGGCGACCGCGTTGGAGGCGCGCGTCTTGAAGTCGTCGGCCACGAGCGCGACCTGCCAGACCATCTCGCCCGGAAGCAGGTCGCGCACGAATCCGCCCCGGCCCGTCGCACAGAACGTGCAGCCCATGGCGCAGCCCGCCTGTGTGCTGTAGCAGACGGTGAGACGGTCGCCCGCGGGGATACCGACGCTCTCGATCAGCACCCCGTCGGCCAGGCGCCAGAGGTACTTGCGCGTCCCGTCGGCTGAGCGCTGCACCTCGGCAAGCTCCGGATGGACGAGCGAGTAGCGTTCCTCGAGGTCTGCCCGAAGCGCGCCGGGCAGGTTGCTCATCGCGTCGAACGAGGGTGCGAGTCGGCCGTAGAGCCACGCCACGAGCTGCCCCCGCCTGAACGAGGGCTGGCCGAGGTCGGCGAGCGCATCGGCGAGCTGCTCGAGATCGAGTGACGCTATGTCTGCCCGATCCGCGGCGGGCATCTCAGCCCTGTGCCTTCTTGAAGCCGTCCCGGTGCTGGCGCTCGTAGCCGCCCACCGCGCGGAAGTACTGCGCGATCTCGGGGTAGCCCTCCTCTTCGGCGATGCGTGCGAACCCGGGATACATCTCGGCGGTCTCGTACTCCTCGCCTTCGTAGGCGGTCGCCAGGTTCTCCGCGGTCGTGCCGTAGGCGCCCATGTATGCGAGGTGGCCGAGTGCGTGTGCCGTCTCCTCGGTAGCCGCGCGATCGAACGCGGCCTTCGCCCCCTCATCGCCCTCCAGTTCGGCGATGCGGGCGAACAGTGTGTAGCGGCGGTTGGCCTGTGACTCGCCGGCGAACGCGGCCTTCAGGTTCTCGAGCGTCGCGGTGCCGGTGAGGTCGCCTGGCCCCTCGGAGGGGACGAAGAACGACTGCGGCGCGCCGCATACGGGACAGCGCTCGGGGGCCGGGCCGACATGCAGGTAGCCGCAGCCCTTGCAGCGGTAGAGCTCGATCATGGCAGGCTCCTCTCGTCGTGGTCACGCCGATGCGCATCATCATAACCTGCTCGCGCCAGAGGACCTGCCGATGACCGTTCGTCGCCAACTGGTGCCCGTTGAGCGAGACCATGCGGTCGCAAGGGGTGACGTGCGGTAGCGTTAGGGTGTCACAGCGTAGGTGAGCGGTCGAAGGTGACCATCAGGGGAGGTGCCGGATGAAGCGTAGACTCATCGTGTCCGTCGCGCTCGGCGTCGTCATGGCGCTGGCAGCCATGCCGGCGGTGGCGACGGCGTTGCCGTCGATGCCGAGTACGAAGTTCGGACCGTCTGCAGGGTGCGGGTGTCACGCCGCGCTGCTCACCCAGTGGCAGGAGTCGATGCATGCGAAGGCCATCGTCGACCCGATATACCTGCTCAAGCTGAAGGAGGGTGAGGAGGCCACGGGAGGGGCGCTCGGCCCGTACTGCAACGGCTGTCACGCCCCCATCGCGGTCATGGCCGGCGAGCTCACGAGCCTGGACCAATCCGGCATGTCGAAGGTCGGCAAAGAGGGCGTCACGTGCGACTTCTGCCACCAGGTGAACGGGACCGACGGCACCCTCGGCAACACCTCGACCGCGGTCACCGGTGACGGCATCAAGCTGGCCCAGCTGCAGGACCCCCAGGCGCCCCACGCGGCGGCGTACTCGCAGTTCCACGAGACGGCGGAGTTCTGCGGCAACTGCCACAATGTGGACCATCCCACCAATGGCATGCATCTCGAGGCTACCTATACCGAGTGGAAGAACGGCCCCTACGCGGCCGAGGGCATCGTCTGCCAGGACTGCCACATGACTCCCGGCGCCGGCGTCACCAAGCCGAACCCCGGCAAGGCTGCGGGGATGGGTCCCGACCGCGAGCATATCTACACGATGACCTGGGCCGGCGGCAACGTGGGTCTCGGAGACGCCGCGCTCGCCGAGCAGCGCCTCAAGGCTGCGGCCGAACTCGGGCTCGAGGTCCCCGAGATCGTCGAGAGCGGTGAGGTGGCCGTGAAGGCGACCATCACCAACGTCGGCGCGGGCCACTACCTGCCGACCGGTCTCACCGAGGTTCGCCAGATGTGGCTCGAGGTCGTCGCCACCGACGAGGCCGGCAACGAGGTCATGAGCGAGCGCCGCGACTTCGGCAGCGTGCTCAAGGACGCGGAAGGCAACTTCCCGGTGGAGCTGTGGGACGCGGTCGACTTCCACAGTGACGATCGCATCGCGCCCAGGGAGTCGACCTCGAACGACTACTCCTTCCCGATGGCGGCCGGCGCGGTCACCGTCAAGGCCACACTGTACTACCGCTCGTGCTCCGAGGAGATGGCCGAGAAGGCGGGTGTCGAGATCCCGACCACCACCATGGCCGAGGTCACGAAGACCGTGTTCCCGTCAGCGGAGGCGAAGGCCGCGGGCGTGGAAGCTGAGCCTGGTGCGGAAGATGGTGGCGAGACCGAGAGCGGCTCCGGCGCACTGCTGTGGATCGCCATCGCGGCCGCAGTGGTGACCGTGGCTGCAGCCGCCGTGGTGCTGATGCGCAAGAAGAAGTAGCTGCTCCCTACAAGCGATACGACGAAGGGGCGTCCCACGGGACGCCCCTTCTCCTGCCGGCGCGGGAAGGGCTGCCGCTACGAGCCGTTCGCCGGCTTGGCGCCGATCGTCATGTCGAGCGTCATCTTCTCGCCGTCACGCCAGAGTGTGAGCGTGACTTCGTCGCCCACCGTCCGCTGGCGCACGGTGAGGATGAGGTCATCCATGGAGCGGACCCGGTCGTCGTCAACGCCGACGATCACGTCACCGGGCCGCACGCCGGCCTTCTCGGCTTCTGTGCCGGGGGTGATCTCGATGATATACGCGCCCTCATCCACCGGCAGGTCCTCCTCGGCGGCGAGCGCCTCATCCACCGTCTGGCCGAGCACGCCGAGGAACGGCGTGTCCACGCTGCCCTTGCCGATCAGGTCGTCAGCCGCCTGGACCGCGCGATCCGACGGGATGGCGAGCGCGACGCCGGCCGAGCTGCCGGACTCCGTGTAGATCGCGGCCGGGACGCCCACCAGCTCGCCCTTGCGGTTGAGCAGCGCGCCACCGGAGTTGCCGGGGTTTATCGCCGCATCGGTTTGGATCGAGTCGACGTACGGATACTGTCCCTCCGCGCCGCCGAAGTCGGTGAGCGCGCGGTGCAGCGCGGAGATCACGCCAGAGGTGACCGACTGCTCGAACCCGAACGGCGAGCCGATCGCCACCACGAGCTCACCGACGACCAGCGCGTCGGAGTCGCCGATCTCGATCAGCGGGATGTCCGCATCGACGAGCACCACTGCGATGTCGCTCTCGCTGTCGGAGCCGACGAGTTCGCCTTCGTAGCGGTCTCCTTTGGAGTCGGTCACGATGATCGAGCTCGCGCCGGCGACGACGTGCTCGTTGGTGATGATGTACGTCCCGCCACCCTCGGCCTCCCGGAATGCCACCCCCGAGCCCTCGCCCTGCATCGGGATGTCCGGGTGTGTCGAGGGGAGGTCCTCATCGGAAGAGGTCGATCCACCGGTCACGGCGATGTCGACGACGCTCGGGAGTCCGATAGCCGCCACGACCGCCACGACATCCTCGGTCGTGCCGCTGACGAGCTCCACCCTACGAGACTCGTCTTCGGACGCGCCGTCGGTCTGCTCGGCCCTCGGCAGGAGGACGTATGCGGCGTACCCGCCTCCGAGTCCGGCCGCCGTTCCGAAGAACAGAGACAGTGCCACCGCGGCAGCAAGCATGCTTGAGTGCGAGCCGTGAGGGCGGGTCACCTGTGCGGGAGGGGCCGGATCGTACTGTGGTGCGGCAGCGGCATACTCGGGCGCCGTCTCCGCCAGGGGCACCTCCACGGGAGTCGCGGTGTCATGGCCCGGGAGTGCGGACCCGGTCTCGGGTGAGGTTGTGTCAGGTGTGTCGTTCGTATCCATGTGCGGCTTCCTTTCCGTGCGGCAGCGCCGCGGTATCCCCATAGTACGCAAGCATGGGGCCACAGTAAGGGGGCCGCCGCCAAATCCACGAACTCTCCACAGGCGGTTCGACGGCGTTGTCTGACCCGCCCGGCTCGACTAGACTGTCGCGGAAGGCCGCCGAGGGGAGTATCCGCATGTCAGACGCAGACGAGAGCACCATAGACGGCGAGCTCGCCGCCTCAAGCTCGGACGCGGAGGACCACGCCATCACCGACCTCGACCTTGCGCTGCAGGAGGTCCTCGCCGCAGAGTCATCCGCCGCCGCCGAAGATGTGCAGCCCGAGCTGCCCGTGGCCGAAGCGGCCGGGGACGCAGCAGACGCTTCTATGGAGACCGCGGAAGCGTCCGCCGAAGACGGGGAGCAGTCCGAAGCACCACCGGCGGCCGTTTCGCCCGACTCCGCCGATGCGGCTCTCGTGGAGGCCGTTGACGGCGGACTCACCTGGATCCCGTTCGCGTGCTATCTCGGCTTGTGGATCGTACTCGTCGGACTCTCGGCGTATCTCTTGTACGGTGCGGATACCGACACACCCGCACGCTGGATGCCCGAATATGTGCCACTGCTGTGGTCGGGGGTCGGACTCACGGCGCTCGGGCCCGTTCTGTCGATCGCGGTCTGGGTGGTCGCTCGCGCCCGCCGGCCCAAGGGGGCCCGTCGGGGGCTGTTCGCCTCCGCGATGACCCGTGGTGCGCTCGTCGCCTTCTTCGGTGTCGCCATCTGGATCGCGACGCTGTTCGTGCTCGAGTTGGTCGCCGCAGGAGGCACGCTGTGAGCGGCCTCGCTCCGCTTCGGGTCGCCGTGCTGATGGGCGGATGTTCCGCCGAGCGGGAGGTCTCACTCCACACCGGCGAGCAGGTGACGACAGCCCTCGGTGAGCGGGGGCACTCGGTCACGAGCATCGACACCGCCGATCTCGGCTTCATCGAGCGTCTGCGCACCGGTGGTTTCGACGTCGCGTTCATCTGCCTGCACGGGCGGTTCGGCGAGGACGGGACGATCCAGGGGCTGCTCGAGATCCTCGGGCTGCCATATGTGGGGTCGGGCGTGCTCGCTAGTGCGCTCGCGATGGACAAGATCGCCTCAAAGCACATCTTCGCCGCCGCGGGGCTGGCCACACCGCCGTTCCTGGCGTTCACCGCGATGCCGGAGATCGAGGCGCCGATCGTCGCCACTCTCGGTGAGAAGCTCGTGGTCAAGCCGGTGAACGAGGGGTCATCGGTGGGGATGTCCATCGTCCATGGGCCTGCCGAGGTGCTTCCGGCCCTCGAGCTGGCGTTCCGCCACGACGGCACCGTGTTGGTCGAGGCGTTCGTGGCCGGCGCCGAGGTGACCGTGGGCGTGCTCGGCAACGACGATCTCGAGGCGTTGCCGACGCTCGAGGTCGTGCCGGAGCACGAGTTCTACGACTACGAATCGAAGTATGTACCGGGCATGAGCCGTCACATCATCCCCGCGCGCGTGAGTGAGGCGGCGCGGATGGAGTGCCAGCGTGTCGCCATCGAGGCGCACCGCGCGCTCGGCTGCCGGGGCATGTCTCGCGCGGACACGATCGTCACGCCGGAGGGGGAGGTGTACCTCCTCGAGGTGAACACCATCCCGGGGATGACGTCGACGAGCCTGCTTCCCGACGCGGCGCGGGCTGCCGGCATCGAGTTCCCCGACCTGTGCGACCGCCTCGTCGCGCTTGCTCTGGAGCGCTAGTCTAGCCGTCGTCTCCGTCCGGGAGCACGATCGGCAGGTCGAGGACGAATCGCGTGCCGCTCTCGGAGTCGTCGATGAACGCGAGACCGCCATGCGCTTCTGCGACGACGCGCACGATGTACAGTCCCAGGCCCATGCCCGGCGTTGACTGAGGTGCGCTGCCCCGCGCCCCACGCTCGAAGACATGCTCGCGCAGTTCGACCGGGATGCCCGGTCCGTCGTCTTCGACGCTCACGATGACGCGGTCGTCACGTCCCTCGACACCGACGCGGACCTCCCCGTCGGCGGGACCGTGTTTGATGGCGTTTCCGATCAGGTTGGTGATCGCCTGCTCCAGGCGGACGGGGTCGCCGAGGACCATGACGCCGGGCTCGAGTGAGGTGACGATAGTCTGCTCGGCGCTCATCTGGAGCGAGCTCGCCACTCCATCGACCAGAAGTGACAGGTCGACGGGCCGCATGACCCGAGGGGCGAAGACGGCTTCGGCACGCGTGGCGTGCAGAAGGTCGTCGAGCAGGCCTTCCATCCGTTGTGCTGCGCGCCGCGCACTCTCGATCGCAGTCGCCCTTCGATCCTCATCGAGCGGGCGGTCGAGTATGTCGAGGTAGCCGCGCACCACGGTGAGCGGGCTGCGCAGGTCGTGAGAGACGAGCGACAGGACCTCCTGGCGTAGCGCCTCAAGACGACGCTCCTCGGTGATGTTGCGCGCCGAGATGACGTAGTCGGCGCCGAGCGGGTCGATGAAGGCGACGCTGAGTTCGATCCAGCGGTCGGGCTGCTCGGTGGTGACGCAGCGGGCAACGACAGGCGTATCGTGCGCCTGCCGCGCGATGTTGAGCAGGTCGAGGGGGGAGTCGTCCTCGTCCAGGAGCTGGATGCCGGTGAACAGCCCGTCAGGCGCGGCCCGGAGGAGATCACCGAGCTGTAGGCCGAAGAAGTGCGCCGCGGCCGGATTGGCGATCTCCACCACGCCGCCGCGCACGAGGATCTTGACCTCCGGTGACTCCTCCACGACGGTCCGGAACGCCCGCTCGGCGGCGAGCGCCTGGTCACCGGCCTCGATGAGCTCCGACTGATTGATGCGCAACTGGGTCATCAGGTCGGTGATGACCTCGCCGAGCTTCGCGAAGTCCTCCGGAAGGCCCGGCCCGATCACCAGTTCCTCGTCCGTGCGCAGGCCCTGCAGCGCGAGATAGCCCTGGTCCTGGAGGTACTCGACGAACGAACGGAGCGGACGGACGATATCTCTGCCCAGTGCCGAGCCGAGCAGGTATGCGATACCCAGCACCGCAAGCCCGAGGCCGAGCGGTATGAGAACGACGGCCCATACACGCCCCTCGCCGAGCCAGGGGTCGGGGCGTGATGACTCGAACACGAGAACGGACACACCGTCGATGCCCCTCAATGCCACCCGCGTGTCGAACCGGCCGTCATCGAACCTGCTCAGCATCACGTCGTACCCGCGAGGCGGGTCCACAACGCGCCATCCGGGTTCGGGATCAGGAAGCGCGTCGGCCGGAGTCACGGTGATCGTGCCCAGGCCGCTGTTCTCGAACCACTCCGGCATGACCGTGCGGGAGATCGCCACGTAGCCAGTGGTGTCCCCGGGAGGATTGCCGGTGATGGGTCGCACGGCCACGACCGCCGGTCCGCTCGGCAGCGACAGTGGCCCGCGCGCACCGTCGGGCTTTCTCGCGGCGAGCGCGGTCAGGGCATCGATGTCGTCCGGATCGCCGTAACTGTTGATGATGGTGCCACCCGTGGTGACCCACACGATCGCCGAGGCCGATGCGCGCTCCCGAAGCCAGGGATCGAACTCCCTGTCGATGAACTCCTGATCGGGTTCGGCGGTCTGCTCGCAGAACGTGCCCCAGTCGGTGAAGCCGATCGCGAGGGCGTCGAGCTCGCGCGCCTGCAGGGCGAGCTGGTTGCGGGCCTCGGCGTACTGGCTCTGTGCGGTGACGGTCGCCACGGAACGGGTCTGGTAGCCGAGCATCACCCCGATGATCGTGGCGACGATGATGAAGGTGACGCCGGCCGCCACGACGAGGCTGGCGGTCAGACGGGTCGACAGACGGGTCGGGAGCAGCCTGTCCCACCTGCGGGCCTCCGCGCTGTAACGACCGGCCATACCGTTCCGCCCCCCGCTGTCCCTGCGACCGCGCCCTGCCGGGCGCACACCATCAGTCTACGCTTGTCTCGCCGCCCGGCGCGCAGGCTCGCTCACCCATCGCCCGCCCCGTCGGCGTCGCGGCAAGACCACCGAGTGCCGTCTCGCGCAGACTCGGCGGCAGGCTTCTGCCCACCTGGCCCATCGCGACGACGACCTCATCGAACGGGATGGGGAAGCGCACGCCGGAAAGCGCGAGCTCGATCGCGGCCAACGCTATCGCGGTTCCTGTGGCGTTGCGCATGACGCAGGGCAGCTCCACGAGTCCGCCGACGGGATCGCACACGAGGCCGAGCTGTGCCTGAAGGGCGATCGCGGCAGCCTGACCGCACGCGTCGGGCGTGCCGCCGCGCAGTTCGGTGCCCGCCGCGGCCGCCATGGCAGCGGCCGCTCCGATCTCCGCCTGGCAGCCCCCCGCGGCGCCGGACAGCGTCGCCCGGGAGGCGATGACCGCACCCACGGCGCCGGCGGCGAAGAGTGCGTTCACCACATCCGGGCGCGATGCGTCGTTCGTCCGCGCGGCGGCGAACAGCACTGCCGGGACCACACCCGAGGCGCCCGCCGTGGGGGCTGCGACGATCCGTCCCATGCGAGCGTTGGTCTCACCGACGGCGAGGGCGTCGGCAAGGGCATCCCGGAACGCCGTGCCCATGACGGCCGGGCCGTCCGCAACACGGGCGGCGTCGCCACCCGTGAGCCCGGAGCGCGAACGTGAGCGTATGGCACGTCCGTCCGTGATGGACTCCTCCATCACAGCGAGTTCCGCTTCCATGGCGGCTCTGAGGGTCGGGATGTCGCGCCCACTCTCGTCGCTCTCGAGCATGAGCGCCGCCATGCCGAGTGAGCCGTGAGTGCGCGCAGCATCAGCCAGCGCTGCGAAGGTCGTGTACGCCATCGGACAGTCTCCCTCGTCGGGGCCTGCGCCGATTGTAGCCGAGGTTCAGCCCATACCCCACCGGGAGCAGAGGACCGGCGGTTGACGGCGTGACACCCGGGAGTTAGTATGTGCAACACTTGCGCTTAGCAGAGACTAAACATCGACGAGGAGCATGCGGTGGAGACCAGCATCGGACACACCGGAAGACGACAGAACAGGCACGGCTGGCGCTTCGGCCGCCCGGTCGAGGAGCCTGGCACGCTTGCAGCGCTCCTTGCAGGGGATGACGCCGTCATCGAGTCGATCGAGTGTCCGACGGCGCGCGCTCACGCACTGCGCTTTGGCATGGGCGAAGGTGCCACGGTCAGCTGCGTGAGCATCATTCCCGCCGGACCGGTGGTCCTACGTTCAGGGCGGCAGGAGATCGCAGTCGGTCGGGGACTGGCGCGGCGCATACGCGTCCGGGCGAAGGTGGCCTGACATGACCGCCACCCAGACTCGCGCCGATGCCCCTCGACTCGTGCTCGTGGGGAACCCGAACGTGGGCAAGTCGGTCTTCTTCAACCGCCTTACCGGCACGTATGTCGACGTGAGCAACTTCCCCGGCACGACGGTCGAGATCATGCGTGGCCGCCATGCGGACTGGGAGGTCCTCGACACGCCGGGCGTGTACGGTGTGGGCTCGTTCAACGACGAGGAGGCCGTGGCGCGCGACGTGATCCTCGAGGCAGACGTGATCGTGAACGTGGTGGACGCCGTCCACCCCGAGCGCGACCTGTTCCTGACGCTCCAGCTCATCGACATGGGTCTGCCGATGATCGTCGCCCTCAACATGGCAGACGAGGCCCGCGCACAGGGAGTCGCTATCGATCGCGACCTGCTCGAGGACCTGCTCGGCGTGCCGGTGATCGAGACCGTGGCGGTCGACGGACAGGGCATGGACACGCTCGCCGCCCGACTCGCCGATGGGCGGCCGGGACACGCGGACCGAGAGATCGAGGCCGAACTGCTGCCGGTGGCCGCGCACACGGGCACTCGCGCCGCCGCTCTCCTCGTCTTAGAGGGCGACGAGGAGGTAGCGGCACGTTTCGGTCTGGAAGCCGGCGGTATGCGCGACATCATCTACACGCGCAGGCGCGCGCGTGTGAACGACATCGTCGGGCATGTGCTGTCGGCATCCGACGAGGGATTGTCGCTCGGCACGCGCATCTCGCGGATCATGCTCGCACCACTCACCGGGCTGCCGCTCCTCGCGGTGTTGCTCGCCGCCGTATACGTGGTGCTCGGCGTATGGGTCGCCGGAGGGGTGGTCGGCTTCACCGAGGAGACCCTGATGCTGGGCTACTGGGAGCCGTTCATACGCGGGATCGTCGGTTCGTTCGCCGGTGAGTCCACGGCGGCGTACACGTTCCTCGCGGGTGAGTTCGGCGTCCTCACGATGACCGTCACCTACCTCCTCGGCGTCATCCTGCCGCTCGTCGCGGGTTTCTACCTGCTGATGGCGGTGCTCGAGGACTCGGGGTACCTGCCGAGGATCGCAGCACTCGCCGACCGGGTGCTCACGGGTATCGGCCTTAACGGGCGGGCGATCATCCCGCTGATCCTTGGCCTCGGCTGCGTGACCATGGGCACGCTGACCACCCGGATCCTCGGGAGCCGTCGTGAGCGGTTCATCGCGACCGCCCTCATGGCGATCGCCGTGCCATGCTCCGCACAGATCGCGGTTATAGCTGCTCTGATGGCTCGCGTCGGAGGCTGGTACGCGGCAGGATATCTCGCCGTCTTGCTGGCGATCTTCGTGGCCGTGGGCACGCTGCTCGACCGTTTGACGCCGGGCACGTCCACTGACCTGCTGATCGATCTTCCGCCGCTCAGGCTGCCGCGTCCGGGCAACGTGCTCAAGAAGACGTCGGTCAAGGTGTGGGGCTTCATGCGCGAGGTGGCGCTGTTCTTCCTTGCCGGCACTGCGCTGATCTCGGTGCTGGAGATCACCGGAGCGCTGAGCGCCATCCAGCGCGTCGCGATGCCGCTCACCGTCTCGTGGCTGCACCTGCCCGCCGAGGCGGCCACGGCCTTCGTCATGGGCTTCGTGCGCCGCGACTTCGGTGCGGCGGGCTTCTTCACCATGGATCTGACCGACCCGCAGCTGTTCGTCGCGATGGTTACCATCACGCTGTTCGTGCCGTGCATCGCGAGCATGATGGTGATCCTCAAGGAGCGCGGCTGGCGGTACCTGGCGGGTCTGTTCGTCGGGTCCGTCGGCGTGGCGTTCCTCATCGGCGGGCTGCTCGCACGGGCGCTGGAGGTGCTTGCATGATGGCGAGATCCGAAGTGCCGGTCACAGGAACGGTATGCGCGGTGTGTGGATTTCGCGCCGAAGGGCTGCGCTGCCCGCGCTGCAATTCGCTGAAGGTGTCGTCGTGCTCGGGAGGCTGCACCACCTGCCGGTCCCGCACGGCGTGCTCGACGCCGGGGCCGACTGCGCACCGCAGCTCCTAGACCGCAGGCACGGCCCGCACGCCGATGACGCCGCCGAGACCGGCGATCGCTTTCGCGACCTCGTCGCCCACGATGGTGTCCGTCTCGATGACCATGAGCGCCCGGGCGCCACGGCGTTCGCGATACACCTGCATCGAGGCTATGTTGACGTTGCCGGCGGCGAGGTGGGCGGAGACCGCCGCCACTACGCCGGGCTGGTCCTGATGGATCACGCCGAGTGTCGGGAGCTCACCGGTGAGCCGCACCGGGAAGTCATCGATGAGCGTTATCTCGACGTCACCCGCGCCCACCGATGAGCCGCGAACGGTCACGTGTTCGCCGGCCGCGGTCTCGATGACCAACTCCGCGGTGTTCGGGTGGACGTCGCCCAGATCCGCCTCGGCGAATCGCACCTCGAGTCCGTGCGCCGCCGCGAGTGCGCGGGCGTCGGGGATGCGGGTATCATCGGGCGCCAGTCCGAGCAGGCCGGCAATGATGGCGAGGTCCGTGCCGTGCCCTCGGCCGGTGGAGGCGAACGAGCCGTGGAGTGTGATCGTGGCGGACCGCGGAGAGCCTCCGGCGATCGCGCGGGCCAGCGCGCCGAGCCGCACAGCGCCTGCGGTGTGGCTCGAACTCGGGCCCACCATCACCGGCCCGACGATGTCGAATATGCTGCGTTGGCGCGCCATTCGCTCATTGTACGCGTGCGTTGCGCCGCTGTGCGCGTAAGCGTAAGCTGTCCGAGCGCACAGGCGCCGTTCAGGCAAGCATTCGGAAGGACCAAGCATGGAAGAGACGCACGAGAACGCCGAAAGCACCGCAGCACCCAAGAACAAGTCGATCGTCATCCTCCTCGTGGTGATCATCGCGCTGCTGGCCGCAGCGGTGGCCTACTTCGTCCTCGCGGACAAGGGCAGCACGGACACCACCACGACGCCCGGCACTTCGACCACCGAGGCCCCGGTGACCCCGCCCGCGGGCATGCCCGGCAGCACGACCCCGACCGAGTTCGACCCCGCGACCGCCACGGTCGTCGCGGCGGGGCTGACCCCCGAGCAGCATGTGACGACGTACTTCGACGCCGTCGTTGCCGGTGACTACCCGGCCGCGTTCAAGATGCTGCCCGCTGCCAAGCAGGCGGAGTACGGCGATGAGGCCGCCTTCGCCAGCCAGCTCACCGGCTACGGGATCACCTCGTACGCGATCGACGGTGTGGTCGAGAACGGCGATGAGACCGAAGTGACCGCGACCGCGGTGATGCCGGGTGGCAACTTCAGCTACCTGTGGACCTTCGTGAAGGACGGCGAGAACTGGCTCGTGAAGTCGCGTACCCTTCCGGGGATGAACTAGGCTGACGTTCCATCGCACCTGCCGAGGCGGCGTCCCATCCGGGGCGCCGCCTCTTTCGTTCGGCGTCTCGGATATGGGTCGGATCCGGCTGACATCGGGGTCAGGATGCCGTGCTACGCTTCGGGTCATGGTGACCGACCCGCTCGCTTCATACCTTCAGCCCGGCACGGATGCCGGTGTGGCTGAGGCATACTCGACGCTCGCTTTGCGGGCGCGCGAGACCGTGTTCGGGTTCGAGGACGAGATCGTCGTCCTCGACCTTGAGACGACCGGGTTCGACCCTTCCGCCGACGAGATCATCGAGGCGGCAGCGTTGATCGCACGCGGACCGGAGGTGATCGAGCGCTGGAGTTCGCTCGTCAGGCCGGTCCGCCCGATCCCGCACGAGACCACCCTGCTCACCGGCATCGACGACGCACTCGTCATCGGAGCGCCTCCCATCGAGCGGGTCACCGCGGCACTCGCCGAGTTCGTTGGCGGGAGGACGATCGTCGCCCACAACGCGACGTTCGATCGGACGTTCCTCGAGGCGTCGGGCTGTATGGTCCCGCATGGGGGTGGTGCGTGGCTCGATTCACTCGAGATCGTGCGACTGGCGCTTCCACGGCTGAAGTCACACCGGCTCGCCGATCTCGCACGGGCCTTCGGTCTGGAGGCCGGGCGCGCGCATCGGGCGCCGGACGATGTGGAGGCCCTCTTCGGCGTCTGGCGCATCGCGCTCACCGCGCTCGGCGATCTGCCGCCCGCGGTCCTGCACGAGCTCGCGAGTCTGGCGGCGGACACGCCGGGCTGGGCGCCGGGCCCGCTGCTGTCGCACCTGGCGGCCGGGGTGCCGGCCCGACCGTTCGATCTGCGGCAACTGCGGACCGACCGGCTGCGCACGGAGCGCCTCGAAACGCTCGCGGACGCCACCGAGACGTCACTCACGGTGCCCGACGCGTGCGAGCTGCTCGCGGAGTTCGGGCCTGAAGGCGCGGTCGGGCGCATGTACGAGGGCTACGAGCCGCGCGAAGAGCAGGCACGCATGGCCGAAGCCGTTCTCGAGGCGTTCGGCTCGGCCCGGTGCGCGGCGGTGGAGGCGGGGACCGGCGTCGGCAAGTCGGTGGCGTACCTGCTGCCCGCGGCGCGCTTCGCCCAGTGCAACGGCGTACCGGTGGGCGTCGCCACCAAGACGAACACGCTGATGGACCAGCTGATGTACCGGGAGCTCCCGCGTCTGGCCGAGGTTCTCGGCGGCGATCTCAGGTACACCGCGCTCAAGGGCTACGAGCACTACCTGTGCCTTCGCAAGCTGCAGCGGATGCTCGACCTGCCGCGTGATCCCGAGACAGCGGCGGCACTCGGCATGCTCGTCACCTGGGTCGCACAGTCCACCTGGGGTGACAAGGAGGCCATCAACCTGCACTGGCCGCAGGCGCTGCGATCGCAGGTGCTCGCCTCGTTCTCCGACTGCACTAAGAAGCGATGCCGCTACTTCCCGAACCACTGCTACCTGCACGGCGTGCGCAGGCGCGCCGGAGCCGCCCACATCGTGGTCACCAATCACGCACTGCTCTTCCGCGACCTCACCACCGATGGCGGCATCCTGCCCGCCATCCGCCACTGGATCGTGGACGAGGCACACGCCGCCGAGGCCGAGGCGCGGGACCAGCTCTCGCTCGGCGTGGGCCATGCCGAGGTGCGTGGTCTTCTCGGCGGGCTTCACACGAAGGGTCGTGGCGGGTTCCTGAGCGCGCTGCGCGCGCGAGTCGCCCTCGAAGGTGGGGATGACGCCGCGAGCATCCTGCGGACCATCGATGAGATGCGCGATCTGGTGGAACAGGCCGCGGTGATCGGAGCGTCGTTCTTCGACTTCGTGAAGGATCTCGGCGCTGCCAACGCGAGCGCCTACGATCGCGCCGAGCTACGCGTCACGGGCGAGCTTCGAGAGAGTGGCCCGTGGGGGACCGCCGCCGGCGTGGGTCGCTCGCTGGCCAAGCGGCTCGAAGGTGTCCTCGAGCGGGGGCGCGCGCTCGTCACCTCGCTCGAGGCGCATACCGAAGGGCATGCGGAGCAGCGGGCCGATCTCGTGGGCCAGCTCTCCGGCCTTGCGGAGCAACTCGCCGGGCTGATCGCGGTCCTCGACGGGACGGACGACGCCTATGTGTACTCGGTGACCGTCGACAAGCGACGCGACCGGACCGGCGAACGCCTCGACGCGTTCCTGCTCGATATCGGTGAGACCCTCGCCGAGCAGCTGTACCCGAAGGTGTACTCGGTCGTGTACACCTCGGCCACGATAGCCGCCGGGAATGACTTCTCGCACTTCGAACGCGCGGTGGGCCTCGACCGCCTCGCTCAGGATGGCTACCGCACGCTTCGGCTCGAGAGCAGCTACGACTTCGAGCGGCAGATGGCGGTGTTCGTGCCCACCGACCTGCCCGAGCCCTGCCAGCCCGGGTCCGCAGGGTATCCGGCGTATATCGACGCGCTCGCCCGCACGCTGTTCGACGTGCACACGGCGATGGGTGGTTCGGTGCTGACGCTGTTCACCAACCGCCGGGACATGGACGAGCTCTACCGCCGGCTCGCACTCCCGCTCGAGCGCGAGGGGCTCCGCCTGCTCGTGCAGGAGCGCGGCGTCTCCCGTAAGCGGGTGGCCGACGAGTTCATCGCCGACGAACGCATGTCGCTCTTCGCGACCAAGTCGTTCTGGGAGGGTTTCGATGCCAAGGGCGACACGCTGCGTTGCGTGGTCGTCCCGCGGCTGCCCTTCGGCCCCGTGAACGATCCGGTGCTGGAGGAGCGACGTGACCGCGACCGCGACTGGTGGGCGCATTACTACCTGCCGGAGGCCGTTCTCGAGCTCAAGCAAGCGGCCGGACGTCTCATCCGTTCGTCCACCGATGAGGGATGTCTCGTGCTGGCCGATGCGCGCCTCGTCGGGCCGAAGTCCTACGCCCACCGGTTCCTCGAAGCGTTGCCCGTGCGCGATGTCGAACGACTGCCCGCCCGGGAACTCGCCGAGGTGATCCGGGAGCGCTTCGGCCGGCCGGTGTAGGCGTTACTGCACCTTGCGCAGCAGGTCGGCCGCGAGCGCGTGCACCGCACCCCGTACCTCCGGCGGCCCGGTCACCTCGGCATGCCCGAGGTAGGCGATCACCCGGCGCGAGATCCACGAAGGCGATTGGTAGGGGATACGCACAGCGGTGCTCCCGTCGTCACGAGGCTCGTATGTGGCGCCCGGCCACTGCCGGTCGTCGGGGAGTCGCACGCCGGGAGCGAACACGACCTCGGCGCAGGGAAGCGTCGAGATGTCCGGTGTGACCGCGGTGGACACCCCGCTCGGCGGCGTGAACCTGACCCCGAGCCGCTCTATCTCCCGAACGCGATCGAGGCGGAACACCCGCTCCTGGCCTGCCGCCTCGCACCAGGCGATCAGATACCACACGCCGAGGCGCTGGACGAGCGCCCAGGGATGCACGATGCGTTCCGAGACGCGACCGGTCGCGCCGGTGTAGTAGGCGATGCGCACCTTCTCATGGTCCTCGGCGGCGACGGCAAGCCGCGCGTAGGTCTCCGCCATGCCGCCCGGCATCGTGCCCGCACGCACCGTTCGTTCCAGGTCCTCGAGCGACACCGACCCCGAGCAGACCTCCTGGATCCGCTGTCTCAGGGGCGAATCGGGGGCATAGCCTGCCACATCGAGCGCCGCGTTGAGCGCGCGGGCTTCACCGACCGTGAGTCGCAGAGGTCGTTCGAGGCCGGGTGGGTCCATGTACACCGAGACAGCATCGCCGTCGATGTCGAGCGCGACGAGCTCGAGCGGCGAGAAGGGCGGTATACCGCACATGGTGAGCGTGGTCAGGTCGGCTGCGACCTCTTCCGCAGTGCAGCCGACCGCCGCCGCCAGTTCGGCCAGGGGGATCCTGTCGCCCTTGCGCAGATGCGGCAGGAGCGCCAGTAGTCTGCGCGCTCGCGCTCCGGCGTCGAGGTGCCTACTCATGGGCGGCCACCACCGCGCGAAGCCCGTCACTCATCACGGTCAGGAGCTCGGGCGGTTCCACCGGCAGCAGGCCCGGGCCCTCGTCCACGAGCCAGGATGCGAGGCGCCCGAAGTCCGCGACGGGGACAGTCCAGACCACCGAGCCGTCGGGAAGGTCGTCGAGCGCGCCCCGGCCGCGGGCGAGGCCGGGCGCTCGCCAGGCCGCGTCAGGCTCGAACCGGATCCGTGCCGTGGCGGAGGCCGGACCGATCTGGAACGGGAGCAGCTCGTGCTCGCGCACATCGAAGCTCTCGGGCCGATCGAAGTCGGGGGTCCGCGGGCGGGAAGGGTTCACGTCAAGGTGGCGTATTCGGCTCACTGCGAACGTCTTGATGGTGTCGACGTCCCTGTCGCGGCCGGTGACGTACCAGATCCCCTCGCGGAAGAACACACCATAGGGGTCGACGGTCCGGTGACGGCTCTCTCCGGCAGCGTTGGTGTAATCGAAGGTCACGGTCTTGCGGGTCTGCACCGCTTCGGCGAGCGCCCGTGCGTCCAGGGTGCGGCCGGCGGAGGCTTCGTCCTTGACGAGCTCGGTCGTCGCCAGGCTTCCCTCGGTGCCCGCCGTGCCGAGTTTGCCGAGGGCGAAGACGAGGTCATCCCGGAACGGGAAGCCGGGGTCGTCGGCCAGGGCGGATGCGACGGCACGGACAGCCGCGACCTCGTCGGCGGCGAGTTTGACCGGTCGCGCGTAAGTGGCCTCGGCGTTGAGGCGGTAGGCCTCGATATCACCGTCGCCAGTGACGTCTATCACGAGGCCGGCGGCGCGCAACGCGTCTTTGTCCCGCTCGAACATGCGTATGAACGCCGCGTCGTCCTGCCCGACGGGATAGCCGAGCCCGGCCGAGCGGCACTGTTCGGCGGTGAGAGGCCGCGGGCAAGAGGCGAGCAGGAGCGCGAGATTCACCAGCCGTTCCGAACTGTCGGGCACTTTCATCTCCCGTCCAGAGGCGTTCCCCGACCAGATTCTATCGCGAGTGGAGTGTGAGCGCGCACTATGCAGAACATAAAAAAGAGCCAGGCGCGCGGGGGGATGCGCACCTGGCTCATGTGGGCGGCGAATACCCCGTCCCTGAGGGGGGAGGAGAGGACGGGTCGCACGACCCTCGACCATTTCAGCAACACGCGTGCCAGAGGCGCATGCGAGCCCGGGTGATTTCTATGCACACAGAGTCACCCGGGTCCGCCGACAGTTGCCCTCGACGGCGCGCAAGGTTACAACAGTGAGGACGAAGGGGGCCCGTATGAGCCAGCTCGAGAGCGCACCCGGGGAGACGGCCGGACCCGTACCCGAGACAGTCGCATCATCCGCCTCGCGTGCATCGCGCCGCCGGTCACGATGGCTGCCTCGGACGATCGCGATCATCGTCATGGCGGCGCTGACAGTGGCCGGTGTGTACGGCTGGCGCGCGTTCAGCAGGATCCGCAGCGCCGAGTCTGAACTCGCGCGGGCCTCGGCCATACTCGAGAACGCCGAACCCGACCTGCTCATCGTGGACGCTGCTGTCCAGGTTCAGATCGAGGCGGTCGAGCCCACGCAGACAGCAGAGGCCATCGATCTTGCCGGAACAGTGGGGGCGAAGGCGCTCCAGGCCGTTGAGGTGATAGACGAGGTGAGGGGCAGCCTCCCCGAGCAGAAGCGCCCGCTCGCCGATGCACTTAGAGAGAGCGCCGAGGCGCGGGTCGAGATGATGGAGATCGCGCCGGAGATCCTGGAGGCCGACGCCAGGGCGGCCACCGCGATCCCGTACGCAGATCAGGCGGTGGTTGAGATCAAGGCCGCGGAAGACCTGAGCGCCCAGGCGGTTGCCGAGTTCAACAAGCACACCGCCGCGAGCGTCAAGGCCTCGGACGATCTTTCGATCCAGGCCGAGGGCAAGCTCCAGGCAGCGCAGTCGCTGCTGGCGAGCGCCACCGCGTCGTTCCCGGGAGCGGACTTCTCCGCGTTCTCGGGCTATGTCGAGGCGAAGGTCTCGCTCATCGCACTAGCCAAGGAGATCGACGCGCTGTGGCTCGCGGGTGACATCGCGGGCTCCAACACGAAGCTCGAGGCCTACAACGCGCGTGACGCGGAGATCGTCGCGATGGCGCAGTCGTTGCCCGCCTCGGTGCGCGATCCCATCGCCAACGCATACAACGCGCTCACCACCGAGCCGTCCAAGCGGTATAACGAGGCGCGCGAACGCGCGCGAAGCGCCGGAGAGCGTGTCGCCAAGCTGCAGGATGCCGCAAGGGCGGACACCGACCAGTAGCTAGTCTCCGTAGCCGCTTCCGAGGCGCGCGAGCGCACCCACGTCGAAGACCACGACGTCGCCGCCGCGCACTTCGAGCACGCCATCGTCACGCAGGCGGGCGAGCGCACGTGACAGCGTCTCGGGGACGGTGCCGAGCGCACGCGCCAACTCCGCTTTCGACATGCCGAGTGGGACCCGCAGACCTTCGGGTGTGGCCTCCCCTGCGGCGAGCGATCGCTGGAACAGGTAGCGGGCAAGACGTCCGGGAACGTCGAGTGTCAGTGTCTGTACGACACCGGTAAGGCCCATAACGCGCTCTGCCAGATCCGCGATGAGCGCCCGTGCGATCTCCGGCTCGTCATCGAGGAGCGTGAAGAGCGCCTCACGGGTGACCCATGCGACGGTGGCGGGTGTGGCGGCATCCACGTTCGCGGGATAGCGCCCACCGGCGAGCGAGGCCACCGCAGCGTAGCTGTCACCCCTGCCGAGCGCTTCGAGCAGCACCACGCGGCCGTCAGCGGCAGCGTGGAAGACCCTCGCGCGGCCGTCCACAACCACGCCGAAGCGGTCAGCCGGCTCGCCTTCCACGGCAAGGCTCACGCCGCGCGCAACCTGCTGTACGTTCGCGGCGTGCGCGATCCGCGCAACACCCGCGTCGCTCGCCGTGTGCCACAGGCGGCACGCCCGTAAGGCTGCAAGCACATCGTCCCGCACGTTCTCCATCGGCTACTCCTCTCGAAACCCATACATTCGGCGTGGACTTGACCTGCGTCAAGGACGGAAGTCGCCAGGGTGGGTACGTTCCTCCTCGCAGCATGACGTGCCATCGAGGGAAGGTGCCGACCGGGTGAACGATCGTTTCGAAGAGCGCATGAGCGACGAGAAGGTGCGCAGCGACACGCGCATCGTCGCCGGGCTGGGTGCGATCTACTGCGCCGGCAACCACCGCGACCGCCGGCGCTCGCCTTTGGTGAGCGACGGAGCGGCGCTCGGCGTGTACGGACGGCGTGTCCCCCGACTGTGCGACGAGTGCGCCGAGCACATCCGGTACGCCGAGAAGCGGCGGGCCTACTGCTCGAGAGACCCGAAACCGTTCTGCGCACACTGCGACACCCAGTGCTACAGGGCCGACGAGTTGGCGTGGCAGCGGCAGATGATGCGTTACGCCGGTCCGCGCTCGATGTGGCACGGCTATGCGATCCCCGGCATCAAGCACGCGCTGGAGGCACGGAAATGGCGAAAGACGATGGCCGCCAAGGCCGCCGAGACGAAGGAGTCGTGAGCATGTCCACCACCATCACCAGGCAGATCGTGAAGATCGACGAGGAGCTCTGCACGGGGTGCGGTCTGTGTGTCAGCCCGTGCGCCGAGGGGGCCATCGTGATGATCGATGGCAAAGCCAGAGTCATCCGTGAGGAACTGTGCGACGGGGCCGGCTTCTGCCTCGGCGTGTGCCCCACCGGCGCGCTCACGCTTGAGACGCGCGAGGCGGTGCCGTTCGATCACGAGGCTGCCGAGCCCATCATCGCCGAGAAGATGAAGACCTACATCCCGCAGGTCTGCTTCAAGTGCGGGGTCGACGAGGATCACGCGCCGCTGCTGCCGGTGCGGCAGCAAGGCCGCAGCGAGTGGGTCTGCACGCGCTGCCTGCCGGCGCTCATCCACGGGTAGTCACCGTCGTGCCGGGCCGCGGGGCCCGGTGCCCGAATGCGATAGGGAGTGATGCACGTGTTCTGCAACCAGTGCGAACAGGCGAACAAGGGAGTGGGGTGCACCACCGTCGGCGTGTGCGGCAAGACGCCGGAGGTGGCGGCACTCCAGGACCTGCTGATCCACCAGCTCAAGGGCATCTCGGCCATCGCGGTCGCGGGTGCGAAGGTCGGCGTCGTCGACGACGTGGCTGACGAGTACGTCACGGGCGGCCTCTTCACCACCATCACCAACGTGGACTTCGACGCCGAGCACCTCGCGGGTCTGATCCGTCGCGGCGCCGAGGTCAAGAGCGCGGTCCGCGCGAAGGTCGAGGCTGCCGGTGGCGTCGTGCCGGCCGAGGATCCGGCAGTGGCGTTCGAGCCGGCTTCGGCGCTCGAGGAGCTCATCGTGCAAGGCGAGGGGGTCGGCATCTTCAGCGACCAGAGCCGTGACGAGAACATCCAGGCGCTCCAACAGACGTCGGTCTACGGCCTCAAGGGCATCGCGGCCTACGCCGACCACGCTCGCATCCTCGGCCATACCGACCCGGTGGTCTACGCCTTCGAGCACGAACTGCTCGCAGCTCTCTCCGACAAGAGCATCGATCTCAACGGTTGGGTGGCCCTCGCGCTCAAGACCGGTGAGGTCAACCTGCGCGTCATGGAGTTGCTCGACGCCGCCAACACAGGCGCGTACGGCCACCCGGTACCCACGAGCGTGCCGCTCGGCCATCGGCCCAACAAGGCCATCGTCGTCTCCGGTCACGACCTCAAGGACATCAAGGAACTCCTCGAGCAGACCGAGGGCCTGGGCATCGACATCTACACGCACGGCGAGATGCTGCCGGCGCACGGCTATCCCGAGCTCAAGAAGCACAGTCACTTCTACGGCCACTACGGCACCGCGTGGCAGAACCAGCGCAAGGAGTTCGACGAGTTCCCGGGCGCCATCCTCATGACCACCAACTGCATACAGCTCCCCAGGGACACGTACGCCGAGAACATCTTCACCACCGGTCGAGTGGCGCATCCGAAGGCGGTGCATGTCGAGAACGGCGACTTCAGGGCGGTCATCGACCGCGCGCTCGCGCTTCCCGGCTTCACCGATGAGTTCGACGGCGGTTCCGTGATGGTCGGTTTCGGCCGCAACGCCGTGCTCTCGGTGGCGCCCACGGTCATCGAGGCCGTGAAGAGCGGCGCGATCAGGCACTTCTTCCTCGTGGGCGGATGCGACGGCGCCAAGCCGGGCCGCAGCTACTACACCGACTTCGTGGACCAGGCCCCGGCTGACACGATCATCCTCACCCTCGCGTGCGGCAAGTTCCGCTTCTTCGACCACCAGCTCGGCGAGATCGGCGGCATCCCGCGCCTGCTCGACGTGGGCCAGTGCAACGACGCCTACTCGGCCATCAAGATCGCGGTCGCGCTCGCCGACGCGTTCGAGGTGGGCGTGAACGAACTACCGCTTTCGATGATCCTGTCCTGGTACGAGCAGAAGGCCGTGGCGATCCTTCTCACGCTGCTCCACCTCGGCATCACCGATATACGGCTCGGGCCCACACTCCCGGCGTTCATCACCCCCGCAGTGCTGCAGGTGCTCGTAGACACCTTCGACATCAAGCCGATCGCGGCCACCGCGCAGGAGGACCTCGACGCCATCCTCGGCGAGAGTGCGGCGTAAGCATGAGTCCGACGCTCAAGCGCATCGTGATCGGCGCCGGAGTCACGGCGCTCGTGCTGGCCGTGCTCGTGGTCGCGATGTTCGCGTTCGGCAAGCCGACGATTCAGCAGGCGCCGTCCTCCGCGGCGGCGCCAGAAGGAGCAGCGAGCGGCGCCCCTGCGGGGAGTTCCGATCCGCTTGCGGTCGAGGTCCCCGGATGCGTGTGTCACAGCGATGACCCTCAGGTCGTCGAGGCGCATGCGACGTACCGCATGAGCCAGTGCTTCGACTGCCACAGGGATGGCATGCCCGAGATGAGTGAGTGATCGACCGCTGAAGATGATCCGTTCGATACCCCGCGGCCCACGGTCGCGGGGTATCGTCGTCACACGGAGATGAGCAGCCGCTTCGGAGGCCGGTCCGATCCGCACATCCCCCATGGCGCGGCCATCCTGTACTTCTCGGTCGTCCGGCGCACGGTGTTCGAGTCCGTCGTGTCGTCGGAGAAGTGACCGCCTGCGGTATGATGAAGCGCACACGCGCTGTCTCACCATGAGGTCCGGGAGGCCCGATGTCTGAGGTCATGGAACACATCCGGCAGCTGGCCGAAGTGATCGGTCCGCGTCCTGCGGCGACCGACGCCGAGGTGAACGCCGCGGACTACATCGAGGACGTCTTCCGCGCCCGGGGCCTTGAGGTCGAGCGCCAGGAGTTCGACGCCCTGAGGACCGCGTCGTGGGCGTTCGTCGCATGCCACTTGCTCACGCTGGTCGCGGTCGCGCTCACCTTCTGGCTCCCGATCGTGGCGCTCGTGCCGGCGGTGGCGGCGGCCGTGCTGCTGTGGCTCGAGCTCGACACGCGCGGAGTCCTCTCTCGCGTGATGCCGAAGGGTCCGAGCCAGAACATCATCGCGCGCCACGTCCCCCGGCAGCGCAGGGGGGAGCGTCTCAAGCGTGTCGTGATCATCGCGCACTACGACTCCGCGAAGCCCTCGTTGGCCTTCAGCCCAAGCGTCGTGAAGAACCGCGGGATCGTGCTCACGGTCAGCATGGTGATGACCGCACTTGTGCCGGTCGTCGTTCTCGTGGCCGCGATGCCGTTTGCCGAGGAGTGGAAGCCCTGGACGGGCTTCGCTGCGCTCGCCGCGGGCATCGGGCTCGTCGTCCCGCTGTTCATCGCGCTTCATCGAGAGCTGTTCATGCATGCCACCGACGGTGCCAACGGCAACGCTTCCGGCGTCGCCGCCATGCTCGCGGTCATGGAGGCGACGGTCCCCGAGCCTGATGAAGCGCAGCCCCGCGAGCGCTCGTACCGTCGAGGCATCGAGGCGGCGTACGACGCCGGTGTCGCGCCCGACGACGCGCTGCTGGAGTACCGACCCGCCGGTGAGAGCCCCGCGCCGGTGGCCGAAGACGCGCCACTCGGCGGATTCGGCGACGTGGAATGGGAGACGGGCCGTCTCGCGCCCGTTGCGCCGGAGCTTCCCGCGCCGGTGAGTGCCCCTGCACCCGAGCGCGCGCCCGATGTTCGCGAGTCGGGAGACTGGGCCGAGGAGGCCGGTGTGGGCCCGCTGTGGGAGGAGCCGCAGGAGCGACCCCGGCCGGTGACCGCCGCCCCCGACATGCGCCCGGCCCCGCGTCCCGCGCCCGCACCGGTGCCTGCACGCTGGGAGGCTACTCCCCTGTCCATCTCCGAGCCCGACGAGGACCTCGTCGAGGGCCAGGAGCGCCTGTCTTTCGAGCCGTCCTCACCGGAGGAGCCCGGGACGTCCGCCGATGATGACAAGCACGGCGCACACGGCATCAGCGCGTGGCTCGGCATCGGTCGTGGCTTCGACGTTCGCAAGGCCGGCAAGAAGATCGGGAGCTGGGACAATATCGACGATGATGATGAGTTCGGCTTCAAGGCAGGGACCGCGGGTGAGGTCGAGCCTCTCGAGGACCACGAGACCGCGGATGCGGCGGCTCGCATCCGGCGCCGCGTCACCGAGAACGTGGATCGCGCGCTCGTGGAGAAGGAGATCTGGTTCGTCGCGACGGGCGCCGACGAGGCGGGGATGTCGGGCGTGCGCGCGCTGCTCAAGGCGAACGCCGACGACCTGACCGACGCCCTCATCATCAACATCGAGAACGTGGGTTCCGGCGCGGTCGCGTATGTGACCGAAGAAGGCGCGATGCGCACCTACCGGGCCGATCGCCGACTGGTCACGCAGGCGAAGCGGACCGTGCGTGAGAACGGCCTCCCGGTGAAGGGCCGTACCGGTAAGCGGTTCGAGACAAGCGCCACGCCGGCGCTAGCCCGTCGGTTCAAGGCGATGAGCGTCATGGCGTTCGACATCAACGGACGCATCCCGAACTGGCGCTGGCATACGGATACGGCCGAGAACGTGACCGCCTCGACGGTCGAGCAGGCGGTGTCCTTCATCACGGCGCTCGTGCGCGACCTGTAGCGCGGCCGCCGCACCGCACCCGCAACACCCGGAGGCAGTGGGTGAACCAGAGCAGGCTTGCAAAGACACTCGCTCGGACCGCTGTGGTCTCATGGCGCGACGAGCCGACGCAGTATGACATCGAGGCGCTGCGCGGGAACATGCAGCGCGTAGGGCTGGTCATCCGCGTGAGGTGGGCGATCGTCGCGATGCTCGCCGGTTACTCGGTCATCGCGGCGTCTGTGTACGGCATATCCACCGACCTGGATGTGCTGGCCAAGAACATGACCATCCCCGCGATCGCGCTCATCTTCGTGGTCATGTACAACGGCTTCTACCAGATCGTGTTCCGGAAGGTCGCCAACCTCGCGTTTCTCAATCAGGCGCAGCTGCTGTTCGACACGATCGTCGTGACGGTGCTCGTCTACTACAGCGGCGGCGTGTACTCCTGGTTCGCGTCCATGTACCTCCTGTTCATCTTAGAGTCGGCCTTCATCCTGACGCGCCGTTCCCAGGTCTGGGCGCTGGTCGCCACATCGTCGGTTCTGTACGGGGCGGTCCTCTTCGGCGAGTACTTCGGCTGGCTCCCCCATGTCGATCTGCCGTTCGTGGCCAACGAGCTCCATGCGAACATCACGTACGTGCTGGTGCGCTACTTCTGGAAGGTGACGCTGTTTGCCGGCGCGGCGCTCATCGGCATGCTCATGATGAAGTCAATTCGCGTGCGCGAGCGCGAGCTGCGCGAGAGCTCGTTCGTCGACGAGCTCACGGGGCTGTTCAATCGCCCGTACTTCCAGCGCGTGCTTTCGATCGAGCTCGAGCGTGCCCGTCGTAACGACCGCGGGGTGGCGCTCATCCTCGCCGACATCGACGGCCTCGGCGAGGTCAACCGAACGTTCGGCGTCGAGGTGGGCGACCAGCTGCTCGGCGCGATCGGGGAGCACCTACGACGTATCGGCGATACCGACCCCGAGGACTGGGCGCGCAGTGTGGACATCGCGTGTCGCTTCGGCGGTGAGGAGTTCGCCCTGATCGTCCCGGAGCTCGGAAGGAACGACGGATCGCGCGTCACGCTCGGCGAACGGGCGCTTGCCGACGCCGAGGCGTTCCGCGCGGCGGTGGCGGGTACGCGAGCGAGCGGCGTGGGCGTGACCGTGAGCGTCGGCGTGGCGATCGGTCCGCGGGACGGGGAGTCCCCCGACGCGCTCATCGACGCGGCCGACCGCATGCTCGCCCTTGCGGTATCCGATGGTGGCAACGCCGTGCGCGCGGCCTGGGTCGTCAACGCGCCGCCCGACGATGAGTGACGGTCTGCGGCGCGCCGTCCGGTATCTCGAGGTGGTCGCCGCCTCGGGCGTGATCGCGATGACCGTCATCGGGATGACCGTGATGCCGCTGCTCACTCCGCAGTACGTGAGCTGGCGTGTCGCCGCCGGCGACTCTGCCCGGTTGACGGGCCTCGGGCACGAGGTGACGCTCCAGGCCGCCGAGTCGGTCCGGCTGTTCGTCGTGGACGCCGATGCGCCGGCACTTCCCGCCGAGATCGACGGCGTGGCCGCCTTCGACGAGGCGGCCGTCTCTCACCTGATCGACGTCCGGGAGGTGGTCATCGGGGCGCGGCGGATGACGATCATCCTCTGCATCGCGTGCCTGGCGTGGATCTTCGCCCGGGGCCGCTCTGCGCGAGGCAGGGAGCTCGTGCGGTCCGCCCTCCGCTCCGCCGCGTGGTTCCTCGTGGTCGGGCTCGCCGCCGCAACGGTGGTAGGGGCCACCAGCTTCGGCGTGCTCTTCACCTGGTTCCACGGGCTGTTCTTCGATCCCGGGACGTGGACGTTCCCCGACGAGGCGCTGCTCATCCGCGTGTTCCCGCTGCCGTTCTGGACCGATGCGGCCGGCAGCTGGACGGCTCTTGTGCTTGTTTCGGCGGGGCTGCTCTTCATCGTCGGGCGCCGATTACGCTTCACACAGGGTACGTAAAGTGTATAGTTGCTTCGGAGCGCGACGCTCCGGGAGGAATTCCGCTCCCCGCGGGGGGGCGATATTCGACGGACTCGAGGAGGTAGGCGCATGGCAGCCAAGGAAGGTTATTGCGTCAAGTGCAAGGCCAAGCGTGAGATCAAGGACGCCAAGGAGATCACGATGAAGAACGGCCGTCCGGCCACGCAGGGCCTGTGCCCCGAGTGCGGGACGAAGATCTTCAAGATCGGCAAGTAGCCGGTCTTCGGTCTGCGTGCGTGACGGGCACCCACACGGGTGCCCGTCTTCGTTTTCCGGGGGACCGCCGATCGCACGGGCGTGAATGCTGTCCGCTGGCGTACGATGTTGACGGTGCACATGGCCAGGAGTAGCCTCGTGCATTGTTGCTTCGGCGGGCCGGGGAAGATCCGGCCGGGGACAAGGGCGGTCGTCAAGCGATGAACATCGTTGTCGTCGGGTGCGGACGTGTCGGCTCTCAGCTCGCCACCATGCTCTCGGTCGAAGGCCATAACGTGGTCGTGATCGATCGCGACGAGTCGGCCTTCCGCCGGCTGGGCGGCACCTTCAACGGTGTCACCATCGTCGGCCTCGGCTTCGACGAAGAGGTCCTGGAAGAGGCTGGCATCCGCGAAGCGGACGCCTTCGCCGCCACGACGGACCTCGACAACACCAACCTCATGGCTGCCGAAGTGGCGCGCAAGATCTTTGGCGTGAAGCACGTGGTGGCGCGCCTCTACAACCCCGTGCGGGAGCGCACCTACCAGCTCCTCGATCTCGACTACGTCTGCGGCACCACGCTGGTGGCGGAGTCGCTGATGGAGAAGATCATGTCCGGCCACGGGCATCACCTCAACGCGATCGATGACATCGAGGTGATCGAGTTCAAGGCCGGAGCGGCGCTCGAGGGTGTGCGCGTCGACGGGGCCGAGATGGCCCGCCGATTCCGCATCTTCACTGTGGTCCGCGGGCGTGTGGCGTACGTGCCCGAGCCCGATATGGTGCTTCACGAGGGCGACATCGTCTTCGGGGCGGTCAAGAGCGAGACCTTCCCGAAGATCGAGCGCTACATGGGGGAGTGAGCGATGTACGTCGTGATCAACGGCGGTGGCAAGGTGGCTTCGTATCTGGCCCGCCAGCTCCTCGACAACGGTCACGCGGTCGCAGTGATCGAGAAGCGTGAGGAGATCGCCCAGAAGCTGATCACCGAGCTTCCCGGAGAACCGCTGATCATCCACGGCGACGGTTGCGACTCCCTGTATCAGGAGGACGCGGGCGTGAGCCGCGCGGACGTGTTCGTCGCGGCCACCGGCGATGACGATGACAACCTCGTGGCCTGCCAGCTCGCCAAGGTCGCCTTCGGCGTACCGCGTGCCGTGGCGCGTGTGAACAACCCCAAGAACGAGCACATCTTCCACACGCTCGGCGTCGAGGCGATATCGTCCACGACGATCATCAGCCGCCTCATCGAGGAGGAGGCCACGGTCGGCGACATCCGCACGCTGATGGCGCTGCGCAAGGGCAACATGGCGATCGTCGAGATCGAACTGCCTGTCGACCGATGCGTGGTGTGCGGCAAGCAGGTCGCCGAGCTCAATCTGCCGGTCGACTGCCTTATCGTGGCGTTGATCCGCGGCGACGATGCGTTGCCGGTCCACGGCGACACGAAGATGGAGCCTGGTGATGTGGTCATCGCCTTCACGAATGTCGCACACGAACGTGCCTTGAAGAAAGCATTGACGGGGGCGTAACAGCCGATGAAGACGCGTCGGTTCGATGAGCGCGGGCTCACCGATCGCAAGAACTGGCCGAACTACCTCGGCGGCATTCTGACGGAGACCGGGTTCATCCTCGGCCTGACGGCGCTCGCCTTCCTCATGGCCGTGGTCGCGAAGGCGGTCTTCTAGATGCTGCTCCGCCCGCGCCTTGATGACCATCTCGTCATCGGGAAGTACACCGGCAAGGTCATCATCGGTATCGCCCTGCTCATGGTGATACCGCTCCTGACATCGGTCGTGTTCGCCGAGTGGGACACCGTTCTCGACTTCGCCATCAGCATCGCACTGTGCCTGATCTTCGGTTTCGGCACGCAGATCGCGTGCCGGACCGAACGTGATCTCAGCTGGAGTCACGGCCTGGTCGTGGCTTCAGGATCCTGGATCGTCGCGACCATCCTCGGCGCCATGCCGCACTGGCTCTCGGGGCACGAAGGCTCGTACCTCGACGCGATGTTCGACGTGATGAGTGGGTACACCACTACCGGCCTGTACCTGTTGCAGGATCTCGACCACATCTCCTATGGGATGAACATGTGGCGGCACCTGCTCACGTACGCGGGGGGCCAGGGTATCGTGGTCATCGCGCTGACGTTCCTCTTCAAGGGCACCGCCGGTGCGTACAAGGTCTACGTCGGAGAAGGCAAGGACGAGCGGCTACTGCCGAACGTGGTGCAGACCGCGCGCGCCATCTGGCTCGTGTCTCTGACGTGGCTCGTGATAGGGACCGTGGCGATGTCTATCACCGGTCTGCTGCTGGGCCAGGAGCCGGTCCGCGCGTTCCTGCACGGGTTGTGGGTGTACATGGGCGCGTGGTCGACTGGCGGCTTCGCGCCGCAGTCGTACAACACTCTCTACTACCATGCGCTGAGCTACGAGATCGTGGCGATCGTGGTGATGATCGCCGGTTCGTTCAACTTCGCGCTGCACTGGGCGGTGTGGACCGGCAAGCGCAAGGAGATCCTGCGGAACGTGGAAACGGTCTCGTTCGCGATCACCCTGAGCCTCACCGTGTTGATCGCCACGTTCGCGCTCGCGAAGGCGGGCGTGTACCCGGATGCGATGACGCTGTTCCGCAAGGCCTTCTACCAGCTTGCATCGGGTCACACCACCACGGGCTTCTCCACGATCTACTCGCGGGCATTCGTCACCCAGTGGGGCCCGGTCGGCCTGATCGCGACGACGGTCGCGATGGCTATCGGCGCGTCGGCATGCTCCACGGCCGGCGGCATCAAAGGCATGCGCATCGGCATCATCTTCAAGGCGTTCATGCAGGACATCCGCCGGGTGATCTCGCCCGAACGGGCGGTGGTGTCCTCCAAGTTCCATCACATCAAGGACGTCTATCTCGACGACGGTCTCGTTCGCACGACGATGACGATCACGATCGCCTATCTGGCGATGTATGGACTGAACGCGATCGTCGGTGCCTTCTATGGCTACGACTTCCTTCAGGCGGCGTTCGAGGGCGTGTCGGCTGCATCCAACACGGGCCTGTCGTGCGGTGTGACCAGCCCGACGATGCCGGACGTGATGAAGGTGCTCTACATCGGCTCGATGTGGCTTGGACGGCTCGAGTTCATGTCGGTCTTCGCCCTCGGTGGCTACATCGTGACGATCCTGAGGGGGCATAAGTGAGCGCGAGGACCGCACGCTCCCTGATGGCCACGTTGCTTTTCGGCCTGCTTCTGGCGGCATCGGGCTGTGCTGCGGCCGGAACGCCCGAGCCGAGTCCGAACGATGCTTCGAGCACCGACCTGGTCGAGTCGCCGAAGAAGTTCGACGGCGGTGATGTCAGCTTCAGAGGTGAGGCCATCGGTGAGGCGATGGTGCGCGGCGACATGGCCTGGATCCACATCAACGACGATGCGTACTACATGAAGAACGTGGAGGAGGGCGCAGAGCTCGGCGGCTACAACACCGGTATGGCGGTGTGGGTGCCCGCGGAGCTTGCCGAGGACATCGAGTACTTCGGCGACTACAAGCACGAGGGCGACATCGTCGAAGTGGAAGGCATCTACAACGCCGCATGCGCCGAGCACGGCGGTGATACGGACATCCACGCGACCGCGCTCGATGTGATCGAAGTCGGGCACGATGTGGTGGATCCGGTTCGCCCTGACAAGGTGGTCTGGGCGGTGACCCTGGGGCTCGTCGCGTTCGCTCTCTACCTGTTCGACCACTACTGGCGGAGAGGTTCGGAGCCGCGGCGGCGGTGATTTGCCGCTCCTGAATCGGTGACCTACACTATGCAACGCGTGCGGGTGTAGCTCAGTGGTAGAGCATTGGCTTCCCAAGCCATGTGTCGCGAGTTCGAGTCTCGTCACCCGCTCCATCGTGATACGCCGAGGGGCTCCCGCAGGAGCCCCTCGTTGCATGTGCCGCCGCCCATCAGAGCATGGTGCCGTTCGGCAGTCAGCATCTGGCGCCGCGGTCGCGGGCGGCGTACCGTTTCGAACACAAGTTCGATTGCCTCGGCCCCTCCGAAGCACGATCTGAGGAGGAGCCATGAGGTCCGCACGACGGGTTGTTGCTGTCGCTGCCCTGCTGGTTGCGCTTGCGCACGCATCGGTCGCTTCGGCATCCAGCTGGGCGCTGCCGGTGAGTGGCGGGACGCCCACACTCGGATTCGGCGTCGCGTACCCCGGCGGAACGCACCGGGGAGTGGATCTCAAGGCTGCGGTCGGCTCGGAGGTCGTCGCGCCGAACGGTGGCACCGTCACGTTCGCTGGCCGGGTGCCGGCGGACGGGGGCGGCACCTGTGGAGCGGTGACCGTCGAGCTCCCGGATGGGCATCGCATCAGTCTGCTGCCGCTCGATGACGTGCAGGTGATCACCGGGGACTGCGTCACCGCCGGCGATGTGCTGGGGTCACTCGCAGCTTCCGGCGATGACTCATCGACCGTACCTCACCTGCATGTCGGGCTCAGGAGCGGGGAGCTCTATCTCGACCCGGCACCGTTCCTGCCGCTCGGCACGGCCGTCGGCGCCGGACCGGCACCGGAGAGCGCATCGGTGGCTGTTCCGAATCCTCCAGCAGCGGCCAGTCCGGGCGCGACGGCCGTCGTCGCAGCGGCTCCGGCTCCGGCTGCGACTGCGCAAACCCCCGCGGGTGCGAGTGCCGTCGTGCCGGCGGAGATCGCGGAGTCGGCGCCTGCGGTCGATACCGTGACTCCGATCACCGTGAGCCGGGCGGTCACCGACGCTGATGTTCCGGTCGCGGAGGCTATCGATCCCAACAACGCACCGCACACCGTCAAGCCCGGCATCCGCATGCCGCTGTTCTCTGCGCGACCCGTCACGAGCACGGTGCTCGCGCTTGGCATGCTTGCCACCGGGATCGCGATCGTGAAGGTGCGCCGTGCGTCGTCCGTGCATGCGCGCTGAAGGCACCGCCGGGGTGTGTCAGAGGGTTGGGGTAGACGTCATTGTAGGGCTGTCGGGTCTCTGGTACACTTCGGAAGCTTCATTTCCTGCTCCGGGCATCGCCTTCAATGGTCCCGGGGCCGCATAGCCCAAGGGAGGTGAACTATTGAAGGCTTACGAACTCATGCTTATCCTGCGCCCCAACCTCGAGGACGAGGCACGCGATGCCACCCTTGAGAAGGTCAGGGGTCTCATCACTGCCGATGGCGGTTCGGTCGACTCCGAGGAGTCGTGGGGCAAGCGCCGTCTTGCCCACGTGATCGATCACACCGAGGAGGGCGACTACCAGGTCGTCCAGTTCCACGCGAACACCGCTACCGTTGCCGAGCTCGACCGCGTCCTGCACATCACCGACCAGGTCCTGCGCTTCATGATCGTCCGTCGCGACGATCTCGGGTAAGTGCGTGTCTGGCCGGAGTCGTAACGACCGGTATCAACGAGTGAGGTGGCACACGTGGGCATCAACAGTGTTGTGATTTCAGGCAATCTGACCCGGGATCCCGAACTGCGGGCGACCGGCAGCGGCATGAACGTCCTGAAGATGGGCGTTGCCGTGAACGATCGTCGCAAGAACCAGCAGACCGGTGAGTGGGAGGACGTTCCGAACTTCGTGGACGTCACCGTCTTCGGCGCGCGTGCCGAGGCACTCTCCCGCTTCCTGTCCAAGGGATCGAAGGTCGCGATCCAGGGCAAGCTTCGCTGGAGCCAGTGGGAGTCTCAGGCTGGCGAGAAGCGCTCGAAACTCGAGGTCGTCGCTGATGAGGTGGAGTTCCTCTCCTCGCGCGACGGTGGCTCCGGTGGCTACAGCGCCCCGTCGGGTGGATCGGCTCCCGAGCCGACCGACGATGGAGGCGAAGAGATCCCGTTCTAGTGAACAACGCACCGCGAGCGGCACCCTCCCGCCCCGCGGTCGATACACCACCCCCACAGGGGATCGGAAGGAGGTACGTGCATGAGTGATTACTCAAGGAAGCCCAAGCGCCGCTACTGTGCGTTCTGCAAGGACAAGGTCGAGTACATCGACTACAAGGACGTGAACATGCTGCGCAAGTACACGACCGACCGCGGCAAGATCAAGCCGCGCCGGGTGTCAGGTAACTGTGCGCAGCACCAGCACAGCCTCGCGACAGCGGTCAAGCGCGCTCGTGAGATGGCGCTGATCCCGTACGCGGTGCCGGTCGTGAGCGGCAAGGTCGATGGCAAGGGCCGTAGGTAACACGGCGCCTCTGGCGCTCAGCGGTCGGCAGACGATGTCTCTGGCAGCCGTCGCGTTCGCTGGTGCCTTCGCAGCGGTGTTCATCGATCCCCTGATCGGCCTGCCGGTCGCCGGCGCCGCCCTCGCTGGGCTGGTGTACGGAGGCCGGAACGCGATCTCGGTTCTGGTGGGACTGCTCGCAGGCCTTGTTGCGTGCGGGGTGCTCTACGGTCTGGCGCTTCCGCTCCTCGGAAGCCCGGTGACCGTGCGCGAGTCGGTCGGACAGACCGCGCTCACAATGGCATCCCTGCTCGTGGTCGGGCCTGTGGCCGCGGTTCTGATGAAGCGGGCTTCCGCTTTCATGACGGCAGTGGTGCTGACTGGTGCGATCACCGTTGATGCGGTGGCGAAGCTGGCGATACCGGCTTCGATCGCCGGCCAGAGCGTGACCGGGTACATCGAGTCCACGCTTGGGGTGCTCGCATCGGAGATGGGCAGCACCGAGGAGATGGTCCGCATGATCGTCTCCACGTGGCCGGGCATGTACATCGCGATCGGTGGACTGACGGCACTGTTCGTCATGGTAGGCGTGGGTGCGATGGGTGCACGCTTCGGCGTGAAGACCCGGCAGGTTCCACCGCTTGTGGTACTGGATCTTGATGTTCGCACGGTGATGCTGCCGATCGCGGCGATCGCGCTCCTTGCGGCGGGTAAACTTCCCGTGAGCTTCGCATCGACGCTTGGGATCGTGGGCACTAACCTGTTACTGGTGGCCCGGCTGGTGTTCTTCCTGCAGGGCATCGCCGTGTTCGCTGGTCTGTACGAACGCGCGAAGTTCGCGCGGCCGGTGCGTCTGCTCGGTTTCGTCGTTCTCGGCGCTACCGAGATGTTCGTTCCGGCGGTCAGCCTCACCGGGCTGGCGGATATGTGGCTTAACCTGAGGCGCCTGCCACGTGACGGAGTAGCGCCAGGGCGTCCGGGTCCCACCCCCGACGGGGTCTGAGGACCGCACTACCGCACCGCGGTTGCGCGGAGCGGCTGAAAGAAACGAGTAGGAGACACGATGAAGGTCATTCTGACGACTGACGTAAAGGGCAGAGGGAAGGAAGGCGACGTGATCGAAGTCGCCCGCGGTTTTGCCGCGAACTACCTCCTGCCCCGCGAGATGGCCATACAGGCCACCCCGGGCAACCTCAAGCAGCTCGAGGCCCGGATGCACAACATCCACAAGCGTGAGGCCGCCAAGCGCGGTGACGCCGAGGGTCTGGCCGCGAAGATCGCCGGCAAGGCGCTCGTCATCGAGGCCAAGGCCGGCGACGGTGGCAAGCTCTTCGGCTCGGTCACCTCGGGCATGGTCGCCGACGCGCTCGGCGCACAGCTGGGCGTGGACGTGGACCGCAAGAGGCTCGACCTGCACGGTCACATCAAGACCGTCGGGGAGCACACCATCGATGTTCGCATCTACGAGGACGTGACCGCGCAGCTCGTGCTGACCGTCATCCCCGTGGGCGGCGAAGTCCCGGCCGCTGCTCCTGCGGTCGAGAAGGCACCGGAAGAGGCTGAGGCGGAGACCGTGGCCGAGGCTGATGTCGTGGCCGATGAGAGCGATGAGGACACCGAGGCAGCCGATGAGGCCGCCGACGTGGAAGACGAGGCCTAAGCTAGGCGCCGGGAACCAGGGAGGCGCCGCGTGTGCGGCGCCTCGTCTGCCCGATTGGAGTCGTGTAGATGGCTGACGATGGAGTCCAGGCTCTCCGCGAGCGCGTTCCGCCGCACAACATAGAGGCCGAGCAGTCACTGCTGGGCTCTATGTTCCTATCCGGTGACGCGGTGGAGAACTGCATCACCATCGTCGACGCCGACGACTTCTATCGCCCCCCGCACCGGAAGATCTTCTCGGCCATCAGGTTCCTCCACTTGCGGGGGGATGCGATCGACCAGATCACGGTGGCGGCCAGGCTGGAGTCGACCGGGGAACTCGACGCGGCCGGCGGCAAGCCGTACCTGCTCGACATCACCGGCGCTGTGCCCACCGCGGCCAACGCCGAGTACTACGCACAGATCGTCAAGCGCACCTCGATGCTCCGGCAGCTCATCGACGCGGCCACGAGCATCCAGGCGTACAGCTACGAGAACCCGGACGACATCGACGAGGTGGTCGAACGGGCCGAGAAGACGATCTTCGACGTGACCAACAAGCGGGTGTCGTCGAACTTCCGGATCCTCGAGGAGTTGGTGAAGGAGAGCTTCGCCGATCTCGAGAAGCTCTACGATCGCAAGAGCCACGTCACCGGCGTGCCCACCGGCTTCCCCGATCTCGACAAGATCCTCGCCGGCATGCACAAGGGCGATCTCATCATCCTGGCCGCGCGCCCGTCGGTGGGAAAGACCGCGCTCGCGCTCAACATCGCGGTGAACGCAGCCAAGGCCGGCACCACCACCGCGGTCTTCAGCCTCGAGATGTCCGCCCCGCAGCTCGTGCAGCGCATCCTGTGTGCCGAGGCGCGCGTGGATTCGCAGCGCCTGCGCACCGGCTACCTCGCCGATGAGGACTGGCCGCTGCTCATGCAGGCGATGGGCCGCCTACCGCTCGACAAGCTGCACGTGGACGACACGCCGTCGAGCTCGATCCTCGAGGTCCGCGCCAAGGCGCGCCGGCTCTTCCGCGGTGTGGACAACGGGCTGATCATCATCGACTACCTGCAGCTGATGCAGCCGCATGGACGACGCTCGGAGAACCGGCAGGTGGAGGTCGCCGAGATCTCCCGAGGCCTCAAGATCCTCGCCAAGGAGCTCGAGTGCCCGGTGCTCGTGCTCTCACAGCTCTCGCGCCGCATCGAGGAGCGCCAGGGCAAGCGCCCGCAACTCTCCGACCTGCGCGAATCAGGCGCG
>DIWS01000007.1:64685-92276 GCA_002423585.1 Actinobacteria bacterium UBA6100
ATCGTGGCCAAGCACCGTAACGGCCCCGTGGACAACTGCCGACTCGCCTACCTCGATCGGTTCACCCGCTTCCTGCCGCTGGCCAGGAACCCGTAAGGCCGCGCCGACCATCCGTGGAGGCTCCCGCATGAGCGAGCAGCGCTACGACGCCGTGATCATCGGCGCGGGTCCAGCCGGCATCTTCGCCGCGATCGAGCTCATCCGCAGTAAGCCGGACATGCGCATCCTCGTACTCGAGCGCGGTAAGCCGATCGACCGCCGCTCATGCCCCGCCCGTCAGACGAGCTGCGTCGGGTGTCCCACGTGCGCGATCATGACCGGCTGGGGTGGCGCCGGCGCGTTCTCCGACGGCAAGCTCACACTCTCCACCGAGGTGGGCGGCTGGCTCGGCGACTACATCGGCACAGACGGTCTCGAGCGGCTCATCGAGGACAGCGATCAGCTCTGGCTCGAGTTCGGCGCCACCACCTCCGTGCACGCTCCGGAGCCCGAGGTCGCGGAGCGATTGATGCGCGAGGCCACCCTCGCCGAGATGCGCCTGGTGCCGATGCGCATCCGGCACATCGGCAGCGACCGGTCGCCCGCCGTGCTGCAGGCCATGTACGACTACCTGGTCTCGGTCGGCGTGGAGGTCCGCACCGGCACGATGGCCACACGCATAGTCGCCGAAGAGGACCGCGTGACCGCGGTCGAGCTCGGTGACGGGAGTACGGTCCGCACGGACCTCGTGATCGCGGCTCCCGGTCGCGACGGGGCCGACTGGCTCGCCGAGCAGGCCCGCGCACTCGGCATCGGGCTTGTGAGCAACGCGGTCGACATCGGCGTGCGCGTGGAGGTCCCCGCACCGGTGATGGAGCCGCTCACCGAGCACCTCTACGAGGCCAAGCTCATACAGATGTCGCACCGTTTCGGCGACCAGGTGCGTACCTTCTGCATGAACCCGTACGGCGCGGTCACCACCGAGAGCTACGGCGACATCGTCACCGTGAACGGCCATTCGTATGCCGAGCAGCGCACCGCCAACACCAACTTCGCCGTGCTCGTGAGCCAGCGGTTCACTGAGCCGTTCCATGAGCCGATCACGTACGGCACCTCGATCGCACGGCTCGCCAACCTGCTCGGCGAGGGCATCTTGGTGCAGCGCCTCGGCGACCTGCGCGCGGGCAGGCGCTCCACCGCCAAGCGCATCGCCGAGTCGGTCGTCACGCCCACGATGCCTTCTGCGACGCCCGGCGACCTGTCCTTCGTGCTGCCATACCGACACCTCGTGGACATCCTGGGCTTCCTCGACGCGATGGACACGCTCGCACCGGGTGTGGCTGCGGACGGGACGCTGCTGTACGGCATCGAGGTGAAGTTCTACTCGTCGCGGCTCGAGCTCGACCCCACCCTCCAGACCCACATCCGCGGCCTGTACGCGGTGGGCGACGGCGCCGGCGTCACGCGCGGCCTCGTGCAGTCGGGCGCGAGCGGGCTGGTGGCCGCGCGGGCCGCTCTCGGCACTGAACGGGTGAGCCCGGAATGATCACGCCGGCTGGCCTTGAGTGTCACTATTACTACGAGGACTTCGCCCGTGGCGCGAGTCGCCAGGAGTGTCGTGCTGCGAAGGTGCCCCGCTCGGCAGTGTGGCGCCCCACCGACTGCGCCGACTGTCCGGTGCCCTCGATCCTCGCGGCCAACGGCAGCACGACGCTCGAGCTACGTATCCTCATAAGCCGCAAGAAGCTGCGCCTGGGTCCGTGCGTGACGGTCGAGGCGTGGTGCTCGCTCCACGGCCCGATCGACGGCGACCCGCGCGTGGGATGCACGGAGTGCAACGCAGATTCAGACGATCTGCTTCGGCGCGCTCTCGGGTGATGTTTCGCGCGTCCGCCTGCCCCGCGGACTAGCGCATCGCGCGCTCGTCGGGCATACTAGCCCGGGCGTCGAACCTTCGGGAAGGCGCTCCTGCACATCGCCTGGCTCGGCGGTGTGCGCGGTCCGGGAGCGGCTACAGGTGTCCGCGGGACCGAGCATCTCGAGGAGCTCATCACATGGCCGGCATCGTCCTGGTCGGCGCCCAGTGGGGCGACGAAGGTAAGGGCAAGATCACCGACCTCATCGCGGACGACTTCGATTACGTCGTGCGCTTTCAGGGCGGCAACAATGCGGGACACACCGTCATCCACGGTGGCAAGACGCTCAAGCTCCATCTCATCCCCAGCGGCATCATGTATCCGCACATCACGCCGGTCATCGGCAACGGGTGCGTGATCGATCCGAGGGTGCTGCTCGAGGAGATGGACCGTCTGGTGGAAGACGGTCTTTCGACGCACCGGCTGCTCATCAGCTGCAACGCGCACCTCATCATGCCGTACCATCGCGACCTCGACGGCGCGAGCGAGCGCCGGCTCGGCAGCCAGGAGATCGGCACCACACGGCGTGGCATCGGCCCGGCGTACATGGACAAAGCGTCGCGGATGGGCCTGCGCGTGCAGGACCTTATCGACGAGCACATCTTCCGCAAGAAGCTCGAGGCGGCGCTCCACGAGAAGAACGATATCCTCTCGAAGGTCTACGACCTGCCCACTTACACGGTGGACCAGATCGCCGAGGAGTACCTCACGTACGCCGAGCGCATCAAGCCGCACATCGCCGAGACGAGCGCGCTGATCAACCGCGCGCTCGATGCCGACCAGTGGGTGCTCTTTGAAGGCGCACAGGGCGCGCTGCTCGACCTCGACCATGGCACCTACCCGTTCGTGACGTCATCGAGCCCGACGGCCGGCGGCGCCTGCACCGGTGTGGGTGTCGGCCCGAAGCGCATCGACCGCGTGCTCGGCATCGCCAAGGCATACATCACCCGCGTGGGCAGCGGTCCGTTCCCCACGGAGCTCTTCGACGACACCGGGCGACACCTCATCGAGGTGGGCCACGAGTACGGCACCACCACCGGCCGCGAGCGCCGCGCCGGGTGGTTCGACGGGCTCATCGCGCGCTTCGCCGTGCAGATCAACGGCCTCACCGATCTGGCGATCACCAAGCTCGACGTGCTCTCGGACCTCGATCGCATCAAGGTCTGCGTGGCTTACGAGTACGAGGGTAGGCGCTACAACGACCTGCCGGCGCACCAGACCGCCTTCCACCACGCCAAGCCGATCTACGAGGAGCTCCCGGGCTGGAAGACCGACATCACCGGATGCCGCACGTTCGAGGAGCTGCCGAAGGCCGCGCAGGACTACATCACCTTCCTCGAGGATCTCGCCGAGGTGCCGGTCGCGCTGATCGCTGTGGGTCCGAGCCGTGAGCAGACGATCATGCGACGCTGGGCGAGGCGCGGGTAGCTGCACTGAGCATGGTCCGGCGCATGTGCGCCTGAGACGCGCTTCTTCGGCCAACCGACGTTGCCTCCCGGTGTGGCCAGTAAGGCGCGCACCGCGCGGACATTCGGCTACAATCGTCCCACTGTCGTCTGTGATCTTCCGGGGGTTCATCAGTATGCGCATCCTCGTACTCGGCGGCGGCGGCCGTGAGCACGCCATCGTGACCTCGCTCCTCGCGTCGCCCCACGCACCGCAGGTGGTCTGCGCGCCGGGCAACGGCGGCACCGCGCGCATCGCCGCGAATGTGAACATCACCGAGGGCGATCCGGCGTTCGTGGCTGAATGGGTGCAGGCCCACGCGGTCGACTTCGTGGTGATCGGCCCCGAAGGGCCGCTTGTCATGGGTACTGCTGACTTTCTCGCCGCCGATGGTGTGCCGGTTTTCGGCCCGGAGGCCGCCGGCGCACAGCTCGAGGGCTCGAAGGCGTTTGCAAAGGACCTGATGGAGCGTCACGGGATACCCACCGGCAGCTACCTGGTCACCGGGAGCGAGGCCGAGGCACGCGAGTATCTGAAGGCGCACGGCGCTCCTATCGTGGTGAAGGCGGACGGGCTGGCGGCCGGCAAGGGTGTCACGGTGGCGATGACGCTCGCCGAAGCCGAGCAGGCCGTCACGGAGACGCTCGACGGCAAGTTCGGCGACGCCGGCTTGCTCGTGGTGCTCGAGGAGTACCTCGAAGGCCCCGAGTGCTCGCTGCTGGCCTTCACCGACGGGACGACAGTGCTGCCGATGCTCACCGCGCAGGACCACAAGCGCGCGTTCGATGACGATCAGGGTCCCAACACCGGGGGGATGGGCGTGTACGCGCCGGTCCCCACCATCGACGATGCCACGCTCGCCGAGATGGTCGCCATCCTGGAGAAGACCGTCGCGGCTCTGCGTGCGGACGGCATCGAGTACCGTGGCGTCCTGTACGGCGGCTTCATCCTCACCGATGAGGGGCCGAAGGTGCTCGAGTACAACGCGCGCTTCGGCGACCCCGAGACGCAGGTGCTGCTGCCGCTGCTCAAGACCGACCTGCTCGACGTGCTGCTCGCAACGGCCGAAGGCCGCCTGTCCGAGATCGAGCTCGAGTGGCGCGACGGTTTCGCCGTCTCAGTGGTGCTCGCCTCCGACGGCTATCCCGGCGCATACCGCACCGGCAAGACGATCACCGGCCTGGACGAAGCTGCCGCGATCGAAGGTGTCACCATCTTCCACGCGGGCACTGCGCTTGATGCGAACGGTGAGCTGGTCACCGCCGGCGGCCGGGTGCTCAACGTGACCGCGGTGGCACCCACGTTCGCTGAGGCCCGCGATCGCGCGTACCGTGCCGTGGACTGCATCTACTTCGAGGGAATGCACTTCCGCACCGACATCGGGCTGCGCGCGTTGCGTTCGGCGGACGGAGCCTGATGCTCGCCGAGCGCCTACTTTCGGCGGCGGTCGCCACCACGCAGGGGAGTTACTTCACCGACACGCCCCGGCAGGTGCCGTCGCTGCCCGGACCCGAGGGCGGCAAGCAGTACCTGCTCTATGCGCATGTGCCGTTCTGCGAGCGGCTGTGCCCGTACTGCAGCTTCAACCGGTTCCCGTTCTCCGAGGACCCCGCGCGCGCGTACTTCAAGAGCCTGCGCGCGCAGATGCGCATGGTCGCCGAACTCGGCTACACCTTTGACTCGCTCTACATCGGCGGCGGCACGCCCACGATCCTCGTGGACGAACTGTGCGAGACCATCGACCTGGCGCGCGAGCTCTTCGGCGAGCTGGAGGTCTCCACCGAGACGAATCCGAACCACCTCATCCCGGAGATTCTCGAACCGCTCAAGGGGCGCGTGCAGCGCATGAGCGTGGGCGTGCAGAGCTTCGACGACGAGCTGCTCAAGCAGATGGACCGCTACGACAAGTACGGTTCCGGCGCCGAGATTCTCGAGAGGCTTCAGTCCCTCGAAGGGTTCTTCCAGTCGCTCAACGTGGACATGATCTTCAACTTCCCGAGCCAGACCGAGGAGGTCCTGCGCCGCGACATCGAGATGGTGAAGGCGAGCCGCTGCAACCAGACCACCTTCTACCCGCTCATGGCCTCGCGCTCGGTAGCCAACCAGCTCAAGCGCACAGTGGGTATGGTGGACTACGACCGTGAGGCCCGCTACTACGAGATCCTGTCGCGTGAGCTCGCCGACACGTTCGAGTTCTCCACGGCCTGGACGTTCTCACGCACCGGCGGCGGCATGATCGACGAGTACATCGTGGACTACGAGGAGTACGTGGGTATCGGCAGCGGAGCGTTCTCCTACCTGCGCGGCGACATCTACCTCACCACGTTCTCGCTCCGCGACTACAGCGCCGCCATCACCGGGGGCCGGATGCCCGTTGCGGTGGGAAGCGCGACCAACCGGCCGATCGATCGCATGCGGTACCGGTTCCTGATGTCGCTCTTCGGACTCAGGCTCGACAAGAAGCAGTTCGAGCGTGACTTCGGCGTGAAGGTGGAGCGAGGCCTGTGGAAGGAGATGCTCTTCTTCCGGATGTTCGGTGGCTTCGCGACCGATACCGAAGACGAGCTCACGCTCACCGAGACGGGCCGCTACCTTGCGGTGGTCATGCAGCGCACGATGTTCGCGCAGCTCAACAGCTTGCGTGATGCGGCGCGTAACGCACTCGCCCCCGACGAGCGCCAACTGCTCTTCGGCGACGGCACCACCTGTGCGACCGGATGCACGGACGAAGGATAGGAGAGGGGCCATGCCAGAAGCGACGCCGCTCGTCGGCATCATCATGGGATCGAAGAGCGACCTCGGCGTGATGGAGGAATGCGTCGCGCAGCTGGAGGAGCTCGGCGTGCCGTACGAGGTCATCATCGCCTCGGCGCACCGCCAGCCGGCGCGTGTGCACGACTGGGCGAGCGGGGCCGCAGGCCGCGGTATGCGGGTGATCGTCGCGGCCGCCGGAAAGGCCGCACACCTGGGTGGCGTGGTGGCCGCGTACACGCCGCTTCCGGTGATCACGGTGCCGATGAAGACGAGCGATCTGGGCGGGCTCGACTCGCTGCTGTCGATGGTTCAGATGCCCACGGGTGTGCCGGTCGCGTGTGTGGCCATCAACGGGGCGAGAAACGCCGCCATCCTCGCGACGCAGATCCTCGGGTCCGGGATGCCCGAGTATCAGGCACGGATCGTGGAGTTCAAGCGGGGTCTCGCCGATGGGTAAGCTCACGACGATACTCACGTTCGTGGCGGCCACCGCGCTCGCGCTCGTCGGGTTCGCGCCGATCGGCGGGGTGCTCGGCGAGGTCGCCTACGACGTGTATTCATCGATGATCTCCGGGGGTTCGGCTGAGGCTCAGGCGGCGCTGATCCCGCTGATCGCGATCGATGCGGTCTTCTTGCTCGTGGCGTTCGGCGTCTCGTTCGCCGGCGGCGTGCACCTCCCCTCGGGGCTGCCGCACGTCTTTTTCGTGATGTTCTCGGTGTTGGCTCTCGGCGCCACCCAGGTGCGCTTCTTCGAGCTGGCGGGTGACGCGGGCGGGATCGCGGACTCCTTCGGCACGTACAACGTCGTGGCGATGTTCGCGCTGGTCGTCGTGGTGGTGCAGTTGGGCGTGCATCTCGCTCGATGGCGCTTCGAGGCCCGAGGCGGCCGCTAGCACAGACGGTGGGCCTGCTACCAGTCCCCGGTTCCCGGCTCACCCTTGTACGGCCCCACGATGTCCGACGTGATCCAGCCGCCGTAGAACGAGCCCGGTTGCGGCCGAACGATCTCGCCGTCCACCCGGCACTCGTCCATCTCGCGGGGTGAGAACGCCACGCGACCCATGAGCGCTTCGTAGCCGGGCGAGGGTTCCGCGTAGATCCACGCGGCGTCCGCGGCACGCATGTCGCCGGCGATGACGTCGTAGTAGCGCGCTTCTCCTTTGAACTCGCAGTACGTCGCGCGGCCGCTCGGGGCCAGCGCGCCGGCGACGACGTCCTCGAGCGGGATGTAGTAGACGGGCGGATGGCTCGTCTCGAGCACGCGCAGGGCGCGCGTCGTCTCGGCGATGATCTCGCCGCCGAAGTCGACCTCTATGTGCTTCGCAGTAGCCTGCACAAGGGGCGGGCGCGGGTAGTCCCACACCGACTCCTGCCCGGGTCCGGGCTTCACGCGCGCAGCGCCACGCAGGGTGTCACTTCCGTCCGACATACGGGGTTCGTACCCGTTACGGAGAAGCTGAGGCAGATCGATCCGGCCGAGATACGACGGAGTGTCGGGGTCGACGTGGGAGACCGCTTATGCGCCGAGGCGCCAGCGCGCTTCGTGAGCCATGCAATAGTCGGCAGAAAAGTCCGCATTCACGGGTTGACTAGTGTGAAGTTAGTAGTATTGTGACTTTGTACTAGTGTGAAGTTCACAGTAATCGCTGATGGGATCGGAGGTGGGCCCGTGACCGACACGGTGGACAGCGCGGTCCGCAAGTTCCAGAAGGAGCTCAATGCGGGGACCGCGGCGCTCGTGTTGTTGGCGATCCTTGAGCGTTCCGGTGATCCGCTGTACGGCTACCAGATCGCCAAGCAGCTCGAGGAGACCACGTCAGGCGGAGTCCCGGCCAAACAGGGCACGCTCTACCCGGTTCTCCGCTCGCTGGAGGCGCAGGGCCTGCTCTCGAGCCGGGTCGAGCCATCGGTGGCCGGGCCGCCGCGGAAGTACTACGCGATCACCCCTGTCGGGGCCGAGGTGCTCGCAGCGTGGAGGGATGCATGGAAACACACACGGGACTTCGTGGACGGAACACTGGAAGGGGGTCGGAGCTAGATGAACATCGACGAGTACATCATCGGTCTTCGCTCAGCGCTCGCAGGCGCCGATCCCGCGCTGGTGCAGGATGCGGTCTACGACGCCGAGGAGTACCTCCACAGCGAGATGGCCGGCTGTGAGGGCGATGCGGAGACATGCTTCGCCGGGATCGTGGAGCGGTACGGCACACCCGAAGAGGTGGCTGCGGCCTACCTCGAGACCGAGGTGACGGTCGCCCGGGCTCTCAAAGCCCCGGTGGTGAGCGACACGCGTGGACCGCTGGGCCGCTTCTTCGGTGTGGTGACCGACCCGCGGGCCTACGCGGCGCTTGTGTACCTGCTGCTTTCGCTCGTCACAGGCACGGTGTACTTCTCTCTCGTGGTGGCGTTGCTGCCCACGAGCCTGGGTTTGATCCCGGTCGGCGTGGGACTCCTGCTACTGCTCGTGTTCTTCGCCATGGTCCGGGCGATCTCGCTCGCCGAGGGGCGCGTGGTGGAGTCGCTGCTCGGCGTACGGATGCCACGCCGCCCGCGCGGCACGGTGCGTGATGGCAACCTCGGTGACCGCATCATGTACTGGTTCACCGACTGGCGGACGTGGACGAGCATCCTGTACATGGTGTTGCAGTTCCCGCTCGGGCTGATCTACTTCACGCTCGTCGTGATGGCGCTGTCGCTGTCTGCCAGCGCTGTGGCGTATCCGATCGTGCAGCTGTTCACCGACTACCCGCTTCTTCAGTGGGGCGGTTACGGCTACATGCTTCAGCCATGGGCCACGCCGCTGGTCATAGCGGTCGGTCTGCTCGGCTTCGTGCTCACGCTTCATCTGTCCAGGGGTGTCGGCTGGCTTCACGCGGCGTACGCCAAAGCGCTCCTCGTGGGCAGGTACACCGATACCGCCGCGGGCGATCAGTAGAGAAGGGGAGTGTCCAGGATGAAGAGGATCACTGTACGGCGCATGGCGGCCCTCGCCTCGTGCCTCGCACTCGCGGCAACGGCCGGTTGCGTCCGCGTGGAGCTGCCGGAGGGAGGCTACGAGTCAGCCGACGAGCAGATCGAGCTTGAGGGTGCCACCGCGCTCGACGCGTCGATCGACATGGCCGCCGGCAAGCTCACCGTGATGGGCGGCGCCGATGGTGCGCTCGACGCAGGATTCGACTTCAGCCGGGCAGCGTGGCGGCCCGAGGTGAAGTACGACGTCACGGGCGGCGTCGGCAGGCTGTCCGTGCGCACGCCGCAGGTACCCGACTTCGGCATACACGGCGACATGCGCTATGACTGGGACCTGCGGTTGCCGGGTGATGTGCCGCTGGACCTCTCGGTGAACATGGGTGCCGGTCAGGCGGACCTCGACCTCACCGGCACGATGCTTCGTGAGATCCGAGTGAACCTCGGCGCCGGCGACACGACCGTCGACCTCTCCGGCGCGTGGGATCACGATCTCACCGGCGAACTCAACACGGGTGCGGGGAAGCTCACGCTCAAGGTTCCCGCGGACGTGGGTGTGCGCATCGTCGGCTACCAGGACGGTCTCGGCTCGTACCGGGCCGATGGGTTCAGGCAGGACGGTGATGCGCTCGTGAACGATGCGTACGAGACCGCCGCGGTACGCTTCGACCTCGTCTTGAGGCGCGGCCTCGGAGACGTGACGATCGAGACCACTGAATAGACGCGACCGGTACGCGGTCGCTTCGGACAAAGAAAGGATCGGAACTGTAATGGAGATCTTCGGACTACTCGCGGCCGGCAGCGCCGTGACCATCACCGTCGTGTCGATCGTGGCGTCGCTCGCGGCACCGGTGTTCTGGCTGTGGATGCTCATCGATGCGCTCGTACGCGAAGAGCACGAGTACCCCGGAGCGACGGCCACCAGCAGCAACCGCCTGTTGTGGGCACTGCTCATCGCTTTCGTGCAGATCGCGGCGGTGCCGTACTACTTCATCGTATACCGCACGATCAGGAGGGGAACGGTGGCCCGTCCGGGCGCCGTGGCGCAAGCCGCCTGAGCGAGGTCGCGGAGCGGAGTACGCGGGGCGTCCGACATGGGCGCCCCGCAGCGCGTGCGCCCGGAACGGTCATCGACGATAATCGTCAGTGCACCACCCTCACGACCGGAGGACACGCGCCATGCCACACGGCCCGTACGAAGACGTTCGCATCACCGGGCACCTCATCGACTCGGGCATCATGTCGCGCATCATGGACGACATCGTCGCGCTCGACGGCGAGTTCGAAACGCTGTCGTTCGAGGTAGGCCGCACCAACGAGGACGCCTCGGTGGCGCTCCTGCGCATCCGCGGCCGTGATGAAGCCCATGTGGACAAGATACTCGGCGTGATCAACCAGCTCGGCGCGGAGCCGCTCGATGTCGAAGACGTGCGCACGTCGCCCGCACCGCAAGACGGCGTCTTCCCCGAGGGCTTCTACGCCACCACCAATCTCGAGACCGCGGTGCGCATCAGCGGCCGGTGGACACAGGTCGCGGGCCCCGAGATGGACCTCGGCATCGTGATCGATGGTGAGAGCGCCTACACCGTGGCGATGGCCGATGTCCGCGCAGGCTCCGCGATCGTGATGGGTCATGCGGGCGTGCGCGTGCGCCCCATCGAGCGTCCGCGCGACAAGCAGGAGTTCGAGTTCATGAACTCCGAGGTCTCCTCCGAGAAGCCCAAGGCGCTCGTCATCCGCGATGTGGCGCACATGCTCCGGCGTGTGAAGGCCCGCGAGCAGAGCATCATCCTGGTTGTGGGGCCTGCGGTGGTGCACACCGGCGCCGCGCAGCACCTCGCCCGGCTCGTGCGCATGGGCTACGTGTCGGTCATGTTCGGCGGCAACGCCGTAGCGGTGCATGACATCGAGTCGGCGCTGTACGGCACCTCCCTCGGCGTGTCGATGGAGGCGGGCATGCCCACGGTGGGTGGGCACGAGCACCATCTGCGCGCGATCAACACCATCCGCGGTTGCGGCGGGATCCGGCAGGCGGTGGAGCAGGGCGTGCTGACCGAGGGCCTGATGCACATGCTGGTCACCACGGGGACACCGTACGTGCTGGCCGGCTCGATCCGCGACGATGGCCCGCTGCCCGACGTGATCACCGACGTGCTCGAGGCGCAGCGCGCGATGCGCGCGTACTGCCAGCAGGCTGGTGCGTGCATCATGCTCTCGACGATGCTGCACTCCATCGCCACCGGCAATATGCTGCCGGCCGACGTGACCACGATCTGCGTGGACATCAATCCGGCCGTGGTCACCAAGCTCGCCGACCGGGGCAGCTTCCAGACCGTGGGCATCGTCACCGACGTCGGCCTGTTCCTCGAGATGCTGGCCGACGAACTCGAGCGCGGACAGGGCTAATCGGCGCGTCGCTTGCTTCGGCAGGGGCGACGAGAGGACTCACTGATGGCCACCGCCACCACTTCCACCTCGCCGAGGAGTATCACCGGCACTACTACGCCAAGAAAGATCTGCTCGGCGCCGCATACGGCACGGTCGGATAGGGAGCGATGATGAAGCGCTACGAGATCGAGCACGATGAGACCGGCTGGCGTGCGATGCTCACGCCTGATGAGTATCGGGTGCTGCGCGAATCAGGGACCGAGCCGCCGTTCTCCGGCGCGTATGTGGACACCGACGACCCCGGAGCGTATCGCTGCCGGGCGTGCGGGAACCCGCTCTTCCGTGCGGAGACCAAGTACCACTCAGGGTGCGGATGGCCGAGCTTCTACGGTCCGGTCTCGCCTGATGCTGTCGAGGAGCACGTCGATACGAGCCACGGTATGACGCGGACGGAGATCCGGTGCGCCGCCTGCGGATCGCATCTCGGACACGTCTTCACGGACGGCCCCGAGCCCACGGGGCTGCGCTACTGCATGAACTCGGTGGCGCTCGAGTTCGAGGGGGCTGCGGAGAGTCGGGGACAGGGCTACAATAAGCCTGATTAATCTTCGAGAGGCAGGCCCCTTGTTCCAGGAGAGCGAGATCATCGACCTGATGCTCGTCGTGTTCATGATGCCGATGCTCGTGATCGGGATCAGGAGCGTCGAGATCTCGGGCAAGCGCTGGTTCATCGCCTCGTACTGGGCCATCGTCTGCGGTTTCGTTCTGACAGTGGTCGAAGGCTATGTGGCCACCGTCGTGATGAACGACCTCGAGCATGTCGCGTACGCCCTCGGCGGCATCTTCCTCGCCATCGCCACCGGGACCCTCTTGCGTGACATCCGCAGACAGGCCGAAGTCTCATGAGTCTCGTCGCCGTCGCCGACATCGTCGCGCTGCTCGCGTTCGGCGCGGCCGTCTACTTCGTTCTGCGCATGCCCGGAAGCTCGCCCGCCGTCGGCCGGTACGTCAAGTACACGCTCCTGGCCGTCTGCGCCGTGTACCTCGTCGTCAGCATCTCGAACATGCTCGAGCACGCGGGGATCACGGACATGTTCGACGTGTATGAGGACTTCGCCGAGGTGCTGTTCGTCCCGCTCGTAGCATGGGCCCTCTACAGCCGCCTCAGCGCCCAACGCCTGCTCGAGGCACAGCGTGCAGAGGAGGACATCCGGCGCGAACACGAACTGCTTATGAACGTCCTGAACACGACTCCCACCGGCGTTCTGGTCGCCGATGCCGAAGGCACGGTCAGGATGGCCAACGCTGTCGCCGAGCAGATGCTCGCTTGTACTCTCGATGGTCAGCTCGATCTTGGCGAGATCGTCCGCGGCGCACCGCTTTCTCGGCTACGCACCCGGCTCGGCACCGGCGAATCCTGCCTCTACGTGGCGGTCAGGTCGAGCCCGCTGGCTTCGCGGGGGGAGGGCCCCGCGCTCGCCGTGCTTTCGCTCGCGGATGTCACCGACCGGATGCGCGCCGAAGCGCGGGCCGAGGAATACCGCCGAGGGCTTGAGGACGCCATCGATCGGCGGACGGGCGAGCTGCTCGAGGCGAATCGTCAGCTGGAGCAGGCAAGCAGCACAAACCAGCAGTTCTTCACGAAGATGAGCCACGAGCTGCGCACCCCACTGAACGCGATCATCGGTTTCAGCGAGATCATGTTGAAGGGGCTCTCCGGGCCACTCACCGAAGACCAATCGAAGCAGCTTGAGATGGTGAAGAGCGCCGGACATCAGCTTCTCGACAGTGTGAATGATGTGCTTGAGATATCCCGGATCGAGGCGGGCTACAGCGCGATCGAGGTCACGCGCTTCGATGTGAACGCTCGCATGAGCGATCTCACCGAGTCGATGGGTGGCGTCGCGCAGATGCAGGGAGTCGATCTCGTGTTCGAGCATGAAGAGGGTTCGCCGATCAGCACGGACCCGGACAAGCTCGATCAGATCGTGCGCAATCTCATCTCCAACGCGATCAAGTTCACCGATCCGGGTGGTCGGGTGTGCGTCTCGGTGATGCACGACCGGGACGTCGTTCACGTCGCGGTCAGGGACAGTGGGATCGGCATCGCCGAGGAGGACCAGGAGCGCATCTTCCATGCCTTCGAGCAGGTGGAGCATCCGGATCGTGTCCGTCCGGTCGGCACAGGGCTCGGACTTCTCATCTGCCGTGAACTCGCCAGTGCTCTGGGGTGCACCGTGGATCTTGAGAGCCGGCCCGGCGTGGGCTCGACCTTCACGGTGGCGGTTCCCCGGCAGGCGCCCGGTCATCTGGTCATCCTGTAACGTGCGTCACCCGTCCTGCCGTTCGGCGGTTCGCGGTCAGGGTTCGGCTGTGTTGTGCCGATGAGGAGCCTATGGCCAGAAGTCCTCAGAAGGCTGACGTGGTGCGACACATCCTGGTGGGTGTCGCATGCCTGCTCATGGGGTGGCTCGGAGTGATGCAGGGCATCCGCATCCCCATCGTCTCTGACGCGAGCTACGGTCTTCATGCGCTGGGACATCTGCTGACATGGTTCCTTCCCGATGTGTATCGGGCGATGATGGGGTCGCTGTTCCAGGTCCTGATCCCCCTCGGCTTTGCGGGGTATTTCCTTCTGTTCCATCGCGACCTGGTAGGCGTGTCACTGATGCTCGGCTGGACCGGGCTGTCTGCCGGTGAGACGGCGGCATACATCGCCGACGCTACCGCGAGGACGATGGTCATCGGACCGGGGCATCTCGATCATGACTGGGCGATCGCGCTGACCGCGCTCGATCGGCTCGCTGCCGCCGACGAGTTGGCCTGGATCGTCCAGGCCGCCGCCTTGGTGTGCATATTCGTGGGCATCGGGACCGCCGCACTGGGTGTGGTCCGGGTTCTCATGGAGCAGGAGTCAGCATCGCGTCCTGATGCCTACCTCATACGCAAACCGGCCTATGGACGCGTCGAGTACGACGAGTGGGCGCGGTCGCAGTCCGTGGACCGGGTACCGCCTTCGCCTTCTGCAGATCAGTGAATGGCGCACCCCACGCTCGCACGCTAGGATGGGGTGTAACCAACGCTGAAGGATCAACGTGTCTGTCCCCGACCCACTCATCGCCCTTGGATTCGACTCTGAGCGTGCTGCCCTCGCAGCCGGGTTCGGAGACGATCTCATCCCCGGGCGCGTCATCCGCTCCGACCGGGGCTTCGTCGCGGTGCACACGGCGGCAGGAGTCGTTCTGGCGCGGCCTGCGACGCATCTGGTGAAGTCCGCCGAGGACGGTGGCCTGCCGGTGGTGGGCGACTGGGTCCTTCTCGGCGGCACGGAGTCCGAACCGCTCGTCGAGCGCGTGCTCGACAGGGCCACATCGATCGTGCGGCGTGACCCGGGCCGCGCCGCGCGCATCCAGGTGCTGGCGGCCAACGTCGACGTGGTGCTGATCACCCATCCCCTCTCGGGGGAAGCGCCCAACCTGGCACGCATCGAGCGAGAACTCGCCCTGGTCTGGGACAGCGGCGCGCAGCCGGTCGTCGTGCTCACCAAGCGTGACCTCTGTGCGGACGTCGAGGAGGCCATCACCTCCGTGGAGGCGGCCGCACCCGGGGTGGCCGTGCTTGCAACGAGCACCGTCACCGGCGACGGGCTCGATGACATCAGGGCGTACATGCTGCCCGGACGTGCGATCGTGCTGATCGGGCCGTCCGGATCCGGGAAGTCCACGCTGGTGAACGCTCTGGCAGGCGAGGACATCCAACTCACGCGCGAAGTGCGTGTCTCCGACGATCGCGGTCGGCACACCACCGTGTCCCGCGAACTGCTGCAGTTGCCGGGCGGGGGGCTCGTGATCGACACGCCCGGACTGCGAGCAGTGGGGATGTGGGACTCCGCCGAGGGGATCGATCAGGCGTTCTCGGATGTGGCGCTTCTTGCGCAGGACTGCCGTTTCCGCGACTGCCGCCACGATGGCGAACCGGGCTGCGCGGTGGAGGCGGCAGTGGCGTCAGGTGAGCTGCCCGTGCGGCGGCTTGAGAGCTACCGGGAGCTGCAGGCCGAAGCCCGGCACGTCGGCGAGCAGCTGGACGCGCGCGCGCGCCTGGCCCGCAAGAGCGAGGACAAACAGCTGGCCCGCGCGATCAAACGCTACTACAAAGACGGCCCACGGGGCACATAGCCGAAACGGGGCCGGTCTCCCGGCCCCGTTCTCTCAGTGCAGTGCGTGACCATCTCATGTGATGCGATAGGCATCCTTGGCAACGAGCGCAGCGATCGCGAAGAGCAGGTTGGCGGTCAGGTAGCCGATATCCATCCACCAGGTCAGGCCGGTGCCCGCCCACTCGGCGTAGACGAAGAACGAGTCGATCAGGGCGAACACGAGTGCTCCTGCGACGACGACCCACCACGGCCGGGCCAGTCTGCCTGCGCCGAGCTGCCGCACCACCAGCGCGAGAGCGACAGCGGGTGCGAGCATCAGCACGACGTCGCCGACCGGGTACAGGATGCTGACGATCTTCCCCCACGTGCCGCCGAGCTCCTCGAGGCTCGCCGAGAGGATGTACGGCTGCAGCAGGACCGCATACACGACGCCGAACCCGACGGCCGCGACCAGGACACCGGCAATCAGCGGCCTCTTCGTTTCCACGAGGCCGCTATACGCGCGTATAGCGAGCAGGAGCGCCGCGAGGAAGAAGGCATACTCGGCGACGTAGAAGGCGTCCGCGATGCTCGGATACGGATCGATCTCCAGGAAGAGGTCGAAGAGTGTCCAGCAGATGTCGCCGATGGCGTACATGGTCACGCCGAGTCCGAGCAGCAGCCACTGGCGCCCGACACTCTGTTTCATGCCGATGGTGATTGCAACGGCCACGATCACCAAGGCGAGCATGATCTGCAGTGCCGTGCCATATAGATACGCCCCGTTGTAGAGCGCATCGCTCACGGTCGGCGATTCCATCGTGGCCCGAAGCGGTACGTAGAGCGCAGACAGCACGACCAGCACGATCGCCGGGATGGTGACGGGAGACCGCGATGCGCGGGCCTGTATGACGGACGTGGTCTCGCTCATCACAGCCTCCCCTCGATCTGCCGGAGCGCGTCATCGATCACGGACTCCGGCGCTACCGGCCCGAGCAGACGCTTGATGTTCGCCTCGAGCGCCGCGAGATCATCCGGGCCGAGGTCCTCGGCGGTCTTGCCGAGGGAGAGCGCAGTCCCACGAACGCAGGTCGAGGCCGCTGTCGCTCCGACGAGTGGATCGAGCACGGCCATGGCCGCTTCGGAGAGTCCCGCCATTCCATCACCCCCAGGTCATCTCAAGACACCCGCACGTGACTGAGGCCACAGGAAAGCCACCGTGATTGTCCGTCGCGTGCGGTGTGTGCGTCAAACACCGCGCAGCACGATCACGCAATGTCACTGTAGTACACTATTGCGACGGAGTGTCAGGCGGTGCTCGCCGATCAGGAGGCATCATGCTATCCATCGCGTTGCCCAAGGGCAGCCTCGAAGAACAGACCATGCTGTTGTTCCGGGAGGCCGACCTCCCCGTGCGCACATCGGGCCGCGGGTATAACCCCACCATCGACGACCCGCGCATCACGCGCGTCAAGATACTGCGGCCGCAGGAGATCCCGCTGTATGTGGCTGACGGCCATTTCGACCTCGGCATCTCCGGACACGACTGGGTCACCGAGTCCGACGCGGACGTGGTGGAGGTCGCGGAGTTGCCGTACGCGAAGACGGGGACCGGTGTGGTGAAGATGGTCCTTGCTGTGTGCGATGACTCGCCGGTCCGTTCGGCGGGGGACATTCCGCCCGGGAGCAGGATAACCACCGAGTTCCCAAACGTGACCAGGGCGTTCTTCGAGCGGCTCGGGATCCCGGTGGAGGTCTTCTACAGTCACGGGGCCACCGAAGCGAAGGTTCCCGAGTTGATGGACGCCCTGGTGGATCTCACCGAGACCGGCTCGACGCTCCGCCAGAACGGTCTCCGGATCGTCGATGTCATCCTGGAGTCCACGACCCGTTTGCTCGCGAACCGTGCGGCCTGGGAGGACCCCGCCAAGCGCCAGGCGATCGATGAGGTGCGCACGCTGCTGCTCGGTGTGATCGAAGCACGCGGGCGCGTCCTGCTGTCGATGAACGTGTCCTCGACTCGCCTGGATGAGGTGATCGCGCAGCTTCCGGCCATGAAGCGTCCGACGGTCAATCAGCTATACGGTTCGGCCGACTACGAGATCATGACCGTGGCCGATAAGGCCACGGTGAACATCCTCATCCCCCGGCTCAAGGCGGCCGGCGCCGAGGACATCTTAGAGATTCCGATCACGAAGATCGTGCGGTAGCCGCGCCCATCGCGATGCGGGTCGGCACATGAGCCAGGAAGAGGGAAAGGCGCCCAGTAGTGGGCGCCTTTCTGGCGTGCTGTCGATGCGGGGGAACGATCAGACACGCCCGGACATGTGAACACGTCCTATACAGGGAGGAACGGTCCCGGATGCAGCGGGGTTACGGGTGATCACGAGCCGATCATGGTTTTTGCGACGAGCGGCAAGAATCGATCGCTCTGCGGCTAGCGCGATCCTGCGCCACCCGTCGATTCACCGGAGTTGCCGGGTGCATCGGGGTTGCCGGGATCGGAGTTGCCGGGTGCCGGGTCGCTGGTCTTGCCGTCACTACCCGGGCCGGGCGAGGTCTGCCCGGTGTCCTGCGGCGTTCCGGGCTCGGTCACGGCGTCGCTGATGGCCTCGCGCGTCTGCTGCGGCGCGTCCTGCGCCTGCTGCTGGATCTGCTGTGCTTCCTGCTCCGTGAGTGTCTCACCGCTGGCCACAGCCGCCTGAACGGCTGCGCGCAGTTGCTGTATGGCGCTGTCCACCAGCTCGTATCCCGCGCCGCTGGTTGAAAGGTCCGCAGCCTCGCCGGCCCTGCGCTCGGCGAAGCCCAGCAAGAGGCGCTGCTCGAGCGCGCCCGGGGGTAGCAGGGCGATGAGCGCGTCCTCCACACCCCGCTTCAGCGCGTAGAGGGGGTCTCCGGGAAGCGCGCCGTTGGCGGCATAGGCGACACCGCTGCCGAGGACGGCGAATGCCATGAGCATGGCCACAAAGCGGTGCGATATCGAGGCGAAGTAGTGTGCGCGGGAATCACGCCTGGCGGCTGCAATAACCCTCTTGCGCAGCTCGGCACGGTCATCCACGGCCATCGGCTCGGCAGAGCGCACGAGGGCATCGGCGACGCTCTTTGGCATGATGTCCCTGTCAGTGCTCATCGCTGCCGTCCTCCTCGAGCAGCCGGGCCAGCGTGCGGGTGGCCCGGTGCTGCAACGCCTTGACCGCATTCTCGTTCTTGCCGAGCACGTCCGCGGTCTCCTTGAGGCTCATGTCCCACCAGAAGCGGAGGGCGATCACCGAGGCCTGTTCCTCGGTGAGCTGCCCGACCGCCCGGCGCAGCCTCGCTGTCTCGACCTGCGCGATCACCGACACATCCGCACCTTCGGCCGCGTCATCTGTCGTGAGATCTTCGACCGGCATCGGCAACCGCACGTTGCGCCTGTGCTCGTCGACCGCGGCGTTCCTCGCGATGCGGAAGAGCCATGCCGAGAAGGGCAGTCCGCGGTCGTCGTACGAGCCGATCGACTCCCATGCTTTCAAGAACACCGTCGCGGTCACGTCCTCGGCATCGTGCGCCGAGGCGGTGCGAGACCGCACGAACGCATACACGCGATCGACATGCTGGTCGTACAGACGACCGAACGCCACGACGTCGCCCTTGCGGGCACGTCGCACGAGGCGCGCTGTCTTGCGTGGGTCGGGCGCCGACCGTGGCATGCGTTCCTACTCTGATAACGTGATTGGTCGTCACTACGTTACTGGATAGAGCCGACGGGTGGGAGATGAGCGGACCTGCCGAGGCGGGGAGGCCCACCCTCGCCATGTCTACAGCGCCGGTATCGCACGGCCGATACATCGGATATGGGCACACCGGGAACATGGAAGACGACCTGGCGTTGGGTTGCCGGCGCGGCCGCGGTGGCATACGTGGCGGTCGGCGCGTACGCGGGTGATGGCTGGGTCTTCCCTTTCAGCTATGCCGACCTCGGGTTCCATGAGCTCGGCCACCTGCTCACGATGTTCTGGGCGCCGGGACCGCTGACAGCGTTCGCGGGATCCTTCGCACAGGTGGCGGTACCGCTCGGTCTGGGGGCGTACTTCGTGCTCGTCCGCCGTGATCGGGTGTCCGCGTCGATCATGCTTGCGTGGGCGGGCGCCTCGGCCAACAACGTGAGCATCTACATCTATGATGCAACCCGCCGGTCACTGCCGCTGCTCGGCGGGCAGGACGGGCACGACTGGGCGTACCTGCTCGGGCCGGGCGTGCTCGATGTGCTGGGGGCGACGGACGGCATCGCCCTCGGAGTCCGCGTCACGTCGGTGCTCCTCATGGTCGCAGCGGCGGCGATGCTCGTGTGGGGTTTCACCGAGCCACGAAGGGCCGCACGGGCCGCAGCGGCGCTCGAGGAGTATCGCGCGACGCTACCCGTGCGCGAGCCACGGAGCCCCGGTGTTATCGTGTGACACCGTCGAGTGACGGAGTCGTCCGGCCCCGCGCCGGAGCGCGCTCAGCTACCCGCAGCCACCCGGAGTCGCGCAGGGCGCGCTCGGCGAACGGTGCGCACTGTCGGGTCCCGTCACCGGTATCGTCCGCGTGCGCTCGGGGTGCAGGATGCAGGTGAGATCCTCGGCCATGTAGTCGCCCTCGCGCTGCCACGCCTTGGCGCGGCATCCGCGACAGATGCGCGAGTACTCGCAGTTCTCCGGGGCGCATATGCCCGTGGACTCCTGCAGGTCGATCTGGTAGCACGCCTCGGTGGCATCGGCGAAGCTCATGTCGCGGATGTTGCCCACCACCCAGTCCTGTGCGAACTGGCAGGGCATCACGCCGCCCTCGGAGTTGATGTTCATGTGGCCCTTGCCCACCGGGCACGCGCTGATCGTCTTGAGCCGCTCGAGCCCCTTGCTCACGTCCACGCCGCGCTCGATGAACCGCTCGGCGATGTAGGGGATGACCGAGGGGAGCGCGCCCACGTCGTACTCGAACTTGAGGTCGGGGTCGAGCATGTCCTCGACGATGAAGTCGGCAAGCTCGCGCCACTGCTCGACGGTCACGCGGGAGTCATCCTCACCCTCACTGCGGCCGGAGGTGATGAGGTCGCAGATGTAGATCATGCCGCAGTCGTGGTCCTTGGCCATCTGGATGATGTCGAAGATGTAGGGCCACGTGTCCTGCGAGAGCGCGGTCTTGAGCACGACGCCCACACCCTCGGCGCGCAGGGCCTTGATGGCCTTCACCACGCGCGCGTGCGTGCCCGGGACGCCGACCATCTTATCGTGGAACTCGGCCGGACCGTACATGGAGGTGGCGATCCAGCGGACGCCGTACTCCTTGAGACGCTTCGCGACAGCCTCGTCGATCATCGTGCAGTTGGTCGAGATCGTGGGGCGCACGCCCTGGGCGTTCACCTCGGCGAGGATCTCCCAGAAGTTCGGGCGCATCATCGGCTCGCCGCCCGACAGGAAGACGACCGGCACGCCGGCCTCGCCCATGCGGCGGACGAGGTCGATCGTCTCCTCATCGGAGAGCTCCTCGGGGAGGACATGACCGTCGGCTGCCATGTAGCAGTGGTCGCACCGCAGGTTACAGCGGTTGGTGATGTTCCAGATGATGTCGCTCGGACGGCCGAGCTGGGCGTTCCTGAACGCCTTGTTCTCGGACTCGGCGAGAGGGCCGTCGAAGAAGAGCGAGCGGACGTGCGCCATAGGTGGTGCCTCCTCTAGGGGGAGCGGAACGTTCAGCCCCGTACGGACGGGGCGAGTTAGTGAACCCTGACAGGGTAACACCGTGCAAAGGGTGAGCCAAACGGCATGCTCCTCGCTAGACCCGGTGCACGGGCGAACGCCCCAGGGCGCGATACGGCGCACCGTGACCACGAGGAGGTGATTCAGCGTTGAGTAGTCATTGCATCGCTGCGGAGGTGTCCACCTCGTAGGACGGCGCGAGAGCGCTCCTGCAAACAAGGACGTAGGTCGCTGTCTTACATGCAGCGATGGGAGAGGGTCGTCGGGTGACCGGCGGCCCTCTCTGTGTTCAGGGCGATGGCGACTCAGCGTGCGTCGGCCTCTGTTCCGGCTACGAGACCGTCTGCCACCATCCGGCGTGGTCGCGCACCGAGAACTCGATCTCACCGCGGGCGAGCAGTTCGCCGAGGTAGCCCTTGACGGTGGTCACCGCGAGCCAGTATGCGGCGGCGTTCTCGGCCAGACCGCGCCGCCGGGACACGTAGGCCACCGCCTGCTCGGTGGTGAGCCCCGGAACGAGGCCCTCGAGCAGGAGGTCGTGCACCTCGTAGACCTGCTCGATATGGTAGGCGAGGTGCTCCTCGGCCTCCTCGCGGCTGACCGGACGGCCGTGAGCGGGCACGATCCACTCGCACTGCACGGAAGCGATCCGTTCGAGCGAGGCCACCACCATGCCCGGGTCGATCGCGTAGGGCAGCGGATGCTGCTCCCACAGTTCGCGGAGGTAGAGCGCGTCGCCGGTGAACAGCACGCCGTCGGCGGTGAGGAGTCCGTGATGGCCGAGCGTGTGGCCGGGGAGCGAGATAGCCGTCGCGCGCGGGTCGTCCAGGTCCTCGACGTAGCCGTCCACCGCGCACCCTATCCCACGGAACAGCTTCGTGGTCATCTTGTCGCTCGGCTTGGCCCAGCTGAACATGCCGCGGATGTTGATGTCGGGGTTCTCGACCATCGCCGCGTCGTCGCGCGCGGCGATCACGCGGGCGCCGGAGGAGCGCAGGAGATACGCAACAGAGAAGTGGTCCGCGTGTCCGTGAGTGATGACCAGTGTGTCGAGTGGGACCTGCGTGTAGTGCGCCTCATCTTCGGAGGTGTCGATGCCGAGGCCGGCGATGTACCCGGCGTTCGTCAGGCCCGGCACCACATAGGTGTCGCCGGACAGGCGGGTAGCGGTATCGGGCACAGCGGGCATGAGGACAGTATGCCACTAGGTTTGAGAGGCTGCGCGTGCTTGAGCTGCCGGGATTGCGGACGATCACTCACTGCGTTTCCAGCAGACGCACGACCAGACAGAGCGCATCGTCGCTGGTGCGGGCCCAGTCGGCCAGCAGCGCCCTTGCGAATCGATCGGCTGGCTGTGCGGCCGGTGGGACTCCCAGGAACGCTGAGCGCATCCCGTCCGTGCCCGCAACGAGCACGTCTCCGGGCCGAATGCGTACCCTGAACAATTCGGGCTGGCTCATCATATAGCCGATCGTGCCGCCCACCGATGGTATGCGCCTGCTCTTGATTCCTGCCTGCCAGATGGAGGCTTCGATGTTGCCGATGCTCATGAACTCCGCCACGCCATCGGCGGCATCGATGATACCGAGCAGTATCGCTGCGCCGCGCGTCGGACGTAGGCGTTCGTGGAGGGCGTTCATCACCGATGACACCTGCGCTGTCGTCGGATCGAGGCTCGAGAACGACTCAAGTGCTTCCTCGGCGGCGTGCTCGGCGAGCGCGCCGTGTCCCAGCCCGTCTATGACGATCACCAGCGCGTGATCGGCCCGAACGCTGACGCAGGCAGCGTCTCCGAATCCGTCCGCTGAGAGCGGGCACCCTGCGGATGCCCACGCCAGCCATCCACCATCGGCGCCGGCCGTGCGAACCGATCGGTCAGGGCCACCGCGGTCGGTGCTCACGCCGGAGCCCACTTCACCATCGTCACTACCGTCCCCGTCGTCGCTTTCGAAACGATCTCCACTTCATCCATCAGTCGGTACACGCCAGGTAGCCCGAGGCCAAGCCCACCAGAACTGGAGAAGCCTTCCTGAAGCGCCGAATCCAGGTCTTCGATGCCCGGACCGTGGTCCTCAGCGTGTACCCGCACGCCCGTTCTCCCGGCATCATCAGTGACGACAGAGAGTTCGATAGTCCCTCCACCGGCGTGCGTGACCATGTTCTGTGCGATCTCGATGACCGCAGTGCTCGCAAGATCGAGTGGTATTCCTCGGATAGTGACGCTTGCTGCGAGCGTCCGGAACATGGCCGCAGCCCGCAGTGCATCGGCACGGTCGCGGACTTCGATGGGGGCAAGGCGATCGGGTTGCCGCGACTCACTCATGCCGGGGCGCCAGCGGGTGTGCATTTCCGTGGCAGGCAGACAGTGAACGTCGAGCCCGCATCAGCCACGCTCGCTACCGTGATCGTCCCGCCAAGGAGGACGACGAGTTCGCGCGTGATCGTCAACCCCAGGCCCGTGCCGGGGACTGTCTGCGGGCCGTGCGGAGCCTGTCCGAATCGCTCGAAGATGGTCTCCTGGTACTCGGCGTCGATGCCGATGCCCGTGTCTATCACCTCGAGGCACACCGTGTCTGCTTCACCTGAGCGAACGAGGAGTGTCACCCCACCGGTATTGGTGAACTTGATCGCGTTGCTCAGGAGGTTGACGAGCACCTGCTGTAGCCTCCCACCGTCGGTACACAGCGGCTCGATGCCGTTCTCCACCTTGACGTCGAACGTAAGCTCTCGCTCCTCGGCCAATGGCATCATCAGCCCCGAAACGCGCCTGACCAGATCCTCGATCGGAACGCACTCGATGTTCAATTGGACACGCCCTGCTTCGATACGGGCGAGATCAAGCAGGCCGTTCACGAGCGAGAGCAGGCAGTCCGCACCGGTCTTCACCATGCGCAGTTGATGGACCTGCTCTTCGTTCAGTGGCCCGGGTACCTGTTCGAGCAGGAGCGACGTGAAGCCGAGGATCGAATTCAGCGGTGTACGGAGCTCGTGGCTCATCTGGGAGAGGAATTCACTCTTGGCGTCGGAGGCTCCCTGCAGGGCGGAGTTCGCCGTCTCGAGATCCCTCGTCCGCTGGCTTACGAGGTCCTCAAGGTGCGAGCGGTACACCCTGAGTTCGCTCTCTGCTTGCCTGCGATCGGCGCGCACTGCGGCCTCACGAACCTCACGCTCGATGGCAGAGGGCAGTCTGGCCAGCGATGACTTCATGACGTAGTCCGCTGCTCCGGCCCGCATCGCCGCAACCGCGACGTCCTCACCGATCTTGCCGGAGACGACCACCACGGGGATGTCCAGCCCGCTGTCGCGCACGAGCTCGATCGCCTCAAGACCGTCGAAGTGTGGCATCACGTAGTCGGCGACCACGACATCCCACGCGTGCTCCTGTAGGGCGGCGGCCATCGTCTCGCGCGTGTCCACCCGACGGTGTTCACCCAGTATCCCCGCATGCTCCAATTGGCGTGTCAGGAGCACGGCGTCGTCCTCAGAGTCCTCCACGATGAGCACAGCGTATCCGTCTGGCATGCGTGCCTTCCCGGCCGGGCGCCCCGGCCTACCTCGGGGGCTGCTCGTTCAGGGCCAGCCAGTACACCCCTACCTGGCGCACGGCCTCGATGAATTCGTTGAAATCCACCGGCTTTCGAACGTAGCTGTTGGCACCACCCGAGTAGCTTTCTATGAGATCGGCGTCTTCCCGTGAAGACGTCAGCACGACGACCGGCAGCAAAGCGGTGCGCTCGTCGCTCCTGATGCGGCGCAGCACCTCGTGCCCGCTCAGTTTCGGGAGCTTGAGGTCGAGCAGCACGAGCGCCGGTCGATCCATGGGGTTGCGGTCAGCGTACGCCCCCTCGGCGAACAGGTAGTCCAGTGCTTCGGCGCCGTCACGGACGACGACGATCTCACCCCGCATGTTGTTCTTGCGAAACGCGCGAAGCGTCAGCTCCACATCATCCGGATTGTCCTCGACCAGCAATATGATATCGCCCGACATCGGCTTACCCTCCTATTCTCGGCGACGCCAGGCAGAAGGAGATCTTCGCTCCCGTCCCGATCTCGCCCCACGCCCGGACCTCGCCACCTTGCCGGTGGATCGCTCGCTGGACGATCGCGAGGCCGATTCCCGTTCCATCGAACTCATCAGTGGTGTGCAGGCGCTGGAACGCACCGAAGAGCTTATCGGCATACGTCATGTCGAAGCCGGCACCGTTGTCTTCAACGCAGTACCAGAGTCGGCCGTCGACCGTCTCGGCACCGAACGCGATCCGCGCAGGATCGCGCTTGTCCGTGAACTTGAAGGCGTTCCCGAGCAGATTCACGAGAACCACCCGGGTGAGTGCCGCGTCAGCCTCGGCCTCGAGGCCCGGGGTTATCGTGACGTCCACGTTTCGGCCGGGCTCGCCTTCACGCAGCTCGGCGACGATCTCCTCGGCCAACCGGGAGAGGTCAACTCGTCCCACATGCATCTCATCGCGGGTCAAGCGCGAGAGGGAGAGCAGGTCATCGATGAGCCGGGCCATGCGCGCGGTTGCGGCACGGATCCGACGAAGGTAGTCCTTGCCGGTCTCATCAAGTGCCGCGTCGTAGTCTTCCAGTAGCGCCAACCCGAACCCGTCGACCGCACGCAGGGGAGCTCTCAGATCGTGGGACACGGAGTAGCTGAAAGACTCGAGCTCACGGTTGACCGTCTCGAGTTCGCGCGCCTTGAGCGCGAGTGCGTTCTTGGTATCGCGCAACTCTTCCAGCAGGCTCGAGAGCTCGACGTTCTGGCGCTGCACTTCTTCGAGCAGCTGCCCTGGCGAGCGTTGTATGAGTCGCGCTCGCTCGCGGTCGAGGAATGCCTCATCCACTCTTGCGGCTGGCGTGCTGGTCGGGATCCGCAACTCAACGCTCGGTCGGCCTCCGTCCACGGCGGTTGATGAGATCGCTTCGATGCCGAAGCGTGAGCGTAGACCTTCGACCTCAGGCAGGGCGCTCACGCCACTCAGGCGGACCTGCATGATGGTGCGGCCCTCGACGGCCTCGATCGCGAGTTCAGCGGTGACCGGCAGATCGTCTTTGATGGCCCGCCGGCCGACATCGGAGACTATGGTCGCAACCGCCGTGCCTGCCACGGCCTGCGCACCCAGATCCTCGGCGAGTGTCCGCACCTTGCCCCGCGCCTCCACGAGCGCCAGGTCCGTGGACAGGTTGATACTGGCGAGCGGGTTCACCGGAATCAACCTCGCGGGATCGGTTCGGTGTTCGTGACGCCCAGCTGTGCGAGCGCGTCGGACACCGAGCCGACCAAGTCGAGGTCCGGCATGTCGAGGCCGAATGTAGCGAGCACCGCGGCTGTTGGAGAGTCGATCCCGGTGATGATCGGGTGTGCTCCCAGCAGCGCGGCCATCTTGCACAGGTCGAGCATCGTCTGGGCAAAGAAGCGATCGATCAGGTCGACCGGGGCCACGTCGATGATGAGCACTGCGGCGGATGTCTCGGCGATCTGCGTCAGGATGTCGGTCTGCAGGTCCTGTACCGCGTGGTCGTAGACTGCGGGCGGCAGCGCCACGACGAGCACATCGCGCAGGGTGTACATGTGCATCGGCGCATCAACCTCACGTCAGTGACGGGTGGAGACTGTCCGGCGACGGCGTCCTCTTGAGATGTGCGTCAGATCTTGACCACCGATAGACCGAGGTGATCGAGTGCCACTTTGAAACCGTCTCTCAGTTTGCTGACGGTGACCACATCGCCAAGCTCGATCCCGAGGTGCACCATCGTTTGGGCGATAGCCGGGGAGATGCCCGACACGACGCAGGTACACCCCATGAGCCGGGTCGCCTTTGTCATCTTGATGATGTGGCTGGCCACAGCGCTGTCGACTGCAGGGACTCCCATTATGTCGAGGAGGACGACCTTTGCGCCCGTCTGCTTGATCGCTCGCAGCATGTCATCCATGATGTCTTGCCCGCGTTTCGAGTCTATGACCCCGACGAGGGGCACGGACAGGATCCCGTCCCATAGGATGGCGATCGGGGTGGCAGGTGCATCGTCATACGTGGTCTCATCAGTCATGTGTCCCCCTCTGCTCGCCCGCCCCCTCGAGTGGGGCGCATGCCTGGGATGATACTCCACCAGTGTGTACCCGTTCTACGTCCGATATGCGGAAATCTCCGGCGACAGCTCCCCCGTCAGGACAAGAGCCCTCTGCCCGTGCTACCCTGTACCGCTTCTTAACACGACCCTTTGGAGACCCGAGCACCCATGCGCGCCGCTGACATCCGTAACATCGCCATCATCGCCCACGTCGACC
>DIWS01000013.1 GCA_002423585.1 Actinobacteria bacterium UBA6100
CGGACTTCGTGAAGGTGAACCCGCCGAAGGGCGACGACGTGGCGTCTTCGGCCGAAAAGCTCAAGGAGGCCGCTGCGGCGGCTGGCCGCACCGGCCTGGTGTGCGCCGGCGGCTCCACGGTCGACGCGCAGACGTTCCTCACCCAGCTCTGGGAGCAGATCCACGTAGGCGGGGCGTCGGGCAACGCCACCGGCCGCAACATCCACCAGCGTTCGTTGGACGAGGCGGTCCGGCTGACCAAGGCGATCTCGGCGATCACGCTGGGCGACTGGAGCGTCGAAGACGCGCTGGCCGTCTTCAACGGCGAGAAGGAGTACAGCCTCTAAGGGCTGTCACGCGCAGTCGGATAGCGCGGCATCGCACGTCACGCGGTGCCGCGCTATCATTACCCCCTGAACGTGCACCCGAGGAGTCCCGGAGCAGCATGTCGATCAACGACTGGTTCAAGCAGCGGGAGAGCCGTCGCTACACGGTCTCAGCCGGTGCGACCGCCGATGGACTGCCCGATGGCGTCTGGCGCAAGTGCCCGGACTGCGGTAAGACCCTCTACCAGGGCGAAGTGGTCAAGAGCCTCTCGGTCTGCCCGCACTGCGGTCACCACTTCGAGCTCATCGCACGCGACCGCATCCTCGCGCTCGTCGACGACGGGACCTTCGCCGAGACGGATGCGGGCCTCTGCTCCCTCGACCCACTGCGCTTCACCGCCTGCAAGCCGTACGCGGGTGCGCTCGAGAAGGCGCAGGAGACGACCGGGCTTGCCGAGGCCGCGATCATCGGGCGCGCGTCGATCGATGGTCGTCCGGTCGTGATCGGGGCGCTCGACTTCCGCTTCATCGGCGCATCGATGGGATCGGTCGTGGGCGAGAAGATCACCCGGGCGTTCGAGATCGCGCTCGCCGAGCGGCGTGGTGTGGTGCTGGTGGTCGCGTCCGGCGGCGCGCGCATGCAGGAAGGCATGCTCTCGCTCATGCAGATGGCCAAGACCGCGGCCGCGGCGGAGCGGCTCGCCAAGGCGGGCCTGCCCTACGTCTCGGTACTCGTTGACCCGACCTACGGCGGCGTGACCGCGAGCTTTGCGGTGCTCGCCGACGTGATATTCGCCGAGCCCGGTGCGCTCATCGGTTTCGCGGGGCCGCGCCTCGTGGAGCAGACCATCCGGCGATCGCTCCCGAAGGGCTTCCAGAGCGCGGTCTCACTCGTGGAGCACGGGATGATCGACGGTGTCGTGTCCCGCAGCGAGCTTCGCGAGCGGATCGGCACCGTGCTCGGATATCTGCTTCCCGATGACGCCACGACTGCGGGAGGTGCTGTATAACATGGCCCGCTTCGTGATGGAATTCGAACGGCCGCTCGTCGAGCTCGAGGAGAAGCTCGACGAGATCTCACGACTCGATGCTGCGGCGCTTCCCGAGCTCGCCGCCGAGATCGCCGACCTGGAGCGTCAGGTCGAGCAGCTGCGCCAGACGCTCTACTCGGCCCTCTCCCCGTGGGAGAAGGTCCAGGTCAGCCGTCACCCGCAGCGCCCCAAGGCCGACGACTACCTGGAGGCGATCTTCACCGACGTGGTGGAGTTGCGCGGGGACCGCGCGTACGCCGACGACCAGGCGATCCTGACCGCGCTCGCGACCCTCGGGGGACACCGTGTGATGCTGTTGGCGCATCGCAAGGGCCGCAACACGAAAGAGAACGTGGCGCGCAACTTCGGTTCGCCGCACCCGGAGGGCTTTCGCAAAGCCGAGCGCGCCATGCGTCTTGCAGCCCGTTTCGGGCTCCCGGTGGTCACCCTGCTCGACACGGCCGGGGCTTCGCCAGGGCTCGAGGACGAGGAGCGCGGTCAGGCGTGGGCGATCGCACAGTGCCTCGCCACACTCTCGGACCTGCCCGTCCCGGTGGTGGTGGTCGGGATCGGCGAGGGCGGCAGTGGGGGCGCGCTGGCCATCGGCTTCGGCGACCGCCTGATCATGCTTGAGAACGCATACTACTCGGTCATCTCGCCGGAGATGTGCGCGGTGATCCTGTTCAAAGACGCGCAGAAGGCGCCGGAGACGGCGTCGGCGCTCACGCTGACGGCAGAGGACCTCGTGCGTCTCGGCATCGCCGATGAGATCGTGCCCGAACCGCTCGGGGGAGCACACCGCGATCCGGCTGTCGTCATGGCCGAGGTGGCCGTGCGCGTCGAGGTGGCACTCGACGCGCTTCGCGCCGAGGACCCTGGAACCCGTACCGCGCGACGTTACGAGCGCCTGCGCGCCATCGGGGTGTTCAGCACCGGCGCGTAGCGTGTGCCGACGATGTTGTGATGTCCGTCGAACCTCAGGGGGAGATAGTGTGAGTCAGAAGTCACCGATCAAGCGCGTGGGCATCCTGTTCAGCGGCGGGCCGGCACCGGCGGCCAATGCGGTGATCTCGGCCGCGGCGCTCTCGTTTCTGAACAACGGCGTCGAGGTGATCGGCTTCTACGACGGCTACGAGGGCCTGGAGAACTACTCACCGGACAACCCGCTCGTCGAGGGGCAACACTTCATCCGCCTCACCCGCAACGACGTTTCGGCGATCCGGAACCGCAAGGACATCATCTTGCGCACGTCGCGCGCCAACCCGGGCAAGCCGGTGGGCTCGGCCAACGACCTGGCGGACGCGCACCGCAACGCCAAGCTGCGTGCGGTCTACGCCGCGTTCGAGGCCTACGAGATAGACGCGCTCGTCTCGATCGGCGGCGACGACACGCTCAAGACCGCGAACTACATCAAGGAGCTGCAGAACGTCGTGGGCGGGCTTCGGCCGATCAGGGTCGTCCATCTGCCGAAGACGATCGACAACGACTACTACGGCATCGACTGGACGTTCGGCTTCTTCTCGGCGGCGCACTTCGCGGCCACCGAGATCCGCAACCTGAGTGCGGACGCGCGCTCAACGCAGGTCTGGTACGTGCTCGAGGTGATGGGGCGCAAGGCCGGCTGGCTCACCTATGCGGCGGGCATCGCCGGTGAGGCGACGCGCATGATCTCGGTGGAGGACTGCGACGACGTCTTCGACGCACGGGCCGAGGCCGAGGGGCTGGTCGACCTCATGTTGCACCGGGAGTCGGACGGGAGGCACTACGGCATCATCTGCATCGCCGAAGGGCTCGCCGATCATCTGCCCGACGACATGCGGCCGCAGACCACCGACGAGCATGGCAACCTGAAGCTCGGGGAGGCGCAGGTGGGGCGCGTGCTCGCCACGGAGATGGAGCGCGTCTACGAGGAGCGGACCGGCAAGAGGATCAAGGTTCGCGCCAAGCAGCTCGGCTACGAGGTGCGCTGCGCGGAACCGAGCGCGTTCGACGTGTTACTCGGCACGCAACTGGGTGTGGGTGCGTACCGCGCGCTGGTTGAGAAGGGCCTCACGGGTGTCATGGTGAGCGTGGAGGACCAGCTCTCGCTCAAGTACGTGCCGTTCGACCTGCTGATCGATCCCGAGACCATGAAGACGAAGGTCCGGTTCATCGACAAGGACAGCGACTTCTACCGTCTCGCGCGCGCACTCGAGTACCGCGGCATCCTGTCCGATCAGGGCGCCGGCGAGGAGCCGGCATGATCGACCGCGAGTTGATACGCGTCTTCCGTGAGATCGGGCGCGACCTGTTCGTGGCGGGGCTCACCACGAGCCACGGAGGCAACATGAGCGTCCGCGACGGCGATCGGGTGGTCATCACCCGCCGCGGATCGATGCTCGGGAGGCTCACTGACGATGACCTGATCGAGACGGGCATGGAGCCGTGCGTCGCCGACGAGCGTTGCAGTCGCGAGATCGTAGTGCACCGCGCGATCTACGAGGTCACCGACGCGCGGGCGATCGTGCACGCGCACCCGGCCCACACGATCGTGCGGAGCTTCGATGCCGACGCGATCGTGCCGGCCGACTCCGAGGGGCTGTACGTGCTCGGCGAGGTGCCCGTGGTCACGGCGGCGCAGACGATCGCCTCACCCGAGGCCGCAGCCGTGCTTGCCGGCGCGCTTCGCGAGTCCCCGGTGGCCGTGCTCCGCACGCACGGCCCGTTCGCGAAGGGCGCGACGCTCGAGGAGGCGTTCATGCACGTGAGCGTGCTCGAGGCGAGCGCGTCGATCCTCGGCCTGCTCGGCAGGTAGCAGCGGCTACATCACCGCGCCGGTGAACAGGCTGCCGATGATCACCGGAATGGCCTTCACGATCCCGGTGACCACGATGAAGACGAGGATCGCGGGCACCGCGCGCTTCTTCTCGACGCCGATCGCCTTGGAGAGCAGTGCGCCGAACAGGATGAGCAGGCCCCAGACCACGAAGAGATCGATCTGCGACAGTACCGCGTAGGCGGCGCCCGGCGCCTCGGTGATCTCCGTGGGGGCGACCAGTGCGCCGAGGCCGGCGTGCTGGAGCCAGACGCCCGTCGAGGTCATGTGGATGCCCTGAATGACGTTGCGGATGGCGTTGGGCAGGAGCGAGAGCGCGCTCACGGTGAGCATCGTCGGGAATCGCACGGGGTTCGCCCAGGTCTTGGCCGCAACGAAGAAGAACGTGGCCGTGTAGAGGATCGCCACGAGTGCGCCCAGCGCGCCGAAGACGATGTCGGCGACAGACGTGACCTGCATTGCGGTGGTGAGCACCTCATCCTGGGTGATCTCGCCGTTTGCCTCGGCGGCCGCCATGTCCTTCTCGTACTGCTTGCGGTCGGCCTCGGGCATGGAGTCGATCTGCTCCTGCATGATCGCTTCGGCCTGGGCGGTCTGGTACTCGATCTTCATGGGCGTGGACACCGCGGTCTTGAAGAGCACCGAGCCGAGCAGAAGGACCGCGAGCGGGATCCATAGCCACTTGACCGCATCGCCAGCGCCATCGATGCCCTTCGCGGGACGGAACAGGCCGAGCAGGATGCTTGCGAACGAACGCATGGTCACTCCTTCATCATTCGTGTCGAAGTGCGGTGAGCGGATCGAGGTTGGCGGCACGCACCGCCGGCAGCACGCCTGAGAGCAGGCCGATGCCCGCTGCGAACACGATGGCGAAGATGGCGAGCCACACGGGTATCTGGAAGAACGAGGCGGTGTCGGAGGAAGCCACCCCGGTGGACGTGGCCTGGCTGGCGAGCATCGCCTTCACGAACAGGTTCGCGAGCGCAGCGCCGGCACCGGAGAAGAGCAGTCCACCGATCCCGCCCAACACGCCGATGATAGCCGCCTCGCCGAGGAAGACGCGCTTGATCTGACGGTTGGAGGCCCCGACGGCCTTCATGATGCCGATCTCCCGCGTGCGCTCGTAGATCGACATGGTCATCGTGTTCGCTATGCCGAGAGCGGCGACGAGCATGGCGATGCCACCGAGCGCGCCGAGCACACCCTGTATGATCAGGAAGACGCTCTTCAGGCTTTCGAGCATCGACTGCGATGAGTATGCATATAGGCCTCGATCCATGATGGTCTTCTCGATGTCGGTGACCGAGTCGACCGAGTCGGCCTTGACGATGAGCTGCTCGTACGTGACCTTCCGCCGGTCGGTGTCGTTCATGTCCAGCGCAGCGTCCATGGAAATGTACGCGGACTGGTCCGTCATCATGTCGCTCGGCGCGAGGATCCCCACAACCGTGAACTTCTGCTTGTTCTGCCGTGGCTGCGCGTTCGGATCGGCCTCGATCTCCTGTTCGGTCGGGTAGATCGAGGTCGCCACCTCTAGTCGCCTGCCGAGAAGGTCGAGTTCGGGGACCGTCGAGCCCGGCCCCATCATCATCCCGTCCTCGGACGCGACCGAGAACGATGCCGGAAGCATCGCGCCGAGAAGGATCTCGGAGTCGTTACGCGGCAGCCGGCCTTCCTCGATCTCGTATCCGAACTTCGCGAAGTCCTCCATGTTTACGCCGTACGGCATGCTGTACAGGACGTACTTCTTGTACTCGATCTTGTCTAGATACACGGGGACGCTCGGCAGCACCGCCTCGACGTGCTCGATCGCCGCGATCTCGTCGACGATCTCGTCGTTGAGGGATGTGAACTCGACACCCGGCATCCCGCCGCCGCCCATCACGGTGATGTGCGTAGCCGCGCCCAGGTCGCCGAGTTCGGCCGTGAGGTTCGCCTGAAGCCCGATGCCGAGCGACACCATGAGCACGATCGCCGATGTGCCGATGACCACGCCGAGGGACGTCAACGCCAACCTGAGCTTCATGCGGCGCAGGTTGGAGACGACCAAGAATGCGAGGTCGCGGAAGCGCATGCTTACGATCCGATGCCGAAGAGCGCCTTTATGAACGAGACGAACCAGTTGTCTTCGCTCTCGTCGTCCGGCGCCTCGGCGCCCTCTTCGACGTCAGCCGGGTCGGGCGCGTCTTCGACGCTGACCGTTCGTGTCTCGCGGTACTCCTGCGGCCGGCCAAAATCGTCGCGATAGGAGACTACGAAGACGACTTCGAGTTCACCGGCCGATTCGGGCGTGATCTGCACGTCGAGTCCCTCGGTGGTCGCTGCGTCCATAGTGCCGAGGAAGTACGTGCCATCGGCCACGTCCGCCTCGCCGGCTTGGACACGCAACATGACGCCGGAAAGAGCGTACGTGCCGGCGTTTGCGATCTCGAAGCTCGCGTCGAAGGTCTCTCCGAGCATGACCGTTTCGGGAAGCTCCGCGGTGACCAGTGAGAGCACGGCGTCGCGCTCGACGAGCACGCCGAGGGTGTAGGCCACCTCTTGGCGGGCGTCCTGGTGCTCGAAGCTCACCGTCACAGGCACGGTGAGGGCGCCGGGAGCGGTACCGGGAGTCACGATGACGTGGAACGTGACGGTGTCTTCGGTCTTGCCCTTGAGCAGGCCCAGGTACTTGGCGTTGCCGGTGCCGAGCACGGTGAGGCCGCCGGTGGCTGCCGCCGCAGTGCCGCCCGCGGCGGCGGACTGACCGAGGGAAACGACTACGTTGTCGGCACGTCGGGACGTGGCGTTGTAGAGCGTGAGCGTGAGGTCGAACTCCGTCCCCGGTGTCACTCGGACGGGCGTGGTCGCGTACGAGCGAACGACCACGACGGGCGCGGGTGTGGGTGTGACAGCAGCCACTCCACCCGTTGTGGTCGGGACGATGGGGGCGGGGACCGTCTCAGTCGTATCGCCGGAGTCGGGGTCGGCGACTGCCACTGCAGGGGCGATCAGCAGTGCGAGCGCGACCGACAGTGCCAGGATCCGTGCTACCCAAGAGCGCCTCACGCGGTTCCTCCTTGTTCGATGTTCTCGATCGATCCGTCCACGATGGTGATGATGCGGTCGGCCACAGACTCGGCGATGGCGCGGTCGTGGGTGGTGATGAGTAGTGTGCGTCCGGCGGCGTTCATCTCACGCATCAGCTCCAGGATCTCGAGGCCGGTGCGCGTATCCAGATTGCCGGTGGGCTCGTCGGCGAGCATGATGGCGGGTTCATTCACGACCGCCCGCGCGATGGCGACGCGCTGCTGTTCGCCGCCGGAGAGCTCGGTGGGTCGGTGGTCGATCCGGTGAGCGAGGCCCACTGATGCGAGTGCCGCCGCGGCCCGCTCGGCGCGCTCCTCGGGAGATGCGCCCGCGAATACGAGGGGCAACTCCACGTTGCGCCGGGCGGTCATGGTGGGAATCAGGTTGAACGACTGGAAGACGAAGCCGACCTGCCGACGCCGGTAGGTGGCGAGGCGTTCGTCGTCCATCCCGGCGAGATCCTCACCCTCGATAACGACCGAGCCGGAGGTGGGGCGGTCCAGGCCGCCGACGATGTTGAGCAGCGTGGACTTACCCGAGCCGGAGGGCCCCATCACGCAGACGATCTCGCCGCGGGGGATGGTCAGGTCGACTCCGCGCAGGACCGTGAGCGCCTCGCCCCCCATGATGTATTCTCGCGTGAGGCCGAAAACCTCCACAGCGCTCGCCACGCAACTCCCCCGTTCGTTGCTCACGAGACAGCATCGTGCCACAAGCCGAGGGGTTCGGGATAGGGGATGTTGCGAGACTGAGCGAGCCTTATTCCCACAGGGCGCGCACTCCCGCCCGGATGCTCGCGGTCGTGGCCACCACCGGTGCGGAGGCGTCGTCTGCGCCGGCTTCCGGACGTGCCTGGCTCTCGGCGAAGAGCGGTCGCATACGGTCCGGCACGAAGCGTGTGCGCTGCGCATAGCCGTATGCGTCCGAACGCCCGCGCCCGGCCGCGTAGTAGCGCAGCGGGTGCGTCACGTACAGCGCGTCGCGGGCGCGCGTGCAGGCCACGTAGAACAGCCGACGCTCCTCCTCGATCTCCTCGACGCTGCCCGTGGCCATGTCCGAGGGGATGTTGCCGTCGGCCGCGTGGATGACGAACACCACGTCGAACTCGAGGCCCTTGGCCGAGTGCATGGTGGACAGGATCAGGTAGTCTTCGTCGAGCAGGGGAGGACCCGCGAGATCGCCGGTCCACTGGGGTGCGTCGAGAACGAGATCGGTGAGGAACGACGTGCGATCGCGGAACCGTGAGCCGAGCATCTCGATCTGCTCGAGGTCGGCGAGACGTGCGGGCGCGTTGTCGTAGCGCTGCTCGGCGAGTGGTGCGTAGAACGCCCTGGTGGCGGCAAGTTGTGCGGCCACATCCTCGGAGGGCGCGCTCGCCAGCGTGCGCATGAGCGTCACGAACCCCGGCCAGAGCACCGCGGTGGCACCCGGGACCGCGTGCCCCACCCACGACTCGAAGTCGCCGCGTGCGGCGGTGAGGTCGGCCGCGAGTGCCGAAGCGATGCGTGGGCCCACGCCGGGGAGCAGCCCGAGCACGCGCAGAGCCGCCACCTCGTCGTTGGGGTTCTCGGCGAGGCGCAGGTACGCCACGAGGTCCTTCACGTGGGCCATCTCCGCGAACTTGAGTCCACCGTACTTCACGAACGGGATGTTGCGCCGCTGCAGCTCCAGCTCGAGGTCCATCGAGTGGTGCATCGCGCGGAACAGCACCGCCTGCTCCATCAGTGGCGTGCCCTCCTCGCGATGGCCGAGGATGCGCTCGATCACGTAGTCGGTCTGCTCGCGCTCGTCGCGACAGGTGACGAGCGCCGGCGGAGCACCGCCCTCGCGCTCGGTCCACAGCGCCTTGTCGTAGCGTTCGGCAGCTTCGGCGATGATCGCGTTGGTGGCCGAGAGGATCGGCGCGCAGCTGCGGTAGTTCTGCTCGAGGGTGAGGACGGTGGCGCCGGTGAAGCGTGCGGGGAAGTCGAGGATGTTGCGCACGGTGGCGGCGCGGAAGCCGTAGATCGCCTGCGCGTCGTCGCCCACGGCGGTGATGCCGGTTCCATCGGGGCGCAGCAGCGCCACGATGTCGGCCTGCAGCGCGTTGGTGTCCTGGTACTCGTCGACGAGCACGGCGTCGAAGTGCCCGCGCACGACCTCGCCGAGCGCCGGGTCGGCGAGCATGCCGGCGAGGAACAGCAGCAGGTCGTCGTAGTCGAGCACGTGGCTCGCTTCCTTGCGATCCACGTACGCCGCGAACAGGCGCTTGAGGTCCTCGGCGCTCTCTTTACACCAGGGGTAGCGCGTCTCGAGCACGTGTTCGAGCTGTTCGGCGGCGTTCACGCAGCGTGAGTAGATGTCGAGGCATGTGGCCTTCTGCGGGAAGCGCTTGGCCGTGCTGCCGAGGTCGAGCGACGTCCGCACCGCATGCATGAGGTCTTCCGAGTCCGAGCGGTCGAGGATCGTGAACCCTGGTGGGAGTCCGATCGATTCGCCGTGGATGCGGAGCAGACGTGTGGCGACCGCGTGGAACGTGCCGCCCCAGACGCGGGCGCCCGAGAGCGAGGCGTGCAGGTCGCCGGCGCTGGCAGCGCTCCGCAGCAGCCCGTCGACGCGGCGAAGCATCTCCTCGGCGGCGCGCCGCGTGAAGGTGAGGAGGAGGATGCGGCCCGGCGGCATGCCGTCTGCGACCAGATGGGCGACGCGGCGGGCGAGGGTGGCGGTCTTGCCGGTGCCCGCCCCGGCGACGATCAGAAGCGGTCCGCTCCCATGGGAAGCGGCTGCTCGCTGCGCGTCGTTCAGGCCGAGCAGCAGCGAGGTGCCGTCCTCGGTGTGCGATGCGTCGCGGGCGGGTACGAGGGGAGCAGCCATCGGGACCTCCGGCGTACGGGGGAGTGCCGTCCCGATGCTAGCACCGAATCCGCGAGAAAGCGAACAGGTGTTCGATTACTCCATGCCGTGCGATGCCGCGTACGTACGCACCTCCGCGATGCGTGCGTCTTTCGCGTCCCGATCCAGGAAGGAGGCTTCGAACGACGCCTCGGCAAGCGTGACGAGGTCGGAGGGCCCCAGGCCGAGCGCTTCCGCGACGGCGACGTAGTTGTCGGTGAGGTAGCCGCCGAAGTACGCGGGGTCATCCGAATTCACGGTCACCATCAACCCTGCGTCCATCAGGCGCTTGAGCGGATGCGCTTCCATTGACTCCACGACACGCAGGCGGACGTTGGAGAGCGGGCAGACCGTGAGCGGCACGCGGTCCCGGGCAAGGCGCTGGAGGAGCGCCGGGCTCTCGAGAGCGCGCACCCCGTGGTCGATCCGTTCAGCGCCGAGCACATCGAGCGCGCCGGCGATGTAGGCCGGCGGGCCCTCCTCACCTGCATGAGCCACGATGCGGTAGCCATGCTCCCGGGCGAGGTCGAAGACCTCGGCGAAGTCCTCCGGCGGATGGCCGAGCTCAGCGGAGTCGAGCCCGACGCCCACGATGCGATGCCCGTAGAGTCTCGCATGCTCGAGCGTGCGCATCGCGCTCTCGGCGGGCTGGTCGCGCAGGAACGACATGATGAGCCGGGAGGTGATCCCGAAGCTCTCTTCGCCGTCCTCCAGGGCACGCAGGATGCCGGTCACCACGGTGCCGAAATGCACGCCCCGGTCGGTGTGCGTCTGTGGGTCGAAGAACGGCTCGACGTGACAGATGTTCTCCTGAGCGGCGCGTACCAGGTATGCCCAGGTGAGGTCGTAGAAGTCGTCTTCGGTGAGCAGGACCGCGCAGCCTGCGTAGTACAGGTTCAGGAACGACTGCAGGTCGCGGAAGTCGTATGCGGCGCGTGTGGCTTCGGCCGAATCGTAGGGGAGTATGACCGAGTTGTTCTCGGCCATCCGCAGCATGAACTCGGGCTCGAGCGTACCCTCCAGATGCAGATGTAGTTCCGCTTTGGGCAGGCCGAGTGTGAACGCATGCAGATCCGACATCATGTGCCGCTCCCGAGGGGTCACAGGCCTACAGGTCCTTCGGGGTTCATTCCCATCAGGGTGGGCATGAAGCGGTGCAGAGCGCATCACTGCAGGTGAGATGTGGTGCCCGGGGTGGGAGTCGAACCCACACGCCCTTTCGGACAGAGGTTTTTGAGGAACGCCCCAAGCACGGAAGCGCGCGGCGAGGCTCGGAAGCCCACGGAAGCATACCCGCAGGTAGATGCCACAATGCGAGGCAATGGGCGGACGTGCGCGGAAGCCCTCGGAATCGCCCGACTTGGACAGGAATTGGACACGGGACAAGACAGAAGGGGAGTGCAGTATGAAGACGAGCGAGATCATCAACCACCTGGAGAGCGAGACCTACACCCTCTTGCGGATGGTGCTCGAGGCACGGCGCGAGGACTGGGAAGCCGATAACCTCGTCGCCGTCATGCGGGAGGTCGACGCACGCACCGCCGGGCGGCACCGGCTCACACAGGCTCTCGTAGCAGCGCGGGAGGCGCACGGTCTCTCGCAGACGAAGGTAGCCGAGGCGATCGGCGTGACGGACTGGCGATACGGCGTCATGGAGCGCGACCCGGGGCTCATCCCCGCGGATGAGTTCATGCGGATCTGCGAGGTGCTCGGCGTCGATCCCAACGTGCTGCTAGCTCCCGGCGACGCCGGCTACAACGACGCGATGCACGAGGCGATCATGGACGCGCGAGGGGCGCAGCTCGCGTAGCACGTCAGAGTCACGCGGTACGCTAGGGGCCGTCCTTCGGGGCGGCCCCTTCGGCCGCCGAAACCGGTGACAGCCGCCGAGGAGTTGGATTTCGTGTCACTAGCGGTTCCTTTTCGTGACTTGCGTGCGATCCCGTCGTGGCGTTGGGTTTTGCGTCACTCGTGATTCGGTTTTGCGACTCGCGCGCAACCCCCGCTGAAACTCCCATTTTCGGGCGTGCGCGCTCCGCTGGGGCGCGAGGTAAGGAAGGGTGCAAGGGTCGGCAGATGACCCCCCCGTGGGTATGCGGCGGTCCGATGACGCAGAAGGGGCCGGCCGGAGTGACCCGACCGACCCGATCCGCCGATCCAGAAAGGAGCGCGCAGCCATGAGCGCGCGTGCCTCTTCTCTTTCCCGGCTTGGGCCGGCGGGCAGAAGCTGCGTGGCCCCGATACCCATCGAGGCGACCCGTTGTTGCTATGAAGCGGTTACGCCGATCAGACGGGCGAACGCGCCGTCATCCTCGGCCTGGAAGTCGGCCCTCGTGGTCACGAGGAAAGCGACCTCATCGGTGGTCAGGTACGCATCGCGGGTGATGTAGATCTCGATGCCCTGCCGAACCGCGAGGATGCCCTTGGTGAAGTCGCCCGTGTAGACGTTGCCGGCGGCGCCGCTAGAGCCCTGCGTGATCGCATCGGAGCAGTTGCTGGTCTGGTACCAGTTGAGCTCGTCGAGCCCGGCGCCGAACCTAAGCGGCTGCTTCTGGCCGTCCTTCAGGTTGTGGAACAGCGACCACTGGCGCGGCGAGGAGATGATCGCCGTGGGCTCGTGGTTCGCCTGACGGACCTTCAGCACCGTGGCAGCGAGCTTCGCGGGGCCGGTGTCGTTCGTCGGGACCGCGCCGTTGTCGCCCATGGACTCTTCGCCGAGTCCGGCGATGGATGCGAGGCCGCCCGGCTCGGCGCCGACGCCTGAGCCTTCGAGGACCGCGCGGTCCATCTCAGCACCGAATGCGGCAGCGAGTGTGCGCTGCAAGATCTCCGCGGCGTTCGGGGCGTCGGAGAGGAGTTCGCGGCTGACACGCACGAGGCACGCTAGCTTGCCGGGGTCGATGACGACGGCCCCGAAGGTCGGATCGCTCGGCGTGATGGTGCCGGCCTCTGCGACCCATGCGGTAGACGGGTCCGCCGTGAGCTTCGCGATGGTGTAGCTGCCGAAAGCGTCCTTCTCGAGCGGCAGCACGCGGACACCGGCGGCGCTCGTCACCATCTTGGCGCGCGCAAGGTCGATGAACTGCCCTGCGAGGATGTCCGGTACGATGAAGCCGCCGGCAGAGCCGGTAGCCGTACCGAGAGCCCGCTGCTCGAGCTCGGCGCCGCGCCAATTGCCGGTCGCCATGCCTCGCAGCATCCGGCCGAGACTCCCGCGCTGCAGGTCGTCGTCGCCGACAGAGCGCGCAGCGAAGTGATCGGCGATGGACTCGCCGTGGGAGAAGGTGCGCCACTCCGCATCTGGGCGACCGCCACCCTGCACCGGCTGGGCGATGAATCGCTTGGAGACGCTCTCCAGCTCCCCGGAGTTCTCGAGGTTGGCCTGGGTGCGTTCCGCCTCGGTGGTGGCGACCTGGAGGTCGCGCTGCAACGAGTCGATCTGGCTTCTGGATGCGTTCTCCGGGAGCGCCCGGATCTGTGCCACCACGGCCTGCACGTCGGCAACCGCGGCGTTGTACTGGGTCTGCAATGCCCTAGACATAGGGGGTCAACTCCTAGGTCGAAGTAGTGGTGTGTCCGGTCTCACGCTTCGAGCACGTGAGCGCCGCGCAAGAGCCCTCGATTCGAGCGACTCTCCCCACTCCTGGGACCCGCCTGACAGGCGCGATCCCGAACGCCTCCCGACCTGCGCTACCGTCTGTGAATGACGAGCGCACGACCGTTCGGCTGAGCGGCCTAGCACCTCAATCCTGAACCGGGCGTCACTGTTCACCACGGGTCGGCCCGTGGTCCGCCGTCTCCTGCCCTTGGCAGGGACTCGACCACCTCACGGAACATCGCCAGCGAGAACATGTGCGCCCCTGCGAAGCGTTCCGGGACCTCGGGACTGATGCCATCCCGAAGCTGCACGTCGTAGTCGTCGGAAAGGATCAGGAGCGCGTAGTCGTCGATCTGCCAGGCGACCCACGGCACCTCGCCTGATGCGACAGCGGCGAGGGAGAGCGTCATGTCGGCGCGCACCTCGGGGGTGTGGTGCCTCGGGTCGATCATGCGATTCTGGCGACGGGCGGTCACTGTTGCTCCTGAGGCACGGACTTCGTGTCACTTGTCCCCCGCCGGATCTCGCGCCGTTCACTACACTCCGGGCAGAGATCATCGACGTACGAGTCCCGCGAGGGCCACGTGAAGCCGCACGAAACGCAGGTGCGGATGATCGTCCCTTCGGGAATGTCGGTGGCGATGACGTCACGTTGGGCGTACTCCTCACGCGGGCGCGGACCCGCGCGCCGCGGACGGTCCGGGTGCGTCTCATCAAGTGCGCGTTGCCGCTGCTTCTTGGCCGTGTTGTAGTCCTTCAGCGCCTCGAGCTCGGCAGTCGCCTCGAGGTGCGCGTCGCGCAAGCGGTGAAGCCAGCACACACCACAAATACCGCGGGCGAACCGCCCGCCGGTGTCGCGCACCGGGCGCCGCGTGCAAATCGGGCAGAGGTCAGGCTGCGAACTCTGCATATCAAGGTCGGCGACCTCGAGCAGCTCCTCGAGGCTCACGCGGCCGCTGAGAACGTCCTCTTTGAACGCAACGAACCACTTCGACAACGCGGACGGCACGACGACGGGCATTGGCTGCGGTTCGATCGGACCGAACTCGGCGTCGAGATCCCGCTTGCTCCAACCGGCGGCGGGCGTCATCGGGCGCTCACCTCGGACGGACCGGGCGTCCATAGCAACTCGCCGACGTCGAGGTGGTAGCAGCGTTTCGGGCAGGGGCAGGAGCACTCGCGCACGAGGGCACCGTCCTTCACGTACAGGAGCGTTCTATAGGTGACTCGCGCGAGTGTGGCCGGGGCCGGCTTCGAGCTCGTCACGTCGAGCGCGATGCCCGTCTCGTTCGCGCGAATGACGCGCACGCGATCTTCGCCGATGGCGCGAAGGGCCTTCACTCGGATGGACTCAGGCACGGGGCACCCACTTGTCGCCGTGACGCTGGTGACGCTCGTGACGCTTCTTTTCCAGTCGCATCTGTCGCTTCATGCCCTTCTCTCTTCTCTTTTCCAAGATTAGAAGTGGAAACAAGCGTCACCAGCGTCATGCGTCACGCCGAGGACAAGCATCCGGCCGGTGTGCGCGCGTACATGATCGACCGTGATACCGCGCGCTCGGAGTACCGGCGCGAGCCGTCGCAGTTGCCCGGACAAGTGATGCGCGGTCGCCGGCCAACGCTTCGGCGGATCGTGCGGCGTGATCGCTTCGAGCAGGTCCGATGCGCCTCCCTGCCACGAGTCCCGGTCCCGCATGAAGGCTATGACCGCCTCGGCTACCGGCGAGCCGTCTGCGGCGTCGAGCATCGCCCGGTCGGATGCTGCGATGTACGCCTCGAGGTGGTCGCCGTCTGTGGCGAGGTCGAGCGCCCGGAGCACGCGGGCATGATCGGCCATTCGGGGATACTCGGCGAGCGAAGCGTTGGGGATCTCGCGCATGGTCGCGCTCACGAGATCGAACAGGCCGCCGAGGATGCGCGGGTGCGCGTCGGCGAAGTCGGCTGCGAGCTCGGAGTCGAGCCGGCGACTCTCTGGGGCGATGCGCTCGAGCTCCACGAACAACGCGCGGTCGATCAGGTCTGCCGATAGTGCGCCGAGGTCGATACCGGTCAGAAGCAGCAGCTTGCGAAACGCCGTGACCACGAGCTCGCCGTCGCTGTAGAGGCGGCGCCGGGGGAGTCCGTCGCCCGTGACCGCGCGGCACATCGCATCCGAGAGCCACCCGGGAAGGCCGCTGAGATTGTCCAGGCCGACGACGCACGAACCATCGGCGACCGTGACCCATTCGCCCACGTCGCGCGGCGCGGTTCGCAGCGGTGCCGGCGAAGGGTCTAGCACGCTCACAAGGAATCGGCCGGTGGAGGACTTCGCGGAACCCTGCTCGCCGGTGAGGAGCATCGCCGGGTGTGGGATCGACGGGAAGCACGCGGACACGAGCCACCCGGCAACGAGCGCCCACGATTCGTCCGTCACGTTCAGGAACCGGCGAAGCTCGCTGAGGTCGCCGTGTTGCGGCGCCGGCATGGTGCCGGTGAGCTCCGAGCGCCTGAAGATGCAGGGCGCGCCGGGCTCGAGCGTCCATCCGGCCGGGTCGATCCGCACGGATGTACCGGCGTTGTCGCCGAGGTCGATCCACAACGCACCGTCGACTGACGCCTGCCGCAAGAACACGTCGACCGGCTCCTCGAGCGAAGCGAAGCCTTGCAACGTGAGGATGGTGTCCGTGAGCGCCGTCGAGCTCGGGGTCTTTCGGTACTGAAGGAAGAACGCATGCGCGAGCTCGGCTCGGAGCGACTGCGATCCGCCACGTAGCATCCGGGCGATGCGCGGCCCGGAGCGTGTCACGCCGAAGGCATCGCCCGTGGCCGTGATGCCGAGGTCGTACCGTTCGCGTGCAAGGTCGACCAGGCGATCGGCCTGCGAACGCTTGCCCACCTCAGCGGGCTGCTCATCATCGTCACCGATCAGGTCGAGGACGCTCATCGGTGACTGCCCTTGCGCTTGCGGATCTCGGCCTGAACGAGCCGCATCCGACGCTCGAGCCATTCGATCACGGGGATGTAGTAGGGCGCGGTGCAGGTCTCGAGGGTGCCGCGGTAGTCGGTCGCAATCGCGTAGGCAAGTGCGGCACCGAGTCGCGTGCCCTCGGCGTAGATCTCGCGGTCGCTCATGCCGGGCACGTCAAGGCCCGCAAGGCGTCGACCATCATCGGAGTCGTACTGCACGCTCGGCAGGTGGTAGCCGGCGAGTCGCGTTCTAGTGATCATCGGGAGAAGCCTCCTCATGGATTGGCCTCCCGACTTCCGCACCCGCGATCACATGCTCGATTGCCGCCTGGCGATACCTGACGACGCCACGAATCCGAATTGCTTGCAGGATGCCCGCGGCTTCCCACGAGCGGACCGTCCTGGTAGTGACCCGGAAGAAGTCGGCGGTCTCCTGCTGCGTCCTGAGGAGGTCAGGCATCGTCAACCTCCTCGAGCAGCGCCTCCGGATTCTCGATCCAACCGAGACCGGCCGCAGCCTTCAGTAGCTGCTCGTGACCCAGCCGCCTCTTCCCGTTGGTGGCCTCGATCACCGTGACCTGGTTGAGCCCGCTCCGCCGAGCAAGCTCGCTCTTGCTGATTCCGAGTCGTCGCCTCTCGGCTTCCAGTCTTAGCATCAGCGCGCATCCCTTCGAGTAATGCCCACAGACTCTTGACGGCCTTACTTACGATAATTAGAATGAGTGTCAATGTACGGCGCAAGCGTGAAACTTCGCATTACGAATCAGAGGTGGGAGACGTTGGAGAACCTACACGGGTGGCCCGAGCGCCAAATCCCGATTCCCCATACGCTCGTGCGCGTGCCGAACGCTCGCCTGTATGAGCTAGCAGACGGCGCGTGGGGTGTTGTGCTCGAGGGAGTAGTGGCGTGGGTCGGCAATCTAGCCGGTGACAACTTCCGCGGCGAGTGGCTCGAGCCGGAAGTCTACCTACACGAGCTCATGGATCTCGACGTTGAGAGCAAGGCGTCGGTGCTCGCGTTCGTGCAGGGACTTGGTGCCCTTCAGGTTGAAGACATCGGTACGCCTTGGTCAGCGGGGCCATTCTGGTGGGGCCGGAGTCTGTGGAAGCCCGTCAGGGACACGGAGGAGGTCTCGAGGCGCCACGCGGACGCCCTCGGGGTGAAGGCGGAGCTGGTTGTCAGTGCGGAAGAGTTTCGAGCGGTGGTCGGTGCGCTCCGCGACGCAGCGCGCACGCTTTGGGCACTCCAGGGCGTCATAGATGAGAACGCGCTTCTCGAGCTCTGGGAGGGGCCGCGTGGAGTCTTCCTGGATTCAGGAATCCTCCTTACGGCCACCCTGCGCACCCTCGATACCATCAACGCGGGGCTGCGCGTCTTCTCGCCTCGGATCTACCGGGGTGATGTTGCGGCCTCGGATGCGGTCCAGGCAGTTCTCTACAACGTGTTGTGCCTCGAGATGTTCAACGACTACGTCGTTGGTTCGGAGTATCGGCTGTGTGCGAAGTGCGGCCGGGTCTTCGTCCGGCAGCGTGGCCGCGCGCGCTTTGGCGAGAACAAGCGTAAGGGCAAGGTGATCTACTGCACCTATCGGTGCCAGAACGCAGCCCAGCAACAGAAGCACCGGGACCGGGCGAAGCGGCTGAAGGGAACGGAAGCGGGAGGGGGACACGATGAGTAGAGCGGTCGCTCCGGGCATCCGGGAGCGCGACAGCGGGGGGTTTCAGGTCCGCGTGAGCTACACCGATCCGGCCGGCAAGGTTCGGACCGTCACGGCCACGTGCCCGACGATCACGGATGCACGCAAGAAGCAGCGCGAGCTGAAGGCGCGTGCGGACCGCGGCCAGCTTGTCGGCACGAGCCGGCAGACCGTGAAGACGTGGCTTGCCGCGTGGATCGTGGATTGCGAGGAGCGCGATCTGGCGCCGTACACGCTGAAGGGATACCGCGGCGTGATCGACCGCTACATCGTGCCGATCATCGGCAACGTCGAGCTGGGCGCCCTGAACGCCGAGCACGTCCGGCTGCTCATGCGGGATCTCAAGAAGCGGAAGCATCACCGGACCGGAGAGCCGCTGTCGGATCGGACGCGCCAGCACGTCTACCGCGTGCTGCACACGGCGCTCGAGGCCGCAGTCGACGCCGAGCTCATCCCTGCGAACCCAGCACGCAAGAAGCGCGCGAAGGCCGGCAAGGTGAAGGCTGCGACGATGCACACGCTCACGGCGGCCCAGCTCGGACAGCTCCTCGAGAAGACACGCGAGACCGGCCCGGACCAGCTCTACGCAGTGGTACTCCTCGGGGCAACTCTCGGGTTGAGGCGCGGCGAGCTCCTGGCGCTTCGCTGGTCGGACGTGGATCCGAAGACCAGGAGCGTGCGCGTCGAGCGTGCAGTCGTGTCGACCGGGCACGCGCTGATCTTCCGGGAACCGAAGACCGAGAAGTCGCGTCGGACCCTCACGATGCCCTCGAGCACGGCGCGCGAGCTGAAGGCGTACATGGTCCGCCAGAAGGCACGGCGCCTCGAGGCCGGTCCGCTCTGGCACGATGAGGATCTGATCGTGGACAACGGCTTTGGCCGGCCGTGGAATCCCGATACCGTGTCGGGCGCGTTCACCGCGGTTGCGCGAGAGCTCGAGCTGCCCATCACCCTGCATGGGTTGCGGCATACCTTCGCCTCGCTGCTTCTTGCGGCAGGGGAGAGTGTGCCCACGGTCGCCGCGATGCTCGGACACTCGACACCGATGCTCACGCTGAACGTCTACGCGCACGCGATGCCCGATGCGAACCGGCTTGCAGCGGATCGCTTCGACGTGCTGATGAAGGCGGCGAGGGCGTGAATCTCGACTTGGACAGGACTTGGACACGGCCCCAGGGAAGCGAAAGCGGCTCCCCCGCGAAGGCGGAGAAACCGCAGGTCAGATATGGTGCCCGGGGTGGGAGTCGAACCCACACGCCCTTTCGGACAGAGGTTTTTGAGACCTCCGCGTCTGCCATTCCGCCACCCGGGCCGAGGAAGTGCGCGTCGCAATAGTACCGCGCGCGCGAGGCGCTACAACAGGTAATCGACAGCGGAAAGTGATTCGAGGCTGCTGACGATCGACCAGAGGTTGAGCATGGTGAACACAGCGACCAGTAGAAGCAGGGCGGCGCTGACGCCAAGGCGCGTGCCCTCCCGCTGGAGTGCCTCGGGGATACGGCCCGCGGGATCGCGCGGCAGACGCGCACCATGACCGATCGACCCCGACTCGCGGATGCCGAGGACCGCGAAAGCGATACTGGCCGCACCGCACATGGCGGTGAAGGCGATCCAGCCGGCGTTCATCGTGCGCGCGAGGTCGGTGTCGCGGGTGACGATCGAACCGAGGAACAGACTGCCGACGATGTAGACGAGCGGCAGGAGGGTAGCGAGCTGCGTGTAGTCGACGATCTTCCGTCCGTGATCGAGGACCACGCCGATCGGAGCGGCCGACGCCTCCGTGTCGTCGGATGACCCCGTGGGCCGCGTCCGGGAAAGCCCCGCGCTCACGCGCAGCGCGGATGTCGCGAACGCGAGGCTCGCGAGCAGATACACGAACGCGAACGCGATGTACGCGTTGATGTACGTCGTGGACGTGCCGAACGACATGTCGGTCCTCCCCGCGGCCCCGGACTCGTGACGATTCTAACCGATACATAGGGCGACTGTGGGGCGAACACGACCATCGTTGCAGGCGGCCGGACAGGCGTCGTTGCCGGGTTTGTGGGTCAGTCGGGGGCTCGCCTGCGTATAATCGCCCCATGGACACGCCCATGATCGCGGCGACCGACCTTCTCGCGTACCTGACTCCGGCCGCCTACAGCCATATCGAGAACGTGGCAGCCAACCTGCAACTCGCAGCGGACCTCGGCTATGCCGATGTCGCCCTCCTGGTCTCCGGGGTCGACGGCCAGCTGCGTGTGCATGCCGACGCGCGCCCGATGACCGCCGCCGCCGCCGTGCCCGTCACCCGTGTGGGAGAGCTTGTCCCGCGCGATGAAGAGCCCGAGGCGTACGATGCGCTCGAGACGGGCGTATCGGCGTGCGGGACCCGCCGGCGCACCCGTCGCGGTATCGCGTTCACGTCCACGGGTTATCCGGTCGGCCCCCCGGAGCAGCCCTACGCGGTGATCGTCCGGCACGTGGGCCAGAGCGTCGCCGAGGCACCCGGCAAGATGGAGGTCGCCTTCATGCGCCTCGCGGCCCTCCTGCTCGAACGGCTGCAGGAAGGTCCCATCACCGAGATCGACGACGACACGCCGTACTCCACCACGAGGCTCGCGGGTGATGGTGTCATCGAGGTGGATGGCGGTGGTGAGGTCACGTATGCGAGCCCGAACGCCGTCAACATCATGCGGCTCACAGGCATGGACGACCCGCTCGTGGGCGGACCCGCCTCGGCGCTTCCCGGCGGTGCGCTGGCGGTGACACCGGTGTTGGGCACCGGATCCGCGCGCGGCATCACCGTGGATGTGCGCGGGCGCTCGCTGCGCTACCGCACGATCGCGCTCGCCGGTGCGGCGCTCGTGCTCGTTGAGGACGTCACCGACGTCATGCGGCGCGAGCAGGAGCTGCGTGTCAAAGAAGCCACCATCCGCGAGGTGCACCACCGCGTGAAGAACAACCTGCAGACGATCGCGTCGCTGCTGCGGATCCAGGCGCGCCGTTCAGCGAGCCCGCAGGCGGCGCACGCACTCGACGAGGCGGTGGAGCGCGTGTCCTCGATGGCCGTGGTGCATGAGATGCTCGCCGAGTCGGCCGAGGAGCAGGTCGATCTTTCGCTCGCGGTGCGCGCGGTGGTCGACATGGTGGGGAAGGGCCTCATCTCCCCGGGTGCCGACGTGGCACTTTCCGTCGAAGGCGAGACCGGGTTCGTGCCCGCCCCCATGGCCACGTCGCTCGCGCTCGTGGCGGTCGAACTCGTCCACAACGCGCTCGAGCACGGCATCGGCGTTGCGGGCAGCGGATCGGTGGCGGTCACCATGAGCGGCAGCGCCGACGAGGTGCTCCTTGCGGTGCGTGACAGCGGGAAGGGCATGCCGGACGGTTTCACCGTGAGCGACTCGGCGAACCTCGGTCTGGCCATCGTGCGCACGCTCGTGGAGGACGATCTGCGCGGTACACTGACCTTCAGCACGGATCAAGGCACGCTGGTCTCGGTCCGTGTGCCGATGACCGGCAACAGTGAATGAGGCTCCGATGCGAGTGCTGATAGCCGAGGATGAGGCGCTCATCCGCATGGACTTCCGCGAGATGCTCGCCGAGGAGGGTCACGAGGTGGTGGCCGAGGCGCGCGACGGCGCCGAGGCGATCGCGCTCGCCCGCGAGCTCGTGCCCGACATCGTCTTTCTCGACATCAAGATGCCCGGCGTCGATGGCATCGAGGCGGCCCGCGTGATCGGTGAGGAGCGCATAGCCCCCGTGGTGATGGTGAGCGCCTTCTCGCAGCAGGGGTATGTGGAGGACGCCACCCGCGCCGGCGCGATGGCGTACCTCGTGAAGCCCTTCTCCAAGCGCGACATCCTGCCCGCGATGACCATCGCCGTGTCCCGCTTCGCCGAGGCGCGGGCACTGGAGAGCGAGGTCGACGGTCTCGCCGAGCGACTCGAGACCCGCAAGGCGCTCGACCGTGCCAAGGGCGTGCTGATGGCCAAAGGCATGACCGAGCCCGACGCGTTCCGCCGGCTCCAGAAGCTCGCGATGGACCGACGCATGTCCCTCAAGGACGTCGCCGAGGCTGTGGTGCTCGCCGCCGAGGCCGAGGGGTAGCCTCCACGACGGCCCGGCCGGTTTCCTGCATGTTTCGGGGGCTCTTCCCCTGGAGCCGTGCGCCTGCTAGAATGTCCGCACGGCTCAACGGCGAGCCGCAATAGAAGAGACGAGCAACGACGCTCACACGGACCTGATGGTGGTCCGGGTGGGCGTTTTTCGCGTTTCCGGTCCGTACGACGAGAAGGTGGAGCGCATGAGGGAGTTCGCGGTCTTCTGGGGATGTACCATCCCCGCGAGATTCCCCTTCATCGAGAAGTCGACGCGTGTGGTCTTCAGCGACCTGGGCGCGAGCGTGCACGAACTCGCCGGGCACACCTGCTGCCCCGAGGGCACGCTCGTGAAGGCGAACGACGAGGACGCGTTCTTCACCGCCGCGGCGCGCAACCTGGCGATCATCGAGAAGGCCGGACTCGGCGTGGTCACGCCGTGCAACGGCTGCTACTCCACGTTCAAGGAGGCTGCGAGCCACCTTGCGAGCGACTGGCGCGGGCGGGGGCGCATCAACGACCGGCTCGCGGCCGAGGAGTTGCGCTACACCGGTGACCTCGAGATCATGCACTTCGCCGAGTGGCTCGCCGACACCGTGGGCGCAGGCTCCCTGGGCGCGAAGGTCACCAGGCCGCTTTGGGGCATGAAGGTCGCCGTGCACTATGGGTGCCACCTGCTCCGCCCGCAGCCCGCTGTCCGATGGGACGACCCGCTGAACCCCACCAAGGTGGAGGAGCTTGTCGCCGCCCTCGGCGCGCAGGTCGTGGACTACACCACCAAGATGCAGTGCTGCGGCGGCGCGCTCGATCGCGTGGGCGAACGTGAGGGTTCGCTCGTGTTCTGCCGCCGCAAGCTCTACGACGTGCAGAACGAAGGCGCCGACGCACTCGTCGTGGTCTGCCCGAGCTGCTTCCAGCAGTTCGACCTCAACCAGGCGTCACTGCAGCGCGCGAACGAGGACGTCCACGTGCCGGTCTTCTACCTCTCGGAGCTCATCGCGCTCGCCATGGGCCACGCGCCCGAGGAGCTCGGCCTGGACATGCACCGCGTACCGGTTGAGAGCTTCCTCGCCAAGTGGGAGGAGCGCACCGGCGACAAGCAGCACCTCGCCGAGCACTTCGACGTGGGCCTTCTTGCCAAGTGCGACGCCTGCCGGGCATGCAAGGATGACTGCCCGGTCTGCAAGATCGATCCCTCGTTCCAGCCGAACGACATCATCGCTGAACTGCTCGCCGGCAACATCGACGCTGTGATCGCGGACGGGCAGTTCTGGAAGTGCCTCGAGTGCTACACGTGCCAGGAGATGTGCCACAGCCGCATCGGCATGGCCGACGTCTTCCGGCAGCTCAAGGAGCTGGCGATGGAGGCTGGTCATGGTCCTGAGAGCGTGGCTGCCGCGTACGCCGAGTTCCTCAAGACCGGCGCACTCGGCAAACCACGTGAGAGCGCGCGCAAGAAGCTGGGCCTCGAACCCCTACCGCAGGGCGGTGGCGACGCGATCGCCCGCCTGCTCGCTGCAGCCGCATCCGATCCGCTGACCGTGGAAGAGGAGTGATCGACATGGCATACGACCTCGGCCGATACGACGGGTTCGCGCCCGAGCACTACCGCGAGGAGTCGCCGTTCAAGATCCACGGCGGCTGCGGGCTGATGGGCATCTGCGACGAGAGCGGCGCGCTTATGAGCGGCGAGGAGCCGATCAAGGCGATGGCCGTCCAGCGCGATCGGGGCAACGGCCTCGGCGGTGGCTTTGCCGGGTACGGCATCTACCCCGAGTTCCCCGACCACTACTGCTTCCACATGATGTACCACGACCTCAAGGCGAAGGACGAGGCCGAGGAGGTCCTCGGCGCACACTTCTTGATCGAAGTCGCCGAGCCGATGCCGACGCGCACTGTGAAGGGCATCAAGGACGCTCCACTGCTCTGGCGTTACTTCATGATGCCGCACGAGCACCTCATCGATGAGGCTGAGGTCACCGCCGAAGACTTCGTCGTGAACGTGGTCATGCTGATCAACTCGCGTGTCGACGGCGCGTTCGTCGCCTCTTCGGGCAAGAACATGGGCGCGTTCAAGGGCGTGGGTTATCCCGAGGAGATCGGCCACTACTTCCGTCTGGAGGACTACGCCGGGCACACGTGGGTCGGGCACAACCGGTTCCCGACCAACACGCCGGGCTGGTGGGGCGGCGCGCATCCATTCACGCTGCTCGACTGGTCGATCGTGCACAACGGCGAGATCTCGAGCTACGGGATCAACGCGCGCTACCTCGAGCAGTTCGGCTACGTGTGCTCCCTCGGCACCGATACGGAAGTGGCGGCGTACCTCTTCGACCTGCTCCTGCGGCGGCATAAGCTGCCGGTCGAGCTGGCCTGCAAGGTGCTCGCGTCGCCGCTGTGGGACGAGATCGACCGCATGGGCGCCGACGATGCCGCGCTGATGCGTTCGCTCCGCGCGGTCTACGGTCCGGCGATGCTCAACGGCCCGTTCGCCATCGTGCTCGGCTTCAACGGTGGGATGGTGGCGCTGAACGACCGCATCAAGCTGCGGCCGCTCGTGGCCGCGCGCAGCGGCAGCAAGCTCATGGTCGCCTCCGAGGAGAGCGCCATCCGCACCGTGCTTGCGAGTCCGGACGAGCTGTGGACTCCCAAAGCGGGCGAGCCGGTCATCGCGCGGGTCGAGGGCATGGACCTGCCGTTCCACAGCCAGCTGCACGTCACACCCGCCGAGATCTCGTGCGCGGTGACCGCGGTGGACGCGTGCCACGAGCTGGAGGTGGCGGTCTAGCATGCAGCAGACCTTCGTCCAGCCCGAGTTCCGGGTCAAGATCGACTACGACAAGTGCCACAAGTGTGGTCGCTGCGTGCAGCAGTGCGGCTGGGGCGTGTACGACTTCAACGAACGCCCGATCCCGCACGATGAGAAGTGCCGCGCCTGCCACCGCTGTGTGACGTACTGCCCGGCACACTGCATCACGATCGAGAAGAACACGCTCGCGTTCCGTGACAACGACAACTGGTCCGCTGACGCGCGCAAGGCCGTGTGGAAGCAGTCGGAGACCGGTGGCGTGCTGCTCACCTCGATGGGCAACCCGAAGCCCTACGAGCACATCTTCGACAAGCTCGTGCTGGACGCGTGCCAGGTGACCAACCCATCGATCGACCCGCTGCGCGAGCCGATGGAGCTCCGCACCTATCTCGGCCGCAAGGCGGACAGCGTGAAGGTGGAGCCGGACGGCGCGGGCGGTTTCCGGCTTGCCGAGGATGCGGGCCTCGCGCGCAACATCAAGCTCGACGTGCCGATCATCTTCGCGCCGATGAGCTACGGCTCGGTCTCGCTCAACGTGCATCGCTCGATGGCGATGGCCGCAACGCGGCTCGGCATCACGATGAACACCGGTGAGGGCGGGATGCACGAGGACCTGTTCCCGTACCAGGACCACATCATCGTGCAGGTGGCCTCGGGCAGGTTCGGGCTGAGCCCGGAGATCCTGGACCGTGCCGCGGCGCTCGAGATCAAGATCGGCCAGGGCGCCAAGCCGGGCATCGGCGGGCATCTGCCGGGCGAGAAGATCGACCGCGACGTCTCGGCCACACGCATGGTGCCGCAGGGAAGCGACGCCATCTCCCCGGCGCCGCACCACGACATCTACTCCATCGAAGACCTGCGCCAGCTCATCTACGCCCTCAAAGAGGCGAGCGGCTACAAGCCCGTGGGCGTGAAGATCGCGGCCGTGCACAACGTGGCCGCTATCGCTTCGGGCATCGTTCGCGCCGGCGCCGACTACATCTACCTCGACGGCTTCCGGGGTGGCACGGGCGCGGCGCCTCAGGTGGTTCGCGACCACATCGGCATACCGGTGGAGATTGCCATTGCCGTGGTGGACCAGCGCCTGCGCGACGAGGGCATCCGCAACCAGGCCTCCATCATCGCGGCCGGCTCGATCCGATCCTCGGCGGATGCCGCCAAGGCCATCGCGCTCGGCGCGGATGTAGTGGCCATCGGCACGGCCACGCTGCTCGCCCTCGGCTGCCACCTGTGCCAGAGCTGCCACACCGGCAAGTGCTCGTGGGGCATCACCACGCAGAAGCCGGAGCTCACGCGACGCATCGATCCCGAGTGGGGCGCCGAGCGGCTCACGAACCTCGTGCACGCGTGGAGCCACGAACTGCAGGAGATCTTAGGCGCGCTCGGCGTGAACGCGGTGGAGAGCCTGCGCGGGAGCCGCGAGCGGCTGCGCGCGATCGGGCTCGATGAGCAGACGTGCCGGGTGCTCGGCGTCAAGCCGGCCGGACTGTAGGGGAGTGCCGACGATGATCAAGGCAGCGACGACCGTTCCGCCCGCGGGCGTGATCGAGGGTTACCGCCACGTGGCGCCCCTCATCGACCGCGATGGCGCGACGGCGACCGTGGACACCACGGGCGTCTACTTCCAGCAGCTCAATGAGACCGTGCGCGGTCTCATCGGCGAGGGTGTCACCACCGTGCGCATCGAAGGCGTCAACGGGCAGCGTTACATCGGCGCCGGCCTGCGAACGCCGGGCGTGCGGATCGAGGTGCTCGGGTGCGCCGGTAACGACACCGCGATGTTCATGGACGGTCCGGAGATCGAGGTCTTCGGCAACGCGCAGGACGGGGTCGGCAACACGATGAGCAGCGGCCGCGTGGTCGTGCACGGCGACGCCGGCGACGTGCTCGGTTACGGCATGCGCGGCGGCCGCGTATACATCGAAGGCGACGTGGGCTACCGCGTGGGCATCCACATGAAGGCGTACGAGAAGAACGTGCCGGTGCTCGTGTGCGGTGGCAAGGCGCGCGACTTCTTCGGCGAGTACATGGCCGGCGGCATGCTCGTGCTCCTCGGCATGAACGCGCGTGACGAGGCGCAGCCGATCGCCGGCGGGTTCCTCGGCGCGGGTATGCACGGCGGCGTCATCTACGTGCGCGGTGCCGTCGAGCCGTGGCAGTGCGGCGCCGAGGTGGGCATCGCCGAGGCCACGGACGACGATATGGCCGAGCTGAGGCCGGTCATCGAGGACTACGCGCAGGCGCTCGGCCTGGATGCGGCCGAGATCCTGTCAGCGCCGTTCACCCGCATCGCGCCGATGAGTCACCGGCCCTACGCCAAGCTCTATGCCTCGATGTAGCTACTCCGAAAGGCCGTATCGCTCGTGGAACTCCGATGCCAGCATGTCGTAGCAGATGTGGTCGCGGAAGCGACCGCGCATGAACACGCACTCGCGTTCGCGGCCTGTCTCGAGGAAGCCGATCGAGCTGTAAAGATGCACTGCCCGCTCGTTCTCGGCGTTCGCTTTGATGGCGATCGAGTTCAGGCCGAGGCGGTCGAAACCGAAGCGCAGGAGCGTCAGAAGCGCGTCGCGGCCGTAGCCGCGGTTCTGGTCGGTGAGCGAGCCGATGAAGATGCCCACCTCGCCGCGACGGTGGAGCATGCTCACGCTGTCCAGCCCGACGATGCCGAGGAGGCGTCCGTCTTCGGCGGCATGGACCTCGAAGCGGTATGCGGTGCTGTCGTTCCACTGACGCTCGGTGAGTTCGTGGAACGAAGCCTCCTGGGCACGGGAGATCGGAAGCTGTCCCGAGAGCATCCACTCGTTCACTTCGGGGTCGTTCAGCCAGGCGCGGGCCTGCTCGGCGTTCGTCTCGTCGAAACGTGTGAGGTAGATGGTCGTGCCGCGGATCATGGTCGCCTCCCCGTGACGGTTGAGAGCCACTCTCGCACAAGGGTGCCGGGGTTGGAAGATTCTCGCGCCGTTCGCTGTTCGGAAACACGCGCGAAACATCGCGCTCGTACGCTGCATTAGAACCCTGGCAGACCTCAAGAAGGAGTCAGCTCATGAGTAAGACGATGGACAAGGACTTCGTACTGAAGAGCGTCGAGGAGCGCGGCACGCGCTTCATCCGCTTCTGGTTCACCGACGTGCTGGGCTTCCTCAAGTCCTTCGCGGTGACCGACAGCGAACTCGAGGGCGCGTTCGAGGAGGGCATGGGCTTTGACGGCTCCTCCATCGACGGCTTCACCCGCATCGAAGAGTCGGACATGGTCGCGTACCCCGATCCCTCCTCGTTCCAGATGCTGCCGTGGCGCAGCAACGGCAGTGACGGCGGCGGTACCGGGCGCATGTTCTGCGACGTCATGAACCCCGACGGCACGCCGTTCGAGGGCGACCCGCGCTACGCACTCAAGCGCATGCTCGCCAAGGCGGCGGACATGGGCTACACGATGTACGTGGGCCCGGAGCTCGAGTTCTTCTACTTCGCGAACAGCAAGGGAACCGAGACGCTGGACCAGGGCGGCTACTTCGACCTCACGCCGCTCGATGTCGCGAGCGACCTGCGCCGCGAGACCGTGCTTGCGCTCGAGAAGCTCGGCATCCCGGTCGAGTACTCGCACCATGAAGTGGCACCGTCGCAGCACGAGATCGACCTGCGCTACGCCGATGCGCTCACGATGGCCGACAACGTCATGACCTACCGCCTCACGGTGAAGGAAGTGGCGAGCCTCAACGGCGTGTACGCGACCTTCATGCCCAAGCCCATCCAGGGCGAGAACGGTTCGGGCATGCACGTGCACCAGAGCCTGTTCACCGCCGAGGGCAACGCGATGTACGACGCCAACGACCCCGAGGGCTACCACCTCTCGGCGATAGGCAAGGCCTACATCGCCGGCCTGCTGAAGTACGCCCCCGAGTTCTGCGCGGTCACGAACCAGTTCGTGAACAGCTACAAGCGACTCGTGCCGGGCTACGAGGCCCCTGTGTACATCTGCTGGGCTCGCCGCAACCGCTCGGCCATGGTCCGCGTGCCGATGTACAAGCCGGGCAAGGAAGTCGCGACCCGCGTGGAGTTGCGGACGCCGGATCCCTCGGCCAACCCGTACCTCGCCTTCGCGGTCATGCTGGGCGCCGGCCTGAAGGGTATCGAAGAGGGCCTGACGCTCGCGCCCGAGGCGACGAACAACATCTTCCACATGTCCGAGGAGGAGTTGGAGACCGCAGGCATCAAGACGCTGCCGAAGGACCTTGGCGAGGCGATCGACCTGTTCGAGAAGTCCGAGCTCATGAAAGAAGTCCTCGGCGAGCACATCCACACGTTCTTCGTGGCCAACAAGAAGGCCGAGTGGAGCGAGTATGTCGCAACCGTGACGCCGTGGGAGCACGACAAGTACCTGTCGATCCTGTAGCGCCAGGCGTACGATAACCGGGTGCCGGCCCGGTTGCGTGAGATATGACGGCAATGGCGCCGGGCGGATTCTTCCGCCCGGCGCTGCCCGTTCGCGAGTGGGAGGGAGGCGAGGACATGCACGCAAAGCACGTGGTGGTGGTGGCCGACGATCTGCACACCCGGGCGTGGGTCGAGTCAGCGATCGGCGCGCTCGATGTGGCCATCGAGTACTGTCCGGCTGCCGGCCTCGCCTCACGTCTCGCCAGTGGGTCCGGTGATCTCGTGATCGTCGAGCCCGGCGCCTCTCCGGCCGAGGTGACGACGATCGCCGAGGATGCTGCCGCCGCCGGCTCGGAGGTGCGGTTGCTGCTGGTGCTCGACCATTCGGCGTTCGAGCACCTGCGCATGCCGGTGCGATGCCCCTCGGACTTCGTGGCGCGCGCCGCTTCATCCGCCGAACTGGGTGCGCGCGTCCGCGTGCTGTTATGGCCGGGTGAGGAGGTCGCATCCGACGACATCATCCGCATCGACGACCTCACTCTGAACCTCGCCACGTACCAGGCGCAGGTGGCTGGCGAGCCGGTCGAGTTCACCTACCTCGAGTACGCGCTCTTCGCGTTCCTGGTCACCCACCCCAACCGCGTATACAGCCGGGAGATCCTGCTCAGCCGCGTCTGGGGCACCGACTACTTCGGCGGAGCGCGCACGGTGGACGTTCACGTGCGAAGGGTGCGCGCGAAGCTCGGCCCGGAGGCGTCGAGGCGGCTCGAGACCGTCCGCAACGTCGGTTATCTCTGGCGGCGGTAGGGCTAGGTTTCGCTGCGCTTCTCGACCCGGCCGAGGAACCGGTAGTCGGCCTTGCGCAATGGCTCGCACTCACCCTCGATACCGCGTGCCGCCATGAAGGCGCACATCTGCTCGGGCGTCATGAAGGTGCCCGGCTCACCCAGGAGTATCTCGCCCCACCGGATGAGGCGCATCGCGAGCGGGCGCGGGTCGAGATCGAGCACGAGCACCAGCCCGCCGCCGCGGACCACGCGGATGAACTCGGCCACCGCGGCATCCTGATCGCGGAAGTGATGGAAGGCGTCGGTCACCACGATCGCGTCGAACGCGTCGTCCGGCAGCGGGATCGCCTCGGCCGAGCCGTGGAGCGCCGTCACCCGATCGCCCGCAGGCACGTGGGAGAGCATCTGCGCCGTGGGGTCGAGCACGGTCACGTGGGCGTTCAGCGCATCCGCGAGGAGTGCCGCGAGCTGCCCGGCGCCACCGCCGACGTCCAGGAGGTGCCCATCGGGTTCTACTGCGGGGCGGAGCCATCCTGCGATGGCCGTCGTGTCGTCTGTGGTGAACCGGTCGCCGAACCTGCGTACGAGCGGCGCCGCCCAGTTGAAGAAGCCCACGTGGTCCCCCTCGGGTAGAATCGATACACGCGCCGCGCACACTCGCGACGCACATGCCGAGTTAGTACCCGAAAGGCGCCATATGCCCGAGCGCACGCTCGCCGTCATCGACGGCAACAGCCTTCTGCATCGCGCGTTCCATGGGCTGCCGCCGAGCATGACCGCCCCGGACGGGCGTCCCACCAACGCGGTCTTCGGCTTCATGTCGATGCTCTTCAAGATGGTGGCCGACCTCAGGCCCGACGGCGTGATCGTCGCCTTCGACCGCGGCAAGCCCGCGTTCCGCACCGAGGCACTCGCGCAGTACAAGATCCAGCGTCCGCCGACGGACCCGGATCTCAAGACGCAGTTCCCGATGATCAAGGACCTGCTCGGCGCGCTCGCCATCCCGATCGTGGAGGCCGAGGGATGGGAGGGCGACGATATCCTGGGCACGCTCTCGGCGCGCGGTTCTGCCGAGGGTATTCGCGTGCTGCTCGTGACCGGTGACAAGGACGCCCTGCAGCTCGTGGACGAGAACGTGCGCGTGGTGAGCACGAAGAAGGGCATCACGGACATCGTGGTCTACGACAGCGACGCGGTCGTCGAGCGCTACGGTGTGACACCCGGGCAGGTGGCCGACTTCCTCGGCCTCAAGGGCGACACCTCGGACAACATCCCCGGCATCCCCGGTGTGGGGGAGAAGACGGCCGCCAAACTGCTGCAGCAGTACGGCACGCTGGATGCGGTGCTCGAGCATGCGGCCGAGATCCCCGGCAAGCTCGGCGAGAACATCCGCGGGAACACGGAGGCCGCACTCGCGAGCCGTGTGGTCGCGACCATCCGGTGCGACGTGCCCGTTGAGATCGATCTCGGCGGGGTGGAGTGGGGGGTGTGGGACGAGCACGCGGCACTCGGCGCACTCACCGACCTCGCGATGACGTCGCTCATCCCGCGCATCAGGGCGTCGCGTCCGGTGGAGTCAGAGACAGAGCCTGCATTCGAGGAGCCGGTCTCACAGTGGCGGATCCTGGCCGATGCCGAGGTGCCCGGCTGGGTCGAACGGCTCGTGACCACGACCACTGAGAACTTCGTGGGGGTCGCGGCGGGCTCGGGGGCGGCGGAGTGTCTGTTCGAGGAGGAGCGGGCTCTGGCGCTCGCGTACGACGGAGCCACGGTCGTGCTCACCGGTGCCTCGGCCGACAACGCCTGGGACGCCGCGCTGCTTGCATGCCTGGTGAGCGCGGGCGACACGAAGGCGCTGATCGAGGGTGCGTGCCCGCCGGGCTTGAGCGTGACACCGGCTGTGGGTTCGACCGAGGGCGTGGACGTCGCGCGCCTCTTCGACTGCGGCATTGCCGCATATCTGCTCGCGGCGAACCGCTCCGACTTCGGCATCGCGTCGGTGGCAGCCGAGCACCTCGGCCGGTCGCTCGAGCCCGGGGACCTGGCTGCGGAGGCGCAGGCGGCGGCGGAGCTGGCTCCCGTGCTGCGCGAGAAGCTCGAGGCGTGGGGTGCCACCCGATGCTTCGACGAGATCGAGATGCCGCTCGTGCCGGTGCTCGTGCGCATGGAGGAACTCGGGGTCGGCCTCGATCGTGCGGTCCTCGACGCGATCTCGGCCGAGACGCACGCCGAGATCGACACGCTGACGTCCGAGATCCACGAGCTTGCCGGCTGCGAGTTCATTATCGACTCGCCCAAGCAGCTCGGCGAGGTGCTCTTCGACAAGCTGCAGCTTCCCACCCAGAAGAAGACGAAGACCGGGTACTCCACCGACGCGAGCGTGCTCGCCGCACTCGCGCCGCTCCATCCGATCGCGGAGAAGATCGTGGCGTACCGCGAGCTCACCAAGCTGACGAGCACGTACATCGACGCGTTGCCACGGCTTCTCGGCGAGGACGGACGACTGCACACCACCTTCAACCAGACGGTGGCCGCCACCGGGCGCCTCTCGTCATCGAGTCCCAATCTCCAGAACATCCCGGTCCGCACCGATCTTGGCCGCCGCATCCGTGCGGCTTTCGTCCCGGCGCGCGCGGGCGACCTCATGGTCGGCGCGGACTACTCGCAGATCGAGCTGCGAGTGCTCGCACACCTGTCGGGGGACGAGGGCCTGATCGAGGCGTTCACTTCGGGTGCGGACTTCCATGCGGCCACCGCGTCGCGCGTGTTCGGGGTGCCCGCCGGGTCGGTCGACGCCGAGATGCGCCGCAAGGCCAAGGCGGTCAACTTCGGCATCGTCTACGGGATTTCGGCGCACGGTCTGGGCGACTCACTCGGCATCGGCTACGGTGAGGCGCAGGCTACGATCGACCGCTACTTCGCAGCGTATCCGCGTGTGCGCGCCTATCTCGACGACACGATCGCCGAGGCGCACCGATGGGGCTATGCCGAGACGCTCTACGGGCGACGCCGCCCGATCCCCGAGCTTCGGGGCAGCAACTACAACCTGCGGTCGTTCGGCGAGCGCACGGCGATGAACCACCCGATGCAGGGCACGGCGGCGGACCTGATGAAGCTCGCGATGATCGAGGTCGACCGCCGGCTGCGTGACGAGCGCTTTGAGGCGCGCATGGTGCTGCAGGTGCACGATGAACTCGTCTTCGAGGCGCCGCCGGCTGAGCTCGAACGGCTCTCGGCGATGGTCCGGGGAGCGATGGCGGGCGTGGCCGGGCTGCGCGTGCCACTCGAGGTGAGCGTGGGGTCGGGGCCGAACTGGGCGCAGGCGAAGTAGCGACCATCTTTCGGCGTCATGGATCGCGTCGGCCGTGCGGGGCGCCTTGGCCCTTCGGCTATCCAACACACGGCTCCGGGTGGTATCATCCTGGGGCTTCCGCGCGCCCGCGCGGAGGCGAACAGTCCTGTAGGCCCCCGAGAGCATGACCGACCGGACAGCAAGCGACCGAGACGTTGGCACCCGGGGCCCCCGAAGCACGAAAGGGGCCACCACAGTGGTAGACGAGAACGACAGCTACATCGAGCACGACGAGCACGAGTACACCGACGAGGAGATGCACGCTCTCATCGACGGCACCATCACCGACTTCGACGACGGTGACCTGGTGACCGGTACCGTGGTCCAGGTCGAGCGGGACGAGGTCCTCCTCGACATCGGCTACAAGTCTGAAGGCGTCATCCCGGCACGCGAGCTCTCGATCCGCAAGGACGCCAATCCCGCGGACATCGTGAGCCTCGGCGACGAGATCGAGGCCCTTGTCCTCCAGAAGGAAGACAAGGACGGCCGCCTGATCCTCTCCAAGAAGCGCGCCGCTTACGAGCGCGCCTGGAACGATATCGAGAAGAAGTTCGAAGCTGGCGAGACCGTCGAGGGCGAGGTCATCGAGGTCGTCAAGGGTGGTCTCATCCTGGACATCGGACTGCGCGGCTTCCTGCCCGCCTCACTCGTCGACCTTCGCCGCGTGAAGGACCTCCACATGTTCCTCGGCGACCGTCTCGAGTCGCGTGTCATCGAGATGGACCGCAACCGCAACAACGTCGTGCTCTCCCGCCGCGTGGTGCTCGAAGAGGACCGCAAGCAGGAGCGCCAGGACATCCTCAACAAGCTGGTCAAGGGCATGATCCTGCCGGGTACCGTCTCCTCGATCGTCGACTTCGGCGCGTTCGTCGACCTCGGCGGCATCGACGGACTCGTGCACATCTCCGAGCTCAGCTGGAGCCACGTGAACCACCCGTCCGAGGTCGTTGCCGTGGGTGACAAGGTCGAGGTCCAGGTGCTCGACGTGGACATGAGCCGCGAGCGCATCTCCCTCGGCCTCAAGCAGACCCAGGACGATCCGTGGAAGCAGCTCGTCAAGGAGTTCCAGATCGGCACGATCATGGACGGCAAGGTCACCAAGATCGTCCCGTTCGGCGCGTTCGTCGAGATCGGCGACAACGTCGAGGGCCTCGTGCACATCTCCGAGATGGCGCGCGGGCACGTCGAGAAGCCGGAAGACGTCGTGAACGTGGGCGACGAGATCAAGATCAAGATCATGGACGTCGACATGGATCGCCGCCGCATCTCGCTCTCCATCCGTGCCGCCAACGAGGAGCTCGGCCTGCCGGACGCGGTGCCGGACGACAGCGAGGATGCCGAAGAGGGCGCCGAAGGTGTCGAGGCTGTTGAAGCCGTCGAGGCCGAGGAAGTCGCCGAGACCGAGGACATCGCAGAGGTCGAAGCTGTCGAGGTCGCCGAGGCCGAGGAGGCCCCCGAGGCCGCCGAAGAGTCGGACGACGACGATGACGACGACGATGATGACGACGATGATGACGACGATGACGCTGACGAAGACGATGACGAGGAAGAGTCCAAGGAGGACTAGCCCGTCACACCGTCTCTGACGACACACCCGGGGCCGGACCTGCGCGCGAGTGCGGGTGCGGCCCCGAGCCATCTGGAGGTAACGATGTACGTACTGGCACTCACTGGCGGCCTCGGCTCGGGCAAGTCAACGGCCGCACAGGTCTTCGCCGAGCTCGGCGCAGTGGTGATCGACCTCGACGAGGTCGCGAAGGTGTTACTCGACGAGGCTCCTGCGGTCCGCGACCGGGTCGTGGGCGCGTTCGGTGACGCCATCGTCGGAGCCGATGGCCGCATCGATCGTGTGGCGCTCGCTGCGTCGGCGTTCGCATCGGATAGCGCGACGCAGCGCCTGAACGCGATCACCCACCCTGCCATTCTCGCAGCGGTCGCCGGCGCGCTGGATGCGCTTGCGCTCCAAGGCGAGCCTCCACGCATGGTGGTGCTCGTGGTTCCGCTGCTTGCCGAGTCGCCGCTGTTCCTCGAGCCGGTGGACGCAGTGCTCGCGATCTCGGCGAACGAGGAGACACGCATCGAGCGAGCGGTCGCGAGGGGCATGTCCCAGGAAGATGCCGAGCGCCGCATCGCGCGTCAGACCGGTGACGCCGAGCGTCGTGAGATCGCAGACTACGTGATCGAGAACGATGGCGACCGGGAGTCGTTCCGCGCCGATGTCAGGGCCTTCTGGGAGAATGAGATCATCTCGCGGGAGATATAGGGGCGCACCATGCGCGAGTTGAAGGTCGTATCCGAGTTCGAACCGGCGGGTGACCAGCCACAGGCTATCACCGGCTTGGCGGACGGCGTCCGCACCGGTCTGCGCGACCAGACGCTGCTCGGCGTCACAGGCTCGGGCAAGACGTTCACGATGGCCAAGCTCGTCGAGGCCGTGCAGAAGCCCACACTCATCCTTGCGCCGAACAAGACGCTCGCCGCTCAGCTCTCGAGCGAGATTCGCGACACGATGCCCGATAACGCCGTCATGTACTTCGTCTCGTACTATGACTACTACCAGCCCGAGGCGTACGTCCCGACGACTGACACGTACATCGAGAAGGACGCGTCGATCAACGCCGAGGTTGAGAAGCTGCGGCACGCGGCCACAGCAGCGCTACTCTCGCGCAAGGACGTCGTGGTCGTCGCAAGCGTCTCGTGCATCTACGGCATCGGCTCGCCCGAAGACTACGCCGGCATGGCGGTCTTCCTGGCAGAGGCCGCAGCCTACGATCGCGATCGACTCATCCGGGACCTCATCGACATCAACTACGACCGCAACGACTACGAACTGGAGCGCGGCGCGTTCCGCGTGCGCGGTGACGTACTCGACATCTTCCCGCCTTACGCCGACGTGCCGGTGCGCGTCGCATTCTTCGGCGACGAGATCGAGTCGATAACCGAGTTCGACCACGTGACCGGTGAGGTCGTGAACCGGTTCGATGCCACGCCGATCTGGCCGGCAACGCACTACGTCACGCCGAAGGAGAAGATGCAGGGCGCCATCGCCGCAATCCGCGAGGAGCTTCACGGGCGACTCGTGCAGCTTAACGCCGAGGGCAACCTGCTCGCGGCACAGCGGCTGGAGATGCGTACCAACTATGATCTCGAGATGCTCGAGGAGATGGGCTACTGCAACGGTATCGAGAACTACTCTCGCCACCTGGACGGCCGCAGCCCGGGTGAGCCTCCGCACACGCTCATCGACTACTTCGGCGACGACTTCCTGTGCATCATCGACGAGAGTCACGTGACGGTGCCGCAGCTGCACGGCATGTACGAGGGCGACCGCTCACGCAAGCTCACGTTGGTCGATCATGGCTTCCGTTTGCCGAGCGCGCTCGACAACCGGCCACTGAAGTTCGACGAGTTCAGGGCGCGCATCCCGCAGACCATATTCGTCTCGGCCACGCCCGGTGACTACGAGCTGCGCGTCAGCCAGCGGGTCGTCGAGCAGATCATTCGGCCCACCGGTCTGGTGGATCCCGCGATCGAGGTCCGGCCCACCCACGGCCAGATCGACGATCTGATGGGGGAGGTCCGGGAGCGTGCCGAGCGCAACGAGCGCACGCTGGTCACGACGCTTACCAAGAAGATGGCCGAGGACCTCGCGGACTACCTCTTCGAACACGGTATCAAGGTGCGTTACATGCATTCGGACATCGCCACGCTCGAGCGCGTCGAGATCCTTCGAGACCTGCGGGCAGGTGTGATCGATTGCCTCGTGGGTATCAACCTGCTGCGTGAGGGCCTTGATCTGCCCGAGGTATCGCTCGTGGCGATCCTCGACGCGGACAAGGAAGGCTTCCTTCGCAACCACCGCTCGCTCATCCAGACGATCGGTCGGGCCGCGCGTAATGTTTCCGGCGAGGTCATCCTCTATGCGGACAAGGTCACCGATTCGATGCGCACCGCCATCGACGAGACCGACCGCCGCCGCGCGATCCAGGTGGCACACAACACGGAGCACGGCATCGAGCCACAGACCATCCGCAAGGCCATCCATGACATCGCGCAGTACGTCCGTGAGACGGAGGTCGGCCTCGAGCCGAGCGTGGACGTGGCCGCTGAGCTCGGCAGGCTGCCACGCGAGGAGTTGGCGCGCATCATCGCCTCGATGGAAGAGGACATGCATGGCGCCGCCGAAGCGCTCGACTTCGAGAGCGCGGCGCGGTTGAGGGACCAGGTCGTGAAGCTCAAGGCCGAGATCGAGTCGACCACCTCCGATGAGGTGCTCGCCAAGCTCAGACAGGGCGCTCGCAAGGGAAGCGCCCACGGAGTACGCAAGCGGAAGCGGTAGCGCCGCTGTCAGTCCGTATCTGGAGCGGCCGGCAACCGGACCGTGAAGGTGGAGCCCTTGCCTGAAGCACTCAGCACTTCGACCGTTCCCCCGTGTCGTTCGACTGCTGCCCGCACGATGCTGAGACCGAGTCCCGCGCCGCCCGTTTGCCGGGAGCGCGCCTTGTCCACTCGATAGAAGCGCTCGAAGATCCTTTCAAGATCCTCGGAGGGGATCCCGTCACCATTGTCGTGAACCACTATCTCGATCCACTCCGCGCCCGGTTTGCGAACGTTACGCGCCTGCACTCTGATGGTTCCGCCTTCGTGAGTGTAGTACAGCGCGTTCTCCACCAGATTCTTCACCACCGCTCGCACGTCTGGTTCACTGCCGCGGATCAAGAGCCGTGGCTCAACATCGAGAGACAGTTCCTGCCTCCGCGATTCGGCCACCAGCTGCAGTCCCGTCACTTGCTCAGCCAGAAGGCGTGATACGTCAACGCGGTCGAGCTCAGCGTCGGCCGGGGTGCGCTCGACGGTGGACAGGGTTAGGAGCGAGTTCGTCATATGCACCAGTCGTCGTGTTTCGATCGAGAGTCGCTCGACGAAGCTTCGTGCACTATCGGGATCCTTGTCGAGCGCGCGGGGTATCGTCTCAGCCAGCAGTGACAGACCGGTGAGTGGCGTTTGCAGTTCGTGAGCGGCATTGTCGATGAAGTCGCGTTGCATGCGCTCGGTCGCATGCCTTTCGGTCTCATCACGCAGAATCACGACTGCATGCGTCGATTGTGCATCCGTCTCGGTTAGAGGCACTACCTCAACGGCGAGTGTGCGGGAATCGGGTAGTGTCGCGGTCGAGAACGAGGACCCTCCGATCGAGCGTGCTTCGTCGATGAGCGTAGCCAGCGGGACCGAGGGGAGGACTTCGCGGACCCGTGCCTTGGCGAGGTGTCTAGCGTGGGGTTGCAGCATCCGTGACGCGGCCCGGTTGTACTGAAGAATGATTCCCGCGGCATCGAGCAGCAGCACCCCCTCGCTCATCGCCTCCAGCACGTGCGCCGCACGCTCCCGAGCTGCTGAGAGCTCGGCAGCTTGCGATGCGATCTCAGCCTCGGCGCGAGCTTGCTCGGTCACGTCGCGCAGAGTGATGAGTGTAGCCATTCTCTCGCCGTCTCCCTTGAGGAGAGGTGATGCGGTGATATCCACAACGCCGCCGTCGCCGTAGCTGGAGCGCACCGTCGGTCGCGGGCGGCCGATCGCCAACTGAGCGCGAAGCGATTCAATGGCCTCCAGCTGTGCGGGGAAGGCCTCTTCGGCTGTCCTTCCGAGGCATGCAGTGGGGCGAAGTATGCGCATCGCTGCAGGGTTGATGTCAGCGACCCTATTCCGGGCATCGAAGACAACGATGCCATCGGCCATCTGCTCGATCAGCCGATCCCTCGCTACAGGGAGTACCTGGAAGAGCCCGAGCCGTGTCACGGCGAAGAACATCAGAAGACCCGAGATGGTGAACGTGAAGGGGACCGAGTTCACCCCGGCCAAGGGCTTCGCGCCAAGGACCTGCATTAGGAAGTGAGCAACCGGTAGCATAACCGCGACTATGATCACCGTCGTCTGCGTGCGATAGGGTTGCCCCTTTCCCAGCCTGGTGGCGAGCAGGCCCGCGCACAGCAGGTTCAGTGCGTAGGAGTACACGAGATTCAGCAGCAGAACGGGGCCACCGGCTGTCACCACCATGCCTGGCTCGGCACCCCCCAGATACAGACCGTGCAGCGGCTCAGTGGCAGCCATGAGGATGATGAACAGCGGCTGGATGAGCAGGAGTCCGATGGTGCGCCTCGTAAGCCACTTGCCGTGTCCCGTGAAGTCAAGAACGAAGACCAGTGTGGCAGTCGGCGTGATCTGCAGGAACGCGAGGCGAACCACCAACCACGAGAACGACGGCTCGTGTGCCGTGAGGCTCCACTGAAGGGCGAATGCCCCCGACCACAGGAACTGCGCGAAACACAGGAGGGCGAGTCCCACGGCACCGGGCGCAGGCCTGCGTCGCCATGCCGCCGAGGCCACCAGCAGGCAGATAAGTGAGGATGTGGCGTACGCAACGGAGTAGACATCGATCATGGTCGTCAGTCCTTGCCCGACGGCGGACAAGCGATGTGTCGTGACCAAGAGTGTCTACTCATGCTGACGGCACGTCGTTGTCACGGGGAACGGCGCGGTAGCCTACCCCGCGTACGTTGTCGATGCCGACTGGCGCGGCTATCGACGCAAGTTTTGCGCGCACATGCCGTATGTGGACATCAAGCGTGCGCGAAGCGGGCGAGTACTGTTGGTGCCATACCCGGTTCGTGATCTCCTCGCGCCGGAACAGGTGACCGGGACGCGAGAGCAGCAGTTCGAGCAGGTCGTGCTCCTTGGGCTTGAGGCTGACCTCTCCGCCGTCAGCGCGCAGGGTGTGGGCGTCGCTGTCCAGACACAGGCCGGCGCACGTCATTGTGGAGGCGGTCTCCGACATGGGGTGGCTTCGCCGCAAGGTCGCTGCGATTCGTGCGAGTACCTCATCGAGATCGAACGGCTTCGTGATGTAGTCGTCAGCCCCGCTCTCGAAGCCACGCAGCATGGTCTCGCGCTCGGTCAGGGCCGTGAGCATGATCATCGGCAGTCCCGGCTTCTTTCGTGCGATCTCCCGACACACCGCCATGCCGTCGAGCTCCGGCAGCATCAAGTCGATGAGCACGAGGTCGACGGAACACCCCAGCGCCGCCTCGAGGCCCGCCTGTCCGTCGCGCCGTTGCATCACCTCGTAGCCGGCATGGCGAAGGTTGTAGGCCAGCAGTTCGGCGATCGTCGGATCGTCCTCGATGAGCAGGAGCCGTTTGCTGTCCAGTTCGATCACCTCGCGACAAGCATACGGTCCGCAGCGCCCGGTCCGCACGGAATGTGCAGAAGTTTAACAGTGAATGGGCCGAGTGCTAACGCGAGCGCGTCGATGATAGCGACGATGGCAGTGACACGCCCTTTAGCGTGGCTCCGCACTCGGGCCTTCATATGGAGAAGAGACCGCAACTATCGCAGGAGGTATGTGCCATGATCCGAAGGCGCTGGCCGTCAGTCAATGTGCTGCTGGCGGTGGTGATGGTGGTCGGCTCGGTGGCGATCATGCCGGCTTCAGCCGCAGTGGGTGGTCTGATCTGGGAGCGCCCCAGTGATCCGGGGACGAGTCCGTTCGATGTAGTGGTGGACGTCGACGGGAGTTACTACGTCTCCTGTCCGGGCAGCGCTTCTCTTGAGAAGTTCTCCAGCGATGGTACGCATCTGTGGACCTTCGATGTGATGGGCCATTACGAGGACTACACCGCGCACGCCGATGTTGACGAAACGGGTGTGTACCTCAATATCGAGGGTGGCGGCACCGTCGCCAAGCTGGACAAGGCCACAGGCGCTGTCATCTGGACCGCATCGGGCATCCCCGGCGAGGCTCGCTCAGTGTGCGATGTCGCCGTCCACAACGGTTTCGTATTCGTCACTCAGCCTGGTCTCTGGGATTCCTGGTTCACGCTCGACGCATCAACCGGAGCGTACGTCGGTCCGGTCGGATACTCCACGCCGCATCCATCGGATGCGTTCTACTACGTGGAGGCGGACGACACGGGCGTCTACGTCTGGGCGAACGAGGAGATCCTTCGGCGGATCGATGACGAGCTGAACGTCGTGTGGGAGGTGCCGCTCACTAACGCAGGCGGCATGGTGCTCGATGGCGCCGGCTTCCTCTACGTTCCGGATGACCGCGAGGGCACAGTACGCAAGATCTCCATCGCCGACGGCTCGATCGTTGCCACACTGTACGGACAGGACGGTTGCGTCGGTGTCGGCTTCCTGGACGGAGTGCTTTACACCACCTCGTCATCGGATGATGTGGTCCGCACGTACGCCGAACCGTGGCCCGACCCCTCCGCACCTCAGGATGTCACCGGGCTCACATCGCCCACGCATCCCTCACCCGAAAGCTGGTACGAGAACGACAGCCCCGGATTCGTGTGGGATTTCGATCCCACGCGTCTGTACAGCTGGAGTATCGATCAGGACCCTGAGGGCGTTCCGGACGTCACGGCTGACAGCGTGGTCCTGGCGGGAGACGCCATTCTGGGCTCCACGGTCACCTACCCGGCGCCGTACGATCCCCAGTCCGTCGTCGTGGGCGATTTCGACGAAGACGGCGAGATGGACTTCGCGGCTGGCATCGATGACAGCGACTTCGGCGTCATCGTCTACCTGAACAAGGGCGACGGCGTCTTCGAGACCGACGAAACCATCCTCGAGGACTCCCAGTACGCGGAGGGATTGTATGCCGAGGATCTGAACGTGGCGGATATCGACGGCGATGGCAACCTGGACATCGCGTTCTACAATGAGGTGACCCCCGATCTGGGGATCATCTGGGGCAACGGCGATGGCACGTTCAGTGATGTCTCTTCGTATTCAACAGCCAGCGGAGTGAACCTGTACGGCCTGACGGTGGGGGACCTCGACCATTCTGGCGGTCTCGATATCGCCGTGAACCTTGACGACTCGGACGCCATCGAGGTTTGGCTGGGTCTTTCCGAAGACCACCGGGCATTCGACAAGACCCGGGTCGTGATCCCCGCAGAGGAGCTCACGCTCCGGGCGATCACTCACCTCGACTTGGACGCCGATACGTACGCTGACCTGGTCTTCGCTACCGGGGACGGCGATATGATCGCGGCGATCAACGATGGTGCGGGGGTGTTCAGCAGCGATGCGATGTCCATCGTGGCGACGACCGATGACGGCAACGCCGTCCGCATGTTCAGAGTCGCCGACGTCAACGATGACGGGTATGACGATGTGGTCGCGTTCAGTTCGTACTCGCAGCTCGTGCTCCTCGGCGATGGCTCCGGTGGTCTGAGCGAATCGTTCGACATCACGGCGTACCTCAACGAGATGGATGTCACCTCCACGTTCCGGGCGTTCGCCGTGGGCGATATCGATGCCGATGGCATCCTCGATCTGGCATTCGGTGACGAGGACGCATCAGCAGTGCGCGCGCTGCGAGGTCTGGGTGACGGGACGTTCGAGGGCGCCGGTATGGCCGCTGTGGACTCCCTGCGCAGTGGCGGGCGCGGCATCGCATCTGCCGATCTCGACGGGGACGGGCGTGCTGATGTCTGCGTTGCGGGTGGTGGAGAGATCCACGTGCTGCGCGGTGTGGTGCCATCGGAGTTCAACACTGAGACCGGTCCCCTTGAGGACGGCACCTGGTACTTCCACGTCCGCGAGATCAATGAGGGCCCTGAGGGGTGGCGGGGCGGCGAGACCGCCACGTTCCAGGTGAACATCGGAGGCGACTCAGACGAGCCGGTCGCCCAGACCATCGATAACGGTACTCTCAAGCTCAGCGTGAACCCTGATGGCACACCCGAGGCCTATGTGTGGGGCCTTACGGAGGGCGCCGACCCGGGTGATGAGGACTGGATCGGCCAGTACTACGACGATGATGGTTGGGGCAGCGTGCTGTGGGTCGATGGCGATTCGTTCAGTACCGGTTACGCGGCGGCCGATCAGGACTTTGAAATGGTCAGCAACGAGGTCGTGGACCTCGTCGAAGGCAAGCAGATAGTGACGATCCTGTCGGCGATGGACGGGGAGTTCATCTTCACCCAGACGTTCACTCTCATGGACGGCGATCGCTTCTACACAAAGGACTGGAAGATCGAGAACGTCGGTGACGAAGATCGCAGCAACCTGCGCTTCTACCATGGCGGCGATACGTACTTCGGCGGCGAAGATGACGCGTCGTCGTACTTCGATGCGGGGAAGAGCATGGTGTACGTCCGCAACAACCTGTTCAACAACTGGGGCATCATGGGATTCTTCGCGAACCCGGGATCGCCTGCGGATCACTACTTTGGTGGCCATTACGACGACGGGAACTACTACGCTGGGCAAGGCGAGAGTCTACCCGACACGGTGGATGATGAGTTCCAGGACGCGGGCTACTACCTGCAGTGGGATCGCGACGTGCTGCTCGCCGGGCGCAGCTGGTCGATCCGGGCCTACGAGATCTGGACTCCCGGCGGCCCCCTGCAGGTTCTCGCGCCCAGTCCGCAGGGCGTGCTTCCCGGTATCACGGTGGACCTGCCGTTCACGCTTCACAATCTGAGCGAGGTACCGCAAGATATCGAGCTCTCGGTCGACGCGAGTGACGGTTGGACTGCCGAGGTCGTGGGCGACACCACACCGTTCATCGGTGCGGTCGAGCGGTACGAGATCACCGTGAGGGTGACCGTGCCGGCCGAAGCGGCGGGCAGCGCGGACATAACGCTCTCGGTCACCGGACCTGAGTCCAACAGCTCGGGCACCACGACCCTGTCGATAGCGGACGTGGACCTTGGCCTTCCGGGCGAAGTGGCATTCACTGCACAGCCTGGCGAGCTGGTGTGGCAGAACGTGGTCATCATGAACAACGGCGACGGACCGGTCACCCTCGGCACCCTGTCGATGGAGGCGCCGTTCGGCAGCTTCGATGACTCGGCACACGGCGCGACCATCCCTGCAGGGGAGTCGCTCACAGTGCAGGTGGGTTTCTGGCCGGATGCCGGGGGGTCGTTCACCGGCGCACTCGTGATCCCCGTGGTGTCGCCGGAGTTCGTGACCTACACCGTGCCGCTGACAGGTAACGCGTCTGTCCCACGGACCTCACTGCCCGCGCCCGTGTATCGCTTCTACAGCCCCGTGAGCGGTGCGCACTTCTATACGATGTCCGCCGAGGAGCGTGACGTGGCGATCGCCACGTGGCCGGACGTGTGGACGTACGAGGGTATCGCGTTCTCCGTGGATCCGCTCAATGACACAGTGCCAGTCCACCGCTTCTACAACCGCTTCAATCGGAGTCACTTCTACACGGCATCCGATGAGGAGAAGGCATGGGTCGAGCTCTTGTACCGGTCCGTCTACAGCTACGAGGGTACCGGCTTCCCGGCATCGCTCACGCCGGGACCGGGCAAGGCGCCTGTGTATCGCTTCTACAGTCCTGTCCGTCGCACGCATTTCTACACCATATCCGAGGATGAGAAGGCGACGGTCATCGCGACCATGTCTGACGTCTATCGCTATGAGGGCGTCGGCTACTACGTGACGGTGGCGCTGCCGGACTAGACGCCTTCGTGTGATGAACCGAGGAGGCCGCACGCATGTTGTGCGGCCTCCTCTTGCTGCGGGGCTCGTGATGATGCCTCACACCGTGCTGCGCGTCAGTCCGCCACCGCGATCATCTCCACGCGTGTGAGCACGCCGCTTTCGACCGTGATCCTCCACTGGTCGCGGAACGCATCAGGCATCGCAGTGGTCGAGCCCGCCGCATAGTCGCGGAGCTGCTGGATGGTCGCCGAGTGGGTCTCGAGTCCCTCCACACCGCCAGTGTTGTAGGTGATGACCGCGGCATCTGAGAGCGGGATGGAATCTGGTGTCTCGGATTCATTCACGTACAGGATGCCGTTGCCTGGCACTGTCATCCCGTGCGCGGTGGCGTATGCGCTCGCTTCGGCGCCCGTGAAGATGTCGAACAGGTCGAGGCTCGCCTCCCACGCACCGGGTGCACCGGTCACGGCGCGAACGTATGCGTAACGCACGTAGGTGGGACCTGGCGGCTGTGCGGACGGCGACTCGGGTTCGACCTCCGCCTCGACGGCAGGTCCTTCGCTCTCAGATTCCGATGCCACGGTAGCCTCTTCGTCCGGCGACTGATCGTCACCGGACATGCGGGACGCGAGATACCACGCCGTCCCACCGGCTATCGCGGCAACCGCCATGAGCGCCACGATGAGTAGCCACACAGGGATGCCGCGCCCTGGCGTCGTCCCCGTCGTGTTCGCGCTCATCACAGCTCCTTAAGGCTCGTAGTACGGATCGCGCGGCTGCTCCTCGATGACCGTCACATGACCGTCCTCGATGGTGAGCCAGTAGTAGCGGTTGAGCAGGCGGTCCTCGTCCTCGTACATGTAGATCCGGTCGTAGAACACGCCGAATGTGCTGATCTGCTTGGCCATACCCGGACCGTAGAAGCCGATTGCCGGCATATCCGGCCACGTGTACATCCATACGACAGGCTGGGCGCCCTGGAGGATCCGATACGAGCCGATCGAGTGGTCTTCATTCCGGGCGTACCAGTAGTTGGCGTTGTAGTAGCCCATGTCACCGTTACTGCTCAGCCAGTCGAAGGCCTCTTGGCCCGTCAGGAACGCGGCTGTGTCGACATCGGCGTACAGCTCGGCCCACCCGCCGCCCGATTCGTCGCGGATACCCTTGAGCTGTCCGAAGATGCGGACCGGGCCCTCGTCGGAGGGTCCGGCATCAGGGATCTGGTCGCCGACAGCCGGCTGTGTCTGAGGTTCGGGTTGTGCGGCCGTGGGTGCCTCCACAACCTCCGGCTCCGTGGTGGCAGTCGCCTCGGGGGTCGTGGACGTCTCCGACTCGACAGCGTCATCGTCACGTGATGCGCGACCGATCGCATATGCGCCGCCGGCGATGAGAACGAGCACGGCACCGGCCGCCACGACCACCAGTACCCGCTGGCTCTTGGTGAGTTCGGACCATTTCATAGGGCACCCCCACTAGGGCACGTACTGTGCCTCTATCGCAGTGATCGTCGCGTCTGTGATCGTGACCCAGTAGATGCTGGCCCGGTAAGCACCCGCGGACGGACCGCTCAAAGCCGCGACCCACTGGTCCAGCGTGATGGTGTGGCCGTCCGAGTCGGACGTGCCATCGTCGTTCGTGACAACGGTCACAGGGATGCCTGGTCGGATCGGGAAATCCCTGAGCAAGGGATTGTCGTTCACGACGTAGTAGTCGTTCGGTGGGGGTGACTCGTCCCCGTGTGCGGTCGCCGCCGCTGCGGCTTCGGCTCCCGTGAGGAACAGGACGTAGTCGATCCGGAGTACGTATGCGCCGGGAGAGCCGGTGACGGCTACCACCATGCCGGGCTGGCGCTCGCTGGTGGGAGTGGCGCTGCTGCCGCTTCCGGTCGGCGCTGCTGTGTCTGCCGGGGCGCTCTCAACTTCCGGAAGTGTCTCCGCCGCGTCATCGGTGACCACCTCGGCTGGCTCGTCCTGTGCGCCGTCAATCTCGGCTTCCGCGAGTCGATCACGTGTCATCGCGAGTTCCTCCTCGAGGTCATCGACCTCGAGGCCACGCACGAACCAACCGGCTATGGCGCCTACGGCGAGCGCGGCGATCACTCCGAGCATGATGAAGACGATCGTCTTTGTGCGCTGATTGTCGGCCATCAGGGCCTCCCTCCCGTGTGGCATCAGTCGGTATCTTCCCTCAAACCGATGCGCATGAGCGGGTGGTCACGATGGAGAGTGGTCGCGCCTACGGTATGTAGAGCTGCTCCAGCAGCGTTACCGTCCCGTTAGTGAGCGTGAGGATGTACGTGCCACTCCGATAGGTGTCCTCTTGCGGACCCGTGAAAGCGTCTGCCCACTCGGCGAGCGGCATGCTGCGGCCGAGCTCGTTCGGCTTCCCCGCTTCGTCCATGGTCACACGCACGACGAGGCCGGAGTCCACCGCGCGCTCACGGGTGAGGGGGTTGTCGTTCACCACGTAGAGGCCGCTTTCGGGCACGGTATCACCATGCGCTTCCGCTGCCTGTTTCGCCTCGTCACCCATGACCAACCGCACGTAGTCGACCGTGACGATGTACGATCCGCCGGACTGCTTCACATCGGTGATCATGCCGGTGTACTGCTCGATAAGGGGCGGATCGGCATTGGGGTCGTACTCGGGGTCTGTGTCCCCGCCCTCAGGTTCGATGACGACGGTCGAGGTGTCTTCGGCCGTGCGGGTCGACTCGACGGATTGCGTGGCCTCATCCGAAGAGCCCGATGCGTCAGTGTCCTTCACCGGGGTGTTGCCATCGGGTCCGTAGAGAACGGCCCACCCGGCCCCGACGATGCCAAGGGCGACTACGACGCCGAGCACGATCATCCACGTTCTGTTCTTGCGGGGCTCGGGACGGTTGGTCTCGGTGGTCTGGGTGTTGGTGGTGTCGCTCACGTGCGCTCCAAACGTCAGGGTGGGAATGGCCATACCGGCGATGCCGGCCGCCGTCGCATAGGGTAAGTTTACAGGATGCGGTTTCCGGAGCCAAAGGAGCGCGTCGGTATGGATGCGATCAGCACGCGGGGCCTCACGAAGTACTACGGGAGAACGCGGGGGGTGGAGGACCTCACCATGTGCGTTCCCGAGGGCGCGGTGTACGGTTTTCTGGGACCGAACGGAGCCGGGAAGACCACCACTATCCGGTGTCTACTAGGCATGCTCAAGCCCACTGCCGGTACGTCAGACGTCCTGGGCGAGCGGATCACACTCGATGGTGCCACCTTGCGCCGTCGTATCGGATACGTCGCCGGCGAGGTCAAGTTGTACGACAGGGAGACCGGGCACTGGCACCTGGACTACGTCGCAGGGTTCCGCGGGTCGAAGGGCGTGCTCACGAAGGACCTCCTCGATCGGTTCGATTTCGACCCCTCGAAGAAGGTCAAGGAGCTCTCCAAGGGCAACAAGCAGAAGCTCGCGCTCATACTCGGCATGGCGCACGACCCCGAACTCCTCATCCTCGATGAGCCCACCAGCGGCCTCGATCCGCTCAACCAGGAGGCCGTCTACAGCGTGATCGACGAGAGGGTCGCGGCCGGACGCACCGTGTTCCTCTCAAGCCATGTGCTCTCCGAGGTCGAGCGCGTGTGCGATCGCGTGGGCATCATCCGCTCCGGTCGCCTTGTGGCCGAAGAGGGTGTGAAGGCGCTCCTCGGCAAGCGGCTCCGCGAGATCGAGGTGACGTTCGCCGAGCCGGTGGATCCCGGTTTCCTCGACGCGGTTCCCGGCATCGACAAGGTGCTCGCGGTGAGCGACACCGTTCTCTCCGCCCGCGCAAAGGGCGACGTGGTCGACGCAGTCATCAAACGCATCGCCGAGCGGCGGGTGGCCGACCTGCGCATCCAGCAGGCGAGCCTCGAAGACGTCTTCCTCGAGTACTACCGGGCCGCAGACGGTGATGAAGCGCATGTGCGCGCCGAGGGAGGGGAGGCGCGATGAACTGGACACTGCTGCGTGGGACGCTGCACCAGCACCGCACCTCGATCTTCTGGTTCGCGTTCGGGCTCGTGAGCTACTCCTGGATGATGACCTGGTTCTATCCCCAGCTTGGCGGCACCCAGTACGCCGACATGGTCGAGAGCCTGCCTCCCGAGATGCTCGCGATCTTCGGTGGCACCGAGGTGTCCTTCGCTTCGCTCGGCGGCTACTTCCAGACCGAATACCTCGGCCTCATGTGGATCATCATCGTCGCTTCGGCGCTCATGATCTTCGCAGCCCGTGCGTTTGCCGGTGAGATCGCCGAGGGCACGATGGAATTCGTCCTCACACAACCGGTCTCCCGAGTGAAGGTGGCCGTCACACGCGCCGTCGCGCTCATCGGATACGCACTCGTGCTCGCGGTGTCGAGCTTCGCGCCCATAAAGATCTTCGGGCCGAAGTACGATATCGACCTCTCCTGGGGCACGTTCTGGCAGCTCTTCGCGTTCGGCATGCTGTTCATGCTCGCGATCGGCGGCCTGGCGCTCCTGCTGAGCTCGATGTTCCGCGGTGGGGGCAAGCCCGGCGGGATCGCCGCAGGCGTTCTGTTCTTGATGTGGATCGCCGATCTCGTGGCCAACGTGTCGGAGGTGGCCGAGGTCCTCGACCCCGTGAACCTCGTCACCTACTGGCAGCCCGGCAGGATCATCAACGGCGATCCGGTCGCCGATGCGGCATGGTGGCTCTACGGGATCCTCGCTGCCGTGACCCTGGTGGGCTCGGTCGTGATCTTCTCGCGTCGCGACGTGGCGTAGGCGAAGACCGGAGGGACGATTGGCGGGTCAGCACACACACGAGTACGACCTCACGAGCCTGCTGCCTTCGCCGCGCTACTGCGCGTCGTGTGCGGAGCGCATCTGCGCGGCGGTCTCCGGGCTGGCCGGCGTCATCGATGTCGCGTGCGATCCCGAAGCGGGCACGCTCACGGTCACCAGGGATGGCGCGGCGCTCTCATCCCGCGAGCTTGATGCTGCGGTGCGGCGCATCACCGCCGAGGAGGCCGGCGCTGTCGCGCACGCATCGTATCGGCTCACGGGGCTCGATTGACCCGACTGCGCGCGGACCGTGGCCAAGTCCGTTCGGCAGATCCCCGGGGTGCTCGCGGCTGACGTCAACTTCGCCAGCGGCGTGATGCTGCTCGAATACGACGCCGCAACCGACCCACGTGAGCGGGCGGTGCGCGTGGTGGCGGGCGCAGGCCACGGTGTGGAAGCGCTCGACGGAGCCGACGCGCCTAAGACCCGGGTGACCTGGTGGTCGGAGCACCGCGGCGAGGTGAGCCTCGTGCTCGCCGGCGCGCTCATCGCCGCAGGCTGGCTGTTGGATGGCAGAGGTGCGGCGCTCGCGTCGGCTGTCGCCTACTCCGCGGCGGTGATCATCGGCGGCACGATGACCTGGCGCCGCGCCGCGACATCGCTCAGGGCGCGGACGCTCGACATGAACGTGCTGATGACCATCGCGGTGACCGGTGCGGTGGCCCTGGGGGAGTGGGGCGAGGCGGCCACCGTCATCTTCCTCTTCGCGCTCGGCGGCTGGCTCGAAGCCCGTTCGCTTGCGCGGACCCGCCGTTCGATCCGCGACCTGCTCGATCTTGCACCACAGCATGCGCGCGTGCGACGCGGATCGGCCGAAGAGGAGGTCGACCCGGCGGATGTGGCGGTGGGCGAGACCGTCGTCATCCGGCCCGGCGAGCGCGTTCCGCTCGACGGCGTCATCATCCGTGGATCCTCGGCGTTCGACGAATCGGCCATCACCGGAGAGTCCGTTCCCGCCGATCGCGCCGAGGGGGACCCGGTCTACGCGGGCTCGCTCAACACCGTGGGGCTTGTGGAGATCCGCACCACGGCGCCCGCCGAGGAGACCACGCTCGCGCGGATCGTCCACCTGGTGGAGATCGCGCAGGCCAGCCGCGCACCGGCGCAGCGCTTCGTCGACCGGTTCAGCCGCATCTACACACCGATCGTGATCGCCGGGGCCGTGGTGCTGGCGGTCGGCGTGCCGCTGCTCGGGGAGCTCGGGGCGGGGTGGGCCGGCTTCGACGGGTGGCACGACTGGTTGTACCGCGCGCTTGTGCTGCTCGTGGTCTCGTGTCCGTGCGCGCTCGTGGTCTCCACGCCGGTAGCGATCGTCTCGGGCATCACCCGAGCCACGCGCGACGGGGTGTTGATCAAGGGCGGCGCGTTCCTCGAGCTGGCGGGCAAGGTGCGCGCTGTCGTCTTCGACAAGACCGGCACGCTCACCGAGGGTCGTCCGGTGGTGACGGAGACCGTCGCGCTCGGCGAGGTCCCGGCCGAGCGGGTCCTCGCGCTCGCGGCAGCAGTCGAGGCGCACTCCAATCACCCGCTTGCGAGTGCGGTGGCGGCGGCCGTGCCGGGCACGCTGCCCGATGTGTCCGACCTGCGCGAGACGCCCGGACGGGGCGTGTCGGGCCTCGTCGACGGCGGTACGCGGATCACCGTCGGGAGTCTCGCATACCTTGAGGCAGGCGGTGCGGACATCGCACAGGCGCGCGGGGAGGCCGAGCGCATGGAGGGCGACGGCCTCACGGTCCTCGGAGTCGCTCAAGGAGAGTCGCTTGAGACTCGTGCGCTCGGACTGATCGGGATCGCAGACGCGCTCCGTCCGGACGCGGCGCAGGTATCCGCGATGCTGCGCTCGGCCGGCGTCGAGCACATCGTGATGCTCACGGGTGACAACCCGCTCGCGGCCGCGCGCGTTGCTGCCGGGGCGGGCATCGACGCGTACGAGGCGCGCCTGCTTCCCGAGGACAAGACGGCGGCGGTCGAGGAGCTCAGGCGCCGCTACGGAGTTGTCGCGATGGTGGGGGATGGCATCAACGACGCACCCGCGCTCGCAGTCGCGGACATCGGCATCGCGATGGGTGGTGCGGGCAGCCATGCCGCCATCGAGACCGCCGATGTCACGTTGATGCGCGATGACCTCTCGGCGGTACCGGGCTTCATCCGCCTCGGACGGCGCACCATGACCAACATCCGCCAGAACGTCGCGCTCTCCATCGGCGTGAAAGCGGTCGTGCTCGCGCTCGCGGTCACGGGCCACGCCACGCTGTGGATGGCCGTCTTCGCCGACACCGGCGTGGCGCTTCTCGTGATCGCCAACGGCCTGCGCCTGCTGGGCCGCCGGTAGGAATTCGTCCCGTCCGGCTTATCTCGCAGACTCGCGCTTGCACTACCTCGTATTGCGAGGTACTATCCATTACACAGTATCTCCGAGGGGACGGGAGCGCGAGATGACCGACGACGTGATGCGGTTCTTCGCCGCATGGATGCTCACGCACGAGGCGGCCGATGAAGGCCTGAAGGCCGCGGTGCTCCGCGGCGAGCAGGGCGGCGCCGAGGGGATGACCGGTGGGCCGGACGCGTTCGTCGACGGCCTGGCCGCGATGGTGGCCGAGGAGAAGGAGAACCTCAAGCGCGATCTCGAGGCGCGTGCGCGCGGCGAGGAAGTCTCCATCGAGAAGCAGTCCGATCCCGCGCTCGAGGATGTCCGGTTCGAAGTGGCCGAGCTCCGCGGCCGGATGGACAACATCGAGGCGCTGCTGGAATCGCTCGTCCGCAAGCTCGGGCAGTAGGGGGCGCGCCATGGCCTCCCGTGAGTCAGTCATCGTCCGCGTGGTGCTCAAGCGCCTGGTCGCAGCACTCCCGGCTGCCGGGTTCGGGCTAGCTCCTGCGACACGGCGCCGTGCTGCCTGGGCACGGGCGCTGCGCCGGGCGTTCGAAGAGCTCGGTCCTGCGTTCATCAAGCTCGGCCAGCTTATCTCGGTGCGCCCCGACGAGTTCTCAGATGAGTTCGTGGCCGAGATGCGCAGCATGCAAGACGCCGTCCCGGCGCTTCCCGCCGAGGCGATCCGCCGTGTGATCGCAGCCGAGTTCGGCGCAGCGCCCGAGGAGCTGTTCGCGAGCTTCGACAACGAGCCCCTTGCATCCGCCTCCATCGCGCAGGTGCACCGGGCGACGTTGGCCATGCCGTACCGGCCGGTCTGGGGGGACACGTTGCCGGCCGGTGCGGACGTGGTCGTGAAGGTCGTGCGACCCGGTGCCGCTGAATCGATCCGCGGCGACATCGTCGTCGCGCGCAGGCTTCTGACGCGCATCGGCGCCACGCGCGTCGGACGTCGTGTGGACCCGGTCGCGCTCCTCGACGAGTTCGGCACGACCGTCGAGCGGGAGCTCGATCTGCGCACGGAAGGGCGGTACGCGGACCGGTTCCTGTACGACTTCCGAGACGATCCGAAGGTGGTCGCGCCGCGCATCGTCTGGTCGCGCAGTACCGCGAAGGTGCTCACCATGGAGTTCATGCGCGGCTGGAGGCTCACCGACATCGAGGCCGCCAAGGCCGCCGGAGTCGACACCTTCGCACTCGCCGTGCACGGCGCCACCGCCTTCATGCGGCAGGTGTTCGTCTACGGGCGCTACCACGCCGACCTGCATCCGGCGAACCTGTTCGTCACGCCCGACAACACGATCGCGTATCTGGACTTCGGCATCGTCGGCTACCTGACTCCCGAGGAGCGCATGAACATCACGCAGGTGATGGCGGCGCTCGTGTACCGCGACCCCGACCGGGCGCTCACGTACTCGGCCAAGCTGGGCGTCGATGTGCCTGCGGACCGCATCGAGCCAGTGCGGGCGGGGCTGGGCGAGTTGCTGGACGGCACCACGCGTGCGGACGGAACGCGCGACTTCGCGCACTTCGGCCTCGGGTTCCTCAAGCTGCTCGGCGAACACGGGATCAAGATCCCGAGTGGTTACGGACTGCTCATCAAGTCGCTCGCGACCGTGGAGGGCGTGGCTCGTGCGCTCTATCCCGAGATCGACATCGTGAAGACGGCGCAGCCGTTCACCACGCGGATCCTCGGGCGTGCGATGGGGGACCCCGCGCGCCTGAACGAACGGATGCCGCTGGCGGTGCGGGCAGCGCTCAGGGAGCTCGTGGCATAAGGAAGCGCCTGGGGGGCGCGGGACGGGGGGCGTCATGAGCGAGATGGCAACGGTGCGGCGGAGCGTTTCGGAGGGTTGGCGCACGGCAGTGTGGGCGGTGGGGGCGGCAACGTGCGCCTCGGTGCTGGCCATGGTGGTGTTCGTGATCGGGATCGGTATCGCGGAGGTCTCGGCCAGCGCATTCGGTTTCACCGAGCGGGCCGGGGTGCCGATCTTCACCGCGCTCATCGCGGTCGCGGTGGTCGCCTATGGCACCTTGCTCCATCTGATCGTGAGGTCGATCGGTCGGTCGGCCGAGGTGCCGTGGGCGATCTGGCCGGCGATGGCGGCGGTACCCACTGCGTGGGTGTTCATCGTGCTCGCCAGCGGCTCGGATGCACTTCAGTCGATCCTTGCGGTGATGCAACTCCTCGGTATAGCGATCGCGTTCGTGACGCTCGGCGATCGTCGCTGGACGAAGGGGGTGGTCGGCATGACGTTCGAGCGGTCCCGCGGTCGCAGGCGGGTGCACGTGGATCGCGGGGTCACGATGAGGAGCCTGCGTTCGACCGTCGGGCTAGCGGCTCTGGTGCTGGTGTGTCTGGCGGCTGCGGGTACGGTGGCGGCGAGCCTGATGGCTGCGGGGCCCTATCTGCTCATGCATCTGTTCCGCCTTCAGAAGGACTGGCAGATATCCGTGGCCGTGGCAGCAGTGTGGTTCCTCGCGCTGGCCCCGATCATCGCGGCGGTCTGCGGGGTGGCCTGCGCGGTGGATCGGCGCGGAGGCAGCACAACGGGGCTCATGCTCGGGGTGGCGGCATACCCCGCGGTGTGCCTGGCGTTCGTCGTGCTCGCGCCGGAGTCCTGGATTGACGTTCGCTGGATCGCCTTCGCTCAGGAATTCGTGGCGATCCCGGTGGCCATCGGGATCGCGGTGACCTGGGCGCTCATCCGGCCAAGGGGCACCGGCATCGTCAGGCCGACAGACTCTCTTGCGCCGGATCGGGCGGTGCGCTGGCGTCCGGTCCCCTAGCTCTCGCCGTCGCCGAGCCCGCCATCGAACGATCCGGTCCGGTAGCCTTCGAGGTCCTGCGCCACGAAGCCGAAGCCCGCGTTCTTGACCGCCGAGGCGAGCTGCTCCCGCAGAGAGAACGCGCGCTCCATCTCGGTCGGGTCGACCTCGATGCGTGCCACGTCGCCGTGCGCGCGGATGCGCACCTGCCTGAGGCCGAGTGCGCGGGCGGCGGCCTCGGCGGACGCCACCTGTTCGAGCATCTGTTCGGTGATCGGCGTGCCGTACGGGAAGCGTGTGGCCAGGCAGGCTCCGGCTGGCTTGTCCCAGTTGGGCAGGCCGAGTTGCTCCGAGAGCACCCGGATCTCGCTCTTGTGCAGGCCCACCTCGAGCAGAGGGCTCACGATCCCGAACTCGGCGGCCGCGCGGCGGCCGGGCCTACGTTCGGACGTGTCATCGGCGTTCGTGCCATCGAGCACCCAGTTGATGCCACGTGCGGTCGCGATCGTACGCAGCAGGGCGAACAGCTCGGCTTTGCAGTAGTAGCAGCGGTCGGCCGGATTCGCCTGGAACCGCGGGTCGGTGAGTTCGTAGGTCTCGGCCTCGTGCAGCCGCAAGCCGAGATTCTGCGCGGTGGCGCGTGCCTCGTCGACCTCCGCGGCGGGATGCACGTCGGAGACGGCGAGCACGGCGAGGCACTTCTCGCCGAGCACCGCGTGGGCGGTGAACGCGAGCAGCGTGGAGTCCACGCCGCCCGAATACCCTACGAGAGCGCTTCCCAGGTTCTTCAACCGGTTTCTGAGATCGTCATACTTGCGTGCTGCAGACGGCACAAGCGCTCCCTCGCAGGTGTGAGTACACGTATCGTACACGACTGTCCCGCACGGCAAGGGGAATAGGTGCTAGAGAGGCGTCGACAAGGGGGTCACATGACTGACGAGAGCAGAGCCAGCATCGAGCACGTGAGCGGCGCGAACGCTGTCATCCCTCCGCCGGAGGAGTTCGCCGCGCAGGCCGTGATCCCCGACCGCGATACGTACACCAAGATGTATCGCCGGTCGATCGAGGATCCTGACGGCTTCTGGGGTGACGCTGCTCGCGCCGAGATCGACTGGTTCAAGGAACCCACGGTCGTCAGCAGTGGTGGCTTCGACGACCTCGACTTCCGCTGGTTCGAAGATGGTGAGCTCAACGTCTCGGCCAACTGCCTCGACCGCCACCTCGACACCTGGCGCCGCAACAAGGCTGCCCTCATCTGGGAGGGCGACGACGGAAGTTCGCGCACCTACACCTACCAACAACTACACCACGCGGTCAGCCGGTTCGCCAACGTGCTCAAGAAGAAGGGCATCGAGCGCGGCGACCGCGTGGCCATCTACCTGCCGATGATTCCCGAGCTGCCGATGGCGATGCTCGCCTGTGCGCGCATCGGCGCCATCCACTCGGTCATATTCGGGGGCTTCTCGGCGAGCGCGCTTCGCGAGCGTATCCAGGACTGCGGCGCGAAGCTTCTGGTCACGGCCGATGAGGGCATCCGCGGTGGCCGCAAGGTGGCGCTCAAGGCAGCCGCCGACGAGGCGCTCTTCGAGTGCCCGAGCGTTGAGGCGTGCATCGTGGTCAAGCGCGGGAGTGGCGACGTGGACATGGAGCCGGGGCGCGACACCTGGTGGCACCAGGAGGTCACGGCTCCCGAGGTGCGGAAGCCCTGCCCGCCTGAGGCGATGGGCGCCGAGGACCCGCTGTTCATCCTGTACACGTCGGGCTCGACCGGCAAGCCGAAGGGCGTGCTCCACACCACCGCCGGCTATCTGCTCTACACGCAGCTGACGTTCAAGACGGTGATGGACTGTCGCGACGAGGACGTCTACTGGTGCACCGCCGACATCGGGTGGGTGACCGGCCACAGCTACATCGTCTACGGGCCGCTCGCCGCCGGCGCCACCTCGCTCATGTTCGAGGGTGTGCCCACGTACCCCGACCCGGCGCGCTTCTGGGCCGTGATCGAGAAGTATCGCGTGAACGTCTTCTACACGGCGCCCACGGTGATACGCGCGCTCATGCGTCACGGCGCCGGCTGGCCGCAGCGCTACGATCTCACGAGCCTCCGCCTCCTCGGCACGGTGGGCGAGCCCATCAATCCCGAGGTCTGGGAGTGGTACCACGACACCATCGGCCGGAACGAGTTGCCCATCGTGGACACGTACTGGCAGACGGAGACCGGCGGCTTCCTCATCACGCCGTTCCCCGGGGCCACGCCCCTCAAGCCGGGGTCGGCGTCATGGCCCTTCTTCGGCGTGGTAGCCGAGGTGGTGCGCGAGGACGGCTCGAGAGCCGAGCCGGGCGATGGTGGCTACCTTACCGTGAAGGAGCCGTGGCCGGGCATGTTGCGCGGGACCTGGGGCGATACCGACAACGCGCGGATGCGCGAGGTCTACTTCGGGCGGTTTCCCGGACGATACTTCACCGGTGATGGCGCGCGCGTGGACGCCGACGGTGACTTCTGGCTGCTCGGCCGTGTGGACGACGTCATCAACGTGAGCGGCCACCGCATGGGCACCGCCGAGATCGAGAGCGCGCTCGTAAGCCACGACGCGGTCTCCGAGGCGGCGGTCGTGGGCTTCCCGCACCCGGTGAAGGGCGAAGGCATCCACGCGTACGTGGTTCTGCGCGACGGCCAGATCGCCTCGGACGACCTGGCGACGATCCTCAAGGGGCACGTGCGCAAGATGATTGGGCCGATCGCCCAACCCGACCGCATCCAGTTCGCTCGCGACCTGCCCAAGACGCGGAGCAGTAAGATCATGCGGCGCATCCTGCGCAAGATCGCATCAGGAGAGACCGACATGGAGGCCTTCGGCGACCTGACCACACTCGCCGATCCCAAGGTTGTCAAGGATCTGCTGGCCGGCGTGTAAGGGGGAGACGTGGACGAGCAGGATGTGACCCAGGTGATGCCGGTGGCCGAGGCGGCGCCGCAGCCCGCAGAGGGTGAGCCGCCCGCTTCGAAGTCCTCGGTCCCGCGACGCTGGTTCGCGGTCGCGGTGATCGCCGTGCTGCTGCTCGCAGCCGGTGTCGGTTTCTATCTCGGGACGCGAGGCGAGGACGAGCCGGCCGTCGAGGAGGAGACCGAGGTGGCCGAGGCCGAGACGGTCATGGTCCCGGATCTTCGCGGGATGACGCTCGAGCGGGCCACGGCCGATGCCGAAGCCGCAGGCCTCGTCATCGGCGCCACCGCGACGGCCGTCGTGGAGGAGTCGGTCACGCCCGCGGGGACGGTTCTCAGCCAGGATCCGCTGCCGGGTGCCGAGGTCGAACCTGGCGCTTCGATCGCGCTCGTCATCGCGGAGGCTCCGGCCGCCGATGCGGGAACCACCTCCGACGGCTCATCGTCTGGCGACGGCGGTGGGACGGCCACGCAGCCGCCGCCCGCGCCGTCTGCGCCGGAGATCGCTGACCTCTCGCAGATGACGGTCAAGCCGAAGATCATCGACATCGGCGCGATCGTGCTGCAGCAGCAATGGACGACCCTGCTCGAGCATCAGGACAGCGCGCTGGAGTGGATGAGTCCGGGTATCACGTTGGGAGCAGGCGACAAACGCGTGCTCTTCACCGCCGATGGGACGCAGGGTTATCCGCTCGCCGTCTGGTCCTGGGGCCCCGGTGACACCGACTGGAAGATGCGCTCCTTCGCCGTGTCGGCGCCGGGTTCGTCCCCGTATGAGACCGTTCTCGACGTTCCGGCCGGCACCCACACGTTCATGGTCAAGTCGAGCAGTACAGCGGTGCTGTGGACCCTCACCGTGCAGGAGAAGAAGTAGCCGGGCGCCACGGAGCACCGACGCGCTATTCTCGCGCGGCCGCTTCGAGTCCGCGTACGAGGTGATCGCAGAGCATCTCCGGCTGCGGGGCTCCGCCTTCGGCGTCAGTGACTTCGAACGTGTCGTCGGCCACGCCTGCGAGCGTGGTGATGGTGGCGCGACGGATGTCCAGGCCGAACGCGTCGATCACCCGCGCGAGGTCATGCAGCAGTCCCATCCGGTCGTCCGTCCGCACGCGCACACGCGTGCTGAACGAGGTGCGCGGCCCGATCTCCACGCGCGTCTCGGCCGTTATCGACCGCGTCGGGTAGTGGAGCCGTCGCTCCGCCAGGCGCACCTCGAGATCGATCCGGTCGGTGAGCGCACCGCCGAGCATGCGTTCGAAGCGGCTCAGCACGTTCGTATCGATGGCCGCGCGCGTGGCCGAGGTGACCGCGAAGGTGTCGAGCGCGACGCCGTTGCGTGCGGTGAACGCCTCGGCGGCCAATACGTCGATGCCCGTGAGCGCGAAGGTCCCGCTCACTGTGGCGAAGAGACCCGGGCGGTCGCGGGTGACCACATCCACCAGCCAGGTCCCCTCGGCGGGACCGCCGCGCACCCCGATCCCGAAGCGCCCCGGTGCGCCGGGTCCGGCGATCGACTGCACCAGACGCGCGTCGCGCAACACGTCGGCGGCCGAGCGGCGGGCGAGGTAACGTAGCGGCGCCTGCTCGAGGAATGCCAGCACCGTACGCGATGCACCAGCCGAAGCGGCTGCCCTGATCGCGCCGGCCCGGGTCGCCTCGGCGGCTTGAACGATCCCGGCGCCATCGATGTCCGGAGACAGTGCGCTCTCGAGCCGCGATGCGAGATCCGCCACGAGCGCCGCGCGCCAGGCGGTCCATACATCAGGTCCGGTCGCGCGCATGTCGGCGACCGTGAGCGCGAAGAGCAGCGCTACGATCCTCTCCTCGCCCAGGCGCGCTGCAGCCTCGAGCACGGCGTCCTCGTCGGAGGGGTCCGCGTGTGCGGCCAGGTCCGAGAGCGTGAGATGCTCGGCCACGAGCGTGCGGACGATCGCCGCGGCTTGGGTGTCCAGGCCGAGCGCAAGGGCGGAGCGTTGGGCGGCGACCGCTCCACGCGCGGCGTGGCCCGCGCTCGACTCGCGTTTGCCGATGTCGTGCGTGAGGGCCGCCACCAGCGTGGCGTCACGCAGCGCCGGTTCCAGGTCGCCGGTGGCGGGATTGTCGAGTTCTGCCGCCGCCTCCTGTACGGCGCGCAGCGAGTGCGCCCCCACCGTGAACCGATGGGATAGCGCCGGGCGGCGGAGCGTCATCAGGGGCGCGAATCCCGGAACGGCCGCGTCGAGCGCGCCGGTATGGGCAGCGATCTCGGCGTCGGCAAGCGCACTCGAGCCGCCGGAGGCGAGGGCGCGCAGGTCCGCGAGGGAGAAGCGTTCGGCTCGCTGTGGGCGGTGTCTGTTCAGGCGTTCCCGAACGGCGAGGAGTGTGTGATGTGTGTTGGCGAGAGCCCGCTGCACCGCGTCGGCGTCGAGGCCGGGGAGATCCGCATCATCGAGCGTGAGCAGGTTCGTTCCGCGACCGTTGGCCGCGTGCAGGATCCATCGCGCCGCAGTGAGGGTCTCGAGCGAAGCGTCGACGCGCTCCGCCTCGTCGGCAGAGAGCAGCCGCGCGTGCCACAGCGGCTCGGTGGTGTCGGTGGGTCGATCCGCGCTCAGCGCCGCGTGCCATACGAGTTCGTCGATGTCCCGCTGGCCGCCGGCGCCGTCCTTGAGGTCGGGCTCGAGCATGTACGGCGAGCCGGGCCGGTCCCGCCCGAGGATCGCAGCCCTGAGTGAGCGTGCGTCGCGGCGCATCCGCGTAAACGCCTCGGTCATCACCCGCTCGGCGAGTGAGATGTCGCCCGCCAGGGGTCGTGCGGTGAGGAAGCCCGTGGCGTTGCGCATGTCTTCGCCGAGTGCTGCGATCTGCGCCTTCGGCGAGCGCACCTGGTGCCCGACGGTGAGTCCGGCGTCCCAGAGCGGGTAGAGCACCGATCGGATGAGCGGGTCGAGCTCGGCGGAGGTGCCGCGAGAGATGATGAGCAGGTCGATGTCCGAGTGCGGAAGCAACCTGCCGGCACCGTAGCCACCGAGCGCGAGCAGTGCGAACGGGATCCGGACGGCCTGTGAGGCCTCCTGCACGCACGCGCGGATGGCCTCGTCGGTGAGTGAGGCAAGCGAGCGGGCCGCGGGAAGCCCCGGCGCCGCGTCCGCGATGAGTCGCGTCCGATGCGCCAGGTACTCTCCGAGCGGCCCGCTCGCGGTCACGGCGGTTCCTCTAGAGCGCGTCCGGGCCGCGTTCGCCCGTCCGGATCCGCACGGCACCCTCACAGTCGTAGGTGAACACTTTTCCGTCACCGATCTTGCCGCTGCGTGCGGCTTCCACGATGGCGTCCTCCACCTTCGGGGCGAGCGCGTCCTCCACGATGACCTCGATCTTCACCTTTGGCACGAAGTCCACGGTGTACTCGGCGCCACGGTAGATCTCCGTGTGCCCCTTCTGGCGGCCGAATCCCTTCACCTCGTAGGCGGTGAGCCCGGCCACGCCGAGTTCGTGCAGCGCCTCCTTAACGGCATCGAGCTTGTGCGGCTTGATGACGGCTTCGATCTTCTTCACAGCGGTCTCCTTTCGCAGCGTTATGCCACGGTCTCGGTCTGGACGAAGTCGGGGTATGCCCGGTTGCCATGCTCGCCGATATCGAGGCCCTCGAGCTCCTCGTCCTCGGTCACGCGCACACCCATCGTGGCCTTGATGGCGAGCCATGCCACCATCGAGATGGCGAACACGAACGCCCCCACGGCCACCACGCCGACCGCCTGGCTGCCGAGCAGCCCGAAGCCGCCGCCGAAGAACAGGCCGTCACCGGTGGTTCCGGGGGAGAACTTGTCCTGCGCGAAGAGACCGACCGCGAGCGTGCCGAAGATGCCGCCCATTCCGTGGACCGCGAGCGCGCCCACCGGGTCGTCGAGCTTGAGCTTGTCGAGCAGCAGCACGCCGAAGACCACCATACCGCCGGCGATGGCGCCGATCACGAGCGCGCTTCCCATGCTCACGAACGCGCAGCTCGCCGTGACACCAACAAGTCCGCCGAGCATGCCGTTGATCGTCATACCGATGTCCGGCTTGCCGAGCACCTTCCAGGCCACCGCGGTCGCGACGATAGCCCCTGCGGCCGCCGCGAGGTTGGTGGTGACGATGATGTGCGAGATGGACATCGGCTCGGCGGCCATGGTGCTGCCCGGGTTGAAGCCGAACCAGCCGAGCCACAGCACGAGCGCGCCGGTCATGGCCGAGGTCATGTTGTGGCCGGGGATCGCGTTGACCTTACCGTTCTTGCCGTACTTGCCGATGCGCGGTCCGAGCACCAGGATGCCTGCCAGCGCCGCCCAGGCGCCGACCGAGTGCACCACCGTGGAGCCGGCGAAGTCCCAGAAGCCGAGCTCGGCGAGCCAGCCGCCGCCCCAGATCCAGTGGCCGACGGTGGGATACACGAACGCCACCAGCAGGAACGAGAACACGATGAACGAGAGGTACTTGATGCGCTCGGCCACCGCGCCGGAGACGATCGTGGCGGCTGTGCCGGCGAACACCAGCTGGAAGAAGAACTTCGCCATGAGCGGCACGCCGGCCCAACCCATGGCCGAGTACACGCCCGAGTAGGCGTCGCCCACAGCCGGGCTGTTATCAGCACCGCCCACCATGAACAGGCCCTTCAGCCCGATGAAGGCGTTGCCGTCGCCGTACATCAGTCCCCAACCGACCACCAGGAACGCGATCGTAGAGACCGCGAACACGATGAAGTTCTTGGAGATGATGTTGACGGTGTTCTTCGCACGTGCGAAACCCGACTCCACCAGCGCGAAGCCGAGGTTCATGAAGAACACCAGCATGCCTGCGAGGAGCACCCATACGGTGTCCAACGCTACCTGTACGTCCATGTGCCACCTTCCTTCTTCCGATCCGGCCCCGGGCACGATCCCTGTCGCCACGCCCCTTCGTGATTCACAGACTGAAGGGAGGTTGTTTCTGGTTCGTGTCGCGGGGGTGAAGGTTGGGTGGCGTATCGGGCGCGCGCCGGGAGTGCGAACGTGCGTTCGCTTTTCGCGCGGCGTACAATGAGATGTTGCAGCCAAACCGCCCTGTCTCCCGCACGGAAGGTCCACCCCCCGATGTCACTCGACCGCATATCGATCCGCGGCGCACGCGAGCACAACCTCAAGAACATCGATCTGGAGATCCCGCGCGACCGGCTCGTGGTCATCACGGGACTGTCCGGCTCGGGCAAGTCGAGCCTGGCGTTCGACACCATCTACGCCGAGGGTCAGCGCCGGTACGTCGAGTCGCTCTCGGCGTACGCGCGGCAGTTCCTCGGCCAGATGGACAAGCCGGACGTGGATCACATCGAGGGCCTCTCGCCGGCGGTCTCGATCGACCAGAAGACCACGAGCAAGAACCCCCGCTCGACGGTGGGCACCGTGACCGAGATCTACGACTACCTGCGTCTGCTGTTCGCGCGGGTGGGCATCCCGCACTGCCCGGTCTGCGGCCGCACGATCGAGCGGCAGACGCCCGACCAGATCGTCGATGCGGTCATGGCGCTGCCCGAAGGCACGAAGTTCCAGGTACTCGCACCCGTGGTCGTGGGGCGCAAGGGCGAGTTCGCGAAGTTGCTGGACGACCTCAAGGCCGAGGGTTTCACGCGCGTGCGCGTGGACGGCGAGGTGCGCACGCTCGAAGAGGAGATCGCTCTCGACAAGAAGTTCAAGCACACCATCGACGTGGTCCTCGACCGCCTGGTGATGAAGGACTCCATCCGGCTGCGCCTGGCCGAGAGCGTGGAGATGGCGCTCAAGCTTGCGAACGGGACGCTCACCGTGGCGGTGACCGATGGCGAGGAGATCGCCTTCTCGCAAGCGTTGGCCTGCCCCGAGCATGGCTTTTCGATGGACGAGCTGCAGCCACGCGACTTCTCCTTCAACGCGCCGTATGGCGCGTGCCCGGAGTGCCTCGGCCTCGGCAGCAGGCTCGAAGCGGATCCCGAGCTTGTCGTGCCCGACCACTCGCTGACGATCGCCGAAGGCGCCATCAAGCCATATTCGGGCAACCTCAACTACTACCCGCAGCTGGTGGAGGCCGCAGCCAAGCACATCGGCGTCTCGATCGACGTGCCGTGGGAGGAGCTGCCGGCCAAGGCACGCCACAAGCTGCTGCACGGGCTCGGCGACGAGAAGATCCGGCTCGACTACATCACGCGCGACGGGCGCGAGACGTACTGGTACACGCAGTACGAAGGGGCACTTGCGAGCGTCATGCGTCGGCACTCGGAGACGGAATCCGAAGGCAGCAAGGAGAAGCTCGAGGAGTACATGGCGGTGATCCCGTGTGCGACGTGTGGCGGCGCGCGCCTCAAGCCCGAGATCCTCGCGGTCACCGTGGGCGACAGGAACATCCATGAGGTCACCGGCATGTCCGCGGCTGCCTCGCTCGAGTTCTTCCGTGCCGCCCAGTTGCTCACCGAGCGCGAGCGCGTGATCGCGGGCCGCATCATCAAGGAGATCGTCGCGCGTCTGGAGTTCCTGGTGGACGTGGGCCTCGACTACCTCACCCTCGAGCGGGCCACCGCCACGCTTTCCGGAGGCGAGGCGCAGCGCATCCGCCTGGCCACGCAGATCGGCAGCGGGCTGGTGGGCGTGCTGTACATCCTCGACGAACCCTCGATCGGACTGCACCAGCGCGACAATGCGCGGCTCATCGGCACGCTGGAGCGGCTTCGTGAGCTCGGCAACACGGTGATCGTCGTCGAGCACGACGAGGAGACGATCCGCGCGGCTGACTACGTGGTGGACATGGGGCCGGGCGCGGGCGAACACGGCGGTGAGATCGTCTGCATCGGCACACCCGAGCACATGATGTCCTGCCCCGAGTCGCTCACCGGGAAGTACCTCAACGGCGAGGTGTCGATCCCGATGCCGGAGGCGCGCCGCGAGCGAGACCGTGGTGAGCTCACCGTGTACGGCGCTCGCGAGAACAACCTGCGCGGGATCGACGTGTCCGTCCCGCTCGGCACCCTTACCGTGGTCACCGGCGTGAGCGGCTCGGGCAAGAGCTCGCTGGTGGCCGATACGCTCGCCCCGGCGCTCAGCAACGCGGTCTACCGCACGCGCCACCGCACCGGGAAGCACGAGCGCATCGAGGGGCTCAACAGCATCGACAAGGTCATCACGATCGACCAGAGCCCGATCGGGCGCACCCCGCGCTCGAACCCCGCCACCTACACCGGGGTGTGGGACGACATCCGCAACCTGCTCTCGTCCACCACGGAGGCGAAGGCGCGCGGCTACTCGGCGGGGCGTTTCAGCTTCAACGTGCGCGGCGGACGGTGCGAGGCGTGCAAGGGTGACGGGCAGATCAAGATCGAGATGCACTTCCTGCCCGACGTGTACGTCCCGTGCGAGACCTGCAAGGGAGCGCGGTACAACCGCGAGACGCTGCAGGTGACATACAAGGGCAGGAACGTTGCCGAGATCCTCGACATGTCGGTGGAGGAGGCGCTGCGCTTCTTCGAGAACATCCCGAGGATCCGCCGCAAGTTCCAGACGCTCTTCGACGTCGGCCTGGGTTACGTGCGTCTCGGCCAGCCCGCCACGACGCTCTCCGGCGGCGAGGCGCAGCGCGTGAAACTCGCGAGCGAGCTGCAGCGCGTGTCGACCGGGAAGACCTTCTACATCCTCGACGAGCCCACCACGGGCCTCCACTTCGACGACGTGCGGCAGCTGCTCGACGTGCTGCAGCGGCTCGTGGACGCGGGGAACACGGTGCTCGTGATCGAGCACAACCTCGACGTGATCAAGAGCGCCGACTGGATCGTCGACCTCGGCCCTGAGGGCGGCGACCGCGGCGGTTCGATCGTGGTGGCGGGCTCGCCGGAGGACGTCGCCGCCGAACCGAAGTCGCACACCGGGCGGTTCCTGAGGCCGGTGCTCGAGGGCCGCGGCGCGAGCGTGGCGCCGGGTGAGGGGTAGGGCCACGGATGGATGCACGCGAGGCGATCGAGCGGCTCGGTCTGCTGCTTGCCGATGAGGGATACGCACTGTCGGTGCGCGCCGACGGCAGCACGCTTGCCGCCAAGCGCGGTCACAGCGTCGGCATCTTCCTGCCGTATACCGACTTCATCTTCCTGCACGACCTCGATGACGGCTTCGCGTCGAATGCGCGCGAGTTCGAGGAGCAGCACCAGCGCAACCGGGCCGAGGGCGAAGGGCACATGAGGGTCCCGCGTCCGCTTCGGTATCGCGTGCCCAACAGCGTGACCGTGGGCGTGACGGCGCGACCGGCGAGCGGTGAGATGATCGCGGTGGCCACCGAGAAGCGCAACCTGCGTGCGAACACGGGGGAGAAGAACTCGGTGTACCTGGTGGATCTCACGGCGGGCACGTTCTACTCGCAGGGCCTCGAGGTGGATCGCTTCTCGCGCTACGGAGGCGAGTGGAGTCCGAGTGTGAACCCGTCCAACCGGGTGGCACGCATGCTCGCGCAGGTGCTTGCCGAGGCGGTTCCGGCGTGACCCCCGCCCCCGACATCAGCGAGCAGATGCGGCACGTCCCGGACTCGCCGGGCGTCTACCTGTGGAAGCAGGGCGACGAGGTCCTCTACGTCGGCAAGGCGAAGTGTCTGCGCAAGCGGATGCGTCAGTACGTCGGGCTGCACGACGATCGCGCGATGGTCCCTCGGCTGATGGAGCGCGTGGACTCTTTCGACTACGTGGTGACCGGCACGGAGATGGAGAGCCTCATCCTCGAGGCGAACCTCATCAAGGAGATCCGGCCGCCGTACAACGTGGATTTCAAGGACGACAAGACGTTCCCGTTCATCGGGCTCACGGTGGACGACCCGTTCCCGGCGATCAAGTACACGCGCGAGAGGCATCGGTCCGGAACGCGCTACTTCGGCCCGTACACCGACGCGCGTGCGGCGCGCGAGACCATCGAGGTCGTTCGACGCGTGTACCCGATCTGCCGCGCTACGTGCGCCGAGTGGAAGCGCGTGACCGCCAGAGGCGGCCAGCCCGCCGGCAAGCCGTGTTTCGACTACCACGTGGGCAAGGGGCCCGGTCCGTGCGTCGGCGCGATCACTCCCGAGGCCTACCGCGAGCGCGTGGAGCAGGTTGCGACGTTCCTCGAGGGCAGGCAGGGCGCGGTCGCCGGGGAGCTCGAGCGGCGCATGCGTGAGGCCGCCGCCGACCTCGATTACGAACGTGCCGCGCGGCTCCGGAACTCGCTCGCCGCCGTGCGCGCGGTGCTCGAGCGCCAGCGGGTGGTCTCCGACCGACCGCTGGACCTCGACGTGATCGGCATCGAGCGTGAGGAGACGATCGCCGGCGTGCACGTCCTGCAGGTGCGCGAGGGCCGCATCGTGGGCAGCAACGAGTTCACGCTCGACAAGGGGCTCGACGTGGGCGAGGCGGAGCTGATCGAGGGCTTCCTGTTGCGTTACTACGGCACCGCCTCGCACGTGCCACGGGAAGTGGTGCTGCCGGGTCTGCCCGAGAGCGCCGAGGCGGTGGAGGCGTGGCTCGCTTCGCTGCGCGGCGCCCTCGTGCACCTCGTCGTGCCGCAGCGCGGCGACAAACGCGGTCTCGCCGAACTCGCCACCACCAACGCGCGACACTCGCTTGCGCGCTACAAGAACCGCACCCGCTACGACGAGGAGCGCCTCAACCGCGCGCTGCTCGAGCTCGAGAGCGCGCTCTCGCTGCCCGCGCCGCCGCTGAGGATCGAGTGCTACGACATCTCGACCCTCCACGGCCGCTCCTCGGTGGGCTCGATGGTGGTGTTCACCGGTGGTCGCGCCGACAAGGCGGCCTACCGCCGCTTCAAGGTGCGCATGCCCGCCGAGGAGAGCAACGACGTCGCGATGCTCGCCGAGGTGCTCCGGCGCCGCTTCGCCCGCGAGGCGGACACACGTTTCGCCAAGCGCCCCGACCTGCTGCTCATCGACGGCGGCAAGCCGCAGCTGAACGCCGTGCGTGCGGTGCTCGAGGAACTCGGTCTCGATCACATCCCGCTCGCGTCGCTCGCCAAGCGCGAGGAGGAGCTGTGGACGCCTGCGCTGGATGAGCCCGTGCTGCTGCCGAGCGGCTCGCCGTCGCTCTACCTCGTGAAGCGCGTTCGCGATGAGGCGCACCGGTTCGCGATCGAGTACCACCGCGAGCTGCGCGGTCGCGCGATGAGCGCCTCGGTGCTCGACGACGTGCCCGGCATCGGCCCCAAGCGCAAGAAGGCGATCCTGGCGCGGTTCGGCTCGCTCAAGAGGTTGCGGGCTGCGAGCGTAGAGGAGATCGCCAGTGTGCCCGGCGTGGGCAGGGTGGCCGCCGAAGCGGTGGTGGAAGCCGTGAAGGCCGGACGTGATGGATCTCCGGGGGTAGGGGAGTGACCCGGCCGGAGAGCGACGCGTGGGTGGCACTGGATTTCGAGACGGCTACGGCCGAGCGCGACTCGGCATGCGCGCTTGCGGTGGTGGTGATCGAGGATGGCGCGGTGACCGGCCGTGACTCCTGGCTCATCCGTCCGCCGGGAAATCACTACGACGGGCGCAACATCTGGATCCACGGCATCACCCCGGAGCAGACGGAGGACGCGCCGAGCTTCGGCGAGCTGTACGAGCAGATCCGGCCGTACCTCGAGGGGCGTCATGTTATCGCTCACTCGGCGCCGTTCGATGTTTCGGTGCTGCGCGCCTCGCTCGTGCGCCATCGGATACCCACGCCGGAGGTCCGGTACGTGTGCTCGTGTGCGATGGCGCGGCGGGCCTATCCGCTGCTGCCGAACCACAGGCTGCCCACGCTGTGCGCGCACTGTGGCATCGATCTCGACCACCACGACGCGGCTTCTGATGCGAATGCATGCGCTCGAGTCGCCCTGGCGTGTCGCGATCAGGTGGGGGCGTCGAGTGTGCGCGAGGCAGTGGAGCTGCTGGGGGTTTCGGTACGAACGCTGTAGGTGCGTGCGGTGCTCTGTCGGCGATCGAGGCCTCGGCTACACTGTGCCTCGGCAGCAAAGTCACAACTCTCGAGGAGGCCTGAGTGACCGGATCCGCGCGTCCAGCACGCACGCTCGCACAGGAGGGGACACTCTCGATGTTGTACCGTGCCGGCGCCGTCGCCGCGCTGGCGACCGTGGCGATCACGCTGTTCCAGATCGTCGCCGGTGTCCTCTGGCCACCGCCCGACTTCGCGCCAACGGCCGCTGCGGCCACACACATCCTCGAGATGGCGCAGACCGCGCCGGTGCTCACCTTCGTGAAGCTCGACGGGCTTATGCTCTTCGACTACGTGCTGCTCGCGGTCGTGTACGTTGCGCTTTATGCGGCGCTCCGCCGTGCGCAGCCATCGCTGATGGCACTCGGCACGGTGTTCGCGCTCATGGCCATCACGCTCTACTTCGCGGTCAACCCTGCGGCGACCGCGCTCGTGCTCGCCGGGCACTACGCTGCCGACGGCTCGGCCACCGGTGTCGTCACGGCAATGCAGGCCGTCCTCGCAGGCTTCCAGGGCACCGGCTTCCTGGTGCATTACCTCGTGATGGGTGTTGCCGGTATCCTCGTGGGGTTCGGCATGCTCCGGAGCGACGTGTTCTCGCGGGGCACCGCCATCGCCGGCATCCTTCAGGGCGCGATGATGCTCGTCCCCGTCACGTTCGGTACTGTCGGCCTGCTCTTCGCCCTGGGCTCGCTCATCCCGTTCGTCGTGTGGTTCATCCTCGTCGGGACCCGGCTGCTCCGGCTTGCGGGGGAGGACGCGGCGGTCGGGTGACGGCCATCGCGAGGGATTCGCTGTCACGGTCCGCTGCTATACTGAGTCCGCTGGTAGGACATCATGAAAGGAGCGTCACCCGTGAAGTTCCTTCTTCGTATGGTCATCTCGGCGGCGGCGATCTTCGGCGTCGCGTACCTGTCGGGCGGCTGGCTCTTGGAGGTCGACTCGTTCTGGCCGGCGGCGGTCGTCGCAGCGCTCGTGTTCGCGGTGGTGAACGCCATCGTGAAGCCGATTGTGAGCTTCCTCACGCTTCCGGTGACCTTTCTCACGCTCGGCCTGTTCGCGCTGGTGATCAACGCCGGGATGCTCTATCTGGTCGCGGCGGTCGTCGACGGCGTGCACACCACCGGCTTCATCCAGACGGTCCTCGCGGCGATCATCATCTCGATCGTGAGCTCCATCGGCGGCGCGCTCACCAGCAAAGACGACTAGGACTCTGCGATGACCGAGGAGACCGGCATCGACGAGACGAACGGGGCCGAAGGCGGCGACCTCGTCCTGATAACCGGCATGTCCGGGGCAGGCCGAAGCGAGGCTATCCACACCTTCGAGGACCTCGGCTACTTCTGCATCGACAACCTGCCGCCCGCCCTCATCCGGCAACTCGTATCGCTCACCACGCTCCCGGGCAGTCGCATCCGGCGCATCGCGGTGGTCTGCGACGTACGGGGCGGCGAGTTCTTCAAGGAACTCGAGGACGAGCTCGACCACCTCGAGGCCGTCGGGCACCCCTTCCGCACCCTGTTCCTCACCGCTGACGACCGGGCGCTGGTCCGCCGATTCAAGGAGACCCGCCGGCGCCACCCGCTCTCGGACGTGGGTGCGGTTGCGGACGGCATAGCAGCGGAGCGGGCCATCGTCGAAGGCATCCGCGAACGCGCGGACCTCATCATCGACACGAGCGCGCTCAGGCCGCAGGAGCTGCGGGCGCTCATCCGCGACAAGTTCGTCTCGGATGAGTCGGCGGGCGCACGCCTCACGATCACCGTGTCGTCGTTCGGCTTCAAGTACGGCGTGCCCATCGACGCAGACATCGTGATGGACGTGCGCTTCCTGCCCAATCCGTTCTACATGGAGCGGCTGCGCACTAAGACCGGCCTTGAGCGATCGGTGCGCATGTTCGTGCTCGGTAAGGAAGAGACGGGCGTCTTCCTCGAGCGGTGGTTCGCGCTTCTTGAGCTGCTGCTCCCGAACTACCTTGCCGAGGGCAAGACGCAGCTCAACATCGCGCTCGGCTGTACGGGCGGCCAGCACCGCAGCGTGGTGCTGGCCGAGCGGACGGCTGACTTCGTTCGGTCGCTCGGCTACCCGGTCTCGGTGAACCACCGCGACATCGTCAAGGACAGGACCCGCTCGTGAGCGCGCGCTCGGCGGTCGCCATAGGCGGGGGCACAGGGCTGCCGCTGGTGCTCGGCTGTCTCCTGCGCGGCGGCTTCGATACCACGGCAGTGGTCACGGTCGCCGACGACGGCGGAAGCTCGGGCCACCTGCGCCGCGAGCTGGGCATGCTGCCGCCGGGCGACATACGCAACTGTCTGGTGGCGCTCGCCGCGCCCGGCAACCAGCTCGCTCGGGTCTTCCAGTACCGATTCGCCGAAGGGGAGGGGCTTGCGGGCCACGCGCTCGGCAACCTCATCATCGCCGCACTCGCCGATCTCGAGGGGGGTTTCGCAGAGGCCGTGGACGAGGCGGGCCGCCTGCTCGAGGCGCGCGGGCGTGTGCTGCCCTCGACGCTCGCCGACGTGGTGCTTTCCGGCCGGGACGCTGCCGGGCGGCTCGTGATCGGCCAGGCGAAGCTCGCCGAGAGTGACGGCCCGGTCACCACGGTCTGCATCGAGCCGGCGGTCGTGCCCGCATATCCGCCTGCGCTCGAGGCGTTGCGTGCCGCCGACCTGATCGTCATAGGGCCGGGCAGCCTGTTCACCAGCGTGATCCCCAACTTCCTGGTGGACGGCATGATCGCTGCGGTCGCCGAGAGTCGCGCCACGGTGGTCTACGTGTGCAACGTCGGCAACCTGCGCGGCGAGACGAGCGGGATGGACGCAGCCGACCACGTGGACGCCCTCGTGCGGCACGGACTCGGCGGTGCGATTGACGTCGCGCTCGTGGACTCATCGATCATCGCTGACGGCGACGCGCACGTCAGCGGCGGCCCCGAGGTGCTTCGCCGGATCGAGGCGCACGGCATCCGCGCCTACACGGCCGACCTGGCCGACCCGCACGACCCGATGCGTCACGACTCCGATCGCCTCATCGTCGCCATCGCGGAGGTGCTGTGATGTCGTTCACGGCCGAGGTCAAAGAGGAGCTCGCGCGCGTCGAGGCGAAGCCCTGTTGCGCGCGCGCCGAACTCTCGGCTCTTGTGCGCGTGGAAGGTACGCTCCACTACACGGGCGGCGGACGGATGCGTCTGGAGATCGCCACGGAGACCGCACCGGTGGCGCGCAAGGTGATCAAGCTGCTGCGCTCGGTCTTCGACCTCACCACCGAGCTCACGGTGCGCCGTTCGGTGCTCCACAAGTCGAACAACTACCTCATCACCGTCGTGGATCAGCCTAGGCTGCAGGGTGCGCTCACCGATCTCGGCATCCTCGATGAGGACCACTCGCCGCTGTACTCGGTGCCCGGATGGCTCGTGAAGAAGGACTGCTGCGCGGTCGCGTATCTGCGTGGCATGTTCCTCGGCGGCGGCTTCGTGGCCGACCCGCACGGGGACTTCCACTTCGAGCTCACCGCCGAGTCGGAGCCGATCGCCAACGATCTCGTCACACTAATGGAGCGCTTCGAGATCGGCGCTCGTGTCACCAGCCGCCGGGGCACCTACGCGGTGTACCTCAAGGGCGCCGAGCCCATCGTCACCTTCCTCGCGTTGGTGGGCGCGCACCGGGCCCTGCTGCGCACGGAAGACGTGCGAATCCTCAAAGAGATGCGCAACGACGTGAACCGGCTCGTGAACGCCGAGACCGCGAACATCCAGAAGACGGCCACCGCCGCGGCCGAGCAGGTGGCCGCCGTGCGCACGCTCGAGCGGCAGCGCGGTCTGGAGTCGTTGCCGCCGGCGCTCCGTGAGATCGCGCACCTTCGGCTCGAGAACCCGGACGTGAGTCTGCGGGAGCTGGGGGAGCTTGCCGATCCGCCACTGTCCAAATCTGCGGTCTACCACCGCGTGCGTCGCCTGGAGGAACTCGCCGAAGACGGGTAGGTACAGACGTAGGTGCGGGTCGTGCGGCCTGCTCCTGTCCGTGCGTTTCAGTTACGATGCTCTGGGGGCAGGCGTCTCCATGGGCGAGACCAAGTCAGCGACGTGATCGAGGAGGGTACCAAGTGACGATTCGCGTAGGTATCAACGGGTTCGGGCGCATCGGCCGTCTTGTGTTCCGTGCGTGTCAGAGCGATCCGGACATCGAGGTCGTGGCCGTCAACGACCTCACCGACGCAGCCACGCTCGCTCATCTGCTGAAGTACGACTCGGTGCACAAGGTCTTCCCGCACGACGTCGTCGCGGGTGAGGGTTCGTTCACGGTCGATGGTCGCGAGGTCAAGGTGCTCGCACAGCGCGATCCGGCGCTCCTGCCGTGGAGCGACCTGGGTGTCGATCTCGTCGTGGAGTCCACCGGCTTCTTCACCGACGCCACGAAGGCGCAGGCACACCGGGATGCGGGGGCGAAGAAGGTCATCATCTCTGCGCCGGCCAAGAACGAGGACATCACGATCGTCCTCGGCGTGAACGACGGCGACTACGATCCCGAGAAGCACCACATCATCTCCAACGCGTCGTGCACCACCAACTGCCTCGCGCCGTTCGCCAAGGTGCTGCATGACAGCTTCGGCATCAAGTACGGCTTCATGAACACGATCCACAGCTACACCAACGATCAGAACATCCTCGATCTGCCGCACAAGGACCTGCGGCGGGCTCGCGCCGCCGCGATGTCGATCATCCCCACGTCAACCGGCGCCGCCAAGGCGATCGGCCTCGTACTGCCCGGTGTGAAGGGCAAGCTCGACGGCATGTCGATGCGCGTTCCCACGCCGGACGGTTCGGTGGTGGACCTGGTGGCCGAGCTCGAGACCGTGGTGACCAAGGACGACATCAACGCCGCGATGAAGGCTGCCGCTGACGGGCCGATGAAGGGCTTCCTCGAGTACTGCACCGACCCGATCGTGTCGATCGACGTCGTGGGCAATCCCGCGAGCTCGGTCTTCGACTCGCTGCAGACGATGGTCATGGGCGGAAGCGGCACGTTCGTGAAGTGCGTGTCGTGGTACGACAACGAGTGGGGCTACAGCAACCGCGTGAAGGACCTCATCAAGATCATCGGGTAGCGCGATCCACCGCACGCGAGGCGTCCCTGGCGACAGGGGCGCCTCGCTTCTCGAAAAGCTGGGTTCGCAGTCGAGCCGGGAGGCCCTATGTTCGCGAAGAAGACCGTGAAGGACGTGGACGTGCGCGGAAAGCGCGTGCTGGTGCGCGTGGACTTCAACGTGCCGCTCGCCGAAGGCGCCGTCACCGACGACACGCGCATCCGTGCGGCTCTGCCGACGATCCGCTACCTGATCGACCACGGCGCCCGAGTCATCCTCATGTCGCATCTCGGCCGTCCGAACGGCGAGCCCGATCCGCAGTACTCGCTCAAGCCGGTGCGCCGGGTGCTTCAGCGCATGATCGGGCGCAACGTCGCGTTCTCTCCTGACATCGTGGGCGCCGAGGCCGCCGAAGCCGTGGGCCGTATGATCGACGGCGAGATCCTGATGCTCGAGAACGTCCGCTTCGACGCGGGTGAGAAGACGAACGACCCCGAGTTCGCCCGGAGACTCGCCGGGCTCGCGGACGTCTTCGTGAACGATGCCTTCGGCGCCGCCCATCGTGCACATGCGTCCACCGCGGGCGTGGCTGCGTACCTGCCGGCGTACGCCGGCATGCTCCTCGAGCGCGAGGTGAAGACGCTCACCGGCATGCTCACCGACCCCGACCGGCCGTTCGTGGGCATCCTTGGCGGCAGCAAGGTGAGCGACAAGTTCGGCGTGATCGACAAACTGCTCGACTGCTGCGACACCGTGCTCATCGGCGGTGGCATGGCATTCACGTTCCTCGTTGCCAAGGGCCTTGAGGTGGGCGACTCGATCGTGGAGACCGACTGGGTCGAGCCTGCCAAACAGATGCTCGAGAAGGCGAAGGGTCACGGCATCGACCTCGTGCTCCCAACCGACTTTGTGGTGGCATCTGAGATCGCCGAGGACGCCGAGACGCGGATCGTCGGCCGGGAGGAGATCCCGGCGGGGATGATGGGACTCGACATCGGTCCGAGCACGATCGAGCTCTTCAAGGGTGAGGTCGCGGCTGCGAGGACGATCTTCTGGAACGGGCCGATGGGCGTGTTCGAGATGACGCCGTTCGAGGCCGGAACCAGGGAGATCGCCATCGCGGTGGGACGCAACAACCGAGCGGCGTCCATCATCGGCGGCGGCGATTCGGTGGCCGCGCTCAAGAAGTTCGATCTCGAGGATCGCGTGACGTTCGTCTCCACCGGAGGCGGCGCGTCGATGAAGCTGCTCGAGGGTTCGGCGCTGCCCGGCGTCGACGCTCTCCTGGACAAGTAGGGAGTCGCCATGGATCGCCGCATGCTCGTCGCCGGCAACTGGAAGATGTACACGACCTCGGGCGAGGGGGTCGTGCTCGTTTCGGACCTGGCCGATCTCGTCCGCGAGGTGTGGGACGAGGTTGAAGTGGCCGTCTGCCCGCCCTTCACAGGCCTCAGGGCCGTCTCCACGCTGATCGAGCTCGACAAGCTCTCCATCAAGCTCGGCGCACAGGACATGCACTGGGAGTCGGAGGGCGCGTTCACCGGCGCGATCGCCCCGCGCATGCTCACCGAACTGCGCTGCGACTACGTGATCATCGGCCACTCGGAGCGCCGCGAGTTCTTCGGCGAGACGAACGAGACCGTGAGCCGCAAGGTGCGCGCCGCCTACGACGCGGGGCTCACGCCCATCATGTGCTGTGGCGAGACCCTGGCCACACGCGAGGCGCTGGAGACCGAGGCGTTCGTCCGCACACAGGTCATGGAGGGTGCTGCCGGCCTCAGCGCCGCCGAGGCTGCTGCGCTCGTGGTCGCCTACGAGCCCATCTGGGCTATCGGCACGGGGCGCACGCCCACCCCGGAGGCTGCCAACGACGTCTGCCGCACCATCCGCGCCACCATCGGCGCGATGTACGGGCCGCCTGCGGCCATGGCCGTGCGCGTGCTCTACGGCGGTTCGGTCAAGGCCGAGAATGCGAGGATGTTCTTCGGCGAGCCCGACATCGACGGCGGCCTCGTGGGCGGGGCGGCGCTCAAGGCCGGTTCGTTCGCCGACATCGTGAAGGCTGCGTGCTAGGTGGCCGAACGACCGCCGGTCGCACTCATCATCATGGACGGGTTCGGTGTCGCCGGGCCCGGTCCCGGCAATGCGATCTCGCTCGCACACACGCCGAACCTCGATGCGCTGTTCGCCGGGTGCCCTTCCACGGAGCTTCTGTGCAGTGGTCTTGCCGTCGGCCTGCCCGAGGGCCAGATGGGTAACTCCGAGGTGGGCCACCTCAATATGGGCGCCGGTCGCGTGGTCTACCAGGAGCTCACGCGCATCGATTCTGCGATTGCCGACGGCTCGATCGAGGAGAATGCGGTGCTCGCCGAGGGGATCGATGCGGCCATCGCGTCGGGAGGCGCCGTCCACTTCATGGGCCTGGTCTCCGATGGCGGGGTGCACAGTCACGAGGAGCACCTCTACGCGCTGATACGTATGGCCGCGGCGCGCGGCGCCGAACGCATCTTCGTCCACGCGTTCCTCGACGGGCGTGATGTGCCGCCTTCGAGCGGCCTGGACTATGTGCGTGCGCTCGAGGTGGTCCTGGGTGAGGTCGGCGTAGGCCGAGTCGTCACGGTCATGGGCCGCTACTACGCCATGGACCGCGACAACCGCTGGGAGCGGGTCGAGAAGGCGTGGCGTGCGATGGTGCTCGGCGAGGGTGAGCCGGTGGCCGCGGCCTCAGACGCGGTCGCCGCATCGTACGAACTCGGCGTGACTGACGAGTTCATGATGCCCGCGGTCGTCTTCGATGGCGTGAGGCCGGCCGGCCGGGTGAGCGACGGCGACACGCTCGTGTTCTTCAACTTCAGGCCGGACCGAGCGCGCGAGATCACCCGGGCTTTTGTGGATCCCGACTTCACGGGGTTCGTGCGGCGCGTGTGGCCGGACATCCGTTTCGTATGTCTCACCGAATATGACCCGACGATCCCGGCGCCGATCGCGTATCCCAAGGATCTGCCCTGCTGCGTACTGGCGGATGTGATCGCCGGGGCGGGTCTCCGCCAGCTCCACATCGCGGAGACGGAGAAGTACGCGCACGTGACGTTCTTCTTCAACGGCGGCGCTGAAGCGATCAAGCCGGGCGAGGAGCGCGTCCTCGTGCCGAGCCCGAAGGTCGCGACCTACGACCTCCAGCCGGAGATGAGTGCGCCCGAGGTGACCACGCGGCTCGTGGAAGCCATCGAGCAGGGGCGCGCGGACTTCTACGTGGTCAACTACGCCAACTGCGACATGGTCGGCCACACCGGTGTCCTGGAGGCGGCCACGGCCGCCGTTGAGGCGGTGGATGCCGGTGTGGGTGCGGTGGTCGCGGCGATCCGGGGCAAGGGCGGATCGGCGATCATCACGGCCGACCACGGCAACGCCGAGCAGATGCGCGACCCTTCATCGGGTGGCGCGTTCACCGCCCACACGGTGAACCCCGTCCCGTTCATCTGCGTGTCGAGCGAGGTGGCGGCGGTCGCCGACGGCGGGATCCTTGCGGACGTGGCACCATCGGTCCTGGCGCTCATGGGTCTTCCCGTGCCTTCCGAGTGGACGGGTGTGTCGCTTCTTCGCTGAATGAGCGGTTCCTCGCAGCCACTTGAGATGCGAGTGCCCGGACGGCTATACTTGCACGGCTTGTGTCGCCAGAATCGCCGTCACCCGACGGTGTCACCGAGGAGTGTGCTGTGGACGTAGTTGCATATATCGCCCTTGCCATCCATGTAATATGCGCAATCGGGCTTGTTGTATTCGTCTTGCTCCACTCGGGAAAGGGCACCGGGGTATCATCGTTGTTCGGTGCGGGAATGCCTGCCTCGGCTACCGGCACGGGGATGATCGAGAAGAACCTCGATCGCATCACGGTCATCTTCGCAGGAGGTTACGCGCTCACAGCGCTGCTCTTGATGCTTGTCTACCGTCCGGGCGTCTAGCCGATCGCCCTCCTCTCCAAAGCATGAGAACCCGCCCTTTCGGCGGGTTCTTCGTGCTTCTCCGACGCGGCCGTCGTCACCTGCGCTGCTTGCACTTCGATGCAAACAGGCACAAACTATTGCGTTAGTTAAACGGAGCAGCCGCGGCCGGCACAGTGAGCCCGCCTGCCTGTTGGCCGCCCGAGCCGCCGTAGGGAGGGATGTACGAGGCGAGGTGCTGTTCTGAGGCACATACGCACGACGGATGTACACAGTATCGAAGGGAGGCTCTACCTTGTCTGAGCGAATCCGCAAGGGCTTTGCCATCCTGCTGGTGGCTGCACTGGCAGTCGCCATGATGGCCGGCTGCACAACCACCGAAGGCGACGGCGAGACCGAGTCTGATGCCACCAAGGGTGGCACGTTCAACTTCTACATCAGCGAGCCTGCATTCATCGATCCGGTGAACCTGCAGGAGTCCGAGGGGACGCAGGTCGGCCAGGCCGTCTTCGACAGCCTCGTCGCTTTCGACCCGATCACCTCCGAGGTCATCCCGGCCGCAGCCGAAAGCTGGGAGTCGAACGATGACGCCACGGTGTGGACCTTCACACTCGTCGAGGGCGCCAAGTTCCACGACGGCAGTGAGGTCACTGCCGAGTCGTTCAAGTACGCATGGGAGCGCATCTGCAATCCCGAGAACGAGTCCGAGGTCGCGTATCACCTCGGCGTCGTCATGGGCTATGACGAGATGCAGGACGGCACCGCCACCGAGCTCGAGGGTGTCAAGGTCATCGACGACTACACCCTTGAGGTAACGCTGAACTACGGCTTCGCCGACTTCGAGTATGTCGTCGGTCACCCGGCCCTCGCGCCGGTGCCCCAGGAGGCCGTTGAGGCCGATCCTGATGGTTTCAGCGAGATGCCGATCGGCAACGGTCCGTTCAAGATGGCCGAGCCGTGGGCGCATGACCAGTACGTCAAGGTCGTACGCTTCGATGACTACTACGGCACCACGTCGAACATCGACGGCGTGGACTTCAAGATCCTTGCCGACCAGGATGCCGCATGGCTCGAGTTCGAGGCCGGCAACCTGGACTTCGTGCCGATCCCGAGCGGCCAGATCCAGACCGCGGTCGCCACGTACGGCGAGAGCTCTGACGGCTACACCGTGAATCCGGGCAAGCAGGTCAGCCTGGGTGCCGAGCAGGCCATCTACTATCTGCTCATCAACAACGAGGATCCCGCGCTTGCGGATCCGGATGTCCGCGCCGCACTGTCACTGGCGATCGATCGCCAGGACATCTGCGACAAGGTCTTTGAAGGCACCCGCACGCCCGCCACGGGTATCGTCCCGCCGGGCATCGTGGGCCACAAGCCTGACGCGTTCGAGTACGCGAAGTATGATGTCGAGGCCGCCAAGGCCAAGCTCGCCGACGCCGGTTTCCCGAACGGCGAGGGCTTCCCGACCATCAGCCTCGAGTACAACAGCGGTTCGGGCCATGAGGATATCCTCGCGCTCGTCCAGGAGGACCTGAAGGCCATCGGCGTCAACGGCGAGCTCGTCGGCTCCGAGTGGGCGCAGTATCTCGACAAGCTGGGTGCGAAGGACTACCAGGTCGGTCGTCTCGGCTGGATCGCCGACTACCCGATCATGGACAACTTCTTGTATCCGCTCTTCCTGACCGGCAGCACCGACAACTACTCGTTCTACACGAACCCGGAAGTTGACGAGATGCTGGACGAGGCCCGCACGACGGTCGACGATGACGATCGCGTGGCGCTGTATCAGGACATCGAGAAGATCGTCGGCGACGCCTCTGCCGTGATCCCGATGTTCTACTATCGCCACACTCGCGTCGCGTCGGATCGCGTGATCGACGGCATCTATAGCCCGAACGGCCTCTTCACGTTCGACACCGTCGAGCTGGATATCGCCGAGTAGGCGGATCACAGCACGACACTGGTCGGTAAGGTTGTGTGTGCCGGGGCGCCCCGGGCGCCCCGGCACACCACATACCGCGCCCGCGTGGCGCATTCAGGGAAGACGAACCCAATGTTCAAGTACGTGATGCGTCGCATCCTGCAAATGATCCCCGTGTTCCTCGGGGTCACACTGATCCTCTTCGTGCTTCGCATCCCCGGACTTCTTCCCGGCGACCCGATCCAGCTCATCGTCGGGGAGAAGACGCTCACGCCGGCCTTGCGGGCACAGATCGAGGAGAAGAACCACCTCAACGAACCAGCCTACGTTCAATACGGCTACTATGTCTCGAACCTTCTTCAGGGTGATCTCGGCGAGTCGTATCAGAAGAGCAGGTCTGTAACATCGATCCTCGCCGACAAGTTCCCGAACACGATCCGTCTCGCCGTAGCGGCGATCCTCGTCGAGATCGTGGTCGGCCTTCTCGCGGGCATCATCTCGGCGGTGAAGCAGTACTCCTTCTGGGATGTGCTCGTCACGCTATCGACGTCTATCCTGGTGTCCGTCCCGGTGTTCTGGCTGGGCATGCTGTTGCAGATGCTGTTCGGCATCAAGCTCAAGCAGTGGACCGGAGGCGCGTTGTTCCTGCCGATCACCGGCATGGGCACTCCGCCGGACATCGCGCACCTCATCCTTCCGGCAGTAACCCTGGCATCGGTCTCGACCGCATACGTGGCGCGCATCATGCGCTCACAGATGCTCGAGGCACTCGGCCAGGACTACATACGCACCGCGATGGCCAAGGGCCTCACGGAGCGAGCGGTGGTCTTCAAGCATGCGCTCAAGAACGCGATGATCCCGGTCGTGACGTTCATCGGCATCGATCTGGGTGCGCTCATGGGTGGCGCCATCCTGACCGAGTCGGTGTTCTCATGGCCCGGCGTGGGCCGTGAGATCTACCTTGCGGTCCTGCAGCGGGACTGGCCCGTGGTGATGGGCGGTGTGGTCATCGTCGTGCTCATCGTCATGGTCGTGAACCTGCTCGTCGACATCAGCTACGCGCTGCTCGATCCACGCATCAGATACGGGGGTGCGGCGGAATGACACGGGAAGATAAGAAGCTCCACGACGTGCAGTCCGGCATGGAGGGTCCCCGGGACGCAGGCGGACATCCCACGAAGGACGAGCGCGTCGTCGGCCCCATCCTCCCCGGAGCGGGGGAGGTGGCTGCCCGACCGGCGCGCACCCTCTGGGGCGACGCATTCACACGGCTCAGAAAGAACAAGCTGGCGATCATCGGACTGGTGTGGGTGACCATCGTCATCGCACTCGCACTCTCGGCTGACCTGTGGGTGCCGAGGTTCTTCGCGGAGCCCACGTTCACGGGATTCGGCAGTCTGGAGGCTCCGTCCGCCCAGCATCCGTTCGGCACCGACAGAATCGGTCGGGACGTCTTCTCGCGGGTCGTCTACGGATCGCGTCCATCGCTTTCGGTCGGCGTTCTCGCGGTGAGCATCTCGCTGGCGCTGGGACTGATTCTCGGTGCCCTGTCCGGCTACTACGGCGGCGTGCTCGACGCGTTCATCATGCGTACGGCCGACGTCTTCTTCGCGTTCCCGTACATGCTCTTCACGATCGCACTGCTGGCCGTGCTCGGGCCGGGGCTGCAGAACGTGTTCATCGCCATCGGAATCCTGGGCTGGCCGTCGATCGCGCGCGTGTTCCGTAGCTCCATCCTGTCGGTCAAGGAGAACGAGTACGTTGATGCGGCACGGGCGATGGGCGCGTCCGATCTGCGGATCATGTTCCGGCACATCATGCCGAACGCGATCGCGCCTATCATCGTCTACGGGACGATGAGTATCGGAGGCGCGATCATCACCGAGGCCGCGTTGTCGTACCTTGGTATGGGAGTCCAGGCTCCGACCCCCTCGTGGGGCAGCATGCTCTCCGAAGCGAAGGCGCTCATGATCCCCGCGCCGTGGCTCACCATCTGGCCGGGTTTCGCCATCCTCACCACCGTGCTCGCGTTCGTGCTCATGGGTGACGGGATGCGCGACGCCCTCGATGTGAAGATGAAGGACTGAGATGGCGCTGCTCGAAGTAAGCGACCTCAAGACGCAGTTCACGACGCGAGATGGCGTCGTGCGCGCCGTGGATGGCGTGAGCTTCGCACTCGAAGAGGGACACACGCTGGCGATCGTCGGTGAGTCGGGCTCGGGCAAGTCGGTCACGGCGCTGTCCATCATGCGCCTGATCCCGGACCCGCCCGGCAAGATCGCGGCCGGCAAGGTCGTGCTGCGGGGCGAGAGTGTTCTCGATATGAGCGACGCCGACGTGCGCGCCATGCGCGGCGATCGGATCGCGATGATCTTCCAGGATCCGATGACATCTCTCAATCCGGTCTTCCGCGTGGGTTTCCAGATCGGGGAGGCCCTGCGGATCCACAAGGGCATGTCGCGCAAGGAAGCGGACGCTCGCGCGGTCGAGATGCTCGATCTCGTCGGGATACCCAACGCACCGCACCGCGCGAAGGACTACCCGCACCAGTTCTCGGGCGGCATGCGTCAGCGCGCGATGATCGCGATGGCACTTGCGTGCGATCCGGACATCTTGATCGCCGACGAGCCGACCACCGCGCTCGACGTGACCATCCAGGCGCAGATCCTCGAACTGATGATCGAGCTGCAGCAACGCAAAGGAACCGCCATCATCATGATCACGCACGACCTCGGGGTCGTTGCCGACATGGCCGATGACGTGATGGTGATGTACGCCGGCAAGCAGGTTGAGTACGGGTCGGCCGACGCCGTGTTCTACAGCCCGCAGCACCCGTACACATGGGGCCTGCTCGACAGCCTGCCGCGTCACGATATCGACGAAAAGGGCACGCTGCTGCCGATCGAAGGGCAGCCCCCGAGCCTTATCGACGTCCCGCCCGGCTGCGCGTTCCACCCGAGGTGTCCGTACGCGCAGGCCGTGTGCCGCGAGACGTGCCCGGAGCTCCGTGAGATCGAGCCGGGGCATATGGCTGCGTGCCACTTCGCGGGCACCGATAGCCTCGTTCGCGGACGAGTGGCGACCGCGGAAGGGGAGGTGCGCTGATGGGTGACCTTCTCAGGGTGGAAGGCCTGGTCAAGTACTTCTCGACCGACCAGGGACTCATCGCCTCGCGGCTGAGCAAGAAGGTCCACGCCGTCGACGGAATCTCGTTCACCGTGCGAAGCGGCGAGACGCTGGGTCTGGTGGGTGAGTCGGGATGCGGCAAGTCCACGACAGGGCGGTGCCTCATCCGCCTGCTCGAGCCGACAGCCGGGACGATCGACTTCGATGGCATCGACGTCCGTGCGCTCAAAGGTAGGGCATTGCAGGAGTTCCGTCGCGACGTGCAGTTCATCTTCCAGGACCCCTACGCGTCGCTGAACCCTCGCATGACGATCGGTGAGATCGTGACCGAGCCACTCGCCGTTCACCGGCTCGGCACCCCGCAGGAGCGCAGGGCCCGCGCAAAGGAACTCCTTGACGTGGTGGGCCTCAATCCGGAGCACATCAATCGGTATCCGCACGAGTTCTCCGGCGGTCAGCGGCAGCGCATCGGGATCGCTCGTTCGCTGGCGCTCAAGCCGCGGCTCGTGATCTGTGACGAGCCTGTCTCCGCGCTGGACGTGTCGATCCAGGCCCAGGTCATCAACCTGCTCGACGACCTGCAGGACCAGTTCGGCCTGACCTACGTCTTCATCGCGCACGATCTCTCGGTCGTCCGCCACATCTCCGATCGGGTCGCGGTGATGTACCTCGGCAAGATCGTGGAGGTCGGCGGCTGGCAGGGTCTGTACGACGAGCCACACCACCCGTACACGCAGTCGCTGCTTTCGGCGGTGCCGGTGCCGGATCCGGCCAAGCAGCGGACCCGCGAGCGCATCATCTTGCAGGGAGACGTTCCGAGTCCCATCGACCCGCCGAACGGCTGTCGTTTCCACACTCGCTGCCCGATAGCGCAGGACATCTGCCATCACCAGGAGCCCGAGCTTCGCCAGGTCGCACCCGACCACGAGGCGGCCTGTCACTTCGCGAAGCCTTTCCCCATCGAGCTCGCAGCTGTGGCACCGGGAACGGAAGCTGCTGACGCGGTCTAGGCATCGGTCGAGGCACTTTGCTATACTCTCCCTCGCTGTCCTCCGGGGCGGCGCGAGTCCGAGTGGCGGAATGGCAGACGCGCTAGGTTGAGGGCCTAGTGTCCGCAAGGACGTGCGAGTTCAACTCTCGCCTCGGACACCAGCAATGACCAGCGGCTCTTCCCGAAAGGGAGGGGCCGCTGTTGTTGTGTAGGGGGTGCGATCCGGTCCCGGGCGACGATGCGGGTCACGTCCGACCGTCATGTCAGCCAGGGCCGTTCCGTCGCGGGCCCATCCACCCTACAATCTGACGTGGGTATCACCGTTCGAGAGGGGGTCTCGTGCGCCACAAACGGGGACTGATCGCCGCAGGCGCAGCGCTGGTCGCGCTGCTTCTCATGGGCTGCATCCCGAGTTCGATTCTGGCCGAGTTCGAGGGGGGCCGCGCCGAGAAAGAGTCGGCGTCCACCGAACCCGTCGCGGCCGAGCCCGCGATCCCGGAGCCCGGGGCAGAAGAGGGCTCGATCGATGTGGCGGGACGCTGGACGGGCACGCTCACCTTCAGCGATTTCGAGATGCACACGACCGATGAACAGACGGCGCTGGTGTTCTCGAACGAGATCGCCGAGACGATGGACAAGCCGTACGGGATCCTTCTGGACACGGTACCCGATCAGAACCTAGCCACACTCAACTTCGACGGGTCACTCATCATCCCCGGGGCGATGTCACGCACGGGTGACGAGGTGACTTTCGAGTTCCGGCAGGCGGGGACCGGCGAGCTCGAGGTCGGCGCGACCCTGCCCGTCACGTTCATGCTCACGGGGCGTATCACCGATGGCGCGGAGCCCGGGTTGAGCGGCAACGTCCGATACGACGTCTCTACCATGGACGGCGCTCCTGCGTGGACACAGGTGGGTACGTGGTCGGTGACACGCTAGGGACGGCGACGAGGTGACCGGGTGCGCACACAGCAACGCCTGAACGAGGCCTATCGACAGGCTCGCATCGAGTCGTTCGACGACTCGTCCAAGATCGTCTTCATGAGTGACTGCCACCGCGGCACAGGCGGGCTGGCGGACGAGTTCACGCGCAACGAGAACACGTACCTGCATGCGCTTTCGCACTACTACCGCAGCGGCTACACCTACGTAGAGGTCGGGGACGGTGATGAGCTGTGGGAACACCGTGAGTTCAAGCTCATCAAAGACGCGCACTACGACGTGTTCACCGCGATCAAGGACTTCTTCGATGAGGGCCGGTTCATCCTGTTGTGGGGGAACCACAACAACTACCTGCGCGACCCGGAGTACGTGAAGGAGCACCTGTTCACGTATTACCACGACCATCAACAGCACACGTACGAGTTCCTTGACGGCATCGAGCCCATCGAGGCGCTCGTCCTGCGCCATGCGGTCACGGGCCAGGAGATACTTGTCGTGCACGGACACCAGGGTGACTTCGCCAACGATCAGGCGTGGTTCCTGACGGCCTTCTCGCTCAAGTACTACTGGCAGTACCTGCACGCGATCGGCGTGCAGAATCCGGCAAGCCCGGCCAAGAACGCGTTCAAGCGGCACAGGATCGAGCGCAACTTCTCCACATGGATCGCCGAGCATCGGATGGCCGTGATCTGCGGTCACACCCATCGGTTCAAGTACCCGCGCACGGGCGAGCTGCCGTACTTCAACTCGGGCAGCTGTATCTACCCGACGAGCGTGACGGCGATCGAGCTCGAGGCAGGTGAGATCCGGATCGTGCGCTGGCGGGTCGTCGCCGGCCCTGACGGTGTGTTGCATGTGGAGCGTCAGCTGCTGCGCGGTCCCGATCCCGTGGCGTCGTTCGACATCAGGTAGGCACGCTATACTCGACGTCTGACCGAGGAGAGGGGTGTCCGTGCTCGAGTTCGTCGCAGTGGCGGTCGGTGAGGGCGCGCCGTACGGGTGTGCGCTCTGCGCGCCGCAGGCGGCACCGGAGTACCTCCCTTCGGCGGACGTCATCACGAGCATCCGTGAAGCGGCCGTCACGTGGACTGCAGGGCCCGGGCCCAACATCGTGCTCGGCGGACCCGAGCCGTTCGGGCATCCGGAGTTGCCGGTCCTGGTGGCGGCGTGCGTGGAAGCGGGCGTGCAGCGCATCGCACTCGAGACCGACGGCGCGGCGCTCTCGGTGCCCGCCAACGCCCTCGGGGTCCTGCGCAGCGGCGTACGCCATCTGCTGGTGCGCCTAACGGATGCCGAGGCCGGGAATGGCGATGCAATGGGCGGGCGCCCCGGACGCACGCGCGATGCCTTCGCCGGCGTGCGCGTGTACCTCGCGGCGGCCGAGGACGCCGGGCTGGTGGTGTCCGTCACCGCGATCGTGCCGGTCTGTCGACACAACGCCGGTTCGCTGTCCGCCACGGTCGCCGAGCTCGCGTCGCTCGGCGTGGCTGCGGCGCGCCTCGTCCCCTCGGGAGATGCGGGCGCTTCGGCCTCGGCGCTGCTTGCGGCGGCGTGCGACACCGGCATGGTGAACCGCCTGTGGGTCGAGGTCGATCCCGCACTGCCGCTCCCCGCTTCGCATGCGCTCCACACCGTTCCGGGGGAGGTGCGCGTTGGCTGAGCCGCTCAAGGTCGTGCTGCTCGCGATGAACGCGCCCGGCTACCAGTCGCTGGCGATCGCCTATCTACGGTCCTTCGCCGAGGCGGACCAGCGACTCAAGGGCCGTGTCGCGTTCCAGTCGCTCGACTTGACGAGTCACGACGACCCCTGGTGGGTCGCCTATCGCATCATCGGCCTGGCTCCCGACGTCCTGGGCGTGTCCGTGCTGTGCTGGAATGCGCGTGCTGTCTACGACGTCTGTCGCATCGTGAAGCAGGTGCTTCCGGACATCACGATCGTTCTCGGCGGACCCGAGGTCGGCCCGATCGCCGAAGAAGTCATGCACGCGCATCCCGAGGTGGATGCCGTGATCCGCGGAGAGGGCGAGGAGGCCTTCGCCGAGGTGTTGGACCTCCGGCGTCGGGAGAAGCCCATCACGCGTGTTGACGGTGTCACCGCGCGTGATGGGTCGGGCGGCGTCCGCTCGGCGCCTGACCGGCCTCTGATAGCCGACCTGGACACGATCCCGTCGCCGTATCTGAGCGGCGTGCTGCAGCCGCATGAGGGGTCGGCGTACATCGAGGGCTACCGGGGCTGCCCGCATCGGTGCGGGTACTGCTTCGAGGGCAAAGGCTACGGCCGGATCCGGTCGTTCAGCCGGGAGCGGGTGGAGTCGGAGATCGCCTTTCTGGCGGGGGAATGCGGGGTGACGACGTTCTCGTTCATCGACCCCGTCTTCAACCTCACCCCCGATCGCACGACATGGCTCTGCGACGTGCTTGCGCCCTACGCGTCGCGAGGACTCACCCTGCACACGATCGAGGTCGATATCGAACGGGTCGATGATGAGGTGGCCGAGCGGCTCAGGCGGGCCGGTGTCGTCTCGGTGGAGACCGGGCCTCAGAGCGTGGGTGCCGCGGCCCTTGCGGAGTGCCACCGCGGTTTTGACCGCGAACGGTTCGCGGCAGGTGTGACCGCACTCAAGCGGCAGGGCATCCGGGTGGAGTGCGACCTGATCGCCGGCCTGCCCGGGGACACCGTCGAGGACTTCTTCGCGGGCCTGGCGTTCGTGCTTTCTCTCGATCCGGGCAAGGTGCAGACCTCCACGCTCCACGTGCTTCCGGGTACGGATCTGTACGTGCGCGCCGGGGAGCTCGGTTTGCGTTTCGATCCAGAGGCGCCGCATGAGATCATCGCCACACCGACGATCGGCTTCACCGATCTGCGCCGCGCCGAGGCGCGTTCGATCTACCTCGCCCGGCAGTATGCAGCCCGACTCTGAGGAGCGTGACATGCCGGAACCGGCAGGCGTATCGAAGCGCGCCCAGGGCATCCGCCCGTTCATCGTGATGGATGTCGTGGCGCGTGCTGGCGAGCTCGAGGCGTCCGGGCGGGACATCGTGCACCTCGAGATCGGCGATCCGGACTTCGCCACGCCAGAGGTCATCGTGCGGGCGGCGGAGTCGTCCATGACCGGCGGGGACACCGGCTACACGCAGTCGCTCGGCCTTCCGGACCTGCGGGACGCCATCACCGCCACGATGCACTCGACGTACGGGGTCGCGGTGGATCCGGCCGATATCGTGGTCACGCAGGGCACGTCACCCGCGATGCTCCTGCTCTTCGGTTCGGTGCTCGACCCCGGTGACGAGGTCATCATGCCCGATCCCTGCTATCCGGCGTATCCCAACTACGTCTCGTTCCTCGGCGGGGTGCCCGTTCCCATACGGGTACGTGCCGAGGACGGTTTCCGTTTCCGCATCGACGAGGTCGAGCGCGCGATCACGCCCCGCACCCGGGCGATCATGGTGAACTCGCCTTCGAATCCCACGGGCGGAGTGCTCGGGCCGGAGGATCTAGCCGCGCTCGCCGCCCTCGCCGAGCGTCACGGAATCTGGCTTGCGAGCGACGAGATCTATCATGGCCTCCAGTTCGAGGGGCGCTCGCACACGGTCCTGGAGTTCACCGATCGCGCATTCGTGCTCAACGGATTCTCGAAGGCCTATGCGATGACCGGATGGCGTCTGGGCTATCTCATCGCGCCGCGTCGTTTCGTGCGTTCCGCCGAGAAGATCCAGCAGAACTTCTTCCTCTGCGCCAACCACTTCGTGCAGGTGGCGGGCACGGCGGCGCTCCTGCACGCCGGCGACGACGTCGCGCGCATGCGGGCGGCTTACGATGAGCGTCGGCGGTATCTCGTACCGGCGCTCAGGCGGATCGGGCTTGAGATCCTGACCGAGCCTCTCGGGGCGTTCTACGTGTTCGCCGATGCCCGCACGTGGGGCGAGGACTCGGTGGCGCTGGCGTCGCGACTGCTGGAGGAGGCCGGTGTGGCGACCGCCCCGGGCGTCGACTTCGGCCCGGGGGGCGAGGGATTTCTCCGGTTCAGTTACGCCACCTCGCTTGAGCGGCTGCGTGAAGGGGTCGAGCGGCTGGATGAGTGGTCTGCGAGCCGCCGCTGAGGAAGATTCTTCTGCCGTTCGACGGTCTGCCGGTCGAGCGACGTTGTGTGCGTGCCGACACATACAATGTATGATTCGGTACGCTACTTGCTTGGATCTCCCGGCATGTCTTCGAATGAGGTGGGGTGCGCGTGAGCACAGAGGTCTGGAGTAAAGCCGACCTGCACATCCATTCCAATCACTCCGATGGAACCGGCAGCATCCCGCAGATCATGGAGTACGCGGCGACCAAGACCGATCTCAAGGTCATCGCGATCACCGATCACAACACGATCGAGGGCGCGCTGTTCGCCAAGGAGCTCGAGGACCTGTACGGCATCGAGGTCGTCATCGGCGAGGAGGTCTCCTCGAAAGAAGGTCACGTCCTCGGCCTGTTCATCACCGAGGAGATCGAGCCCGGCCTCTCCGCGCTCGAGACCATCCGCCGCATCACCGATCAGGGCGGAACCGCGATCATTCCTCACCCCTTCAGCGCGCAGGGCGTGTACGGACCGTTCGGCCGTTCGGCGTTCCTCGCCACTTTGAGCGACATGGCGTTCAACGCGCTCGAGGTGTACAACTCGGTGCCCTACCTGGGCCTGGCGAACCGATTGGCCGCCAAGGTCTTCAGCGGCGGCCAGGGCATCGCAGCCGTGGGTGGGAGCGATGCACACATGGTGCACAGCGTCGGTCGCGGTTACACCGTCTTCAGGGGCACCACCGCCGATGACCTGCGTCGCAGCATCGACGAACTCGAGACCCACGCCGAGGCTGACCGCGGTGGACTCGCCCTCGCACTCCGCTACGTGCGGGCCGTCCCGCAGATCCGCAGGCTTCGCGCCGCGAACTGGGAGCGCTGCAGGGTCACGTCGTAGCGCCGGTCTGCGCCCGCGAGGCGGATCCCAGCGCCTGAAGCGCACTTGAGCACACCGCTTCCACGAACGCGTCATCGTCGTTCCATGGCGCCAGGGTCACCACGTGTACGCTGTCCGGGACGCGGGCCATCGTTATCGCGTGTCCGAGGTCGAGCGCGGTCTCAAGGGTCGGCAGCGCGATCGTGGCGACGGCGACCACCACCCGCGTGCAGCCCAGGGCTGCGAGATGCCGTACCGCCTCGGTCACATCGGGAGCTTGCCAGTCGAGCCATGCGATGCGGACATGCTGCTCGGTGAGACCGGCCTCACACAGCAGCATCCGAACGCGTTGATCGAAGTAGTTCTCGACGTTCTCGGCACCCGCGTAGCGTCGTTCCCACACCGGTGGCAGGCCGGGGTCGACCAGCACGACGCCGACGTCTTCGGGAGCGGCGCCTGACGTTACCGCGAGCACGCGCTCGGTCAACCGTTCGGGCAGGCGGCGGTCGTTCCAGATCGGAGGTCCGAAGATGACGTCGGGCCCGTGGCCTTCGCGCAGCGAGCGGTCGAGGATGACGTGCGCTTCGTCGAGCTGGGCCGAGTCGGACGCGCCGAGGACGACGACACCGACCCTTGCGGCCCCTTCTGAGGACAGGCGAGCGATCGTGTGCGCCAGCGACATCGGATCGTGGCTCCATGCGAGCTCGACGCGATCGGCCGCCTCCCCGAGACAGGCTGCTGTGCGCCTCACAAGCTCGCGCGTGACAGACGATCCCGGGGAGTGCCCGCCCACGGCGCGATAGCGCGCCTTGTCCGCATAGAACACGAACGGGAGCGCGGTCGCAGGCACCTCGATCTCAGCGCTCTCGGCGAGCAGGTTCTGGCGGAGCGCGACGGCCCGCGGATCGTAGCGCTCGGGTTCTGCGCACGCGAGGAGAACGATGGCGTCGAGTGGCGATGAGTCTTGCGGCCGGAGCATCGTGACGGGACGGGGTCGAGGCGCGAGATGGGGGAGCGCTGCGGCCGCCACGGCGAAGCCGGCTGCCGTGCCGGCGAGAAGCACGATAACGGCAGCGGAGACCGCCTCGAACGATGCGTATCGCGTCGAGATGGTGCCGAAGGCGCTGAGGGCACCGACGAGTCCTGCAAGCCCCGTGATGTTCGCGAGCGGTGCTGTGGCGCGCGGCAGTACGAGCGCGGCTACGACCGCGGCCCCGAACACGACACAGCCGGTCAACAGAGCGAACCAGGATGCCACAGCCACGCGCTCCCTTCCCGGCAAGACGATAGAGGAAGTGCGCCGCAAGCGCCATGCCGGTGGCTTGACACTGATACCCCATGGGGTATACTGACGAACCGAAGATCAATCCTGACGAGGAGGAGATTCCCGTGAGTGACGCAGTACGCGAGATCACCGAGGCGCAGTTCCAGAGCGAGGTCCTTGATTCCGCGAAGCCCGTTGTCGTGGACTTCTGGGCACCGTGGTGCGGTCCGTGCCGGATGGTGGCCCCCGAGCTTGAGAAGCTGGCCGACAAGGTCGGCACGGACGTCGCGTTCGTGAAGGTCAATGTCGATGAGGCGCGTGATGTCGCCATCAAGTACGGCATCATGAGCATCCCCACCATCGCCAAGTTCGAAGGTGGTACTCTGGTTAACCAGGTAGTGGGTGCGCGTGGGGCCGATGCTCTCGGCCGCGAGTTCGGTTTGGTGTGATCTGACGCTGTGCCGACCTACGAGCTTCGCTGCCTGGAGTGCGGGCATGAGTTCGACCGCTTCCTGATGCGCCTTCTGCGCGAGACGGACCGGGTGTGTCCCGAGTGCGGATCGACGAAGGTGGCCACAGGGGTTGGTGGGGGATTCGTGGCCCGCGCGAGTGATTCCGGTTCGGCCTGCGTACCGAGGGGCGGCTTCAGTTGAGGGTAGTCCGCCGCCCGTGAGGCGCGCCCGGCATGGCGGTGGCGATGGAGTTCACGTACAGGCGAGAAGGGTGCAGGCCCTTCTCCGAGATGGTCGAAGCCGTGGAGCAGTCAGTGCGCTCCCACGGCTTCGACGTTATCCGCTGTCATGACCTGCAGGCCACACTCGCCGCCAAGGGCTTCGTGATCCAGCCGCTCATGGTGTTCGACATCGGTTGCACCAGGAGCTCAACCGATCTGTGCAAGATGCACGTCTATACCGAGGGCGATTCCGTGTGGGTGAGTGCGATCAGGCCGGCGGCCCTGTGGCATGAGATCGGAGCGGAGTGCGGCGTCACGGACACCGAGGCCGAGGCGTCCGTCAGGTCGCTTGTGGATGCCGCCTGCGCCTAGTGCGGCTCGGCAGTCACTGCACGCAGCTCGAGTACTTCAGGAAGACCTTGATCGCCTCGTCGATGAGTTCGTCTCGATCCTTGATGCTGTCGTCGACGAGGCATGTCTTCATGGAGTGGCCGATGATGTGCAATCCCACCTGGTTGAGCGCCGACTTCGCGGCCATGATCTGGGTGAGCACGGCCTCGCAGTCCTTGCCCGTCTCGACCATCGTCTGCAGTCCGCGGATCTGACCTTCGAGCCGGCGCAGCCTGTTGATGATGCGCTTGCGCTCCTCCTCGGTGGGGGCGAGCCCGGTGATGGGAGACTGGTCCATGGGGAGCTCCTTGCACGGGTCATGGGCTGGCGTACAATCGAATGGTTTCTGCTCGCAAATATACCCCTCGGGGGTATGTACGGCAAGGGGACTCATGGGGTACACGCAGCCGCGTGCCGCGACCGACGATCGCATCCGCGCCGTTCGGCGCGTGCTGTGGTTGGTTCTTGCACTCAACATCGGGGTGGCCGTCGCAAAGCTGGCGTACGGCCTCCTGATCGACTCGGTCTCGGTCACCGCTGACGGCTTCCACTCCATGTTCGACGGGGCCTCGAACATCATCGGGCTCATCGGACTCAGCGTTGCCGCGCGTCCCGCCGATCGTGGCCACCCCTACGGTCACGGCAAGTATGAGACGTTCGCATCTGCCGCGATCGGCGCGCTGCTGCTGTTCGCGGCGTGGCGGGTAGGGTCCTCGGCGATCGACCGTCTCGCCCACCCCGGTGGCGGGCCCTCGGTGGATGCGGTGAGCTTCGTCGTCATGCTCGTGACTCTTGCCGTCAATGTGGTGGTCACCACGATGGAGCGGCGCGCAGGCGCGCGGCTCGGCAGCGAGATCCTCAAGGCGGACGCCAACCATACGGGAAGCGACGTGCTGGTCACCCTCGGGGTGATCGGCGGTCTGGCAGCGGTGCGCCTCGGGTATCCGATCGCCGACCCGATCCTCGGTCTGGTGGTCGCCGGCTTCATCATCGTCACCGGGCTTCGGGTCCTGGGTTCCGCGGGGTCATCCCTTGCCGATACCGCGCGGTTGGCGCCGGCGGATGTGAGTGCGGTCGTGCTCGCGGTCGAAGGCGTGCGAGGTCTGCATGACGTGCGTACGCGGGGCACCGAGAGCAACGTGTACGTCGACCTGCACGTGCAGGTCGACCCGAACGTGAGCGTGGCAGAGGGTCACGCGATCGCCGAGCGCGTGGAGCAGGCCGTGGCCGACGGTTTCGCCGAGGTGCGTGACGTGATAGCCCACCTCGAGCCGTACGATGAGTACCAGCAGCGTAAGACCGCTGAGCAGGAACAGGACGGGCGGTTGTGATGTCGGTCGAGGGGGCCGCGGGGCGCCGTGCCGAGGGCTACGTTCTCGTCCTCGCTGCCGCCACCTGCTGGGCGGGCGGCGGGCTCATCGCCAAGTGGCTGTTCACGATGCCGGGACCGGCCACGGCCGCCTGGCCGTTCCCGCCGCTCGGTATCGTGGTTGATCCGCTGGTGCTGTCGGCGGCGCGCGCGTTCGTTTCCGCGCTCATCGCGCTCGTGTATCTGCTCGTCCGCCGGCGCGACCAGCTGAAGGTGCGCGGTCGGGATCTGCCGTTCCTCGCGTTCTTCGGCGTCTTCGGTCTCGCGCTCGTGCATTTCGCGTACTTCAAGACGATATCGCTCACCGGCGTGGCCACCGCGATCCTGCTCGAGTACCTCGCTCCGGTCGTGGTGCTGATCGTGTCGGTCGCCGTGCTCGGCACGCGTCTCACATGGGCGCTTCCGGCCGCCGTGGGGCTCAGCGTCACAGGATGCGCGCTGATGGTGGGCGCCATCGGTGGAGACGGCCTGTCCGTGTCGGGGGAGGGCCTTTTCTGGGGGCTGGCGTCCGCGGTGCTGTTCGCCGGCTACTCTCTCATGGGCCGCTATGCGGCACGCCGCTTCACCCCGTGGACGCTCCTCACCTACGGCCTGACCGCCGCGACCCTGTTCTGGTTCGTCTTCCTCGGGGGACCGGGGCGGGTCATCACGCTGCTTTCCGACTGGCGTGCGCTCCTCGCGGTCATCGTTCTCGCGGTGGTGAGTACGATCATCCCGTTCGGCGCGTTCCTCAAGGCGCTCCACTTCGTCGAGGCGACACAAGCCTCGGTCACCTCGACCATCGAGCCGGTCGTCGCGGGCGTTGCGGCGTGGTTCATCTTCGGCGAGCACCTGAGTTGGCTTCAGTTGCTCGGGGGCGGCCTGGTGATCGCTGCGGTCGTGCTGTCCCAGTTCAGGACGCGCGTTCCAGCGGAGATGCCCGTGGTGACGGACGTGGGGTTTGCGGACGGAGTGCCACGCGTATAATCGTATGGTACGTTGTTTGCTTACGCCGCCGCCTCTTCGAGGTTCCCATGGATCTCACACAACGCCCGGACCTGCGCCAAAGAGTCACACTGTCGCCCCAGGTCTACCAGGGGTTGAGCATACTCGCCATGCCCGTGGTCGAACTCCAGACGCTGATCGAGACCGAACTTCTCGAGAACCCGGTGCTCGAGGTCGAGGAGGACGACTACGACTCCGAGGCCGAAGAGGAGCGCGCCGAGGACCCCGAGGACGAGCGTTCGTGGGACGAGTGGCTCGACCAGTACGAGGAACTCGACAGCATGGACAGCTCGGGTCCGCGTGATCCCAATGTCGAGGAAGTGAACACGGACGAGTTCGTCGGTGGCGTGATGAGCTTCGCCGATTACCTGCTCGGGCAGCTCGGTATGATGGACATCACCGACGAGGTGGCGCTCGCCGCGCGGGCGATCGTCGGCTCGCTGGACGATGACGGCTTCTTCGTGAGCGACTGCGCCGAGATCGCGCGGATCACCGGCGTGAGCGGACAGGTGGCCGAGGAGGCGCTCCGGGTCGTGCAGCAGCTGGATCCACCCGGTGTGGGCGCCCGCACCGTCAAGGAGGCGCTGCTCCTGCAGGCCGAGACGATCAACGTCACGTCTCCGGTGCTCACCGGCATCATCGAGGATCATCTCGACGACGTGGCAGTGAACCACTTCCGCAAGATCGGGCGCGCTCTCGGGGTGAGTGAGGCCGAGGTCCGCGAGACGGTCGAGACGCTTCGGCTGCTCAACCCGCGCCCCGCCGGCGCGTTCTCGCCCGGCCCGGCGCCCGGATACGTGGTGCCCGACGTCACGCTGCGCCGCTTCGGCGACGAGTGGCTGGTGATCCCCAACAACGAGGCCGTGCCCACCCTGCGGGTGAGCCCGCGCTACCGGTCGATGCTCCGGTCCGGCGCCTCGACCGACGACGAGACGCGCCGGTACCTCAAGGACAAGATCCGCCAGGCCGAGTCGTTCATGCGCAACGTCGATCGCCGCAAGGACACCGTGAGCCGCATCGCCCAGATCGTGCTCGAGGTGCAGAACGACTTCTTCGAGGACGGGAAGGGCGACCTGCGCCCGCTGCGCCTCGAAGACGTGGCTTCCGAGATCGGCGTCCACCTCTCCACCGTGAGCCGCGGTGTGACCGGCAAGTACATGGCGACTCCGTACGGGTTGTTCGAGCTCAAGCACTTCTTCTCGGGCGGTTATCGGTCGAGCACGGGCATGGACGTCGCGTCGACGACGGTGAAGCGGCGCATCCGGGACCTGCTCCTCGCCGAGGACCAGGGCAAGCCACTTTCCGACCAACGGCTCGCCGACGAGCTCAGGACCGATGGGATCGACGTGGCCCGGCGTACCGTCGCCAAGTATCGCGAAGAACTCGGCATCGAGCCCTCATGGGCCCGTAAACGCCGATGAGTGCGGAGCCGCGGCAGAAGTGGCCGATCCGAGCGCGTCTGGCCATCGGTTCGACGCCTCGGCGGGACGTGCTGGTGATCATCATGATCCTCGGGGCGATCGCCACGCTGCACCTGCTGAGTGACACCACACCACAGGCTGCCTCGATGCACCTGCTGTTCCGCAAGCTCTACTACGTCCCCATCATGTATGCCGGATTCGCCTTCGGTTGGCGCGGGGGTGTCGCGGTCGCCGTGGCCTCGATGCTGCTCCTTGCCCCGCACGCCCATACGTCGAGCGGCATGCTGGTGGCGCAGAACGTGGACAACCTGTACGAGATGGCGATGTACCTGACCACCGGTCTCCTCTTCGGCTGGCTGCGCGATCTGGAAGAACGCAAGGCAGCCGACCTGCGGCAGGTGAGTCTGCGCCTTGAGCAGGCGTACCATACGCTCGAGGAGCGCGCCATCCAACTCGTGAGCATCCAGGACTACACTGAGGCCATCCTGCGCTCGATCACAGCCGGGGTCATCGCAGTGGGTCCGGACGGCTCGGTGGCAACGGTGAACGTCGCGGTCGAGCGTATGTTGGGCATGCGGGAGGAGGACATGGTCCCGCGCAAGATCGGGCGGCTGTTCAGGGACGATGGCGGACTCGACGGCATCCTTATGCGGTTCCTCAACGGACAGTCGCCGAAGATGGTGTCGGACCTGCAGGCGGTCACGACCGACGGGCGTACGCTGCACCTCGAGGTCGCGATGGCCCGCATGCGTGACGTCGGCGGGCGACCCCTCGGGGCCGTGGTGACTCTCGAGGACGTGTCCGAGGTTCGCGCCCTCACCGATCAGCTCATTCGCGCCGACCGCCTGGCCGCGATGGGCGAACTCACCGCTGGCGTGGCACATGAGGTGCGGAACCCGCTCGGCATAATCCGTGCCTCGGTCCAGCTTGTCGAGGACTCGGACGGGGATCCCACGCGGGTGCGCGAAGCGGCCCGCATCATCAAACAGGAGATCGATCGGCTCGACCGGGTCATCAAGGCACTCCTGGACTTCGGCAGACCGTCTGCTCCGACACTCAGGCCGACGAACGTCGAGGACGTCGTCGATGACGTGGTGCTGTTCACCCGTCAGTTCGCGGTGCAGGCGCACGTGGAGATCGATACGCAGTTCGCAGCCGCGGACCCGATCGTCCTCGCGGATGCCGACCAGCTCAAGCAGGTGCTGGTGAACCTGGTGTCCAACGCCGTGCAGGCGATGGAGGATACCGGCGGGCGGATCGCGGTGCGAGTGTGGGATGACGACGAGTTCGTTCTCGTCTCGGTCGCCGATGATGGGCCGGGCATAGCGCCCGAGGTGCTCGAGAGGGTCTTCGACCCGTTCTATTCGACCCGCGACAGCGGTACGGGGCTCGGCCTCACTATCGTGCACCGGATCATCGACCAGCACGGTGGACGCGTGGAGGCGCAGAGCACGCCGGGCGCAGGCACGACGTTCACGATCGCGCTCCCCGCGACCTCAAGAGGAAAGGGCGACCGATGAAGCACCGCATACTGATCGCGGATGACGAGAAGAACATGCGCTGGGTCCTCAGCCAGGCGCTCGAAGCCGAGGGATACGAGGTGTTCGAGGCGGCCGACGGCAAGGAGGCCCTCTCCATCGTCACCGAACAGGCGCCCGACATCGTGATCCTCGATCACAAGATGCCCGCGCCGGACGGCATGGAGGTGCTGCGCCGCATCCGCGCCAAGGGCCATCGTTTCCCGGTCATCATGCTCACTGCGCACGGCAACGTGCAGACTGCGGTCGAGGCGATGAAGGCGGGCGCGAGCGAGTATCTGACCAAGCCGTTCGATCTCGACGAACTGCGTCTGAGCATCGAGAAGGCACTTCAGATGAGTGCGCTGGCGGCCGAGGTCGACCGGCTGCGCGAGGAGTTGGACCGCGACTGGGACATCGACGGTATCGTGGCCGCCGACCCCATCATGCTCGGGATGCTCGAGACGGTGAAGAAGGTCGGTGTCACTTCGGCCACGGTGATGTTGTATGGCGAATCAGGCACCGGAAAGGAGCTCGTTGCGCGTGCGATCCACCGTCTGTCGCCGCGGGGGACGAAGCCGTTCATCTCCATCAGCGCGGGCGCGCTGCCCGAGACCCTGCTCGAGAGCGAGCTCTTCGGCTACGAGAAGGGCGCGTTCACCGGGGCCATGACGGCCAAACCGGGTCGCTTCGAGATGGCCAATGGCGGCACGCTCTTCCTCGATGAGATCGGCGACATCTCGCCGGCGGTGCAAGTGAAGCTGTTGCGCGTGTTGCAGGAGCGCACCTTCGAGCGGCTCGGCGGGACACGCAGCGTCGAGGTGGACGTCCGCGTCATCTCCGCCACCAATCGCGACCTGCACCAGCTGATCGCTGACGGGACCTTCCGCGAGGACCTGTACTACCGCCTGAACGTGGTCCCGCTCACCATCCCGCCGCTGCGCAAGCGGCCAGCCGACATCCCACTTCTGGTCGCTCACTTCCTGGACAAGTTCGGTGCGGGCAAGCGCACGATGACCGCATCGGCCATGGAGGCGCTCGTGAGCTACCAGTGGCCGGGCAACGTCCGCGAGCTCGAGAACACGATCGAGCGGGTCGTCATCCTATCGCACGGTGACACCATCGATGCCGACGATCTTCCCGCCGAGGTGCGCGCGGGGGTCAGTGTGTGCGACGCGGGCTCACGCTGCTTCATCCTCCCCGATGTCGGGCTCGATCTCGAGGAGGTGGAGCTCGACCTGGTCAGACAGGCGCTCGACCGTTCCGGAGGAAGTGCTCCACAGGCCGCGAAGCTTCTGGGCCTCACGACCAAGACGCTCGAGGCGCGCATGGAGCGCTACGGGCTGTAGGAGCCCCTTGTGCCCCGGCTGATTGGCACATCGCTTGCAACCACATGATCGTCCGAGTCCGTGTCCCGGGAGTGCGTCTCGTGAGCAAGATGAAGCAGTATCGACTCCGTATCGCCGGCATCGTCGCTATCACTGCGTCGATCGCGGGCGTGGCGTTCCTGCTCCATGCTGACTCCCATGTGGCCGGTTCGGTGGTCGCCCGTCCGTTCACGTGGCTTGCGCCGTTGCTCACCGTGCTCGTGATCGCCGGTGTCGGGTGGATCCTGCTCGGGCAACACCGGGGTGAAGAGCGGCAGCACCCATCGTTCGAGCGCTGTCCGTCATGCGAGCGCGACGTGCTCGGCAAGTGGCGCATGTGCCCGTACTGCGGCGCGATGATCCACGGCGCGAACACGTCGCCGGCAGCGAACATCGGTCGGACCGAGCACTGACCCACACCTGACCAAGGAGCCCGCTATGGCCACCGTCACCAGGCGGTTCATCACCACCGGCATGCACTGCCCGTCCTGCTCGGCAGTGATCCAGATGGATCTGGCCGACCTCGCCGGCGTCGCTTCTGCGGTGTCCGATCATCGGACCTCGATCACCGAGGTCACCTACGACGATGACGTGACAGGCCCGGACGACATCATCGGTGCTATCGTGAAGGCGGGTTACGGCGCGGAACCGGTGGAGGAGTAGCCGGTATCGGGTATGTCGATCGGGTGATGGGGGTTCTTGATGGATGAGTTTCTTCCTCTTCTGACCGCGATGGGCGCCGGTCTCCTGACGTTCCTCTCACCGTGCGTGCTGCCGCTGATCCCCGGCTACGTAGCGTTCATGACGGGGATGAGCGCGAGCGAGCTCACAGCCGAGGACCGCAAGCTCTCCACGATCCTCGTGCCGTCGATCCTGTTCGTGGCTGGCTTCACGATCGTCTTCGTTGCACTCGGCGCGTCGGCCTCGGCGGTCGGCTCCTTCATGGCATCGAACCGCAAACTCTTCGAGTTCATCGCGGGTGTGATCATCTTCGTACTCGGCTTCTTCATGCTGGGTATCGTCAAGGTCCCGTGGCTGTACGGCGAGGCACGCTTTGAGATGCAGAAAGCGCGCAAGTTCGGCACGCTGGCCGCGCTCGTGATGGGTATGGCTTTCGCGTTCGGCTGGTCGCCGTGCGTGGGCCCGATCCTCGGCTCGATCCTCATGATGGCCGCGAACACCGCCGAGGTCGGTCAGGGCGCCCTGCTCCTGGCTATGTACTCACTGGGTCTGGGGATCCCGTTCGTGCTCGTTGCGGTGATGCTCGGGCGCATCAAGCCGGTGCTCAACTGGTTGAACCGGCACGCGTTGGTGATCAACCGCATCGCCGGAGTCGTGCTGATGGCGCTCGGAGTGCTCATCCTCACGGGTTGGATCGGCCCGGTCGTCGGATTCCTTTCGCGCTTCATCCCGAAGCTCGGCGGGTGACCTGCGCTTTGCCCCGCCGGGGGCCGTGCTCTACGATGAGTGTCGGGGTGTGTCCGCTCCCGGACAGGGCAGGTCTCGCATGCAGCGTCTACTGAGCGCGCGGCTTTCGCTCACCAACAGGCTCCTGCTGCTCGCGGCGCTCATCGTCGTGAGTACGACGGTACTGTTGCTTGCCACCTCGGCGGCCGGCGTCTACGACATGGCCAGACGGCAGGAGTCCACCCGTCTCGCCGCGTACCGCGACATCCTCGTTGAGGAACTGCGCAGCCATCTGGGCGGCCTTCACGATGTGATGGAGGCGACCGCCAGGGATCCGGTGCTCGGCGGTGCGGATGCCGACGCGATCGATGACGCTCTCGCGCGCCTGGCTCTCGACAACGCAGAGCATCTTCAGGGAACAGCGCTCCTCGATGCGACGGGAGCGGTGGTCGACGCGTGGCCCGGGGATGCGCTTTCGGGTGCATCTGCCATGGTCTACGACGCCGCGGAAGCGTCCGCGACCGCCGTGACGTTCGTGTGGGACACAGCAGGGACCGGCGAGGGGCAGGGGACCATGTGGGTTCTCGCGCCGGTTCGGGTGGAGGACGGGGGGCATCGTACCTTGCTGTGCCGGCTCAGGGGCGGCTTTCTAAGTCATATCCTCACCGATCTCTCCGATCTTCCCGGCACGTCGACCGCACTCGTGCTCGATGGCAAGGAACAGGTCGTCTACCACAGCGAGAGTGCACTCGATGTGGAGGGCGCGTCGTTTGAGTTGACGCAAGACCCCGAGAAGTCATCGGTAGGCGTGCTTGCCTTACGGGGCGGCATGGCGCAGGCCGGTCCCTATGCCGAGATCGGCGCGCTGTCGCGACTGGGGTGGAAGGTCGCGGTGGTGGACTCCTCTTCGGTCGCATGGCGACAGACCTGGGCCGCGCTCGCCCCGGGTGTCCTCGGATGGATCGCCGCTCTTGCGGTCGCGCTCACCACCGCGCTGGCGGTGGTGAGCCGTATGACGCAGCCGCTCAAGGTGCTCGAGTCCCGGGCGAGGGCTCTTGCCTCAGGAACCGCCGTCGAGGTGGAGACCGTCGTGGGACACGATGAGATCGGGCGTCTCATCGAGGCGTTCAACTCCGTGGTCCGTCGGCTCAACCGGATGAACGATATCTCCGAGTTGCTGGCGCGCGCCTCCGACCGATCGCTCGTACTGGCGGGTGTGACGTCGGCGGTGGCCCATATGCTCGAATCCGTCGATGCCGAGGTCTTGCTTCTCGGCGAAGCGGGACAGCTCGACCTGGTAGCTGCTGAAGGAGTCCTGTCAGGGCAGGAGGGTATCGCGGTGCGGATGGCCGACGTCCCGTGGATCGCCGAGGCGATCGCGACAGGGCAGCCGGTAGGCGCCTCGCCGGGCGCGGAGGACGCGTACCTCGATCTGCACGGACCCACGGCGGGGGAGGCGCTCGCCGCGCCTCTGTGCGCGGCGTCAGAGACGATCGGCGTCACCGTTGTGGTGAGGCACACGGATGTGGCGTTCACCGAGGTGGAAGTGGACACGGTCCGCACGTTCGCCGCCCAGGCCTCAGTGGCGCTCCAGAACTCGCGTCTGTTCGAGGACGAGCGCCGCTCACGGCGCGAGGCCGAAGCGCTGCGGTCAGTGGCCGAACGGGTGGCGTCATCCGGCGAGATCGAGACCATCTTGTCCGATGTGGCCCGTATGCAGGCCGAACTGGTCGGCTCAGGTGTCGCGCGAGTGGTGCTGCTCGACAGGAAATCCTACGGACTCGACGAGCCGGAGGAGTCCGATGTCGACGCTGCCTGGATCGAGCTGTGGCGGTCGGTGACCGGAGAGCACGAAGACCCGTCTGATCCGGTATGCGTCGATGCGACGACCGCCGCCCCGGGGACGGCCGTCGTCTTGCGACAGTTGGGCGCATCGGTGGCACTGCTCACGCCCTTGTACCGTGCTGCCGGGCTGGCCGGCCTGATGGTGCTCTCGTCCACTGCGCCCTGCCACGCGCTCTCGGCACGGCGTCTCGCACTGGCCGGAACGGTGGGCAAACAGGCGTCGCTCGCGCTCGAGAACGCGTTCCTCTTCCAGCAGGCGAAGAAGCGTGCGGACGACCTTGAGACCATCTTCCGCATCAGTCATGCGGTGAGTTCGTCGCTCCAGAGCCGGATCGTACTCAACCGTGTCCTCGATGTGGTCCAGAAGATGCTATCGGCCGATGCGGTCATGCTCATGACCTACGACGCGCAGCGCAAGCTGATCTCGGTGCCGATGGCGCGTGGCATCCTTCATCGCGACATGCTGGAGGCGACCTTCCGCCCCGGGGAGGACGTCCCCGGGCGTGTCTTCGAGACCCGTGAGCCTGAGCGCTACGACCGCATCTCGAGTGCCGACACGCTCCTACTCAATTCGGCCGCTGACCAGGGGCTCGAGTCGCTGTTGGCCGTGCCACTGCTGGCACGGGGCCGCAGCATCGGCGTCCTGGTGGTGTTCGCCCGTGAGCCTGCGGCTTTCACGACAGACGAGCTCGACCTGCTCCGCACGTTCGGCTCTCAGGCCGCGCTCGCGATCGACACGGCCGAGATGTTCAGCCGCGAGCACAATGTCGCCACGGTGCTGCAGGAGAGCATCCTGCCGGTGCGGCTGCCCCGCATACCGGGCATCGAGGCGAGCAGCGTGTACCTGCCCGCGGGCACGGATGCCGACATCGGGGGCGACTACTACGACCTGTTCACGGCACCGGACGGACGTGTGGTCGTATCGATCGGCGATGTGTGCGGCAAGGGCGTAGCCGCGGCGACGAAGACCTCGATGATCAGGTATGCGCTTCGCGGGATGGTCGTGGCCGGGCTGGAGCCGGCCCGCGTACTCGCCGAGCTCAACGACATGCTTCTCGAGGCGGGCGACGCTACAAGCATCGTGACCCTCTGGCTGGGCTACATCGACACCACTTCGGGCCGGCTTCTGTACGCCGACGGTGGCCACCCCCCTGCGCTTCTGATGCGGTCATCGGACGCCCGGATCGAGCGGCTCGCGACGACTGGGGCCCTCCTCGGCGCGGTCTCAGGGATCTCCTGGACGCAACACGATGTTCCGATCGAGGACGGCGCCACGCTCCTGCTGTACACCGATGGAGTGACCGAGGCGCGCAGCGGCGGGAGGTTCTTCGGCGAGGGCCGCGTACGTCGGGCCTTGCGGGCGGGCGGATCACCGGCGAGTGTCGCGCAACGCCTCCTCTCCCAGGTACAGCGTTTCTCGGCCGGCGAGCTCAGGGACGATGCGGCGATCCTGGCGGTCGCATACGTACCCGCACAGGAGGCCGCCGGGGATGTTTCGGCCTGACCCGCCCGGGGGAATCCAAACCGAGGAACCGAGCCGGATCCGCGGAGGCGGCCGATGAAGGTACTGACCGAGCATGAGCCTGACGCTCGCATATGCATGGTGAGGGTCCAGGGCGACATCGACTCGTCGACGGCCCCGGAGCTGCAGTCGGCTCTCGAGGCCGCCATGCATCGCGGGTGCGTCAACCTCGTCCTGGATCTCGCCAGAGTCACGTACGCAGACAGCTCGGCACTGGGCGTGATCGTGTCGATCAACCGCATGCTCGAGCCCAAGAGTGGTCGCCTGGTCCTGGCCGGCGCCACGCGCAACGTCGCCCGCATCCTCGAGATCTCCGGACTGGTGGGGGCCGCGCCGACCGTGTCGGCAGCGCCCGATGCCGCCGAAGCGCTGGCGGGCCTCATGCTCGCGACGCCCGCCGAGTCGCCGTTGTGGACGCGGTCCATCGAGTTGCCCGCCAACTCGACATCACTCGCCGCGATGCGTGCAGAGGTCTGCGGCGTCCTCGAGCCGCTGGGTATCGCCGAGGCGACACAGTTCGACATCAGGGTCGCGGTGGGCGAGGCGCTCTCCAATGCCGTCCGTCACGGTTCGTCAAGCAGCGAGGGAGACAGCGTCAGCGTGACGGTCAGCGCGTATCCGGATCGCGTGGTGCTGGTCGTGCTGGATCGCGGGGAGGGTTTCGACGGGGAGTCGGTGAGTGACGGTGACCTGTATGCGCCGTCCGGCCGCGGCGTCATGTTCATGCGTGCTCTCATGGACCACGTGGTCTTCGAGCGCCAGCCCGCGGGGGGGACGGCTGTCACACTCGTGAAGCACCTCGGTGACGGGCACGAGCACGCGCGTTCCGCGGTTTCGCGTGATTAGTCCGCCAAAGCGCGGTATCCTGTCGTGGGGATCACGTCTGAGGGAGGCTGTGTCGTGGAACTGATGGATGCAATCCGTGCGCGCCGCTCGATCCGCGTCTTCAGCGATCGATCGGTGGATCGCGAGACCGTCGACCGGCTGATCGATGCATCGACCTACGCGCCATCGCGGTTCAACGTCCAGCCCTGGCATTTCCACGTGGCGATGGGCGAAGCCCGTGCACGCGTGGCCGAGGTCATGGCACTCACGACCGCGTACCTCGACGAGTACATCGATGTGCTCGGGCCTGACGGCATGGAGCACGCTGCGCGGTTCTACGCCGATCTCGGTGGTGCCCCGGTCATCATCGGCATCTCGGCGAAGCATGTAGAGGACCCGACGGAGTGGTTGGATGACACGATCGCTGTCGGCGCGGCCCTGCAGAACTTCCTGCTCGCGGTCGTGGACCAGGGACTCTCCGCCTGTAGCCTGACGGCGCCGCACTGGATCCGTGACAAGCTGCTCGAGGTCTTCGAGATATCCGAGGGCTTCGACATCATGGCCTTGATCGTGCTCGGCTACGGAGACGAGACGCCCTGGGACAAGAGCCGTCACACGGATGTCGCGACCTACCTGAAGTGACAGCTCCGTCACTGCGCGCAGTCTTCTTCGACGTCGGCAACACGCTGCTGTATGCCGAACCGAGTGTGTCCGAGGTGTGCCGCCAGGTGCTTGCCGAGGCTGGACACGTCCGCGACCTTCACGTGATCGACTCGTTCATGCCGCTCGTGGACGCCTACTACGAGGAGCGCTACGAGGAAGACGACGCATTCTGGACGGACGAGGAACGGACGTCATCGGTCTGGGTGGGCATGTACTCGATGCTGTGCCGGCGTCTCGGCATCGAGGACGAAGCCGTTGACCTTGCGCGACGGGTGTACGACGAGTTCGGGCGCCCGGATCGCTGGGCGGCCTACGACGACGTCCGGCCCGCCTTCGACAGGCTCGCGAGCCGCGGGCTGCGCATCGGCATCATCTCCAACTGGGACTCCCGGCTCGTCGGGCTACTCCGGGGCCTCGGCTTCGGTGATGTGCTCGACGATATCGTCTCCTCGGCCGACGTTGGCGTGCACAAGCCCGATCCGCGCATATTCCAGCTGGCTTGCGAGCGTATCGGCGTACTGCCCGAGGAGGCGGCGCACGTGGGCGATCACCACTACGCCGACATCCTGGGAGCGAGCTCGGTGGGGATGCGAGCTGTGCTCATCGACCGGCACGGTGTGGCCGACCCGGCAGACAACCCGATCCGCACACTCGATGAACTCGAGGCGGTGCTCGGACTGTAGACGGTGGGGATGAGCGCGGACACGACGGCATCGTCAGGACGGTCATCTGCCACATTCACTCAGGGAAGGGGTGCGCATGAAGCGCTACGTCGTCATCGTGACCGGTGCGTCGGGGTCGGCGTACGGACTGCGCCTTGTGGAGCAGCTGCTCGAGATCGGTGAGGTCACCCTCATCTTCACCAAGATGGGCGCCGAGATGACCGCGTACGAACTCGGACTGATGGTCCCTGCCGACGGCGGTCGCGATGCGGTGTTGAGGTACCTGGAGCTCCCGCGAGACCTGCCGCTGCGCGTTGTGCCGAGCGACGACCTCTTCGACGCGGCGGCCTCGGGATCGACCCGGATCGACGCGGTCGTAGTCGCACCTGCTTCGATGGGCTTCGTCGGTTCGCTTTCCGGTGGTCTGGCCTCGGATCTCGCCGAACGCGCGGCGGACGTCGCGCTCAAGGAGAGGCGTCGACTCGTCGTGGTCCCGCGCGAGACACCGCTGAGCCTGATCCATCTGCGGAATCTCACCACGCTCGCCGAGGCGGGAGCATCCATCGTTCCGGCGATGCCCGGCTTCTATCAGCGGCCGGGCTCGGTGGACGACATGGTGAACTTCGTCGTCGGCAAGGTGCTCGACGTTCTGGACGTGGATCATGAGCTCTTCACCCGCTGGCGCGGCTAGAACGATCGACCGAGAGGGCGTGGTCTCCGCTCCGTGGTGCTCTCGGCTTCGGCTAGGATAGCGCGAGCGTGACGAGTACTACGGCGAGCAGCACGAGGATCGTGCTAGCGGTCGTCCACGCGAGGAGCCGCCCTTCGGTCGCGGTGAGCACGGTCCGCAGCCGCTCAACACGCGCAGAGGTGGGGGTCGCAGCAACCTGCGTGGATCGCGGATGATCATCGAATCTGCCGAGAAGCGCAGTGAGGCCGACGAGGACATCGCCGGGCACGACGACACCGTCGAGCCGCCGTACGACGGCAGGTATGAGTCGCATGGCCTGCCAGCCCGCGATGGCCACGAGGGCCGGCCACGTCGCGGTCCACAGCGAGTCCGGCGACACCACGCTTTCGATCGCATGCCGGTTCCACTCGGCGGGCCATACCCACGTCGCGATGGCTGTGGCCGCGAGCACCAGAGCCCACGGGGCCACCGGCGGGCGCGCCGGGAGCGGATCGCCGACGGTCTCGCGGCGGATGAGCACGAACAGCCGCAGCATGAGCGCCGCAGTGCCGATGGCGGTCAGCGGGAGCAGCGCGTAGACCGCTTCGGGTACCGGGCCGTGAAGCAGGTGGATGGCGTCTTTGAGGGCGTACTTGGCGACGAATCCGCTCGTGAACGGTGCGCCCACCAAAGCGAGGGCGGGCAGGGCGAGGGCGCAGAGCGCGACGGTGCGCTCGCGCCCCTTCGCGTGTGCGGCCACGTCCGCGCCGAGCACGAGGGCACTCTTCGCCAGGCCATGATGCAGGGCGAAGGCGACGATGGCGCCGTGGGCGAGCGCCGTCGCGCCCGCATCGCCGAGGCTCACGCCGCCGGCGATCAGCACGAGGCCCATCTGGCTCGCGCTCGAGTAGCCCAGGACGGCCCGGGGTGTGGTGGTGAGCACGCCCATCACGGCCGCCCCGAAGGCGGTGATCAGCCCGAGAAGCATCACGGCCGAGACCCAGTCGGCGCCCACCGCATCTGCCGGCAGGAGCCTGATCATCGCGAGAGCGCCGACCTTGACCGAGGCGCCCGCGAGCGCGGAGGCCGCTCCGGCGGGTGTGTACGTGTAGCTGAGCGGCAGTATTCCGGAGAAGGGAAGGGCCCCGATCTTGAGTGAGATCGAACCGAGGAGCAGGGCGACGATCAGTGCCGCATGCGGGGACGCCGCTGCGCCCGCCCGCATCTCGGAGAGCAGGAGCGAGTCACCGCCGGTGGCCATCAGCACGAGCGCGGCGAGGAGCAGCGCCTCCCCGATCACGGTGAGCGTGAGGTAGACGGCTCCCGCGCGGCGAGACTCGGCAGAACGGGTATGCGTGATGAGCCCCCAGGCCGGTAGCGCCATGAGTGCGAAGCACAGGTAGAACGAGATCGCATCGGCGGCCACGGCCACGCCGACGCCACCGATGGCCGAGGGCACGTAGTACGCGAAGAGCCGGCCGCGCTCGCGGGCGGGGGTCGTGGCCCAGGCATGCGCGCCCGATACCAGCCACAGGAAGGCGAAGAGCGCGAGGAACGGCACCGCGATGTCGTCGACCGCGAAGCGAAGTGCGCCCATGCCGGTCGGGATGAGACTGCCTATGGTGTCCACCCCCCGAACGACGGTGCGATGGCGGTGATCGCCCAGTGGGTCGGCGAGCCGGGGAGGCCCGCGGTCAGGCCGAAGACGACGGTCAGCACCGCGACCGCGACGATGGGCCAGAGCATGCGCGGGTCGCTCTCAGGACCCGCTGCCGGGGCGTGCTTTCCCGGCCGCAGCGCCGAGGTGAGCACCGGGACCATGTAGCCGATGGCGAGTGCTCCACTCGTGACGTAGACGAGCACGGCCCAGACGGATCCGTCCTCGGCGGCGCCGGCGGCGAGTAGCCACTTGCTGGCGAATCCCGCAAGAGGCGGGATGCCCGCGAGCGCGAATGCCGCGACTGCGAACGAGATCATCGTGAGCGGCATGCGCCGCGCCACGCCCGGCATCTGGCTGACCTTCTTCACGTGCAGGGTCTCGTAGACGCTGCCGGCGGTGAAGAACATCGTGATCTTCATGACCGCGTGGTGTGCGAGGTGGGCCACCGCGCCGGCGGCGGCGAGCGGGGAGCACAGCGCCGTGCCGAGCGTGATGTACGAGAGTTGCGCGATGGTGGAGTACGCCAGCCGGCGTTTGAGGTCGTCCTGACGAAGCGCGATCACCGATGAGATCAGGATCGTCGCCGCCGCGAGTAGCGCGAGCGGTGTGGCCACACCGAGCGAGGTTGCGAGCTCCGGCCCGTAGAGTTCGTTCACGAGCCGGATGATGCCGAACACACCCGCCTTCACCACGGCCACCGCATGCAGGAGTGAACTCACGGGTGCAGGCGCCACCATCGCGCCCGGGAGCCACCCGTGCAGAGGCATGAGCGCCGCCTTCACGCCGAAGCCCGCCACCATGAGTGCGAAGATGGCCCGGAGCTCGTTGTTCCGGCCGGCGACGGCGCCCAGAGCGCCGCCCGGGGTGAACGGGGTGGGGCCGGCGATCGAAGCGAGCCATGCCACGCCGACGAGCAGTGCGGCGCCGCCCCCGAGGGCGTAGAACAAGTACTTTCGTCCGGCCGCGAGCGCCTCGGGTGTGCCGTTGTGCACGACGAGCGGGTACGTGGTCAGCGACAGGACCTCGTAGAAGATGAAGAGGCTGATAGGGTCCTCGGCAAGAGCAACGCCGTTGGCGGCTGAGATGCACCATGCGAAGAACCCGAAGAAGCGTGCGCGATCGCGGGCATGGTCCATGTAGCCGATGGCGTACACAAGCGTCACGCCCCACAGGACGGTCGCCACGGCGGAGAACAGCAGGCCGAGCAGGTCGGTGCTCACCCCGAATGTGAGGCCGGGCAGCATCGGGATCCGAGAGGTGAAGGTGTCGCCGGCGTACGCGGAGCGCACGAGGGAGACGACGACCGCCGACGAGCCGATCGCGCCGAGCAGGTTCACCGCGTTGCGCGCGCGGCCGCGCGTCTCCCCGAGCATCAAAGTGATGAGGCCGACGAGCGCGGGGACGGCCACGGGGACCCAGGCGATCATGGGGTCACCCCCGCCCGGATGAGGATGTTGCTTGCGGACGCCAGATCGGTGATGAGGGGCACGGCAGCCACCAGCACGACTGCGGCAGCCGCGAGCGCGAGCGGCACCCACTCGGTCCTCGGAGCGCTTGCGGGAGTGCCGAGCACCGCGTCGCCATCGGCGAGCAGGACCGCCAGGAGCCGGAACATGTATGCCGCAGCGAGCAGGCCGCCGGCCACGAGGACCGCGGCCCACCACCACGCGCCGCCGGCCAGAGCCGAGGAGACCAGCAGCCACTTGGCCCCGAAGCCGCCGCTGGGGGGCAGGCCCATCATCGTGATACCCGCGAGGGCGACGGTGAGCGTGAGGACCGGCGCCGAGCGGGCCGCTCCGCGCATGTCGTCGATGCGATCATGGCCGAAGCGTGACATCAGGCTGCCGGACGCGAGGAACAGACCCGCCTTGGCAAGCCCGTGAGAGACGGCATGGACGAGCACACCGGTCACGGCGAGGGCGAACGCGTCGGCGCCGAGGCGCGCGAGCGGGAAGACCAGGAACAGATAGCCGACCTGTGCCACGGTCGAGTACGCGACGAGTTGTTTGATGCGGGTCTGGAACAGCGCCTGCACGGAGCCCCACACGATGGCGACCGAGCCCAGGACGCCGAGCGCCACGTCGGTGCCTCCCAGGTAGCCGACCGGTATCACGTACAGCATCAGGCGCAGGATCACGAAGTACGAGCCCTTGACCACGAGCGACGACAGCGCGGCGCTCACCGGTGAGGGGGCCGAGCCGTGCGCTGCCGGCAACCAGAAGTGTGCGGGCACCAGTGCGGTCTTGAGCACGAGTGCCGCGATCATGAGTGCGAGCCCTGTTGCGGCGGTCACATCCGGTGTCAGCGTGTCGGCAAGGATCGTCATGTCGAGCTGACCGACCGACGCGTACAGGAGCGCCACGCCGAGCAGGTAGGTCATCGCGCCGAGCATGCTCGCATAGAGGTAGCGCGCCCCGGCGCGGAGTGCCTCGGCGCCACCGCTCAGGGTGACGAGCGTGACCGCTGAGATGCCGACCAGCTCCAGGCAGACATACACGTTGAAGACGTCGCCGGTAAGGAACAGCGCATTGAGTGACGTCCACATGAAAAGCCACAGTGTCCAGAACAGGCCGTGGCCGTAAGCGGTCTCATCATCGGTGCGGAAGTAGGCCGTCGCGTACAGTGTCACACCCATGCCGACTATCGCGGTGAGGACGATGAAGAGTGCGGATGCGCCGTCGGCCACGAGGTCGATCCCCAGGGGCGCCGTCCAGCCGCCGACCGCGTAGCGGAACGGCCCGGCGTCGAGAACGCGAGCTACGAGCGCCACCGCAAGTGCCACGATCGCCGCCGCCGTGACCAGGGCCACATGTGGCGCACGCCGGTGTCCTGCCACGAAGGAGAGTGCGGCACCGGTCAGGGGGACGGCCACCAGAAGGGCGGGGAGATGGTCGAGGAGCATCACGGGCGCTCACCCGCCGGGGGCTCGTCATCGAGGTTCGTCAGGCCCGTCGCGCTGTAGTAGCGCTTGATGATGGCCAGGCCCAGAGCGGTGAGCGCCACCGTGACCACGATGCCGGTGAGCACCATCGCCTGTGGCACCGGGTCCGGCCCGCCCTCGGCACGGTTGCCCAGGCCGATCAGGATGAGGAAGACGCCGCTGCCCATCAGGTTGGCTGAGATCACCTTATGGATGAGGTGGCGCCGTGCGAGGAGGCCGTAGGTGCCCAACGCGTAGAGGAGCGCACCACCGGCGACGTAGATGAGATACGAGGTCATCGGCGCCCACCGCCTTCGGTTGACGACGCCGATGCGAGGAAGAGGCTGACGAGGCTTGCGCCTATCGAGAGTGTGAGCAGGGCCTCCACGAGCAGGATGAGGTCCTTGCGGTTCTCGGGGGGATACTGCAGCAGCGTGCCGCCCGACAGCAGGGGGTAGAGGGCGACGCCGATGAAGACGATCAGGCCGACCGCGAGCACCCAGCGCACCGCACGTCGGCTGGCCCACGCGGGCCGGGCATAACCGGACAGCATCAGCAGGATCCCGGCGGCGCCCAGCACGGCTCCGCCTTGGAACGCGCCGCCCGGTCCGGACGAGCCGACGAGGACCAGGTGTCCCGCCACGAGGAGCATGATGGGTGCGAGTGCGCGCGTGAGAGTCCCCAGGACCGGACCGGCACCGCCGGCGATGCGTCGCGAGAGGGCGGCCGGGTCTTCCCGGAGCGACAGCACGGCTACGGTGGCGAGCATCAGGACCGCGATCTCGAGGAGGGTGTCGTAGCCGCGGAAGTCGAGCAGCACGGCAGTGATGACGTTCGGGATCCCGCTCGCTTCGGCGCCGGCACGCATGGGAACGGCCAGTCCGTCACCTGTCGTGGGTAGGGCGAGGATGGCGCGGCCGATCACGCCGAGCATGAGCATGGCGGCGGTCAGTGGGAGCAGCCGGGTGCGGTGGCGGTGCTCACTCATCGGCGTCCTCCGCAGCCTCTGGCCCCAGCGGATACGGGGTGGCGCGCTCCCGGAGGTGGCCGACCGCATCGAGCATGAGGGCACCGGTGACCCCCGCTCCGATCGCAGCCTCGGCGAGAGCCACGTCGGGGGAGCCGAGGCGGATCCACGCGATGGCCATGAACAGCCCGAAGATGATCAACATCACGACGGACTTGAAGAGCCTGTTCTGGTTGAGCGAGCCCACTGCGATCCAGATGAGCATGCCGACGAGCAGGATGTCGAAGACGTGCATCATCGGCCCTCACCGGTCCACGGCTCGATCTCGCTGTCGCGCGCGGAGTTCGCCACCAGGTAACAGGCGGTCGCGCCGGCCACGATCACGATCATCCAGGTGAGGAGGAGCTTGAGGGCCACTATCCACGAACCGGACTGGAGCGAGAGCCCGGCCACGGCGAGCCCCAGGCCGAGGTTGTCGGACTTGGTCAGTGCATGCAGCCGGGTGTAGACGTCGGGGAATCGTACAAGGCCCACCGAGCCCGCCAGGAAGAAGAAGCCGCTCGCGGCGAACAGCACGTAGGAGACCCCGTCTACCACCCACTGCCAGGACATCAGTCGTCCGCCCCCCATGCGCGCTTCACGAAGGCCACGGAGGTGAGCGCTCCGAGCAGGGCGAACGTGAGGCCCATGTCGCGCAGCCCGCCGAGTCGTGTCAGCTCGGCGAGGACCAGGGTGAGCGCCACACCCGATGTCCCGAAGAGCATCGCCGAGAGCATGCGGTCGGTCCCGGTGGGCCCCCGCTCGATACGGTAGATGCCGATCGCGACACTGAGCAAGATGGTGACCGCGAGTGCCTGGAGTGCGAGTGTCACGCTGCGCCCTCCTCTTCGAGCGGCGGAAGGTTGGATCCGAAAAGGTCGGCGACGCGGCACTCGACATCGGCGAGTTCCCGCATCACCGGGCGGGAGCAGTCGAGCACATGCACCTCGATGGCCTCGTCATCCAGGCGCGAGCTGAGTGTCCCGGGAAGCATGCTGATGGTGTTCGTAAGGAAGACCCGCGGCCACCTGCCGGTGACGCGAAGCGGATAGCGGATGATGGCCGGCTGGAGGGGCATCGAAGGCCGTATGGCCCGAAGGGCGACATCGACGCCGCCGAGGACCGACTGCACGGCGAAGAACCTCACGAACCGGAGTGCTCCCATCGGATGCACCGCCATGAGCGAGTCGGGGGAGAGTACCAGCGAGAGCGCAGCGCCGGCGATGACGATCGGGACACCGGGCACGAGAGAGTGAGTGTCGGCCTCGGTGACAACGAGCCACACGAGCGCGAGAAGCGCCGTCCGGTTCACGATCCGGCGGAGCCGTGCGGCGGTGACGGTGGTTGTGATGTTGCCGGACACGTGCCTCCCACCGGTCGGCTTCGACGCTGGCCCGTGGTACTGGTGACGGATCCGCCCGGCCGAGTGTGTTTAAGGCGGAGCCGAATGATAGCACAGAGTCGGAGCGTTACGAGGCAGTGGCGCGTATCGGCAGGGGGGTCCTCCGTCCTCGCGGTGAGTGGAGCACACCACCTGAACCTCAAGTCGGACTTGACGGTTAAGGTCTCGGGGGCGCACAATCCTGTGTGACGGATCATTCTCATCGCAGCATCAGTCACACCAGCAGTCGTAGCCGTCACAGAAGGAGCCGCATCATGACCGTCTCCGAAGCGCGCAAGCGCTACCCGCTCGTGCCCCGTGAGATTTTGAAGTGGGCGATCGAGAACATCTCCGATCCGAAGGACCTCGAGCGCGGGCTCTTCCGCCTGGACCAGGCGAAGCGCATCCAGCTCAAGTACGGCGTCTAGTCCGGACCCATAGTCAGAGGACCCGGGCCCGCCATCCCTCCCCGGACCCGGTGGCCGCACATGCCGGTCTCCCTCCCTCCACCGGTGTGTCCGGCCGAATTCAGACAGCGAAGGCCCGCTCCCTCGTCGGGAACGGGCCTTCGGCATGTGTGCTTGGAGGCGACGCCCGGATTCGAACCGGGGATAAAGGCTTTGCAGGCCTCTGCCTTGCCACTTGGCTACGTCGCCCCGCGGGCGGGACGGGGTCCCGCTTGTCAAAGAAGGTCGGCCTCGGGGCCCTTGAACCCGCTAGCCGACCTTCGTAGTGTGCTGGAGCGGACGACCGGATTCGAACCGGCGACCCCAACCTTGGCAAGGTTGTGCTCTACCAACTGAGCCACGTCCGCGTGAAAGCGCAAGCGCTAGTCTAGCAACGTGCGACGGGGTGCGCAACACCGGATTGCGGTCCCTGCGGCGCGGTCGACGGTGTTCCGAAGATGGGGTGGCGCGCGTCGCGCGACCTGTTACAATAGTCGCCGCTGCTACGGCAGCCACATGGGCGCTTAGCTCAGGGGGAGAGCACTTCCTTGACGCGGAAGGGGTCAGAGGTTCAAATCCTCTAGCGCCCACCATGATCAGACAGGGTCCCGGGAAACCGGGGCCCTTTCACATCTCCGGGCCATCGCCATCCGCACCGAAGTCGTCCCGCGGAAGCGGGCTCTCCTCCGAGACGATGAACGTCGCGGCTCGAGGCAGCACGCGTGCCGAGAAGGGCGTGGTCGCGTCGAGGAGCTCGCCGTCGTACTCGAGCGGGAGTCGCGGATCGGCGAACACCTCTATGGACGCGGCAGTGTGGATCTCGAGCCCCGGGCGCGCGGGATGATCGCGCAGCTGGTCGAGGAGCGCAGCCCACACCGCGGGCAGGAGCCCCGCGGGCGAAGTGGGCTTCAATACGACCACCTCGAGTAGGCCGTCCTGTGCGTCAGCCCCGTGCGTGACCGCGATGTCGAACTGGATGCGGGCGAGGTTCATGAGCAGCACCGCGATCCCCTCGGTCTCCACGACGTGCCCGTCGAGGTTGAGGCGGAACCGCGAGACGGTTGGAACGAGGTTCTGCAGCGCCCCGATGATGTACGCGCCCTCGCCGAGGGTCGCCTTCAGGGGTTGCGCCGCCTCCATCAGCTGCGCGTCGAAACCCGCTCCCGCGGCGATGGAGAAACCCTGTCTGCGGACGCCGTGACCGCCTCTCGGCGAGATTGAGAGCTCTCCGAGATCGATGGTGATCGTCCGCCCTGCGAGGGTGGCGAACGCCAGACCCGCCGGATCGAGCGGGATGCCGAGGTTGCGCGCGATGAGGTTCGCGGTCCCTGCCGGGTAGGGGAGCACGGGGATGCCCGTGTCGCGCAGCGCGTAGGCGACGCCCGAGACGGTGCCGTCGCCTCCCACGGCCACCACGCGTGCATACTCACGGGCGTCACGGAGCAGGTGCTGCAGGTCCGCTCCCTCGTGCAGGAAGCGAAGTGTGACCTCGGCCCGGTGTGATCCCAGCTCGCGCACGTACTCGTAGAGGCCGGAGTCACCGAAGCCCGAGCGGAGGTTGGTCACCATGAGGATGTTCACGGTCGCCTCCTCGTGCCACCGCTGGTGTTCGGCTACACTCGAACGGCGCCCCTGACGCGGTTCGGACGAACGCCATCTCGGAGGTCCATTGTACATCTGCGACACCACTGCCCTCGATGCGGCACTGCCGGCCCTCGCGGCTGCCGACGCGATCGCGATCGACACCGAGTTCATGCGCGAGCGCACCTACTACGCGCGTCTGTGCCTGGTCCAGGTGGCGACACCTGATGACGTGTACCTCATCGATGCCATCGCCCTTGAGGGCGAGCTGGGCCGTCTGGCGCCGGTCCTCTCGGCGGTGAAGCCACTCAAGGTCTTCCACGCAGGCTCCCAGGACATCGAGATTCTCGGGCGAGCCACGGGCGTGACGCCCGCGCCGGTCTTCGACACGCAGGTGGCGGCCACCCTCGCGGGCTTCCCGACGCAGGTGGGCTACGCACAGCTCGCGAAGGACCTGGCGGGTGTGACCATCGACAAGGGCGATACGTTCAGCGATTGGTCGGTGCGTCCGCTGTCGGACAACCAGCTCAGTTACGCCGCCGAAGACGTGCGGCATCTGCTGGGCATGTACGAGAAGCTACGAGGACGGCTCGAGCGGGAGGGCCGCCTGGCGTGGCTCGCCGAGGACTTCGAGCGTCTGGCCGATCCCGCCACCTACGAGGTGGACCCGCTGCGCCAGTACCTTCGCGTCAAGCGCGCTTCGTCACTCGATCGGCGCGGACTGGCGGTGCTTCGCGAGGTCGCAGCCTGGCGTGAGACCGAGGCACAGCGCCGCGACATGCCTCGTCGCTGGCTCGTGTCCGACGAGAGCCTGGTGGAGATCGCGCGCCGACGGCCCGCGTCGATCCAGGCGCTTGGCGCCATACGCGGGGTGAACGAACGCGTCGCCTCGCGTCAGGGCGCGGGTCTCATCGAGGCTGTGAAGCGTGGCGAGGCGGTCCCCGAAGACGGGTTGCCGCGCCTGCCCAAGCGAGCGCACGTCCCGAGGGACGCCCAGCCGCTCGCGGACCTCCTGAACGCCGTCGTGCGTGTCCGTGCCGGCGAGCACGGGGTGGCACCGACCCTTCTGGCTTCGCGGGACGACCTGGAGCGCTTCGCGAGCGGCGAACGCGAAGGCCATCCGCTCACCGAGGGGTGGCGGCGCACCCTGGTGGGCGCCGAGCTCGAGGCCATCCTCGCGGGTCTCATGGACGTGCGTGTCGACGACGGCCGGCTCACGGTCGTTCCGAGCGGGCGGTCCGGCGATGGCGAGCGCTGAACGCGCGCTCAGCGTCTCCGATGCCCTTGCGCTGGCGAAGGGCGCGCTCGAGGGCGTCCGGGTGCGCGTGGTGGGCGAGGTCTCCGAGGCCACCGACAAGCCCGGGTACAAGGCGCTCTACTTCTCACTCAAGGACGGTAGCTCGGTCATGCCGTGCCTGATGTGGCGTGACGCCTACACCGCTTGTGGGGCGAAGATCACAGACGGGGCGCTCATCGAGGTGGCCGGGTTCTTCACCGCTTACGCCGCGAAGGGTCGCATGCAGTTCCAGGTCCGCAGCCTCGTGCTCGCAGGCGAAGGTGCCCTGCGCCTGCAGGTGGCCGAGCTCGCACGTCGGCTCGAGGCCGAGGGTCTGATGCGTGACGAGCGCAAGCGGCCGCTTCCGTCCTTCCCGCGGCGCATCGGTGTCGTCACGTCGCCGCGCGGCAAGGCGGTCCACGATATCCTCCGCACTCTCAAGCGGCGCTATCCTGCTGCCGAGCTCGTCGTCGCCGGCGTCCAGGTCGAGGGCGAGGGCGCGGTCGCGCAGATCGTCCGGGGCATCGAGGCCGTCGGGCGTGAGCCCGGTATCGACGTGGTCATCCTCGGCAGGGGTGGCGGCAGCTACGAGGACCTCATGCCGTTCAACAGCGAGGAGGTCGCGCGGGCGGTGGTGGCATGCCCCGTGCCCGTCGTGACCGGCATCGGTCACGAGCCGGACACCAGCATCGCCGATATGGTCGCCGATCTCAGGGCGTCCACACCCACCGCCGCCGCTGAGGCGGCTGCGCCGGACGCGGATGATGTCGGGCGCCGTCTGGAGTCACAGCGCCGGCTCCTCGGCCGTGCCCTGTCTCACCTCGTCGATGCGTATGAGCACCGCGTCTGCCTCGTCGCGCAGCGACCTGTCTTCTGCGACCCGATGGCGCTGCTCGGCGGCAGGATGCAGGCGCTCGATCAGGTCGCCCTTGCGCTCGGCCGCGCGCTCCCGCAGCGGTTGGAGCGGGAGTCTGCGGTGCTCGAGAACGCGGCGCGCGCGATCGAGCGCGTGGGACCGCAGTTCACGGTTGCGCACGAGGTTCGCCTCGCCCGGGCGGGTGAGTGGACGGTGGCGGCGGGACATGCGCTCGTCGAGTCGGCCGAGCGCGCCATCGCCAACGCCGCTGCCCGGTTGGATGACTTGTCGCCGCTGGCGATACTCGGGCGTGGCTACGCGGTATGTTACGGAGCAGACGGTGCGGTCGTTCGTGCCTCGGCAGAGGTCGTCGAGGGCGAGCGTGTCCGGGTCCGGCTCGCGCAGGGACGGCTCGGCTGTGTCGTCGAGACCGTGGAAACGGAGGAGTAGATGGCGTCGGATGTGGTGATGCCCGAGGGGCTGTCGTTCGGTGAGGCGTTGGCCGAGCTGGAGCAGATCGTACGGGCGCTCGAGAGCGGGCAGATCGAACTCGAGGACGGGCTCGCGCGTTACGAGCGCGGCGTCGCACTCCTGCGTGCGTGCCAGGAGAAGCTCGCGCAGGCGAAGCAGCGCGTGACGATGCTGATCGGTGAGCTCGAGGGTGACGAGGGGGCATCTGCCGGGGACGACGGCGGGGAGGCGGAGCAGTGACGGACTGCGTGTTCTGCATGATCGGTACAGGGGAGATCCCGGCGGCGCTGGTCTACGAGGACGAGCATGTGGTGGCGTTCGACGACATCGCCCCACAGGCGCCGGTCCACACGCTCATCATCCCGCGCGCACACTACGCGGACATCGCCGACCACGTGCCCGCCGACGTCCTTGACGCGGCGATGCGGGCGATCCCGCGCGTTGCCGAACTCAAGGGCATCGCCGTAACGGGCTACCGCGTGATCATCAACACGGGGCCTGACGCGGCGCAGACCGTCCATCACTTCCACGTGCATGTTCTCGGAGGACGGCCTATGGCCGAAGGAATGGTCTCGTTCGACGGAAGCAGGTGAGCGCATGGTGCCGGAGCGAAGCGTGTGCGTGGTGACCGACTCCACGGCGGATATCCCCGGGCATGTTGCCGAGGAACTCGGGATCACGGTAGTGCCGTTGAGCCTGACGGTGGGCGGTGAGACGTTCGTCGACGGCTCGATCACGATGGCGGAGTTCTTCAGGCGCATGAATGCGTCCAAGGAACTGCCCACTACGTCGCAGCCATCGGTGGGCGCGTTTCTGGAGGTGTTCGAGTCGGGGCTTGCGCGCTGCAAAGACGTGGTCTGCATCAACGTCTCGAACCGTCTGTCGGGAACCATCGAGTCGGCGCGCGAGGCCGCGCGCACCCTCGGTGACCGCGTCCATGTGCTCGACACGCTCAATCTCTCGTGGGGCGAGGGCTATCAGGTGGTGGCCGCGGCCAAGGCCGCTGCGGCGGGGGAGTCGCTCGAAGGGGTGAAGCGGGCATTCGAGGACGCGCACGAGAGGATCCACATGGTGGTCGGACTCGACACACTCGAGAACCTGGCCAAGGGTGGCCGCATCGGTCGCGTCTCGGCGTTCGTCGGCGGCGTGCTCAACATGAAGGTGATGTTCACTGTGGGGGAAGACGGTGCGTTCGTGCCGGTCGCCCGGGCACGCGGCGGGAAGGCGGCGCTGCAGGCGAGCGTGGACTGGCTCGCCGAGCACGTCTCCCCGGAGAAGCGCGCGGCCTTCGGCGTATTGCATGCGGAATCGCCGGACAAGGCGGCATGGCTGGAGGACGCGATCCGCTCCCGCTTCAACGTGGCGGAACTCGCCGTGATCGAGACCGGTCCCGTGATCGGCACGCACACGGGAACGGGCTGGGGGCTGACCGGGGCGGAGTTGGATTAGTCCCGGATGTGGGAACGGCCCCGACCTTCGGGTCGGGGCCGTTCTAATCCTTCCCTGTTACCCCTGAGTCCTCAGGCGGCACGTTCCAGCTGGAGTGCTGGTCATCGGGATGCCGGTCACCGATGAGGCCGCAACCGCGGTGGGGCGGATTCCCCGCGACACCGCATGTTAGGGAAGGGAAACCTGTGCTGGTGTTTAACCTACCTGCAACGGCTCGAGATTGCAACAGTTGTTACATCGGATCGTGTCGGCCGCCTTCATGGGCGCCGTCCACCGACCGGCGAGCGCCGTTTGCCCGGTCGTGCGGGTCGAAACCGGTGGTCCAGCCGCTACCATGAGCGAATGTGCAGCACAACCGCGCACGATCCGGCAGCTGCGCGGTCGGTCTTTCTACTGAGAGGGGATGAGCATGACTGAGCCGAATGCGATCGAGTCGCTGTCGCAGGAGTATCGCGTGGTGCAGCCGCCGAAGTGGGTCACGGACCGGGCGCATCTTCAGACCATGGACGAGTATCGGGAGCTCTACCAGCGCTCGATCGACGATCCCGAGGGCTTCTGGGCCGATATGGCCGAGCAGATGCTCCACTGGGAGAAGAAGTGGGACACGGTCCTCGAATACGATTTCAGCAAGCCGTACGTGAAGTGGTTCGAGGGCGGCAAGCTCAACGTCACCTATAACTGCATCGACCGTCACCTTCAGGGTTGGCGCCGCAACAAGGCCGCGCTCATCTGGGAGACGGACGAAGGCCGCACGAAGATGTACACCTATCAGTCGCTCTACTACAAGGTGTGCAAGTTCGCGAACGTCCTTAAGAAGCGCGGCATCAAGAAGGGCGACCGCGTCGCCCTCTACCTGCCGATGATCCCGGAGCTTGCGATCGCGATGCTCGCCTGTGCGCGCATCGGTGCGATCCACTCGGTCATCTTCGCCGGGTTCAGCTCCGCTGCGCTCCGCGATCGTATCCAGGACTCGGGGGCCAAGCTGCTGGTCACCGCCGATGAGGGTCTCCGCGGCGGCCGCGTCGTGCCGCTCAAGGCCGAGGCCGACGCTGCGCTGAACGAGTGTCCGTCGATCGAGACGGTCATCGTGGTCTCCCGCGCGCGCACCCGCGTCGACATGGAGCCGGGCCGCGACTTCTGGTACCACGAGGAGGTCCGCGCCGACGACATCAGCCAGCACTGCGACGTGGAGTGGATGGACGCCGAGGACCCGCTCTTCATCCTGTACACCTCGGGGTCCACGGGCAAGCCGAAGGGCGTGCTGCACACCACGGGCGGTTACCTGCTCTATGCGGCCACGACCTTCCGCTACGTGTTCGACTACCACGACGAGGACGTGTTCTGGTGCACCGCGGACATCGGCTGGGTCACCGGGCATAGTTATATCGTCTACGGGCCGCTCGCGGTGGGCGCCACCTCACTCATGTTCGAGGGCGTACCCACATACCCGGACGCCGGCCGCATGTGGGAGATCATCGAGAAGCACGGCGTGAACCAGTTCTACACGGCCCCCACGCTCATCCGCTCGCTCATGAAGCAGGGCGAGGAGTGGCCCGCCAAGTACGATCTGTCCACGCTACGCGTGCTCGGCACGGTCGGTGAGCCGATCAACCCCGAGGCATGGATGTGGTACTACAAGAACATCGCCCGCGAGAACGCTCCGATCGTCGACACCTACTGGCAGACGGAGACCGGCGGTCACATCATCACCAACCTGCCGGGCATCACCCCGATGAAGCCGGGTTCGGCGACCCTCCCGTTCTTCGGCATCGAGCCGATCGTCGTGAACGAGGACGGTAGCGAGACTGCGCTGGGCAGTGGCGGCCGTCTGTGCATCACCAAGCCGTGGCCGGGCATCATGCGCGGCACCTGGGGCGACGCTGAGAACGCCCTGATGAAGAACGTGTACTTCACCGCGTTCCCCGGGAAGTACTTCACCGGTGATGGCGCTCGCAAGGACGAGGACGGTTACTACTGGCTCATGGGTCGCGTGGACGATGTCATCAACGTGTCGGGCCACCGCATGGGTACCGCCGAGATCGAGAGCGCGCTCGTGAGCCACGCTTCAGTGGCCGAGGCCGCCGTCGTCGGCTACCCGCATGACGTCAAGGGAGAGGGCATCTACGCCTACGTCATCCTGAAGACCGGCGTGGACATCCCCGACGGTATCGAGAAGATCCTGCGCGGCCATGTCCGCGAGGAGATCGGGCCGATCGCGAGCCCCGACTTCATCCACATCGTGCCCGAGCTGCCGAAGACCAGGAGCGGCAAGATCATGCGCCGCATACTGCGCAAGATCGCCGGCGGCGACCGCGATATCGAGGCGTTCGGCGATATCTCCACGCTCGCGGACCCCGGCATCGTGCAGACGATCCTGGACACCGCGCCGAAGGTCGGCTAGAGCTTCACACGCATGGAGCGAACAGAGGGCCCCGCGCATGCGGGGTCCTCTTCGCGCGCGGGGTCGCGGGCATCGGCGCGCATGGTAAACTGTGCGTCGACTCGCTCGACCCTCGACACGCCGGAGGTACCTTCCCGCATGGCTTACAACGACCTCTTTCTGCGCGCGGCCCGCCGCGAGCCCACCGAGAGCACCCCTGTCTGGATGATGCGGCAGGCCGGTCGCTACATGCCCGAGTATCGCGAGATCCGTGCGAAGCACGGGTTCCTCGAGATGTGCCGCACTCCCGAGCTCGCTGTCGAGGTGACGATGCAGCCGGTCGACCTCGTCGGTGTCGACGCTGCCATCCTGTTCTCGGACATCCTGGTGGTGTTTCCCGGTATGGGCCTCGACCTCACCTTCGCCAAGGGCGAGGGTCCGGTCATCCACAACCCGGTCCGCACGGTGGACGACATCAGGAAGCTCCGCATCTCGGACCCGCTCGAAGACACCGGTTACGTGATGGAGACGCTCGGCATCCTGCGCAGGGAACTCGAGCACAAGGTCCCGCTCATCGGCTTCGGCGGTGCGCCGTTCACGCTCGCGAGCTACATGATCGAAGGCCACGGCACGCGCGACTACGAGTACACCAAGGCGCTCATGTGGAGCGAGCCGAAGGCCTGGGATGAGCTGATGACCAAGATCAGCGACACCGTGATCGCGTACCTCTCGGCGCAGATCGACGCCGGCGCACAGGTCATCCAGGTCTTCGACAGCTGGGTGGGTTACGTGGCGCCGCGCGACTACGAGCGCTCGGTGCTGCCCTACACCAAGCGCGTGATCGACGCGCTTACCGAGCATGGCAAGCGGGTCGTGCCTGAGGGCGTGCCGATCATCCACTTCCCGAACGGGGCTACTTCGATGCTCGACCTCGCGCAGCTCGCGGGTGGCGATGTCCTCGGTGTGGACTGGCGCCTGGACATGAAGCACGTCGTGGAGCAGGTCGACGAGCGCTTCGCCATCCAGGGCAACATCGACCCGGTCGCGCTCTTCGCCCCGGACGACGAGCTCGAGCGCATGATCGTTGAGATCCTCGAGGCGGTGGGCACCCGGCCGGGCCACATCTTCAACCTCGGTCACGGTATCCACAAGACGAGCGATCCGGAGAAGGCGCGCACGATGATCAGACTGGTGCACGAGCACTCGGCGCGCATCCGTGGTGCGAAGTAGGGACGCGGGCATGGCTGATCGCGCAGGAGTGCTGCTCACCGCGTTCGGCGGCCCCGATTCGCTCGAGTCGGTGGGCCCGTTCATGGCGCGCTTCATGGGCCGTGAGCCATCGTCGGCCATCGTGACCTCTGCACAGGAGAAGTACCGCGCGATCGGGGGCGCGTCGCCGCTCCCGGGCGTGGCGGCCGAGATCGCCGCCGCGCTCGAGCGTCGGCTGAAGACCGCCGGCCACGACGTGGTGGTCCGCGCCGGGATGCGCTACTGGGAGCCGTCGATCGACTCGGCGCTCGAGGCGTTGCAGGCCGAAGGTGCCGGGAGTGTGGTCATGGTCTCGCTCTCCGCGTTCGAGTCGCAGGTCACCTGTGAGTCCTTCCGCACGTGCGCGTTGCATGCTGCGCAGGGGCTCGAGATCGCCGATGTGTGCGAGGCGCCGGTACTGCACCGCGCGCCGCAGTATCGCGACTTCTTTGGCCATGCGTGCGCTCACGCGCTCGCCGGCACGCCGGCGCGGCGACCGCTCGTGATGATGACGGCCCACAGCCTTCCCGAGGCCGATCTGGTCGAGAACGATCCGTACCCGGGCGGCCTGCGCGAGGTCGCCGATGCGGTGGCGGCGATCGCGGGGCTCACCCCGGGTGAGGACTTCGCTGAGGGCGAGCATCTTCCCGGGATCGCGGCTTTCGGCTCGTTCGAGGGCCCCGTGGCCTGGCTGCAGGGTTATCAGTCGCGCGGTGCGCGCCCCGGCGCGTGGCTCGGGCCGGCCCTCGGCGATGTCATGGCGGCTGCGGCTTCCGCCGGCTTCGACGGCATCATCGTCGTACCGATCGGCTTCGCGATCGACCACATGGAGACGCTCTGGGACCTCGATATCGAGGCTGCGGAGAGCGCGGCATCGCTCGGGCTCGTCTTCGAGCGCACGTCGGTGCCCAACGAGGACGTGAGTTTCATCGACGCTCTGGAGTGGGCGGTCGCCCCGCTGCTCTAGCGAGTCGCATCAGTTCGGATGTCAGACGCAGTGGCGGCCGGCACCGCCCGCGCAGCAACGAAAGGCCACTGCATGCATATCGTGATCATCGGCGGCGGGATCGCCGGACTCGGCGCGGCGTACAAGATCAGGCGGGCGGCAGACGCGGGCCACGACGTCACCTTCACGCTCATCGAGCGCGACGAACGTCTCGGCGGAAAGATCTGGACCGACATCGCCGAGGACCCTGACGGCGGACGCTACATCGCCGACGGCGGAAGCGACTCCTTCCTCACCGACAAGACGGCGGTGCACCGGGTGGCGCGTCTCCTTGGCGTGTTCGACGAGGAGTGTGGAACGCTCGACGAGACCAAGAAGACGTTCATCGTCAAGCGCGGGAAGCTCGTGGAGATGCCTGATGGCATGATGATGTTCGCTCCCACCAAGTTGCTCCCGCTTGCCACTTCGAAGCTCTACTCGTGGCCCGCCAAGTTCCGCATGGCGCTCGACCTCGTCATCCCGCGCAAGGTGCGGTGGGCCGAGGGAGAGACGGCGCAGCAGCACGACGAGACGCTCGAGAGCCTCGTGGTCCGCCGCCTCGGCCGTGAGGCGCTCGACCGGCTCGCCGAGCCGCTCTCGGCGGGCGTGAACGGCGACATCGCCTCCGAGATGTCGGTGGCGGGGCGCTACCCGATGCTGCTCGACATGGAGCAGAAGCATGGCTCGCTCGTGCGGGGATTCCTCGCGCAGCGTAAGAAGGTCGAGGAGATCAAGAAGAAGTACCCGCCGAAGCCGGGCGCAAAGCGCCGCACGTTCTTCTCATCGTTCAACGAGGGTCTGCAGTTCATCTGTGACCGGATGGCGGATGCGGCAGGCCGCGAGCACATCCGTACAGGTGCGGCCGCGACCGCGCTCGAGCGCGTGGGCGAGGGCTGGCGCGTGTCGCTCGCCGGCGGTGAGATGCTCGAAGCGGACGCGGTTATCGTCGCCACCGAGGTGTGGGCGGCCGCAGAGCTCGTCTCGCGGGTGGAGCCTGCGCTCGCGGGTCTGCTCGAGACGATCCCGTCTTCGTCGTGTGCCACCGCGCTTCTCGCGTTCGACTCGGCGGACTACCCGCACGACACGCGCTGGCACGGTATCCTCACGCCGGCTGTGGAGCATCGCCCCGTCACGGGCGTCTCACTCATGAGCTCCAAGTGGCCGGACCGTGCACCCGAAGGTCGGATCCTCATCCGGGCCTTCCTCGGCGGACCGCGCGACCAGGCGGTACTCGACGCGAGCGATGAGGACCTCCTCGAGCTCGCGCGCACGCAGCTGGTGGAGCTGATCGGCATCCGTGCCGATGCCCGCCCGCGCTACGCAAAGCTCTTCCGCTGGGACAAGGGCATGCCGCAGTACACGCTCGGCCACCTCGATCGCGTGGACGAGATCGAGCGCATCGAGGCGGGCGTCCGCGGGCTCGCGCTCGCGGGCAACGCCTACCGCGGCGTTGGCGTCCCCAACGCACTCGAGAGCGGCGAGAACGCGGCCTCGAAGCTGCTCGCCGAGGTGGGCGTCACACTCGCCGAGGACGCTGTGGAGGAGAAGCGGGTCTACTAGCATCGACGGTGGCCTGACCGGCCGCCTTCCGGGAAGGACGTGCGTGTTGAAGAAGGTCATCATCATCGGCGGTGGCGCCGCGGGTCTCGGCGCGGCGTACAAGGTGCGACGTGCGGCGGAGGCAGGCCACGACGTGGACTGCATCCTGCTCGAGAAGGACGACCGTCTCGGCGGGAAACTTGCCACCGACATCGTGCGCGACGCCGAGGGCGGGGAGTACGTGGTCGACGGCGGGAGCGACGCGTTCGTGGCCGGCAAGCCGGCCATCGGTCGCATCGCGCGCATGCTCGGCATCGCCGAGGACATGACACCGGCGCGCGAGGAGAACAAGAAGACGCTCATCGTGAAGGGCAAGCGCCTCATCGAGCTCCCCGACGGCATCATGATGTTCGCACCCACCAAGCTCGTACCGCTCGCCACAACGCCGCTTTACTCGTGGCCGGCCAAGTTCCGCATGGCGCTCGACTGGTTCTTGCCGCGCAAGGTGCGCTGGGCAGAGGGCGAGACCGCCCAGGACCACGATGAGACGCTCGAGAGCTTCGTCGTGCGCCGGATGGGCCGCGAGAGTCTCGACCGCCTGGCCGAGCCGCTCGTGGGCGGGGTGCACGCTTCGGACCCCGCACAGATGTCGATCGCGGCCACATTCCCGAACTTCCTCGAGATGGAGCAGCAGTTCGGCTCGCTCATCCGCGGATTCCTCGCCGAGCGCAAGAAGCGCGAGGAGATGCGCAAGAAGTACCCGCCCAAGCCGGGCGCCAAGCCCTGGGCGTTCTTCAACACGTTCTACCGCGGTATGCAGGAGCTCACCGATCGCATGGCCGACGCGGTGGGGCGCGAACGCATCCGCACGGGGGCGCACGTCGAGACGGTCGAGCACGTGGGCGAGGGCTGGCGCGTGACGCTCGCCGGTGGTGAGGTCATCGACGGTGATGCGCTCATCGTAGCGACCGAGGCGTGGGCCTCTACGCTGCTCATGCGCGGCGTAGACGACGAGCTCGCGGACCTGCTCGCCTCCATCCCGTGCTCCTCTTCGGCCACCGTGCCGATCGCCTTCCGCGCCGAGGACTGCCCCTTCGACACGAAGTGGTTCGGCATCCTCTCGCCGCTCGTGGAGAAGCGGCCGCTCCTTGCGGTGACACTCTCATCATCGAAGTGGCCGGACCGGGCGCCGGAAGACCGCGTGTTGCTGCGCGGATTCATCGGCGGGCCGGCGAACCAGCACCTGCTGGAAGCCACCGACGAGGAGCTCATCGAGACGGTGCGGCAGCAGCTGGTCGAGCTGCTTGGCATCAAGCCCGACGCGCAGCCGGTCTACGCGAGCGTGTACCGCTGGATCGGCGGCATGCCGCAGTACACGCTTGGGCATCTGGACCGCGTCGATGAGATCGAGCGGCGCACCGGCGTGATCACCGGCCTCGAGCTTGCGGGCGGTGCGTTCCGCGGCGTGGGCATCCCGAACTGCATCGAGAGTGGCGAGCGGGCGGTCACCAAGGTCCTCGGCGACATCGGCATCACCTACGAGGAGGACACGACGCCGCCGGCACGCACGCACTAGCCGGCTTCGACCTCGCGGATCGCGTTCAGCAGCACCGCATGCAGCGCCGGGTTCGCGACGACGATGTCGCGCGTCGTGACGCTCCACGGCTTGCCGTCGAAGCCGGTGGCCCTGCCGCCGGACTCCTCGACGATCAGAACGCCTGCGGCCATGTCCCACGGCTGCAGCGCGGTCTCCCAGAAGCCATCGGTGCGGCCGGTGGCGACGTTGCACAGGTCGACCGCCGCCGAACCGTCGCGGCGCACATCGTGTGCGGGGCGCACGAGGCGCTCTAAGAGCCGCAGCTGCCGGTCGAACGGCGCGCCGCGATCGTACGGGAAGCCTGTGCCGAGGAGGGCTTCCTCGAGCCGCTCGGCGCCGGAGCAGCACAGCGGCGACCCGTTGAGGCGGGCGCCCGCGCCCGCTTCGGCCGAGACCATCTCGTCCGCCGGCACGTTGTAGACCGCCCCGGCCACGGGCATGCCGTCGCGCAGGCAGGCCACACTCACCGACCAGCACGGGTAAGAATGCACGAACGAGGTGGTACCATCGAGAGGGTCGATCACCCAGACCTCTGTGTCCGTCAGTGTTCCGCGCGCGATGCCGGCCAGGTCGTAGACCTCGGACTCCTCGACCACGAAGCGTGAATCCGGTATGTGCTCGGCGATCGCGGAGACCACGGCCACACCGGAGGCCACGTCCGCCGCGCTCACCATGTCGGCGGAACCGCTCTTTGTCCGAAGTCCGGTGATGCGACCGGCGTGTTGGAGGAGCACAGCCCCTCCGGCGCGGGCGGCGATCTCGGCGATCATGGCTCGGTTGGTCACGCCTGCGCTCCTCGGGGCACGGGGACGGGTATCCTGAAGTGTACTTGTTCGCGCGATGAGAGGTCGGATAATGCCCGCGGCAGAAGAACGGACGTTGCTCGAGCGAGGGTTCGGGGCACCGGAGCTGGACGATGTGAGCGTGGCGTCACTGGAGGAGCGCGCGCGCGAACTGCGCGGGGCGATCCTCACGATGACCACCCTGGCGGCGTCGGGGCACCCCGGCGGTTCGATGTCATCCCTGGAGACGTATCTGCTCCTGTATCACTTCGCCAACGTCGACCCTGCGCGTCCGCGTGACGACGACCGCGACCGCATCGTCATCAGCCACGGTCACACCTCGCCCGGCGTGTACTGTGCGTTGGCCGACGCCGGCTTCTTCAAGCTCGACGACGCCGTGGCGCACTTCCGTCAGGCGGGGAGTGTCTTCGAGGGCCATGTCGAGCGTTCTGTCCCCGGCGTGGAGTGGGGCACCGGCAACCTCGGCCAGGGCCTCTCGGCCGGCGTGGGTTTCGCGCTCGCCTCACGGCTCACGGGACAGGGCTTTCGAACGTACGTGGCGATGAGCGACGGAGAGCAGCACAAGGGGCAGATCAGCGAGGCGCGGCGGCTGGCCGCGAAAGAGCGACTCACCGATCTCACCGTGGTCGTGGACTTCAACGGCATCCAGATCTCCGGCGATACGTCCGACGTGATGCCGGTGGACGTGGCAGCCGACTTCGCCGCCGATGGTTGGGGCGTGATCGAGTGCGACGGACATGATGTCCGTGCCCTGTACGCGGCGATCGCGGCGGCCACCGCTGACGCGTCGCGTCCGGTCGCGGTGATCGCGCATACCGTGATCGGCAAGGGCGTGTCGTTCATGGAGGGCAAGGCCGAGTTCCACGGGCGTGGCCTCACGGCGGACGAGTATGCGCGAGCCATGGCCGAGCTGGGCTGCGAGCCTTCGCTGGACACTGCTCGTGAGCGCCGCGGGGGCGTCACGCTGACCCCCGCGCTCCACCGGGGCGAGCGCCGCTGGGCCTACGATGCCGGTGTCGTACGCGACTACACCCGCGACAAGCACGTGGACAATCGCTCCGCGTGGGGGCAGGCGCTCACCGATATCGCCGAGGCCAATCCCGGGATGCCGATGGCGGTGCTCGACTGCGACCTCGCCACCTCGGTGAAGACAGACGGGTTCGTTCGCGTCCGCCCTGCCGGTTTCATCCAGTGTGGTGTGGGGGAACACAACGCCGCCACGGTGGCGGGCGCGCTGTCCGTGTCCAAGGTACTCACGTTCTTCTCGGACTTTGGTGTGTTCGGTATCGACGAGGTGTACAACCAGCAGCGACTGAACGACATCAACGAGGCGCAGGTCAAGCTCGCCGTCACGCACTGTGGACTGGACGTGGGGGAGGACGGCAAGACGCATCAGTGTCTCGACTACGTGGGCGCGTTCCGGACGATGTTCGGCTGGAAGGTCATCGTGCCCGCCGATCCCAACCAGACCGATCGCGTGGTCCGGGTGCTGCCCGTCACGTCGGGGTGCGTCGCGGTGGCGATGGGTCGTTCGAAGCTGCCGGTGATCCTCGATGCAGCCGGTGAGCCGCTCTTCGGCGGTGACTACGCGTTCGAGTACGGGAAGGCCACGTGGGCGCGCGAGGGCACGCAGGGGGCGATCCTCACGATGGGCACGGTGGCCGGAGCCGCGGTCGAAGCGGCCGACCTCGGTGCGGAGCACGACATCTCGCTGGGCGTGTGCGTCGTGTCCTCGCCGCTGGACCTCGACGATGAGGCGATGGAGAAGGCCGCGGCGATGCCATGGATCCTCGTGGCCGAAGACCACGGTTCGCGCACGGGGCTCGCCGCATCGGTGGCCGAGTGGGTGGCGTCCCGGGGCATCGCGGTGCGGGTCATCGCGCACGGCGTGACCGGCTACCAGAGCTCGGGTGCCTCCGGCGACCTTCTGGCGCGCGTCGGGTTGGATCCGGTGGGGATCATCACGCGGGTGCGCTCGCTCATCGCGTAGCCCGCGTTCTGGCCACTACGCTCGCTCGGCCTGCCTGCGCGCGACATCGGCCTTCGCTTCGGCGACGGCCGCTTGCAGCGCGGCGTCACCCTCCGGCAACGGCTCGGCTATGACACCGCGCTCTTCGAGCACATAGAGGACGGCTGCGATGGCGCGCGGGACGGCCGCTTCGACCGGCTCTGTGAGGCCGATGGTGATGTCGTGAGGGCTCATGTTCTCCACCTGCACACCGATGCAGTCGGCCTCGGGCATGATGTCGATCAGTCGCGCGGCGCTCAGGACATCGACGAGGCGCACGTCGTGCAGGGAGTGTAGTACCTGGTTGGGCGCGAAGTCCTCGGGGGGCACGCGCACGACCGTTCCGGCCGGATGGCCTGTACCATTCACGGCGTCCGCGACGAGCAGGAACTCCACCCCCCTGAACAGGTGCATCATCCCCAGGCCCATCGTGCCCGCGTCCATCACCTGCACGTCTTCGGGAAAGACGTAGTTGCTCTGCAGGTCGGTGGCGATGCGGTTGCCGACCCCCTCGTCCATCATGAGGATATTGCCGATGCCGAGCACGAGGACGCGCGGGTTCTCTTCGGACACGTGGATGCCTTTCAACGTCGGGTGACGAACGCGGGCCCCGGAGCATGTGCCCCGGGGCCCGGTCTGCGCTCACCTGACAGTATGACCGCCAGGTGGGGCCGGAGACTAGTGGTCGGTCTCCTTCCAAGCAAAGATGATCTTGCTCGGGTTGAGGTTGTAGATATTGGCCAGGTAGGCGTGGATCATCGTGAACACGATGAACACCCACATCATGAAGTAGTGGATGATCCGCATGCTCATCGGGCCACCGACCATGGCGGTTCCGCCGGCGAAGAAGCCCCAATCGGCCGTGGGGCCGTAGAGGCAGAAGCCGGTGTACGCCATGATGTAGGTGAGCGGGATGGTCGCCAGGTACGCGATCTTCTGAAGCGATCCGTACTTGGCCGAGATGACGCCTTCCTTGCGGAAGAACAGGTAGTACTTCACCGTCTCGAAGAACTGGTGCTTGTTCTCCTCCTGCGGCAGCCAGTTCTTGATGTCCGTATCGACCTCACGGCTTCCGAGTTGCGTCGCGGTCTTCACGAAGAAGGCAGCCACGATGCGGAAGGTGAGGTTGATGATGATCACGAACATCGCGACGAAGTGCATGCCGCGGGCCACACCCATGAACCCGTCGAAGAACGGGAAGTGGATGTAGAAGCCGCTGAAGGCGAGCATGATCATGCAGATCAGGTTGATCCAGTGCGTGATCACGAACACCAGCGGGTGCGCCTCACGATAGTGCGCGTGCCCTGACATCTACATCACCCCCATGGGGGACGACATGACGGTGACTTCCTTGCCGGTTGTCGGTTCAAACACGTGAACCGCGCACCCGATTCAAGGATCGAAGCTGTGGGCGATACGCAGCAGCTCGAGCGGCTTCTCGGCATCGGCGACGGGAGTGCCGACGAGGGCCTCTTCCATCGGGCCGCGAACGCCGTTGTCATCGCGCGGTGCGATGTCCCAGGTGGTCGGAGCGACGATCTGGTAGTGATCGATCTTGCCGCCCTTGACGCCGATCCAGTGCGCGACCGAACCGCGCGGAGCCTCCCAGGCGCCAACGCCGTCGCCGTCTGCCTTCTCGGCGGCCTTCCAGTACTGAACGTCGCCACCCTTGAGGGCCGCGATCAACTCGTTGACGAAGACCAGCGAGAGGTCGGCGACGTAGGCTGCCTCGAGGTTACGGGCGGCCACGCGGCCGAGCAGTGACACGAGGATCTCCGGCTTGCCGCCGACACCCAGCGCCTCGAGGGTCGAGTCGATGAGCTTGGCAGGCGTGCGGACGTCCGCACCTCCGGCGATGTCGGCGCCACCCTTCTCGGCGAGGTACGCCACGACCATGCGGGCGAGCGGCCCGGACTCGGTCGAGAGGTCCTTGCAGCGAACGGCCTTGCCGTAGGAGTACTTGTCATCCACGTTGTACTCCGTGAACTTGACGTTCGTCTTGCCGTCCTTCGGGTTGAGTCCCGTGGGGGAGTCATACCACGAGTGGTTCGTGTACTCCGTGACGTCGTCCGGCGAGACGCCCTCGGGCTTGAGGCCCTGAGACATACCGCGGGGGAGGTAACGATTCTCGGGAACGAGGTCGCTCTTCTCAAAGACGCCCCAGCTGAGGAAGTTGCCGGTGCCGCCGCCGTAGGTGGCCGCATCCAGGATGAACGGGGCGATCGCCAGCGTGTCCGGGATGAGTGCCGTGTCGACGAACTCCTTGACGCGCACAAGGCGGAACAGGATATCGTCCAGCTTGTCCACGGTGGGGACGAACGCCGTGCCGCCGGGGACCGACGTCATCGGGTGCGAGAACTTGCCCGCGACGATGGCGACGACCTCGTTGGCCACGGCCTGCATCTCAAGCGCCTCCAGGTAGTGCGTGGTGGCGATGAGGTCGAGTTCCGGCGGAAGCACATAGCCGGGGTGATCCCAGTAGTGACCCGTGAGGATCGACAGCTGGCCGTTCTCGGCGAACGCGGTGAGGCGCTTGGCCACGGCTCCGAAGTCGGCCTGACGGGTGCCTGCGGCCTCTGCGAGCGCGTACGTGTCAGCGATGTTCGCCTTGAGGGCGTTGATCGGGTTCACGTAGTCGAGCGCCGCGAGGTTGTAGAACCACAGGATGTGGCTGTGCAGGAACTGCGCGCACTCGAGGATGTTGCGGACGAGGCGGGCGCCCTCGGGGATGGTGATGCCGAGAGCCGCTTCAGTCGCCTGCGAGGACGCGTGGCTGTGCGAGATCGGGCAGACGCCGCAGATGCGCTGGGAGACGTAGAACGCGTCTTCGGGGCTCCGGTCCAACAGGACCGTCTCCATGCCGCGGTACAGCGTACCCGCGACCCAGGCGTCAACGACTTCGTTGTCCTTGACCTCGCACTCGACGCGCAGATGACCCTCGATACGGGTGACCGGGTCTATTACGGTGCGTGCCACTACTTATCGCCTCCCTTCTTTGCTCCGTGCTTGCGGTCGTACGCCTTCATCTCCTCCATGGGAGGTCCGTCGCCGATGCGGCCGGCGGCCTTCATGCCGAGACCGTGGGCGACGAGAGCGGCTGCGGCCACACCACCGACGACAGCTGCGACGCTGCCGGGCTGGACGTTTCCGAGCGAACCGCCCATCTGCATGCTGGAGAGCCGCTTGAAGAACGGGGCGTTGTTGTCGACCCAGTTCAGGCCGCCGCAACCGATGCAGGGGGCGCCGGAGTTGACGCACCAGCTGACCGAGCGGTTCCAGCGGGTGACAGGACACTGGGTGTAGGTCTGAGGACCCTTGCATCCGACCTTGTAGAGGCAGTAGCCCTTGGCCTCTTCTTCGCTGCCGAACTCGGTGACGAACTCGCCATTCTCGAAGTGGCCGCGACGCGGGCAGTTGTCGTGGATGGTCGAGCCGACGATGTACTCGGGGTACAGCAGCGAGACATCGGCGTCACGGTAGTTGTCGTGATACTCCTTCGCGAGCAGAGCGGTCTTCTCGAGGAAGAGCGCCGGATCGTCATCGGCCACGAGCAGCCACTGGACCACCATCGCGACGACCCACTCGGGGCTCGTCGGGCAGCAGGGAAGGTTGACCACGGGGGTCTTCACCTTCACGCCGTCCAGGAACGACTGCACGCCGACCGCGCCGGCGGGATTCGGATGAGCGTAGACCCATCCACCGTCGACCGCGCATGCGCCGACCGCGAGGATCGCGTCCGCGCCCTCGGCAGCGTGCTGGAGGATGTCAGTGCCCTTCTCGCCGTTGACGAGAAGCGTGTTGCCGTCCTCGCCCATCATGACGGCACCCTCATAGATGAGCAGGTAGCCACCGTCGGCGATCGTGTCCTCGATGTTCTTCTCGGCCTGTTCGCCTGCGGCGGCCATGATCGTCTCGAAGTAGTTGAGTGAGAGCAGTTCGAGGACGATCGTGGCTACGTCGGGCGAGTCGACCTGAGCCATTGACTCCGTGCAACCGGTGCACGAACCGCCGTTGAGCCAGAGAGCGGGCTTGAGTTTCGTGCCCTTCTCCAGTGCGGCGGCGATCTGCGGAGCAGCGGTCTCGGCCAACCCCAGCGTTGCAGCGACGTAGCTGCAGTACTTGAGGAAGTCACGACGGCTTACGCCGCGGACCGCAAGCAGGTCGTAGAACGCACCGTGCGCCTCTTGCGCCATGCCATACACCTCCTTGGTGTTGGAAAGAAGCCTGTCTTCACAGGCAAACCGTGGTTCCGGGTCGGACACCCGGTGTGCGCGTCTCCCTCCTCCTTCCTTGTCTACGCACAGAAGCCTGAAGCCATGAACGCGCCCTCGGGCCCGGACGAGATGAGTCCGGCGGGTGGGCGCGTGGCTTGCACGGGATGGGCGGCAGAGTCGGAGGCCGGCCGGCTCTGGGACATGTCGCGGGACAGACCTGTCCCGGGTGAACATCAAGGAGCGCTGCGTTCGCAGGCGGACGGTGTCGAGGCAGCGGTGGGACGGTCTGCGGAGTCGGGAAGACAGCCCCAGGACTCGTGCGGGGCGACCGCATCAAGTGCAGCGGCGCGTGATTCGAGTCTGCTGTCCATCGTCCCCTCGGATGCATACAGTGAACCCTCGGGATAGCATAGCGAAACGACCGGCAAGCGTCCACGCATTCAGCCACCCTTAAGAAGGCTTGCTAGGTAGACAGAAGCCTTCGGTTCGAGTAGGCAGGAATCGAGGCGCGAGCGCGTAATCATACAGATGAGGGTCGTACACCGGGTACGGGAGCGCAGCGCTATGTCACAGTCGGCCAACGGAATGGTGATGGATATCCGGGGAGTCACTCCGGCCATGCGCCGACCGCTGGTGTTCGCGGTGGTCGACCGCATGATCGATATCGACTGTCGCGACAGCATCGTGGTGATCTGCGACCACGATCCCTCGGGTCTCGGCTATCAGCTGGACCTTCGGCGTGAGTCTCGAGGCATGTTCGAGTTCGACTGCGATCAGCGGCTGGATGGCGCGTGGGTGGCGCTCATCCGGAGGCGTATCCCTTAGACGATACGGGGCAGCAGGTCCGCGAACTCGTCCAGAGTGCCCCGCATGTCCGCCGGTGCCGCCCCGTCGCTTCCCACGTAGAAGGTGCGCATGCCCACATCGGCGGCCGGCATGTCCAGCGCGCGATCGTCGCCGACCATCAGGCACTCCTGCGGTGCCACCCCCAGAAGATCCGCCGTCTGCCGGAAGTAGTCGGGGTGTGGCTTGCACGCGTGCATGTCCTCGTACGTCGTCACCACGGGAAACGTGAGATCGCCGAGGCCGGCCCAGCTGAGCCGATGGTCGACCGCCGCTCGCGGGAAGATCGGGTTGGTCGCGATGGCGACCCCGAGACCGAGTTCCCTCGCGGTCATCACCGCTCTGCGAGCGCCTTCGGCGGGTCCTGCGGTATCGCCCAGAGTCGGGAAGACGTCACGATAGAACAGTTCGAAGACCGACCAGTGCTCGTTGAGATCCACACCGGTACGGGCCAGGAGGTCGTCGTAGAAGACGTCGCGGTTCGTCCGACCGGGGTGCGGCTCCATCATGGCGCCGACCGCCGCATGCAGGGCGGGCATGAACACACCCGGTGCGCAACGCTCGGCGAGCTGCGCCGAGGCCGCATCGAGTGCGGCGAAGTAGCGCTTGAGGAAGGCGCCGAGATCCAGGTCGAGTAGGGTGCCGTCGAGGTCGAAGAGTATGGCGCGCACGGTGCGGGACTCCCTCGGGTCGAATGACGGATGGCATCATACCACGCGTGCGTTCGGCATCCGATGTGCTCACGGGAGGCCGATGCGGTAGTCTTCTCTACGTACACTGTCACGTGGTCGGAAGTCCGACTGTAGGAATATTCGTAATCTGCCGATGATTGGAGACATGAATATGCCTGCCTCCAAGGAGACCATAGTCGACCTGCTGCGCCGGGACCCGGCGTTCTCTGGCGTGGACGATGCGGACCTGAAGTCGCTTGCTTCGATGATGGGACACCGGGAGTACCCGAAGGGCTCCTTCATCATCACGAAGAACGATGAGAGTTCCACGCTGTACGTCCTGGTCTCCGGCCGGGTGAAGGTCTCCATCGCCTCTCCCGAGGGCAAGGAGCTCGCTCTCAGCTATCTCGACGCCCCGTCGTATTTCGGCGAGATCGGCGTCGCCGAGCCATCCCCGCGGGCCGCCGATGTGATCGCGACCACTGATATCGAGGTCCTGAGCATCGACGGTAAGGACCTGGCACGCGTCTTCAGCATGCGTCCCGAGCTTGCCATCGCGCTGGTCGCGACGTTGTCGCGCCGTCTGCGCGATATGATCCTTCGCCTCGAGGGTATGGCGTTCCACGATGCGACGCATCGGGTCATGCGTGTGCTTCTGAACGTGGCCACCGCCTCATACGAGGCGAGGGGTGTCCCGGTGATCGAGGGCCTCACACACTACGAGATCGCGACGCTGGCCGGCACCTCGCGCGAGACCGCAAGCCGCGTGATCTCTAACCTGCAGCGTGACGGCGTGGTTGCGACCAAGGGGCGGAAGATCGTGATCGACCTCTTCGGCCTTCGCGATCTCGTGGAGCGTGACTGATCCGTTCTCCGTTTCGCGAGGCATGACCCCGCGCGGCGCGGGGTAAGTACTCAGTCGGAACGTACCCCCGGCGGTAAGGAGCACCCATGAGGGAGTTCACGCTCGACGACCTGAAGCAGATGAACGGCCGGGACGGCAATCCCGCCTACGTGGCATACGAAGGCACGGTCTACGACGTCACCGAGAGCTCCATGTGGGACGACGGCGACCACATGGGTGCGCACGAGGCGGGCGAGGACCTCACGGTCGCGCACGATGACGCGCCGCACGATGTCCACATCGTCGACTTCCCGGTGGTCGGCACGCTGGTCTAGCCGAGCTCGAGGAGCGCCACGGTCTCGAGGTGGTAGGTCTGCGGGAAGAGATCGACGGGCACGAAGCGTCGGGCCGAGTAGCCTACCGCCGAGAGCCGTGCGATGTCGCGCGCGAGTGTCGCGGGGTCGCAGGAGACATAGACGATCTTCGGGATGCGGGCGTTCTCAAGCGCCCGCATCGCCTTGTCCGAGATCCCTGAGCGCGGGGGATCGATTAGCGCCGCATCCAGATGGCCGAGGTCCTTGAGCGCGTAGGCGGCGTCGCCCGGGACCACATCGGCGTCGAGTCCCGCCTCGTCGAGGTTCTCGCGGAGATCGGCAAGGGCATAGCGCGACGCCTCCACAGCGACGGCTTCACCCGCGGCGCGCGCGATCGGCAGCGTGAACGTCCCGGCGCCCGCGTACAGATCAGCCACGCGCATGGTGCCGTCGGGTGCGAGCATCTCGAGTGCCTGTTCTCGCAGCGCTACGGCAGCGGCGGTGTTCACCTGGAAGAACGACGGCGAGGATACGACGTAGCGATCCGCCCCGAGCGTCTCGTGCCACGCCCCGGACCCGGAAAGCACCTCGACCTGTGAGATGTCTCGGCGCTCGGCATCGCGCATGATGGTGCGCGTGACGTTGCGCGCACCGACAGCCTCGCCGATGACGCGCGCAGCCGCTGCGCGAGGGAAGGGGCCGGGCTGCGTCCAGATATCCACCGCGGTCTCTCCCCGCGAGGACACCCGGACCGATGCGCGCAGGATACCGTCGGCCCCGCGTGAGGCGATGAACCGCACGGCCCCGGCAAGGGAGCGGGGGAGCTTCGCGGCCCGCTTCGGCAGGAGGAGGCAGGCATCGATCGGCAGTACCTCGTTCGTGTGCGCTTTAAGGAAGCCGAGCGCGCGTCCGCCGGAGGGTTCCACGGTGAGCTCGATCTTGTTGCGATAGCCGTACTCGGCGGGCGAGCCGATCGTCTCGGCCACGTCGGGGGCCGCGAGCCCGCCGATCCGCGAGAGCGCGTCGATGAGGGTTCTGCGCTTGGCCGATGCCTGCGCGGCGTACGCGATGTGCTGCCAGTTGCAGCCACCACACACACCGAAGTAAGGGCAGGGCGGCGTCACGCGATCGGGTGACGGCGACTCGATCGAGGCGATCTGTGCCCGGGTCCAGCGCCCGTGGTCTTCGGTCACGGTTATGGTGAGCTCGTCACCCGGACAGGAGTAGGGGACGAACACCGTCCGTCCGTCAGGTAGCCTGCTCACGCCGTCTCCACCGTGTGCTAGGCTCTGTATGGTCACTCGTACGGGGTCCATGCCGCCCTTTCGTCGTCACCGCACATCATAGCGGGCATGCGTAGACGCGTGTTGAGGTGCTGGGTATGTATGCCGATATCCAGTGGCATGGGGTGGCACGAGGGGCGGATAGACCGAGCGCCGGTCTGGTGCGGTTCGCCGAGGAGGCAGGCTACGTGGATACAACCGTTCTCATAGTCCATGACGACGCGGCGTTCTTCGAGAGCACGAGGGCCGCGCTCGTGGCCGCGATACCCGGGTGCGAGGTCCTTGGAGCGATCTCCGCGCCGCGGGCGCTGGGCATGGCGCGGCAGCACAGGCCGAGCGTGGTGATCGCTGACGGTGACCTTGAGGGCATGGATGGGTACGCGTTCACGGCGGAGCTGAAAGGCGATGCCGAGTTGGGTGCGATACCCGTGCTCATCGTCGCCAATGATCCGAGCGAAGCGAGCGCGCTCAAGGCGCGTCAGGTCGGTGCGGCCGGACACCTCCCCTCGGCGATCGACAGCGTTACCCTCGTACAGAAGGTGAGCGCGCTCACCGGCGCGACCCCTCGGGCGGCGGCCGATCCGGCAGCCACACCTACCCCGGCTGTGCCTGTGGCGCTCGTCGAGCCAGCGGGTGCCGCGGTGCAAACGCCGATGGGCGTGCCTTCTGCCGCGTCGGCCGAGATCGCGGCGCCGCTCCCAACACCGGCTGAGGCCCCCGACTACGGGATCCCGCGGGAGCCGGCGCAGGGGTATGGGGCACCGCAGGTGACGATCGACGCTCCGAGCGCGGTCAGGGCGCCGGCAGCCGACGTGCCGCACGTCGACGACCTGCTTCGCACGATGATCGATCTGGGCGGTTCCGACCTGCATATCACGGTCGGGAGCCCTCCCGGCATCCGTGTCCGGGGCGAGATCCAGGCGGTCGAAGGCGCGCGGATGCTGCTGCCCAAAGATACGCAGGAGATGCTGCTCAGCCTGCTATCCGAGGAACAACGCCGTCGCTTCGAGACCGAGCTCGAGCTCGACTTCGCATACAGCATCCCGGGACTATCGCGATTCCGTACGAACGTGTTCCAGCAGCGCAACTCGATGGGCGCCGTGTTCCGCGTGATCCCTCTGAAGATCCCGACGCTGGAAGACCTGCAACTTCCGCGCGTGTGCAAGTTCCTGGCGGAGCGACCCCGCGGCATGGTGCTCGTCACCGGACCGACGGGTTCGGGTAAGTCGACCACGCTCGCCGCGATGATCGATCACATCAACTCGACGCGACCGGTCCACATCATCACGATGGAGGACCCGATCGAGTTCATGCACAAGAACAAGCGTGCGTACGTGAATCAGCGTGAGGTGGGCGAGGACACACACTCGTTCACATCCGCGCTCAAGCGCGTGCTGCGCCAGGACCCTGACGTGATCCTTGTGGGCGAGATGCGCGACCTCGAGACGATCTCGGCGGCGCTCACGGCGGCCGAGACCGGCCACCTCGTGCTCGCGACCCTGCATACCACCGGTGGTCCGGAGACGGTCGACCGTATCATCGACGTCTTCCCGCCGCATCAGCAGCAGCAGGTCCGCATGCAGCTCTCGACCACGCTCGAGGGCGTTCTTTCACAGACGCTGCTCCGCTCGACCGACGGGCGCAGCCGTGTGATGGCGATGGAGATCATGCTGGGCATCCCGGCGATCAGCAACCTGATCCGCGAGGGCAAGACCCATCAGATGGCGACCATCATCCAAGGTGGCGCCTCGATGGGTATGCAGACACTGGACCAGCATCTCAAAGTATTGCTGCAGGCCGGCAAGATCACCTACGAAGAGGCGATCCAGAAGGCCAAGGAGCCCCGCGAGCTCGCCCAGATGGTGGGACGCAAGATCTAGAGGCCGAAGCGCGCTGTCGCGACGGGCGGGCCTCATCAGAGACCCGCCCGCGCTCATTGAGAGGAGCGGACGATGGACGTCGTCAACGTGAAGTGGAACGGCAAGCGGCGGTTCGTCGGCTGGGATGAGGCCGGGCATGGCCTGGTGATGGATGCGCCGGCTTCGGAGACAGCGGATGGGAGTGGCGTCCGTCCGGTGGAGCTCGTGCTCTACGCGCTTGCCGGCTGCACCGCTATGGACGTCATCTCGATCCTTCAGAAGAAGCGTCAAACGGTCACCGACTTCGACATGGTGGTGCGCGGCGCCCAGCGTGAGGACGACTACCCCCACTACTACAAGCACATCGAGCTCGAGTACGTCGTGACCGGCATCGGCGTGAAGCCGGAAGCGGTCGAGCGCGCGATCGAACTCTCCGAGGAGAAGTACTGTTCTGTGCGGGGGATGTTCGGGCCGCAGGTGGAGGTCGTGACCAGCTACCGTATCATCGAGACGGACCGCTAGGTGACCGCAGCCCGCATGCCGGTGGTGGTCCTGCCGGTGTACAACGAGGGCGCGACCGTCTCAGACGTCCTGGATGCCGTGCGGCGCGTGTTCGACGGCACGGTGATCGTCGTCGACGACGGCTCGTCGGACGGCACGGCAGCCGCGCTCTCCCTGCGTGACGACATCGAAGTGATCACGCACGCGACGAACGCCGGATACGGCCGTGCGCTCATTGACGGGTTCGCACGCGCGCTCGCTGACGGCGCCGATGCGGTCGTGACGATGGACTGCGACGGCCAGCACGAGCCGGAGCACATCCCGGAGTTCCTCGCGGCGCTCGGCGGTTGCGACGTCGCCTCGGGCAGCAGGTACCTGGCCGAGAGCGAGGTGCTCGGCAGCGCGCCGCCCTCGCGCCAGGACGTGAATCGGCGGGTCACATCCGTGATCAACGAGGTCACGGGATGGTCGCTCACCGACGCGTTCTGCGGGTTCAAGGCCTACCGTGCGAGCGCGCTACGGGCGATGCGGCTCACCGAACCGGGCTATGCCATGCCGCTGGAGTTGTGGGCGCAGGCACACAGGAACGGACTGTGTGTGGTGGAACTGCCGGTCGCGCGAATCTACTTCGATGGCGACCGATCCTTCGGCCAGGACCTCGACGATCCCGAGCATCGGCTTGGGTACTATCTGCGGGTGTGGGAACGCGCACTCGAATGGGAGGCCTAGATGGCGGACGTCGTCTGTGTCGGGGCGCACCCCGACGACGTGGAGATCGGCATGGGCGGCACCGTGGCAGCACTCGCGGCACGCGGCACCGACGTCCTGATCGTGGATCTCACCGATGGCGAGCCCACGCCGCACGGCACCCACGAGCGCCGCATGGCCGAGGCCGCCGAGGCGGCGCGCCTGCTCGGCTGCCGGAGGGTCACGCTCGACCTGCCGAACCGCTACCTGTTCGACAGCGTCGAGGCTCGTACCGCGCTTGCGGAGGTCCTGCGCGCCGAGCGACCGTCGGTGATCTTCGCGCCGTATCCCGAGGACGCGCACCCGGACCATCTCGCCGCCTCGAGGATCGCCGAGGCGGCCCGGTTCTACGCCAAGCTCACCAAGACAGAGATGACCGGCGAACCGCACTACGCCGCGCGCGTCTACCGCTACATGGCGGTCCACCTGCGGCTCGTCCGCGAGCCCACGTTCCTCTCGGACATCACCGCGACGTTGCCAGCCAAACTCGCCGCGCTCGACGCCTACCGGTCGCAGTTCGGGGAGAACCCCGCAAACGCCGAGATCATCGGCCTCATGGAGCAGACCGCGCACATGTGGGGCGGTATCGGGCGCGTGGGTGCGGCCGAGCCGTTCTTCGCCCTCGAGCCGCCGGTGGTGCGCTCGGTGCTGGAACTCCTGTAGGCCGGCAGTGACCGTCCACGAGCGTCAGCGGCCACCTGCGGGACACGGTGAGGTGTTGTGTTCGCCGCGTTTCACGCAGTGGCACGGTCTCCTGCAGCAAACGGCAGCGGCCGTCGGCACGTGGCCGGATGAGGTCCGCGCATTGCGCGATCAGGCGCGTGCCGAGACGGTGTCCGAGGCCGAGCGCTTCTCGGCCGACATAGGATTGCCTTTCGTGCCGTGGCGAGAGGGCGGCCCCATTGTGATGACGGGTCACCAGCCGGAGCTCTATCACCCCGGTGTGTGGGTGAAAGACTTCCTGGTCGACCGGCTCGCCGGGGAAGCGGCCGCGCTCGGCCTCGATCTGGTGGTCGACGCCGACACGTGCGACCGGGTGACCCTGCGCGTCCCGCGTCTCGGGCCGGGGGCCGGCATCCACGAGATCGTGCTGGCCGAAGGCGTCGCCACTGCGGCGTACGTGCAGTGGCCGGTGCCGGGTGCGGCCGCGCGGGATGCGTTCCGAACCGAGGGTCTCGAGGCGCTCAGCGCCTTACCCGCGCCGGCGCTCGCGCGGCACTTCGGCGCGTTCTGCGACTGCCTCGACCGGGCCGCCGGTCGCTCGACTGATCTCGGGATGCTCATGACGGCCGCGCGCCGCTGCTACGAGGCCCCGGCGGAGACGGCGTACCTCGAGGTGCGGGCCTCCGCGCAGTGCCGGCTCTCCTCGTACCGCGCCTTCGCCGGGTCGCTCCTCGCGGACGCCCCGCGGGTGCGCGATGTCGTGAACGCGGCGCTCGCCGACTACCGCGCGCGCACGGGGACGCGGTCAGCCGCACAGCCGTTCCCCGATCTGGCCGAGGAAGACGGCGCCGTCGAGGCCCCGTTCTGGCTGCTGCGCAACGGTCGCCGGGATGCCGTGAGCGTGCGCCCGGACGGCACGCTGCTGGCGGGTGGGGAGGCGCTCTGCTGGCTCGGTGCCACCGCGGGGTCGGCCGCACGTGCGCTCGTCGAGCACGACCTTCTGCTCGCGCCGCGTGCGCTCACGCTCACGCTATTCCAGCGCATCTTCGTCGCCGACCTGTTCGTGCACGGTACCGGTGGCGGTCGCTACGATCGGGTGACGGACGCGGTCATCAGGGAGTACTACGGCATCGAGCCGCCGCCGTTCGCTATCGCATCGATGACGCTCCTACTGCCGCTCGGCGGCCATATCGTGAGCGAGGAGGACGTGGCCCGCGCCGAGCGTCGCCTTCAGCGCTTCGAGCACAATCCCGATGCGATGCTCGCCGAGGTCGAGTTCGATACGGTGGCCGAGCGCGGGAACGCCGAGGCGCTCGCACGTGCCAAGGCGGAGGCGGTGGCGGCCATCGCCGCGCCGGACGCCGACCGGAAGTCGCTCGGCGCGGCAATCCGTGCGATCAACGCCGAACTCGCCGAGCTGCTCGAGCCGGTGGGTCGGGAGCTTCGTGCCGCGCTGGCGCAGGTCCGGGCCGAGCGAGAGGGCTCCGCGGTGCTGACCGATCGCACGTACCCGTACTGTCTGTGGGACCCCCGGGAGGTCGCTGACAAGGTGCGGTAGCGCGCCGCGCCGCGGGTGCTATCATGTACCGCACCGCCCCGTGACGGGTGCGGTACGCCTGTCACGTGGAAAGGATTCACATCATGGGTAAGCCGGTTGTCGATCCCGATCTGTGCACCGCCTGCGGCATCTGCGTCGACGAGTGTCCCACCAGCGCTCTCGACCTTGAGGACACCGCCGTTCTCGCCCGTCCGGATGACTGCACCGAGTGCGGCACCTGCGCCGACGTGTGCCCGAACGAGGCCATCGTCCTCAAGTAGTGCACGCTGCATGATCACAGAAGGGCCGGACCCCCGAAGGGATCCGGCCCTTTCTGGTGAGCGCTTCGCTAACCCCGCGGGCCGCCGCGGTCGTTGATGTAGAACCTGGGCTCCTCGCCCCGGAGCAGTCCCATGAAGCGCTTGTGATGCGCGATGTACACGACGACGCCCATCAGAAGCGCGAACGCCCAGTCGGGGGACCGCACGAGCACCGCGGTGACCGGCAGCGTGGCCGCGGCGATCACCTGGCCGGCCATCATGTAGCGGGTGACGGCGATCGTCGTGAGCCCGATCACCACGACTGCGACGAAGTATCGCCAGTCGTAAGCGAGCAGTGCTCCGGCGCCAGTGGACAGCCCCTTGCCCGTGCGGCCGAACCGGCCCTTGATGAGCGCCATCCACACCGAGTAGTTGTGTCCCACGACGGCTCCGGCTACGGCGGCCATCGGCACGAGCACCAGCCAGGGGCGCGCCAGATCGCCGGAGCTCGCCGCGATGCCGAGCGGGGTGAGAACCGTGCCGAGCGCGAAGTACTTGGCGATGGCCACCGGAACCGCGCCCTTGAGGATGTCGGCGAGCATCGCCACGGTGAACCATCCCCAGGATCCGGTCGTGCGACGCACGTTCATGGCGCCGACGTTACCCGTGCCATGGGTGGTGACATCCTCACCGCTCACAAGCCGCACTATCGTGTAGGCCCATGGGGTCGAGCCGATGGCGTACGCGGCGACCGCGGTCCCGACAATGATCAGAGCCGATCTGGCGTCGAATCCCGCGAAGAAGTCACTCATTCGGCGATCATCCCTTCGGGACGACGCACTCGATGGCGCCCGGCAGGATCGAGATCTCGAAGCGACGGCTGACCATCACCTCGCCGTCCAGCTGTGCGGGCATCGGTTCGGCACTCTCGATCACGATCGAACGGCGACGAGACATCGTGACCACTTTGAACTTCGTGTGCTTGCCGAAGACGACGAAGGGGAGCCGGACGAGCGCGGCGGGAAGCGACAGCGGATCGATGGTGCAGACCTCGAGCAGGCCGTCGTCGGGCACCGCATCCGGCGTGATGAAGAAACCGCCGCCGTAGGTGGGCCCGATGGTTGCCGCCACGATGAGGAGGTCGTCCTCGATGGGCTCCTCATCGTCCCAGGAGATGTGGACGTGGTGTGGGTAGAGCTCGTGGAAGAGCACGTGGAGCAGCGCGGTCAGGTACAGCCACAGCCCGGATCGCTTGGTGGTGGCCTTGTACTCGACTGCTTTGGCGGTGACCCGCGCATCCAGGCCCGCCGCGAATGAGTTGTTGAAGTACAGGCCGTTGCACAGCCCGATATCGAATCTGCGGCGCACACCGGCGGCGAGCACGAGGGTGGCGTCAGCGATGTCGATGGGCACGCCGAGCGTGCGCCTCGTGTCGTTGCCACTGCCTGTGGGGATGAGTCCGAGCGCCGGGCGGTCACCTTCAGGCCTGCGCATGATCCCGTTGAGCACCTCGTGGACGGTCCCGTCTCCGCCGACCGCCACCAGCAGGTCGTAGCCCGTGGCCTCCTCGGCGATCTGCGCGGCGCTCCCCATGCCCGTGGTGAGCACGAGGTCGTGCGGCACGCTTTGGAGCAGCTGCTCGATGGCCGGCACGAGTGTCGCGGTCTCACCATGCCTGGCGGCCGGGTTGACGATGAGGAGCATTCTGCCGAGGGTCATCCGGGGCCGCCTGTCGTCGCGGGTGTTGGGGGTAGGATAGCGGGCGCAGACACGGTTGGAAACAGGGCGTATGCTGTGCTACTGTTCACGGGCGGTCGACCCCTTCGCCCTCTTAGCTCAGGGGATAGAGCGTCTGCCTCCGGAGCAGAAGGTCGTAGGTTCGAATCCTACAGAGGGCACCATCGCACTGACACGAGAGGCCGGTACGTCGAAGGTGACGTATCGGCCTCTCGCTTACATCACGAGGTGTGGCAGCTAATGCCCCTCGGCCTTCTCCTTCTGGAACTCCTCGACGAGCTTCTTCTGGATGTCACCGGGGACCTGCTCGTAGCTGTCGATCGACAGTGTGTAGGAGCCGGTGCCGCTGGTGATCGACCGCAGGTGCGGTGAGTAGTGGACCACCTCGGCATACGGGGCCTGCGCACGGATGACCTGCATGCCCGCTTCGGGTGCGTCCATGCCGAGGATACGACCGCGGATCGAGGAGATGTCGCCCATCACCGCTCCGGCGTGCTCGTCGGGGACCTCGATGGTCAGCGTAGCGATCGGCTCCAGGATGACGGGATCGGCCTTCTCGGCAGCGGCGCGGAAGCCGATGCGCGCGGCCGTCTTGAACGCCATCTCGTTGCTGTCGACGGCGTGCATCGATCCGTCGTACACGGCGACCTTCACGTCCTGTACCGGGTATCCGGCGATCGCGCCGGACGACATGGTGTCCTGGACTCCCTTGTCGATCGCCACGATGTAGGGCTTGGAGATCCTGCCGCCGACGATCTCGTCGAGGAACTCGTAGCCCGCGCCGGGATTGGGCTCCAGGCGCAGCCAGCAGTCCGCGAACTGGCCCGAACCACCGGTCTGTTTCTTGTGGCGGCCCTGGGCCTGCGCGGTCGTGCGGATCGTCTCGCGGTACGGGATGCGGATGTCGATGGTCTCCGCCTCGACGTGGAACCGGTCGTGGAGGCGGTTCAGTAGCACGTCGATCGCGGCATCGCCGTACGAGGTGATGACGGTCTGGTGCGTCTCTTCGTCACGGCGCATCAAGAGCGACGGATCCTCGTCAACGATGCCCTTGAGCGCGCTGCCGAGCTTGTCCTCGTCGGCCTTGGTCTTGGCCACGATCGCCACAGGATAGAGCGGCTCCGGCAGCGGCAGGGGGGCGAAGGCAAGGTTGCCTTTGGCGGAGAGCGTGTCATTGGTGAGGGTGTCGGAGAGCTTGGTCAGCACGGCGATATCGCCGGCGACCGCGGCGTCGATGTCGGTGGTCTCCTTGCCGGTCATCTTGAACAGGTGCGGGATGCGCTCCTTCTTGCCGGTGCGTGAGTTGACGAGCTCCATGCCGGGCTTGAGCGTGCCGGACACGACCTTCACGAAGTTGATGCGGCCGACATACGGGTCCGAGAGCGTCTTGAAGACGTGGACAGCTACGTCGCCGTCGACCGAGAACGGTACCTCGGTGCCATCGACGGTGGTGAGCGGGCCGTGGGCGGTGGGCTGCGGGAAGAAGGTGACGATGTCGTCCATCAGGTCCTCGACACCCTGCATCAGAGTCGCCGAGCCGACGAAGACGGGGATGAACAGTCCCTGCGCGATCGCCTTGTCGAGCAGTATCTCGAGCTCCTCCTGGCTGAGGCGCTCTCCCTCGAGGTACTTCTCCATCAGGTCGTCATCGGCCTCGGCCACGAGCTCGCAGAGCTTGTCGCGCGCAGCCTCGGCGGCTTCGGTGAGGTCTGCCGGTATCTCGAGGACCTCCTCCTGATCGCCCTCGTGGTGGTACGCCTTCATGCGGATGATGTCGACGACGCCGCGGAAGTCCTGCTCGGCGCCGAGGGGGATCTGCACAGCGCCGACTCGATGTCCGAACGCGGTCGCGAGGGCCTTCATGGCCGCGTCGAAGTCCGCGTGCTCCTTGTCCATGCGATTGATGAAGACCGCTTTGGCGATGCCCATCTGGTCGGCGAGCTTCCAGAGCTTGCGCGTCTGCACCTGGGGACCGGCGACCGCGTCCACCACGAACAGCGCCATCTCTGCGGCCTCCATACCGGCGACCGCATCGCCGATGAAGTCGGCATAACCAGGAGTGTCGATCACGTTGATCTTGACGCCGTTGTGCTCGACGGGGGCCATCGCGAGATTGAGCGTGATCTTGCGCTTGATCTCCTCGGCCTCGTAGTCGAGGTTGGAGTGGCCTTCGGCCACGCTGCCGAGACGCTTGGTCTGTCCGGCCATGAAGAGCATCGCCTCGGCGAGTGATGTCTTGCCCGCATCTCCATGGCCGAGAAAGACGACGTTCCGGACGTTCTCCGTGCTCGACGCTCCCATGAGCAACGCCTCCTCGTGCGACACGCGACGGATACCGGACGGGCCGATCTCAACGGCGCGCGCATGTCGCGTGCGAAGCGCGACGGCTCTCCGACGAGGGGCCCGGTTCACGCGGTGCGTCGACCGTCCGGAGAGGGCGGCGACGTGATGCTCACGATAACACAAGGACCGCGTTTGACAGGGGGTTCGAGCGGCACTGACGCCAGTCGCGCTCACTGCTAGAATGGGACGGCCGCGGGGAGAGCCGGCGGCTCAGCGATGTCCCGCGTCTTTGTGGAGGCCGAGTGAAGCCCGCACGATCCCATCGCCTTATCGTCCTCGTGCTGTCCGTCATCCTCGCGCTTGCTGGCGCTACGATGAGCGGATGCGCCACAACGGCCTCCACCGAGGCCGAGTCCGATCAGATGCACGCCAACGCGCCGTTGGACACTTCGGGAGACACCGAAGAGCCGGCGGCTGTCTTCGAGGAGGAGACCATGCACGTATCGACCGTGAACGTCACCGGCACCGAGACCGCGACCATCCAGACGTCGAAGGGCACGATCAAGCTCGCGTTCTATCCTGCTGACGCGCCCAACACGGTGGCGAGCTTCATTGAGCTCGCGGACTCGGGATTCTACAACGGCCTGAAGTTCCACCGCGTCGTGCCGAACTTCGTCGCCCAGGGGGGCGATCCGCTCACCCGTGACCTCACCGTGGAGCAGATCCGTGGGGGTGTCGGCGGCGCCGGCACCGGTGGTCCGGGTTGGACGCAGAAGGCCGAGTTCAACAGCCGCAAGCACGAGACCGGCACGCTTGCGATGGCGCGGGCCCAGAATGTGGATTCAGCGGGTTCGCAGTTCTACATCTGCCTGGCGCCGCAGCCGTCACTCGACGGCCAGTACACGGTCTTCGGCCAGGTGACCGAGGGGATGGACGTGGTCATGGCGATCGAGGTCGGCGATACGATCGAGTCCATCACCATCGAACGCTAGAAGGGGGCACGTCGTTGGACCAGACACGCCTAGAGGCAGCCGAGACCGCGTATGCGGCCGGCGATTGGACGACGGCCGCCCGCGAGTACCTCGGCGCTGCAGCGGGGGAGACCCAGGGAAGCGGCTACGCGTTCCACCGGGCCGGCAACGCCCTGATGAAGCTCAAGCGTCTCGACGACGCGTGCGCCGTCTACGATCGGGCGCTGCTCGACGAGGACTATCCCGACAAGGCCACCGTGTCGTGCAATACGGGCACGGCGAAGGCGGCGTTGGGCACCTATGACGACGCCGCGCGCGCGTTCCGGCGCGCTCTCGATGACGCCTCGTACGGTGCCCGCTACAAGGCGCTGCTGGGCCTCGGCGGCGCCTACTATCAGATGGGGAGGATCGAAGACTCGGCCGAAGCGTACCGGCAGGCGGCTCTCGATGGTGGGAATCCCGACCCAGGTAAGGCGCTCAACAACCTCGGTCTGTGCTTCGTGGCGCTCGATCGGTCTGAAGATGCCGTGGAGGCGTACAGGGCGGCGGTCGAGCTCCCGGGCTACAAGGGGCGTGGTCGCGCCGCGGCCAACCTCGGCATGGCGTATGCGTCCCTCGGCATGCACGACCGTGCTGTCGCATCCTTCGAGCGGGCCCGGGACGAGTTCGGACATACGTTCTCACCGTCGCTCGATGCCGCGTACCGCGCGAGCCTGGCGGCGCGGGGAACGTCCGCAGCGGGGCCGGGTCCCGATCGCGTGGAGGGGTGGACCACAGGCGAGATGCCACCGGTGCCGGCCGCCAAACCATACGACTTCGGTGACGAAGCCGACGACGAGGTCGAGCGGTTCTTCACCAGGACCGACACCGAGATGAAAGTGGCCGATCGCGATGCGCGGCGCCGCGAGCGCCACGAGCGCCCGCCGAGGCGGTCAGGCTGGGTGACGGTACTCATGTGGGCGGCGCTCGTCGTGGTGGTGGCCGGAGGGCTCATCGGCGCGTATCTGTACGGGCTGGGATACCCGACCCAGCAGATGACCGTGAACGGCGTGCTCGAGGCCCATGCTGATGGAGATGACGTCTCCACGTACTGGGTCGCGGTGCCCGCCGCCGACGTCAACAAGGCGATGTCGAGTCTCCCCACCGATTGGACCTCCTACGAGATCGGCGGCGTCGTGCGCTCAGCGCGGACGTCGAAGGTCGACGTCACGGTCACCCTCGAGCGTGGTGGGGTCGTCACCTATCAGGTGTCGCTCGCGCGCGAAGGCGTCGGGTGGAAGGTCAACGGGGTATCGACGTCGTTCAACTCCATGGACGGCGGTGTCTAGCGTTCGAGACCGGGGCGTCTTTGTACGTTGCGCGCAGGCCTCGATTGATGCACAGTGTCCGAACCGAATGTCGTCAGCACCTAAGGAGCACGCGTGAGCCAGAAGACCTACTGCATGATCAAACCGGACGCCGTCGCCCGCGGGCTCGTCGGACGGATCGTCGACCGCTTCGAGGCCGTCGGCCTCACGATCGAGCGTCTTGAGCTTGGCATGGTCACCGCCGAGCAGGCTGCGGCCAACTATGCCGAGCACCAGGGCAAGCCGTTCTACGATGGTCTTGTCGAGTACATCACCTCGGGCCCTGTCGTGAAGATGGTGTTGAGTGGCCCGGAAGCCGTCTCCGTGGTCCGGAAGCTCATGGGTGTGACCAACCCGAAGGACGCTGCCCCCGGAACGATCCGCGGCGACTTCGGCCTCACCCTCGACGCGAACGTGGTGCACGGCTCGGACTCGCCGGAGAGTGCCGAGCGCGAGATCTCGATCTTCTTCGGCTAGAGTCGAGAGAGGGCTTTCACGGGGTCCGCGTACACGCCGGTCGCCAGTGCGGCCGGTGTGTGTTTGGAGGGAAGGGCCGTATAGCCGCCGGATCCTGGCGGCTTATACACGGGTCTCGCGGTGACACGAGGCACGAACAGGGAGGGATACACGTGGGAAGAGCCGTGTTCAGGGGTGGGGTGCACCCGCCTGAGCACAAGGACGCGACCGCCGGCTTGCCGGTGGAGTGGGCCCCCTTGCCCGAGCGCCTCGTGGTGCCGCTCAGTCAGCATCTGGGGGCGCCGTGCAAGGCGACCGTTGCCGCCGGTGATCGCGTCGAGCGGGGACAGGTCGTGGGCGACATAGAGGCGATGGTCTCGTCGCCCGTCCACAGTCCTGTGAGCGGCACGGTCGCAGAGATCGGGACAACGCTCACCGCGGCGGGTTCCGTCGTGGGCTGTGTGGTGATCGATCGCGACGAGGAGCAGGATCTCGACTCGTACGTCGCGGTCCCCGATGGCGACGATCGGCGTGCGCGCGTCCGCGCCGCAGGCATCGTCGGCATGGGTGGGGCGACCTTCCCGAGCGTCGTCAAGCTGACGCCGCCCAAAGGCATGGAGATCACCACGGTGATCCTGAACGGATGCGAGTGTGAGCCGTTCCTCACCTGCGACCACAGGCTCATGCTCGAGCAGCCGGAACGCGTGGTGGCGGGGGCGGGCTACATCCGCGATATGGTCGGCGCCAAGCGCGTGGTCATCGCGGTCGAGTCGAACAAGCCCGATGCTGCCGCGGCTCTCAAAGCGGTCGCCACCGAAGGCATCGAGGTCACCGTACTTCCCACCCGCTATCCGCAGGGTGCCGAGAAGCAGTTGATCTACGCGCTCGTGAAGAAGGAGGTCCCCCACGGCAAACTGCCTGCCGCAGTGGGCGTGATCGTCCACAACGTCGCGACGGCGGCGGCGATCGCCGACGCGCTCGAGCTAGGGAAACCACTCACGGAGCGCGTCGTCACCGTGACCGGTTCGGTCGCGCGCCCCGGCAACTATCGCGTACTGCTCGGCACCCTCGTGAGCGAGCTCATCGAGGCCGCCGGCGGGCTCACGGGGGACGTCGAACGCGTGATCTCCGGGGGACCGATGACCGGAATGGCGCTCGGCTCACTCGACGTCCCGGTCACGAAGGGCATGTCCGGGATCGTCGCGCTGCCGAAGGGCATGGCCGCCGCCGCGGTCTCAGATGACCAACCGTGCATGCGCTGCGGACGTTGTCCGGAGAGCTGCCCCATGGGCCTCGAGCCCTATGCGATCGCCAACTACGCACACCGTGCCATGTGGGATGCAGCGGCCAAGCGAGACGCGCTCGACTGCATCGAGTGCGGCATCTGCTCGTACGTCTGCCCCACGAACCGCCCTCTCGCACAGCTCATCAAGGTGGCCAAAGCTGCGGCGATGGCGAAAGGGGTGAAGGCATGAGCGAACCCCTGACCGCGCGCGTCGTCGGGCCGGCACCACACATCACCTCGAAGGAGTCGTGTGGCGGCATCATGCTATGGGTCGTGGGCGCACTCGCACCCGCGGCTATCTGGGCAGCCATCTCGATGGGCGCTCCGGCTGTCCTCACCCTTGCCGTGTGTATCGGCGCCACGTTGGGCACCGAGGCCGCATGGAACGCGATCGCCCGTCGGTCGCAGACGATCTTCGACGGTAGTGCGCTCGTGACGGGCTTGCTGTTGGCGATGAGCATGCCACCGCGGACCCCGTGGTGGATCAGCCTGGTCGCCGGCTTCATCGCCATCGCGCTCGGGAAGATGATCTTCGGCGGACTCGGATGGAACATATTCAACCCCGCGCTCGTCGGGCGCGCGTTCGTGTCGCTGTCCTGGGCCGGCGTGATCGCGGCAGCCGAGAACTACGGCTGGTTCCGCGTCCTGTCGCTGCCGGCGGTAGGGGAGTACGACGCGATCTCCGGTGCCACACGATTGGCACTCGCCGCGGCGGACCGCGCCGCGTCCGGCGCGTACGGTTTCGACCTGGCGGCGCAGTACCAACCGCTGCTCTTCCACAACCTGGAGGGCTCACTCGGCGAGGTGTCTGCGGGGCTGCTCATCCTCGGTGGCCTCGTCCTCATCGTGCGCGGCATCATCGACTGGCGTATCCCGGTCGGGTACATCGGCACCATGGGGCTCTTGAGCTGGGCGTTCGGCTCGGACCCGATCTTCAACGTACTTGCCGGCGGCGTGATGCTCGGCGCGTTCTTCATGGCCACCGACTATGTCACCTCGCCGATGAGCAGGAACGGGCGTCTGGTGTTCGGCATCGGGTGCGGCCTGTTCAACGCGGTCGGTCGATTCTTCGGCCCCATGCCCGAATCGACGACGTTCGCGATCCTGTTCATGAACGGCCTGGCGCCGCTCCTCGACCGCTTCACGCGGCCGCGTACGTTCGGGTGGGTGAAGTCCGATGAATAGTGCCATGAAGCTGATCGTGCCGGTGCTGGTGACCTGTGTCGTGGCAGCGACAGGTCTGTCGTTGACCTACTCGCTCACGGCGCCGAAGATCGCCGAGCAGGACCGACTCGCGGAAGAGCGCTCGCTCAAGGCGGTGCTGCCAGAGGCGGATGCGTTCGGCTGCATCGAGGACACGGCTGTGATCGAACAGGCGCAGGCGGTCGCGGATCCGGTGCAGATCATCGATATGTTCCAGGCCACCGAAGGCGGCAAGCCTATCGGCTGGGCGGTCAAGGTATCGTCCCGCGGATACGGTGGACCGATGATCGTGGTTGTAGGACTGGATACATCCGGTTCAACTACAGGTGTCAGTATCCTCAGCATGAACGAGACGCCGGGGCTTGGAACGAAGGTCCAGACGGAGCCGTGGTTCCTCGAGCAGTTCATCGGGCTGCCGGGGGGCTATACGGACGGTGACGTCCGCGCGCTGGATGCCATCAGCGGGTCGACCCGCTCGTCGAACGGTATCCGCAACGCCGTTGCAGCGGCGGGTCGCGTATACGCCGAGATCCTGTTCGAGATGGAGGGGGTGTCCGAATGAGCGAATGGATGCGGGTGTTCCGCCAGGGTCTCAGTGTGGAGAACCCCCTCACGGTCCTCATGATCGGCTTGTGCGCGACGCTCGCCGTCTCGACGCAGTTCCAGAACGCGCTGTTCATGGGCCTCGCCGTGATCTTCGTGCTCACGATGAGCAACGTGCTCGTGTCGCTGTTCCGCCGTGTCATTCCCGATCAGGTCAGGATCCCGATCTTCATCGTGGTCATCGCGTCGTTCGTGACCATCGTCGACCTGGTCATGAAGGCGTACGTCCCCAGCGTCTATCAGGTGCTCGGCATCTGGATACCACTGATCGTGGTCAACTGCATCATCCTCGGTCGGGCCGAGGCGTTCGCGTACAGAAATGGCGTGGGCCTGTCGATCGCGGACGGCCTGGGCATGGGCACGGGCTACTGGATCGTCATCGCGCTTCTCGCCGTGATCCGGGAGTTGTTCGGCACCGGCAAGATCGTCTGGTTCGAGTCGACGCTCATCAGTCTCCCCGCGGGCTACGCCCCTCCGAGTCTGCTGCTGTTGTTCCCCGGAGCGTTCTTCGTCTTCGCCTTCATGATCGCGGGAGCGCGGCTGATCAACGAACGCTTCGAGGCCCGGAAGGAGGGGGCGGCATGAGTACGGTCAGCCAGCTGGCGCTGTTGTTCATCGGAGCAGCGCTCGTCAACAACATCCTTCTCACCCGGTTCATCGGTCTGTGCCCGTTCTTCGGTGTATCCGGCAACATGGAGACCTCCGTCGGCATGAGCCTCGCGGTGGTGTTCGTCATGATGATGGCCTCGAGTGCGACCTGGGCCGTCTGGGAGTACGTGCTCGCACCTCTGGGAGTGGGCGAGTTCCTCTACATCCCCGCGTTCATCCTGATCATCGCGTCGCTGGTCCAGTTCGTGGAGATGTACCTCAGGAAGGCGAGTCCGATCCTGTATCGCGCGATGGGGATCTATCTGCCGCTGATCACCACGAACTGTGCGGTGCTCGCCACCGCGACCGAGGCCGCAAAGCCCGGGTTCTTCAAGATGAACATCGCCCTCGGGGCGTCGCTGAGCCTGGGCGAAGCGCTCATCTACACGCTCGGCGTCTCGGTCGGATTCGGATTCGCGCTCGTCACCTTCGCGGCACTGCGCGAGCGCCTCGATCTTGCGCCTGTGTCGCGGTTGTTCAAGGGAAGCCCCATCGCATTCATCACCGCGGGACTGCTCTCCCTGGCGTACGTTGGCATGTCCGGCTGGTTCGGTCTGTGAGGTAGCAACGTGGACTTGATGCTGATAGCAAAGGCGATCGGCGCCCTCGCAGTGATCGGCCTGGGCACCTCGGCGGTACTGGCGACGGCCGCGAAACGCTTCCATGTGGAAGTCGATCCTCGGATCGAGGCGGTGGCGGCGGCCCTGCCGGGCTCCAACTGCGGGGCGTGCGGGAACGCTTCGTGTTTTGCCGCTGCCGAGGGGATCGCCGCGGGAGAGAAGCCGGTCAACGCCTGTGTCGCGGGCGGGCAGAAGGTCGCGGACGCGATCGCGCTCATTCTCGGCGCAGAGGCTTGTGCGACCGCGGCAGTCATCTCGGCACGCCACTGCGGCGGCGGCATCGCCGCAGTACGTTCGTACACGTATTCGGGCGTGACCTCGTGCGCGGCGGCCAGTCGCCTTGCCGGCGGTCCGCTCGCGTGCAGTGCCGGCTGTCTCGGGTTTGGCGACTGCGCTCGTGCCTGCCCGTTCGGCGCGATCTCGATGGACGAACGCGGACTTCCTGTGATCGATCCCGTGAAGTGCACCGGGTGCGGCATCTGCGTGCGTGAGTGTCCGAGGGGCCACATCACGCTCCTGGAAATGGTTCCTGAGGCGGCTCCCGTGGTCGTGCGTTGCAGCGCACATGACAAGGTGAAGGGCCGCAAGGCGAACTGCTCGATGTGTTGCATCGCATGTAAGAAGTGCGAGAAGGAGTGCCCATCCGATGCCATTCATGTGATCGACATGCTCGCGGTCGTCGACTACGACAAGTGCACCGGATGCGGTACATGTGTGGCTGTGTGTCCGCAGAAATGCATCGACCTCTACGGACGGGTCGAGGGCGTCGACGCGGTAGTCGCCGATGGCGCGGGTCCCGAGAGCCAGGCCGCACCGCTTCAGGTGGGAGCGTAAGCGCATGACCCGAGCGGATCGCCTGATCATCGCGGTGATCGCAGCACTCGCCCTGGTGGCGTGGCCGCTGATGTCGGCGACCGCCGGGTCCGAGAGCGCGTCTGTCGTGATCAGCGGCCCGAATGGACAGACCGTTGTTCCGCTGTCGAGCGACGCGGAGTACCGCATCGCCGGCGCGGTGAGCGACCTCGTCGTCCGCGTCGAGGGTGGCTCGGTGCGCGTGGTGGAATCGGACTGCCCTGACCGGACGTGCGTGCGTACAGGCGCGATCAGCGCTCCTGGCGACGTGGTCGCATGTGTCCCGAATCGCGTCGTGGTGCGGATCGGCGGTGAGCATGCCGATGAGTTCGACGCTCGCATACGATGACAGGGTGGGTGACGCCACTCTCACGCCGTCGCGTCGTGTGGCCGCAGGCTCCGCACTGCTTGCTGTGGCATGTGTGCTTGGTCTCGTCGAGGCAGCGCTTCCCGGCCTGCCGTTCGCGCCGTGGCTGCGCTTCGGGTTCGCCAACATCGCGGTGGTCATCGCGCTCGCGATCTTCGGTGGGCGCATCGCCGCAGTGGTGAGCATCGGCAGGGTCGCTATCGTCGGGCTTGCGACGGGCTCCCTGCTCGGTCCCACGTCGGTACTGGCGGCGGCAGGCGCGGCGGCCTCTCTCGCCGTGATGTGGCTGCTCGCCCGTCACGTTCCCGGCGCATCACCCGTGAGCTGGTCGGCGGCCGGCTCGGCCGCACATGTCGTGGCGCAGTTCGGCGTGGCGTCCGCGCTGCTCGGCACCGGATCGCTTCTGGTGCTCGCACCACCGTCCGTGCTCGTCGCGCTCCTCCTCGGCGCATTCGTGGGCTACCTCGCCCTGGTCGCGGCCTCCCGTCTCCGGAACGGGTAGCCTCGGATCGAGGAGGGTCAGCTGTGGCGCCGCGACTTGTGGCGGAACGCTCTCACGCGCGTGATCTCGTGCTGTGCGGACAGGCGGGTGCTGTCTCTGACGCGGCACTCGTCGCACTCGTGCTCGGGACTCGCGAGGACGCGGTGGGCAAAGGAGTCCTGGAGCGGCATCCGCTCCCCGATGGCCTGTGGCGTGTCTGCGCCGAAGACCTGTTCTCCTACGAGGGCGTGGGCCCGGCGGGAGCGGCGCGCCTCCTCGGCTCTCTCGAGCTGAGTAGGCGGGCCTCGGCACGCGCCACCGAGCGTCGGCCACTCGTCGCATCCGCCGAAGACGTGGTCCGGCTGTGTGCTTCCCAGCTACGGGGTTCGGATCGCGAGCACTTCTGGGCACTCGCGCTCAACACGAAGAACCAGCTCATCCGCATCATAGAGGTCTCGGTGGGCAGCCTGAACGCATCCATCGTCCACCCGCGCGAGCTGTTCAAAGAGGCGGTGCGGCTGTCGGCCGCCTCGGTGGTGGTGGTGCACAACCACCCCAGCGGCGATCCGACCCCTTCGGGCGCGGACATCCAGCTCACCAGGCGCCTGATCAAGGCTGGCGATGTCCTCGGCATCGAAGTGCTCGACCATGTGGTGATCGGGGACTCGGGCGAACACGCCAGTCTGCGGGACCTCGGTCTGATGTAGCCGATACCGCCTCCTACCTGCGCCGTTGCCGAAGCACAACCTTCCAATCGGGTGTCTCGGCGCGTGCAGTCTGGTACACTTCATGGGATGTGCGGAGCGTGCCGCTTCTTTGTCGCGCGCCCGCACGCACGTTGAACAGCACCGGCGGTCGTCCCACTCGATGTGGGCGCCGCCTTGAAGGGAGCAGGCGACTTGTCGCTCATCGATATGTTCTTCGACTCGTGGGGCGGAGACATGGCGGTCGATCTCGGGACCGCCAACACCCTCGTGTCCGTACGTGGTCGCGGTATCGTGCTCATTGAGCCATCGGTCGTTGCGATCGAAAGGGACACGAAGCGCGTCCTCGCCGTGGGTGTCGATGCCAAGCGGATGCTCGGCCGGACCCCCGGCAGCATCGTGGCCATCCGTCCGCTGAAGGACGGCGTCATCGCGGACTTCGAGGTCACCGAGGCGATGCTTCGCTACTTCATCAATAAGACCCGCGTGAAGCGCTTCCCGTGGCAGCCGAAGCCCCGCGTGGTGGTCTGCGTGCCTTCGGGTGTGACCGAGGTGGAGAAGCGAGCCGTGTTCGAGGCGACCATGCAGGCAGGCGCACGCAGTGCGTACCTGATCGAGGAGCCCATGGCGGCGGCGATCGGTGCCGGACTCCCCATCCAGGAGCCGACCGGCAACATGGTCGTCGATATCGGCGGCGGGACCACCGAGGTGGCCATCATCTCACTGGGAGGGATCGTGGTGGCCCAGTCGATCCGTATCGGCGGGGATGAGTTCGACGAAGCGATCGTCGCCCACATAAAGAAGGAGTACAACGTGCTCATCGGCGAGCGCACCGCCGAGGAGATCAAGTTCGAGATCGGCTCGGCGTTCCCGCTCACCGAGGAGCTCGATGTCGAGGTGCGCGGCCGAGATCTCCTGACGGGACTGCCGCGCACGTTCCAGGTCTCCTCGGAAGAGATCCGCGTGGCGATCGAAGAGCCCACGATGGCGATCATTCAGGCGATCAAGGGTACGCTGGAAAAGACCCCGCCGGAGCTCTCGAGCGACATCATGGAGTATGGCATCGTCCTCACAGGTGGCGGTGCGCTCCTACGCGCGCTCGATGAGCGTCTTCGCTACGAGACCGGCATGCCCGTCCATGTGTCCGAGAACGCGCTCATCAACGTGGTCCTCGGTTCGGCTCAGGCCCTCGAGGAGATCGACGTCCTCAAGAAGGTCCTGACCGTCTCACGGTAGCGGCGGAGGCCGGTCGTATGCGCATAGGGCAGCCCGAGCCGAAACGGGGCAACCCCCGACTGCTCGTCACCCTCATCGCGCTCTCGCTGGTGTGTGTGACCGTCTACTTCCGGGAGGGTGATTCCGGGGTGTTGCACACCGCGCGCGGCGCGATGATCGAGGTCACGGCGCCCATCGCGAGGCTTGGCACGGCGATGACGAGTCCCTTCCGGGCCGCGGGCGACTGGCTGGAAGGCCTTGGTGCGTCCCGCGAGCGCCTCGAGACGCTGGAGTCGCAGAACGCCGAGTTGCGGGCACGGCTCGCCGAGCTCGAGGAAGCCCGGCAGGAGAACGAGCGCCTGCGTGCCCTCGTGGACTTCGCCGAAGAACGCAAGCTTGCGAAGCTCGGCGCCCAGGTCATTCGCCGACCGGTGAGCATCTGGGAGGGTGTCATCCAGCTCGACCGGGGCTCCAGAGACGGTGTCGAGCCGGGCATGCCCGTGATCGCTGCCGAGGGGCTGGTGGGCCAGGTGGCCGAGGTCTCCCCGGACTCGTGCACAGTCCGGCTGATCACCGACCAGCAGAGCGGTGTCGCCGCGATGATCCAGTCCAGCCGCGCGACGGGGGTGCTGCGCGGATCGGTGAGCGGTGAGCTCACTCTCGACTTCGTCGACCGGCTGACACTCCCTGTTGCGGGTGACGTCGTGATCACGAGCGGCCTCGGCGGTGTGTACCCGAGCGGGATCGTGGTCGGGGATGTCACGGTCGTGGAAGACCGGCGCAACGAGTTGTATCCGCGCGTATCGGTCCAGTCGCGCATCAACACCGCACGGCTTGAAGAGGTCTTCATCCTCGTCGGAGCCACGGTCGAGACCGGAGCGGGTGAGATCGAATGAAGCGGTGGTGGACCACTGTCGGAGCGCTTGCCGGGGCCCTGATCCTACAGGTGATGCTCGCGCCGCACATCGCGATCGGCGGCGTGATCCCCAACTTCCCGCTGCTCGTGGTAGTGACCCTTTCATTCGTCGAGGGCCCGTCCTCGGGGGCGGTCGCCGGATTCGTCGCGGGACTGCTGCTCGACCTGCTGTCCACAGGTCCCGTCGGGGCGTGGGCGCTCGTACTATCGGTGACCGGCTACACAGCCGGGATGCTCTCGGAGAACCTCTTCGCCGAAGGTTGGCTTGCGCCGGTCACGGTGGCCATCATCGCCGGACTGCTGGCGGACTTCTCCTACCTTCTCGCCGTGACCATCCTCGGCGTGGGTCCGGCCTTCTGGCAGTCGCTCGTGCAGTCCGTGCTGCCGCGCGCGTTGTACAATGCGGTCCTCGTGGTGCTCGCGTATCCGTGGTTGGCGCGGTTCTTGCGCTCCGACCGTTCCGTGAAGTCGTTCCGTCGTCTCGCGTAGCGGCGGGCCGACCGACCCGCACGTAGGGGAGTCTCGCTCAACCATGGCCACCTATCGCCAGGATCTCAAGTCCCGCTTCGCGGCGCTCGGCATCATCATCATCGTGGTGCTGGCTGCGTTGTTGGTGCGCCTCTGGACGATGCAGGTGCTCAATGGCGAATCGTACGCCATGCAGGCCGAGAACAACCGCGTACGCGAGATCTCGCTGGAGGCGCCGCGAGGGAGGATCTTCGACCGCAACGGAGTCGCGCTCGTGACCAACCGCTCGGCGCTGGCAGTCTACGTCGATCCCACGCACGAGGAGGTGGGCGATCTGCTCACCCGATACCGGAGCAAGGACACCGCGGACGATCCCACGAGGCGCGAACTCGACGAGGTGTTCGGTGAGATGGCAGGCATGCTCGGCATCACCTCGCAAGAGGTCTTCGACAAGGTCGCCGACATCAACCAGGAGGCGCTGCGGCCGCGCGTCGTTGCAATCGATGTTCCCATCGAGGTGGTCGCGCAGCTGCTGGAGCGCCAGGCCGACTTTCCGTGGGTGGAGGTCGAGGAGATCGCTGTTCGTGAGTATCCGTACGGTTCGCTCGCCGCGCATGTGGTCGGCTACACGGGCGCCATCTCCGAAGCGCAGTTCAAGGAGTCGGACGAGTACGCGGGCTACGAACTCGGTGACGTGGTCGGCAAGACCGGCGCGGAGCGGCAGTTCGAGGGCGTGCTCCAGGGAGACAAGGGTTGGCGTCGGATCGAGGTCAACGCGGCGGGCAAGTCGCAGGGCGTGGTGAGCGAGCAGGCGCCGCGCGCCGGCAACGACATCACGCTCACCATCGACATGAACGTTCAGCGGGTGGCCGAGGAACAGTTGGCCGATGCGATCTCCGAGGCCCGGCGCCAGGGTTACTCGAGTGCGAAGGCTGGCGCGGTGGTCGTTCTCGATATCGCATCCGGCGAGGTGCTCGCGATGGCGAGCGCGCCCACCTACGATCCTTCGGCGTTCCTCGGCGGCATCAGCACCCAGGAGTGGGCGGTGCTCAACGAGAAGTCGAGTGAGTATCCGCTGAACGATCGCGCCGTCATGGCGGCATATCCCCCGGCATCGACCTTCAAGGTCGTCACGGCGATCGCGGGCATGGAAGCGGGGATCACCGGCGAGAACACGACCTACACATGCACGGGCCGCTGGACCGACATGGGCACGCAGTGGCCCAAGTGGTGCTGGAAGCGCACTGGCCACGGTACGCTCTCGCTGCGCAGTGGCATCAAGAACTCATGCGACACCGTGTTCTACGAGATCGGCTATGAGTTCTACAAGCGCAAGGCCGAGGAGCTCCAAGCTCAGGCGCGAGCGTTCGGTCTGGGTTCGAAGACCGGTATCGACCTGCCGGGCGAGGTCGCCGGTCGCGTTCCTGATGCCGCGTGGAAGAAGCAGTACAACGCGAACTACCCCGAGTATCAGATGTGGCTGCCCGGGGATACCGTCAACATGGCGATCGGCCAGGGCGATATGCTCACCACGCCGCTGCAGATGGCGTGCGTGTACGCGGGCATCGCCAACGACGGCACCGTTATGAAGCCGCACGTGCTCAAGCATGTGCTCGACAAGGAGGGGGCTCCGACGCTCACGGTCGAGCCCGAAGTCCTGTTCGACACGACGATCTCGGATGCGAGTCTTGGCGTGATCACCCGTTCGCTCATCGACGTGACCGAATCGGGGACCGCCGCGGGCGCCTTCGCCGGTTTCGGTGTGACGGTCGCGGGCAAGACCGGAACGGCCGAGGTGAAGGGCAAGGACGACTACGCCTGGTTCTGTGCCTACGCGCCTGCCAACGAGCCCAAGTATGCTGTCGCGGTAGTGGTCGAGCAGGGTGGACACGGTGGTTCAGTGACGGGACCTGCGGCACGCAACATCCTCGCGCAGCTGCTCGGCGAGCCGATCAAGACCGTTCGGACCACGGATCAGTCGAGGTGAGTGTGAATGGATAAGTCACGCTCACAGCGGTTCCTCGATGCGGTGAACGTGCCGTTGATGTTGTGGACCGCCGCCCTCATCGTCTATGGCACCGTCATGGTGGCATCGGCGACCTCCGGGATGAGTGGCGGCTCAGGGATGCTCGTTCGCCATGTGGTGGGGATCATCGTCGGATTGGTGCCGCTCCTGCTGGTGTGGTTCATCGATTACAAGAGACTCCGCGGGTGGCTGAGCGTGCTCGTCACGTTCGGCGCGTTTCTGCTCATCAGCCCGCGGATCCCCGGCCTGGGCGTCGAGGCCGGTGGGGCAACCTCGTGGGTGCAGTTCTTCGGCATACGGCTGTTCCAGCCGTCCGAGCCCGCAAAACTCATCTTCATCGTCGTGGTGGCCGCAGTGATCGCATCGTTCAAGGGGCGGATCGACCGTCCGGGTGACGCGGTGAAGGTGTTCGCGTATCTTGCGGGCGCCCTGGGGCTCATCCTGCTGCAGCCCGACCTTGGAACCGGCCTTGTCTTCGTGGCGATAACGATGGTCATGCTGGTCGCCGGTGGCATGAAGGGCCGGTACTTCGCCGCGGTCGCCGTGCTCGCCGTCCTCGCCACGCTGGCCGTCACGCAGTTCCATCTGTTGGCCGAGTACCAGGAGGACCGCCTGCTCGTGTTCATCGAGCCGGACCGCGACCCGGACGGCGCCGGCTACAACCTGGCGCAGTCCAAGATCGCCATCGGCTCCGGCGGTCTGACCGGCCAGGGGCTCGGTTCGGGCACGCAGTCCAACCTGCACTTCATCCCGGCGCGACACACGGACTTCATCTTCTCGGTGCTCGGGGAGGAGCTCGGGTTCCTGGGAGCGGTGTTGTTGCTCGGGCTCTACCTGGCGCTGCTGTTGAGCGCGCTCGCGATCGCCACATCGTCGCGTGATCTGTTCGGGGCCCTGATCGCGGTCGGTGTGCTCGGCATGTGGTTGTTCCAGATCCTTGAGAACGTCGGCATGACGGTGGGAATGATGCCTATCACAGGCATCCCGCTTCCGTTCATGAGCTTCGGCAGTTCGGCCATGGTCACGAACCTCGGGGCCGTGGGTCTGCTACTCTCGGTGTGGTCCCGGCGTTACGGCACCTGACATCTTAGAGGAGGGCACATCATGGCACTCCCGGTCGACGTTCGCGACCTTATGAGGACGGGCGCTCGCTTCACGGAGGAGCGCTCACAGCAACTCGGCATCACCGTGCTCGTCGAGCTCGACGCACCCGATGCGCTGATCGATGCGGTACGTCGCGAGTTCCGGCCTGCGACCGCGGCCGCGGCACTGCAGGTCGAGGTCGCCGAGCTCGGCGCGCCCCCGGTCATCGTGCCCGGGACGGACGTGGTCATCGCAGTCGCGGGAAGCGGTGATCTCGGACTCCAGCAGGCGCTCGCCGGCCCCCGGCGCTCGCGACTTCCGGTCGTGGTCGTCGCTCTCGGCGATGACGTCCGCGCCGGCGCGCTCGCCGACGTGCTGCTCCAGCCCACGGGCGATCTGGTCGTGCGCGACGACGCCGACGCGGCCATGGTGAAGCTCGGTTCCTGGCTCGCAGACAACATCGGCAGCAAGCGGCTTGCGCTCGCACACAACTTCGCATTCATGCGACGGGCTGTGGCCGAGGATGCCGTGAGGACCACCGCTTTCCAGAACGGGTTGATCGGAGTGGTCACGCCGGTGCCTGGTGCGGACATGCCGCTCATGACGGCAAATCAGGTGAAGATGCTCCTGCAGGTCGCCGCCGCCTACGGTCAGCCGCTCGGCGTGGATCGTGTCAAGGAGCTTGCCGGGGTGGTCGCGGGCGGGTATCTCCTGCGTGCGGTAGCGCGTCAGGGCCTTGTGATGGTCCCGGTGCTCGGCTGGGCGATCAAGGGCGGCATCGGCTACACGGGCACCATGGCTATGGGTCGTGCTGCTGTGAAGTACTTCGAGGACGGTGCTGACCTGGGTCAGGTCACGGCATACTTCCGCAGCGTGCGCGACAAGGCGCTCAAGGCGGGGAACCGGCGCGGACGGCGGTCGTTGCCGCGCGACAGGGCGGCACTGCCACCCGCGGCCGTCGGACAGGCGGAACCCCGGCCGGTCACGATCGTTTCCGACGTGGTGCCCGCCGAACCCGATCAGCAGCTGCTGCCGCTCGATGGGGACGTGCCGGCCGGTGAGTGATCTGTGGGGACGCGTCGATGCCCTGCTGTCCGGGGCCGAGCGGCCGTCGCGCTATATCGATCGTGAGTGGGGGGCCGTACACCGGCCTGACGCGGCGTACCGCGTCGCGCTGATGTACCCCGACACCTACGAGGTCGGGATGGCGAACCAGGCGCTCCAGGTGCTTGCCGACCGCCTGGCGACGCTTGCCGACGTGGCGTGCGAGCGGGTCTTCGTTCCCTGGGTCGACATGGCCGCAGCGCTGCGCGAGGCCGGGGTGCCGCTCTTCACGCTGGAGTCGTGCCTTCCGGTGAGCGAGTGCGACCTGCTCGGCATAACACTGCCGCACGAGCTCGCGTACACCAACATCCTGGGCGCGCTCGATCTCGCCGGGATCCCGCTACGCGCGGCGGATCGCGGTGAGGCGGACCCGCTGGTGATCGGTGGTGGCCCGGCCGCACACAACCCGGAGCCGATCGCACCGTTCTTCGACGCGATCCTCATCGGTGACGGTGAGGAGGCGGTGCTCGAGCTGGTGGCCGCACACCGCTCGGCGCGTCGCGCGGGAGTCGGCCGCGAGGAGATCGTCCGCTCGCTCGCCCGCGTCGAGGGCGTGTACGTCCCATCGCTCTACGGCGCCGGCCCCGGCGGACGGCTCGTCGCCTCGGCAGGCGCGCCCGAGCGCGTGAAGCGTCGCGTGGTGCGCGATCTGAACGAGTTCGAGAGCCCCGCGTGCCCCGTGGTTCCGTATGCCGATGTGGTGCATGATCGCGCCACGGTGGAGGTCCTGCGCGGTTGCTCGCGGGGGTGCCGGTTCTGCCAGGCGGGGATGGTGTACCGCCCGGTACGGGAGCGTTCCTCGGACTCCATCGTGCGCGACGCGGTGGCGGCGCTCACCTGCACCGGCCACGAGGAGATATCGCTGACCTCGCTCTCGACGGCCGATCATTCGCAGCTCGCTGACGTGCTCCGCCGTCTGGCCCGGCGCCTGGAGGGCACCGGCATCGCCGTGTCCGTGCCGTCGTTGCGCGTGGACTCGTTCACGCTGTCACTGGCACGCCTGCTCGGCGGCGGGCGCAAGAGCGGGCTCACGTTCGCCCCCGAGGCCGGATCGCAGCGGCTGCGCGACGCGATAAACAAGAACATCACCGAAGACGAGCTGCTCGCCACCGTACGCGCGGCCTTCGGCGCCGGGTGGCGCAGGCTGAAGCTCTACTTCATGCTCGGCCTGCCCACCGAGACGGACGAGGACGTGGCCGAGATCGGCCACCTGGTGGCCCGTGTCCTGGCCGCGGCGAAGGAGGTCACGCCACCCAGGGAGCGCGGCGGCATCCGCATCGCCGTCTCCGTCTCGACATTCGTGCCGAAGGCGCACACGCCGTTCCAATGGGAGGGGCAGCTGCCGCTTTCGGGGGTGCGCCACCGGCAGGCGGTCCTGCGTGAGGCGATGCCGGGCAAGGGGGTCGAACTGTCGTGGCATGACGCCGAGACGTCGTTCCTCGAGGCGGCGCTCGCCCGCGGTGGGCGCGAGATGGCGGACGTCATCGAACGTGCGTGGCGTTCCGGCGCGGGCTTCGACGCGTGGACAGAGCACTTCTCGCTCACTCGATGGCGCGCGGCGTTCGAGGCGGCCGGCATCGATGCGGAGACCGCCGCGGAGGCGCCCTTCGCGGAGGACGCCGTGCTGCCGTGGTCGCACATCGACAGTGGTCTCGCCCCGGCGTTCCTCCTTGCCGAGAGGCGGAGGGCGTACGGCGCCGAGACCACGGCTGACTGCACCTTCGGCGACTGTACCGGCTGCGGCGTGTGTCCGTCGCTCTCGGCGGACCTCGTACTGGCGGGTGAGCGCCGTGGCTGAGGGTTTTCGCTTGCGTGTGTGCCACCGCAAGACCGGCCGGCTGCGGTATCTCTCGCACCTCGAACTCGTGCGTGCCTGCGAGCGCGCTGCACGCCGCGCGCACTTGCCGTATGCTGTGAGCCAGGGCTTCACGCCGAGGATGCGGATCGCATTCGGTCCGGCACTGCCGGTGGGGACGGCAGGGGAGCGGGAGTACTTCGATCTCCTGCTGACCCGCTACATCCCGGCCGACGAGGTGTGCGCCTCATTGACAGCGGTCACGGCCTACGATCTCGCCCCCCTGTCCTGTTCGTACGTATCGGGGAGGGAGCCGTCGCTCGCGGCCGCTTTGACGATAGCCTGCTACGACCTGGACGTGAAAGGGGGGATCCCGCCGGAGGACCTGCGACACGCTCTCGACGCGCTACTGAGGGCCGGTACCCTCAGCACCGAGCACAAGGGCAAGACCAAGGTTTTCGATCTTGCCGCGGCGCTCCCGAAGGAGCCCGAGGTACGATCGTCCGAGGATCACACCACCGTTCGGCTCACCGTCAGGATGGGCGAACAGGGATCACTCAGACCCGATGTGCTGGTGCGCACCGCGCTCGGACATGATGTCCCCGCGACCGTGACACGTACCGATCTCCTCATAGACGACAAGGGAGTCTGGCGCCGCCCCCTGTAGCGGGGACTCACGTGACAGACACCACACGCGAGATGCTCATCTCGCACGACATGCACGAGACGCGGGTGGCGATCGTCGAAGACCGCCGGCTCGTGGAGCTTTACATCGAGCGCCCCAAGCGAAGCGTCGTAGGCAACGTCTACCTCGGCAAGGTGAAGGACGTCCTGCCGGGCATGCAGGCCGCCTTCGTCGACATCGGCCTGGAGAAGAACGCGTTCCTGTACGTGGATGAGGTCGTGGCGCCCGAGGATGTGGCCCCCGCCGCCCGGCGCGACATACAGGCGCTACTGCGACCCGGCCAGCAGCTCATGGTGCAGGTCCTCAAGGACCCGATGGGCACGAAGGGCGCGCGTGTGACCACCGAGATCACGCTGCCCGGCCGATTCCTCGTACTGATGCCGTTCTCGGCGTTCGTAGGGCTGTCCCGCAAGCTCCCGGATGACGAGCGCGAGCGTCTGGAACGCACCATCTCACCGCTCGTGCCTGAGGGCATCGGCGTGATCGTGCGTACTGCTGCGGTCGGCGCCAGCGAGGCGGATCTGGTGGGGGACCTGGAGTTCCTGCTCCGCCTGTGGCGTCGCGTGCAGAACCAGGCACGCGAGGGCCTCGCACCGGAGGTGGTCTACACGGAGATGGACGTGGCACTCCGCCTGGTGCGCGACGCCTTCGGCGAGGACTACCGGCGACTGGTGATCGATGACAAGCGCGTGTACGAGAAGGTGACGTCGTTCCTCAAGAAGACGACGCCAAAGCTCGTGCGGCGTGTTCAGATGCACAAAGACCGACTGCCGTTGTTCGAGGCGTACAACCTGCGCAGCGATATCGAGGTCGCGGTGCTGCGCGAGGTGCCGCTGCCCTCGGGTGGGCACATCACGATCGACATCGCCGAGGCGCTCACGGCGATAGACGTGAACACCGGCAGCTACGTTGGCCGGAAGAACCTCGAGGATACGGTGGTCCGCACCAATCTCGAGGCCGCTACCGAGGTGGTCAGGCAGCTCAGGCTCCGTGATATCGGGGGCATCATCGTGATCGACTTCATCGATATGGATGACCCCACGAACCGGCAACTCGTGATGAATCGCCTTGCCGAAGCGCTCGAGCACGACCGGACGAAGACCCGACTGTCCGAGATGTCCCGCCTTGGCCTGGTGGAACTCACGCGTAAGAATGTGACCGACGGGCTGTACGGTGTGCTCACGACATCGTGCCCCACCTGTCACGGTGAGGGGCGGGTGCTCTCGGATGCCACGCGACGGATCACGGTCGAGCGCCGGCTGCGTGAGATCCTGCTCACCGGCAGGTCATCGGCGTATCTGGTGGGCCTCAATCCCCAGACGTACGCTCTGGTGAGCGCGCCCGGTCATAACGCCGTGGCCGTGCTCAGATCGGAGACCGGCAAGCAGCTCAGCGTGATCGCCGACCCCGATGTGGCGCCCACCGAGGTGCGCATCCTGATCGAGGGCAAGGCGGGCTCGATCGGTCTGGACGCCGAGTAGCGGGACGGTCGCGGAGGGGGACCGTGGGCACGCCCGGTGGCGTTGACGCTGAACTGCGGCTTCTGGTAGTCTACTGCCTCGCGTGTATTCCTTCTGACTGGAGCGATACCCATGTATGCAGTGGTCAACATCGGCGGCAAGCAGGCCAAGGTCGAAGTCGGCTCGATCATCGCGGTCGAGAAGCTCAAGGCCGAGGTGGGCGACACGGTTTCGCTGTCCGTTCTGATGATCGCCGACGGCGAGACCGTTCTGGCTACGCCCGCGGAGATCGCCGGCGCTGACGTCTCGGCCAAGGTGCTCGAGCACTTCAAGGGCGATAAGCAGATGATCTTCAAGTTCAAGAAGCGCAAGGGCTACAAGCGCACCAAGGGCCACCGCCAGGAGCTCACGAGCATCGTGATCACTGAGATCGTGGCCGAGGGCGCCGCAAAGCCCAAGGCTGCCAAGCCGAAGGCCGAGAAGGCAGTGAAGGCCGACAAGGTCGAGGCTGCTCCGGCCAAGGCCGAGAAGGTCGCGAAGACCGAGGCCGCTCCGGTCAAGGCCGAAAAGGCTGAGAAGCCGGCTGCCGCAGCGGTCACCGCTGAAGCCGCACAGTGCGCCGCCATCAAGTCGGACGGCACCCAGTGTGCGAACAAGGCGAAGGAAGGCTCGAAGTACTGCGGCGTCCACGCCAAGAAGCTCGAAGGCTGATACACTATTCGGGCGTTGCCCGACGGATGCGAAGGTGAACTGAAATGGCTCACAAGAAAGGTATGGGGTCGACCAGGAACGGCCGCGACTCCCAGGCGCAGCGCCTCGGCGTGAAGCGCTTCTCCGGTCAGGTCGTCACCGCCGGCTCGATCCTCGTCCGTCAGCGCGGCACGCGCCTCAAGCCCGGCCAGAACGTGGGCCTCGGTCGCGACGACACGCTGTTCGCCAAGATCGACGGAGTCGTGGAGTTCACTCACGGCAAGGACCGCCGCGTGCACGTTCTGCCGCAGGTCTAGGCGTCATACTTCACACCGAACGCCCGAAGGCCTCCCGCTTGCGTGCGGGGGGCCTTTTCGCATTCCCGAGCCGCGCTCGACTAGAATAGAAGCCCGGCGAGACCACCTGGAGCGTCATGTTCATAGATGAAGTGAAGATCAACGTGAAAGCGGGCGATGGCGGCGCGGGATGCGCGTCGTTCCGCCGCGAAGCACATGTGCCCAAGGGCGGACCCGACGGTGGGGATGGTGGCCCGGGCGGGGACGTCGTGCTCGAGGCTGACGGGACGCTCACCACGCTTATCGATTACCACTACAAGCGTCACTTCAAGGCGGTCCGCGGCACCCATGGCAAGGGCGCCGGCAAGGATGGCGCTCACGGACCCGACCTGGTGCTCCGGGTGCCGAAGGGCACTCTTGTGCGTGATGCCGACACGGGCGAGCTTCTGGGCGACCTCACGCGCGACGGGCAGCGGTTCATCGTGGCCCGCGGTGGCGGCGGCGGCCTCGGCAACCGTCACTTCGTGACCGCCACGCGCCGGGCGCCGACCTTCGCCGAGCTGGGCGAGCCGGGCGAGGAGCGCTGGATCGAACTCGAGCTCAAGCTGCTCGCCGACGCGGCTCTCGTGGGCCTGCCGAGTGTGGGCAAGTCCTCTCTCATCGCGCGCGTGAGCGCTGCCCGTCCAAAGATCGCCGACTATCCGTTCACGACGCTCGTGCCCAATCTCGGCGTCGTCTCGAGCGGCGACCGGTCCTTCGTCATCGCGGACGTGCCCGGTCTCATCGAGGGCGCGAGCGAGGGCGCCGGGCTCGGTCATGCCTTCCTGCGCCACATCGAGCGGACGGCTCTCATCCTGCACGTGGTGGACCTCTCCGGCAGCTACGAGGGACGCGATCCGATCGAGGACCTCGCCATCATCGACGGCGAACTCGCCGCCCACGCCGAGGAGCTCGCGGTTAGGCCGCAGATCGTCGTCGGCAACAAGATCGATGTCGAGGGCGCCGCAGAGAACTCCGAGCGGGTGGCCGCATGGTGCGCGGAGCGCGAGCGGCCCTACTTCGCCGTCTCGGCGGTCACGGGTGACGGCATCGGCCCGCTGGTGCGTGCGGTGGCCGAGGCCGTGCACGAGATCCGGGAGGCGCTGCCCGTGGAGTCCGCCGAGTTCGATGCGGAGTACGTGCACGCCCAGGGCAGAGGCCGCGAGGTCACGGTCGCGCGCGCCATCGACGGCGGCTGGGACGTCATGGGTCCCGGAATCGAGCGGGCCGTGATCAAGACCGACATGACTAACGAGGAGGCCGTCGCGTACCTCCAGCGCCGGCTCATCAAGATGGGAATCGAGACCCGCCTGATCGCTGCGGGAGCTCTCGATGGCGACACGGTGCATATCGGGCCAGTATCATTCGTGTTCGAGTCGCACGCGGGGGACGGGGAGGGGCGTGGCTAAGCGCACGATCGTCATCAAGGTGGGAAGCTCGACGGTGACCGGGCCGGACGGCAGGATCGACTGCGACTATCTCACCTCGCTGGCCGAGCAGGCGGCGACGCTGAGGGCGGCGGGTGACCGGGTGGTCATCGTCACCAGTGGCGCTATCGCGGCCGGCCTGGAGGCGCTCGAGGTCACCAGCCGGCCCAGCGACATGCCCACGCTCCAGGCCGCGGCGGCGATCGGTCAGGTGCGACTGCTCGATGCCTACCGGGACGCGTTCAACGCGCAGGGCGCGAAGGTCGGGCAGGTGCTCGTCACTCGTCACGATGTGGGCCAGCGCCAGCAGTATGTGCACGCGTGCGCCACTCTCGAGCGTCTGCTGGAGCTCGGCGTGGTCCCGATCGTGAACGAGAACGATACCACCGCCGTTGAGGAGATCCGCTTCGGCGACAACGACTACCTCGCCGCACTCGTGGGGATGATGGTCCACGCCGACCTGGTGGTGCTTCTGACCGACATCGAGGGGCTGTACTCGGCCGACCCGCGGGTCGATGCACAGGCGCATCTTGTGGCGGTGGTCGACGCGCTCACCGACGAGCATGTTGCCGCGGCGGGTGGCGCCGGCTCGACCGTGGGCAGCGGCGGAATGGCGACCAAGCTCGAGGCGGCGCGCGCGCTCATGAAGGCGGGCATCCCGATGGTCGTGTGCGATGGCCGTCGCGATGGGGTCATCGCAGACGCGGCCGAGGGCAAGCCGGTTGGAACACTGTTCGCCGGCGGTCAGGCCGCCGTGAAGGGCAAGAAGCTGTGGCTCGCCTATGCGGGCCATCCGCGCGGTTCCGTCACGATTGACGATGGCGCGAAGGTCGCCCTATGCTTGGGCGGCAAGAGCCTGCTCCCGGCCGGTGTACTCGACGTGACCGGGAGTTTTGTCGTCGGCGACCCGATCTCGGTGAAGGACCGGGCGGGGGACGTCGTGGCGCGCGGCCTCGCGGGCATTTCGGCCGAGGATCTGAGTAAGGTCCACGGGCTGAAGACGAGCGAGATCGCACGGGTGCTGGTGGCGTGGAACGGCTCCGAGGTCATCCACCGCGACCACCTGGTGATCCTGTAAGCAACGAGAGGGGATGGCCGATGTCGGAAGTGCGTGTGCTCGCCGAACGTGCGCGTGAGGCGGCGATAGCGCTCGCCAGTACCTCGAGCGATCAGCGCGACCGCGCGCTTCTGATCATGTCGCACGCGCTCGTGGCCAACCAGGACGAGGTGCTGGCGGCCAACGAGAAGGACCTGGCGGAGGCCAGGGCCAAAGGCACGGCGGCGGCGCTTCTCGATCGGCTCGAGCTCAACCCCGTGCGCATCAAGGCGATCTCCGAAGCGCTCAAGAGCCTCTCGATCCTGCCCGATCCCATCGGGGAGGTGCTCACCGGCTCCCGGCTCGCCAACGGCATCTGGTTGCAGCAGATCCGTGTGCCGATGGGTGTGGTGGCGATCATCTACGAAGCGCGTCCGAACGTGACTGCCGATGCGGCCGGTCTGTGCGTCAAGACCGGTAACGCGGTCATCCTGCGCGGCGGCACCCTCGCGGTGAACTCCAACCTCGCCATCACCAAGGTGCTCTCCAACGCCGCGGTGAGTGCCGGTCTGCCTGAGGGCTCCATCCAGTCGATCGCCTCCACCGATCGCGAGGCCGCCGAGGAACTCATGGGCCTGCACGGCATGATCGACGTGCTCATCCCGCGCGGTGGGGCCGGGCTCATCAGAAGCGTCGTCGAGAACGCGAAGGTCCCCGTGATCGAGACCGGCGTGGGCAACTGTCACGTCTACGTCCACGAGGCTGCCGACCCGAATATGGCCAAGCGCATCGTGATCAACGCGAAGGTCTCGCGCCCGGGCGTGTGCAACGCCGCCGAGACCCTCCTCATCGACGAGGCCGTATATGAGACCGTCCTCCCGCCGATTCTCCGGGCGCTCGAGGAGGCCGGCGTGACCATCTACGCCGATGACAAGACCCGCGCGCTCGGCGCGGTGATGCGGGTGAATCCCGCCACCGAGGAAGATTGGGCGACCGAGTACCTCGACCTCAAGATCGCCTGCAAGGTGGTGGCCGGTCTGGATGAGGCCATCCGGCACATCAACACCTACGGCACGAAGCACAGCGAGGCGATCGTCACCGAGGACTACACGGCGGCCGTGCGCTTCCTGAATGAAGTGGACGCGGCGGCGGTCTACGTGAACGCCTCCACACGCTTCACCGACGGGGGCGAGTTCGGCCTCGGTGCCGAGATAGGCATCTCCACACAGAAGCTCCACGCGCGTGGCCCGATGGGGCTCGCCGCGCTCACGACCACCAAGTTCGTCGCGATGGGAAGCGGTCAGATACGGGAGTGAGAAAGCAACTCCGGCTCGGCATCATGGGCGGCACGTTCGACCCGATCCACTACGGTCACCTCGTCGCGGCCGAAGAGGCGCTGGTCCAGTTCAGCCTGGACCGCGTCGTGTTCATGCCCACGGGTGAGCCCGCGCGCAAGTCGCACCGTGAGGTGACGCCTGCCGAGCACCGTTACCTGATGACCGTGATCGCGACCGCGAGCAACCCGGACTTCACGGTGAGCCGTCTCGAGGTCGACCGGCCGGGCGTCACCTACACCGTGGACACGATGCTTGAGTTGCGCGCCATCCACGGCCCCGATGCGGACCTGTTCTTCATCACCGGTGCCGACGCGATCCTCGACATCCTCACCTGGAAGGATTCGGCACGCCTTGCCGATGCCTGCACGCTCATCGCCGCCACGCGACCCGGCTACGACCTCGCACGCATCTCGACCCGCCCGGGAGCCGAGGCGTTTTCCATCGAGCTCATGGAGGTCCCGGCACTCGCGATCTCCTCAACGGATATCCGCGCGCGCATCGCTTCACGTCGTCCCGTGCGCTACCTTCTGCCCGAGGAAGTGGCAACGTACGCCCGGAAGAACCGCCTGTACGAGGGGTTGTCGTGAGATGACCGCGCTCTATGACACAGCACATGAGCGGCTGAGCGCACGACTGTCACCGGTCGCTATGGGCCACTCCGAGCGCGTGGCCGCGACTGCCGCGCATCTGGCCTCGCTCTACGGAATCGATGTGGAGCGCGCGCGCATCGCGGGACTGCTCCATGACTGGCACCGGGAGACGCCTGCCGAGGAGTTGGTGGCTCGCGCCCGGCGGCTCGGGCTGGACGTCACGGAGGTCGATGAGGCCGTGCCGTATCTGCTGCACGGGCCGGTGGCGCAGGCGGACCTGGAGATGGAGTTCCCCGAATTGCCGGACGACGTGCTCGCAGCCATCGGCGCCCATACATACGGGACGGCCGGTATGCCGCCGCTCTCGATGCTCGTGTATGTGGCGGACGTGATCGAGCCGGGCCGTCATCAGGCGGGTGTGGACGGGCTTCGATCGTCGTCGGGTGCGCGTCCGCTCGAGGACCTGTTCGCCGACGCCTACGCCGCGTCGCTGCATCACCTGGTGGACCGTCGCCGGCGGATACATCCGCAGACCGTCTCCACCTGGAACGATATCGCCGCGAGGTTTCGCCGATGAGCCGGCACCGGCGCACGCACCAGGACGGGGAGCGTCCGGACGCGGCACGCCCCTCGTCTTCGGCGGACTACCCGAGGCGCAGGACGCATCATGAGTCAGCGCCGGCCCCGGAGCCGGGCTGGCGCGCCTCGAAGCGCTCGTCGAAGCTCGGCAAGCAGGTGCGACGTGACGCACGCGCCGAGCAGCGCAAGCAGCAGCTGAGTGATGGCCTACGCCAGACGAAAGGCCGCGTGCTCGGCGTCCTTCAGATCGTCGGGATGGTGTTGGGTGGAGTGCTCGTGCTCGCCCTGGTGCTGTTCGTGCTCGCCCTCGGCGTGAATGCCGGTTCCCGGTGGCTGGCGAGGCGAGAAGCCGAGCAGCAGGCGACGCCGGAGGCGCAGGCCGAGAAGGCGCGGGAGAACCTGCTCATCATCGGTGTCAGCGGCACATCCGCCGATTTCCTGGCGGTGCGGCTGGACAGCACGGACGAGCAGATCCTCGGCATCGCGATCCCCAGCGGCGCCTTCATGGAGGTACCGGGGCAGGGGTTCGAGCGTGTGGGGGACAGCTACGCCGCAGGTGTCGGTGTCTCGCTCGCGGCCATCTCGAACTACCTCACCGTGCCGTTCGAGCACTACGTGATCGTGGACGTGGGTGTGTATCAGGACGCGCTGACCAACCAGAGTCTGCGGGACATCATGGCCAACGCCCAGGAGACCGACCTCGACGACGCGCAGCGCGCGGAGATCTCGGAGTTCATCGCGTCGGTCACGGGAGACCACACGGCGCTCGTGCCGCTTCCCGTCAAGCCGATCGATCTCGGCGGTCAGACGTACTACGAACCGCAACGTGACCAGATCGCCGACCTTCTCCTGCAGTGGTGGGACGTGAAGGTCGGTGCTCAGGACACCGCGGTGAGGGTGATCATCTACAACGGCGCGGGGACGCCGGGCATCGCCGGTGAGGCCGCGCAGCAGCTCATCGCAGCCGGGATGCGGGTGGTCGACACCAAGAACGCGGACCGCTTCGACTACGACACCTCGATGGTCATCGTCCAGAGCGGTGACGCCGAGCACGGCGAGCAGGTGCGCGCGGCGCTCGGTGTGGGAGAGGTCCTCGACCAGCCATCGGAGCAGGATGTCGCGGACGTGATCGTCATTATCGGCAGGGACTACGTGCCTCCTGCCCCCAGTCAGTGACCGAGAGGAGTGCCCGTTATTGGAACCCCGTGATATCGCACTGCTCGCTGCCGAGGCGGCGAGCGAGAAAAAGGCCACCGATGTGGTGGTGCTCGATGTTGCACAGACGATCGTCATCACCGGGTACTTCGTGGTGGCCACCGGCTCCAGCGACCGGCAGGTGCGCAGCATCGCCGACGAGGTGGAGGACCAGCTGCGCGAGACGGCCGGCGTGAAGCCGATCGGCCGCGAGGGCGAGCGTGAGGGCAAGTGGGTGCTGCTCGACTTCGGCGACGTGGTCGTGCACGTGTTCCAGCCCGACGAGCGCGACTTCTACCGCCTGGACAAGCTGTGGGCCGACGCACCGAGAGTGCCGCTGCCCGACGCCGCGGATGCGACGCCGCAGGCGCAGACCGAGGTCGCCGGCTCGTGACGCGTGCGTTCAAGGCGTACGGGGTGCAGTTCGCCCTGATCGCGGTGGCGGCCGTCTGGGGCGGCACGTTCGTGGTGGTGAAAGACGCCGTCGGCGTCTACCCCCTGTACGCGTTCCTCTCGCTGCGTTTCGTGATCGCGGTGATCGCGTTCGCGGTGGTCCTCCCCTCATCGATCAGGCTGATGCGTCGGGATACGCTCGGCGCCGGGCTGCTCGCGGGGCTCTTCCTCACTGCCGGTTACGTGTTCCAGACGTGGGGGCTGCAGGACACGAGCGCCTCGAAAGCGGCCTTCATCACCGGGATGTTCGTGGTCATCACGCCTGCTCTTCAGGCGCTGGTCCTGCGTCGGATCCCGCGCTTCACCACGGTGCTCGGCGTGGCGCTCGCCGTGATCGGGCTCTGGTTGCTCTCCGGTGGTGGTGGCGGCGGATGGAACGTGGGCGACACACGCGTGCTGATCTGCGCCGCGGCATATGCGGCGCACATGATCGTGCTCGGCGGCCTCGGCGATCGGCATGACGTCCGGCCGCTCACGCTCGTCCAGCTGGCCACCGTGGCCGTGCTGTGCGGCGCCGTCTCGCTGGCGACCGAGCCGGTGGCGCTCCCCGGCGCCGGGAGCGTGTGGCTGGCACTGGTCGTAACCGGCGTGTTCGCCTCGGCGGTGGCCTTCGCGGTACAGACATACGCGCAGCAGATCCTCTCGCCGACGAAGACGGCGCTCATCCTCATCACCGAGCCGGCGTTCGGCGGCATCTTCGGATGGTTCGCCGGCGAGCGGCTGGGTGTGGGCGGGGTGGTGGGCGCCGGGTTGATCCTCTCGGGCATGGTGGTGGCCGAACTGCTCGGCCGCTCCGGGGCATCCGCCCGGGGAGGGGTGGAGTACGAGTCGGCCATCGAGGGCCCACCGGTGCCGCTGGAGGAGTCGCTTCACTAGATCCTCATCGTGTTTTGACGATGGATACCCTCGGGGGTATAGTTCTGAAATACCCCTTGAGGTATCGCGCCGCGACGGGCGCACGTCAAAACGTATCGGTGGAAGGATCTGGCCAGATGGCAGCGGTGAACGAGCGTATCGAGGCACGGCTTCGGGAGATCTTCGGTGAGAGGATCCGGACCGACCGGGTCGAGCGCACACTCTACTCCTCGGACATAGGGGCGATGCCCAAGCTGGTCGCGCCGCTCATGCCCACCGGTGTCGCCGGAGCTGTCGTGCGGCCGGTGAGCGAGGACGAGGTGATCGCGCTTCTCAGGCTCGCACGCAGCGAGCGTATCTCCGTGGTCCCGCGCGGGATGTCCACATCCGGCTACGGCGGCGTCATGCCCCTCGAGGGCGCCATCGTCGCGGATATGTCAGCGATGGAGGGTCTCATCGAGCTCGACGCCGGGGCGCTCACCGCGAAAGTCTTCGGCGGGACGCTCTGGGAGCCGCTCCAGAAGCAGCTCAACCGCAAGGGCGTCGACCTTCGGCTGTATCCCTCCTCGTTGCCGTCGTCCACCGTCGCCGGCTGGCTCGCGCAGGGCGGGGCCGGCTTCGGCAGTTACGAGTACGGCTTCTTCAAAGAGAGCGTTCTGGGCGCCCGTGTCGTGTCGCTCGACGGCTCCGTGACCGAATACACAGGCGAGGAGCTGGAACAGCTCGTCGCCGACGCCGAAGGCATCACCGGGATCATCACCGAGGTGACGTTCGCACTGCGTCCGCTCGAGGACGAGGTGCATCGCCTCCTCGCACTTCCCACGATCGAGGCGCTCTCGGCGGCGCTGAGCGAGATATCCGCCCGGAGCCTGCCCATCTGGTCGCTCACCTTCCTCAATCCCGAGTCGACGCGCCTCAAGAAGACGCTGCCGCATCGGCACGGGCATCCGTACGAGATGGAGCACGTGCACTACGAGCCCGATCTGCCCGAGGCGTTCCTTGCGGTGATCGCGTATCCCGTGTCGCGCCACCAGGTGATCGACCCTGCGCTCAAGGAGATCCTCGCTTCGGCCGGCGGAACCGAGCTCGATGCGGAAGCCGCCGAGCATGAGTGGGAGCAGCGTTTCGCGCCGATGCGCCTGAAGCGCGTGGGACCCTCGATCGTGCCGACAGAGGTGGTCGTGCCGCTGGATCAACTCGGGCCGGTGCTCGCGCAGATCGATGCCCGTGTGAAGCAGCCCTTCGTGCTCGAAGGGATGCTCGGCAAGGGCGACAAGGTCGTCTTGCTCGGCTTCATCCCGCACGACGAGCGCACCCTGGCGTTCAACCTCGCCTTCGCCCTGTCCCTCGTGGTCATCCGGATCGCCAACCAGCACGGCGGCGGCGCCTACTCCACCGGACTGTACTTCCGCCAGGAGGCCAGGAAGGTGCTCGGCGAGGAGAAGTTCGCCGCGCTGGAGTCGTTCAAGCGGAAGAACGACCCGGGCAACCTGCTCAATCCGAAGAAGATCCTCGGCACCGGTGCGGTGAACGCCCTCATGAAGATGGCACTCGCCATGGAGCCCCTCGTCCGCCCGATCGCGAACGCCGCGAAGCCGCCTGCGCGCACCGTCATCTCGCTCACAGACAAGCACGGCATCCCGGGCGATGTGGCGTACTACAGCTACGCGTGCGCGCAGTGCGGGTACTGCGTCCCCACCTGCGAGGAGTACAGCGTCCGGGGGTGGATGAGCCACTCTCCGCGAGGGAAGTACGCCTATCTGAAGCAGGTCATCGAGGGCCGCGAGAAGTTCGACCAGAAGATGGTGGACACCTTCCTCGTCTGCACCACGTGTGAGGTCTGCAACACGCGCTGCCAGCTGCAGCTGCCCGTCGAGCATTCGTGGATGGCGATGCGCGGGAAGCTCATCCACGATGAGGGCCGCATGACCTTCCCGCCGTTCGAGATGATGGGTGCGGCGCTGCAGGGCGAGCTCAACATCTGGGCCGGCAAGCGCGACAAGCGTGCCGACTGGATGCCCGAGCACATCGCCGAGAAGATAGATCCTACCTCGGACATCCTGTACTTCGCCGGCTGCACGGCGAGCTACGTCAACAAGGACGTGGCGCAGTCTTCGGTGGAGTTGCTGGATGCCGCCGGTGTGAGATTCAACTACATGGGGACCGACGAGGCGTGTTGCGGCATCCCGATGAAGGTCTCGGGCAAGTGGGACGTCTTCGAGGAGATCTACGAGCACAACACCGCCGAGGCGCGCAAGCGCGGCGCCAAGACCATCGTGACCTCATGTCCCGCATGCGGGCTCGTGTGGAAAGAGATGTACGCGAAGCTGGCCGCTGACAGGGGCGAGGAGTACGAGTTCGAGGTGAAGCACTACTCCGAGCTCGTGGCGGACTCCATCGCCGAGGGCGCGCTCGAGTTCACGCACGAGGTGAACAAGACGCTCACGTTCCACGACTCGTGCCATATGGGTCGCGCGCAGGGCAACTATCAGGCCCCGCGCGAGCTCATCAAGGCCATCCCGGGCGTGGAGTTCGTGGAGATGGAGCACAACTGCGAGGACGCGCTGTGCTGCGGATCGGTGCTCACGCTCATCGGTGAGACGCCGGTGGCCCCCGAGCTCGGCAAGATGCGCCTGGACGAGGCGGTCGACGCGGGTGCCGACGCGATGGTGGCGCTCTGCCCCTGCTGTCAGGTGCAGTTCCGCGACTCCATCGACAAGAAGGACATCCCGATGGAGGTCATCGATCTCGCGCACCTGGCGATGGACGGCCTCGGCATCCCGCACGAGGATCCCACGCCGTACGCGATGGAGATGTGGGGCCACTTCGAGAAGTTCATCTGGCTGATGAAGCCGGAGTCGATCACCGACATCATGGTGGCGCTCCTGCCGGACATGATGAAGGCGATGCCGCCCGCGATGCTGCCGATGATGAGGGTCGCGCGTGCGGTCCCCGGCGGTCTGGCGCTGATGGGCACGATGATGCCCGCGATGATGCCCAAGATGATGCCCGCGATGATGCCGAAGGTCATGCCGGCGATGCTCGCGGAGGTCTCGCGCAGGGTGGGTCAGCTGCCGGAGGACATGGAAGACCTCATGCCCGACCTGCTCCCGAAGACGATGGACGCGCTGCTGCCGAACATGCTGCCGCTGATCATGGACGACTTTCTGCCGAAGATGCTCTGCTTCATCAGAAACGAGTGGGAGCGCGACGTTCCCGAAGGGGTGAAGCCCTGCGCGAAGGCCGTCGTGTAGCGACCTTCCGGAGCTCCGGGGCGATTGACCACCCCGGAGGGGATGTTATACTGTCGCTCGCGCCTTGCGAGGCGACCCAGATGTGGGGCCATAGCTCAGCTGGGAGAGCGCATGGCTGGCAGCCATGAGGTCAGGGGTTCGATCCCCCTTGGCTCCACCAACGTGGTGAACCGATGCCCGTCACGATGAACCGTGGCGGGCATCGTCACGTCTCACGGGTATGAACGTCTCGCAGGTGACGAGGTGGGGAGGCTGTGATGAAGCGAGGGATGTCCCTCGGCATGGTGATGGTGCTGTGTGCTGTGCTCGCCGCATCGGCGGGATGTGACCGCGCCGTACGGGTCGGCGATGACGACAACGGCGGGAGTGTCACGCTCGCAGCGGGAGAGACACTCGAGCTGGTCTTGGAGTCGAATCCCACCACCGGCTACTCATGGAGGGTGCTCGACGTCCCCGTGTGTCTCGAGCAGCAGGGCGATGCCGAGTATGATTCGGACGCACCTCCCGGCATGATGGGCGCCGGCGGCGAGGAGACGTGGCTGTTCACGGTTGTCGAGCCGGGCGAGGGGACACTCGCGCTCGAGTACATCAGACCCTGGGAAGAGGAGTCTGAACCGGCCGGGACGTTCGAGATCGAGGTCGTCGTAGAGTAACCGGGCCCGGGGGCAGCTTCCGCTACAATGGGGCGCATTATCGCATCCGGGATGTGGAGGCAGCACGTGACCCGTCAGTACGAACCGCACGAGATCGAGGAGAAGTGGCAGGCAGTCTGGGATGCCGAGGGACTCTACTCGGTCACCGAAGACCCCGACAAGCCGAAGAAGTACGTCCTCGAGATGTTCCCGTACCCCTCCGGCGACATCCACATGGGTCACGTGCGCAACTACTCCATCGGCGATGTGGTGGCGCGATTCTCGACGATGAACGGCCACAGCGTGCTGCATCCCATCGGCTGGGACGCCTTTGGCCTGCCCGCGGAGAACGCCGCGATCAAGAACGCCACCCACCCGGCCAAGTGGACGTACGCCAACATCGAGACGCAGGCCGCCTCGTTCCGCCGAATGGGCTTCAGCTACGACCCCGAGCGCATGGTGCGCTCGTGCGACGTGGACTACTACCGCTGGGGTCAGTGGATCTTCCTCAAGTTCTGGGAGCGCGGGCTCGTCGAGCGCAAGAAGTCGCCGGTCAACTGGTGCCCGTCGTGCAAGACGGTGCTCGCCAACGAGCAGGTCATCGGCGACGGCGTCTGCTGGCGCTGCAAGAGCGTGGTCGAGAAGCGCGACCTCGAGCAGTGGTACTTCAAGATCACCGAGTACGCGCAGGAGCTCTTGGACGATCTCGACACGCTGCCGGGCTGGCCGGAGCGCGTGAAGACGATGCAGGCCAACTGGATCGGCCGGAGTGAGGGCGCCGAGGTTGACTTCGAACTGTGTGGTGCCGGCGGCGAAGCGTGTGGGCAGACGATCACGGTCTTCACCACGCGTCCTGACACGCTCTTCGGCTGCTCGTTCTTTCTGCTCGCGCCCGAGCACCCGTTGGTGTCCGAGCTCACGGCGGGTACCGGATATGCGGCCGATGTGCAGGCCGTAGTGGCTGCCACCGCGCGGGAGACCGCGGTGGAGCGCGCGAGCGGTGAGGCCGAGAAGATCGGCGCGTTCACCGGACGCCACGTCGTCAACCCGGTGAACGGCGAGAAGGTGCCGGTGTGGGTGAGCAACTACGTGCTTATGGAGTACGGCACCGGCGCGGTCATGGCCGTACCCTCCGGCGACCAGCGCGACTTCGATTTCGCGCGCAAGTACGGCCTGCCGATCCCGCCCGTGGTGGTGGCCGAGGACGACCCGCTGATCAACGAGTTGTCCGGAGTCCACAGCCGCGTAGCGAACGACGTCCCGTGGGCCGAGGCCTACGACGGCTACGGCGTCATGGTGCAGTCGGGCGAGTTCACCGGGCTGCAGGGCGGCAAGGCGAGCGAGGGCATGAAGGCGGTCACCGGGTGGCTCGCCGAACGCGGCCAGGGCCGATTCTCCATCAACTTCCGCCTGCGTGACTGGCTCATCTCGCGCCAGCGCTACTGGGGTAACCCGATCCCGGCGGTGCACTGCCCGTCGTGCGGGCTCGTCCCGGTTCCCGAGGAGCAGCTGCCCGTCGTTCTGCCGATGGAGGTCGACATCACCAAGGGCGAGACGCTCGCCGACCATCCGGAGTTCTACGAGACCACGTGTCCGAAGTGCGGCGGCGCGGCGAAGCGCGAGACCGACACGATGGATACGTTCACGTGCTCGAGCTGGTACTACTTCCGCTACTGCGACGCCCGCAACAGCGCGGAGGCCTTCGGGCGTGACAAGGCTGACTACTGGATGCCGGTGGACCAGTACATCGGCGGCATCGAGCACGCCATCCTGCACCTGCTCTACTCACGCTTCTTCACTAAGGTGTTCGCGGATATGGGGCTCACCTCGGCACGCGAGCCCTTCACCAACCTGCTCACGCAGGGCATGGTGAAGAAAGACGGCGAGACGATGAGCAAGTCCAAGGGCAACGTGGTGGCACCCGAGGATATGGTGGCCCGCTACGGCGCCGACGCCCTGCGCGCGTTCATCCTGTTCATGGCGCCGCCCGACAAGGACCTGGACTGGAACCAGGACGGCCTCGAGGGGATGTTCCGCTTCCTCACCAGGCTGTGGCGTTACGTGGAAGGGGCGGCCGGGGCCGGGAGCGCGGCGGCGCCGGCAGAGGATCCCGCGGCCAAGGCGCTCCTGCGCGAGCGACACCGGGTCGTGGGCAAGGTCACGGCCGACATCGAGGCGTTCGGCTTCAATACCGCGCTCTCGGCGATGATGGAACTGCTGAACGCGGCCGGCGACTACCGGAAGACCGTGCCGGCCGATGCGCGCGACGTCGCTCTCGAGCGCGAGGTGGCCGAGACGCTCGTGCTGCTGATCGCGCCGTTCGCCCCGCACATGGCCGAGGAGCTATGGCGCGAGGTGCTCGGCGGCGAGGGCTCCGTACACCGTCAGAGCTGGCCCGCGCACGACCCCGCGCTTGCCGCGGCCGACGAGGTGGAGATCGTCGTGCAGGTCAACGGTAAGGTGCGCGCGAAGCTCACGATGCCGGCCACTGCCGATGACGCAACCGTGCGCGAGGCGGCACTCGCGCTGCCGAAGGTGATCGAGCATCTGGAGGGCCTGACGGTCCGCAAGGTCGTCGTGGTGCCCGGCAAGCTTGTGAGCGTGGTTGCGACCGCGTAGGTGCGCTGGTTCGGGCCGGCCGGTTCACATCCGGTTCAACTCGCGGTGTGGTCCGCGTAAGAGTCACGATCTACGCTACTGATCGGACGCCCCCTTCGTCCTCACGGACGGAGGGGGCTTTCGTGTCACCGGGGATGTCGGAGCGCGTTGCGGAACTGCTGGAGCGAGCGGGGCTCGCCCGGCTGCACCCTCGCACGCAGAAGGCGGTCGTCGCCCTGGCTCTGCTCACGATCGGTCTCGGCCTGTGGCGGTTCTGGCCCTCGGCGCCTGCGCCGGAGGTCGCGTTCGATGATGCCCCGCCCGAGGCCGCGAGCACGCCCGTGGGCGATGGGGCACCGGCGGAGGTCGAGGCGCAGATCGTCGTCCATGTGGTCGGGGCCGTGATGCGTCCGGGGGTCTATGCGCTTCCCGCCGGTAGCAGGGCCGCCGACGCCATCGAGATGGCGGGTGGTGGCCTCGGCAACGCAGCGCTGCAGAGCCTCAACCTGGCGCGGATACTGGCCGACGGTGAGCAGGTCTACGTGCCCACGGCGGACGAGGTGGCGGCGGGAGTGGTGTCGCCGCCGGCGGTCCCCGGCGTTGCGGGCACGAGCGCGGACGCCGGGGGACTGGTCGACATCAACCGCGCATCTGCAGCGGAGCTCGACGCCCTGCCCGGGGTCGGCCCGTCCACGGCGCAGAAGATCGTGGACGACCGGGAGGCCAACGGTCCGTTCTCCTCGCCCGAGGACCTGATGCGTGTGTCCGGCATCGGTGCGAAGAAGTTCGACGCGCTCAAGGACCTGGTGACATGCGGATGAACGAGGCGCCCGAGCGGCCGCCCATCCCCACCATCGCCTGGTTCGCGGCTGCGATGTGCGCCGCCGCTGCGGCGGCCGAGATGCTCGCGTGGAAGGCCGGTCTGGCGGCAGCTGTGGTCTTTGCGGCTGCATCGACTGCGATCACGCTGGGAGCGTGGGCGGGCAGGAGGAGTATCCGACATGCCGGCGCCGTCGCCGTGGTGCTGGTGGCATGCGCGGGGGCGACCGCGGGCGCGAGTCTCTCGGTGATGCAGTTCAGGGCCTGGGAGGACGAGGGCGCGATCGTGGCCGACTGCGGAGCGCGCGAGTGGACGGGCGTGGTCGAGGCCGACGCGATGGAGGGGCAGTATGGCGCGGTCGTGCGGGTGCGCATCCGGGGCGGGCCGCTCGACGGTGCACACGTGCGCGTCGGGTGGCCGGAGGGGGAGTGCGTGCCGGACCTCGGCCGCACGGTGCGCTTCTCGGCCATCCTCAAGCCGCTTCCCCGGGGGGAGCCCTGGGCGCGTCGCGTCGCGCGCTCCGGGGTGTGCGCCACCGGGACGGCCTGGCGAGCGGAGACCGGCGCGTGGCGCAGCGGTCCGCTGGGCTCACTGTTCGCATGGCGCGCGGGCATGCTCGTACGCATGCACGATGTGCCGGGCGTCGGCGGCGATCTGGCCGAGGGGATCGTGCTCGGCGATCGGCGGCGTCTGATCGGCACGGATACAGAGGAGGACTTCCGGATCCTCGGCCTCACGCATCTCGTGGCGGTCTCGGGGTCGCACCTGGCTGCGGCGTGCGCGGCGGTGGCGTTCATCGGGACGATGTTGCGCGTGCCGAGACGCCCACTCGTGATCGCCACCGTGTGCGCCGGTGCGGTGTACGCGGTCGTGACCGGGCTGCCGTACTCGGCGATGCGGTCACTGCTCATGCTGGTGGTGGGCGGGTTGGGGCAACTGGTGGGTCGCCGGAGTGATGGGATCGCCTCGCTTTCGGGTGCTCTCATCGCGGTGCTGACGAGCGGGCCCTGGGCGGTCTTCGACCTGGGACTGCAGCTCTCGGCGCTTGCGGTGGGCGGGCTCCTGCTGTTCGGCGACCTCGCGGCCGTGTGGGCGACCTCCGGGACAACCGGGTGGTGGCGCCGGATGGGGCAGGCTCTGTCGCTCACGCTGGTGGCGCAGTTCACCACAGTGCCGGTTGTGGCTGCAGGCTTCGGCATGGTCTCACTGCTCGCACCCGTGGCGAACCTGATCGCCGGCCCACTCGTCGCTGTGGCGATGCTCGTCGGGCTGGCCGGGTCGGTGATCGGCAGCGTCGTGCCGCCGGTCGGGGCTCTCGGTGCGCAGGCGGCGGCTTCGGTGCTCGGAGCGACCGCATGGGTGGCAGCCGTGCTCGCGCAGCTTCCGGGTGCCGCAGTCGCACTGAACGGGGGATGGCTGCTGGCTGGTGCGTCGTGTCTGTGCGCGGCCGTCCTGTGGTGGTGGTGGCCGCTTCCGCGCGGCCCGCGCGGGGGAGCGCGCTTCCTCGGCGCCTCGGTGGTGTGCTCGCTCGCCTTGGCGCTCGGACCGGCGCCGATCAGGCAGTGTACGGTCACCGTCCTTGATGTCGGACAGGGCGACGCCATCCTCGTGCGCGACAGCGGCCGGACGATGCTCGTGGATACCGGCCCTGACGATCTGGTGCTTCGGCGTGCGCTCGCGCGCGAGGGCATCAGGCGTATCGATGTCGTGGTGTTGACGCACGCGCACGGCGATCATACGGGTGGCGCCGGGGGGCTTGTCGGCGTGACCGAGGTCGGGTGGATCGGGGTCCCCGGGGTCGCGCGGGCTGGCGACTCTGAGTCGACCACGGCCCGCGATCCGATGCCGAGGAGCACTTCATGGGACGGTCCGGACAGTCCGGTGCGGGAGCTTGTGGCGGGTGACCGGTGGCGCGTGGGAGGGACGACCGTCGAGGTGCTCTGGCCGTTGTCCGATGCCCCCGGCGACCTTTCGACGAACGACACCAGCGTAGTCCTCGCACTCAGTCGCGGCCCGTTCGACATGGTGCTCACGGGTGATGCCGAGGGTCGCGTGCAGCAGGCGCTGCTCGCAGCGGGCACGCTCACGGAAGTGGAGGTGCTCAAGGTCCCCCATCATGGCAGCACGAATGGCCTCACGGCCGACGGGCTCGCAGGGTGGTCGCCGAACGACGCGATCATCAGTGTCGGCGAGGGCAACGACTTCGGTCATCCGGCGCCGGAGACGCTCGCGCTGTTCGACAGCGCTCGCGTGCGCGTCTTCCGGACCGATCTCGATGGGGACGTGACCGTCGTCGTGGGTGGCTCCGGGTATCGGGTGGAGCGGGACCGGCGTGGAAGCCGCGACGTGGTTCGTGCGAGAATGCGAAGGGCCGCGGCGGTCGCTGCGGGTGTCACATCGCCGCAACTCGATGTCGTCCGGAAAGGACCCCGTGGCAGTCAAGACCAAAGGCGTGGAGGATCTCTCCAGCGTGTACCTGATCTTCGGCAACGAGGAATTGTTGCTGGATCGCGCGCTCCACCGGCTCAAGGACCGCATCGCCGAGGTCGCCGACCTCGACTTCAACTACGAGGCCTTCGACGGGGAGACCGCCGACGCATTCGCGGTCGTGGCGGCCGCGAACACGCTACCGTTCGCATCCGAGCGACGTCTCGTGACCGTGCGCGGGGTCGACCGCATGTCGACGGCGGCCCAGGCCGTCCTTGCCGAGTACGCGAAGGACCCGGCGCCTTCGGCATGTCTGGTGCTCGTCGCCACGAAGATCCGTAAGGACTCGAAGCTCTACAAAGCCGTCCAGGCGCTCGGCGGGGTCTTCGAGTACACCGCGCCCAAGAAGAGTGAGTATCCGTCGTGGGTGATGGACCTGTTCCGCTCGAAGGGACGCACCATGAACGCCGACGGAGCCTCGGCGCTGGTCCGCGCTGTGGGCCGTGACCTGCGCAGGCTTGAGATCGAGGCCGAGAAGATCATCGCCTACGCGGGCGAGCGCACGGATCTCTCGCGCGACGATGTCGTGAGTGTCGTGGCGCAGACCGCACCGGTATCGGTCTTCGACTTCCTGAACGCCCTCGGCGCTCGTGAGTGCGGCGGCGCGTTCACTCTGCTCGACGATCTCATAGCCGATGGCCAGGATCTCCATGGCATCCATGCGATGACGATCCGCCATCTTCGCACGCTCGTCAGTGCGCGTGCGTTGATCGATAGGGGGGCGAAGCAGAGCGATGTGCAGCGCTCGGTGGGCATGGCCGAGTGGCAGGCGCGTGTCGCCATGGAACAGGCGAGGCGCTTCCGTGCCGAGGAGTTGTCCCGGGCGCTCATGGATGCAGCTGCCCTGGAGGCTCGCATGAAGACGGGCCAAGGGGACCCACGGGTGCTCTTCGAGGTGTGGCTCGCCGGAGTCTGTCACCGAGAGCCCTAGGGAACGCACGAAGGGCCGGGAATCCCCGGCCCTTCGTGCGTACCAGTCGCTACGTGTGATCAGTCTGCGATCGCGTTGACCTTGGCCATCACGCCCGACTTACGGTTGGCGGCCTGGTTCTTGTGGATGACGCCGGCGCTGGCGGCCTTGTCGAGTGCGCGGGTCGCCTGGCGAGCTGCGTCCTGTGCCGCCGCCTTGTCGCCTGCGGCGACTGCGGTCTCGACTCGCTTGATCGCCGTCTTGAGCGACGACTTCACGGCCTTGTTGCGCATACGCGCCTTCTCGTTGGTGAGAATGCGTTTCTTCTGGCTCTTGATGTTTGCCACGGTGCTCTTGTTCCTCCGTCATGAATCGGATGGTGCCCGTCGCAGTGGGGTGCTGACGAACCTGCAAAGGATAGCACAGGGTCCAGGGAGCGCCAACACCAGGCTTCACATGCGGCGGCAGGTCCACGCCTGAATGGCCGGAAAGGCACAGGGATCGTGGTGTGCGAGGCGTTGCGTGATGTGATGCACAGCCTATTGTTCGTCGTCCGCCGATGATGCTAATGTTAACTCGGCTGAAAATCGCCAGGGTTCGTGACTCCTCGAAGGGATTTCTCACAACGTGAACCGGCGCGTCAGCCCTAGTAGGCGGGGGCCGCTAGTCGCTTGCATCGTTCTCCTCGCAGCTCTGCTGTGGGGGGGTAGCGTGCTGCCTGCCTACGCATTCGCTCCACCGATCGGCGGCCTGGGAACGGGGACGACCGAGCCGTTCAATCTCTTCGACTGCGACCAGTGCCACGCCGTCGACAGCCAGACGCCGCCCGCCGATGGGAGCGGCCCCCACGGGAACTACTCGACGACCACGTCGAAGTGCGCTGTGTGTCACGCCGTCCACAACGCCGCTGCAGGCGGTGTGATGCTCCTCCGCGGGGCGACCGTGAGCGCTGCGTGCCTGACGTGCCATGACGGCACGCAGAGCGGGATCGGGCCCTATCACACCATTGAGAAGCACGGTGGCGTGGTCGCGGCTTCACACGATACGGATGCCACGAACGTGATCCCCGGGGGCAGCTCGGGCCTGAGCGGGAATCTCGGCTGCTCGGACTGCCATAGCGTACACGGTGCCGGTACGGTTACGCCGTTCCTGCGGGACTCGGGTTTCTCGGGCACGACGTACATCGGTGGTGCGGGGCTGTGGGTCACCTCCGACTGTCTGCTGCGCGCGGACGTGAACGGGGCCTCCGTGACCGAGTACGGGGCGTTGTGGTGTGCCGCGTGTCACGACCAGCGTCACGCCGACTCATCCGACGCGGTGAACCATCCCGTGGATGGCACTACGGACTGGGGATACGGCGATGTCACCTCGACCGTTCTTCCGACATCGTATTCCTACGACTACCTGGTGACGCCGGTCGCGGTCGGTATGGGCAGGACCAACGGCGGCTTCATCATGGCGCCCGCCGAAGCGAGTGGAGATGGCCGCGTGGAGACGCGGCGGGATCCGATCTGCCAGCAGTGCCACGAGGATGCTCGCGTCGTCGCTGATCCGTTCGAAGGTGACTACACGTACCGGGGGGCCACCGATCCGAGCGATCCCTCGTACAACCCCTTTGAGCCGAATCCGATCAACCCCGAGTTCCTCACGTTCCCGCACCAAGCCACCAACGCGAGCATGCTCGTCGAGACGTACGACGGTCTGTGCATGAACTGTCACCCGGTGTCCGCCTTGCCGTAGCGAACCGCTGACGGACAGACAGAAGGAGTCATGCGGGGATGAGTGCGCACCGTGGCACCAACAGAAAGTGGGCGCGGCTTGGCCTGGTGGTCGCGATCGTACTGCTGGGGACGACCGCCGCTCTGGGATCGTCGGCACCGTGGCGTGGTTCGGGGTCAGCCCGAGGAGCGGGTGGTGCTGAGAGTCGCCCGGACGAGGGCGCGACCGCAGGGCATGCGGGCTCGACGTCCGAGCGCCCGGCGGTCGCGGTTCTCGACCCGACGCCGATCGATCAGGCCGACAGGGGCGAGTCAGGGAAGAAGCCGTCCACGGTCCCGTCGGCAAAGGACAAGCCGAAGCCGCCCAAGGGCGACGAGTCGGCCGACCCCGACGACCCGCCGGCCGACCCGGATGAACCGCCCGCGGACCCCGACGACCCGCCCGTCTATCCTGACGACCCACCCGTCGATCCGCCGGTGCCGGACGCTCCGGGTGCTCCGACACTCGTAGCCTGCACGTCTGGTGCGATGAAGGATGTCATCACCTTCGATGCGGGTACCGGTGGACCGGTCTCGGAGTTCTCACTCCTGCGGTCCGTCAGCGTCGACGGTCCCTATTCGGTCGTTGCGACGGCGTCCGCGGATGTGAGGAGCTTCGAATTCTCGGTAGATACGACGGGCACGACCTACTACGCGGTCTCCGCGCAGGGTGCGGGCGGCGAGAGCGCCCCGAGTGGGCGCGCGGACAACGGCCTCGTCATGATGCGCGAGAATGTGCCGGTCGAGGGGCGCGTGCTCGCTTCGTCCAACGGCGAGGTCGTACTCACGCTGCCGCCCGGTGCGTTCGATCAGCCGACCGATGTGGCGGTATGCGAGATCTCGGCCTCTCCGACGGGCGGCCTCATCAGCCTCTCCGGCGTCTACGAGATCACCCCCTCCGTTTCGCTGGCTGTGCCGGCGACGCTTTCGGTGCGATACACGCTTGGCGTGACGCACTTCCAAGTGCAGCGAACACTGCTCGAGGCTGCCGAGATCATGACCTACGATGAGGCGGCGGACGGGTGGACGGCCGGGGCTACCGGGGTTGTGGCCGACGACACGTACCTGTCCGGCACGCTCGGACACTTCAGCTACTGGGCCGGCGCTGCAGTGGAGCCGCACGGCACGAGCGAGACGACCTACTGCTCGGACGGCGGCATCTGTCACGATCTCACAAGCTATCCCGGCTCGAGCGTGCGGTACGACACCCGTGCGTCGCAGGTCTGCTACAACTGCCACGGAAATGTCGTCGGTGGGACGGCGGCGGGTGCCGAGGGCCCGAACGTTCAGCAGCAGTTCTACCAGTGCGAAGGGCAGACGCGGCCGTCCGGCTCCACGGTGCATCCTGTCGCCACGGGCGATCTGTACTGCACCATCTGCCACGACCCGCATGCGGACCCGGCGGCCTCGCCCGGGCTCCTGCGGTCCCTCGAGCCGACGACCGGTAGGTACGTGGAGGGAGGACTCGGCTCGGGTCCGGGGGATGCGTTCTGCTGGACGTGTCACGGTCCCATCAGGAACCGGCGTACCGACTTCCTGGTGCCGAACTACTGGGCGAACAGCGGCGGTGACCGCAAGACCGGCTACGTGGGCACGCCACATGCCTCGATCGAGACCGACAGCGACGTGACCTGCACGGCGTGCCACGCCGAGCACGGCTCGGACAACGCCGCGCTGGTGCTCTCGGAGTTGGAGACTCCGGATGGTACGGTGCCGGCGGGTCGCACGAGCGATGTCTGTCTGGCGTGCCATGTCGCCAACGCCACGGTGTACCCGGGGAGCGGGACCGCGGGGGCACAGAAGCATGTGACCGTCACGACGTCTACGAAGGCGCTCACCCGGTATCCCGGATCGACTGCCGAAGGCCAGGGCTGCACCGGGTGTCACGAGCCGCATGGCAAGGGGTCGGGGAGCTCCTACACATGGGCCGCGGGCCGCGATCTGTGCCTCACCTGCCACGACGCCGGTGGCCTGACGTACGGCACGGACTACTCGTACCAGGGACCGTCGGCCTTCGCGGCCTCGGGTCACTCGGGCATCACAGGCGGCCTGGGATACCTCAGTCTCAGTCCGGCATCAGACGGGTTCGCGGCCTGGCAGTCGGTGACCCCGCCCACGCCGGACGCTCCCGGGACCCCGGTCGGTGCGGCCGGCATCTCTGCGATCCAGTCTGCGGAGGGTGAGCTGCTCACCACCGATCTGCAGACGACGACGGGCTCCTCCGACTATCAGATGTACCGGTTCAAGATGGCTGCCGACAAGACCGACGTGGCAACCGTCACGCTCACCTGGAAGGGCTATGGCGAGGCCGCTCCGGGGTATCCGATCACGGTGTCAGCGTGGAACGAAGACGCCGACGGGTGGGACCAGATCGACAGTCGTGTGATCGGGTCACCGCAGCAGCTCGTGTTGAACCTGACACCCGGGGAGCACATCGACGCCGATGGATACGTGTACGTGCTTGCTCAGGCGAGGTACGTCTACGACGCCACGATCGTCTCGGGGCCGACGATCAGCGCCCCGTACTCATGGAATCCGTCGCTCCAGATGGTGCAGTGGACGACCGCCGGGCTCGCGAGCAGTCTGGTCGACTACGGACCCACGACGGCGTACGGCACCACGGTCGGCAGTGCCGACGAGCGTGTCACGAACCATGTCGTGTGGTTCACGGCGCCGGCCGGCGTGACCCACGCGCGCGTGAGGTCCGCCACATCCTTCGGTGAGAGTGCGGAGTCCGCGGACACGGTCGTCACCTACCCCAATCCGACGATCGTCTCCACGAACCCGTCTGGCCTGGTCTGGTACGACGTGCCCGTCTCGACCACGCTGACATGGAACGCGATGGCTGCCCCCGGCGGCCCGTTCCAGTACCGCGTGCAGGTGCTGCGCAGCGGCTCACAGGTGCTGCTGACGGATTGGACGACGGATCTCTCGTACGTGTACTCCACGAGCACGCCCGGCAGTTACGGCTGGCGTGTGGAGGCTCGCGATGCCACCCAGTTCTCCTACGGGTGGTCCGGCGTCGCCGCGTTCAATGTGGCGGACGGCAACTACACCGGATCCTGTCCGTTCCTCTTCACGTGGGACGGTGAGAAGATGGCTTTCGAGGCGGACCTCTTCACGGCCGCCCGCATCGGCGGACGGAGCGCCACCGGATTCCAGCAGCCCAACCCGAACGACGCGTACGTGTTGGCGAACGTGCCCGAGGCGAAGGACGGTTCGCTCGAGTTCAGTCTCGTCGAGGAGCGTTACGAGGTGGACTACCTCGACTCGTTCGCGCTGTACGCGGTCGACGCGCCTGTGGGCACCACCGTCTACGCGCAGAAGGCGGTCGCCGGTACACGGGCGTTCCCACCGCTAGCCTCGGCGGTCCACACCGTTCGCGAACTCGATGCGGCCCTGTCCGCGGTGCGGACCGACACCGGCGCGGACGTGAGCTTCCAGGTATCTTCCGACGACGGCATCTATCTGGCGCTCAACGAAGACCGCGAGGCGACGTTCACCTACAAGACGATCGAGCTCGATCTCGGTCCCGAGGCCGCGAGCGCCCCGCAGGTGAAGATCGTTATGGACGCGGTCACGGAGTTCCCCGTGACACCTACGGGCATCGCCCGCCGGTTCACGTTCGGGCTGCCGTCCAAGCTCGAGGTCCAGGACCCCGACGGCACCTGGAGGGTGGTCCCTTCCTCCGTCGGCGCCGTCCCGGTTGCTCCCGAGTTCACGCGTCCCTACGTGTTCGACCTGACCGATGCCATTGCCGGGACCACCGGGCGCGTGCGATTCACATACCTCTTCCGTACGCTCATCGACTCCATTGGCGTGGACATGACCGCCGATGAGCCGGTGACGATCACGCCGGTGGAACTCACCGGAGCCGACCTGCGATACCACGGTGTCGATGACGAACTGTGCACGGCCGGCGACGCGCACTTCGTGTACGGACACGACCTCTCGGACGGGTCGTACTTCCCCGGGATGTACACGCGTTTCGGCGACGTGGCCGAGCTGCTGACGGGTCGTGACGACACCTTCGTGATCATGGGGCAGGGTGACGAGATCGCTTTGACCTTCGCTGTTCCGGACGATCCCTCCGCGGGCGCCGAGCGCTCCTATGTCGTGAGCGTGCTCGGCTACTACAAGGACCTCAAGACCGACGTGTCACACACCGTGGAGCCGCTGCCCTTCGCGGCGATGAGCAACTATCCGTACGGCGCCGACGAACGCTATCCGGATGACGCCGGGCACCCGGCGTATCAGGCCCTCTACAACACGCGTGTCGACGGGATCTCTGATGCGGCGGTCGGTACCACCAGCGCGCTCGGCGCGATGCTGGAGGGTGCCACGACGGCGCTCAGGGACGCTGTGACGTTCGCTGCTGCCGGCACGAGTGAGTCGGACCTTGTCGCTCACCGGTCGCTGAACACCGATCTCGTGTCGCTTGAGGTCGCGGTGACCTCGGCAGGCGGAGCCGGCGGAGAGTGCGGCGTGTGTCACGCGATGCATGGCTCTGCCGAGCAGGGCCGGCCGCTCACCGGTGGCCGGATCGCCTCGGACGGGCGCACGTGCACGGCCAACGGCTCAGGGGGTTGTCACGACAGCGCCGCGAACTCGAGCTCGGGCGTCGACATCCGTGATCAGTTCACCGTGAGCACCGATCCGCTGACACACCATGACGTGATGTTGACGGACCAGGCCAAGAACGGCGGTAGGACAGCCTGCGCCGACTGCCACAACCCGCACCAGAACAACGGCACGGACAAGATCTCGAACCCCGACGACATCGCCGCTCCGGTGGGCTCCTCGCTCGGGTCAGCGGTGGCGGCCTCGGGTGAGGTCTACCTGCTTGCGGGCGCGAAGCACGACGGCAACGCACCCGTGATCTCGAATGTCGTTCTGAACGGAGCAGGCGTGCAGTATGCCAGCCCGTTCGTCACATGGACGACCGACGAGGCCGCGACGTCGTACATAGACTGGGGTCTCACGACTGACTACGGTGAGACGCCATTCGGCAACAGCACCCTGTCGCTGAGCCACTCGGTCCAGATGACGGGGCTCGTGGCCGGCACCACCTACCACTACCGGGTGCGGAGTACGGATGCGCTGAACAACACGGCCGCCTCCGGCGACTTCACGTACACGCCTGTTGCGCCGCCGCTGACGCCGGCGATAACGGACCACACGACGTTCTCCGGCGGCGGATACGGCCCGATCCCCATCACGCTGACCGGGGGGACCGTGACCGCACCGGATGGTCATGCGGTCCAGTACCAGTTCCAGATCAGCAACCTTGGGGCGTGGACATCGGGATGGCTCAACGCGCCGTCGTGGGACACCGCAGCGTCGGGCCTGACTTTCTACAACGGCAACTACACGGTGAAGATCCGGGCGCGCGACGCCGTCGACACGCAGGCGGTCTCGGCGTGGTCGACGGACGATGCGTTCAACATCACGCTCGCCGCTTATCCGCCGTCCTCGTGTCCCTTCGTGTTCGTCTGGGACGGGGACAGCTTCAGCTTCGAGGCTGACATCAGCACCACCGGCAAGCTTGCGGAGAAGACGTCAACGGGATACTCGCGACCCGACCCGCGTGACCGCTACAAACTGACGACGGAGCCGCAGGTCAAAGACGGGGCTCTGGAAATCAGGCTCGTCGAGGAGCGTTTGGAGATCGACTACACCGACGAGATCGTGCTCTACGCGGTCGATCTTCCTGAAGGCGTCGACGTGTACGCGGAGAAGGGCGTCCGCGGGGCGCCCGGTCCGGTCCCACCGGAGGGCTTGCATACGGTGACCGACCTGCGCACACCGCCCACCGTCCGGACGGACACCGGCGAGTCGGTCACGGACCTCGTGGCCGAGGCTGACGGCGCGACGCTTGTGCTCAACGAGGACCGCGAGGACTTCGAGTACAAGACGCTCGAGATGGACCTCGGCGACGTCCGGGATGCTCCGCAGGTCAAGATCGTCATGCACGCTCAGACCGCCCGGCCACTCACCGCGGCGGGCATCGCGCTCCAGCGCACCTTCGGCGCCACCACGATCCTCGAGGTGCAGGACACCTCGGGGCAGTGGCGGACGGTGCCGACTACCGAGGCGACGCTTCCGAACGCGATGGAGTTCCCCCGCAGCTACGTGTTCGAGATCGGCCCGGCCATGCATGACACCACCGGGAAGGTCCGCTTCACGTTCCTGTTCAAGACGTACGTCGACATGATCGGTTTCGACACCTCGGCAGACCTGCCGCTTGAGGTCACCGAGGTGCCGCTCGTGTCGGCGGAGCTCGGCTACCATGGCATCGATGGCCGCACCGGCACGGGCGAGGTCTACGACTTCACGTACGGTGACCCCGTGACCGCGTTCCCGTTCCCGCCCGGCAACTTCACGAAGTATGGTGATGTCACGCCCCTGCTTGACGGCGTGGACGACAAGTTCGTGATCTGGGGCCCGGGCGACGAACTCGCGTTGCGATTCGAACCGCTTGCGGAGCCGAGCGACGGCGTGATGCGCGATTACATCCTGTTCAGCGAGACTTACTACAAGTCGCAGAAGTCCGACACACCCTTCGTGGTCGAACCGCTGCCGTTCGCCGCGATGAGCAACTACCCTTACGGCGCCGATGAGAGCTATCCCGAAGATGCCGAGCATCAGGCGTACCTGGCCGAGTGGAACACGCGGGTGGACGGCGCGGAGTCCATGGCGGTTACCGGTACAGAGACGGGGTGGCGGGCTCACCACTTCGCGACGCCACTGGCGGGTGAGGGGATGTTCTCGGTAGACACCGACTACGCCGCAGTGCGCGCGCTGGTGGGCACGACAGCGACGTGGGTCCAGCCGGCGGCGGGGTGGGCGAGTGCTTCTGCCGAAGCGAGCAAGCCCACGCCATTCTCGCCCGGCACGCCGGTGCCGGCAACGACCCTGGACGATGCTGACACCAACAACGGCGTCTACTGGCAGACCGATGCCGCCACCGTTGATGGCGAGTGGAACTGGCAACTCATGAGGTTCGATCTCGGGACCGATGCGCTGAGCACGCTAAAGGCAATCTCGGTCGTATGGGACGGTCATGGTGAGCCGACCGCCGGCTACCCGACCGCGGTGTTCCTGTGGAACCCCACCACGAACCAGTGGGTGGAACTCAACAGGTTCACCTCGGGCACAGACCGCACGGTGTCCGTTGAGCGGCGGGCGTTGGCGGATGGCTTCTGCCTCGCCTGTCACGATGGCACGCCGCCGTCCGGTGTGGTGTATCCGTCGGGTCTGCGCAACGTAGGGGCGAGCTGGAGCGCGGGTGGCGCTGACTTCCACGGCGCGGGTTCGGGCACCGGGCTGGGCTCGGCGATCGCGTCACCCTACGTGCGCGGCCAATCGGCCATCAACTGCGGCGCCTGCCACGAGTCGCACGGCAACGCGAACGTGTACCACTTCCCGACGATCATCAATGGGGTTTCGGGGATCAGTGTGCCGGGTGTCACGGCCGCGAGTGCGGCGGTCGTCTGTGCGGCGTGCCACGTGACCGCCGGCGGGACCACGTACTCCCTCGTAGATGAGTACCACAAGGGCTGCGTGCAGTGTCATCGGTCCGAGCATGGGCAGTGGAGCTTCGTGGGCACGGACTGCCTGTCATGCCACAAGCACGGTGGGACCTGGGACCACCAGTGCAACTACGGCACTAACTACGCGGACTGGGACTGCCACTGTGGCGTGCCGGGTCCGTACAAGACCTTCTAAGGCGAGATACTCCCGGGGACGGGTGCCTTTCGGCACTCGTCCCTGCTATCCTTACCGTTCTGATGACTGACCCCACACTCATACGGAACTTCTCGATCATCGCGCACATCGACCACGGGAAATCGACCCTGGCCGATCGCGTGCTGCAGCTCACCCATACCGTTGCCGATCGCGACATGCAGGAGCAGATGCTCGACTCGATGGACATCGAGCGCGAGCGGGGCATCACCATCAAGGCACAGGCCGTGCGCGTGATGTATGACGCCGATGATGGAAAGACCTACCAGCTGAACCTCATCGACACCCCCGGGCATGTGGACTTCACCTACGAGGTGTCACGGTCGCTCGCCGCGTGCGAGGGCGTCATCCTCGTGGTGGATGCGGCGCAGGGCGTCGAGGCGCAGACCGTCGCCAACGCGCAGATGGCGATGAACGCGCACCTTGAGATCATCCCGCTCATCAACAAGATCGACCTGCCGGCCGCCGATCCCGAGCGCGTGCGCCATGAGATCGAGGAAGGCCTTGCGATACCTGCCGATGAGGCGGTGCTTGCAAGCGGGAAGACCGGCGAGGGCGTGCGCGACGCGCTCGAAGCGGTCGTGCGCCTCGTGCCTCATCCGGTGGGCGACCCCGAAGCTCCGCTCAAGGCGCTCATCTTCGACTCGTACTTCGACGCCTACCGTGGCGTCGTGGCGCTCATCCGCGTGATCGATGGAAGCGTGGGCAAGGGCGTCAAGGTCAAGATGATGGCTACCTCCACCATCACCGACGTGGAGGAGGTCGGCGTGCGCCGGCCCGCCAACATGCCGGTCGATGTGCTCGGTGTGGGCGAGGTGGGCTACCTGATCACCGGCCTCAAGGATCCGGCGCTGGTGAAGGTGGGCGACACCGTCACGCTCGCCAGGCACGGGGCCACCGAACAGCTGCCCGGCTACCGCGAGGCCAAGCCGATGGTGTTCACCGGCCTGTTCCCGATCGACGGTGACCAGTACCCCGACCTGCGCGACGCGCTCGAGCGTCTGCAGCTGAACGACCCCGCACTGGTGTGGGATCCGGAGAGCAGCCACGCGCTCGGCTTCGGCTTCCGCGTCGGCTTCCTCGGCCTGCTGCACATGGAGGTCGTGAAGGAGCGCCTCGAGCGCGAGTTCGACCTCGACCTGCTCGCCACGGCGCCGAGTGTGGAGTACCACGCGTACCGCATGAAGGGCGACATGGTCGTGGTCCACTCGCCGCAGGACATGCCCGACCCGGGGCACCTCGACCGCGTGGAGGAGCCGTATCTCAAGGCCACGGTACTCGTGCCGCCCGACTACGTCGGCGCGGTGATGGAGCTCGCCGATCAGCGCCGCGGTACGTTCAAGGACATGCAGTACCTCTCGGCCACCACCGTCGAGCTGCACTACGAGATGCCGCTGTCCGAGCTCATCATGGACTTCTTCGACCAGCTCAAGAGCCGCACCAAGGGCTATGCGAGCCTCGATTACGAGTACATCGGCTACCGGACGAGCCAGTTGGTGAAGCTCGACATCCTGCTGGCGGGCAAGCCGGTGGACGCGCTGTCGTTCGTGGTGCACAAGGACAAGGCGTACGCGCGCGGCAAGGTGCTCACCGAGAAGCTGCGCGAGATCATCCCTCGGCAGATGTTTGAGGTGCCCATCCAGGCCGCGATCGGCGCGAAGATCATCAGCCGCGAGACGGTGCGCGCGATGCGCAAGGACGTCATCGCGAAGTGCTACGGCGGTGACATCTCCCGCAAGCGGAAGCTGCTTGAGAAGCAGAAGGCCGGTAAGAAGCGGATGAAGTCGGTCGGCTCGGTGGACATACCGCAGGAGGCGTTCATGGCGATCCTCAAGGTGGATGAGTAGCGTGGGTCAGGCGATCGGGGGGCAGGGTCCGATCGGCGGCGCACCCGGCTTCACGGTGCCGTGGAACGAGCCGCCGCGCGTGCCCCTCCCGAAGCATCTCTACGTCCACGTGCCGTTGTGCCGCTCGAAGTGCTCGTACTGCGACTTCTTCTCGCGTGCGGATGACGGCGCCGTCTCGCACACCGAACTCGTCGAGGCGACGCTCGAGATGCTGCGCGGCTGGCTCGAGCCGACGGTGAGGCGGGTGCCGCTCGAGACGCTCTACATCGGCGGCGGTACGCCCACCGTGCTCGGCGATGATCTCGTGACGCTCGTTCGCGAGCTGACGACCATCATGCCGCTTGCCGAGGGCGCGGAGGTGACCGTCGAGGCCAACCCCGAGTCAGTCTCACCCGAGCTGCTGGCAAGCCTCGTCGCGGCGGGGGTCACGCGGTTGAGCATCGGCGTGCAGTCGCTCGACGATGAGACGCTCCGCCTTCTTGGCCGCTGCCACGACGCCGCGACCGCACTCGATGTGGTGCGAGCCGCGCTCGGCGCGGGGCTCGAGGTGGGCGCCGACCTCATCTGCGGCGTGCCCGGACTCTCGCACGACGACTGGCTCCGGACACTCGACGCGATCGTGGACGCCGGCGTGCAGCACGTGTCCGTCTACCCGCTTTCCATCGAAGCCGGCACACCTATGGCCGAGGCGATCGCCGAGGGGCGACTCGCTCCTCCCGATGAGGACGCCACCGTCGCTGCGATGGATGCCGCGGCCGAGGTGCTGACCGCGCGAGGGCTTGACCGCTACGAGGTGGCCAACTACGCGGTGCCCGGGCACGAGTCGCGTCACAACACCGCGTACTGGACCGGCTGGCCGTACCTCGGCATCGGTGGGGGAGCGCACGGCATGCTGGACGGCGAACAGGCGCGTGCCCTGGGGCTGGTGCCGCCGGATGAGACCGGGATCGTCCGCGTGCGCTACGGCTACGCGGCCGACATGTTCCCCATGCGGCTGGAGAAGAGCCTGTCCGCGTTCGAGACGATGACCGCCCCCGAGGCCCTCCGCGAGGACGCCATGCTCGGCATGCGCATGACGCGGGGCGTCGCCGATGAACTGGCGGAGCTGGCGGGCGCGCGCGGTGCGATGGAGTCGCTCGTGGCGGACGGTCTTGTGGTGCACGAGGGCGGCAGGTGGCGCCCCACCGAGCGCGGCTGGCTCTTCGGGAACGAGATCTTCGCGCGCATCTGGGGAGCGGTGGAGTAGCGGTCCTCTCGTTTGACCCTCGGGGCGCACCGGTTCTAGAATCGTCTGGCACTCGGCAGGCGTGAGTGCCAGGAGGTCCGACATGCTCAACGAACGCCGCCGGACGGTGCTCTCCGCCCTGGTGGACGAATACATCGCAAGCGTGCAACCGGTGGGCTCGAAGGTTCTCGTCGAGCGCTACCACCTGGGCTGCAGTCCGGCCACCGTGCGCTCGGAGCTCGCGGCGCTCGAGGAGACCGGCCTCGTGTTCCAGCCGCACGTCTCGGCGGGACGTGTGCCCACCGACAGCGGCTACCGCGCGTATGTGGACGATGTGGTGGGCACCGGCGCGTCGCACCTGAGCACGGGCGAGGCCGAAGGTGTGCGCCGCTACTACGCCGAGGTCGAGCACGAGCTCTCCGATGTTCTGCGCGAGACGTCTGCGATGCTTTCGAAGCTGACGTCGTACGTGGCGGTGGTCGCCGCCCCCACGCTCCGGCGCGCGCGCATCCGGCGGGTGACGCTCGTCCCGCTCGCGCTTCGCCGCGCGCTCGTGGTGGTGGTCACCGACTCGGGCCAGGTCGCCAACCGCCCGATCGAGTTCGAGCAAGACGTGTCCGCCTCGGTACTCGGAAGCGTGGAGGCGTACCTGTCGCGCACGCTCGACGGCGCTGTGGGTGGCGATGCCGAGTCGGTCCGCAACACGATCGAGGGCGTGCCGGGTCACGAGGCGCATGTGGCGATACGCGCGCTGGATGTGGTGCTCGACTGCCTTGCCGAGGCGGACGATGACCGCGTGCTCACGGGCGGGGTCTCGGCGCTGCTCGCACACCCTGAGTTCAGCGACCCGGCCGCCGTCCGTCCTCTGGTGGGTCTCCTCGAGGACGGCTACTCTATGCTGTCGGTGCTCACCGACGTGATGCGCACCACGGGCGTGGCGGTCCGCATCGGGCACGAGAACCCGTCGGCGGCGCTCGAGCACGCCAGCTTCGTGTCGGCGCGCTACGGGGAGGGTGACTCGGGAGGCATCATCGGCGTGATCGGGCCCACGCGGATGGACTACCGCCGCGCCATGTCTGCTGTACGAACGGTCTCGGACGCGCTCACAAGCGCGCTCGAGAGCTGAGGAGGAAGGTCTTCCAGGTGAGTCCTGTCGACTACTACGAACTGCTCGGCGTGCCGAAAGAGGCGTCGCCCGATGAGATCAAGAAGGCGTTCCGCAGGAAGGCGCGCGAGACGCATCCCGACGTGAACGACGGCCAGCACGCCGAAGAGACGTTCAAGCAGATCAACGAGGCGTACGAGGTGCTCTCGGACCCCGAGAAGCGTGCGCGCTACGACCGGTTCGGCACGGCCGACCCGCGTCAGGCGGGCAACGGCTACGGTGGGGACTTCGGTGGGGACTTCTTCGACATGAACGACCTGTTCAGCGTCTTCTTCAGCGGCGGCGGCGCGCGCGGTGGCGGACGCATGGACCCCTCCGGGCGCGACCTGCGGGTGCAGGTCGCCGTCACGCTCGAGGATGCGGCGTCGGGTGCGGCCAAGGACGTGACCGTCACGCATCCCATGACGTGCGCCACGTGCTCCGGGAGCGGCGCGGCCGTGGGCGGGAGTGCGCAGACGTGTACGACGTGCTCCGGCACCGGCCAGAGGCGCACCCAGCGTCGGACGTTCCTCGGCGTGATGGAGACGCAGGCACCCTGCGACGCGTGCGGCGCATCCGGCGTGATCATCGACAAGCCGTGCCCCGCGTGTGGCGGTCAGGGGCGCGTGAACGGTACCGAGACGGTGCGCGTGCAGCTGCCGGTGGGCATCCCCGACGGCTACACGCTGCGCGTGCCCGGCAAGGGTGAGGCCGGCATGCGCGGGGCCACCTCGGGCGACCTGCTCGTGACCGTGCGGCTGCTGCCGCACGAGTTCCTGCACCGCGAAGGGAGCGACCTGCATGCGATGGCGGGTATCAACATCGCGCAGGCGGCCCTCGGCGGGGAGATCACCGTACGCGGCCTGTTCGACGACATCGTCGTGCCGTTCAGCTCGGGCGTCCACACGGGCGACACCGTGCGCGTTCGCGGTCAGGGCATGCCGAGGATGGACGGCGGCCACGGCGACTTCATCGTGCATCTCGACGTGCTCGCGCCCAAGAAGCTCTCCAAGCGGGAGAAGGAGCTGCTGCAGGAGCTTGGCGAGAGCTTCGGCACGGGGCGAAAAGGTGACGAGCGCACCCCGCTCGCCAAGCTGAAGGATTGGCTGGGCGCATAGCGATGGCCCTTCACCGCTTCTTCACAGACGGGCCGATGCCATCATCTGAGGATCTTGCCGGTGCCGGCGTCGTGCTGCCGCTGTCCGAGGGCGACATCCATCACCTGCGCGACGTGCTGCGTTTGGACTCCGGAGACGAGATCATCCTGGCGGGCGGCGGACGCGCCGAGCGCGTGAAGCTCACCGCGGTGGGTGAGCGGGTCGTCGGTCGGGGGCTCGGCCCGCTCCAGTCCTCGGTGCTGCCGCGGGTGACGCTCGTCCAGGGACTCGCCAAAGGCGAGAAGATGGACGACATCGTCCGCCACACCACGGAACTCGGCGTGGCGCGCATCATCCCGCTGGACGCGGAGCGCAGCGTGGTCCGGCTCACTCCGGCGAAGGCGACGGCACGCGTGGAGCGCTGGCGGCGCATCGCAGCCGAGGCGGCGAAGCAGGCGCAGCGGGTGGACGTGCCCACGGTGCGGGCGCTGGCGGCGATCGAGGACCTTCCCGCGATGCTCGCGGGTTCGGTGGTGCTGGTGTGCTGGGAGGATGCGGATGATGCCCCCGGCATCTCGGAGGCGCTGGGACCGGACCTGGACGATGAGAGCGACGTGGCGGTGATCGTCGGCCCGGAGGGCGGCCTCACCGAACACGAGGTCCGCATCCTTGCCGCGATGGGTGCCACGGTCGTCACGCTCGGGCCGACGGTCTTGCGTACCGAGACCGCGGGCCTTGTCGCGACCGCGCTCGTCATCCACGAACGGGGCGGTCTTGGCGCCCGGTAGCGAGCAGGTTCCGCGCGTTGCCTTCGTGACGCTGGGCTGCAAGGTCAACCAGACCGAGTCCGAGGCGATCGCCGCCGGGTTCGGGCACCGTGGTGCGGGCTGTGCGCCGGCAGATGCCGACGTCGTGGTCGTCAACACCTGCACGGTGACCGGCGAGGCCGATCACAAGGCGCGCAAGGCGGTGCGCCACGCACTCGCCCTGCCACGGTCACCGATCGTCATCGTGACCGGTTGCCTTGCTGCGCTCGATGCTGACGGGCTTCGTTCGCTCGGAGAGCAGGTGGTGGTGGAGGCGGACAAGGAGCGCGTTGGTGCACGGGTGGTCGAGGCGCTCGACGCCCTCGGTGAGGCCGTCAGCGAGGCGACCGTGCCCACCGAAGCGCGCCCGGCGCGAGCGCGTGCGCAGCTCAAGGTCGAGGACGGGTGCGACGCGTTCTGCGCGTACTGCATCGTGCCCTACGCCCGTGGCGTTCCCCGCGCGGTGCCGGCCGAGCGTGTGGTCGCCGAAGCGGAGCGCCTCGCGGCCACCGGCGTCTCCGAGATCGTCCTCACCGGCATCAACATCGGGCGCTACGACGATGACGGCGGCCTTCCCGGGCTTCTTGCGCGCGTGGCCGCAACGGGCGTCGCGCGCATCCGCATCTCGAGCATCGAGCCCGGTGACCTCACCCCGCAGCTCCTCGAAGCCGCATCGGCGACCCCGGCGTTCTGTGCGCACCTGCACGTGCCGCTGCAGTCGGGCTCGGATGCGGTGCTCTCGCGCATGGGCCGGCCGTACGACACCGCGCGCTACACCGCCGCCGTCGAGGCCGCTCGCGCCGCGTTCCCGGACATCGCCATCTCGACCGATATCATCGTCGGCTTCCCCGGCGAGACCGACGCCGAGTTCGCCGAGACCCTCGCGTTCGCCCGCGCCACGGGGTTCTCCCGATTGCACGTCTTCCGCTACTCACAGCGCGCGGGCACCCGGGCGGCCGACATGCCCGATCAGGTCCCGCCTGCCGTGCGCGCCGGGCGCTCGGCGCAGCTGCGCACGCTCGGAGAGAGCCTCTCGCTCGGGTACGCGGAAGCTCGGGTGGGCCACACGGTGGAGGTGCTGGTGGAGCGGGTCTCCGACTGCATCGCGGAGGGCACGACCCGTGAGTATATGCGGGCACGCGTGCCGTCGGCGTCCGCACAGCCGGGCCGGCTTCTCACCGCGCGGGCCGAGCGCGTGGATCCCGGTCCGATGCTGATCACAACGCGGTTGCCGTGACGCGGCCGCATGACCGTGTGCGGGCGTACTCGCGTGGTAGAATCCTGCTGGTAGAGGCCCCGCACGCGGGGTGCATCAGCCGCCGAGAGAAGGTACCGCTCACGTGACGAACTCCACCCAGGTGCACCTGGTCGCTCCGTCCGAAGTGAACATGGTCGAGCTGCTCGGCGAAGGCGACCACCTGCTGCGGCTCATCGAGGACCAGTTCGAGTCCGACATCGCGGTGCGCGGCAACGAGATCACCATCACGGGCGACATCGCCGAGGCCCAGGCCGTCTCCGCGCTGTTCACGGAGTTGTTCACGCTCGTGGGCGGCACCGACCCGCTCACCGCCGATGCGGTGGAGCGTGCCATCGACATGCTCCGGCGCGGCGAGTGCAGCCCGTCGAGCGTGTTCGCCGACGTCATCCTCACGCACCGCGGCAAGGCCATCCGGCCGAAGACCGCCGGTCAGAAGCACTACGTCGACGCCATCCGCACGAACACCGTGACCTTCGGCATCGGTCCGGCCGGTACCGGCAAGACGTACCTTGCCATGGCGATGGCCGTCGATGCCCTTCGCAAGAAGGAGGTCGGCCGTATCATCCTCACGCGCCCGGCCGTCGAGGCGGGGGAGAAGCTCGGTTTTCTGCCCGGCAACCTGTACGAGAAGGTCGATCCGTACCTGCGGCCGCTGTACGACGCGCTCTTCGACATGATGGATGTGGAGACGTCGGCGTCGCTCACCGAGCGCGGGGTCATCGAGGTCGCACCGCTCGCGTTCATGCGTGGCCGCACCTTGAACGACTCCTTCGTGATCCTCGACGAGGCGCAGAACACCACGCCCGAGCAGATGAAGATGTTCCTCACACGCCTCGGGTTCGGCAGCAAGGTCGTCATCACCGGCGATGTCACGCAGATCGACCTCATCGGCGGGCTTTCGGGCCTGAGGCAGGTGCGCAACATCCTCACCGACGTGACCGACGTCGCTTTCGTCGAGTTGCTGCCGCGCGACGTGGTGCGCCACCGCCTGGTGCAGCGCATCGTCACCGCCTATCACGAGTACGAGGAGGCCCAGCGGTCCGCCGCGCTCTCCGATGCCTAGGCGCCGACTCATCGACCGCGTCGGCCGCATCTGGCCGAAGAGCGGGTGGCTCTCAACGGCGACCGGCAAGCGGGTCCTGCTGGGAGTCGTCGTGGTGCTGCTTGCGGCGGTGCCCCTTTCTGTGCGCGTGGTCCCGCTCGGCTTCGAGGAGGGTGATCCCGCGCCGCGGACGTTCCGTGCACCGCGTTCCATCCAGTACGAGGACGTGAGCGCGACCGAGGCACTGCGTCAGGCGGCTGCCGATGCGGTGGCTCCGGTGTACGTGTTCGATGAGGCCGCCCAGACACAGACCCGACAGGACATCGTTGAGTACTTCTCCTCGGTCACCTCGGCACGCGCCGCGCACGGCGTCGAGACCACCGCGCAGGCGGCATTCCTTGAGGGGTTGTACGGCGATCGCATCGACGCCGAGACCATCGCGGCGGTGGTGGCGCTGCCCGACGCCTCGATCGAGATCGTCGCTCGCAACGTCGAGGGCCTCGTGACGGGCATCATGTCCGGCCGCATCGAAGAGGCCGACATCAACGATGCGAGCAACCAGCTCGCACGCAGCGCCGAGCTCATACCGCTCACCATCGCCGAGCGCTACGCGCTCATCAAGACGGGGAGCGCGTTCCTCGAGCCGACGTACACCATCGATGAAGCGGCGACGGCGCGTGCGCGCACCGCGGCGATGGAGCGCGTGTCACCGGTGGTCATCGTGGTCCAGGAAGGCGAGAACATCGTCGAGAAGGGCGACATCGTCACCGAGAGGAAGATCGAGCTCATCCGGAGTCTTGGCGGCCTTGAGAGCGGCAACGACGCGCTTTCGGTCACTGCGGGCGTCCTGCTGATGTCGCTCCTGATCGTGGCGGCGGGCATGTACTGGCACGCGTACGACGGCGCCACATGGGGCCTCATGCGCAATCTGATGCTGCTCTCCACGCTGTTGCTCGGGATGATGTACATCACCCGCGGCATGTCGATCCTGGCGCCCGAGGTGTCACCGTACCTCATGCCCGCGCCGCTCGCCGCGATCCTCGCCACGCTGTTGCACGGGCCGCGCCCGGCCATCGTGCTCACGCTGCTCACCACGGTGGCCGCGCTGCTGCTTGGCTTCGCCGGCGGCGTGCAGGTCGTCGCGACGCTGCTCAGCAGTCTTGCGGCGGTCGCGGCGCTCTCGCGGGTCACGCAGCGCTCTCACCTCTTCTACCTGGGCGGATTCCTCATCCTCGCGCTGGGACTGATCTCGTTCGGCGCGTCGCTCGCCTCGGGCAACCTGCCCGTGGACGCGCTCTCGGCGGGTCTCAACGGCCTCGCGGGCGGCATGGTCACCGCCGTGCTGATGGTGGGGTTGCTGCCGTTCTTCGAGTTCGTGTTCGGAGTGACCACCGACATCACCCTGCTGGAGCTCGGCAATCCCAGCCATCCGCTTCTGAAGCGGCTGATGACCGAGGCGCCCGGCACGTACTCCCACTCGGTCATGACGGCCAACCTGGCCGAGACCGCCGCCGAAGCCATCGGCGCCAACCAGTTGCTGGCGCGCGTGGGCGCGTACTTCCACGACATCGGCAAGGTGGTCCGGCCGGCGTTCTTCGTCGAGAACCAGGCGGGCGGGGAGAATCCGCACGATTCCACGTCGCCGTCGCTCTCGGCGCGGATCATCACGGCGCATGTCCGTGAGGGCGTGGAGTTGGCCGAGGAGCATAGCCTGCCCCCCGAGGTCATCGATATCGTCCGTCAGCACCACGGCACGTCGGTGGTGGGCTACTTCTACGACAAGGCGAGCAGGAAAGGCGGACCGTTGCTCGAGGCCGACTTCCGCTACGACGGCCGCAGGCCTACCAGTCGGGAAGCGGCGCTCGTCATGATGGCGGACATGGCCGAGGCCGGCGCCCGCTCCCTCAAGAGCCCGACGCCTGAAACGATCGAGGCGATGATCCGCAAGATGGTGCGCATGAAGATGGACGACCACCAGTTCGACGAGACCGATCTCTCGGTGGCCGACATCGAGACGGTCATGATGGTCTACGCGCGGATGCTGGCGAGCGTCTATCATCCACGAATCGAGTACCCCGAGCCCGTCGAGGAGGGTGAGCCGCATGCAGGTGAGCATCGTCAGCCACAGGGAGCCTGAGCCGCTGAGTCTTGCGGCCTTCGAGCGCCTCGCGCTGTTCGTGCTCTCGATGGAGGGCGTGCCCGAGATGACCGAGCTGTCGGTCGCGCTCGTGGATGATGACGAGATGGCGCATCTGAACGAGCAGTACCGCAAGGTCGAGGGTCCCACCGACGTCCTGTCGTTCGGCTGCGACGACCCGTGTCCCACGCCGGGCGACGAGCCGATCACGCTCGGCGACGTGGTCATCGCCCCTTCGGTAGCCGAGCGCCAGGCTGCGGATCTCGGACACAGTGTGGAGCACGAGCTCGACGTGCTGCTCATCCACGGCGTGCTCCACTTACTTGGTTACGACCATGAGGCCGATGACGACGCCGGCGCGATGGCGGCCCGCGAAGCGGCGCTGCTCGACGCGTACGCGGCACGGTAGGACGCCCGATGCGCAGCCGCTCACTCATGTGGAGCTTCAACTATGCGATCGAGGGTATCGTGTACGCGCTTCGTACGCAGCGCAACATGCGCCTGCACGTGCTCTCGGCGATAGTGGTGCTCGCAGCGTCCCTCTTCTTCAGGATCGGGCGCACCGAGTTCCTGTCGATCATCTTCGCGATCTCCTTCGTCATCGTCTCCGAACTCGCTAACACCGCGATCGAGGCGGCGGTCGACGTTGCGACGCAGAGCTTCGACCCGCTCGCGAAGGTCGCGAAGGACGTCGCGGCCGGCGCGGTGTTCGTGTCGGCGGTCAACGCGCTCGTCGTGGGCTACATCGTCTTCTTCGCGCGGATCACCTCGATGACCGGCTCGGTCCTCGATCGGGTGCGCCAGACGCCCGCACACATCACCATCATCGCGCTGCTACTCACGGGACTCCTTGTGCTCGTGGTCAAAGCCATCACCAGACAGGGCACCTACATGCGCGGCGGGTGGCCCTCGGGTCACAGCGCGGTCGCCGCCACGTGCGCCACGGCGATCGCCTTCATCACCGAGAGCGCGGGCGCGGCGGTCCTCGCCGGCTTCATCGCGATACTCGTCATGCAGAGTCGCGTGGAGGGTGAGGCCCATACCGTCCCGCAGGTCCTCGCCGGTGCTGCGCTCGGCGTCCTCATCACCACGCTCGTCTTTCAGTTATCCTGGTTCTAGATGTCTCTTGGGAGGGGCCTGAGAACCACATGATCGCCGCCGCGCTGCTCGTAGCGCTCGCCACGCTGCTCGTGATCACCGTCGTGCTGGCGGTGCTCTCCTCTGCCGAGGCCTCTGTGCGACTGCTCTCCCGGTCGCGCACGCGCCGTCTCGCGGAGGCCGAGGTCGCCGGCGCCGTCGCACTCGATCATCTTGCGGAGCGCCCGAGCCGCCTGGCCGCCGCCACTGCGGTGTGGCGCGCGTTCGGCTACGTCTGTGCGGCCGCCGTCCTCGGATGGGCCGGACTTGCCGTTCTCGAGGCCGACCCCGCCGTGTGGATCGCGCTCGTTGCGGCCGCGTCGGGCCTGGTGCTCGTCTTCACCCTCGGCGAGACGTTGCCGCGAACGCTCGCCGTGCAGAACCCCGAGCGGGTCGGGCTCGCGTCCGCTCCGTGGGCCTCACGGATCACCACGGTCCTCGCGCCGGTCGCCCGGTTCTTCGCCGCAGGTTGGGTCTCGATCGCCGCCCTCGTGGCCGACGAGCCCGTGACCGACCCGTGGCTCACCGGAGACGAATACGGCGCCGAGGCCGATGCCGAGGAGACAGAGCGAGACGAAGCCGAGGAGGCGTTCTTCGAGGCGGTCGTGGACTTCGCCAGCAAGATCGTCCGCGAGGTGATGGTGCCGCGCACCGACATGATCTGCCTTGAGGATGTGGCGAGTGTGCCCGAGGCGGTCACCGTGATCGCGCAGTCGGGGCTTTCGCGCGTCCCCGTGTACGGCGAGACGCTCGACGACATCCGCGGCGTGCTCTTTGCCAAAGACCTGCTGATCTGCGTCGGCTCGGCGTCATGTCCCGCCACGGTGGGACCGCTCGCCCGCGCGGCGTACTTCGTTCCGGAGACCAAGCCGGTGGACGAGCTGCTGGTGGAGATGCGGCAGCGCAAGACGCACATGGCGCTGGTGGCCGACGAGTACGGTGGCACCGCGGGCCTGGTCACCATCGAGGACCTGCTGGAGGAGATCGTCGGCGAGATCTTCGATGAGTACGACCGCGACGAACAACTCGTGACCGAGCTTCCGGGCGGCGAGTTCCTGCTCGACGCACGCCTGCCGATCGACGACTTCAACGACCTGCTCGGCACTGCTATCGAGCTTGAGGCCGACTCCATCGGCGGGCTCTTCGTGGAGATCGCCGGACACATCCCCGAGCCCGGCGAGCAGATCGAGGTCGAGGGTGTGAGCATCATCGCGCGCGATGTGGAAGGAACCCGGATCCGAAGCCTCCTCGTGAGGCCGCGGGCCGAGGCCGACAGAGAGGACGACGATGCCGAAGCACATAACTGAGGCCGACCTGGCGCTGCTCGCATTCGCACGTGAGATCCAGCCGAACGCGTACGTACCGTATTCGGACTTCCGCGTGGGAGCCGCGATCTTTGCCGGGGGCGAGATCTTCCAGGGCGTGAACGTCGAGAACGCCGCCTACGGCTCGACCATCTGCGCCGAGCGCGCGGCAGCACTCGCGGCCGTCACCGCCGGCCACACCGACTTCGAGGCGGTGGCCGTGATCGGCGACTCCGAGGCACCGTGTGTGCCATGCGGTGCCTGTCGGCAGTTCCTGGCCGAGTTCAACCCGAACATGCGCGTCATCATGAGCGGACGCACCGACGAGATCGACGTGCGCCGTCTGGATGAGCTGCTTCCGGACGCGTTCGTCCGCGGCTATCTCGACCAGGACGACGACGGGGAGAACGACTAGGTGAGCGCCTCGGGCACCCCCACCGTTGCGAGCGGGTTCGTGGCGGTGGTAGGACGGCCGAATGCCGGGAAGAGCACGCTCGTGAACGCGCTCGTCGGGGTCAAGGTCGCCATCACCTCGGACACACCGCAGACCACACGCCATCGCCTGCGCGCGATCATCGACCTCGACGACGCCCAGATCGTGCTCGTCGACACACCGGGGCTGCACAAGCCGCACGACGCTCTCGGCGAGGAGGTCAATCGCTCGAGCGTGCTGGCTGCCGCTGACGTGGACGTGATCGCGCTGTGCATCGACGCGAGCGCCTCGGTGGGCTCCGGCGACCGCTGGGTGGCCGAGCGGGTCGCGAAGGGCAGGACACCGGTGGTGCTCGTGCTCACCAAGGCCGACGCCGCGGACGAGGCCACCATCGCACGGCAACTCGTGCGGGCGCGCGAGCTCGTGACGCCGGCCGCCGAGGTCGTTCTCTCGGCGAAGACCGGGTACAACCTCGACGCGTTCATCGAAGCGGTGCTGCCGCATCTGCCGCAGGGGCCGCGCTTCTTCCCGCGCGACATGACGACCGATCAGTCCCTCGAGGTGATGCTCGCCGAACTCGTTCGCGAGAAGGTGCTGCGCAGCACGCGCGACGAAGTACCGCACGCCGTGGGGGTGCAGCTCGATGATCTCGTGTACGAGGAGAAGCGCGACTTTCACGTTGTCGCCGCTACGATCTACGTGGAGCGTGACTCGCAGAAGGGCATCATCATCGGGAAGGGCGGGGAGCTGATCCGCGCGATCGGCACCGAGGCGCGCGTGGACATGGAGCGACTTCTCGGCACAGGGGTACATCTGGACTTGAGGGTGAAGGTCAAGAAGGACTGGCGCCGTGACGGCGCGCAGATCAAGCGTTTCGGCTACGGCGACTGACCGAGAGGGGCGGCATCATGGACCGCGTGACACTGGCCAGAGCGATCGATCAGACGCTGCTCAAGCCGGCGGTGGGCTACCAGAAGGCCGCCGAATGGATGCAGGCCGCCGCGCCACAGGGCTTCGCCTCGCTGTGCGTCTCGCCGTTCCTCGTGCCGCTCGCGACACAGCATCTGGCGGGCACCACGACGCTCACGTGCTCGGTGTGCGGGTTCCCGCTCGGCTACAACAACACCGAGTCGAAGGCCGAGGAAGCGCACCATCTGGTGCAGCTGGGCTGTGACGAGGTCGATATGGTGCTCAACTTCGCGGCGCTCATCGAGGGTGAGGACCGCTTCGTGTCCGATGACATCAAGGCGGTCGTGGACAGCGTGGCCGAAGCGTCCGGAGGCTCGGCGATCGTGAAGGTCATCCTGGAGACGGGCTATCTCGATCACGCACAGATCGAGCGCGGCTGCAGGCTCGCCGTCGGGGCGGGGGCGCGGTTCGTGAAGACGTCCACCGGCTTCGGCCCGCGTGGCGCCTCGGTCGAAGACGTGCGCCTGATGCGTGCGACCGTCGGGCCGGACATCGGCGTGAAGGCGGCGGGCGGCATCCGCGACCTGGAGACCGCACTTGCGATGCTCGAGGCTGGCGCCTCGCGCCTCGGCACATCCTCGGGCATCGAGATCCTCGACGCGCTCGAGGCGCGCGGCTAGCGTCCGTCATGCCGTCGCACCACGTGCGGGCGCTCTCGCTCAAGAAGACCAAGCTCGGCGAGACCGATCTCATCGTGACGTTCCTCGCCTCCGACGGTTGCCAGGTGCGCGCGGTGGCCAAGGGCGCGCGCAAGCCGGGCTCGCGCTTCGGCGGCCGTGTAGAGCCCTTCACCGTGGCCGATATGCTGCTGCACACGGGGCGCTCGCTGGAGACCATCACCGAGGCCGAGATCGTCACGTCGCACGCGGCGATCCGCAGCGACTACGACCGCGCGCAGGCCGCCTCGGTCATCGCCGACGTGCTCGACAAGATCTCGGTGGAGTGCCAGATGGAGGACCGCCTGTTCGGCCTGGCGTGCGCCACGCTCGACGCCTTCGACACCGCCGAGGGCGACACACTGTTGGCTCTTGTGGTCGCCTTCCTGCTCAAGAGCATGGCGATGCACGGCTACCGGCCGCAGTTCGACGCCTGCGTGGAGTGCGGGGCGGCCGCGGCGGGGGAGACCCGCTTCGCGCTCGAGCTCGGCGGCCTGTACTGCGAGGGTTGCGGTGGCACCGGTCCCGACATCGTGTACCTGTCACCGGACGCCCGCACCGCGCTTCGCGTGCTCATGGGCGCGAAGATGGCCGATGTGCCCGGCCTCGGCATCCCGCGAGATGTGCTCACCGACGCCTTCGGCGTGATGCGCGCCTTCGTCGTCTACCACGTGCCGGCGAGACTCAAGGCGCTTGCGCTCTACGCCGCCGAGGTCATGCGTGACGCGGCGGGATCGCGCTAGCCCGGCCGCACACGCAACCGGGCGGCCCGCGAAGCTGCGGACCGCCCGGTGTTCGTTCGCGAGACCCGGATGCTACGGTGCGGCGACCGCCCGGTCCGCGCGCACGAGTCCCGCGCCGTACAGCAGGTCGGAGCCGTCATCGCCGAGGTCCTGCGCTGTTGCCTCAAGCCTCGCCTCGACTTCCGCCGGTGTCCATACGCCATCGGTGACTTCGGTTTGCGTGAGGATCAGCGCCACGACTCCGGCCACGTGTGGGCTGGCCATAGAGGTGCCGCTCATGGTGGCGTAGGCACTCCCTTTGTACGTGGAGTAGATGCTCACGCCTGGCGCAGCGACATCCACGCCCTCGCCCCGGCTACTGAAGTACGCGATGACGTTGGATGAGTCGGTGGCGGAGACGCCGATGACGCCCGGATACTTCGCCGGGTACCCGACGGTGTCGTCTCCCGGCCCGCTGTTGCCGGCTGCCGCAACGATGACGACACCCGCATCGATGGCCCGGGTGCAGGCAGCCTCGAACGTCGAGCTGTACACCGATGAGCCGAGGCTCATGTTGATGACGTCCATTCCATTCGCGATCGCCCAGTCGATGCCCTCGATGATGTCGGAGGTGTAGCCGCTTCCCCTGCGGTTCAGGACCTTCACCGCGTACAGGTCGGCCTCAGGGGCGGCGCCGACAACGCCGATGGTGTTGTCGATCGCGGCGATCGTACCCGCGACGTGCGTGCCGTGGCCGTTGTCATCCGTCCAACTCACCGTGGGGTTGATGGCGTTGTAGCCGCCCTTGAGGTTGCCGAGGAGGTCGGGGTGGGTGGCATCGATGCCTGTGTCGACCACTGCGACTTTGATCGCATCTCCCGTGGTGGTCGCCCACGCGACATCCGCTTCGACCCTGTCGACGCCCCAGGGGAGCGATTCGGGGACGGGCGCGGGTACCGGCTTCTTGAGGATCGTCACCACCGCGTCCGCTTCGACGAGCGCCACACCGGGCATCGAGGCCACTTCGGTCATCGAAAGGCCCGGCGGGAGTGTCACCGCGAACGCGCCGGCGGCAGGAAGGTGAGCGTTGATGCCCGCTCCCAGGCCGCGGAGTCCGTTTCCGACGGTGCCGCCCGCTCCGGGCCGGTACACCACGATGGCGCGTTGTGGCGTGCCGAGGGCGGGTGCCGAGGTCGGTGCGAGCATGACGAGCAGCAGTGCTACGAGCGTGATGCGTGCCAGGAGCGATCGTACGTCGCGCATTCTGGATCTCCCCCTCAGAAGATGTGAACATGACTCTATACCCACGCCGCTGCTGTTGTTCGCCCGTCCAGGCAGTTCCGTCAGATCGCGCTGGTGTACACTATTCGCCACGCTCGGCGAGGTTCCCGGGCGTCATCTGACGAGAGACGATTCGGGGAGTCCATGGCGCTCACCTTCCAGGACATGATCATGGCCCTGCAGCAGTACTGGGGCGACAGGGGCTGCGTGGTTCTCCAGCCGCAGGACATGGAGGTGGGCGCGGGCACGTTCCATCCCGCCACCACGCTCAGGTCGCTCGGCCCCGACGAGTGGCGCTGCGCATACGTGCAGCCGTCCCGCCGCCCCACCGACGGCCGCTACGGCGAGAACCCCAACCGCCTTCAGCACTACTACCAGTTCCAGGTGATCCTGAAGCCGAGCCCCGACGACGTGCTCGACCTGTACTGGGACTCGCTCCGCGCCATCGGCATCGAGCCTGCCGAGCACGACATGCGCCTGGTGGAGGACGACTGGGAGTCGCCTACCCTCGGCGCGTGGGGGCTGGGCTGGGAGGTGTGGCTCAACGGCATGGAGGTCACGCAGTTCACCTACTTCCAGCAGGTGGGCGGCATCGAGTGCGACCCCGTGCCCGCTGAGATCACCTACGGCCTCGAGCGGCTCGCAATGTACATCCAGGGCGTGGACTCGGTCTACGACCTCGAGTGGTGCCCCGGCTTCACCTACGGTGACGTCTTCGTGCGCAACGAGCGCGAGCAGAGCAGGTACAACTTCGAGCTCGCCGACACGGCGATGCTGCGCAGCCTCTTCGACTTGCACGAGGCCGAGTCGCGGCGTGTGCTCGCCGCCGGCGCCGTGTTGCCCGCCTACGAGCAGGCACTCAAGTGCTCGCACTACTTCAACCTGCTCGACGCTCGCGGCGCCATCGCGGTCACCGAGCGCGTGAGTTTCATCGGGCGTATCCGCACCCTCGCCAAGGGTGCCGCCGAGGCGTACGTGACCACGGCGATCGGCTGCACCGAACTCGTCTGCGAGATGCCGGTGGCCGAAGGCGGTGATGGCCTGTGAGCCGCGACCTGCTGCTCGAGATCGGCGTCGAAGAAGTACCCTCGGCGCCGCTGTACGATGCCGTCACCCAGCTCAAGACCCGGGCCGCCGCAGCGCTGGACGGTGCACGCCTGTCGTATGGCGAGATCACCGGTTGCGGCTCGCCCCGGCGCCTCGCGCTCATGGTGACGGGTCTTGCCGAGCGCCAGGGCGACCTCTCCATGAAGGTGAAGGGCCCGGCCGTGGCGGCCGCGTTCGATTCCGACGGTAACCCCACGAAGGCGGCGGAGGGCTTCGCGCGCAGCCGCGGCCTTGCGGTGAGCGATCTGGTCCGCGAGTCCACCGACGGCGGAGAGTACGTCTTCGCGCTCGTCGAGGAGGAGGGCAAGCCCGCCGAGGAGATCCTGCCCGGGCTGCTCGCGCAGCTCATAGGCGACCTGGACTGGGCGAAGTCGATGAGATGGGGCAGCGGCTCGGTGCGGTTCATCCGTCCGGTACGCTGGCTCGTCGCACTCTTCGGCTCCATCGTCGTTCCGGTGCGCTTTGCCGGCGTCGAGGCCGGTCGCACGACCTTCGGCCACCGCTCCCTCGGCGGCCCCGCGGATATCCCGTATGCGGGCGCGTATCTCGAGACGCTCTGCCAGGTGCGCGTGGTCGCCGACGGTGAGGAGCGTGCCGAGCTCATCCGGGCCGCGCTCGATGCGGCCGCAGGTGCGCTCGATGCGCGTGCTGTCGTGCCCGAGAAGACGTTCGCCGAGGTCGTGAACCTCGTTGAGTTCCCCACGGTGGGCGTGGGCCGTTTCGATGAGGCGTTCCTGGCCGTTCCGCGTGAGATCGTCGAGGAGGCCATGGAGAGCCACCAGCGGTACTTCCCGCTGGAGGCGGCCGACGGCAGCCTGTTGCCCCGCTTCCTCGTCGTGCACAACGGCGACCCCGCGCGCACCGATGCGATCATCGCGGGCCACGAGCGAGTGATCCGGGCCCGCCTCGCGGACGCCGCGTTCTTCTACAACGAGGACCTGTCGCGTTCGCTCGAAAGCTACGTGCGCGACCTCGGCGCGATCGTCTTCCACGAGAAGCTCGGTTCGCTCGGAGCGAAGGTGGAGCGTATCGAGTCGCTCACACGTGCGCTGGCCGAGGCCGTGGATGCCCCGGCCGACGAGGCCGCGTACGCCGTGCGCGCCGCGCACCTGGCAAAGGCCGACCTGGTGACGCACGCCGTCATCGAGTTCACTTCGCTCCAGGGTGTGATGGGCTACCGCTACGCCGAGGCGGCGGGCGAGTCGCCTGTTGTGGCCGAGGCGATCGTGGACCACTACCGCCCGAAGTTCGCCGGCGACGTCCTGCCGCGCTCGCTCGCGGGCAAGCTCGTCTCGATCGCCGACAAGCTCGATACGACGGTCGGCATTTTCGCCATCGGGCAGGGACCCACCGGCTCGGCTGATCCGTACGCGCTCAGGCGCTCGGCCATCGGCATCCTCACGATGATCATCGACGGCGGCGTCCGCCTCGATCTTGACGAGGCCATAGCCGCCGCGCTCGAGGGCTACGAGGGCGTCGTCCCCGGGCTCGATCCCAACGCGGCGGGTGCCGCGGTGAAGATGTTCTTCGACGGTCGGCTCGCGGTGATGCTGCGCGACCGCGGCTTCGAGCACGACGAGGTGGAGGCGGTCATGGCGGTCGCCTCGGCGGACCCCGCCGATACTGTGCACCGGGTGAGCGCGTTCGCCGGCTTCCGCAGGAGCGACGCGGGCCGGGACCTGTCGGTGGCGTTCAAACGTGTCGCGAACCTCGCCGACGCTGCAGCGGGAAGCACCCCCGACCACGGGATGATGGGCCAGGAGGAGGCCGCGCTCGCCGATGCGGTGGAGATCGCGCACGAGCGCGTGAACGCCCTCATGACGGTGGACCGCGACTACGAAGGCGCGCTCGCGGCGCTGGCCGACCTGCGGGGCCCGGTCGACGCCTTCTTCGAGACCGTCCTCGTCATGGATCCGGATCCGGAGCTCCGCGCCAACCGCCTTGCACTGCTCAACCGACTCCAGGGCCTGTTCGCCGACTTCGCCGACTTCGGCAAGCTGGCGGGCTAGCGCCATGCACAAGGCTCCGATCGCGATCCACGTGATCTCGGACTCGCTCGGTGAGACGGGTGAGACCGTGGCGCTCGCCGCCGTCTCGCAGTTCCAGCCCAACGTGTTCCGCATCGAGCGCCTGCCCAAGGTGACGTCACCCGCCGATCTGCGCGAACAGGTGACGCGACACTGCGGAGAGGACTGCATCTTCTTCTACACGCTCGTGGACCAGGAGTTGCGCGACGAGATGCAGCGGCTCGTCCAGGGTGGCGTGAACGGCGTGGATCTGCTGGGGCCGGCCGTCGCGCGTCTTGCCGAGGTCACCGGTGTCCAGCCCACCGGTGAGGCGGGCCGTCTGCGCCGTACCGACGAGGGATACTTCGACCGCATCGAGGCGATGGAGTACGCGGTCAAGCACGACGACGGACGCAACGTCGAGGGGCTGCTCGAGGCGGACATCGTGTTGCTCGGCGTGTCACGTTCCTCGAAGACGCCGATCTCGATGTACCTTGCGTTCAAGGGCTGGCGCGTGGCGAACGTGCCGCTCGCACCGGGGATGGTGCCGCCGGAGGAGATATTCACGCTGGATCCCCGGAAGGTCTTCGGCCTCGTCACGAGCGTCGATGTGCTGCTCGCGATCCGTCGCGAGCGCATGAAGGAGCTCGGCGGGTGGGTCCCGGGCTATGCCGAACGCGAGGCGATCGAGGGGGAGCTCGCCGAGGCGCGTGCGGTGATGCGCAAGATCGGCTGCCTCGTGGTGCATACCGACAACCGCGCGGTCGAGGAGTCGGCGCAGGAGATCCTTCGGCACATCGGTGTGGCGCAGGAGATGAAGGACTAGAAGCGGGCGTTTCGGACCGTGTCGGCGCGTCCGCCCCGCGGGTCCGGTGGGTTATCATGAGATGCTGCACGTGTGGCTTCAGGTGAAGTACGTCGGGACTATCGGTGGCCCCAGGCCACGCTCAGTAGGAGGGGATCTCTTTGGCGGAAGTCAAGCGCGTCTATGCATTCGGTGGTGGCCAGACCGAGGGCAACAAGGACATGAAGTTCGTTCTCGGCGGCAAGGGCGCCAACCTGGCGGAGATGGCCAACATGGGCCTTCCGGTCCCGCCGGGCTTCACCATCAGCTGCCAGGCGTGCATGGAGTACTACCACGCCACGCCCCCCGCATTCCCCGAAGGACTCGCCGAAGAACTGGCAAGTCACGTGGCCGCGCTCGAGGCCAAGATGGCCAAGAAGCTCGGCGACGACAACGATCCGTTGCTGGTATCCGTTCGCTCGGGCTCGGCGTTTTCCATGCCGGGCATGATGGACACCGTGCTCAACCTCGGCCTGAACGACCGCTCGGTCGAGGGCCTCATCGCCAAGAGCGGCAACGAGCGTTTCGCGTGGGACAGCTATCGCCGGTTCATCCAGATGTTCAGCAAGGTCGTGCTGGACGCCGAAGGCGACCTGTTCGAGAACGCGATCACCTCGATGATCCACAGCCGCGGTGTGAAGGTGGATACCGAGCTCACGGCTGCGGACATGCGCGAGCTGGTAGGCACGTTCAAGGAGATCGTCGCCGAGCACGTGTCGGTCGAGGAGTACCCGTCGCTCGCGGTGGATGGCAAGGTCGCGTTCCCGCAGGATCCCACCGTGCAATTGCGCCTGGCGATCGAAGCCGTGTTCCGCAGCTGGATGAACGACCGCGCGGTGCTCTACCGGAAGATGGAGCGCATCGCCGATGACCTTGGCACGGCCGTGAACGTGCAGGCCATGGTCTTCGGCAACATGGGCGAGACCTCGGGCACCGGCGTGGGCTTCACGCGCAATGCCGCCGATGGCACGAAGGAGTTCTACGGCGACTTCCTCACCAACGCGCAGGGCGAGGACGTCGTCGCCGGCATCCGCCAGACGCGGCCGATCGCCGAGCTCCCGGACGTGCTTCCCGAGGCGGGCAACGAGCTCTACGGGGTCTTCGACATCCTCGAGAAGGCCTACCGCGACATGTGCGACATCGAGTTCACCATCCAGGAAGGCAAGCTCTGGATGCTCCAGACACGCATCGGCAAGCGCACCGCGCGCGCGGCACTCAAGATCGCCGTCGACATGGTGGCCGAAGGCATGATCACCCGCGAGGAGGCCGTCCTGCGCATCAATCCGGCGCAGCTCGACCAGCTCATGCACCCGCAGTTCGACACCAAGGCCACGTACGACGTCCTCGCAAAGGGACTGAACGCGAGCCCGGGCGCGGCTGTGGGCGAGGTCGTCTTCTCGGCCAATGACGCGGTGGAGGCCGCTGCCGAAGGCCGCAGCGTGATCCTCGTGCGCTGGGAGACCAACCCGGACGACCTGCACGGCATGGACGCCGCCGAGGGCATTCTCACGAGCCACGGCGGCAAGACCTCGCATGCGGCCGTCATCGCGCGCGGGATGGGCAAGCCTGCGGTATGCGGTGCCGACGCGCTGCAGATCGATGCGAAGGCCAAGAAGGCCACCATCGCAGGCACGAACGTCGTTCTCAACGAGGGCGACATCATCTCCATCGACGGCACCACGGGTATCGTGGTCCTCGGCGCGGTCAACCTGGTCAAGCCCGAGATGACCGGCGACATCGACACGGTGCTCGCCTGGGCGGATGAGTTCCGCACGATGGGCGTGCGCGCAAACGCGGACACGCCCGACGACGCCGCGCTCGGCCGCAAGTTCGGTGCCGCGGGGATCGGTCTCACGCGCACCGAGCACATGTTCCTCGGCGAGCGTAAGGACATCATCCAGGACTTCATCCTCGCCTCCGACGACGACGTGCGACACGGAGCGCTCGACAAGCTGCTCGACGTGCAGACCAGCGACTTCCTCGGCATCTTCGAGGCGATGGACGGCCTGCCGGTCACGGTGCGCCTCCTCGACCCGCCGCTGCACGAGTTCCTCGACTCGCCGCGTGAGCTCGAGGTCGAGATCACCCGCGACGAGTGCGAGGGCGTGACCGCCGAGAAGCTCGCGGCCCGCCGGCGTCTGCTGGCGCAGATCGATTCGATGTCCGAGGCCAACCCGATGCTCGGTCTGCGCGGGTGCCGGCTCGGGATCATGTATCCGGAGCTGTACGCGCTCCAGGTGCAGGCCATCACCCGGGCGGCGTGCGAACTCAAGAAGCAGGGCAAGGACCCGCGACCGGAGATCATGATCCCGCTCGTGAGCGTGCGTGCCGAGCTGGCCACCCTCCGCGAGGAGACCGAGAAGGTCGTGGCCGCGGTGTCCGCCGAAGCCGGAGTGACGATCGACATCCCCATCGGCACCATGATCGAGTTGCCGCGCGCCGCAGTGTGCGCGGACGAGATCGCCGAGGTGGCCGACTTCTTCAGCTTCGGCACGAACGACCTCACGCAGACCACGTTCGGCTTCAGCCGCGACGACATCGAGAGCAAGTTCCTGCCGAAGTACCTCGAGCGGAAGATCCTACCCCGCAACCCGTTCGAGACCATCGACGTCGGTGTGGCCAAGCTGGTGGAGATGGGCGCCGGACTGGGACGCGGCACGAACCCGAAGCTCAAGGTGGGCGTCTGTGGAGAGCACGGCGGCGATCCGGAGAGTGTCGGCATCTTCTTCGGTATGGGCCTCGACTACGTGAGCTGTTCGCCGTACCGGGTTCCGGTGGCGCGTCTTGCGGCGGCGCAGGCATCGCTCGCGGGCAAGACGAAGGCCTCTGACAACCGGTAGCACTCGAGCGCATCGTGCAGGCTCGTGGAGCGGGAGCGCCGTCATCGCAAAGGGGGCACCGTGAAGGTCATCATCGGAGGGTGCGGACGGGTAGGGTCGATGCTTGCCCTACGGTTCGAGGCCGAGGGATATGACGTGGCGGTGATCGACAGGGACCCTGCTGTCTTGCTGCCGCTGAGCAAACAACTCAAAGGCCGCACGATACGCGGACTGATCTTCGATCGAGACGCTCTCGATCAGGCGGGGATCGCCGAGTGCGACGTCTTCGTCGCGGTGACCAGTGGGGACAACTCGAACGTGGTGGCTGCCACGCTCGCGAAGAACATCTTCGGTGTGCCACAGGTGATGGCGCGCATCTACGACCCTCGTCGCGCCGAGATCTACCGCCGACTCGGTATCCCGACCGTTTCGTCGGTCACCTGGGCCGTGAACGAGATCCTTTCGCTCCTGATGCATCCGACGCTCACGCGCGACGCGACGCTCGGTAACGGAGAAGTGAGCCTCGTGCGTCTTGCGGTCGATGCGGACATGGCCGGCATGACTGTCGCCGGTCTTGGCAGGGCGGGGAGGATCCGTCCGGTCGCGGTCGTGCGCGATGGGAGGGCGTTCCTCCCGCAAGCCGAGGAGCTCATCGCCGCCGGCGACCTGGTCGAGTTGGCGGTCTCGACGGAGGGCCTGGGCGAGCTCCGGGACCTGACGAAGGCGTAGGGAGGGGACATCCATGAACGCACTCATCGTAGGCGGCGGACTCGTGGGCTCCGAACTGGCGCACATGCTGGCAGAGGCCGGCATCACCATGTCCGTCATCGAGCAGAGTGAGGGACAGTGCGACCTCATCGAGCCCGGACTGAACGAACTCGGTGTCCGCGTCTTCTGTGGAGACGGGAACGAGCCGGCGGTTCTCGAGGAAGCGGACATCAGCAACGCGGACGTCGTGGTCGCGGCCACGGGCGACGACGAGGACAACCTGGTGGTCTGCCTGCTCGCCAAGAACGAGTACGCCGTGGGCCTCACGTTGGCCAGAGTCAACAACCCGAAGAACGCGTGGCTCTTCACCGAGGCCTTCGGCGTCGATGTCCCCGTCTCGCAAACGACGATGATCGCGGAACTGCTGCGCAAGCAGGTTGCCGACAGCAGTCGAGCGTAGAGACGACGACTCATGGCAGACGACCCCGACGTGATCATGACGCGTGAGGCGTACGAGGCCGCCGAAGCCGGGCGGCTGTCGCCGCGAGCGGCTCTCTCCTCGGCCACTCGCGGGCGCGAGAACCCGTCGCATGCCGACCCGTACCGCACCGAGTACCAGCGCGACCGCGACCGCATCCTGCACAGCAAGGCGTTCCGCCGTCTGTCGCACAAGACGCAGGTCTTCCTTGCGCCCGAGGGCGACCACTACCGGACCCGCCTCACGCACACCCTCGAGGTGTCGCAGATCGCGCGCAGCGTGGCGCGGGCCCTCAACCTCAACGAGGACCTCACCGAGGCGATCGCGCTCGGCCACGACCTCGGCCATACGCCGTTCGGCCACATCGGGGAGTCGGCGCTAAACGATGCGCTCAAGATCGCGCACCGTCGCGACCCGCACGCGCCTGCCGCGTACCACCACAACCTGCAGAGCCTGCGCATCGTCGAGTGTCTTGAGTACGAGGGCAAGGGCCTCAATCTCACCTGGGAGGTGCGCGACGGCATCCGCTGCCACACGGGCCGCAAGCGTGCGAGCACGCTCGAGGGGCAGATCGTGGCGATCGCCGACCGCGTGGCGTACGTGAACCACGACATCGATGACGCTATCCGCGCCGGCGTGCTCACCGAAGACGACCTGCCCGCGGGTGCGTGTGGCGTCCTCGGGCACACGATCAATCAGCGCATCACTACGATGGTCACGAGTCTGGTGCAGACCTCGGCGGTCTCACCTGTCATCACCATGGCCGACGACATCTACAAGGCCATGATGGACCTGCGATCGTTCCTCTTCGACCACGTCTACCTCTCGCCGAACGCGAAGGCTGAGGAGCCCAAGGCGTACAACGTCGTCCGCACGCTGTTCGACCACTACATGGCGCATCCGGCCGACCTCCCGCCGGACGAGCGGCCCGCCTCCGAAGCCGAGCTGGCCCAGGCTGTGACCGACTACGTCTCCGGCATGACCGACCGCTTCGCCATCCGCACCTACGAGCATCTGATGATCCCGAGTCGCTGGCGGGTGTAGGGGTGGGGGAGGACCGGCCCAGGCGGCATCCGGGTCTCGACGTCTTGAAGGGCGCTGCGATGGCGCTCGTCATCTTCAACCACGCGGTGCTCTGGCCGATGCGCGCCGGCGACCGACCGAGCGCCTTCTTCTACGGCATCGCGTTCGGGACGGTGGCGGCCTTCGCCGCCTCGACGGGCTACCTGCGCGGACTGAAGCCCCCGGCGAGCGACCGTGCGGCGCTCCTGCGACGCGCTCGCCAGCTCCTGCTGCCCTGGGCGGTCTGCGCGCCGCTGTACGCCGCGGCGCCCTACGTGTGGCGGCTCGTGGGCGGAGGCAGCCTGCCCTTCGGTTTCGCGCCGGTGCCGTGGGCACGCGAGATCCTGCTCGGCGGAGGACCACTGTGGTTCCTACCGGTGCTCTTCGTGTCACAGGCGGCCTGCACGCCGTTCATCCGCCGGACGCGCTCGTGGTGGCCCGCGATCGGCGCACTCACGCTGTATGCGGTCGTCGCGGTGGCGGCGTCGCTCAGAAACGTGAGCCCGCTCGAACTCGGACGGGGCACCTTCTGGGCGATGGCGCCGCTGTACGCGGCAGCGTTCTGGTTTGGGCTGCGACTGGCACAGGACGGCCGACCGCGGATGTCCGTTCACACAGCAACGATCATTGTGGTCTTAACGATGATCGTCGGTGGCGGCGTCACCCTCACCCGGGCGCTGCTGCCCGAGGCACGCTGGCTGATGTGGCTGCCCTACGCGATCGGGCTGGTGGGCGGGTGCGTCGCGCTCGTGCCCGCCGCTGATGCGATGACGGTGCCGCCCGGGTGGGTCATGGCCATGCTGTCGCGGGCCGGCAAGGCGTCTCTGTGGCTCTACGTCCTGCACCCGGCCCTCGTGGGTCCGGTGGTCATCGCGCTCGATGGTCGGGGAGGCGTGGCGGCAGCCGCGCTCACGGCAGCGGCCGCCACGGTGGCGGGCACGCTTCTCGTGGAGTGGTCGCGCCGCACGCTCCTGCCCGGGACCGCCGCTTAGGCGCCTTTCGCGTGTTGCCGCTCCCTGGGCGTTCGGCTATCATCGCCAAAGCGCCGAGGGGGCTTCGCGCCTGCCCTGGGCTGCTTGAGTATTCACCGGGAAGGGAGACGCACGTTCATGGCTGAATGGATTGCTTGGCTCGCGCCGGCAGCCGCATTGCTGGGTACGGCGATGGCGGCATATCTCGGCATCTGGGTCCTGAAGCAGGATCCGGGCACCGAGAAGATGCAGGAGATCTCGAAGGCGGTCCAGGAGGGCGCCCTCGCGTTCCTGCTCCGCGAGTACCGGGTGTTGATCATCTTCGCGGGTGTGGTGTTCGTCGTCCTCGGGTTCGCCGTGAACTGGCTCACCGCCGTGGCGTTCCTGACTGGTGGCATCCTCTCCGCCGCGGCCGGATTCATCGGCATGCACGTTGCCACCCGCGCCAACGCGCGCACGGCGCAGGCCGCCACCAGCGGCGTTGCCAAGGCGCTCAACGTGGCGTTCCGCTCCGGTCTCACGATGGGCCTCACGGTGGCCTCGTTCGGCCTCGGCGGTCTTTCGCTGTGGGCGATCATCCTGATCGTGTCGGGTGAGGATCCGCTCGCATCGGCCGAGATCGTGAACGGGTTCGCCATGGGCGCCAGCTCCATCGCGCTCTTCGCCCGTGTGGGCGGCGGTATCTATACCAAGGCCGCCGACGTGGGCGCAGACCTCGTGGGCAAGGTCGAAGCCGGCATTCCCGAGGACGATCCTCGCAACCCCGCCACCATCGCCGACAACGTGGGCGACAACGTGGGCGACGTGGCCGGCATGGGCGCCGACCTCTTCGAGAGCTACGTCGGCTCGATCCTCGCGCCGATCGTGCTTGCCGTTTCGCTCTGGTTCATCCCCGGTATGCCGAAGTCGATCGACTTCATGTACGGTGTCACCGCACCGCTTCTGATCGCGGCCTTCGGCATCGTGGCTTCGATCGTCGGCCTGTTCGCTGTCCGTGCGAAGGAGGGTGCGCACCTGCACACCGCTCTCAACATGGGCACCTATGTGGCCGCGGTCCTCGAGGTCGCGGGCATGGGCTTCCTGTTCTGGCACTGGAGCACGCGCGCCGGCGCCGACCCGTCCCGCCTGTGGTTCTTCGGTGCAGTCGTGGCCGGTCTTGCTGCCGGTATCGCGATCGGCAAGATCACCGAGTACTACTGCTCGGATGCGTACAAGCCGGTCAAGGACATCGCATCGGCTTCCGAGACCGGTGCCGCCACCAACATCATCCAGGGCCTCGGCACTGGCATGATGTCCACCGCGCTGCCGATCCTCGTGGTCGCGGCCGCGATCATCGGTGCGTTTGCGATGGGTAACGCCGCAGTCCCGGATAACGATCTCTCGGGCATCTACGGCATCGGTCTTGCCGCGCTCGGCATGCTCTCCATCACTGCCATCACCGTGGGCGTGGACGCGTACGGCCCGGTGGCCGACAACGCCGGCGGTATCGCCGAGATGGCCGGTATGGGCAAGGACATCCGTAAGATCACCGACTCGCTCGACAGTGTGGGAAATACCACTGCTGCCATCGCGAAGGGCTTCGCCATCGGCTCGGCGGGCCTCACGGCTCTCGCGCTGTTCGTGGCGTTCCGCCAGAGCCTGGCGGTCGGCGGTCTGACGATCGACATGTCGCTGGAGAACCCCTACGTCATCTCCGGTCTGTTCATCGGCGGCATGCTGCCGTTCCTGTTCGGCGCGCTCACCATGGGCGCCGTTGGACGTGCCGCTTTCGCCATGATCGGCGAGGTCCGTCGGCAGTTCAAGGAGATCCCGGGCATCATGGAGGGTACCGGCAAGCCGGACTACGCGGCGTGCGTGGACATCTCCACCAAGGGCGCGCTCAAGGAGATGGTCGTCCCCGGTGCTATCGCCGTGGCCGTGCCGATCCTCGTGGGTCTCGTGGACCTGTCGCTCCTGGCCGGCCTTCTCGCCGGTGCGCTCGTGACCGGGTTCCTGCTCGCCATCTTCATGGCCAACGCCGGTGGCGCGTGGGACAACGCCAAGAAGTACATCGAAGGCGGCGCGCACGGCGGCAAGGGCTCTGAGGCCCACAAGGCCGCGGTCGTGGGTGACACCGTGGGTGACCCCTTCAAGGACACCTCCGGTCCGTCGATGAACATCCTCATCAAGCTGATGACCGTCGTGTCACTCGTCTTCGTTCCGCTGTTCCTCAAGGTGCACGGCGGGTAAGCATCCCGCAGACACGGGTACGTGAGTGCTCCCGGGTGCCGGAAACGGTGCCCGGGAGCTTCGTTTAGGGGCGATTCTCAGGGGTACGAACGAAATATAGGACCAGTCTGTTGTCGTTGTGGGGCGATGATTCGTTCGGTGATGAGCGAATTGTTATGAGTGATTGGGCTCTTTGTGACGTAAGTCACAGTAAGAAGTCGCACGGTGACGCAAGATTCGTTTAGGTGGAATCAGCGATTCTGCTTGGAGAGAGGAGCATGTAAGAGAGAGGATGGGAGGGTTGCGAAGCGAGGGAAGCCGCAAGTTCGTCCGACAAGCCGAAGGGAGGTAGTGTATGAGAAGGGGAAGCGGGCCCCTACGCTGGCGAGTATTGATCAGCGTAGTGTGCCTGGCTCTCGCAGTGAGTGTTCCGGCGATAGCGCTGGGAGCTACACTGACTCCGGTCTATCGTTTCTACAACACGAAGGCCGGGACACACTTCTACACCGCCAGTGAGACAGAGAAGGCCAATGTCTTGGCCACAATGGGCGGAACATATTCGTTTGAGGGTGTCGCTTACCAACTTGAGACCGACAACCCGCAGATGAACGCTCCGCTCTATCGCTTCTACAACAAAGTCACTGGCACCCACTTCTACACCGCTAGCGAGACGGAGAAGAACCTCGTCCTGACCACCATGGCGACGACGTTCAACTACGAAGGCGTTGCCTACAACGTCAGCTTGAACGCTACCGGGAACATCCCGGTGTACCGGTTCTACAACACCAAGGTCGGCGGGCACTTCTACACCGCCAGTGAGGCAGAGAAGACCATCGTGCTTAACACGATGAGCGGGGTGTACAGATACGAAGGCCCCGCCTTCTACCTGGCCTACACTGCGGGCCCGACGCCTCCGACCGGTGATGTCACGGCGCCTACCACGACGACCGACCTCAAGTCGGTCTACCGTGGTCTGGCGACGATCCGCTTCTTTGCGGTCGACAACGCCGGCGGCACGGGTGTGGACCGTACGTACTACAACCTCGACAGCCTGGGCGTCGCAGAGGGCACGATCGCGTACGCGAGCTCTCAGGGCACGCACACGATCGAGTACTGGTCGGTGGACAAGGCCGGCAACGTGGAGACCCACCACATCGCGAACTTCACGATCGTCTCGGTTCATGCTGAGCCGGACATCGAGGAGTGCACGGTGTGCCACAGCGGTGACCTGATGACGCTTCACGAAGGTCCCGGCTGCGTTGCATGCCACGGCACCGGTATCACGCCGAGCTTCGACTGCGCGGATTGTCACTACGCGCCCGAGAAGCCGTTCCACGACGGTCTCCCCGGCGCTCACGATGGCTCAGCCGAGACCTGCACGGACGCGGGCTGCCACGACAACGACGTGAGCGTTATCCACGACACGATGCTGTCCAATGGCGAGACCCCGCCGAGCTGCGCTGCATGCCACGCCGATGGCGTCACGCCGTCCACTGAGTGCGCGAGCTGCCACGACGGCTATGCGGACATCCACCCGGCCCTTGGCGCTGACGTGCACAAGGTCGTCGGGTTCTGCTACACCGTCGGGTGCCACGTCACCTACGGCGGCGCGCAGAAGAGCGATGTCACCCTGCTGCACAACACCTGGGCGAAGAACCCCGGTTGTGCCGCATGCCACGCTTCTGGTGTCGAGCCGACGCTCACCTGCTTCGACTCCGACTGCCACGGCGCAGGCGGCATGACGCTCGAGGATACGCACATGTATCACGATACGTTCGATGCGTCGGGCGACAACAGCGGTGGCTGCACGGCATGCCACAGCACCGATATCGCCGTTGCGCACACTCCTGTCGGCTGCAGCTGCCACACGGAGACGCACTACAACGACATGATGGCTCCGCTGCTTGAGGCTGGAGACACCGAGTGCCTCGACTGCCACGAGGATCCGATGGATCCGAACGCGGCCTATCCGTATCACGTTGATGCGCACGCCGTTGTTCAGGATGCGATCGCCGCGAACAGCGCCGGTTGTGTGGCGTGCCACGGTGAGGATCTCATGGCCGTACTGCCGGCAGGCAACCCCGTGACCGGCGTCAGCGAGCACAACTACTGCTCTTGCCACGAGTATGGCGAGGCCGAGGGCAAGACCGCGTGCGAGGACTGCCATGGTCCCGCGATGGACGCGTCCACGACCTACCCGTATCACGTGGATTCCCACACTGCGTTTGAGGCCGGCGTCGATGGTGACGTCAGCTCCTCATGCGTGTCCTGCCACGGATCGAACCTGCTCACTGTGGGCGCGGTCGATCTTCACGTGAAGGATGCGCACGCGGGCTGTGTGTGCCACGCGTACGATGACCTCGTTGGTGAGGGCTTCGGCTTGATGGGCGCGACGACGGCTGCGGCTGGCGAGTGTGCCGACTGCCACGAGGGCAGCATGGCACCGCACGGCTTCGCAGACGGCGTCTCCGCGCACCACGCGGAGAGCTGGGTCGCTGCGTCCGGTCACAACACCACCACCTTCGGCACCATCGGTGCCACGGAGGACTTCAGTGGGATCCTGACCGGTACGGACGGCAATGCTGTCACGGATGTCTGGACGTTCCCGAGTGTCAACGTGTTCTGGGAGGATGGCGATTCTGCGGCCCCCACAGACGCGATGTACCTGGCGTCGGACTCCGTCGTGACGTGTGAAGACTGCCACACCGGCTTTGCCGCGGCAGGTCCGCACGGCGCGAACGACAACTGGGCCATCGATCCCGACTACCCGGCGGACTTCTCGTACGCCGAGCTGACGAAGGACGTGGCGCAGTATCCGTCCGGCATCAAGCTCCGCTCCACGCTGGTCAAGGAGACGCAGACGTATTCGAGTGGCATGGGGCTGATCTGCTCCAAGTGCCACGACCTGCAGAACTACGCCTCCGGTACGACCTTTGGCGTGCCGCTGCCGCTGATGTCGACCGGTAGTGGTCAGTTCTACCTGGAGAGCTACGATTTCACATTCACGCCGTTCTACACGACCATCAGCCGCAACACCGGCTGGAGCGTGTTCCTGAACGCGGATGGCGATCCCGCTACTCCTGAGCAGGCTCTCACGAACACGTCGGATCCGAAGACGCTGAACGCCGGTTACACGGTGTACACGCAGTCGGCGACCAGCACGGTCAACACGGCCGCGATCGGATCCTCCAACACGGCGCACTCCAGCCACCACCAGGACACCAACGACGGTTCCGCGCAGTGCGTGAACTGCCACGTTGCTATCCCGCACGGCTGGAAGACCCCGCGTCTGCTGGTGAACACGGGCTGGAACGCCACCGTCAACGGCATTCACGCAGGTGCCATCGAGGGTGACCGTGCACCGTACCGCGACCCGGACGTGCTTGGCACGGATGCGGTCGAGGGCACCGCGATGCTGATCAATCCGGCGACCGGCTACAACGGCATGGGTGCTCTCACCTGGCCGGCCGGTGGCCCGACTAACATGCTGAACGGTGCCGCTGTGTGGGACCGCTACACCTGCGAAGGTTGCGGCCATCACTACCACGCGGTGCAAGAGCGTGACGGCGACAACGTGAGGATCATCACGAACAGCTCCAACTATGTAGACGACTATCGCGCCGATTACTCTGCGCCATAGCCCCACAACTGGAGGGGCGGGTACTACTCCGCCCCTCCATACAGGGTTCGTTGACGAATCGCTCCGTTGTGACGGGTACTGAGAGGAAGAGTGAACAATGGAAACAAGCAAGCTCACCCGTAGGCAGTTCCTTGGAGGAACTGCAGCGGTGGCAGCTGCTGCGGCACTTCCGGCGGTGGCCGGGGTCGCGCCCGCAGTTGCGACGCCGGCTGGCACGCTCAGCGCCGCCGCGGCTGCGCTCACGCCGTGGATGCCGCTGAATGTCGAGGCAGCCGCGAAGCACGGCTATGAGATCTACAAGGGCGTTCACAGCGCCCTTGGGCAGACTGGTTGAAGCGAGGGAACCTGGTGGCCCGTGATTGGCCAACTCGCAGCGAACTACCCGAGCACTCTGTACAACCAGATCCCGCGTGGCATCTTCAACTACGGTGGCGGCGGCGTGAACGCATGGCGCAGCATCTGTGGTGGCCCGAACGCCGGGTCGGCACTGCTCGCCGCGGTCGGAGCTCCGACGAGCGTCAAGGACGCGTACATGGCCTGGTACGAGGGCTTCGCGTTCCCGAGCAACGCCGCGTATACCGCATACGCAGCCGGTGGCTGGACGCTTACCGGTAAGCAGATCCCGAAGAACAACGCTCCGCAGGCGGTGCCGAAGTCACTCCTGTGCCACTCATCGCACGGTCGTTGGACCGAGGCCGCTGGTGGGTCTGAAGGTGCGTGGGTGCAGACGCAGTTTGCGGGCAGCCTTGGCGACGCTGGTAGCGATCGCTGCGGCAAGCTCGTGTTCGACTGCGTGACAAAGCTCGCCGAGCTCATCAACGCATGGAAGGCGACTCCGGCTGATTGGCCGAGTACGACCATCCCCGGCACGCTCGATCCGAGCGTTGCGACCTGCCTGACCGGTGGTTGCCACGGCGGTGCCGGCGCGTACGACCCGGAGATCATCGATTGTGCTCCTGAGGTCGCCGGCAAGATGAAGTGCGACGAGTCCTGCCACCAGTAGTATCTGATGGTGGGATCGCACGCTGCCGTCACTGACGGTAGGTGCAAGGCAGGGGGCGGGCAGTGATGCCCGCCCCCGACCTCGCCCGAGAACAGGTTGACGATCGAGATGAGTGGTGAGGACCGATGACCGTACGACGCACGTTGCTGATCGGCCTGGTGCTGTGCCTCGCTATCGCGGCCGGCTGCCAGCAGGCGCCGAGCGCCGATACGCCCGAGGGCTCTGCCATGCTCCTGGCTGAGGCAGCCGAAGGCGCCGACTGGACAGGTATGCGAACGTACATGGACGCCGAGGCCGTCGGCCTGGTCTTCGCGGAGTCCCTGCTGGCCACGTTGCCCGGCCAGGACTCCTCTCCGGGCGCGGCTGCGTCACCCGACATGCACGGTGATGGATTCCCCTCGGGGGCGATGCAGGAGACGTTCGCCCGGCAGTTCGTCGAGACTCTCCAGGCCGCCGCCGAAGATGGCACTGTTGTCGCTGAGGGAACCCTGCTCGGCACGCTTCTCGAAGATGGCGTGGGCGAGATAGAGTATGTCGGTGACGACGAGGCGCTCGTGAGCGTGACGGTGCCCGCCGAAGGTGGAGACCAGACCGTGCAGCTGCGTATGCGCCGTACGGGCCAGCGCTGGATGCTCGTCGCTGTACAAGGCACGACCGATCTATACGAGATCTTCTTCTGATCCGAAGGCCTACTGCCAGAATGGTGGAGATCACAGTGCCCCAGCCGGACCTGACTGAAACCCATATGAATCGGCGGGCCGTCCTCGTCGGGGCGATCCTCGTCCTCGGGCTCGTGCTCGCCGTGTCAGTTGTGGTCCTGGCCGGGCGTGGTTCCGGTGACGATGAGGCCACCGAGAGCACCGAGACGTCCGCCACCGTAGGCTCTGCCATGGCGGGTCCTGCAGTCGACATCCAGATCACCGAAGAGGCACTCGCGAGTGAGCCTGACGGTATGGACCTCTCGGACCCTGAGTCGGCGGTGCGCTCGTATCTCGACTGGACATCGTACGCCTATCGCATCGCCCAGTCGGCCGTGGCTCTGCCCACGATGAGCTCGAACCAGGAAGTCCATGTGGATGCGTACGTGCAGTACAACATCCAGAAGGGTCGCCTCATCGACCAGAAGCTGAAGTCCATCACCTTCGGCAAGCCGATAGAGGACGCGGAGCGCGTCCGTATTCCCGTGAAGGAGACCTGGACCTATAGCTACATCTCCATCACGAAGCCCGGCGAGCTCATCAGCGGCCCGTACGAGGTGAGTTACGACACGACGTACACCGTGGTCCCGGTGGGTGATGACTGGGTCGTCGACGATATCCAGTCCAAGGCGCTGGGGCCGGTCGAGTGAGAGGGACGATCCTCCGCAAGACGGTCCGCTTCCTGTCTTCGCCGCGGCTCGCGATCGTCTTGATGGCGTTCGTGGGCCTCTGGGGCGTGCTGGGTTCGTTCGTACCCCAGGGCGCTGCTGACGCCCCCGACATCGCGGCGTGGGCGGCCGCCAATCCGGCGCTCGAGCCGGTCGTCTCCGCGCTCGGACTACATCAGGCCTTCACGGCACTCCCGTTCATAGTGGTCGGGGTGTTCCTCGCCCTTACGACCGCCGTGTGTGCCTGGCAGCGCACGGGTGCGGCATGGCGACGGAGCAAGACGTTGCGAGAGGCCGCGAAGACCGGTTCAGCGCTCGCCGGGTCAGCCCCCGACCTTGAGATCGCGCTCGATCCCGCGCTGGATGCGGCCGACGCGATCCGCATTGCCGGCGACACACTGGACCGGCTCGGCATCCCGACGAAGCGCGGCGACCATTCGCTGCTCTCGGTCTCTCCGGCGTGGTCGGTGTGGGGCACGGGCGTCTTCCACTGGTCGCTCGTGGCGATCATCGTCCTCATCGTGCTCGGCAGTCTTGCCCGGTCATCCGGGCAGATGGGGGTGGCCGTAGGGCAGACCGTGGAGGACAGGGCCGAAGCGTACGGCGAACTGGAGGCAGGCCCGCTCTACCGATGGCAGGGCGTGAACCGCCGGATACGCGTCGATGCCTTCGACCTGGACTACCGCACGGGCGAGGGCGAGAACGAGATCCACCACGGACCGACGCCCACGGTCTCTATCCTGAACGGTGAGGGCGACGTGCTGGAGTCGCAGCTCGTCTACCCCAACCACACCCTGAAGCGGGGCTCGCTCGCCATCTATCCGGTGGACTACGGTCTGTCGGCAACGGTTGCGCTCATCGACCCGGCCGGCGATGTGACCCAGCGGGCCACCCAGCTGATCGACTTCAGCGGGAACAGCAAGGACGGGACCGCGCCCATCTCGGCGCTCACGCTGAGCGGGCCGGACGGGGCCTCGTACCAGTTGCTCGTTACCGTGCCCCTCGATCGAGTGGCCGAAGGGTTTCTCGGTCGCGTGCCTGACGTACCGCGCGCACACGTGGTGATCATAGCCGCTGATGGCACGACCGCCCTAGATGCCGAGGTCGAGCCCGGGCAGACGATCGAGGTCCCCACCGGTGGCAGTCTGCAGGTGCTGGCGGTGGACTACTACGCCCGGCTGCAGGTGGTGGACGACCATTCCGTACCGCCGCTGCTTGTGGCGGGCGTGCTCGCCATGATCGGTCTGGGCGTCGCGACGCTGGTACGCCAGGTGTTGCTGGCAGCACGCATCGAGGACGGGCCAGACGGACGCCGCCTGTCCGTTCGCATGCGTCTGTGGCGGATGCACACCACCAGCCGCGGGGAGATCGAAGACGAGTTGCGCCGCGCACTTAGCGCCGCCGAAGGGAGTGCATCGTGACCGCCGAGGTCCTTGTCACCTGGGCCACCCTGTTGTTGTACGCGGCCGCCACAGCTCTTTCAGGCATCGGGGTCGTGTTCGGCAAGGAGAAGCTCATCGCCAGGGCCACCGCCGTGGGTGCGGTGGGGCTCGCATTCCAGCTCACGGCCCTGGGGATCCGGTGGGTGCGCGTGGGCCACGGGCCGTACCTGGGCTTCTACGAGGTCGCTGCGGCGCTTGTCGTGTTCGTCGTGGCCACCTTCGTGCTCCTCGCATGGCGGCAGCCGCGGCTTGCGAGCGCGGGTATCGGCGTGATGCCGGTGGCGCTCCTGCTCCTCGGCGGCGCCATGCTCGCGCAGGGCACCGAGGTGCCGATGACCGGGAAGCTCACCAGCGTGTGGCTCGGCCTACACGTCGCCTTCGCGAACCTGGCGTTCGGCGCGTTCGTGATCTCGTTCGGCCTGGCCATCGCCTACGTGGTGCGCGAGCGCTCCAAGACCGGCGAGTGGGCCCGTCGGTTCGAGAAGCTTCCCGCACAGGACGCTCTGGAGAACCTCACGGTCCGCTACGTGCTGGTGGGGTTCTTCTTCTGGGGGATCATGATCGTCACGGGCGCCATCTGGGCGAACGAGGCGTGGGGCCGCTACTGGGGCTGGGACCCGGTCGAGACCTGGAGTCTGATCGTCTGGATCATCTACGCGGTGTACCTGCACCTGCGCTACACGCTCGGGTGGCACGGCCAGCGGCTCGCATGGGTGGCCATCGCGGCCATGCCGCTCTCGCTCTTCACGCTCGTGGGTATCCCCGCGGTGTTCGACACCACGCACGCGGGGATCGGCGGTCTTGGCAAGGACCTCTGAGCCTACGGTTCATCCGGTCCGCACAACGAACGAGGCGCCTCGAAAGAGGCGCCTCGTCGTGCATTCCTGATGTGTGGCGCGGAGCCGTCCCCGCTACTCGGCGGACTTCCCGCCACCCATCGCCTTCATCGCGTCGGCCATCTTCTTGGGCATCTCGCCGGCTTTCGCCATGCCGATGCCGAGGAAGTCGAAGTGCTCGCCGTAGTCGCGCATCATGACCTTCATCGCGGATAGCATGTAGCTGCGCTTGAAGCCTTCGGGAAGCGCCAGGATCTCGCTCATCTTGTTGGCGTAGAAGGTCATGTAGCACTTGCCGAGGGCGATCATCACGTCGTTCAGTGACATCGCGTACGGCTCGATGATCGGTGTGGAGATGTTGTACTGCGAGTAGTCCCACACGCGGATGCGGTCGTGGACGTCGTCCCACAGCGCCGTGTACGGCATCGGCGTGAGAACGGGGAAGACCGCGATGTCGGGGTTGAGACGCGCCGCCATCGCCGCGGTCTGCTTGATGGAGTCCCAGGTCTCCTCCGGGAAGCCGATCATGAACGAAGCTTCGATCATGATGTCGTGCTGCTTGAGCAGCGTCACCGCGTGCTCGTTCATGTCGATCGTGGTGCCCTTGTTGAGGCTGTTGAGCAGCTCGTCGGTCGACGTCTCGAGGCCGAGGTAGATGTGCATGATACCCGCGTCGTGATACTTGTACAGGATGTCCTCGTCGCGGATGATGTCCTCCACGCGGGTCTCAATCAGCAGGTACACGCCGAGGTCCGCCTCGATCAGCAGGTCGAGGATCGTCTCCCAACGCTCGCGGTCCCGCGTGGGGTACGCGTCGATCATCGTGATGAACTCGACCTTGTACTCCTCCACGAGGTGCCGGATCTCCTCGAGGACCTTGTGCGGATCGCGCGCGCGCCACTCGCCGCGCCAGAAGACGCGCTGGCTGCAGAACGAACAACCCATCATGCAGCCGCGAGAGGTGAGGATCGAGGCCATACGGCCCCATGGATCGATGTTGTAGTGGTAGTCCTCCCACTCGAGCAGGTGCCACGCGGGCGTGAGCGTGTCGAGATCGGCGATATGCGGCCGCTGTGTGGTGGCCACGACCTCGCCGTCGCGCTTGAAGGCGATGCCGCGCACGTCATCGAGCGGCGTGCCGTTCTCGAGTGCCGTGAGGAGCTCGGCCAGCGTCTCTTCCATCTCGCCGCGCAAGATGATGTCCACCGGCGTGTCGTCCTCGGCGAACATCTCCTCGTACATGAACGTCGGGTGCGGTCCGCCGATGAGCGTGACGATCTTCGGGTCGACGGACTTGGCGGTGCGCAGCGCCTCCACCGCGGCCGGCACGGTGCATGTCGAGATAGCACCGGTCACCGGGAGGTAGTCGAGCGACATGACCACGTCAGGCCGGTACGTCTCCACCTGATGGCGGATCTCCTCGTGCGAGGTGTCCTTGTACATCGCGTCGTAGATCTTGGCCTCGTGACCGGCCGCGAGCGCCGCGCCGGCGAGATATACGAGGTGGAGAGGCGGCCAGTTGCCGATCATCTGCTGGCCCCAGCACTTGTAGGGTGGTGTCACGAAGAGAACCTTGCTCATGCAGACGACCTCCGGAAATCATCGCGTGTCGGATACAAGACAGGGTAACACTCGTTCAGGTGGAAAGTCGGGAATGCACTTCTGTGATGCTGCGTACACGGTCCGCTCCGCGCGTGCCGCCTACCCTGGTACCATGGTTGTTCTGCAACTTTCGCGCCTCATCGGCACGTAGACAGGTATTCCCCTAAGGAGGTTTCATGGGCCGCATATCCGACGAAGACGTCGCGCGCGTCCGTGACGCCACCGATCTGGTCTCGCTCGTCTCCGAAACCGTCGTCCTCAAGAAGAAGGGGCGCCTGTTCTGGGGCAACTGCCCGTTCCACGGTGAGAAGACGCCGAGCTTCAAGATCGACCCCACCACGCAGCTGTGGCACTGCTTCGGCTGCAACCGGGGCGGCGACGCCTTCGGCTTTGTGATGGAGGCCGAGAACCTCGAGTTCCCCGACGCCATCAGGCGCCTGGCCGAACGTGCGCGCATCGATATCGTGGAGGAGGGCGGGGGAGGCATCCCCGCAGGCCGCAAGGAGCGCCTGGTGGCCGTATGTGAGACCGCTGCGGAGTTCTTCCACCAGCAGCTCACCACCTCCCGCACGGGCGGGGCCACCGAGGCGCGTGAGTATCTCGCGCGGCGTGGCTTCGGCTCCGAGGTGGCCAAGCGCTGGCGCCTCGGCTATGCGGCGTCCGCGCGTGACGCGCTCGTGAGCCACCTCACCGGGGCGGGCTTCACGCGCGAGGAGATGATCGAGGCCAACGTCGCGCTCGCCGATGGCCCGCGCACGAAGGACCGCTTCTTCGGCAGGATCATGTTCCCGATCACCGACCTCCACGGCCGCACGATCGCGTTCGGCGGTCGCGTGGTGGGCACAGGCGAGCCGAAGTACCTCAACTCGCAGGAGACGCCGATCTTCCACAAGAGCGCGAACCTCTACGCGCTCGACCGGTCGCGCAACAACATCGTCACGAGCGGCACGGCCGTGGTCGTGGAGGGCTACACGGATGTCATCGCACTTCACGAGGCGGGTATCGACAACGCGGTGGCCACACTCGGAACGGCCCTCACCGAGCGGCACGTGAAGCTGCTCGGGCGGTTCGGCAGGCGCGTGGTGTACCTCTTCGACGGCGACGAGGCCGGCAGGCGCGCGGCGCTCCGTGCGGTGGAGTTCCTGGACTGGAGCATCACGCCCGAGGCCGGGAGCGGCCAGATCGCACTCGACGTGGCGCTCATCCCCGGCGGCATGGACCCGGCGGACTACGTGGCGGCCGAGGGTGCCGAGGCGATGCGCGCGATGATCGAGGGCGCACAGCCGCTCCTGCGCTTCGCGATCGACAGCCGGCTCGAGGCGCACGACCTGTCGCGTCCCGAGGGGAGGAGCGCCGCGCTCGCCGATGCGGCAGCGGTCCTCACGCCCGTGCGCGACTCGCTTCTGGGCAAGGACTACATGGGCTACATAGCCGGGCGGCTGCAGACCGACTTCACCACCGTGCAGCGTGCCGTGCCCGCACCACGGGCGCAGCGGTCGCCGGGGGACTCCTCGCAGCAGGTCACGCCAGCGGTGAGGCCCGTGGCGGTGCGCACGGTGGAGCAGAAGGCCGAGATGGAGTTGGCCCGACTGGCGGCGATATCGCCGCGCGTGCGGGCCGGGGCACGGGATTTGCTTGCGGAAGGTGCTGTGGCCGACGAGACGGCGAAGCGATTGCTCGGGGCCATCATCGATGCGGGGGCAGCGGTGGGAGACGACCTGTACGCCGCTGTGGCGCGCTCCGACAAGGAATCCGCGGAACTCGTGTCGGGGTGGTTGGTGGACGCCCGCGAAGTGGAACAAGTAGAATACGCGTTTCGTGAAGTGGTCGCCCGGGTCAAGGAGTTTGCACTCGGACGTCTAATACTCATTAAGAAGAACGAACTGCGTGAACTCGATCCGAAGCACGATCCGGAGACGTACGACCGCCTCTTCGGCGAGATCGCGGAGTTGCAGCGTGCACAGCAGGCTGTGAAGGCACGCGAGGCGGGTTCGAACGACGGCGAGATGGAGCACACCTAAGTGACGGCTGCACCCAAGAAGAGCGTGGACGCGTCCGCACCGGCCGCCAAGGCCACCGCGGCACCGAAGAAGGCAGCGAAGGCCCCGGCTCCGGCCGAGGAAGCCCCGGCGAAGCCCGCCAAGGCACCCGCCAGGCCCGCCAAGGCCACTGAGGCGCCCGCGAAGCCTGCCAAGACCCCCGCCAAGGCACCCGCCAAGGCCGCTGAGGCGCCCGTGAAGGCCGTCAAGACCCCGGCCGGGTCTCAGGCGAAGACCACGGCGCGAAAGGCTCCTGCGGCGGCCAAAGACGCCGCGGGCAAGACAGCGCCCGAACTCGAACTCTCGGCGGTCAAGACGCTCGCCAAGATGGGCAAGTCCAAGGGCAACCTCACCGATGAGGAGATCCAGGGCGCGCTCTCGGACATCGACCTCAACGAGGAGCAGTTCGAGAACATCTACTCCTTCTTCCAGAAGAGCGGCATCGAGATCGCCGACGAGCACGTTTCCGACGTGGACATCGACGACGTGCCGCATGACGAAGCCGTCGATCCGGACGCGGTGGTCGAGGACGTGCCGGAAGACGCGGTCGCCGAGGCTGTCGCGGTGGCCAAGCCCGCCAAGGCCGCAGCCAAGCGCAAGCCGCGTCGTAAGGCCGATGCCATGGCTTCGGCGCCGCTCACGAGCGACCCCGTGCGGATGTACCTCAAGGAGATCGGCAAGGTCCCACTGCTCACCGCCCGCCAGGAAGTCGATCTTGCCATGAAGATCGAGGCGGGTCTGCTCGCGGTGGACCAGCTCGATGAGGCCGCCGAGAAGGGCATCAAGCTCGACCGGGCCGAGACCCGCCGCCTTGAGCGCCTCGAGCGCATCGGCGTGGATGCGAAGAAACAGCTCGTGGAGGCCAACCTGCGCCTCGTGGTCTCGATCGCCAAGCGCTATGTGGGGCGCGGAATGCTGTTCCTGGACCTTATCCAGGAGGGTAACCTCGGCCTCATCCGCGCGGTTGAGAAGTTCGACTACGAGAAGGGTTTCAAGTTCTCCACGTACGCCACGTGGTGGATCCGCCAGGCCATCACGCGCGCCATCGCGGACCAGGCCCGCACCATCCGCATCCCCGTGCACATGGTGGAGACGATCAACAAGCTCATCCGCATCCAGCGTCAGCTGCTCCAGGAGCTCGGGCGCGAGCCCACCCCGGAGGAGATCGGCGAGAAGATGGAGATGACCGCCGAGCGTGTACGCGAGATCCTCAAGATCAGCCAGGAGCCGGTCTCGCTCGAGACGCCTATCGGCGAGGAGGAAGACTCCCAGCTGGGCGACTTCATCGAGGACGGCGAGGCTGTCGTGCCGCCGGACGCCGCGAGTTTCAGCATGCTGCAGGAGCAGCTCGCCAAGGTGCTCGATTCGCTCTCCGAGCGGGAGCGCAAGGTGATCGAGCTCCGGTTCGGGCTCGAGGACGGGCATCCGCGGACGCTCGAGGAGGTCGGTCGGGAGTTTGGCGTGACCCGCGAGCGCATCCGGCAGATCGAGAGCAAGACGCTGTGCAAGCTGCGGCATCCGAGCCGCTCGAGCCGCCTCAAGGACTACCTGGAGTAGTTGCGGACCGCGCACAGTCCCGGGACATGCGACAGGCCCGCTGATCGGCGGGCCTGTTCGATTATCTGCACGGATCGCGCAAGAGAACAAGTCTGTTGTCGGTTGGCTGCGGCGTGGTATCAAGCCTTCGCTGTACCGCATCCGGTGAGAGGGAGTGCCGCGCATGAGAACAGAAACGAGCACGGACCCGGTTCGGGCATACCTGCGTGAGATCGGCAGAGTGCCCTTGCTGCGGGGTCCCGAGGAGGTCGAGCTCGCGAAGCGCATGGAGGCGGGGCTGCTCGCGCAAGAGCGCCTCAACTCCGCCGGCGCGGCGGGCCTCACGCCCGAGGAAGGCCGGAAGCTCGCCCGCGTGATCGCCGACGGCCATCGCGCGAAGAGCCACCTCGTGCAGGCCAATCTCCGCCTCGTTGTCTCGATCGCGCGGCGGTACGCCGGCAGCGGTATGCACCTGCTCGACCTCATCCAGGAGGGCAACCTCGGCCTCATCCGCGCCGCCGAGAAGTTCGACCACACGAGGGGCTTCAAGTTCTCCACGTACGCCACGTGGTGGATCCGCCAGGCCATCACGCGTTCGATCGCCGACCAGGCCCGCACGATCCGCATCCCCGTGCACATGGTGGAGACGATGAACCGCCTCTCGCGCACCAGGCGCGAGCTCGTGCACGACCTCGGGCGCGACCCGTCCGTGGAGGAGATCGGCGAGAAGATGGAGCTGTCCGCCGAGCGCGTGCGCGAGATCATGAAGATGAGCCAGGAGCCCGTGTCGCTTCACGCGCCCATCGGCGAGGAGGGCGACTCCCAGCTTGGCGACTTCATCGAGGATGAAGAGGCGATCGCGCCCCCGGATGCCGCGAGCTTCAGCCTGTTGCAGGAGCAGCTCGGCATGGTGCTCGATTCGCTCACCGAGCGTGAGCGCAGGGTGATCGAACTCCGCTTCGGGCTCACCGACGGGCGGCCGCGCACGCTCGAGGAGGTCGGCCAGGAGTTTGGCGTCACGCGCGAGCGCATCCGGCAGATCGAGAGCAAGACGCTGTGCAAGCTGCGCCACCCGAGCCGCTCGGGTCGGCTCAAGGACTACTTGGAGTAGCTCGCGAAAGCCGGCTCGGCCGAGGCCGGCGGGATCTCGAACTTGTCCTCCTCGAACAGCGCGATCGCCGCGGCCGCCACGTCGGGATCGTAGAGCGTGCCCGCGCCGCCTTCGATCTCGTCGAGTGCGGCGGCGACGCCCACGGCGGTCTTGTACGGCCGGTGCGAGGACATCGCCTCGATCACATCGGCGACCGCGAGGATGCGCCCGCCGAGCGTGATCGCGTCGCCCTTCAGGCCCGCCGGATAACCGCTGCCGTCGAGGCGCTCATGATGTTGCACCACGAATTCAGCCACCGGCCAGGGGAAGCGGATGCCCGTCAGGACATCGTGTGCCACCTGCGGGTGCATCCTGATGATCGCGAACTCGGCCTCGGTGAGCCGGCGCGGCTTGGTGAGGAACTCGGCAGGCACGTACATCTTGCCGATGTCGTGGAGCAGCCCGGCGATGCGGATGCCCTCGCGGAACTTCGCATCGTGTCCGAGACGGGCGGCTATCGCCACGGCGATCGCTGCGACGCGCTCCTGGTGGCCGGAGGTGTACGGGTCGCGCGCTTCGGTGAGCTTGGCGATCGCCCGTACGGTGCCGTTCACCATGTCGGTGAGAACGTCGTTGATCTCGTGCAGCTCCGTGAGTTGGTCTTCGAGCTTGTGGACGAGCCGTGCGTTGTATTCCTTGAGGACGCGCGTCTCGTCCTCCTTCACCGGTCTCTGCGCCGGGACCGTTCCCCTCGACTCGTGCAGAAGCACCTCGATCTCCTCGATGAGCTCAGACGGCTTCATGGGCTTGCGCAAGAAGCGGTCGGCGCCGAGGCTGAGGGCGAACTTCTCGTCGTCGTCTTCGGCGTAGTTGGCGGTGTAGAAGACGAAGGGGAGCGTGCTCAGCGTAGGGTCTGCACGCCACTCGCGGCAGAGCTGGTAGCCGTCCATGCGTGGCATGAGGATGTCGGTGATGATGAGGTCCGGCGCGTTGTACCGTGCGACCTCGAGCGCCTCCACGCCGTCTTCGGCGGTCAGGACCTCGTGACCGGCGGCTTTGAGCAGCGTCTGCATGAGATAGCGGCTTGAAGGGTCGTCATCCACGACAACGATCACGGCAACGGACATCGGGGCTCCTCGAAGACGACACAGAACACCGTGTACTTACCCCTTTCGGGTCCCGGAATACGTGCGGCGCAACGCGCGCGGGGTGCCGGAGATGCGACGAAGGCCCCACGGATGCGGGGCCTTCGTGTGTTCGTTGTGGCTCCTCGGGTAGGACTCGAACCTACAACCCTCCGGTTAACAGCCGGATGCTCTGCCAATTGAGCTACCGAGGAATATCGGTCGCACCGCAGGTGGCGCGGATTGCGATTATACGGTTCGCATCGACGGTCCGCAACGGTGAGATGTCTCGATACGGGCCGAGCCTGAGTAGAGGCTCTCGACCGCTGGCACCTGTACTGCGATGATAGTCACAGGTTGGGCGATGAACGTTGAGGGGGAAGTGATGCGACGAATGACGAGAGCTCGTGCAGTAGCCGCTCTGATCGTCGGTGTGCTTCTGGCTACCGTCGTGGTGGCTCCGGCGACGGCCTACGCTAAGAGGGCGCCCACCACGACTGTCTACCGCTTCTACAATCAGGGTACGGGTGCGCACTTCTACACCGCTTCGGTGGCCGAGCGTGACATAGTCTTCGCCACATGGCCGACCATCTACACCTACGAGGGGACGGCGTTCTACCTGTACGACTGGTACCTTGAGGAGGATGTGGTCGACACCGCGGGGGTATCCCCGGTGGACCCCACCACGCCCGTGTACCGCTTCTACAATGTGCGCAACGGCTCGCACTTCTACACCATGTCGTCGGCGGAGGCCGAGATGGTGATGAGCGCGTACCCGACGACCTTCACGTACGACGGCATCGCCTTTGCGGCGTACACCGGGCCATCGGATGACCTGCCGCTGATGCCTGTCTATCGCTTCTACCACAAGTACAACGGTTCTCACTTCTACACCATCTCGCCCGAAGAGAAGGCCCTGGTTCAGCTGTACTGCGCGGATACGTACCGGTTTGAGGGCGTCGCGTTCTATGCGCTGAGCGCCTACAAGTCATTCAATTAAGAACTGAGCACGTGGCATGTCGATCGCACTGAACCGAGGAGGCGCGATGCACAGGGCACGAGTACGAGCGTTCACGTGGATCATCGTAGCGGCCATGCTGGCGGCCGTTCTGGCAGTGGCGGCTCCTGCGTTCGGGCAGGAGCAGTACGGTGAGGTCGTCGTCTACCGCTTCTACAATCAGCGCACCGGCGCTCACTTCTACACGTCGTCGGCCGCTGAGCGTGACATAGTCACCGCGACATGGCCGACCATCTACACCTACGAGGGCCCCGCGTTCTCGATCTTCGAGCCCGGCTGGTTCTCATCGGAGTACGAGCCGGCCCGCGCGTCCGTGCACCGGTTCTACAACGTGGTGTCCGGCTCGCACTTCTACACCGTCTCATCCGCCGAGGTCGACATAGTGAAGAGCAAGTACCCGACGATCTTCACGTACGACGGTGTTGGATTCGAGGCGTATGCGGCGGAGAGCGACTACGCGCCGCTCCTGCCGGTGTACCGCTTCTACAACATGAAGAACGGATCGCACTTCTATACGATCTCCGCTGTGGAGAAGGCGGTCGTCCAGATCCAGCTCCGCGACACGTATCACTACGATGGGATCGCGTTCTACGCGGTTCCGTTTGGCCTGTACGTTCGCTGAGGCCTATGAGCGAGTGAGTCGCAGTGGTGCCGTCCCGGGTGGGGCGGCACCACGTGCGTGCGGGGGCGTCCCGCGTGCAGGATGCTGGTATCATGTGCGAGTTGGCGACAGACGCATCGAGACACCAGCCCGGGCCCGTAGCTCAATGGTGGAGCAGGGGACTCATAATCCCTTGGTTGCAGGTTCGAATCCTGCCGGGCCCACCACATCGCTTCTTCGAGAGGTCCCCGTGCACGCGGGGGCCTCTTCGTCATCACGTGTTCCGGGCGGAGGAGTTCGCAGATCTGCGACCGGGTGGGGGAGGTCGTAGTTGCCGAGTTCGCAAGAACGCAAACGCCGCTGTTAGCAGATGTGGGAACCCGGGCGAATGGGTGCCTGGCTCAGTGCGCAACGATGCGAACCCCGGGGTCGTGGAACGATACCGATCCGCGGCGGGCGAGAGTGACGCCTGAGAGGTGCGCATCCCCGGTCTCGCGCATGCCCTCTGCTAGAATGTGCGGCGTGGACCGGCCACTGCCGGGCCCAGCACCACACAACCCCCCGGGACGTTGCCAGTGACCAAGCGAAGCAGACTCGAGCGGATGCAGCGCCTGCGCGGTAAGCGCAAGCGCGTCTACGTGCTTGTCGCCCTTGGCACGGCGGCGGTACTGCTTGCGGTATCCGGCGGCGCCGCGGTGGTCCTGCACTCTGCGCGTGTTGCCGAGAGCGCCGCTCCGGCCGTGCCACTCGCCGCCGAGGACACCTCGCAGACGATCCTCGCGAAGGAGTCCACCTCCACCGTGCCGATCGAGGTGCCCGTTCTCGTGGGCATGCAGCTCGCCGAAGCCACCCACCTGCTCACGGTGGCGGGCTTCGTGGTGGTGCCCGTTGGCACGCCGCCCGGCGAGGCGGCACCGGGAGTCGTGCTCTCACAGACACCATCTGCGGGCGAGCGGGCAAAGGCCGGCTCGACCGTGGAGCTCGTGTATGCCGATCCCGCGGCCGTGGCTGCGGCCGCGGCGGGCGCGCTCCTGCCCACCACCGCACCGGCCAACGGCCTGGTGGTCTGCATCGATCCCGGGCACCAGGCATCTGCCAACAACGGCCAGGAGCCGGTGGGGCCGGGCTCGGCTCAGACCAAGGCGAAGGTCACCGCGGGTGCCACCGGCGTGGTGACCCGCCAGACCGAGCACGCGCTCAACCTGGCGCTGGCGCTCAAGATCAAGGAGCGCCTCGAGCGCTACGGCGTCACGGTGGTGATGACGCGCAGCACCGAAGCGGTGGACATCTCCAACGCGCAGCGCGCGCAGGTGGCCAACGAGGCGGGCGCGGACCTCTTCCTGCGCGTGCACGCCGACTCCAACACCAACGCGGATATCAGCGGCATCTCCACGCTCTACCCGGCCGGCAACGACTGGGTTGCGCCCATCCGCGCGGAGAGCCTCAAGGCTGCGAGCGTGGTGCACGCCGAGATGATCGCATCGGCCGGGGCGGCCGACCGCGGGGTCAAGGCCCGCTCCGACCTCTCCGGCTTCAACTGGTCCACCGTGCCCTCCGTGCTCGTGGAGGTGGGCTTTCTCTCCAACCCCAACGATGACAAGCAGCTCGCCACCGCGGAGTATCAGGACCGTCTTGCCGACGGTATCGCCCGCGGCGTGCTCAAGTACCTGGAGGTGACCCCGTAGTGGCGAAGAAGAGCCGGGCGGTCGCGCATCGGCGCACCCAGCATCCCGTGATCATCGCCGTGGTCGCGGTGCTCGTGATCGCGGGTGCCGCCGTGCTGCTCAACCGGGCGGGCGTGATCGGTCCCCGGGGTGTGGCCGCCGAAGATCTGGGCCGCGTGCTGATCGTGGCCGCAAGTCCGGATGAGAACGGCGACGTGATGGGTCAGATCATCATGGTGGCTGACGTTACGAAGAGCCCGGCCGCACTCGCCGCTGTGAGTCCCGCAACGGAGGTGCGCATCCCGGGCACCACGTACAGCACACTCGGTGACGCCTACGCGTTCGGGGGCGGGGAGGGGACCGCGCGGGCGCTGGCGCAGATCGAGGGCGGGGAAATGCTGCCATACGTGGCCATCAGCTCGGGTGAACTCGCTGACGCGGTTGCGGCCGCGGGCGGCATGCGTGTCACGCTGCCGGCCGCCATGAGCGTCTTCGACGGCCACGACCTGTTCACGTTCAAGGAGGGTCCGCAGACGCTCAGCGCTTCGCGACTGCAGGCGGTGCTCAAGGGAGCGCCGTATCTTGCCGATGACGAACGGGATGCACTCGATGCGTCACTTGCCGAAGGACTTGCCGGAGTGCTCGCCTCAGAGCCCGGGACGTTGAGAGATGCTCTGCGCACTGACCTGGGACCGGATGCACTGGCACGTATAGCCGCATCATTGTAGAAGGAAGTTACCAATCAACGTTGCGTGTGTCAGAGTCGCGATGTAACGTAAGTCCCAACAATTGGGTTTTCCAGCTCTTGCCGCGTCCCCACCGGGACGCTGAGGTGTGTCAGAAGGAAGAGGATCGATGGGGGACGGGCTTCATACCACAGACGAGGTGAAGAAGAGCCGCAGAGGGCTCATCGGAGCTCTCGTTGCGCTGGCGATCGTTGCCGGCGCCACCAGCCTGGCATACCTCACCGAGTTTGGTCCCTTCGCGCCGGAAGAGCCCGAGGTGGCTGAGACCACGCCTGCAAAGTCCGAAGAAGCCGAGGAGACCACCGAGGAGGAAGCCACCGAGGTGGCCAACCCCGTTGATGTCCCCCTGCCGCCCGCGGATGCCCAGGAAGGCATGTACTGGGAGCAGGTTGCGAGCGCCGAGCGCATCGCCGAAATCGTGAACAACGAGGTCTCCGCGCTCAAGCTCAGCCAGGTGTCCACCAACGGTGACAAGGCCGACATCCGCGTGCAGGCCACGTACCGGGACGGGTCGAGCCTGGGCGGCTGGCTGCTTCTGCGCCAGTACGAGGGCGCGTGGTACTTCGCATCCATCACCGGTGACGGCGGCTCCACCGCGGTCATCGACCTGGGCGATGCCGATCCGGACATCGTGAAGGCGATCGTGGAGCAGCAGGCGGCCAACCAGGACGTGTACGCGGCGATCCTCGACGGCACCTACGACACCATCGCCATCACCCGCGTGACATCCGGTTCCGGCACCGCCATGGCCGATATCGAGCTCTCCAAGAACGGCGGCGTGCCCAGAAAGGCGCAGATCTCGTTCATCAACACCGACAACGGCGCCGGTACGCAGTGGTTCATCACATCGTTCTCCCAGTAGCCCTTCCCCCAAGTTCGGGCTACTCGCACTACCGGCCGTACACTGCCCCTCGGTGTGCGGCCGAACCATGTAAGATGAACGGCAACGTCCGAGTCGTCGAAGGAACCTGAGTGGAAGAGCTCGATCTTCGCGATTATCTGAACGTCATCGCCTCCCGCAAGTGGATCATCATTCGGGCGGTGGTGATCGTGGCGTTTGTGGCGCTCATCTGGAGCCTGCTGCAGCCGCCCGTCTACGAGGGCGAGGCCAAGCTCCTCATCGCCGAGACGGGCTCCACCTCGGACATCTTCGCCAGCATGGGGCTCGAGTACTCCAGCCAGGCCGAGCGTGGACTGCAGACGCAGGTGCAGCTCATGCAGGTGCGGCCGCTCCTGGAGAACACCATCCGCACGCTCGAACTGGGCGTTTCGCCCGAAGCGCTGGCCAGCCGCGTTCAGGTCACCGGGGTGGGGCAGACCAACATCGTCACGGTCACGGCGCGCGACGGGGATGCCGAGAAGGCCGCGGCGATCGCCAATACGCTTGCCGAAGAGTTCGTCACCTGGAGCCGCGAATACCGTCGCGAGGCGATCACGGCGGCAGCGGACGAGGTGGAGACGCGTCTCGGTGTGGCCAAGGAGGAGATCCTCGACCTGGGCCGCAAGATCTCTGACCAGGGCAAGAGTGACGAACTCGAGGCGGAACTCGCGATCGCCACCGGCAACTACACTACGCTCGCGGCCAAGCTCGAGGAACTGCGAATCAGCGCGCAGCTGGAAGTGGGCTCGGGCCGCATGGTGAGCCCCGCTGTCGTGCCGGACGCGCCGGTGGAGCCCACGCCGTTGCGCAACACGGTCTTGGGGCTGATGGTGGGCCTCGTCTTCGGCCTGGGCATGGCGTTCCTCTACGAATACCTCGACAACACCATCAAGGGCACGGACGAGGCCGAGCGGATCCTGGGCGTGCCGGTGCTGGGCATCATCCCGGCCGAGAAGTACGAGAAGAGCGAGCGCCGGCGCGCGAGCATCCTCACGCATCCGTCGAGCGCGGCCGCCGAATCCTACCGGGTGCTGCGCAACAACCTCGACTTCATCAACTTCCAGCACGACATCAAGGTGCTGCTCATAACGAGCGCCGCGCCCGCCGAGGGCAAGAGCACGGTTGCGGCCAACCTCGCTGTGGGTCTTGCGCAGGCAGGCAAGAAGGTCGTGCTTGTGGCGTGCGACTTCCGCAAGCCCACCACGCAGCAGTTCTTCGGGGTGCGCAATCTTATCGGGCTCTCCGACGTGCTTACGGGCGCGCACAGCCTCAAGAGCGCGCTCCAGAAGCCGATGGACAAGTTCGACTTGCTGGTGCTCACGAGCGGCAAGCTTCCGCCCAATCCGAGCGAGCTGCTGGGCTCTGAGGCCATGCGGGCCGTGTTCGAGGAGCTGAAGGAGTGGGCCGACTGGGTGATCGTCGACACCCCGCCGCTTCTGGCGGTGGCCGACGGCGCAGCGGTGGCCCGCTTCACCGACGGTGTGCTGATGGTGACCAAGGCTGCCGAATCCACGCGGGAGGCCGTGAAGCGGGCGGGCGAGCTGGTGGAGAGCGCCGGCGGCCGCGCGATCGGCTCTGTGGTATGGGGGCTCGATGCGAGTGCCGGGCGCGCAGGCTACGGTTACGGGTACGGCAAGGGCAGCTACGGCGGTTACTACTCGTATGCCGACTACTACAACGCGCCGGATGAGGACACGCAGACCAGGGAAGCTTCGCACCGCACGACTGAACCGGCGGCCAACGTGTACATCCCCGCGAAGAGCCCGGGCAGGAAGTTTGCCGAGAGCCTGGGGCGGGTTCTGAGCGGAGTACTTGCGGTGCTGGCAGTGCTCGCGATCGCCGCGCTGGTGGTGTACTTCCTCGACCAGGCGCTGGGTTGGGGGATCGTAGCGGGGGTGCTGGGGTAGGCGGAGCTAATGATGTCCGCCTGGTACTCGCTTGTCCGGGCCCTGTTGGGATGTTAGGTTCTATGCGCGCGTACCCCAGACTGCCTGTCTTACCCATAGACTCGAATCTCCTTCACGACCTGCGCCGAACCAGTGTGAGAGGTCTCATGTCATGAGAATCTGTGTGGTCACTCCGTTCGACGAGCCGAATGCCGGGGCGTACCTGCAGGCGTATGCGCTCAAGCGAGTCCTCGAGTCAGTCGGTCACGAAGTTGTGCACCTACAGATGCGATCAAGACAGGATGTTTGCCGTAGATACGGCAGACGCCGTCCGAATCGGTACGCACTGCTTCGGCCTATTGAGTTCCTGAGGGACCGGCAATTCGAACGGCAGAAGTACCCGCTCTACGCACGTGATCACCAACTCTTCAGTGTGGTCACACTGCAGGATGCGTGTACGGCAGACGTTGTCGTCCTAGGAAGTGATGAGATATGGAATGTCCGCAACTCGATATTCCGCAATCCTGCGTACTTCGGGAAGGGATTCGATCGGGTTGTGGCCTATGCTCCCAGCATCGGAAGCGCAACGCCTGACGATTACGAGAAGTATGCGGGGCTTGTTAGTGGGATTAGGCAAATCAGTTGCGTGACGGTACGAGATCGTGCGACGGCCCAGTTTGTGCAATCCCTCACCTCGGCCAGTCCACCGTTGGTGCTCGACCCGACGCTCCTTTACGAATGGAATGAGCCGCTCCCTCAGGTAGATGACGAGTTTCTCCGTGCAAACCGCTACGTGGCCGTCTACTCCTATGGCTCGCAGCTCCTGCCTGTGTGCGAACTACAGCAGTTCGCACACTCAAGAGGCCTAATGCTAGTCAGCGTCGGGTTCCGTGCGAGCTGGAGTGATCACAGTGTGAACTGTTCACCTCTGGAATTCCTTGAGGTGATGAAGCGTGCGGACTGCGTATTCACAACCACCTTCCACGGTACGATTGCGGCAATCCTTGGAAGGCGTCGCTTCCTGGCCATTTCGGCTGTCCAGAAGACAGAGGATCTACTGGATAGGCTTCACCTGCGAGGACGGACTTATCGCGGGGACTTGGGGGCTGCGATGGATGAGGACATCGACTACGCGTCGGTGATGGGCGCGGTCATGCAACAGAGAGACGCTTCACTTTCGTTGCTCTGGGAGGCGTTGGCCACGCACTCTTGCTGACCGCGTTAAGGGGTCCTGGCGACTACCTTGGCGAGTGCTCTTCGGCACCCGTAAGAGTGCGCCATCGCCGCCCGAATTGGCGATTGTAAGGAGGGGTATTGAGCCAACTGAAATATGGCGTCGTGCTTTCATATGTGTCGATGGGCGTGGGTGTCGTAGTCTCCCTTCTCTCCACCCCGCTGATTCTGCGCACTCTGGGGCAGAGTGAATGGGGTCTTTACCAGCTTGTTGCTTCAGTAGTGGGTTATCTCGGATTACTCAGCTTTGGATTTGGTAGCGCCTATGTTCGCTTCTACGCGAGGGCGGTCGCCTCCGACGATCAGGATGCCGTTGGCAAACTGAATGGCCTGTTCCTGGTCGTGTTTCTGACTATCGGTGCGGTTGCAGCGGTGATTGGCCTGATTCTGGTCTTCAACGCTCGCGCGGTGTTGGGCGACAAGCTAACAAGCGAGGAAATCAGCACCGCTCAAGTACTGATTGGCGTCATGACCATGACAGTCGCACTGTCGTTTCCTGCAAGCGTGTTCAACTCCTTTGTCACCGCCAATGAGCGATTCCTATTCCAGAGAGTTCTGGGGCTTATCCGAGTGTTGGCGACCCCCATCTTGTCTGTCCTGGTTGTGCTGCTGGGCTTCAAATCCGTTGGGATGGCGCTAGTTGTTGCGGCGGTAGCGGTCGCACACGCGATAGCCAGTCTTGCATACTCTGTTCGGCGTCTAGAGATGCGCTTTACGACAAGGGGCCTGGACGCCTCGCTTCTCCGCGAAATCGCGGTCTTTTCATCGTATCTCTTCATCTACATGGTCGTTGATCAGGCGAACTGGAGTGTAGACAAGTTCATCCTCGGGCGTTTCCAGGGTACCGCTGCTGTGGCGGTCTATGCGCTCGCGGCCAGTCTGAACGCTCACTACGTGTCCATCTCTAGTACTGTCTCAGGTGTCTTCATTCCCCGGGTGAACCGGCTTGTTGTAGTCGCGGATGACAATGTCGAGCTGACCCGATTGCTGACTCGCGTGGGGCGCATCCAGTTCATGATCCTAACGCTTATCGCTTCAGGCCTCATCGTGTTTGGCAGACCGTTCATTGCGTTTTGGGTGGGGCCTGGGTTCAGCGACGCGTACCCGATCTTGCTCTTGTTGGTTATTCCGGTCACTGTCCCGCTGATTCAGAACCTTGGCATTGAGATACAGAAGGCAAAGAACATGCACCAGTTCCGAGCCTGGACCTATGCCGGCATTGCCGTTCTCAACGTGTTAGTTTCCATCCCGCTGGCGCAGCGTTACGGAGGCATTGGCGCGGCATTCGGCACGGCCGCATCTTTGCTCCTTGGGAATGGACTGCTGATGAACTGGTACTACCACAGGCGAGTTGGTCTGGACATGAAGTACTTCTGGAAATCTATTGCTGCACTGATGCCCGCTCTCATTCCGGTAGCGCTACTGGGGGTTGCGATTATGGCGTTTGTTGACTTCGTAAGTCCATGGATCCTGGCGCTCTGGCTTCTCGCATTTGCCATGCTGTACTGCTCTTGTATTTGGCTTCTCGGCATGAACGATTCGGAGAAGGATCTCATCAGACGACCGCTGGTCCGTTTGTTTCGGCGTCGCCTTGATGTAGCACGCTGAGTGTCCGACTCCTGAAGGGGTGTTCTGGTTGGTGCACGGAAGGTCGGTTACCGCAGCACAGTATGTAGACATCGGTCAGGCCTGCGTTGGCTGTCATGCCTGCGAGGCTGCGTGCCCACAGAACGCCATCGCCATGGCTGCTGACTCGACGGGATTCCTGTATCCGGCGGTGGACTTGGAGCGATGTACCGAATGTGGGCTCTGTAGACGCGTATGCCCGGTCCTGACTCCGCCGTCTCGGAACCCCTATCCCAAAGCGTACGCATGTGTGGCGCGCGATGATGCCTTGCGCCATTCTAGCTCCTCGGGTGGCGTCTTTGGTCTGCTGGGCTGGCGAGTGATAGAGGCCGGCGGTGCTGTGTTTGGAGTTGCACTCGACGATAGTCTGGAAGCTGTGCATGTTCGCGCAGATGCCCATGCCGGACTGATGCAATTGCAGGGGTCAAAGTACGTCCAGAGCAGGATCGGCAGTACGTACGCACAGGCCAGGGACATTCTCGAAGCTGGTCGAATGGTTCTCTTCTCCGGTACCCCATGCCAGATTGCTGGCTTCAAGTCTTTTTTGGGCCGTGATCACGAGGGCCTGCTATGCATCGACATCGTGTGCCACGGAGTGCCGTCACCAAGCGTCTGGCGCAGGTACGTGCAGTTCCAGGAGGAGCGGTACGGTGTCAGGATCCTTGAGGCGCGGTTCAGGAACAAGACGGAGGGCTGGAGGAGGGGCCAAGATATTGAACTGGAGTTTGACAATGGTGCCGAGTATCGCGAAACGCCGGCGCGGGACCCATACATGCTCGCCTTTCTGCAAGACATATGCCTGCGTCCTTCATGCTATGCGTGCAGATTCAAGGGCCTGGAGCGGCCCAGTGACATCACGCTTGCTGACTTCTGGGGGATCGAACATGTCGCTCCACAAATGGATGATGACAAGGGTACGTCGCTTGTTCTGGTTCACAGTCCGGCAGGCAGCTCCGCCATCGATTGCCTGGGGCAGGAGTTAGGGTCAGTCGCTGTCTCGATTAACGACGCAATAGAGCGCAACCCACCGGCCGTCAGATCGGCTGCGCCGCACTCCAAGACCGCTGCCTTCTACCGCAATCTTGATTCAATGCCCTTTGATGGACTGGTGCGGAAGTACTGCCGCCCGAGCCTCCTGCGCAGGGTGCGCGGACGTGTCGGGCGCATCGTGCGACAAGTCGTTCCACGACGAGCGTCCTGACCATCCGTCTCGCTCATGCCATCCGTCACCCTGTGACAGTACGCTGCTCCGGGACGTTGCACGGCGACCGAGTGCTCTTCGTGCCACGGCTTGTCTGCGACATCCCCTCGTTTCTGACCGCGCCCTGCGTGGATGAAGCAGGGGGCTCCGCCGCAGACGATGCAGGAGAATGCGATCCTAAGGATAACCCGCGTTCGTTCGCGCCCTAGGTCCTGTATGCGCCGCGTGCCGGGCGCTAGGCTCTGGGCCCTACCACGGGCCGACGAACTCTCCACCACCGAGCGTTGCTGAGGGGCCACGGTGTGTGGCTAGTGTTGGGCAGGCCGCCGACTAGGACGCCACTCGGCTACGCACCAGACCCCCTCATGGGCTCCTACTGATGGGACGCGGCGTGCCGATGATACATTGTACAATGGCCGCTGTGCAGGAGGCTTATGTGACAATCGGTCGCTCGCACCTACAGCTTGCGGAAGGCGTTCTAGCGTGTCCCGCCGGCAGACCCGGATGACAGTTTGTTCTGCATGCGCAGTGATTGGGGCGGGGTCAGAGTGACGCAGTTGGAGCCACTTGTCAGTGTCATCATCCCGGTCTACGAGACGGAAGACTTCCTGGGGCGCTGCGTGAACAGTGTAAGGGGACAGTCCTACTCACACCTCGAGATTCTCCTTGTCGACGATGGTTCCCCGGACCGGTGTCCGGGAATGTGTGATGCGTTTGCGCTGGAAGACTCCAGAATCACGGTGATTCACCAGAAGAATGCCGGCCAGGGCGTGGCTCGCAATAATGCGCTGGATGTATGCACTGGAGACTACATAATGTTCGTAGACTCCGATGACTACATTGAACACGACATGGTACGCGGCATGGTCGACGCGGCACGAGAGCACGATGTTGACCTGGTGCAGTGCGGATGGAAGGAGGTCAGTGGAGTAGCAGGCTTCAGACGTGGTTCTGACAAGCCGGTGATTCAGTTGGATCGAATCGAACTGATGAGGGCCTACCTACTTGGGAGAACCATCAATGTCGCTCCCTGGGCAAAGCTATTCCGACGTCACTTGTTTGAACTCACGAGATTTCCCATGCTGAGAGCCCGTGAGGACGAGTACATAATGCATGAGGTCATCGGATCCGCCTCGTCTGGCATTCAGATTCCTGATGCATACTACGTGTACATTCGGCGGGAGGGGAGCACCGAGTTCAGTCGCGAATTCAACCGCGACAAGATGACATCGGTGGACAGCGCTGATAGGTTGACCGAGTACGTTCAGGTGAACTTCCCAAGTCTGGCTGATTTTGCGCGCATTCGCCGCGCGCGAGTGCTTATGGCTCTCATGCGTGAGATCCATATGACTCGCTCCACCCATACCCATGAAGAGGAGCTTACGCAGCTGCGCCGCCGCCTCCGCGACGAGATCCACAGCCTGCCCGATTCTGTGACACCGCTCCGAAGACTCCGGCTTCGTTCAGCGGTGAGGAATGGTCCCGTGTTCAGGCTGGAGTGTCTTCTGTTCCGACTGATGCGCGTGCGGTGAATGCCGTAGACTAATACTGGTCTTGGATCAGCTGCGAGAGGTGCCAGGTGGTCGGACAAGACCGCCAGGCGCTTCGACGGGAACCTCTGCATGGTGTCATAGCAGTGGCATCGGCGGGGTCGGGCGGTGCTGGCGTGCGCGGCGGACTTGCCTGAGTCCATCGCGAACTGGCGTCTGTATACTATCGTCGGCGGATACCCATCTCGCGGGGTGGACGGTGAGCCAGCTACGACTGCCACCCGTCGAGCACGCCATCGAGGTTTCTGAACTGCGAGCTCGGTGCTGAAGTGTACTATTCGCTCAGGCCTGGATTCCGGGGTCGTCAAAGTGGAGACGGGGTGTGGGCTCTGGAGAGTGTTGGCGACTCGTCGACCAGCGAGCTTGAGGCAGTTCCGTCACATCGTGCGCACGGGCCTCGCAAGCGCGCCAATGTGAGTGTCGTGATTCCCTGCTACAGGTGCGGAAAGACGCTGGGGCGCGCAGTTGCATCCGTTGCGGGGCAGACCGTGCTTCCCCTTGAGATGATCCTCGTTGATGACGTGAGTGGAGACGACACGCAGGATGAAGCCAGGCGCCTCGCAAAAGGGGTGCCGTTTCCAGTGCGAGTTGTCACGTTGCCCACCAATAGCGGACCCGGAGCGGCCCGTAATGAAGGGTGGCGCCTGGCCGAAGGTGACTGGGTTGCATTCTTGGACGCCGATGACTCATGGCATCCGGAGAAGCTGGAGCGGGTCGTTCGGGCAATTGAGGAGCATCTGGACGCCGATGCAATTGGCCACCTTACAGGCTTGCACCGCGATGGTGTAGTCCGACCGTATACCTGTACGGCTGATGGTTCGACCCAGTGCATCGGTGTCTCCCAGATACTGCGAGGGAATGTTGTGTCCACCCCTGCAGTCGTTGTGCGCCGCTCGATTCCGGAACGATTCCCCGCGCGGTACTTTGCGGAGGACTATGAGCTATGGACGGAACTAGTCCTGCGTGGCCGGAAGTTCGTGATGGTCCGCGAAGTACTGGCATTCACGCACAAACTCGATTGGGGCGCAGGGGGGCTGAGTGCGGATTTGTGGGCGATGGAGCGTGCTGAGCTGGAGATGTACAAGGCGCTTCGCCAGAAGGGGCTGGTGTCCCCGGGACTCAGGTGCCTGCTGTCCGGGTGGTCGATAGCGAAGCACTGTCGTCGCCTGATTCTCCGGCCCTTCCGGACAGCGCGAAAATGAGAAGTCGACTTCGACTGGAGCACTCGCTTCTTGCCGCCGGCATGGTAGCTACTAGTGCGAGTTCACTGAGGTTCATCGGGGGTGCGGTGGGCGTTGGTGAGCTGATACTCGTTGTATGGCTCGTGCATGTCTGGATCTCCTCCAGCACACGCAGGGCGGGCTCCGCTGACCTGGAGAAGAAGCAAGGACTCCGAAGGTTCTGGGTAGTTGTCTTTCCTGCGATGCTGGTTGGGATGTTCGCGCGAGTTGCATTTGGGATAGATGCGCTGGATTCCGGGAGGGACGCGCTCGCATATGCATTCGTCGCGCTGATTTCCATTGCCATGTGTCGTCGATACGATTCGCGCGAGATGATCATCATCGCTGGCGCAGTAGTGAGATGGATTGGTCTGTTCGTGGGAGCTCAGGTCTTAGTTGCCTTCGTCTTGGGCGGAGGTCCAGATTTGTGGTGGTTCGGCCCTCGATTCCGTGGGTACTCTCAAGACCCAAACCAGCTGGGATTCTACATCCTTGCGCTGCCGTTTCTGGCGGCCTGGATGCAGAGCAGGACATTCGGGGGAGTTGAGTCAACGTCGACTGTCCGTCGCCTACTGTTTGTGGGCTTGGTTGCTGTCTGTGTGTCTGTAGCGTTGCTGACCCAGAGTGACTCACTGCTCGTGGCCTGGGTAATCGGTGGGCTAGCCATGTATCTGCGCTACTACGTCGGTAGCCTCGCACGGCCAGTAAGGGGCTACTGGCGTGGTGCGGTAAGTCTGCTTATCGCACCTGCGGTTGTCCTGGCTCTGGTGATTGCCAACTCAGGCTCCCTGGCGGGCGCCATAGCCCAGAGCGCGGACGAGATCATAGTCAAGGACAACCAGGCTTCCACGAGAATCGCTCTGTGGCAATCGGCCATTGAGGCAGTGTACGATTCGCCCTTGGTCGGATGGGGTCCAGGATCGTATGCAGGTTCTTCGGGCCCCTACGGCGGGTTCGAGGCGCACAACAGCTATCTGCAGCTGGCGACTAACTCCGGAATCATAGGGCTAGTAGCGCTACTGGTGCTTATGCTGTCCGTCCTTGCTGCCGCGTGGAAGTCAGGGAGTCCTCCACTCGTGGGGGCGACGGTGGCCGTGATGGCGCTCATGTTCTTCCATCATGCACTGAGGCACCCGGTGTTCTGGTTCACGCTGTGTGCACTGATGTCGATGGCTTCATTCTCGATACTGGAGCGTCGGGGCGTGTCTGGAGCAGGAACGGAGCCGTAGATGCGTATCGCGCTGCTTGTGGGTGATGGATATACTTCCTACCTTCTATCTCGACGGCTGATCGGGAGCGAGGACCATCCGGTGGTCAAGGTTCTCCTGTCGACAAGGTACCGTCGATCAGTGGCGCGCACATTCAAGATCGCGCGCGGTAAGAGTTTGCGATGGTTGGCGTATAGGTCGTTCGTCGCGCTGAAGTCGTTGCTCCTTGGAATTGCAAAGGGCACAACGGTGGCTCGGGCGTCTGCCGAGCACGGTATCGTGGTTGAGTACACCGCGTCTATGAACGAGACTCTTTCCTCCGGGGGCGTCGATGAATGTGATCTTGCGCTCGCCATCAATCTCGATCAGGTGCTGAGTTCAACGACCCTCGCTGCTTTCCCTCGCGGGGTAGTGAACGTCCATGCTTCACGATTGCCGGCGGATCGGGGCGTTTCGCCGGCACTGTGGGCGTTCGCGCGCGGCGATACATCCGTGTGGGCTTCCTTCTATCGCATGGACGAAGGGTTGGATAGCGGCCCGATCTTCCGACAGATCGAGATCCCCATCTGTGAGTTTCGGAGTGCCGTGGGGATGTACGAGCATGTGTGCGCGGCTTGCGGGGACGAGTTGCCCACAATCATCGACGGCATCGCCGACGGGACGTTGTGGGCTGCTGAGCAGTCGCAGCAACCAGGCAGCTACAACGGAGTGCCGGACTCAGAGTTCGATGCGCACCTCCGATGCAGCGGACGACACATGATGACCCTGGCCGACATTGCAGATGTGCTGGTCGTTGATGGCCGATGAACAGGAGTCGTGCTGACAGCGCGCCCTTTGCCCTCCCCGAAGTTGTGCAAGTCCTCGGGCACACCGCGCTCGGTGGCGCTGTCCCGGTCGTGGTGCACATCTGTCGGATCTGCGAAGAAGTCGGACTTCAGCCCGTGGTGCTCGCGACACATCCTGCCGTCGTCTCGTACTTGAAGCGGGAAGGATGCGAAGTATGGGAGTTCCCCGGTCTTGTGAGAGAGCCCAATCCATTTCGCGACCTCTGGGTGGCGCTGTCCTTGGCGGTGCAGCTGCGCAGGCGCGGGACGAAGGTTGTGCACACGCACACCAGCAAAGGTGGGATGGTGGGTCGGCTTGCAGGTCGCCTCGCGGGATGCGATCTGGTGATTCATCACACGCATGGCTTCTACCACACGGGGTTGCGGCCTGGAATCACCCGTCTAGTAATGATGGGATTGGAGTGGGTATTCAGCCATCTGTGTGATTTCCAGTTGTTCGTCAATGCCGAGGATCGAGAAGAGGCGGTATCGCAGGGGTTTCTCCCCCAGTCGAGGGCGTTGACTATCTTCAATGGGGTAGACGACCCACTAGCTAATGAGCGCTTAGACTGTCCTGCGGTCCGTGAATCGTGGGGCATCCCCCGAGGACATCGCGTGCTCGGTATTGTTACGCGCATCGCGGAGCGGAAAGGCGTGGATATCTGCCTTCGCGCATTCGAGCGGTTACGCCGCCACATGGATGACCTTTGGTTGATCATCATCGGGGAAGGCCCCGGACTCGCGGCTATGCAGCATCTAGCGCTGGAGCTCGGCGTTTCAGATCGATCGGTCTTCCTCGGCTTCTTGCCGGAGGCGGGCAGATACTACGAATGCTTCGACTTGGCTGTGACAGCAAGTGAGCACGAGGGTCAGTCCATCAGTGTGATCGAGGCAATCGCCTGCGGAACCCCGGTTATCGCCAGCGACATCAGGGGTCACAGGGATATGGTCCTGGGGGGGAGAACGGGACTGCTGTGCCCTGTGGGCGATGCAGAGGCCTTTGCGGCAGCAGTAGAGGAGCTTCTCGAGTCCGAATCCAGAAGAGCCGTCATGGCTGTGAAGGCCAGAGCCCACTTTGAGCAGCACTTCACTATGGAAAGATTCCGCGAGGAGGTTCGTTCGTTCTACATCGACGCGCTGTCGCAGAAGAGGATCAAGGGAGGACTATCAGAGTGATGAGCAGACAAGATGCTACTCGGGACATAGCGTTCAACCGTCCGTGGGTTGATGATTCGGATATCGAACGTGTCGTTGATGTCCTGAGATCGGGCTGGTGGACAACCGGTGCACTGACCCGTGAGTTCGAGGCTCGCTTCGCCGATTACATCGGAACGTCTCACGCTGTCGCCCTGAACTCGTGTACCGCTGCCTTACATGTCGCACTGGTGGCACTTGGCGTCGGAGAGGGCGACTTGGTCGTCACGTCTACACTCACGTTTGCTGCTACCGCGGAGGTGGCAGTCTACCTAGGTGCGATACCGGTATTGCTTGACGCGGAATCGGAGACCTTGAATCTCTCGCCCGCGCAGCTCCGCGCGCTACTGGAGGCATTGGCGAGCGACACTCCGGCTGCATCTCTTTCCGCAGCGGTAGATGGTGGTCTGCTGTGTCCGGGCACCGTACGCGCAATCCCCGAGGGTGCGGATATCACTTCCGTGAAGGCGCTGATACCGGTTCACTTCGCCGGACAAGCCTGTGAGATGGGGGAGATCGGCTCCCTAGCAGCGAGTTACGGAATCCCAATCGTGGAGGACGCCGCGCATGCGGTCGAGACAACTTACAGGGGGCAGCACGCCGGAACCATGGGTGCGGTGGGCGCCTTCTCATTCTACGCTACGAAGAACCTCAGTACCGGTGAGGGCGGGATGGCAACCACGGACAATCCCGACCTGGCTTCGCGCATGAGGAGTCTCTCCTTGCACGGCATCTCCAAGGATGCTTGGAAACGATATACGGCTAGTGGTTCGTGGCGTTACGACATCACTGAGCCTGGTTTCAAGTACAACATGACGGATGTGTCTGCCGCTCTTGGGGTGGGCCAGTTGGGCCGCATCGAAGCTCTGCATGAGAGGCGTGAGAGGATTGTTGAGGCCTACAATGCCCGCCTTTCTGGCATGCCGGGGTTAACCTTGCCGCAGAACGTGACTGATGGGACGCACGCCTGGCACTTGTTCGTTGTCCGTGTGGTATCCGATGGCACGCCGCGGCGGCGTGATGCAGTGATCGAAGATTTGCGGCAGCAGGGTGTTGGAACAAGCGTTCACTTCATCCCGTTGCACCTGCACTCGTACTACGAGGGGCGGTTTGGCTACCAGTCCGGCGATTTCCCGGTGGCAGAGCACGCTTTCAACGAGATCATGTCGTTGCCCCTCTATCCGTCGCTCAACGATGACGAGGTCGCGGGGGTGGCCACGGCGCTGGCCTCTGCGCTCCAGCGAGTGGGCCAGCGTGTCTAAGCGTGCATTCGACTTTCTCGCATCGCTCGTCGGGCTGGCACTGCTGGCCATCCCGCTCGGCGCTGTGGCCCTCGCGATAATTATCGACGATGGGCGGCCGGTGTTGTTCAGACAGACGCGCGTTGGTCTCAACGGGCGGGAGTTCTCACTTCTCAAGTTTCGGACCATGGTGGTCAACGCCGAGGCCGATGGGAGACTCTCGGTGGGCAAGGATCGGAGGATCACCGGTGTGGGGAGGGCGCTCAGGCGCTACAAGCTCGACGAACTTCCGCAGCTCCTGAACGTCCTGCTGGGAGAGATGAGTTTAGTGGGTCCGCGACCGGAGGTCCCCGAGTACGCGCATGTGTATCCCGAGCAGGAGCGTGTGTGGTCTGTGCGGCCAGGAATCACCGACCCCACGTCGATCGAGCTCTACGACGAGTCGGAGATACTTGCGAGGGTTGACGACGCAGAGCGCTACTATGTAGACGTCCTGTTGCCCCAGAAGACCAGGCGGTATCTCGCGTACATCGACTCACACAGCTTCCTGGGCGATATTGGCATCATCCTGCGTACGTTTGGGCGAGTACTTCATGAGAGGACCTCGAGTGAGTGATCTGCAGGTATCCGATTCTCAGGAGAATCTGCTGACTCGTCTGAAGTTGCGGTTCTACGACTCTCACCCCCTGCAGGTCGCCGGAATGATGCTCGCCGACGCGGTGATAGTGATCATGGCACTGTTCCTGGCGTACTTCGCACGATTCGAGGGCGAAGTCCCAGTCTTCTTCCTGCAGTACGTGCTCATTGCGATGTTCGTGATACTGGGCGCGTTCGTCCTTGCACTGTGGTTCGCGGGCCTGTATCACATCGTGTTGCGGTATGTGGGCATCCAGGTGATGGGGCGCCTGACCGCTGCTGTTGCTTCGGCACTGCTCGCACTGGGAGTCGCAGACTACATCCTCGGCAGGCTGCTTGTTGGCGGCCGCCCCGTGCCGTTCGGCGTGCTCCTTGCCACTGGCGCGTTCGCGTTCGTGGGCCTCGCCGCTCTGCGCAGTGTGGGCCGTCTATGGGTGGTGATGACCGGTGCGGGGCACAAGGGTGACCACCGCGTGCTCATCGTGGGTGCCGGCGACGCGGGCTCGCTGCTGCTGCGCGACATCGAGACACAGCCGCAGCTCGGCTACAACGTGGTGGGATTCCTCGACGACCGTGTGCCCAAGATCGGTCTGCATGTGCGTAGTGCGGAGGTCCTGGGGCCCATCGGCAGCCTGCCGGAGATCGTGGAGCGCGAGCGTGTGGATGAGATCCTGGTGGCCATCCCATCGATGAGCGCTGACCGCAAGCGCGAGGTGCTGCAGCTCTGCACCTCGGCGGGGGTGCCCACGCGCATGATCTCCGGCATCGCGAAGGATGCGGTGACGGCCGGGCTGGCCGACCTGCGTCGGGTCAAGATCGAGGACCTGCTCGGCCGGGCGCCCAACGAGATCGACGTTGAGCTCATCAGCGAGACGCTCACCGGGCGTGTGGTGGCAGTCACCGGCGCTGCCGGCTCCATCGGCTCGGAGCTCTGCCGCCAGATCGCGAAGATGCGCCCGGGCAAGCTCGTGCTCATCGAGGTGGACGAGTCGCGCCTCTACGAGCTGTTCTTGGAGATGGAGGACGCGTGGCCGGGCATGTCGGTCATGCGGATGTGTGACATCCGCGACGAGCGCAAGCTCACGCGCATCTTCTCTGAAGAGCGCCCGCAGGTGGTGTTCCACGCCGCCGCCTACAAGCACGTGCCGCTCATGGAGCTCGAGCCCTCGGAGGCCGTGCACACCAACGTCCTCGGCACAATGAACGTGGTGAACGCGTGCAACGCGGTGGACGCCGAGCGCTTCGTGCTCATCTCCACCGACAAGGCCGTGGAGCCGCGCAACGTGATGGGTGCCACCAAGTGCATGGCGGAGCATGTGATGCTCGCGGCGGCGCGCTTTGGCATCGGTGCCATCGCGGTGCGCTTTGGCAACGTGCTGGGCAGCCGCGGGAGTGTGGTGCCCATCTTCGAGGAGCAGCTGCGACGCGGCGGGCCCGTGCTCGTGACCGATCCGGCCGTGACGCGCTACTTCATGACCATCCCCGAGGCCGCGCGCCTCGTGCTGCAGGCGCAGGCCATGAGCTCGGGCGGCGACATCTTCATCCTCGACATGGGCGAGCCGGTGAAGATCACCGACCTGGCGCAGCGGATGATCGTGCTCTCGGGCGTGCCCACGCACATCGAGTTCACGGGGCTCCGCCCGGGCGAGAAGATGCACGAGACGCTCGTGCACACGGAAGGCGCGCTCCTCGACACGGAGTGCCCCGCGGTCAAACAACTCAACCTGCTCCCGTGCGTGGCCGCCGACTTCTCGGATACGGTGCGCGACCTGCTCGTGCACGCACGCCACGGCGATGACGCGGAGACGCGCGCGCTTCTGGAGAAGATCAGCGGCGCGTGCTTTGGCGAGATCGTAGACGACGGCGAGTGCCTCGAGCCCGAGCTGGAGTGGGAGTAGGGGCGGGGGAGCGGTACTGAGCGGTCAGACGTAGGTTAGAACTGGTTGCACCTTCCGCGGCATGATGGACTCACGGTGCATGCTGCACGATATGGATGCTGGAGCGTAGAATGAAGGCGCTGGGTCGTCCAAGCGAGTGAGGTGTCTGATGACCTTAGAGGAACTCAAGGCAGAGCTATCCCGCTTGAATCCAGAGCAGCGTGCGGAGATCGCATCTGAACTCATCGTGAGCCTCGACGATCTCAGCGAGTCTGAAGTCGAGCGCCTCTGGATTGAAGAGGCCGTCCGTCGCGACACTGCGCTCGACAACGGTACCGCACGCTCCATCCCCGCAGGCGAGGTGTTCTCGGCGGCGCGGGCTCGTCTGCAGTGATGCTCGACAGTCGCTTCCACGAGGACGCGCGCACCGAGTTCGATGAGGCAGCGGACTTCTACGGTATGGAGCGGGCATCCCTGGGTCTCGCCTTCGTGGCTGCTGTCGAAGCGGCTGTCGCTCGTGTGTGCGAGTATCCCGACTCCTGTCCGATCATCCGTGGTCGCGTTCGGAAGGTGCGAGTGCGTCGCTTCCCGTATTCGGTCATGTACTCAATCGTGGAAGAGCGAATAAGAGTACTCGCCGTGGCCCACGACCGCCGCCGGCCCTACTACTGGAGCGGCCGACGGTAGTGTGTGCTGTCGAACAGCTGAGAGTCATAACGCTTGCTGTATGACGCGTGGCGTTATACCGTGAAAGACGGCGACGCGTACGACGTGCAGATCGTGGACTATCACTGAGACGAGGCCGACCATGACAGCTCCCAAGCTCGCACCGGTGCACCCCGGCGAGGTTCTGCTCGAGGAGTTCCTGAAGCCGCTCGAGCTCAGCCAGAACAGGTTGGCGCTGAGAATCGGCGTGCCCCCGCGCCGAATCAACGAGATCGTTCTCGGCAAGCGCCGCATCACAGCCGAGACTGCGCTGCGTCTCGGGCGCTACTTCGATACGACACCCCAGTTCTGGCTGGGGCTGCAGGCCGACTACGACCTCGACGTTGCCGAGGACGCGCTGGGCGAGCGACTGGACCGCGAGGTTCACCGTCACGCCGTTGCGATGTAGCAAGCTGCATCGCGTCCTGAACGCGTTGCACCTCCCACGGGATGCTATGCGAGTGCATTGCAGCACTTGTAAAGCGTTACCTTGGGAGGTAATGTTTAGTGGGACGAATCCGGCGAGGGTCCGACCTGCGAGACGAGGGCCTGTTGTGAGAATCCAATCCGCATCGTTGGACAACCGCAGGCGCGCATTCGTGCTTTCCACGGAGCGCGGGACGTTCTCGTTTCCGTACGTGAAGTGCGACCCTCCACCTACGCCTACAGACCATGTAGCCGAGTTCTGGATCGACGACGAACTCGGGCGCGAGGGGTTGACCTACCGGCTGGCGTCCGGGCGAGAGGGGGTCGTGCTCGTGGACATGGCGCTCGACTACAACCGCGAGCCCGCCTTCATGCGCGACATGTTCCTCCATCAGCTCACCGTCGAGGCATTGCGCCATCTTGAGTCGAGCGGCCTTGCGAAGAGGGAGGTGATCCGCCGTCTCGGCACGTCTCCGGCGCAGCTCTACCGGCTTCTCGATCCGGCGGACTACAGCAAGTCGGTGGACAGGATGCTCGAACTCCTGAGCGTGCTCGGCTGCGAGGTGGAGTTCTCGGTCCGTCCCCGGAGTGCGTAGGGTGAGGAAGTGAACCCCACTGCTGAGCGCCGCTCGGCACCCATTTGCGACCTTTGGCTCATGTTTCGCTGATAACCGTCCGATACTCACGCTGACACCTGTCCATGGATAGTGGGGGATGCATGTCGAAGGACGGCTATATCGTGAACGTGACCGCTGAGGACCTTTCGGCTCTGCTCGCCGTGAGCCTGTCGCTGGGGGAGTCGCTCGATGCGGGCATGGTTCATCAGACGGCGGTGGACTCGGCGGTTCGCATCCTCGGCGCCGACAAGGGCGCACTGTACGTGCTCTCGGGTGATCACCTCGAGCTGAGGGCCACCACGCCCCCGGGCGAAGTCCCCGAATCTGACACTCTCCGCCGCCTGACCATCAACCAGCACCCGCACATCGCCAGCGTGCTGAACTCCCATGAGCCGAAGACCCTCACCGACATCCGGACGGCACCGGAAGTGCGCTCAGCGGTGCGCGTTGCCGCCGAGGTCCGGGACATGCGCTCGGTGATCTACCTCCCGTTGGTGGCCAAAGGCACACCGGAGGGCGTCATCGTGGCCACCACGTGCGGCAGGGTCATCGATTTTGGCGACCGGGCGATGGATGTGGGTCGCGTGCTCGCATCGCAAGTGGCCCTCGCACTCCAGAACGCACGCCTGTTGGCCGAGGCGCAGGCCATGGCAAACGAACTGCGGGACACCTACGACGCCACGCTCGAGGGGTGGTCGGAGGCGCTCGAGATGCGCTACGAGGAGAGCGTCGGAAACACCGGGCGCGCCGCCGAACTCGCGTGTGACGTGGCCATCGAGCTCGGCGTCCCCGAACACGAGATCGCTCACGTTCGCCGTGGGGCGCTCCTGCACGACATCGGCAAGATCGCGGTGCCGGACGAGATACTCAAGAAGCCCGGTCCGCTGTCCGAGGAGGAGTGGGCGGTCGTCCGCTCGCACCCGGTGTTCGCCCAGGAGTTCCTCTCGCGTCTCGGGTACCTCGATGGAGCGGTTGTGGACATCCCGGTCCACCATCACGAGCGCTGGGACGGAACCGGCTACCCCAACGGCCTCCGCGGCACCAAGATCCCGCTCGCGGCGCGCATCTACGCCGTCGTCGACGTGTACGACGCGCTCATCTCCGACCGCCCGTATCGCAAGGCATGGTCGCCGGAAGAGGCGATGGCGCACATCCTCAATCACGCCGGCACGCACTTCGACCCGGTGGTGGTCGCCGCGTTCGCCGAGCGTGTCGTCGGTCCCACCAGCGTCTCGCACTGACGTTCGCGCATATCCCTTCGGCACCTCGACGCCGCATGTGCTGGTATGCGCGTTCATACTCCGTTATCCTGTGCGCAATACGTTCGTAGCGTATGGCTGTCATCATCGGCGATGACAATCTGTCACAGGCACCCGGGTTCGCCGGGACGGCGAGCTGCCCGGGCGCAGTACGTGCCCGATAGATCAACGAAGGGGTGGCTGGCTATGAAACGCGTTGCTGCTGTAATGGCGTTGGTGCTCATGCTCGCTCTGGTTCTACCGGGGTGTGCCGAGGACACGGGCACCGAGGGTGGCGGCACGGACGCCACCAGCTCGGAAGACACCATCATCATCGGTTCGGCGCTGTGCCAGACCGGGATCCAGGCCCCGCTCGACGAGCCCGCGCTCCGCGGCGCTCAGCTTGCGGTGGACGTCCTGAATGAGAACGGCGGGATCCTCGGCAAGCAGGTCAAGCTCGTGGCCATGGACGGCAAGAGCGACCCGGTCACCGTGGGTAACGTCGCCAAGCAGCTCATCGATAACGGTGCTGCCGCGATCATCGCCCCGAGCGACTTCGACTTCGGCGGTCCGGCATCGCAGGCCGCGCAGGACGCCGGCCTCGTCGGCATCTCGCCGTGCGCCTCGTCTCCGCTGTACGGCTCGGCCGCTCTTGGCGACAAGCAGTTCACGATGTCGATGTGGAACACCACGATGGGCGCCGTGACCGCCGAGTACGCGTACAACGAGCTCGGCTACCGCTCGGTCTACGTCATCACCGACGACTTCATCGACTACACCAAGAGCCTCTCGAAGTACTTCATCGTGGCATTCGAGGACCTCGGCGGCGAAGTCATCTTCGAGGACACCTACACGCAGGGCCAGGCGGACGTGTCCGCGCAGCTCGCGCGCATCAAGGCCCTCGACAAGCAGCCCGACTTCATCTACGTGTCGTCGTACATGCCTGACCTCTCGCTCATCATCCGCACCCTGCGTGAGAGCGGCGTGACCGTGCCTGTCGTGGGCGGCGACTCCTACGACGACCCGGCGCTGTTCGAGGCGCTCGGCGCCGAGTACGGCTCGGATGTCTACTTCGACACCCACGGCTTCATGTCCGATGAGGGCAACCCCAACTACACCGAGTTCGCCGAGGCGTACGAGGCCAAGTTCGGCGACGCCCCCGACGCTCTGTGGATCCTCCCCGGGTACGACGCCGTGATGGTGCTCGCCAAGGCGATGGAAGAGGCCGGTTCCACCGACGGCGCCGAGATGGCCAAGGCCATGGAGGAGACCACCTTCGATCTTCTCACCGGCGAGCTTGACTGGTCAGACGCCGCCTCCGGCCACGAGCCGAACAAGGCTGCGGCTCTCGTGAAGCTCACTGCCGGCAAGCCGGAGTTCCTCGGCTGGAAGGTCCCGGAGAAGCTTCCCGCTCCGTAGGTCGTCTTGCGGTAAGAACGACATCTGGGGGAGGGTCCGCCCGCGGACTCTCCCCCGTGTCGATGGTCTGCGTCGCTGAGATCCGGCGTATGGAGATGTGCATGGAACCTGGAGCAACAGCCCCATCGAGCGTGCTAGAGGTCGCGCACCTCTGCAAGTCGTTCGCCGGCCTCAAGGCGGTCGACGACGTCAGCTTCACGGTGAGCACGGGGGAGATCCTCGGACTCATCGGCCCGAACGGTTCGGGCAAGACCACACTGGTGAACGTGGTGACCGGCCTGCTGCCCGCGACAAGCGGCACCGTGCACGTTGACGGTCATCGCACCAGCGGCCGCAAGGCGTATCGTGTGGCGCGTGCGGGCATCGCGCGCACCTTCCAGACGATCCGCCTGTTCCGCGAGCTCACGGTGCGCGAGAACGTTGAGGTCGCATCGGTGGCTCAGGGCCGCTCGCGCCGCAACGCGGTGCGCATCGCAGACGAGCTGCTCGCCGAGCTCGGGCTCGAGCCCTATTCCGGGACGCTCGCCGGCGAGATCCCCTTCGCTCACCAGCGCAAGCTGGAGATGGCGCGGGCGCTTGCGATGGAGCCCAGGTTCGTGTTCCTCGACGAGCCGGCTGCCGGCCTCAACGAGGAGGAGTCCGACGGACTCACGCACCTGCTCAAGGGGCTGCCGTCCCGATTCGGCATCGGTCTTATCGTCATCGAGCACGACATGCGCCTGATGATGAATCTCTGCCCGCGCCTGCACGTGCTCAACTACGGCAAGACCATCACGGAGGGCACGCCCGCCGAGGTTCGCGCCAACGAAGAAGTCGTGACCGCCTACCTGGGGAGCAGTGCATAGCCATGGCGATGCTCACGGTAGAGAACCTGGAAGCCAGCTACGGCGCCGTGAAGGCGCTCCACGGCATCTCCATCGAGGTCGCCGAAGGCGAGCTGGTGGCGCTCCTCGGCGTGAACGGCGTGGGGAAGTCCACCACGCTCAAGTCGATCTCGGGCGTGCTGCGGCCGGTGAAGGGCACCATCACCTTCCTCGGCGAGCCCATCACCAACAAGACGCCGGAGAGGATCGTGCGCCGCGGCATCTCGCTCGTGCCGGAGGGCCGCGAGATATTCGGCAGCCTCACGGTGGAGGAGAACCTGCGCCTGGGCGCGTTCTCCGTGTACAAGCGCGACCGCTACAAAGCCGATCTCGAGGAGGTCTTCGAGATCTTCCCGATCCTGAAGGACCGCTTCCATCAAGCGGGCGGCCTGCTCTCCGGTGGCGAGCAGCAGATGCTTGCCATCGCGCGTGCGCTCATGGCGCACCCGAAGCTGCTCATGCTCGATGAGCCGTCGCTCGGCCTGTCGCCGGCGATGACCGACCAGATATTCGCGCTCATCGATTCGCTGCGCGAGCGCGGATCCACGATCCTGCTCGTCGAGCAGAACGCCGAGCGCGCGCTCGAGATCGTGGACCGGGCGTATCTGCTCGCCAACGGCGCGGTCGAGTTTGCCGGTACCGCCGAGGAGCTCAGACGCAAGGTGGATATCGCGTCGGTCTACTTCGGCGATGAGGACGCCACGGACAGCTGTGAGGTGACGCAGTGATCGATCTCGAGTTCGTCATCAACACGCTGTCGCTCGGGAGCCTCTACGCGCTTCTCGCGCTCGGCCTGGTGCTCGTGTACGGCATCCTCAAGCTGGTGAACTTCGCCTACGGCGAGTACGTGATGGTGGGTGGCTACGCGCTGTACATCGCCGCCACGCTGCTCGGCATGCCGTGGTATGTGACGTTGGTGATCGCGGTGCTCGCCGCCGTCGTCGTGAGCTACCTCACGGAGCTTGTGGCGTTCCGGCCGGTGCGCAACAAGTCGGCCAACGCGCAGATCATCACCTCGTTCGCGGTGAGCATCTTCCTGCAGAACGTCGTGCTGATCCTGATCTCATCGCGAGCGCGAGCGGTGCAGCTTCCGTTCTTCTTCTCCAAGACGGTCACCATCGCCGGCGCCACCACGCCTGTGCGCAACCTGCTGATCATCGCCGTGACCGCGGTGCTGCTCGTCACGCTCAGTGTCGTGATGAAGAAGACGGTGCTCGGCATGGCGATGCGGGCGGCATCCGACAAGTTCACCACCACGCGGCTGATGGGCGTGCCCGCCAACCTCGTGATCTCGGCGGCGTTCCTCATCAGCGGTTTGCTGGCCGGCGTCGCTTCGATCTTCTGGGTGAGCCGCTCGGCTTCGGTCGACCCGCTCACCGGCGCTGCGCCGCTCCTGATCGCGTTCATCGCGGTGGTCATCGGCGGCATGCACTCCACGGTGGGCGCGGTGGTGGGCGGCTTCGTCTACGGCCTCATCTTCAACCTGCTCAGTATCACGCTGCCGGCGAGCATGATCAGTTACCGTGACGCGTTCATGTTCGTGCTCGTCGTCCTGTTCTTGCTGTTCAGGCCCGCAGGCATCATCAAGGGCGGCTATACCGAGGAGCGTGTGGGATGAGTGTGATGACGCGCGTGTCCGCCCTGGTGCGCCGGCACTCGACGCTGGCGATCCTGCTCGTCCCGCTGATCGTGGCGGGTATCGCGGTGAACACCTTCGGCTCGCAGTTGCTGATCGATATGTACACGTACTTCTGCGTGAGTCTGTGCATGGTGTTCGCCGTCCAGATGTTCATGGGCAACTCGGGCATCCTGTCGTGGACGCACATCGGCTTCGTGGGTATCGGCGCGTACGCGGCCGGCATCCTGTCCACAGCGCCCGCGGTCAAGAGCATGGGCGTGCCCAACATGTATCCGATGCTCGTGGACCTGAACCTGCCGGTGCTGCCGTCGATCCTCATCGGCGGGCTCGTTGCCGCTGCCGTGGCGGCCGTGATCGGCTACCCGCTGATGCGCCTTTCCGACTTCGCCGGCGTCATCACGCTGTTCGCCACGCTGATCGTCATCCACGTGGTGATGACGCAGTGGGACAACGTCACCAACGGGCCTCGCACGTTCTTCGGCGTGCCCGACTGGACGACCATCACCGTTGGCATCATCGCCGCGATACTCGTGATCTTGCTCGCGTACTGGTTCCGGGAATCCGCGCTCGGACTGCGCTTGCGCGCCACGCGTGACGACCGCTACGCCGCCGCGGCCATCGGCATCGACATGGTTCTCGTGCGCTACCTCACCTTCGTGGTCTCGGCGCTCGTGGCCGGCATCGCCGGCGGCCTGTGGGCGCACTACATCACCTCGTTCTCACCCAAGGCGTTCTACATGTCCGAGATGTTCCTGCTGCTGTCGATGCTGGTGATCGGCGGCTCCGGCAGCATCTCCGGCGCGTTCAGCGGCACGGTGATCGTCACGGTGGCGCGCGAACTGCTCCGGCAGCTCGAGAGCTGGATCAACAACGCGCATGTCCTGTCCTTCGAGGTCTACGGACTCACCGAGCTGGTGATGGCGCTGCTGATGGTGCTTGTGCTCGTCTGGCGTCCCGGCGGCGTCATAGGCGGACAGGAACTCCGGTGGCCGCTCATCAAGCGTTCGGGTAAAGACACAACGCCGGCCGAAGAAGGACAGGCGGCGGCGTAAGCGACCGACCCATTCTCGATCGAGGAGGCGCGACTATGGCGTGTGATCTTACTCGCGACAAGGCGTTCTTCGGATTCTCGCCCGACACCGCCCCGGTGGCGCGCGTGGCCCAGGGCGAGCAGCTGCACCTCACCACGCACGACTGCTTCAGCGGCCAGTTGAAGACCACGGCCGACACCCTCGACACGCTCGACTGGTCGATCACCAACCCGGCCACCGGACCGATCTACATCGAGGGCGCCAAGCCCGGCGACGTGCTGCGCATCGACCTGCACGAGGTCAAGGCGCACGGCCCCTCGGTCATGGTGGCGGTACCCAACGTGGGCGCCCTCGGCCACCTCATCACCGAGCAGGAGACCGTGATCGTGGAGCACCGTGGCGACACGGTCGTGTACAAGGACCGGGTCGTGGTGAAGCAGAAGCCCATGCTCGGCGTGATCGGTGTTGCGCCCGCCGAGGGCACCGTGCCCAACTCCACGCCGGGTACACACGGCGGCAACATGGACTGCACGCTCATCACGAGCGGCTCGAGGCTGTACCTCACGGTGGCCGTTGAGGGCGCGCTGTTCGGCTGCGGCGACATGCACGCGGTGATGGGCGACGGGGAGGTCGTGGTGTGTGGCGCCGAGACGCCCGGAGAGGTGACGCTCACGCCGCAGGTGGTGGAGATACCCGGCCTACCCACGCCGTTCCTGGAGAACGACGAGATCGTGGCGGTGATCGCCTCGGCCGAGACGACCGATGCTGCCTACAAGCTCGCGATCGACATGATGCACGGCTTCCTCACCAACGTGGCGGGGATCCCGAACAACGACGCGGCGATGCTGATGAGCCTCGTGGGCAATCTCAAGTTCTGCCAGGTGGTGGACCCGCTCCTCACCGTGCGCTTCGAGTTCCCCAAGAGCGTGCTCGCCGACTACGGCTACGAGTTGCCCCGGTAGCACAGCCGGGGGTGTGCGGCATACGGCGGGGTCGCGCGATGCGCGGCCCCGCGCCACGTGCGGGCAGGGTCGCCGCTGCGGATGGCGAATACTGGTAGCGTGCGGACTGTGTGCGGGGGCAACGGCCGCTTGAAGCGGCCCGAAAGGGTCAGGGGCGCTCGATGCGCATACTGGTGACCGGTGGAGCCGGCTACATCGGCAGCATCACCACGCGCGTGCTCGTCGAGGCGGGCCACGAGGTGGTCGTTGTCGACTCGCTCGAGCGTGGGCATCGGCGAGCGGTGGATCCGCGAGCGACGCTCGTGGTGGCCTCGGTGGGCGATCGCGAGGTACTCGACTCGCTGCTTCCCGGGATCGAGGCCGTCATCCACTGCGCCGGCTACATCGATGTGGCCGAGTCGCATGACGACCCCGACCTCTACTACCGCAAGAACCTCGCCGAGCCGTCAATGATGCTCGACCGCATGACCACCCACGGCGTCCGCTACCTTGTGTTCTCTTCGACGGCAGCCGTGTACGGCCAGCCGGAGCGGATGCCCATCACCGAGGATGCCGAGACGCGCCCCATCAACACGTACGGTGCGTCCAAGCTGGCGTTCGAGCGGATGATCGTGCTCGCCGAGAACGCCGGACTCATCAGCGCAGTACGTTTCCGCTACTTCAATGTGGCCGGTGCCTGGCCAGATGGATCGCTCGGCGAAGCGCACCCCACCGAGACCCATATCGTGCCGCTGCTGCTCAAGGCGGCGGCCGAGCCCGGCGCGCGATTCACGATCAACGGCGGCGACTACCCCACGGCGGACGGCACCTGCGTACGCGACTACCTGCACGTCGTCGACCTTGCCGGGGCGCACCTGCGCGCCGTGGAGTACCTCGCGGAGGGTTGTGGGGGCATGGCGTGCAACCTCGGCAGCGGGGGAGGCTACTCCAACCTCGAGGTCGCTCAGATGTGCGCCGAGGTGGCCGGGGTGAAGATCCCCATCATCTACGGTGAACGCCGTCAGGGCGATCCCGCGATGCTGATCGCCTCGAACGGTCAGGCGCGAAGTGCGCTCGGCTGGGAGCCCAGGCGTGATCTGCGCACGATGGTGGAAGACGCGTGGCGCTGGCACACGACCCACCCCGAGGGATACGCCACCGAGGGGTAGCGCACCGGCGTGAGACTGCTACAATGGTCGTCGCCGCTACGGCGGCATGCGGGCGATTAGCTCAGTGGGAGAGCGCTTCCTTCACACGGAAGAAGTCACAGGTTCAAATCCTGTATCGCCCACCAACTACTGAAGAGACCTCGGCACACGCTGGGGTCTCTTGTCATGTTCTGCTGTGCGGCCACGTGGTCCTTGTTCGGCGTGCTGTCTGAAGCGTCACACCCCGACACCCGCGTGCCCGAACGGAGTACGATAGCTCCGATGGGAGCTGCTTGTGCCGGGGAGGAGAGGGGCTCGATCAATGTCGACGTCGAAGGGCCAGAAGGTCCGCCAGGATGTCCTGGGCTGCCTTGTCCTGCTCGGAATTCTCGCTCTCGTCGGAGGGGGATGCACGGTAGCGTGGCGTTGGGCGATGGGGTCGACGCCCGCGGAGTTCAAACCCTTTGTCGAGCAGCACGGGGCGGACTTCCGCCCGCAGGGTACCCGCTGGCATGAGGTCACTGATTGGCAGGCCGCGAACAACGAGATGACGTGGACTGTAGAAGCAGGGATCGTGCCCTTCGAGAACCCGAGTGTCGGGCTCGCCGCGGGGGATTACCGATTCTACAAACGATGCTACAAGGAGTTGCCGGAAGGCGTTCGCGCGGAGAGCGCACAAGACGCTCGGACGCTGGCGTTCGTGAGCTACGGGGACTACCCCGTAGGGGTCTACACGGACGGCTCTACCCGGAGGGGCGAGGCATGGCAGGGCTACGCCATCATCGTCTTTGTCGATGCCGAAAGCGGAGAGCTGCTTGGGGTGGTTCGCCTCGATGCCCCCGAGCCTCCCGAGCAGACAACCGAGAATAGCGTCAGGACCAAGGTGGAGGACGCCGAGATCATCGCTGCCATCACAAACGTCTCCAAGCGGCAATAGGGCTCAAGGCCGTTCGAAGCCCATCCAGAATGGCCAGTTGGTGCTCGGTCCTCGACGTACGGCTAATCGACAGGGACATCCTCCAGTGGCAGGCGAACAGTGAACGTCGCGCCCTCGCCGGATACGCTCTGCGCGCTCAGAGTCCCGCCGAGTAGTTCCACGAGTCGTTTCGAAACGCTGAGGCCGATTCCGGTGCCTTCGCACTTCCCGCGATTCGAATGCTGCACTTGGTGGAACTCGTCGAACACCAAAGCGAGGTCCTCCTCGGGAATACCCCGCCCGGTGTCAGTGACCGTGAGGACGATCTCGCCACCGTCCACACGGGCGTCGAGCCGGACAGAACCTGAGTCCGTGAACTTGATCGCGTTGCCCAGCAGGTTGATGAGCACTTGCTCGAGACGCAGGCGGTCGGTCTTCATGGTCGTGGCATCGGGGGCGATCTCGAATGACAGGTCCAGTCCTGCCGCTTCAGCGAGCGGTACGAGGGATTCCACGACCTCGCGCACGGTGAGCCGTATGTCGACTTCCTCCAGCACGACGTTGATGCGGCCAGCTTCGATCGCGGACAGATCGAGCACTTCGTTCACAAGCTGGAGCAGGTGGTTGCCCGCGCTGTTGATCATCTCGACCTGACGCTTCTGCTCGGGTTGGAGCTTTCCGGTTGTCCCGGCCATGAGAAGACCCGAGAAGCCGATGATGGTGTTGAGCGGCGTGCGGAGTTCATGGCTCATGGATGCGAGGAATCTACTCTTGGCCACGCTGACGGCTTCCAGGTTCGCATTGGCGTGGGTGAGCTCCTGGGTACGCTCCGCCACGCAGTGCTCGAGTTCGGCGTTCACGGCTGTGATCGTCGCCAATTCGATATTGTGCAAACCCAGAAACTCCGCCAGCGCCCCCTGGGAGGCCAGTAGTCTACTCGCCTCCTCCTCCTGGGCCGCAAGCAGTACGGCCGCACCATGAACGTTGTGCGAACTCAGGAGCTGTGCGAGTGCCGCCTGGGAGGAGAGCAGTTTCCTGGCTGCCTCTTCCTGGGTCTCCAGTAGATCCGCCGCTCCCTGCAGATTGAATGAGTGCAGCAGCTCGGCCACGGACGACTGGGACGCCAACAATGTGTCCTTCGTCTGGTCCTCGGTCTCCGGCAAGTCCGCCGCCACCTCGACGTTGCGCGGGTGCAGTGATTCCGCCACCGCCGACTGGGAGACCAACAGGGCCCTGGCGGCATCCTCTTGAGCCGCCAGCAACGTACTCGCGTCCGCCAGATTGTGCGAACTCAGGAGTTCCGCGAGAGCTGACTGGGATACCAGTAGGGTCCGCGCAGCCTCATCTTGGGCCACCTGCAGGACACTGGCACCCTCGAAGTTGTGGGCACGAAGCAGTTCCGCGACAGTCGACTGCGACGCCAGAAGAGCCTTCGCGGCCTCGTCCTGGGACCGCAACAGCGCCTCCGCCATCCGAGACAGACGGAATGCCGCTGGCATACCCTCTCGTGTGCCGGTCGTCGCAGTGGAGTTGGGTGCCGGACTGTCGGACTTGGTCATGAAGGCCTCCCTGAGGCGCATAACGTCCGCTACCAGCATATACCCATGCCCAGTGTGGTCCGCGTCGGTCGCCGGTCCGCCAGCGGTTGAAAGCGACACTCTGGACCATCGTGAGGATGGATGCGCTGCTACAAGATCATCCAGTCTCGAGTCTCGCCCACTATCGACCTCTTGAAGACCGCGGCATCTGCCGGGGCCTGCTGCTGTCTCTAGCTGAGGCCGGGCTTACGGGTGTGCGCTCTGCCGCCCACGATCAGACGGTCGTGCCGCATGTGCTCTCTGGCGGTGACGCGGGCCAGGTCACGCGCACGCTTGCGCTCGAGTGCCTCGCGGTTGGCGTCGGCGGTGGTCTTGTCGGCGGCGTTCTGGTCGAACGGCCAGTGGCCGGTCGGTTTTGGATCGGACGTCATAGCGGTCGCCTCCCCGTTTGTGAAGGTCATGCGTCCATAGATGTGTGTACCCATCAACGGCGACCGCGGTACGAGCGACCGGTCTGCGAGCCGCGTAGGCTTCTGAATCGTCACTAAGTCTTCTTCGTTGTGTGCCGATAATGAACTCGAGGGGGAACGACCTCACGCGAAGGTAGTGACCCGAAGATGAACGGTCCGGATGCAGGCGAGTGGGCAGCGGTTGAGCGGATGTCGCTGGTAGAACTGCGCGACAAGCTTGTCGAGTGCCTGCTTGACACCAAGGGCGAGTACTTCGAGCAGTCGCGTGCCGCGCTCGGCCTGGACGCCAGTGAGGCTGCGGTTCGGGCCAGTGCCCGCAGTATCGTGCAACTCGCATTCCAGACCGCCGGCGGTTCATACGACGCACCGACGCTGCCCGTTCTGGTGAAGGTCGTGAACACGCTCGCCGAGCGCTCGCTCAACTGGGGCGTGGAACCCGAGACCATCTTCGGCTGCCACTGCGACATGATGCAGGAGCTCGGTCGGATCGAGCTGATGATGTCCGCCGACGTGAAGCGGGCCATGGACGGGCACTAGGCCCGGTCACTCCGTGCGCACATCGGTCACTGCAGTGAGCGCCTCCTGTTAGACTGTTCCGCGTGATCATCACAGTCGACCATGTCACCAAGACCATCGGAGAACGCGTCCTGTTCGCGGACGCGTTCCTTCGCGTGGGCGCGCGTGACCGGGTCGCCCTCGTTGGAGCCAACGGCACGGGCAAGACGACGCTCCTCGAGATCATCGCCGGCAACCAGGAGCCCGACGAGGGTTCGATCATCCGCGCAAAGGACACCACGGTCGGCTACCTGCGCCAGGAGGCCATCGAGATGGCCGGCCGCAGCGTGCTCGACGAGGTCCTCTCCGAGGCGGCCGGCGTTCGCGGCCTCGAGCACCGCATCCAGGTGCTCGCCGAAGAACTGGAGACCGCTGAGGCCGAGCAGGCAGACGCGCTTCTCACGGAGTACGGTCGCCTCCAGGAGCGTTTCGAGCACCTCGGCGGGTACACGGTGGAGGCCGAAGCCAAAGCGGTGCTCACCGGCCTCGGCTTCAAGGAGCGCGATCTCGGCCGCGACGTGGGTGAACTCTCCGGAGGCTGGCTCATGCGCGTGGCACTCGCGAAGCTGCTGCTCGTGGAACCGGACGTGCTGCTGCTCGACGAGCCAACCAACCACCTGGACCTCGAGAGTGTCACGTGGCTCGAGGGTTTCCTGAAGGCCTACGAGGGCGCCGTGCTGCTCGTGAGCCACGATCGCTCGTTCATGGACGCCCTGGTTGATCGGGTGGCCGAGCTCGAGCGCAAGCACATGACCGTGTACCACGGCACGTACAGCGAGTACGAGGCCCAGAAGGTGGGGGACCTGGAGCGGCTGGCCACGGCCAAGAAGCAGCAGGACCGCTACATCGAGCAACAGGAGCGCTTTGTCGAGCGCTTCCGCTATAAGAACACCAAGGCCAAGGCTGTGCAGAGCCGCATCAAGGCTCTTGAGAAGGTCGATCGCATCGAGCTTCCGGAGGCCCGGAAGGCGGTGAGGTTCGCCTTCCCGCAGCCCGAGCGTACGGGCAACGAGGTGATCCGCCTGGATCACGTTGCCAAGGCATACGGCTCCAACATCGTCTACCACGACCTCTCGATCGCCCTGTACCGGGGCGACAAGGTCGCGCTCGTCGGCCCCAACGGAGCGGGAAAGTCCACGCTCCTGCGGATGCTCGCGGGCGAGCTGGCGGCGGATGCGGGGGAGCGCGTCCTCGGCCAGAAGGTGACCGTCGCGTACTTCGCGCAGCACCAGCTCGAGGCGCTCGGCCTCAAGAACAGCGTTCTCGACGAGTTGCTCACCGCCGCGCCCGATTGGACGCAGGTGCAGGCGCGCACGCTCCTCGGCACGTTCCTGTTCCAGGGCGACGACGTGAAGAAGCTCGTGAAGGTGCTCTCGGGAGGGGAGCGGGCGAGGCTTGCGCTGGCCAAGATGCTCGTGCGCCCCGCCTCGTTCCTGTGCCTCGACGAGCCCACGAACCATCTCGACATCCAGGGGCGCGACGTTCTCGAAACAGCGCTTCGGCAGTACACGGGCACGCTCGCGCTCATCACACACGACCGCCACCTGATCCGCGGCGTGTGCAACCGCATCGCTGACGTGCGGGGCGGCGGCGTACGCGTGTACGAGGGCGACTACGAGTACTACGCGTACAAGCGCTCGCAGCTCGAAGGCGGCGCGGCGGCTCCCGCCGGCGGGGGAGGCCGGGGCAGCATGGGCAAGTCCACGGAGGCGACCGCAAGCCGCACCCCGCAGGCCGATGCGCCGATGCGTGACCGCAAGGGCAAGGACGACAAGCGCGCCGAGGCCGAGGACCGCAACCGCCTCTACCGGGGCACGAAGGACGCCAAGCGGCGCCTGGCGTCTGTGGACCGCGAACTCACCACCACGCACGCTCGCCACGATGAACTGCTGGCGCTCCTCGGTGACACCACGCTGTATGCGGACAAAGACCGCTTCTCCGCGACGATGGAGGAGTATGCTTCGGTCAAGGGCCGACTCGCGGCGCTCGAGGCGGAGTGGCTCGATCTCTCGCAGCGTATCGAGGACCTTCAGTCCGGGGGCACAGAAAGTTTGTAACAATGTTTACAAACCGGGGGGACGTCTGATATAAGAACGCAAGCAAAACCTTGCAGCGGCCCGGCCGCTCCGGCGTTTGGGCGCATCCGGTCGAGTCGTGTCGCACTGTCCGTGCACCGCGGTATGACACCAGGGGGTGAGTGGTGACTTCGAGCGAAAGCCTCTTGTTCGTACTCGGGCTTGCCGCCGGCCCGGTGTTGTTCCTCTTGGTCATGTTGGGGGCCAACTCGCTCCTGGCGCCGAAGCGCCCCAGTGAGCTCAAGGGCAGCTCGTACGAGTGCGGCATCCCGCAGGCCGGCTCCCCGTGGCGGGGCATCAACATCCGCTTCTCCACCATCGCACTCCTGTTCGTGATCTTCGACGCCGAGACGGTGCTTCTGTTCGCCGTGGCTTCCAGGGTGCGCGGTTCTCTGACAGGTGCGCTCGAGGTCGGCGCGTTCGCCGCATTCCTCGCTCTCGGGCTGTTCTACGCGTGGAAGAAGGGAGCGCTGAGATGGCCGGCATAGACGACGTGGCCAAGGCGCTCGAGCGCGTCCCCGGCGGCGGGATCATCCTCACGAGCATCGATGCGATCGCCGACTGGTCCCGCGGGTACTCCCTGTGGATGATGCCGATGGGGACCGCGTGCTGCGCGATGGAGCTCATCGCCGCCTCGTTCTCGAAGTTCGACTTCGACCGTCACGGCTCCATCCCGCGCCCTGACCCCCGGCACACCGACGTGATGGTGGTGGCCGGTACGATCACGCACAAGATGGCGCCTTCGGTGAAGCGTCTCTGGGAGCAGATGCCCGATCCCAAGTGGTGCATCGCGATGGGCAACTGCGCGATCTCCGGCGGCATCTTCTACTACGACACATACTCGGTCGTGCGCGGAGTCGACGAGTTCCTGCCGGTCGACGTCTACATCGCCGGATGCCCTCCGCGGCCGGAGGCGCTGCAGGACGCGATCCTGCGCCTGCGCGAGAAGGTCCGGGCAGAGTCGGTCTCGCCCGGACGCGCTCGTACGATCGAGTCGATCCTCCCGCTGCCTTCAGACGCTCCGCGCGGCTCGGGCGGTGATGCGGAGTGAATCTCAACGAGCTCCGGGAGCACCTCTGCGCGACCTACCCGGACCTGTGCCCGCTGTTCTCGGTGGAGTTCGGCGACGGCGTGATGCAGGTGGCATCGTCCGGACTGCACAGCGCCGCGGCTGATATGAAGGCGCTCGGCTTCGACATGCTTGGCATGGTCACGGCGGTGGATTTCGGCGAGGACTTCGAGCTCATCTACCGGCTCCGCTCGCGCGAGATGCGCGTGGGCATGATCGTGCGTACCCGCGTGCCACGCGGGAACCCCTCCGTTGCCAGTGTCACGGACCTGTGGCCCGCGGCGAACTGGCACGAGCGCGAGGTCTACGACCTGTTCGGCATCACCTTCGAAGGCCATCCCGACCTTCGGCGCATCCTGCTGCCGGACGACTGGGTCGGCCACCCGCTCCGCAAGGACTACGAGGACCCCGGTGTCATCAGGAGGCCTGACTACCTGTGACCGAGCCCCGAGACACCGCTGTGGCGCCTGAGACGCCGGTACCCGTCGTGGACGACAACGGGCACCTCATCGTGAACATCGGCCCGTCGCACCCCTCCACGCACGGGGTCTGCCGCGTGCTGGTGGAGCTCGACGGCGAGATCGTGGTGAAGGCCGAGCCCATCATCGGGCACCTGCACCGCGGCATCGAGAAGATGGCCGAGAACCGCACGTACCTGCAGGTGGTGCCGCTCACGGACCGGCTTGACTACGTGGGCTCGATGTACGCGAACTGGGCGTACTGCCGTGCGGTGGAGCGGCTGGCCGGGATCCGCGTGCCGGAGCGCGCCGAGTACATCCGTGTGATCGTATGCGAGCTGCAGCGCATCGCCAGCCACATGATGGCGATCGGCCCGGCCGGGGCGGACACGGGCGCCACGAGCGCGTTCATGTACACGTTCTGGCAGCGCGAGATGGTGGTCGACCTGTTCGAAGCGCTCTGCGGAGCGCGGCTCACCTACAACTACGTGCGCCCGGGCGGTGTCGCCTCCGATCTGCCGGACGGCTGGATCGAGCGGTGCCGCGCGTTCATCGCGCAGCATCCCGCCGCGATGCTTGAGATCGACAGGTTCCTCTTCGGGAACGTGATCTTCCGCGCCCGGACCAAGGGCATCGGTGTGCTCGACGCTGCCGACGCTGTGGCCTGGGGAGCCACCGGCCCGGTGGCCCGAGGGTCGGGGATGTCGTGGGATCTTCGCCGCGACGACCCGTACTCGGTCTACCCGCGCTTCGACTTCGACGTCCCGGTGGGCTCGCGAGGCGATGCCTACGACCGGGCCCGCGTACGCGTCTACGAGGCCGTGGAGTCGTGCCGGATCATCGGCCAGGCACTGGACGGGCTCGCGGAGTTCAAGCCCGGTGACATCATGGCCGAGGCCATGCCACGCCTCCTGGCCCCGCCGCCCGGCGACGCGTACGACCACATCGAGAGCGCCCGCGGCTCCCTCGGCGTGTACCTCGTGAGCGACGGCAGCGTGCGGCCGTATCGCATGAAGGTGCGTTCACCCGCCTTCTGCAATCTCGCACTGCTTCCCCTCCTTGCCGAGGGGCACACGCTGTCGGACCTCGTGGTCATCCTCGGTTCCCTCGACCCCGTCTTCGGGGAGGTGGACCGGTGACCTTCGTGTGGGGACTCCTGTGGGGACTTGGCGCGGTGATGCTTATCGCCGGTGGCGCCGTCATCGGCGTGTGGTGGGAGCGCAAGGTCGCAGGGCGCATCCAACTGCGGCTGGGTCCGCAGCAGATAGGCCCCGCCGGCTCGCTGCAGATGCTTGCGGACGTGCCGAAGCTGCTCTTCAAGGAGGACATCGTTCCCGACGGGGCGGACAAGCCGGTCTTCCGCTACGCGCCGCTGGCCGTCTTCGCACCGATCGCGATGGCCGCCGCGGTGATCCCGTTCTGGGCGGGATGGGCACCGTTCGATTCCACGGTGGGCGTGCTGTTCTTCCTGGCGGTGCCCGCCATCGGCGTCATCGGCATCCTCCTCTCGGCGTGGGGGTCGCACAACACGCTCTCGACGATCGGTGGCCTGCGCGCCGCCGCACAGATGATCTCCTACGAGGTGCCGCGGTCGTTGTCCGTGCTCTCGATCGTGGTTCTTGCCGGCTCGATGCGTCCGGTGGAGATCATGGACGCGTGGCGCTGGTGGTGGGTGCCGCTCACGCTCGTGGGCTTCGTCATCTACTTCACCGCGTCCATCGCCGAGATGAACCGCGGTCCGTTCGACCTGCCTGAAGCGGAGTCCGAGCTCGTCGCAGGCTACTTTGCGGACTATTCGGGCTTCCGCTGGGCGATCTTCATGATGGGCGAGTACGGGGCGATGATCGTCGCGTCGCTGTTCGGGGCGGCGGTCTTCCTGGGCGGTTTCCGGTGGCTGCCGGGCATCGCTGGCTTCGTGGTCTTCATCGCACTCGCCACGCTGGTGATCACCGCCGTGATGTGGATCAAGTGGACGTTCCCGCGGTTCAGGCAGGATCATCTGATGACGTTCTGCTGGACCGTGCTGACGCCGCTCGCGCTGCTCCAACTCGTGGTGGCGGGGGTGGTCTCGCTATGGCTGTGACGCCTGAGCCCGTCCGCACACCCGCGACTGTGAGCGATGAGTATCCCGCCGGGATCAAAGGTGTCATAGCCGGCGCGCGCTCCATCCTCACGGGCTTCGCTGTGACCATGAGCAAGGTGCGCACGCGCCCCGTGACCATCCGCTATCCCGCCGAGAAGGTCACCGTGAGTGACCGCTGGCGCGGTGCGCTCCGGTTGCGCGGCGTGCTCGGCCGCGATGAGGTCCCGCTGCTGAGCTCCATGCCCGGGGAGCACAACGCTTTGATCGACGACCTGCACCGCTCCTCGCGCCTGCCCGGTTGTGTGGGCAACTGCCCTGCGAACGTGGACGCCCGGGGGCAGTCGTTCCTCATCGCGGACGGCCGCGTCGCGGACGCCTACGCGCTGGTCCGCGAGCGGAACATCATGCCCGGCGTCCTCGGCCGCATCTGCCACCATCCGTGCGAGACGGCGTGCCGGCGCAACTTCTACGACGAGCCCATCGCGATCCGACCGCTTCACCGGTTCGCGTACGAGGAGTTCCAGAAGATCCGGCCCGACGCGCTGCCGGTGCTGCCCAACACGCGCGGCAAGCGCGTGGCGATCATCGGCTCGGGCCCTTCGGGGCTTGCGGCCGCCTACGACCTGATGCGGCTCGGCTACGGTGTGGTGATGTACGAATCGGAGGCGGAGCCGGGCGGCGCACTGCGCAGCGGTGTCCCGTCATACCGCCTTCCGCGCGATGTGCTGTCGCGCGAGATCGCCGACATCGTGGAGATGGGGCTGGAGCTGCACTGTGGCGTGGAGGTGGGCAAGGACAAGCCCCTCGCGGCCATCAGGCGGGAGACCGACGCCGTCTTGCTCGCCGTCGGCCTGCAGCAGAGCCGCATCCTGCCGATCCCCGGCTCCGATGCCGAGGGTGTGATCGGTGCGCTGGAGTTCCTCTGGGCAGGCAATCACACCGGTGAGGCCGGCGTACGGGGTAAGCGCGTGTTCGTCATCGGCGGCGGGAACGTGGCCGTGGACGTGGCGCGCGTCGCGCTGCGGGTGGGGGCGACCGAAGTGCGCCTCGCATCACTCGAGGCGGACGATGAGATGCCGGCGCACCCGTGGGAGATCACCGAGGCGCTCGATGAGGGCGTGATCGCAACGTGCTCCGTCGGCCCCGAAGAGGTGCTCACGGAGAACCATCGCGTGGTGGGCATGCGGATGCGCGAGTGCCTCTCGGTCTTCGACGAGTTCGGCCGCTTCTCGCCGAAGTTCGGCGAGGGCCTGAGCGACTTCGCGTGCGATGTCGTCGTGTTCGCGATCGGTCAGTCCGCAAAGCTCGATACCCTTCTCGGCGGCACCGAAGTGATGATGAGCGGGCAGAGCCGGCTCGCCGTGGACGGCACGACGTTCACCACGACCACTCCGGGCGTCTTCGCCTGTGGCGAGGTGGTCACCGGACCCGGCAGCGCGATCGGATCGATCGCCACGGGACACGAGGCCGCTGATACGATCCACCGCTTCCTGCAGGACCTGCCGCTGGACGACGAAGCTCGCATCCGGCGACCCGTTCCCGCGTATGCGAAGTACGCGCACGTCGATCTGAGCCTGGTCGAGGACGATCGCCGACGCGCCGACATGCCGTTCTCGGACCCCGCGGAACGTTCGCAGGACTTCCAGCCCGTCGAGCTCGGCCTCTCGTACGACGAGGCGATGGCCGAGGCGACCCGATGCCTGCGCTGCGAGTCCGAGGTGTGCGTGGGGTGCACGTTCTGTGCGCGGACCTGCCCGGACTTCGCCATCACCGTCGAGCGCGACGACACACCGGGAGAGCGCTGTCTCACCCTCTACGAACTCGATCTTACCAAGTGCTGCTTCTGCGGTCTGTGCGCCGAGCAGTGCCCCACCGGCGCGCTCACGCACACCGGTCAGTACGAGCTCTCGTTCTTCCACCGGGATCTGATGACGTTCGACAAGGGCGAGATGCTGCGAGACGGCGGGGGAGATCGTGCAACGGGCCGTGACGGCATCGTGTCGCCCGTATGTCCCTCGTGCGAGGAGGTCGAGCGATGAGCGGTTCGGACATCGTGCTCGCAGCGACGGTGGTCGCGATGGTGGCATGTGCGGCCGGGGTCGTGTTCGCGCGCGAAGCAGTGCGGTTGTTCCTTTCACTCGGCGGCTTCCTGCTGGCCGTCGCCGCGGCCTTTCTCGTGCTCGGCAATCCGCTCGTAGCGGTCGCTCAGGTGTTCCTCTACGTGGGGGGCGTGCTGGTCCTGCTGCTCTTCGCCCTCATGGTCATCCGCCGGGGCAAAGACGAGCGGCTCTCGGTGCGATCGCGCAAGGACCCGAGCGCGGCCTTCATCAGCTTCGGCGTGTTCCTGCTCCTGGCGTTCGGCGCGGCTCCCGTTCTCGGGGGGTCGCAGGTACGCATCGTGGACCCCGCCGAGGTGGGGGAGTACCTGCTCGGTCCCGGCCAGGTCGCTTTCGAGCTCGCGGGCGTGCTGCTGTTGGCGGCGCTGCTGGCGATCCTGGTGATCGTCAAGGCGGGTGAGGACCGATGATGCTGGCCGTGGGGTGCGCCGCAGTGTTCTCACTCGGGTTCTACGCCGTGCTCGTGCGGCGTGACGTCATCGGCATACTCGCAGGCGGCGAGCTCATGATCGGCTCGGCCAATGTGCTGCTCCTGGCGAGCGGGGCGCTCGAGGCTGCCCCCGTCTTCGGCAGCGCCTCGTTGCTGGTGCTGGTGATCGCCGCCGCCGAGGCGTCCATCGGCCTCGCGCTCCTGGTGACCGCCTTCCGCGGCACCGGGCGCTCGCATATCGATGAGTTCGGGGAGGTGTCCGGCTAGTGATGCGGGTCGAGATGCTCCTGGCCGTCTCCCTCCTCGTCGCTCTCGGGACGGCGCTCGCCGGTGCGCGCGCGGTGCGCGTGACGCGCTGGCTGGTCCTCGCCGCACCCCTCCTCGCGATCATCACAGGGGCGCAGCATCTTATGCAGCCCGCCGGGGGAGCGTCCCCGGAGCCGTTCTTCGGCCTCGGGCAGTCCGGCGCGGTGGCCTGGCTGGCTCCGGGCATCATGGAGATCGGCCCCGCGGTGGACGCGGTCTCGGCCGTGATGCTGCTGGTCGTGGGTATCGTTGCTGCGATGGTCGTGATCTTCTCGGTGGGCTACATGGCCGAGGACCGTTCTCAGGCGCGGTACTTCGCGCTGCTCTCGGCGTTCACGGGCGCGATGAGCGGCCTGGTGGTCGCCCGGTCGCTGCTCGAGCTGTTCATCGCCTGGGAGCTCGTGGGGGCCTGCAGTTACCTGCTCATCGGGTTCTGGTTCCACAAGCCGTCCGCCGCGCGCGCGGCCGTGAAGGCGTTCCTCGTCACCCGTGTGGGCGACGTGGGCCTCTTGCTCGCGCTCGCGCTCCTGTGGAAGGCGACCGGCACGCTCGGCCTGGCCGAGGTCATGCGAGCGGTCCCGACCCTCGATTCCGGCACCACCACGACGATTGCGCTCCTGCTGTTCGTGGGAGCGGCCGGTAAGTCAGCGCAGTTCCCGCTGCATATCTGGCTGCCGGACGCCATGGAGGGCCCCACCCCGGTCTCGGCGCTCATCCACGCGGCGACCATGGTCGCCGCAGGCGTGTTCCTGGTGGTCCGGACATGGCCCGTGTTCGAAGCGTCTCCCACCGCGCGGCTCGTTGTGCTGGTCATCGGGTGCGTGACCGCGCTCGGCGCGGCGGCTGCCGCCATACCGCAGACGGACATCAAGCGTGTGCTCGCGTACTCGACCATCAGTCAGCTCGGCTTCATGTTCGCGGCTCTGGGTGCCGGAGCCTGGCAGGCGGCGTTCTTCCACCTGGTCACGCACGCCGCGTTCAAGTCGCTGCTGTTCCTCGCGTCGGGCAGCGTCATCCACGGGTCGGGGACGCAGGACCTGCGTGAGATGGGCGGCCTGCGCACCGCGATGCCTGTCACGGCTGCGGTATGGACGATCGGCATCGTCGCGCTCGCGGGTATCCCGCCGCTTGCCGGCTTCTTCTCCAAGGACGCGATCGTCGATTCGGTGCTGTCCGCCGCCCCCGTGGCAGGCGTGGCGCTGTTGCTCGCAAGCGCGTGCACCGCGCTCTACGCGTTCCGCGCGACACGCCTGGCGTTCGCGGGAACGTTCCGCGGCGCGGGTCACCCCCATGAGTCGCCGCTCACGATGACGGTGCCTCTCGTTGTGCTGGCGGTGCTCGCAGCGGGTCTGGGTGCCGCGCAGGCATGGTTCGCACACATCTTCGGCGGTCACGGGGAGCTTGCGCTTCCCGTGGCACTCACCTCCACCGCGATCGCGATCGTCTTCGGGTACGCGGGCTGGAAGGTGGGCGTTCCCGGGCAGGCGGATGGCCCGGCGGCGGGCGCCGCTCCGTGGTGGGGTTTCCTGCGGTCAGGCTACGGCGTGGACGGTCTGGTGATGCGGTTTGCGTCATGGACCGAGCGCAGCGCCTCTGTGGCGGTGGCCCGTTTCGACCGGGCCGTGGTCGACGGCGCCGTGATGAGCGTGCCGAGGGCGGTCCGCGCGCTCGGCGCGGTGATGAACGGCATGCAGACCGGTGAGGGGCCGCTTTACGCCTCGCTCACCGCGGTCGGTGCGGCGCTGCTCGTGGGCATCGCGCTGTGGATGGGGCGGTGACCGGGTGATCATCGGACTTCTCATACTGATCCCCCTCGTCGGGTGCGCCGCGGTGCTCGCGTTCCGGTCCCCGGCGGTCAGCCGCGCTCTGGCTCTGGTGTCAACATCGGTCACGGTGGTGCTGGCCGGGCTGGCTGTGCGGGCGTATCTCACCTCGGGCGCCCCGCTCACGTTCGCAGCCAGCGGCACAGTGGGCGCGTTCCTTCGGCTGTCGGCGGACGGTATCGCGCTGCCGCTCGTGGCACTCACCGCGGTGCTGAGCGTGGTCGCGGTGCTGGTGTCCTGGAACGCCGAACGCCTGAGTGCCCACCTCGCCTTGCTGCTGGCGCTGGAGGCGGCCGTGATGGCCGTGTTCCTCGCCGCGGACCTCGTGCTGTTCTACGTGGCATGGGAGGCCGTGCTCATCCCGATGTTCTTCCTGATCGGGGGATGGGGACACGAGGGCCGGCGCCTGGCCGCGATGAAGTTCTTCCTGTACACCTTCGCGGGCAGCGCCCTGATGCTGGTCGCGCTCGTCATCATGGTACTGGCGCAGGGCGGCCACCAGATGGCCCCGGCGGGCACCGTGGCGCTCGGTTCGCGCGAGCAGCTGGTCTTCTGGCTTCTCGCCCTCGGCTTCCTGGTGAAGGTCCCCGTGTGGCCGCTGCACACGTGGCTGCCCGATGCGCATGTGGAGGCTCCCACGGCCGGTTCGCTCATGCTCGCCGGCGTGCTGCTCAAGATGGGCGGCTACGGCGTCATGAGGCTCTGCATCCCGTACGCCCCGAATGCGTTCCTGGCGAGCGCTCCGCTTCTCGCCGTCCTCGGCGGGGTCGGCATCGTGTACGGCGCGGCCGCGGCTTTCGGTCAGAGCGACCTCAAGCGCCTGGTGGCGTACTCCTCCGTCGCTCACATGGGCTTCGTCATCCTCGGGCTGGCGAGCGGCACCGAGCTCGGCATGCAGGGAGCGATGCTGGCCATGGTGAGTCACGGTGTGGTCGCGGCGCTGTTGTTCCTGCTTGTCGGCAGCCTGTACGAGCGCGCACACACGCGTGAGATGAGCGCGTTCGGCGGCCTGGGCACATCCATGCCGAAGTGGGCGACGGTGTTCGTCTTCGGCTGTCTGGCGAGCCTGGGCCTTCCGGGGCTCTCCGGGTTCCCGGGCGAATTCGCGGCGGTGACCGGCTCGTTCCTGCGCTTCGGCTGGCCGGTGGCGCTCGTGGGCCTCGGTGTGGTACTCGCCGGTGCATACAACCTGCGCGCGATCCGCGCCGTGGTTCATGGCGAACGCACCGCACCGGAGGGCACGGCTGAGGCGGGTGGCCATAAGCATCTGTCCGACCTTGTGCCGAGGGAGCTCATCGCCATCGCGCCGCTCGCACTGTTGATCGTCCTCCTCGGCGTGTGGCCCCGCATCGTGACCGGTCTTTCGGGGTCCTCGATCGCCGACCTTGTTGCGATTCTTGCGGGGGTGCGGTGATGGCGATGCAGGTACCCTTCGCGCTCCTTCTGCCCGCGGCGATCGTGCTCGCAGGACTCGTGGCGGCTCTTCTCGTTGACGCGTTCGAGCGGCGTTCGCTCGCCCTGTGGCTGCTGGTGGCGTCTTTGTCGGTGGGCTCCATCACCGCGGTGGTACTGGGTCACGGTGGGTCTGTGGTCGAGTCACCGGTGTTCATGTCCTCCGGCGGATCAGTGCTGGTCGGCGGGCTCGGGTACCTGCTCACGGCGGTCGCCATCGTCGCGGGGCACCGTCGGCTCGCGTCGCGCGCCCGCGGGGTGCCGATGGCGGCGCTCATGGCGCTCGGCGCCCTGTTCGCCGCTGCGCTCGCCGCGACACTCGACCTGCTCGTGTTCGTCGTGTCGCTCTCCGGGATGGCGGTTGTGGCCTACGCGCTCGTGGCCGGTGCCGGCACGCGTCGTGCCGAGGAGTCGGCGGTGCGCTACCTGATCCAGGGCATGATCGCGAGCGCCCTCACCATCATGGGTGTCGCGTACCTGCTCGGCGTGGGGTCGGGCCTGACGGGCTACGGAACGGTGCTCTCAGGTGCGGAGGTGGGAGAGGGCCGCGTGGTGCTCATGGCTCTGGGGCTGGTGACGGCCGCGCTCGCGTTCAAGGTGGGTGCGTTCCCGTTCCACTCGTGGGTGCCCGATGCGTACGAGACCGCCGATCCCCCCGTGGCGGCATACCTGGGCGCGGTGCCCAAGATGGCCGGAGTGGTCGCTCTCACCGTCATCACGCGCGTGTCGCTCTTTGAAGCGGCGGATCCTGAGGCGACCGCGGCCGTGCTGACGGTGCTCGCGGTGGGCTCACTCGTCTTCGGAGCGTTCGGGATGGTGCGCCAACGTTCGGTGGGGCGGATGCTGGGATACTCGGCGATCGCGCAGGTAGGCTACGCGCTCGCAGCTCTCGCGGCAGGATCCGGCGGGGTGGACGCCGCTGTCGTGCATATCGCCATGTACGCGCTCGCGGCATGCGCGGCATTCGTGGGGCTCGAGGCGGTCCTGAGCGTTCGTCCGGAGTGGGACGGCTCGCTTGAAGGTCTCAAGGGGCTCTCGCGTCAGGCGCCCGTGCTCGCCGCGTCTCTCGCCGTGGTGATGCTGTCGCTGACGGGCGTTCCGCTGCTCGCCGGGTTCTGGGGCAAGTATGCGGTGCTCATCGCCGCAGTGGAGGCGGACCTGGTGTGGCTCGCCGTTCTCGCGGGTGTCGCTGCGGTCGTGTCCTTTGGCGGGTACGGGTCTGTCGTGCGGTCCCTCTACTTCGACGAGGCCCCCGAGACGCCGGTCGAACGACGCTCCGGCGGTCTGTCCGCGTGGGTGGTGGGCGTGCTCGCGATCGCCCTCATCGTGCTCGGGATCCTCCCGCTTCTCAGTGGTCTGGACCCCTTCTTCGCGGCGCTGGGTCTGTAGTCGCCAGGCGGCCTGAACTGCTCTTCTCGACCGGCTGCTTGTGAACAGATTCACGGTTGCATGAAGTATGCTTGTCTTGTATAATCCGTCACAGAGTTGCTTCGGCAACCCCTTACCCCTGAGCCTCAAGGTGCCGGCCTTGAGGCTCTCCCTTTTGTGCGGGTCGTCACGCGGGTACCCGCCTGTCACTGTGCACACTTCAGGCGTTAAGGGTCAATCGTGGTGTGCCGATAACACCTCTTGAGATGATGATTTCAGACGAGCAGGTGCGGCGAGCGGTCGACTACCTGCGTACCTCAGATGCATATGTGCAGCCGGCAAGGCGCATGACGGATCCGCGAGCCATCGAGCTGGTGGACAGGGTCGTCGAGGCACTTCGTGAACTGCCGGACGTTCGCGACGACCGGGTTGAGCACGCCCGGCTGTTGGTGGGCGACGCGCTTCCGTCCTCGGCGGAACTGGCGACCAAACTCATCGGCCGCGTGGTATCCGACGCGATCCGCTAAGACGGCGTTGATGCGGGGTTGGCGCGGGCTTCCCTCAAGAGGGGGCCCGCGCTTCTGCTAGGATTGGGCGTGCGCTCTGAGCGTTGGCACGCGCATCTGCCGCCACACATCCTTCCGCACGAGAGGGGCCGGGATGGCTTACACGAGGGACAGGCTCGGGGAACTGCTCCTGCGTGAAGCGGTGATCACCGATGAGCAGCTGGCCGAAGCGCTCGCCGTCCAGGCCGAGCACGGGGGCAAGCTCGGTCAGATCCTGGTGGGGAGCGGGGCAGCCGACGAGGAGTCCATCGCGCGGATGCTCGCCGAGCAGAAGGGTATCGAGTTCATCAGCCTCCCGATGTTCCCGATCGACCGCGAGGCCGCCTCCCTCATCCCCGCGCGTATGGCGAAGCGCTCGTCGATCATACCTATCGGATTCCGCGACGGCAGTCTTGTTCTCGCGATGGCCGATCCGCTCGACGTGGAGGCCATAGACGACGTGCGCCTCCGCACGGGCCGCAGCGTGACCCCCGTTGTGGCCACCGGGGCGCAGATCGACTACGCCATCGAGAAGTTCATCACTTCGGCGGACGCGTTCGAAGGCCTCGCGGTGGCCGTGGAAGACGAGGACACCGAAGAGCTCGTCGTCGTCGGCGACGAGGACGTCCCCATCGTCCGCCTGGTGAACCAACTCATCCGTGAGGCGGTGCTCGACCAGGCCAGCGACATCCACATCGAGCCGGGAGCACACGGGGTGCGCGTACGATTCCGCGTGGACGGCGTGCTCCATGAGGTCATGACAGCGCCGAACTCGGCACGGGCCGGGCTGATCAGCCGCGTGAAGGTGATGGCCGAGATGGACATCGCCGAGCGACGTCGGCCGCAGGACGGCCGCATCGGCCTTGTGGTGAACGATCACCCCGTGGACATGCGTGTGGCCGCGCTGCCTACGCCGTTCGGCGAGAACCTCGTGATACGCATCCTGAACCACGAGGCCAACCAGCAGACGCTGGGTGATCTGGGCATGTGTGACGACCATCTGGCGCTGATGGAGCGCTTCCTCTCGCGCAGCTACGGCGAGATCCTCATCTCGGGTCCCACCGGTTCGGGCAAGTCGACCTCGCTGTATGCGGCACTGATGCGCCTCAATCAACCCACGCGCAAGATCATCACGATCGAGGACCCGATCGAGTACCAGATCAGCGGCATCACGCAGATGGCGGTCAATACCGGCATCGGCCTCACGTTCGCGAACCTGTTGCGCACTGTGCTGCGATCCGACCCCGATGTGGTGATGGTGGGCGAGATCCGCGACGCCGAGACGGCGCAGATCGCCACGCGCGCCGCGCTCACCGGCCACCTCGTGCTCTCGTCGATCCACACCAACGACGCGCCGTCGGCGCTCACCCGGCTCTCGGACATGGAGGTAGCTCCGTTCGTGGCCTCGAGTGCGCTGATCGGCGTGGTGGCGCAGCGGCTCGTGCGCCGGCTATGCCCGTCGTGCAAGGAGTCGGTCCGGTTGACCAAGGCGATGCTGACCGACCGCGGCTTTGCAGCCGACGAGCTCAAGGCGCGCACCGTCGCCGTCAAGCACGACGGCGGCTGCGACGAGTGTCACGGCACGGGGTTCCGTGGTCGTACGGGCGTGTTCGAGATCATGCCGATGGATGACGAGCTCGAGCGGCTGTTCCTTGCCGAGGCGCCGTCGGAGGCGCTGCGCACGGCCGCGCTCGCGGCGGGAATGAAGACCTTGCGGGCTGATGCGCTCGACAAGGTGGCCGCAGGCGTCACCAGCCTCGACGAGGTCGCCCGCGTGGTCCTGTAGTCCGCCGGGGACAGGAGAGCACACGTGAGTGCCACCAGACGCGCTTCGCGCGCGATCGTGCTCGTGCTCGACAGTGTCGGCGCCGGAGAGCTGCCGGATGCCGCCGAGTACGGCGATGAAGGCTCGAACACGCTCAGCAACACCTCGCGGGCCGTCGGCGGGCTTGATATGCCCGTCCTGGGTGCGATGGGCCTCGGGAACATCACGCCGATCGAGGGCGTGCCGCCCGTGGACCGTCCCCTGGCGTCCTGGGGCAAGTCGGCCGAGCGCTCGGCCGGCAAGGACACCACCACCGGTCACTGGGAGATGATGGGGGTCGTCCTCGAGCGGCCGTTCCCCACCTACCCCCAGGGCTTTCCCGTCCCGGTCATCGAGGAGTTCTGCCGGCTGACCGGTTACGAGGGTGTGCTGGGCAACACGGTCGCGAGCGGCACGGTGATCATCAACGAGCTCGGTGACGAGCACATGGCCACCGGGCTGCCGATCGTCTACACGTCGGCCGACTCCGTGTTCCAGATCGCCGCGCACGAGGAGCGTTTCGGGCTGGACAACCTCTACGAGGCGTGTGAGATCGCGAGGAAGATGCTCTCCGGCGAGCACTGCGTGGGTCGGGTGATCGCGCGCCCGTTCGTGGGCCCCGATGAGAACGGGGTGTATCAGCGGACGCACCGCAGGCGCGACTACGCCGTGAAGCCCTTCGAACCCACGGTTCTCGACCTGTTGCAGGAGGGCGGCGTGCCGGTCTTCGGCGTCGGGAAGATCGGCGACATCTTCGCGTGGCAGGCGATCACCTCATCACCCCACGTGACCGACAACATGGACGGGTTCGACCATCTGTTAGCCGAGGTCCGCCGCCCCGAGCAGGGCTTCGTCTTCTGCAATCTCGTCGACTTCGACATGCTCTGGGGGCATCGCAACGATGCGGAGTCCTACGCGCGCGGGCTCGAGGCGGTCGATCGCCGGATGCCGGAGCTGCTGGATGCGATGATCGACGGCGACCTGCTCATCATCACCGCCGACCATGGCTGCGACCCCACCACGGCGTGGTCGACCGACCACAGCCGCGAATACACGCCGTTGATCGCCAAGATCAAGGGCATCGATGTGGGGGCGGCCCTCGGCACGCGGAAGACCTTCGGCGATATCGGTGAGACGGTGCTGCACTTCTACGGTCTCAGGGACCGATGCGGGCGCGGGGACTCGTTCCTCAAGGAGGTGCGTGACGCGTGAGGTCGATCGAGGAGCTGATCGAGGTCAAGCGCGACGGAGGGGTCCACACGACCGAGGAACTCAAGCGGCTGGTGGACGCGTTCGTCTCGGGCGAGATGCCCGACTACCAGATGGCGGCGTGGCTGATGGCGGCGTTCATCCGCGGGCTCGACAGCACCGAGACCGCCGCACTCACCGAGGCGATGGCGCGCTCGGGCGAGATGGTGGACCTGTCGAGCATCCCGGGCATCAAAGTGGACAAGCACTCCACCGGCGGTGTGGGAGACACCACCACGCTCGTTCTGGCGCCGCTGGTGGCGAGTTGCGGCGTACCGGTGGCCAAGATGAGCGGGCGCGGCCTCGGCTTCACCGGCGGAACGCTCGACAAGCTCGAGTCGATCCCCGGCTTCAGCGTCACGCTCGACCCGGAGCAGTTCCTCGCGCAGGTGCGCGACGTGGGCTGCGCCGTGATCGGCCAGAGCCCGGATGTGGATCCCGCCGACAAGAAGATGTACGCACTGCGCGATGTGACCGCCACCGTGCCGTCGATGCCGCTCATCGTGGGATCGATCATCAGCAAGAAGGTCGCGGGCGGCGCCGATGCGATCGTGCTCGATGTGAAGGTGGGTTCCGGCGCGTTCATGAAGACCGAGCACGATGCGCGTGCGCTTGCGACTGAACTCACGCGCGTGGGCGAGCTGCTCGGCCGGAAGGTCGTGGCGGTGTTGACCGACATGAACCAGCCGCTCGGATGCGCCGTCGGCAACGCACTCGAGGTCCGCGAGGCGATCCTCACGCTTCGCGGCGAGGGCCCCGCCGATCTCACCGAGTTGTGCCTGGTGCTCGGAGCCAAGATGCTGGTCCTCGGCGGTCGGGCGGGGAACGAGGCCGAGGCACGGGAGCTGCTCCTTCGGAGCATAGGCGACGGGCACGCCATCGAGACGTTCAGGAGATGGGTGGCGGCACAAGGTGGCGATCCTGCGGTGGCCGACGACCTCACGCTGCTGCCCACGGGCGCGCATATACGCGTCGTGACAGCTCCGCGAGGAGGATGGGTGACCGGCTTCGACGCCGAGGGCGTGGGACGCGCGGTCATGGAACTCGGCGCGGGTCGCGCCCATCAGGAGGATGAGGTGGATCCCGGCGCCGGACTGGAATTGAGTGTGAAGACCGGCGACCGTGTGGAGGATGGAGACGTCCTCGGCACGCTCTACACCAACGATGCGTCTCGTCTCGACGAGGCCGAGGAGCGGCTGCGCGAGGCGGTGCACCTCGGCGATACCCCTTGCGAGGCGCCACCGCTCTTCCTTGAGGCATGACATGACCCGCCGCACGCCCCGCCGCAGCACGCAGGTCACGGGGATCGTGGTTGGGCACGCGAACCCCGACTTCGACGCCTACGCGGCGATGGTCGCGGCCACCAAGCTCTTCGAGGACACGCGCGCCGTCTACCTCGGCAGCCAGAACGCCAACGTGCGCGAGTTCCACAACCTGCACGAGGACTTCGTGGCGTTCACCGACCTCAGGAGCCTCGATCTGGACGCGATCGAGCGCGTGATCATGGTCGATACGCGCGAGCCTTCGCGCGTGGGCGAGCTCCGCTCGGTGGTGGAGCGTGAGGATGTCGAGGTGATCGTCTACGACCATCACCCCGCGCAGTCCGGCGATGTGCGGCCGGCGCAGGACCACTCCATGGACGTGGGCGCGACAACATCCATCCTCGTGCATGAGATCCGCGACAGGGGCGTGCCGCTCACGCCGCTCGAGGCCACCGTGATGCTCCTCGGGATCCACGAGGACACCGGCTCGCTCACGTATCCGGGGACCACCGCGTACGACGTGGAGGCCGCCGCGTTCCTGATGGGCGCGGGCGCGGAGATGGAGGTGCTCAACCAGTTCCTCTCCCGCGCGCTCACCCCCGAGCAGCGCACCGTGCTGGACGGGCTGCTCGACACCCTGGAGGTCTGGGACATCCACGGCCAGGAGGTCGCGGTAGGCTCCGCTTCGGCGAGCGAGTACATAGACTCGGCCTCGGTGCTCACTCACTACATCTGCGAGGACCTCGGCTACCGCGTGGCCATCGCGCTCGTGTCGATGCCCGAACGCCTCCAGGTGGTGGGCAGAAGCCGGCTGGCCGACGTGGACATCGGGGCGGTGCTCAAGCACATCGGCGGGGGAGGACACCCGCAGGCGGCCGCTGCGGCGCTTCGCAACGCCACGATCGACGAGGTGCTCCCGCGTCTCAGGGAGGCGCTGGAGAAGGAAGTGGCGCCCCCGTTGCGTGCGGGTGACATCGCCTCGGCCCCGGTGCGCTCTATCGACCCCCAGACATCGATGGCCGAGGCCGCACACATCATGGCCACCTGGGGTCACGGCGGGCTGCCGGTGGTGGATGGAGGCAGGCTCGTGGGCCTGGTCACCCGCAAGGACGTGGACAAGGCGGCGCGGCACGGGCTCGCGCACGCTCCCGTCACGGGTTTCATGGCGCGCGACCCGATCACCGTGGGTGCGGGAGCCGACCTGGTCGACCTCGAGCGGTTGCTCGTGCGTACCGGCATCGGCCGCGTCCCTGTGGTGGAAGGCGGCGTCATCACCGGCATCGTCACGCGCAAGGACCTTCTCAGGGCCGAGCATGGCGAGTCGTATCTCGACCGCAAGCTCACACGCCAGCACGACGAGGCGTCCCGGCGCTTCATGGCCTCACTTGAGCGGTTGCCCGCCGATGTCCGTGATGCCGTCCGCGAGATAGGGCGGCTCGCGGACGCCGCCAGCCTGCGCGCGCATGTCGTGGGCGGATTCGTGCGCGACATGCTGCTCGGCCGCGAGAACCTGGACATCGATGTGGTGATCGAGGGGGACGGGCTCGAGTTCGCACTCGGTGTGGCGGAGCGTCTGGGCAAACGCGTGAAGGTGCACCGCCGCTTCGGTACGGCGGTGCTCGTATGGTCCAGGGCGCTGCACATCGACATCACGAGCGCGCGCACCGAGTACTACCAGCGGCCGGGTGCGCTGCCCACGGTGGAGCGCTCGTCGCTTCGGCAGGACCTGTTCCGCCGTGATTTCTCCATCAACGCTATGGCCGTATGCGTGAATCCCGAGTGCTTCGGCCGGATCGCCGACCCCTTCGGCGGGCTGTTCGACCTTGAGCGTGGCGTGATCCGCGCGCTGCACTCGCTCTCGTTTGTGGAGGACCCCACGCGCATCCTGCGGGCCGCGCGCTTCGAGAAGAAGTTCGGGTTCTCGCTCGACGGGTCGAGCGAGGCCCTGCTGCGCCAGGCCGTGGAGATGAGCATGCTCGACGAAGTGAGCGGTGCGCGCATCCGCGAGGAACTGCTCGACGTCATCGATGAGGACGAACCGTCCGGGATCCTCGCCCGGCTCGATGACTTCGGCGCCGCGCGGGGCCTGCTGCCCGACGGCGTTCGGCCATCCGATGCGATCGCCGCGCTCTCCTCGGTCACATCCGCTTTCGGGGCCCTGGGCGAGGTGTTCCCGCGTCTTCCTCGGCGGCGGACCACGCTTGTCGCGGCGCTGGCGGGCACCGCGGGGCGCGCCGAGGCTGATCGCTGGTGCCGTCGGCTGCGCTTCGGCAGAGAGTATGCCGAGCCGGCAGTGGTGACCGCCGAGCGTGCTGCCGGTCTGATCGTGCGTCTCCAGGACCGTCGCAAGATGCGCGCGAGCAGACTCTTCTTCCTCCTCGAGGCGTTGCCCGCCGAGACGCTGGTGTATCTGTGGGGCGCAGGAGACCCCTCCGTGCGTGCGCGGGTCGAGGAGTTCGTTCGCGTGCTGCAGCCGCTGCGGCCGGCGGTGAGTGGAGAGGACCTCATCGCGCTCGGCCTCACGCCCGGTCCGGCGTTTGCTGCTATCCTTGCTCAGGCTCGTGCGGACCGCCTTGACGGCAAAGCGGTCGGGCGCACGGCCGAACTCGCAAACCTGAAGCGGCTCGCCCGTCGCGAGTCGCGTTAGCATCGGAGGACCCGTGTCCGACATCTTGCTCGGCGCGCTTCAGCTCGCCATGTTCGTTCCCGCCATCGTGCTCCACGAGGTCGCGCACGGGTACGTGTCGTACCGGCTCGGTGACCCCACGGCAAAGATGCAGGGACGGCTGAGCCTCAATCCCATCAAGCATGTCGATCCGTTCGGCACGGTTCTGCTGCCGCTCCTCCTGGCCGTGAGCGGTGCTCCGGTCTTCGGCTTCGCCAAGCCGGTGCCCATCAACCCCAACTACTACAAGGACTACCGCAAAGGCATGCTGCTCACCGGTCTTGCCGGGCCTGCGACGAACCTGATCATGGCGTTCACCGCCGGCATGGTGGTCCGCGTCATCGCTCTCGGCGGTGGGCTCGTGGCGGGGAGCATCTCCGACGGCGCCATCAGCGCGCTCGGGTGGGTGCTCTACGGCTTCTACTTCTTCGCGATGATCAACCTCGTGCTGATGTTCTTCAACCTGATCCCGATGCCGCCGCTCGACGGCTCGCGCGTGCTGCCGATCTTCCTGTCCGATGCAGCGCTGCACAAGTACCACCAGTTCGAGCGCTACGGCATCCTCGTCTTCTTCGTCTTCGTGCTGCTACTGCCGAACTACCTTGGCATCGACCCCATCGGCTGGTACTTCGACCTCACGGTCGCGCCGCTGCTCAAGCTCTTCACCGGGCTGTGAGGCGTACCGCCGCGGGCGGTGCGGTGCGGTAGAATACCCCCATCCGTTGCCGAGGCGAGGAGCCGTACACCCCGATGTCGAAGAAGCGCGTGCTCACCGGTTACCGTCCCACGGGGCGTCTTACCCTCGGCCACTGGTTCGGCAACCTGCTGAACATGCGGCAGCTCCAGGAGGAGTTCGAGGCGTACTACTTCGTCGCCGACTGGCATGCGCTCACGAGTGATTGGCAGGACACGCACGCCATCCGTCAGTACACCGAAGAGATGGTGCTCGATTGGGTCGCTGCCGGCATCGACCCGGCCAAGTCGGTCATCTACCGGCAGAGCGATGTGCCCGAGGTGGCCGAGCTCACGATGTACCTCTCGATGGTCACGCCGATGCCGTGGCTGGAGCGCGTTCCGAGCTACAAGGAGCAGCGCGAGCAGATCTCAGAGAAGGACCTCGGCAACGTGGGCTTCTTCCTGTATCCGCTGATGCAGGCCGCCGACATCACCATCGTGCGCGGCGACGTGGTGCCGGTGGGCGAGGACCAGCTCCCGCATCTCGAGCTCACGCGTGAGGTGGTGCGCCGTTTCAACAACCAGTACGGGCAGCTGCTCCCGGAACCCGATGCGCTCATCGCCAAGCAGGGCGCGCGCGTGCCCGGCACCGACGGCCGCAAGATGTCCAAGAGCTACGGCAACGCGATCTACCTCTCGGAGAGCGAAGAGGAGACCGCCGCCAAGGTGATGGGCATGATCACCGACCCGGCCCGCAAGCTGAAGACCGACCCGGGCGATCCCGACATCTGCCCGTTGCAGCAGATCCACAAGCTGGTGGCGTCCGATCCCGCGGAGATCACTGAGTGGGATCGGTGCTGCAGGGTGGCCGAGTGCGGGTGCGTGGCGCACAAGCGCAAGCTCGTCGAGGACTTGAACGCGTATCTGCGCGAGTTCCGCGCCCGCCGGGCCGAGCTTGCCGCCGAGCCGGGCTACGCCTGGGAGGTGCTGGCCGAAGGCGCCGACCGTGTGCGCCCCGAGGTGGAGGACCTGATGGGCAGCGTCCGCCGCGCGATGCACGTGGACGCCGAGCGCTAGAGATGTCCTACCGCGTTCGGACAGATGCGTTCGAGGGGCCCTTCGACCTGCTGCTGCAGCTCGTGGCAAAGCAGAAGGTCGCGATCGCCGAGCTCTCGATCACCGACATCGCCGACCAGTACCTCGAGTACATCGAGCGCATGCAGGATCTGGACCTGGACGTGGCGAGCGACTTCCTGCTGGTGGCGGCGACGCTGCTCGAGATCAAGGCCGCCTCGCTCCTCCCGCGCGACGAACCGATGGACATGATCGAGTTCGACGACATGTCCCCGGAGGAGGCGCGCGAGCTGCTCATCGCACGACTGCTCGCGTACAAGCAGTTCAAGAACGCGGCGGCCGAGCTGGCCGCACGCTACGAGTCCGAGGCGCTCATGCACCCGCGGGCGGCGGGGCTCGAGGAGTCGTTCCTGAAGCTCATGCCGGACTACCTCGAGGGCATCACGTTGCACGGCCTTGCGGTCGTCTGCGCCGACCTGGTGCACAAGCGGGAGGTCTTCCTGCTGGAGGCGGACCATGTCGCCTCAGCGCCCATCTCCCTCGAGCTGCACGTCGAGGGCGTCGCGCGCATGATGCGCAAGGGCAGGCACACCAGCTTCCGCGAACTGGTGACCGCGGGCGCTTCGGTGGAGGAGATGGTGGTCACGTTCCTGGCCATCCTGGAGTTGTACAAGCGCGGGCTCGTGCGGCTGGAGCAGGCCGAGGAGTTCGGCGATATCGAGATCGTGGGGATCGGGGAGTGAGCGCATGAGCCGTGAGAACACGGAGATCGTCGGTGCCATCGAGGCGCTGTTGTTCGTCTCGGACGAGCCGGTCACGGCGAGCCGGGTGGCCAAGATCCTCGACGTGAGCGCGAGCGCCGTCGAGGGCGCCCTCAGGGTGCTCGCCGCGGAGTATGCCGAGGAGAACCGGGGCTTCCAGCTGCGCGAGGTAGCAGGCGGCTGGCGGCTGTACACGCACCCCGCGTATCACAACTACGTCGAGGAGTACGTGCTCTCATGGGACACACGACGGCTCTCACAGGCCGCGCTCGAGGCGCTTGCGGTGGTCGCCTATCACCAGCCGGTGACGCGCCAGGGTGTCAACGCGGTCCGTGGCGTGAACAGCGAGGCGGTCATCTCCTCTCTCATAGAGAAGGGGCTCGTGCGTGAGGCGGGCCGCGACAAGAACGCCGGCAACGCCATCCTGTACGGCACCACGCGCACGTTCCTCGAGCGGTTCGGTCTCAAGGACCTCACCGAACTGCCGCCGCTTGCGGAGTTCGCTCCCGATCCCGATACCGAGCGTGCGATACGCGAGCGCCTGAACGCTCTGGAGGGCAGCGTGCTCACCATCGACGAGGACGATGAAGACGAGACCGACATCGATGACGAGGGCGAGCGCGATGACGTCTCCGACGCCGGCTGAGTCTTTGGGAGCCACATCGGGCGACGCGGGGCCGGAGCGGGTCCAGAAGTACCTCTCGCGTGCGGGTGTGGCCTCCCGGCGCGCTGCCGAAGGCCTGATCGTGGCTGGCCGCGTGTCCGTGAACGGTCGCGTCGTCGCGTCTCTCGGCGAGAAGATCGTCGCGGGCGTCGATCGCGTCGAGGTCGACGGCTGCGCCGTGGAGCCGCCTTCTCTGATGTGGTACCTCATGCTCAACAAGCCGGCCGGTGTGGTGACCACGCTCGACGATCCGCAGGGGCGGCCCACCGTTGCGCGGTACGTGCCGGACGACGCGCCGCGCATGTTCCCGGTCGGTCGCCTCGACTTCGGCACCACCGGGCTCCTGCTGCTCACCAACGATGGTGAGTTCGCCCACCTTCTCATGCATCCGCGGCACCACGTGCCCAAGGTCTACCGTGCCGAGGTCGATGGTGTTCCTGACGATGACAAGATCCGCTCACTGCGAGAGGGGATCGACCTCGACGATGGCCGCACTGCGCCTGCGGGCGCACGGGTGATCTCGCGCAGGCCCGGTGGCGCCACGGTCGAGATCACGTTGCGCGAGGGGCGCAAGCGGCAGGTCCGCCGGATGCTGTCAGCGGTCGGCCACCCCGTGCGCGAGCTCACCCGGATCGCGTACGGTCCGCTGGTTCTCGGCACGCTGGCCGAGGGCGCTGTCCGCTCGCTCACCGATGCCGAAGTGCAGGCGCTCCGCGATTCGGCGAGAGGGGCGCAGTGATGCTCGCCGTGCTGACAGGGCCGGTGCGCAGCGGCAAGTCGCGCGAGGGGATGCGATTGGCGCTCGCCTCCGGCGCCCGCGTGGTGATGGCGGTGGGGGGCATGCCCGATGACGATGAGATGTCGCGCCGCATCGAGCGCCACCGGACCGGACGTGACGCGGCTATCGTGGTGATCGAGACGTCCGGAGATCCTTCGTGGCCCGAGCGCGTGCCCGCCGATGCGTGCCTTCTCGTGGACTGCCTGGGAACCATCCTGGGGGCCGGGCTCGCAGCCCTGGTGCCCCCGGATGTCGATGTGCTCGATGACGCCACCGAACGCGAGGCGGAGCGCACCGCCGACGAGCTCGTGGCGTGGCTGATCCATCGCGGCGGACCCACCGTCGTCGTCACCAACGAGACCGGCTGGGGTGTCGTCCCGGCCACCCCGCTCGGCCGTCTGTTCCGGGACGTTCTGGGCCGCGCCAACCGTATGCTTGTGGATTCGGCCGATGTCGCCTGGCTCGTGGTGTCCGGCAGGGCCGTACCACTTCACACACTGAAACAGGAGGTCTCGTGGCTGAAGGAGCGGTAAGAGCACCCGGTCCGATGGAGGCGGAGCTTCTCGCGCTCGTGGCGAGGGTCACCGAGCCGGATGCCGAATGGGCCGAGCGTGCGTGGGAGCGCCTCGACTCGCTCACGAAACCGCCACGCAGCCTCGGGAGGCTCGAGCAGCTCGCCGTGCAGATGGCGGCGGCGCAGAGCAGCACCACGCCACAGGCAGGCCCCTCGGCGATCGTGGTGTGTGCGGGTGATCACGGCGTGGTGGCCGAAGGCGTGTCGGCATGGCCGTCGGACGTCACGCGTCAGATGGTCGCCAATTTCGTGGCCGGAGGGGCGGCCATCAACCAGTTGGCGACGAGTGTCGGCGCCCGGCTGGTCCTGATCGACGTCGGGGTCGACGGTGACACGAGCGCGCTGCCCGGGGTCATGCAGACCAAGGTGCGCGCGGGAACCCGGAACCTGCTTCGCGAGGATGCGATGACGCGCGAGGAGGCCGCTGAGGCGTTCCTCGTCGGCGCCCGGATCGCCGGACATCTGGCCGCTGACGGCGTGCGCGTCATCGGTACCGGTGAGATGGGGATCGGCAACTCCACCGTGGCGTCGGCTCTCGTGGCGGCATACACCAACGTGCCCGTGAACCGGGTGATCGGCCGCGGCACAGGCATCGATGACAAGACGCTGCTCCAGAAGACCTCGGTCGTGAGTCAGGCGCTCCACCGGCGCCGCATCCGCAAGGACGATCCGTTGGGGACCCTGGCCTCACTGGGCGGGCTGGAGATCGCGGCGATGGCGGGAGTGATGGTGGGCGGCGCGGCGGCGGGAGTCTGCGTCGTGACCGACGGGTTCATCTCAGCGTCGGCCGCACTGGCGGCCACCTCGCTGTGCCCCGCGTGCCTGCCGTACGTGTTCGCCTCGCATCAATCCGTGGAGCCCGGGCACCGGGTGGCCCTCGTGGCGCTCGGGCTCGAGCCGTACATGGAACTGGGGATGCGTCTCGGGGAGGGGACCGGGGCCGCACTCGGCATCGGTGTCATGCACGCGGCGTGCGCGATGATGAACGGCATGGCGACCTTCGCCGATGCGGGTGTGACCGGCCCGGGGGCGGAGCCGGTGTGATCCGCGACATCGCCACTGCTATACGCCTGCTGACCATCCTTCCCCTCGGCCGGGTGGAGGGTGTCCACCCCGCACGCTACTTCGGCCTGGTGGGATGGTTGTACGCCCTCGTGGCGCTGGGGATCGCGTCGGGCGCGTCGGCGCTTCAGTTGGCCGAGGGCCTGCCCGCGCTGCTCGCCGCGGTGGTCATCGTCGCGGCGTGGGCGGTGCTGTCGGGATTCCTGCACTGGGACGGTCTCGCGGATTCGGCGGACGGCCTCGGCGTGCGAGGCGATGCCGCACGACGGCTGGAGGTCATGCGGGGAAGCACGATCGGCGCCTTCGGCGTGGTCGCGATCGTGCTGGTGGCGGCCGTGCAGATCGCGGCGGTGGCGGTGATCGTCGAGAGCGGGGCGTGGTGGGCGTTGGGAGCGGCCCCGATCGTGGGGCGGTGGGCTGCCGGCGCCGCGCTCTCATTGCGCCGTCCCGCGCGCGAGACGGGCCTCGCGGCGCGCTACGCGTCAGCGGGCGGCAGCGCCACGCTGTTGCTGCAGACGATCCCCGTACTGCCGCTCCTGGCGTACTCCTCGGATACGCGCGTCGCAGTGATGGCGGCTACGGTCGTCTCGCTCGTCGTCGGTCTGTTCCTGCCTGCACCGTTCATCCGCCGTTTCGGCGGCATCACCGGCGACGTCCTCGGGGCGGTCGTCTTGCTGACCGAGACGTTCGTGCTGCTCGTCGGCGTGGTCGCGTGGAGGTTGTCATGAGCGGCACGGTGCGCAGGATCATGGTGATCCGCCATCCCGAGACGCTCGCCAACGTGGAGTCGCGCTACATCGGGCGGTCGGACTCGCCCATCTCGGCACGAGGCGAACGTCAGACAGCGTGGCTTGCGCGCACGGTCGAGAACTGGGGCGCCGACGAGGTCTTCTCATCCCCGCTGGGCCGGGCGCTCGATACCGCACGCGCCATAGCGCCCAAAGGCATCCCTGTGCGTGTCCTCGGGGAGCTGGGCGAGATCGACTTCGGTGTGGCCGAGGGTCTGACGTACGACGAGATCCGGGCGAAGGGCATACACCTGGAGTACGCCGGCGGTGGGCCGATCGCACCGGAGGGGGAGACCGGGCTTGCGTTCGACACGCGTGTGCGTGCGGCGGCGGATCTGATCGCCGAGGGGCCGGAGCGCAGCGTGGTGGTCACCCATGGCGGCGTCGTTCGGCGGCTGCTCGTTGCGTGGCTCGGCCTGCCCGTCGACCGGTCGTGGTGCTTCGCCGTACCCAACGCCGTGATGATGGTGGTGCGTATCGAGGACGGCGTCGGAATCCTCGAGAGCGTCACGCCGCCGCCGGACCTGAGCGAGGACCGCGCGTAGGGTCCCGGGTGTGTGCTTGCGTGCGTGCGGGCGGTGCGGGACAATCCACGAACACCCTTTGTCGGGAGGCGCTTGGGATGGACTGGGACGGGATGATCCGCGAGGAGCTCGGCACGTTGGTGCCGTACGCCCCCGGGTTGCGTGAGGAGCAGGTGCGCGAGCGCTCCGGGCGCGATGACATCTGCAAGCTGTCCAGCAACGAGAGCCCGTTCGGCCCCTTCCCCGCGGCGATCGCCGCCATGGAGCGCGAGCTCGTGGGTCTCAACCGCTACCCCGAAGGCGCGTCCATCGCGCTGAGAGAACGGCTTGCGGCCATCCACAACGTACCGGTGTCACAGATCCTCGTGGGCAGTGGCAGCAACGAGTTGCTGCGCCTTGTGGCGCAGACGGTCCTTCGGCCGGGCGACGAGGTCGTCTACGCCTGGCCCTCGTTCGTCGTCTATCCGATGGCGACGACGATGTTCGGCGGCGTGCACGTGAGGGTGCCGCTCGATGAGTCCGAGACCCACGACCTCGACGCGATGCTGGCGGCCATCACCGACCGCACCCGCATCGTCTTCCTGTGCAATCCCAACAACCCCACCGGCACCTACTACTCGACGGACGCGTTCGACCGCTTCCTCGAGCGGCTGCCCGAGCACGTCCTGCTGGTGCTGGACGAGGCGTACTTCGAGTTTGTCACCGCCGAGGACTACCCGAACGGCATGGACTACTTCGACGGGTCGCGCCCCATCGTGGTGTTGCGCACCTTCTCCAAGATCTACTCGCTCGCAGGCATCCGGGTCGGCTACGGATTTGCGCCGGAGCCGCTCGTTCACGCGGTGGACTGCATCCGCGAACCGTTCAACGTGAATTCGGTGGCGCAGGCGGGTGCGCTCGCCTCGCTCGACGACGGAGTCGAGGTCATCAGGCGCCGCGCTGAGAACCAAGAACAGAAGACGTACCTGTATTCGGGCTTCGACCGGCTCGGCATCTCCTGGGTGCCGTCGGAGACGAACTTCGTCTGGATCAAGACGGAGCGGCCGGTCGAAGTGTTCGAGGCCCTGCTCGAGCAGGGCGTGATCGTCCGCGGGTTCGGCGCGACGCCGGCACTCAGAGTGGGTATCGGAACCGCAGAGGACTCGCGCAGGACGATCGAAGCGTTCGCGGCGGCCGTCGCCCGGCTCGGCAGGATCTAGCTGCCGCAGTGACGTGACGGCCGGACCGACCGGGACCGTCACACGCGCGCGAGACCGCGCGCGAAAGGGGTGAAGAGGCCATGCTCGTAATCATGCGCGACCACGCATCCGCCGACGACGTCCGGCACGTGGTCGATCTGCTCACCGAGGCGGGTGCCGAGGCGCATCTGTCGCAGGGTGAAGTGAAGACCATCATCGGCGTGATCGGTGACCGCGAGGTCATCTACTCGCTCGAGTTCGAAGGCCTGCCGGGTGTCGAGCAGGTCGTGCGCGTGCTCAAGCCGTTCAAACTGGTGAGCCGTGACTTTCAGCCGGAGGACACGGTGGTGCGGGTCGGTGCGACCGCGATCGGTGGGGGTGCGTTCGGCGTGATCGCCGGCCCGTGCTCGATCGAGAGCGAGGAGCAGATGCTCGCGACCGCACGCGGTGCCGCTGCAGCCGGCGCGACGATGCTCCGCGGAGGCGCGTACAAGCCCCGTTCGAGCCCGTACGCCTTCCAGGGCATGGGTGTAGAGGGTCTTCGGCTGCTGCGCGAAGCGGGCGATGCCGTCGGGCTCCCCGTGGTGACCGAGGTGCTCGACGTGCGCGACGCGGCCACGGTGGCGGAATACGCCGACATCCTCCAGGTCGGCGCGCGCAACATGCAGAACTTCATGATGCTCGATGAGCTTGGCACGATGGACCGGCCGATCCTGCTCAAGCGTGGGCTCGCCGCCACCATCGAAGAACTGCTCTCGGCAGCCGAGTACATCCTCAAGGGCGGCAACCGCGATGTCATCCTCTGCGAACGCGGCATCCGCACCTTCGAGACGTACACGCGTAACACGCTCGACCTTGCCGCGGTGGCGGCGCTGAAGTCGCTGACGCATCTGCCGGTGGTGGTGGATCCGTCGCACGCCACGGGGCGGCGTGAACTGATCGCCCCGATGTGCCGCGCGGGTATCGCCGCCGGCGCGGACGGACTCATGATCGAGGTGCATCCCGATCCCGAGCATGCCCGTTGCGACGGTCCGCAGTCGCTCACCCCCGGCGACTTCGCGACGCTGATGACCGATCTGGGCCCGCGAGTGGCGCTCGAGGGCAAGCGGATGGGAGTGGTGTCGTGACGGTGCAGCGGCTCACGGTGGTGGGACTCGGCCTCATCGGCGGCTCGGTGGCCGCGGCGGCGCGCCGGGCGGGCGTGCGGCGTGTGCGCGCGGTGGACCCCGATCCCGAGACGCTCGGCTTTGCGGTGGCGGAACACCTTGCCGACGAAGCGCTCGATCCCGACGCTGCGGCTGCGGCCGGATGGTTCCGCGGGGATGCGGCCGACCTGATCGTCCTCGGCACGCCGGTCGCCCTCACCTCCGGGTGGCTCACGCGTCTCGCCGGGGAGGGCTACACCGGTGTGGTCACCGACGTCGCCTCAACCAAGAGCGCGGTCGTGCACGCCGCCGAGAGCGCGGGCGGGGCGTACCGGTTCGTCGGCGGGCATCCCATGGCAGGCTCGGAGCGCAGCGGTGTCACGGCGGCCTCGGCGACGCTCTTCGACGGCGCCTATTACATCCTCACGCCCACGGAGACCACGGACATGGACGCGTATCGCACGGTGCACGCGTTCATCGCCTCCCTCGGCGCGCGTGTGGTCTCGGTGGATGCGTCGGCACACGACGAGGCGGTGGCGATCGTGAGCCACGTCCCGCACGTGGCCGCCGCGGCTCTGGTGGAGTTGGCGAACAGCCGTGCAGAGCAGGCGGGCGCCGATCTGCTGCGCCTGGCCGCCGGTGGCTTCAAGGACATGACGCGCATCGCGGCGGGCTCGCCCGACCTGTGGACGGGCATCTGCCTGGACAACGCCCCGGCGGTGATCGCCGGTATCGACGGACTCGAGAGCGTGCTCGCGGACTTCCGCCGCTCGGTGGAGGCGGGTGACGCCGATGCGGTGCGCGCGTGGCTGGCCGGCGCCGCCGACGTGCGTCGCGCGCTGCCCGCGCAGTGGGTGCCCGCCACGGCGCGCCTGCGGCAGCTGACGGTGCCGGTGAGCGACCGCCCGGGCGTGGTGGGTATCGTCACCACGGCAGTGAGCCGCGCAGGCTGCAACATCGAGGACATCGAGATCGACCACCAGTCGGAGGACAGCGCCGTGCTCCGGCTCGTGCTCACCGACGAGGGCGATGCCGATGCACTGATGGCGGACCTCGCCTCACGCGGCTTCGCGCCGCAGTTGCGCGCGCTGGAGGAGGGGGAGGACTGATGGACGTCAGAGTCACGCACGCCACTGCGAAGCTCGACGGGACGGTGCACATACCGGCCGACAAGTCGATGTCGCACCGGGCCGTAATGTTCGCCGCCGCTGCCGAGGGCACGTCGCAGGTGAACGGCGCGTTGGGAAGCGATGACGTGCGCTCCACGATCGCGGCCGTGCAGGCGCTGGGCGCCGAGGTTGGGATCGTCCGAGACGCCGAGGACGGTCTGTTCCTCGGCGTCACCGGGTGGGGCGTGCGTGGGCCCCGGCAGCCCTCCGCGCCCATCGACTGCGGCAACTCCGGCACCACCGCGCGCCTCCTGATGGGACTCGTGGCGGGCTGGCCGATCGAGGTCACGTTCACCGGGGACGCCTCGCTCTCCGGTCGTCCGATGCTCCGGATCGCGGATCCGCTCCGCGCGATGGGCGCGACCGTGGATACCGCCGAAGGTGGCACGCTGCCGGTGCGCGTCCATGGCGGCGGTCTGCGGCCGATCGAGTACGTGTCGCCGGTGGCGAGCGCGCAGGTGAAGTCTGCGGTTCTGCTGGCGGGGCTGCAGGCCTCCGGGTGCACGGTGGTGATCGAGCCGGCGAAGAGCAGGGATCACACCGAGCGCATGCTGCCCGCGTTCGGCGTGCCGGTCGAGGCGGAGCGCGGGTCGCTCACGGTGTCTGTCACGGGTCCGGTCGTGCCGTCGGCGTGCGACTTCTTCGTTCCGGCCGACCCGTCTTCGGCGGCGTTCTTCACCGTTGCCGGAGTGCTCGTCCCCAACAGCCGGGTGATCGCTCCGCGTGTGTCGCTCAATCCCACGCGCGCGGGATTCGTGCGGGTGCTCGAGCGGATGGGAGCGCGCATCCGTGTCGACGACTTGGCGCCGCTCGGCACCGAGGAGGCGGCGAGCCTGCAGGCGTGGTACTCGGAGGGTATGAGCGCGACCACGATCGAACCGGCGGAGGTGCCGAGTCTCATCGACGAGGTGCCGATCGTCGCGCTGGCCGCCACGCAGGCCGCCGGCACGACCCGCTTCGAGGGCGTCGGCGAACTCCGCGTGAAGGAGAGTGATCGCCTCGAGGCGGTACGTGCGGGTCTTGAGGCATTCGGGGCCGATGTGCGCGCGGGTGAGGACTGGCTCGAGGTGAGTGGCCCGACGCCGCTTGCGGGGTGCACGGTGCCCTCGCTGGCCGACCACAGGCTCGCCATGACATGGATCATCGCCGGGCTGATCGCCCAGGGCGAGACGGTGGTCGAGGGTGCGGATGCGGTCGGCGTGTCGTACCCGGCGTTCGTGGAGCACCTGCAGCGTCTCGGCGCACCCGTGGAGTGGGCATAGCGCGTGCTAGAATCCCCTTGCTGTCCACCAGAATCAGGAGATACGGCGTGATCATCGCAATCGACGGTCCGGCTGCCAGCGGGAAGTCCACTGTGGCCAAGGCCGTGGCCCGCAGACTCGGTATCCGTCACCTCGATACCGGCGCGATGTATCGCGCGGTCACGTGGTTGGCGCTCGAGGCCGACGTCCCGCTCGACGACCATGTGGCGCTGACGGCACTCGCCGAGGCAAACCCGGTCTCCTTCGACTATGCCGAGAATGCGCCGATCGCCACGGCGGTGCGGATCGCAGGCTCCGACGTCACCGCCGCCGTGCGCTATCCGGTGGTCGATGCCAACGTGAGCGCCGTCTCGGCCGTGCCCGGCGTCCGCGCGGCGCTCGTCCGCCAGCAGAGACAGTTGGCGGACCGGCGCGACACGGTCGCCGAGGGGCGTGACATCGGCACGGTGGTCTTCCCTCACGCGGAAGTGAAGGTGTTCCTCACCGCCACGCCCGAGGAGCGCGCCCGGCGGCGGCAGATCGACCTCGCCAACCAGGGACACACCGTAGACCAGGGCGAGGTGCAGGCCCGGCTGGAACGGCGCGACACGTACGACTCCACCCGTGAGGTGAGCCCGCTCGAAGCGGCGCCCGACGCCGAGCTCCTGGACACCACGGGCCTGTCCATCGAGCAGGTGGTGGACGGCATCGTCGAGCGCGTGGAGGCCGCACGATGAAGTACGCCCTCCTCCCGCGGTTTGTTCGGGCCACCCTCGGTCGACTGTTGCGGCTCCTGTACCGCACCCGGCTCTCGGGTGCCGAGAACATCCCTCCGGGCGGTGCGTTGCTCGCCGGGAATCATGTGTCGTATCTCGACCCGATGCTCATGTGGTGCGCCTCGCCCCGGCCGGTCCACTTCATGGCCAAGCGCGAATTGTGGGACTCGAAGTTCATCGCCTGGCTGCTTCCGCGGCTCTGGGGCTTTCCGGTGAACCGCGGTGAGCCCGACCGCACGGCGATCACCACGGCCACGGATCTGCTCAAGGCGGGCGAATTGGTTGGCGTCTTCCCCGAGGGCGGTCGTGCCGAAGAGGGCGACGCGGCGCTGCGGGAGGCGCAGGGCGGAGCGGCGTTCATCGCGCTGAGGGCCGATGTGCCGATCGTCCCGGTGGCGTTCGTCGGTACCGAAAAGGCGTGGCCGAAAGGGGCGAAGCTGCCCCGGCTGGTGCGCACCTACATCAGGATCGGTGCGCCGGTGCTCCCGTCGGCGGTGTTGCCCGAGGGCGGCAGAAAGGAGCGCGTGAGTGCGCTCACGACGCTCGTGATGGAACGCATCGCACATGAGCTCGAACTCGCCAGAAGGGCGGTCGCATGAAGGTCATCGTGGCACGTCACGCGGGCGTCTGCTACGGCGTCGAGCGCGCACTGAAGTTGGCCGGCGAAGCCGCCTCGGCAGGGGGTTCCGTGGCCACGCTCGGCCCGCTGATCCACAATCCTCAGGCGGTCGCGGCACTCCAGGAGCGGGGAGTGGGTGTCGCGTCCACGCTCGACGACGTGTCTGCCGGCACGCTCATCATCCGGTCGCACGGCGTCGATCCTGCGGTGATCGTTGAGGCCGAGAGCCGTGGCCTGGACGTCATCGACGCCACGTGCCCGTTCGTGAGCGCGGCCCACACGTGCGCCGCCGATCTGGCGGCGGCAGGCTACGCCGTGGTCATCGTGGGGGAGTCGGACCACCCCGAGGTGGAGGGGATCCTCGCACACGCCGGCGGTTCGGCTCTCATCGTGCAGCATGCGAGCGACCTGCCCGCGCGACTGCCGGGCCGCAAGGTCGGCGTGGTCGTGCAGACGACGCAGCCGCCCGCGGTGCTCCAGGAGGTCGTGGCGGCGCTGCTGCCGCGCGTTTCGGAGCTTCGTGTCTGCAACACGATATGCAGCGCGACGGCCAAGCGCCAGGCCTCAGCGGCGGAGCTTGCCGAGACGGTGGACGTGATCGTGGTCGTGGGCGGCCACAACTCCGGCAACACCACGCGCCTGGCGGAGATCTGCCTGGCCCGCAATCCGCGCACGCATCATGTGGAGACATCCGAGGAGCTCGACGAGTCGTGGTTCCGCGATGCCGAAGTGGTGGGCGTCACCGCCGGCGCGTCGACACCCGACGAGCAGATCCGCGGCGTGATCGACGCCATCGAGGCGCTCGCCGCGGATGACTGAGCCTGTGTCCACCGGCGGCATCGTAGGCGCGGTCGATGCAGGCGCCGCACGCCGTGCCGGGCTGCTCGTCGGCGATCGGGTGCTCACGATCGACGGCCAGCCGCTCCGTGACGTCATCGACTGGTGGTGGATGAGCGACGAATCGTCGTTCACTCTCACACTCGAGCGTGAGGGTGTGCAGCGCGAGCTCGTCATCGACCGCCGTCCGGGCGAGCCGCTCGGCGTGACCTTCACCGAGACGCTCTTCACGCCCATCCGCGAGTGCGACAACGCGTGTGCGTTCTGTTTCGTGTCCGAGCTGCCGTCCGGGCTCCGCTCCGCACTGTACGTCCGGGACGACGACTTCCGGCTCTCGTTCCTCTCGGGCAACTTCGTCACGCTCACCAACGCGACCGATGCCGATGTCTCCCGCATCCTCGGCCAGCACCTGTCGCCGCTCCACGTATCGGTGCATGCCGTCGATCCTGCGGTGCGCGCGCGCCTGATCTGCCCCACGGTGGAGGATCGCGCGCTCGAGGTGCTCGACACGCTCCTGGGCGGCGGGATCGAAGTGCACGTGCAGGTCGTCCTCGTTCCCGGCGTGAACGATGGCGAGGTCCTCGATGAGACGCTCGCCTATCTCGCCGAGCGCGAAGGCGTGCTCTCCGTCGGAACGGTGCCGATGGGCTACACGGCGCACCAGACGCGCTTCACCGGTTCGTACACCACCGGGACCGCACGCGCGGTGCTGGCGCTGATCTCACCCTGGCAGCAGCGGATGCGCGCCGAGCGAGGTGTCGGTTGGGTCTATCCGGCCGATGAGTTGTACCTGCTTGCGGACGAGGGGCTGCCTCCGGCGGAGGCCTACGACGACTTCCCGCAGTTCGAGAACGGCATCGGGATGACGAGCGCATTCATCGACGAGTTCCGTGTGCCGGAGGGTGCCGTCTGCCGTCCGTCCACCATCGTGACCGGCGAGCTGTTCGCGCCCGTTCTGCGCGGCGTGCTCGACGGGGCCGGGTGGACCGACGTCCGCGTGCTCGCCGTGCCCAACCGGCTCTTCGGCGGGAACGTGGCCGTGACCGGGCTGTTGTGTGGCGCCGATATCATCGAGGCTGTGGCGTGTGACCCGCACGCGGGTACGTACCTCGTACCTGACGTTGTAGTAAACTCCGACGGGCTGCTGCTCGACGACGTACCGTCGCGCGATGTCGCGTGCCGTGCCGGGGCCGAAGTCCGGTTCATCGGCAGCGACGCGGCAGGCCTCATCGACGCGCTCACCGCCGGCTAAGGACGGTCACAGACCCATGACAGTACCCATCGTAGCGGTGGTCGGCAGGCCCAATGTGGGCAAATCGACCTTCGTGAACCGCATGATCCAGGCACAGGACGCGATCGTCCACTCGCAGAGCGGTGTGACGCGCGACCGCAGCTACCACCGCGCGGACTGGAACGGCCGCGAGTTCATGCTGGTCGACACCGGCGGGATCGAGTTCTCCACCGACGACGCCTTCGGCGACTCTATCCGCAACCAGGCGGTGGTGGCTGCCAACGAGGCTGACATCGTGGTCTTCCTGGTGGACGGCGCCGTCGGCGTCGCTGCGGGCGACGAGGAGGTCGCCGGCCTGCTCAGGCGGCAGAAGACGCCCGTGTTCCTGGTGGTCAACAAGCTCGACACGCCGGGCCGGGAGGATCCGATCCACGAGTTCTGGAGCCTCGGTCTCGGCCAGCCGTGGCCGGTCTCGGCGCTGCACGGGCACGGTTCGGGCGATCTGCTCGACGCGATAGTCGAGGCGTTGCCGCCGGCCGATGAGGGCGAGAGCGAGGACGCCGCGATCGGCGTGGCCATCATCGGCAAGCCGAACGCCGGGAAGTCGTCGCTGTACAACAAACTGCTCGGCAAAGAGCGGGCGATCGTCTCGGAGGTGGCCGGCACCACGCGCGACGCCATCGACACGATGCTCACCGACGGCGAGACGTCGTTCCGCCTGGTCGACACGGCCGGTCTGCGCCGCAAGTCGCAGATCGAGGAGAGCGTGGAGTACTACGGATTCGTTCGGGCGATGCGCGCCATCGATCGGGCGGACGTCGCGATCCTTGTGGTTGATGCGGCGACCGGAGTGACCGACCAGGACCAACGTGTGGCACGGTTCGCCGAAGAGCGTGGCTGCGGGATCGTGATCGCGCTCAACAAGTGGGACCTCATCGAGACCCCCGAGGAGAAGATCGGGCTGGTGGCCGACCTTCCCGACAGGCTCGGGTTCATCGGCTTCGCGCCGGTGGTGCGCGTGAGCGCGCTCACGGGCTCGGGCGTGCAGAAGATCCTCCCGATGGTGAAGACGGTGTACGACTCGTACGCGGGCACCATCTCCACGAGCAAGCTCAACGCGCTCCTCACCGACCTTCGCGCGAGCGGGCACACGATCTCCAAGGGCGGGAAGATGCTCCGGCTGCAGTACGCGACGCAGACCGGCGTGAAGCCGCCGGTGTTCACCTTCTTCGCGAACCATCCGCGCATGGTGGAGACGAACTACGAGCGCTACCTGGAGAACCGTCTCAGGGAGGCGTTCGATCTCACCGGTACGCCCGTTCGGCTCAAGTTCCGGCAGAAGGGCTGAGATGGAGCCGGTGTTGCGGGTCATCGGCGCTGCGCTCGCGGCCTATCTCGTCGGCTCGATCCCGTGGGCCGTCATCGTGGTGAAGCTGTTCTGGAAGCAGGACATCCGTACGCTCGGCTCGGGCAATACCGGCGCTACCAACGTGCTGCGCGTCTTCGGGACGGCGCCGGGCATCGCGGTGCTCGTTCTCGATGCGGGGAAGGGCGCCCTGGGCGTGGCGCTCGCCATGCTGTTCGTCCCCTCGGCATGGGCGACCGGCGGGGCCGACTGGTTCGGCGTCATCGGCGCGCTGGCGGCCGTAGCTGGCCACTCCTTCTCGCCGTTCATCGGGTTCCACGGCGGCAAGGGTGTCGCCACCGCGGCGGGCGCCATCATCATGCTGGCGCCCAAGGTCGCACCCGTGATGGTGGTCATCTTTGTGATCGTCGTCGCCATCTGGAAGCATGTGTCCCTCGGCTCCATCGTCATCGCCGCGCTGTTCCCGGGTGTATCCTGGTGGCTGTACCCCGACCGCCCCGCGCTCCTGATCCTCGCTTTTGCCACCGCAGCGCTCGTCATCTGGCGGCACCGCAGCAACATCGGGCGGATGAGGCGGGGCGAGGAGTCGAAGATCACGTTCCGCCGGCGCACCTGGGACGAGATGAAGCATCGCTTCGAGCAGAGGAGTGGTGAGCGATGAGGACCGCAGTCATCGGAGCAGGGTCGTGGGGCACAGCGGTCGCCTGGCTTCTGGGCGGCAAGGGCGTCGAGGTCATGCTGTGGGCGCGCGAACCCGAGATCGCCGAAGGCATCAACGAGGACCATCGCAACCCGATGTTCCTCAAAGACGTTGCGATCGCGCCGTGCGTGACGGCGACCTCCGATATCGAGCGCGCGATCCATGGGGCCGAAGCGGTTGTGATCGTCACGCCGAGCCACGGGGTCCGCGGCGTAGCCGAGCAGATGAGCGCGTCGCTCGAACGCACCGTGCCCGTCGTGAACCTCGCCAAGGGTGTCGAGCAGGGCTCACTGATGCGCATGACGCAGGTTCTCGAGGACGTCCTCGGCCACAGGGAGCGCCTCGCGGCGATCTCCGGCCCCAACCATGCCGAGGAGGTCTCCAAAGGCGTCCCCTCGGCGACCGTGGTGGCCGCCTACTCCGAGAATGTAGGCCGGTTCCTGCAGGAGATGTTCATGACGCCGTTCTTCCGCGTGTACACCAACCCCGACGTGATCGGCGTCGAACTCGGTGGCGCATCGAAGAACGTCGTGGCTGTGGCCGCCGGCATGAGCGACGGCCTCGGCTATGGAGATAACACCAAGGCGACGCTCATGACGCGCGGTCTGGCCGAGATGAGCCGGCTCGGCACACACCTGGGCGCCAACACGCTCACGTACATGGGCCTTGCGGGTATGGGCGATCTCATCGTCACCTGCACGTCGCGGCACAGCCGCAACCGCGCGCTTGGTGAGTGGGTTGCCACGGGCGGGACGGTCGATAGCTACGCCGCCGAGACACACATGGTCGCCGAGGGTGCTAAGAGCGCCGTTGCGCTCGACGACCTGGCACACAGCATCGGGATGGAGCTGCCGATCACGCACCAGGTGCGCTCGATCCTGTACGACGGTCACAAGCCGTCCGAGGCGGGCGCGGTCCTCATGGGGCGCTCGGCCGCTGACGAACTGCACGGCATGGGTCTTATCGAGGACGAGGGGTGAGGCGGGCTGTGGCAAACGACCTGTTCATAGCGCCATCGATCCTCTCGGCAGACTTCACGCACCTCGCTGACGCGGTAGCGCTGGTCGAGGATGCGGGGGCCGACCTCATCCACGTCGACGTGATGGACGGCCACTTCGTGCCGAACCTCACCATCGGTCCGCCGGTCGTCAAAGCGCTCAAGCGTATCGCGCGCAAACCGCTCGACGTGCACCTGATGGTCTCCGACCCCGACCGCACCGCGATGTGGTACGTGGATGCGGGCGCCGATATCGTGACCGTGCACGTCGAGGCTTCGACGCACCTGCATCGCACGGTCGAGGCCATACGCGCAGGAGGTTCCACGCCGGGTGTCACCCTCAATCCGGGCACTCCTGTCTCGGCCATCGAGGAGATCCTTCCGTACGTCGGTCTCGTGCTCGTGATGAGCGTGAACCCCGGCTTCGGCGGCCAGTCGTTCATCGAGACGTCGGTGGCCAAGGTGGCCGAGATCAGCGCCCTGTGCCGTGCTCTGAGGGTGGCGCCGCGCATCGAGGTCGACGGCGGTATCGACGCGAACACGGCGCCGCGCGTGGTGTCGGCGGGGGCCGACACGCTCGTGGCCGGAAACGCGATCTTCTGTGCCGAAGACCCCGCCGCCGCTCTCAAGGAGTTGCGGGCGCGCGCCTCCGCGCACTTGGTGTAGACTGACCACGAACTTTCTTCAGGGCGGGGTGAGATTCCCCACCGGCGGTGATAGCCCGCGAACCCCACTTTGGGGCCGATCCGGTGAGATTCCGGAGCCGACGGTCAGAGTCCGGATGAGAGAAGAAGGAGCTCGTCGCATGCTGCTGCTGTCCGACCCTGCGGTCGGTATCTCAGACCCGTACCTTCGCCACGCGTTCAGCCTTGCCGAGCGCGGACGCGGCACCACCTCACCCAATCCGCTCGTCGGCTGCGTCGTCGTTCGCGACGGCGAGGTCGTCGGCGAGGGTTTCCATGCCCGTGCCGGCGATCCGCACGCGGAAGTGGTGGCGCTCGACAGTGCGGGCGAGGCGGCCAGGGGCGCGCACGTGTATGTGACCCTCGAGCCGTGTAACCACTTCGGCAGGACGCCTCCATGCGTTGACCGTCTGCTTGCCGAGGGTGTGGCCGAGGTGACGATCGGCATGCGCGACCCGGATCCGTCGGTGACGGGCAACGGTGCGGATGCGCTTGCCGCGGCCGGCGTGATCGTGCACTGGGCCGAGGACCCGCGCCCGTTCGAGAAGCAGAACGAAGGATGGCTGACGCGCATCCGCCTCGGCCGTCCGTTCGTGCGCGTGAAGATCGCCCTGACGATCGACGGACGTCCCGCACTCGCGGCACGGCGCCGTTCGCGCATCACCGGTGCAGGCGGGCGACGGGTCACCATGGCGCTCCGGCGCCAGGCGACGGCCATCGCGGTCGGCGCGTCGACCATCGATATCGACGACCCGGTCCTGACGGTGCGTGACGCCGAGGAACGCCCCGAGGAGCGCTCTCCAGGGCGGATCGTCCTCTCACGCACGTGCGTGCCCGCGGTGCGCTCGCGCGTCTTCAGCGATGGAGGTGGCTGTACGCTCGTGACCTCCGAGGCCGCATCCGCAGACGAGGTAGCCGCCGTCGAGCGTGACGGGGTGCGCGTGCTGCGCTACGCCTATGCCGAAGGACTGTCGGGCGCGCTCGCGGCTGTGGCCTCCGACGGTGTGAATGATGTGCTCGTCGAGGCGGGACCATCGTTGTTCTCGGCGCTCTGGAGAAGCCGGTTGATCGATGAGCTCGTGCTTGTGACCGCGGGTGGGATGAGCGGCAACGCGGGGCCGCCGCTGTTCCTCGGTACCGCGGACAGCGATGGCGCCGACCTGGCGCCGGTCTTCCATGCGGTCGAGGCCGGTGTTGCCGAGGGCGATGCAGTGACGGTATGGCGCCCCCGTGTGTGAGGGTGCCTGGTGGTTCGTTCGGAAGGGGAGTGGACGCGCATGTTCACGGGATTGATCGAGTGCGAGGGAGTAATCACCCGCGCGGAGCGCGTATCGGGCGGGATGCGTCTTGAGGTCTACTCACCCGAGTTCGGGCGCGACATGGCGATCGGTGATTCGATCGCTGTCGACGGTGTCTGCCTGACGGTCGTGAAGTTCATCCGGGGGGCGTTCCTCACCGACGTGAGCGGGGAGACGCTCGATCGCACGACGCTCGGCGGCCTGCAGCAGGGCGGCAAGGTGAATCTCGAGCGCGCGCTCAGACTCTCGGATCGCCTCGGCGGGCACCTCGTGTCGGGACACATCGATGGCGTGGGCAAGATCGAGTTGCGCCAGCCCGCAGGGAAGTTCACCGTCTACCAGTTCCAGGCGCCGCCTGCGGTGATGCGCTACGTGGTGGAGAAGGGCTCGATCGCGGTGGACGGCATCTCCCTCACGGTCGCCAAGACCGCGCCGCAGGGATTCACGGCCGCCGTCATCCCGCAGACCGAGGCTGCGACCACACTCAAGGACAAGGTGGTGGGCTCGCCGGTGAACCTTGAGGCTGACATGCTCGCCAAGTACGTTGAGCGCTTCGTGGCCGGCTATACCGGAGCCGAGGACGCGCCACGCGAACGCAAGGGCCTCGGCGAGATGCTCCGCGAGTTCACCGACGGTGGCAGGTGAGTGCCGTGAGCGGACCGTTCGCAACGCCGGAGGAGGGCATCGCGGAGATCGCCGCGGGCCGGATGCTGATCGTCGTGGACGATGAGGGTCGCGAGAACGAGGGCGACTTCCTGATGGCTGCCGATGCGGTCACACCGGAGGCCATAAACTTCATGGCCACTCACGGGCGCGGCCTGATCTGCATGCCGCTCACCGGCGAGCGCTTAGACGAGCTCCGGATCCCGCCGATGACCGACCGCAACACGTCCGAGCAGGGCACGGCTTTCCACGTGTCGATCGGCGCGAAGGGCCGGATCACCACGGGGATCAGCGCGGCCGATCGTGCGGCGACGGTGCAGGCCGCCATCGACCCGTCCACCGGGCCGGAGGACATCTCGCGTCCCGGTCACGTCTTCCCGCTGCGTGCCCGGCCGGGTGGCGTGCTCGAGCGTGCGGGTCACACCGAGGCGGCCGTGGATCTTGCGCGTCTGGCGGGTCTGTATCCCGCGGGTGTCATCTGCGAGATCATGAACCCCGACGGCACCATGGCGCGCCGGCCGCAGCTCGAGGAGGTCGCGCGCGAGCACGGTCTCAAGATGATCACGGTCGAGGACCTCATCCGTCACCGCCGCCGCACCGAGCACCTGGTGGAGCGGGTCGCGAGCGTGCGTCTGCCCACGGAGTACGGCGAGTTCACCGCCTACGGCTACCGTTCGCTGGTGGATGACGTGACGCACATGGCGCTCGTGGTCGGGGACGTCGACGGCGCCGAGGACGTGCTCGTGCGCGTGCACTCGGAGTGCCTCACCGGCGACGTCTTCCACTCGCTGCGGTGTGACTGCGGTGAGCAGCTTTCGGAGGCGCTCAGGCGTGTGCAGGCCGAGGGTCTCGGCGTGGTCCTGTACCTGTCGGGCCACGAGGGACGCGGCATCGGTCTCGCCAACAAGCTGATCGCGTACCGCCTGCAGGAGGAGGGCGCTGACACGGTCGAGGCGAACGAGGCGCTCGGCTTCCCCGCGGACCTTCGCGACTACGGAATCGGCGCGCAGATACTGGCCGATCTCGGGCTCTCATCGGTGCGGCTGCTCACGAACAACCCCAAGAAGCTCGTCGGGCTGGAAGGTTACGGTTTGCACATAACCGAGCAGGTGCCGCTGGAGATGGCCTGCAAGCCCGAGAACAGGCGCTACATGAAGACGAAGAAGGACAAGCTCGAACACTGGCTTGAACTGCCGGACGAGGACTAGGGAGGACACGCTCATGGCCAAGTACGAAGGCGATCTGATGGGAAGCGGACTGTCCGTCGGGATCGTGGTGAGCCGCTTCAACGAGTTGCTCTCCTCGCGCCTGCTCGGAGGAGCTACCGACGCACTCGTCCGTCACGGTGTTGCCGAGGACGATGTGGATGTGGCGTGGGTTCCGGGTGCGTTCGAGATCCCGTTGGTGGCGGCCAAGATGGCCTCGTCGGGGAGGTACGACGTCGTGCTCGCACTCGGCGTGGTCATCCGCGGCGGGACGCCGCACTTCGAGTACGTCGCGTCGGAGGTCTCCAAGGGCATCGCGAAGATCTCGCTGGACAGCGGCGTGCCGGTGATGTTCGGCGTGATCACGGCGGACACGATCGAGCAGGCCGTGGAGCGTGCGGGGACCAAGCACGGGAACAAGGGCTGGGACGCTGCGCTCGCGGGAATCGAGACCGCCAAGGTGCTTCGCGCGATCGCCGAGGGTTAGAAGACAAGAGAACGCCCGGTGGGCCGTTTCCAGCCGCCGGGCGTTCCGCTGGGCTATCCAGTGGGTTCTCGCCACCCTGTGGCTATCAACCGTGGACGTCCTGTCGTCTCGCCTCGCCGGGACCATCGCCCCGGTGGGGGACTGTCACAATAGCAAAGGCACCGTGTGCCCACAAGCGACAGTCTGTTCGATTCGACGAACGGTCGGGATTCTTCACCGGTCGGCTCTCCGGGAAGGAGGGCCGGCGCATCCCGGCCCCCTAACGGGTATCACGGTAGCGCTTCACCCATCACGGTCACTCGGGTAAGGTGTGGTCGAGGAAGGACGTCGGAAGGAGCGATGGTGGAGCAAGATCCCCGGCAGTCTTCGAAGGACCGCTTCGCGGTGCTCGACGTCTTCGGACTCACACTGGAGGTCAGCAATCCGCGGCTCGCGGAACTGCTCACCATGGACGCGAGCGATGTGCTCACCTCGGACGTCCGTGAACTGGTGGTTGCCGATCGCCGCGCTGTCTCCGAGGCGCTGCCCGATATCGTCGTGGCCATGCCCACACCACACTCCGAACTTGCGGATAAGATGCGCCGCGAGTTCCGTCGGCGCGCGGACGCGCTCGGCGCACGTGTGGGATTCACCATCGAGCCGGACGGCACCTGGTCATCATCGACGGGCATCGACATCGTCGTTCGCCCGGTGGAGCGCCCGCTCACCGCCGCTGCGGCCGCCCACTACGTGACCGAGGTCGCGTCAGTGACCGATCGCCTTCCCGACTCCACCGCCGTTCTGTTCGTCGTGCCGGACCAGGACACCGCCGACGCGTTCAAGGTGGCGATCCGCATCCGCAAGCTTCACGACCGTATGCGTACCATCTCCATCGGCAGCCTGGAGGAGGCGGTGGCGATGTGGGACGACGGTCGTCTCGCCCATCGCAACGTGCTGGTTCTGCTCGCACCGATAGCGAACATCGACGTGGGGGAGATGATGGCCATCCTTCGCGACGAGCCGTCCCGCGAGGATCCGTCTTCTGCGGAGCCGGTGTCGTGATCGATCTGCATGTCCATACCTGGCGCTGCCGCCACGCCGAGGGGACTCCGGAGGAGTACGTGAGGGTCGCGGCTCGACGCGGCGTGTCGACACTGTGCTTCACCGAGCACCTGCCCATGGCGCCATCACTCATGGAGCGGATCCCGGGCGTAGAGGGCTACGCGATGCCCCTCGATGAGTTGCCGGCGTACGTGGGGGAGGTGCGTGAAGCGGCCGCGCTCGGTGCGAGCCTCGGTGTGGAGGTGCTCCTCGGCATCGAGATAGACGCTGTTCCTGAGGCACGCCGGCACGCGGCTTCCCTGCTCGAGGCCCACCCGTTCGACCTGGTGCTCGCCTCGATCCACTTCATCGACGACTGGGCGTTCGACGATCCGCGCAAGACGGCCGAGTACGACCGTTGGGACTTCGGCGAACTCTGGGAACGATACTTCGCGGACCTTGTCGATGCCGCGCGGAGCGGCCTGGCCGACGTCATGGCGCACGCGGACCTCGTGAAGAAGTTCTGTAAGCGGCCGGAGTCACCGGTGGGGCATATGTATGCGGCGACCGCCGGAGCGCTGCGAGAGGCGGGAGTGGCGGTCGAGGTGAACACCGCGGGGCTACGCAAACCGTGCAAGGAGCTGTACCCCGGGCAGGAGTTCCTTGCCGAACTCCACCGGGCGGGTGTACCTGTCACGATCGGTTCGGACGCGCACGCGCCGGACGAGGTCGCCCTGGGAGCACGCGAGGCCGTGGAGGCGTTGCGCGCCGCGGGGTATAGCTCGGCCCTGGTGTTCAGGGGGCGCGTGCCCGAGGAGGTCGGGATCGATGAGCTCTGAGAGTCCCACGATCGGCACCCTGGTGCACGGGCTGGCCGACCGCTTCTTGCCCCAGTGGGCGGAGGAGTGGGACCGCGTGGGGCTCATCGTCGGAGATTCCGATGCGGGTGTCATAGGTGTCGTGGTGACACTCGATGCCACGGCCGAGGCGGTTGAGCGCGCGCATTCGGCGGGCGCGAACGTCGTGGTGACGCACCATCCGCCCTACCTTGAGGCTCCCGAGCGCATCGGATCCGGACCGGGTCCTGCGGGGACCGTTGCGGCTGCGATCCGCCGCGGCGTGGCCGTCATCTCACTGCACACGAACCTGGACCGGGCGCCGGACGGGGCGTCAGCGCTCAGCCGCGCACTCGGGCTTATGGAGGTGGCGCCGCTTGAGGCGGCCTCCGAGCCGGTCGTGCTGCTGGTTACCTATGCTCCCGCGGATGCGATCCCGTCGCTCAGGGTGGCGATGTCGGCGGCGGGAGCGGGACGGCTGGGAGAGTACGAGGCGTGCGCGTTCTCGGCAGAGGGACGCGGCTACTTCGATGAACGTGCGAACGCGCATCCGGCAGCCCGCGATAGTGGCGATGGCGTGCCGGAGGTGCGTCTCGAGATGATCGCACCGCCCGCGTGCGCCGATGCGGCGCTCGCGGCTGCCCGCGCAGCACACCCTTACGAGGAGCCGGTCGTGCTCGCGGTGCCCTCACGCAGGGCGCGCGGTGCGGCCCGGCTGGGTCGTGTGTGCGTGTGGGAGGGTGGAACGACGCTCGGCGATCTGGCAGGGCACGTGGCGCAGACCCTCGGTGTGGCGTGTCGAGTCTGGGGTGACCCGGAGCGGCCCGTGACGCGCATCGCCGTAGCCAACGGTTCCGCCGGCTCACTGCTCGAAGATGCGGCAGCATCGGCGGACACGCTCATCGCCGGTGAGGTGCGGTATCATGACGCACTGGCCGCCTCGGCATCCGGTCTCGCGATCATCGAGGCGGGGCACGATGCGACCGAGTGGCCGATCGTGCATGTGTTGGCCGAGGCGGTGCGTGATGTCCTGGGGACCGCGGTCCCCGTCACCGAAGAACCGCCGGCTGCCCGCTGGTGGACGATGGAGGCGCCGGATGACTGACGGTGAGGTCTTGCTAGCGCTGACCGAACAGGACCTGGCGATAGCCCGGGCCGAGAAGGCGCTCGATGAGCTGCCGGAGAAGCTCGCGGTCTTGCAGTTGCGAAAGCGGCTGCGTGAGATCGAGGTCGTGCGCGAGAGGGCCGCAGCCTACTGCCGCAAGACCGAGGCGCTGATCGCGCGCGCCAACGACGAGGCCACCACGCTCCAGAACAAGATCGATGTCGAGCAGGCGAAGGTGCTCTCGGGCGACATCTCGAACCCCAAGGAGCTCCAGAACCTCACGCGGGAGATGGACGCGCTCAAGCGGCGCAAGGACGCGGTCGAGTTCGAGGAGCTCGGGCTGATGGAGAAGTCCGAGTCCGGCTCGGCCCAGCTGGCGAAGGTCGATGCGGCACTCGCCGAAGGTGTCGCCAAGGAGCAGGCGCTGATAGCGGAGTTCAAGTCCAAGGGCGGCGAACTTCAGACCGAGATCGGTCACATGCGTGAGGCGCGCGAACGCCTTGCGGCGCAGCTCGCGCCGGCGCTCGGTTCGCAGTATGAGGCGCTCAGGGGTTCCAAGCACGGCATCGCCGCGGGAGAGCTGAAGGGCGGGCTGTGCAGCGCCTGCCGGACGCAGATCCCCTCCCACGAGGTCCAGGCGATCATGGCGGGTCCCGAGATCGCCGAGTGCCCGAACTGCAAGCGCCTCTTGATCGTGCGGGTGGAAGCGTGATGGCTGAGGTCTGGACGCTCAACAGCGACGGTGGTGCGCGCGGCAACCCCGGGCCGGGCGGTGCGGGCATCGTGTTGCGCAGGCCCGATGGCACGGCGGCCGTACGAGGGGGTGCGTTCCTCGGCTCGGTCACCAACAACGTCGCCGAATACGAGGCTCTGGTGTGGGGTCTTCGCGCCGCACGGGCGCTGGGTGTGAAGGATCTCGTGGTGAAGGCGGACAGCGAACTCGTGATCCGTCAGCTGCGTGGTGAGTACCGCGTCAAGAACGAGGGCCTGAAGCCGCTCTTCCTGCAGGCCCAGGCGCTGCGGAGGGGTTTTGACTCCATCGAGTTCACCCATGTGCGGCGCGCCGATAATGCCGACGCCGACGCGCTCGCTAACGAGGCGATGGACGGCAGATGCACGGTGGGCGATGCGCCGGAGCCGCCGTCGACGGGTGACAGCAGGCTCTTCGAGTAGGGAGGGGCGGCCCCATGTACGATCTGATGATCCGGGGACACTTCGACGCCGCGCACGCGCTGCACGGATATCCGGGCGAGTGCCGCAACCTGCATGGCCATACGTGGGATGTCGAGGTCGTGGTGCGTGGTTCGCAGCTGGATGAAGTCGGGATCGTCTACGACTTCAAGACGTTGAAGCGCGACCTCGAGACCGTGCTCGACCCGCTCGATCACGCCTATCTCAACGACGTTCCTCCGTTCGATACGCAGAACCCCACGGCGGAGAACCTCTCGCGGCACATCTACGAGCGGCTTCAGGAGCAGGTGGGCGAGACGGTGCGCGTCATCGAGGTGGCGGTCTGGGAGTCGCCGGTCGCGAAGATCACCTATCGTCTCGGGGAATAGGGCCCCGCAGGTGCTCGACGATACGAAGAAAGGGCCGCAGCGCGGCCCTTTGAGAATACAGGTGTCCCGAGAAACCCAGCCTGCGTGATCCGTAATCCCCAAGCTTCCCGTTTCTTACTCTCGAGTCTCCCGACGGTACCGGTCAGCTTGCGCGAACCCTTCCCGCGAGATCCCCTTCGAGCAGCTACTGGTACGCTGGCTTTCAGGTTCCGCTCGGCCCGACTTCTCGGGACAACCCCACTGTACGAGACCCTCGGAAAGGCGTCAAGCGGGATTCTCAAGATTGCGCACATTCGTGATGAACGGTCACGTGTGGTTGGCAAGCGGTCGACTCGCCACGACGAGAGGACATCGGCGCGCGGACCTCGAGGATGAGTGGCTGCTTGTCTTCTCGGGATGGTTAGTCTATGCAAATCGTATGCTGTACCATGCGCTTGTACACGCGTTTCGCTGCTGCTGCATACCTTCGGAGGGACGGACCATGCCGAGTGCGACGCTCGAGGAGTACCTCGAGGCGATCTACAAGCTGGCCGAGAAGGGCCCCGTGCGCCCGGGTCAGCTTGCCGATGCGATGGGTGTCTCCGCACCGACCGTGACTGCGACCCTCGGCAGGCTGCAGACGGCGGGATTCATCGAGCGCCCCGACGGGGGTGTGGAGCTCACGTTGTCGGGGCGCCGTGGCGCACTCGACATCATCCGGCGTCACCGGCTCGCCGAACGCTTCCTCGTCGATGTCCTCGGTCTTCCCTGGGCGGAGGTCCACGAGGAGGCGTGTCAACTCGAGCATGCGTTGTCCCCGCGGGTCCAGGAGGCGCTGGAGCGCTTCATGGATAACCCGCAGGTCTGCCCGCACGGACACCCGATCCCGAGCGCCGATGGCGCGATCGCCCGTCAGGAGGGCGCCCCACTGTGTGATTCGGGCTCGGGAGACGAGGTGCGGATCGTGCGTATCGAGGACGAAGACGGCGAGTTGCTCTCGTACCTCTCCTCGCTCGGGATGTTCCCGGGCACGGCGGTACGCGTCTGCGATGTCGCGCCGTTCAAAGGACCGCTCATGGTCGAGGTCGGCGACGCCAGGTACGCGCTCGGGCGTGAGATCGCCGAGAAGATCGTCGTCGCCGGCGGTCCCGGAAGACCGAGGCGGATGCGCAGAAGCGGGGGCCGCCGGTGAGCGGTAGCTGCGAGTCGGTCTCGGGTCCGATCGTACGGCCCTCGGGCGACCTGGTCATCGCCATCGCCGGCAATCCGAACGTCGGCAAATCGAGTCTGTTCAATGCGCTGACCGGCCTCGGGGTCGAGACCGCCCACTACCCGGGCACGACCCAGGAGGTCCATGTAGGGACGGCGCGCGCCGGGGAGCGCACCCTGGGCGTCATCGATCTTCCCGGTACGTACGCGCTCGGTGGTGACTCCGAGGAAGCGGTCGTCACGCGCAGAGCGCTCGCCGAGTTGTCTCCCGATGTCGTGGTCGTCGTCCTGGACTCGCTCAACCTCGCCCGGACGCTGTATCTCGCGCTGGAGATGCTCGACAGGCAGTACAGGGTCGTTCTCGCCGTGAATCTGGCCGATGAAGCGCGCCGCACGGGGATCTCTGTGGACGTCGAACGATTGAGCACGTCGCTGGGCGTACCTGCTGTGTCAACCGTCGCCACGCAGGGGATCGGGCTGACAGAGGTCGTCGAGGCCGCGTTCACGGTCGCCCTGGAGGCGGCTCCGCCACCCGTACCCTACGGCGCGGACTTCGAGGCGCTCGTCGAGCCGCTTTCCAGCCGGTGTGCCGAGATGGAGTGCCGCCCGCTGGGTCTCACCGCGAGAGCGTGTGCGCTCGCACTTCTGGAGGAGCAGGGGGAGATCGTCACCGGCGTGGACGCGGGACTCGCTGCACGGGCGGCCAGCGCGGAGGCCACGATCAGGTCCCATTTCGGCGAGTCTGCGGCGCTGCATCTCTCGCGTGAGCGTCACGGGGTCGCGGGTGTCGTGGGCGAGGACGTGGTGGTCCGCGCGGAGCCGAAGGGCCGCCTCTCCCGGGACGCGTGGTCGCTCACCACGTGGCCATGGACCGGCGTTCCGCTCGCGATCCTTGTGGCAGGGTCGATCTTCGCATTCCTGTTCTTCGTCGGCGCGTTCCTTGCCAGCGCGTTCAGCGCGGTGTGGGGAACGTACGCATCACCCGGGATAACCGCACTCATACAAACGATCGCCGGCGACGGCATGACCGCCCGTGTCCTGGACTGGGGCTTCGACGCCGGCATCGAAGCCGCGCTCTCCGTGGGACTGCCGTACATCCTCGTCTTCTACGTACTGCTCGGCCTTCTGGAGGACAGTGGCTACCTCAATTCGCTGGCATTCCTGACCGACCGGTTCATGCATCATCTCGGGTTGCATGGCCGCGCGATCATCCCGCTCGTTGCGGGGGCCGGCTGTAGCGTCCCGGCCCTTATCGCCACACGCTCGCTGGGAACGAAACGCGAGCGCCTCATCGCGTCGACACTCGTGATGTTCGTTCCGTGCAGTGCGCGGACCTCGGTCATACTCGGCGCCGTGGGGCACTACGTAGGCTGGCAGTACACGCTGTTGGTGATGGGGATCGTCTTCGGGATGTGGCTGACCATCGCGTTCGTCCTGCAGCGGATGATCCCGGGCGAGTCGGGCGGGCTCGTGATGGAGATGTTCCCGTTCAGAAGGCCGTCGCTCAAGCGGGTCCTGAGCAAGGCCTGGACGCAGTTCCGGGAGTTCCTGTTCGTGGCCACCCCCATCGTGGTCGTGGGGAGCCTCGTTCTCGGCGGGCTTTACGAGAACGGCCTGCTGATGAAGGTCAGTGAGCCTCTCGATCCTATAGTGGGTGTATGGCTCGGGTTGCCTGCCGTGGCGGGTGTGACGCTGCTGATGGGCGCCCTGCGTAACGAGCTCGCGCTGCAGCTGCTCGTGGTGCTCGCGGTGTCGACCGCAGGGCATGCGGGCGCACAACTGACCGACATCATGAGCGGGACGGATCTCGTCGTCTTCGCGCTGGTGAACACGATCGCGTTCCCGTGCCTGTCTGCCGTAGCGGTCTTCTGGCGGAGGAACGGTCTTGCGCGGACCCTTGCGGTGATGGGGGCGAGTGTGGCGCTGGCTCTTCTGGTCGGCGGGGTGATGGCCCGCGTTCTTCCGCTGATCGGGCTCGAGTAGGGGAGCCGGCGCGGGCGGGTATGCCGGGGAGTTCTCGCCGGGTGTCAGAGAGACCTTGTATATCGAACATATGTTCGATATACTCGGCATGCCGGGTGTGGACCCCTGAAGCTCCTTCCACACCCGGCATGCCTCTCAAAGGACGTCTCCCATGGGCCGGAATCGCGCGATCAAAGCCTTCGATCCCCGCACGAGCGGGCAGTCGCTCGATCTGTTCACCGCGACCGACACGCGAGCGCCGGTCATCGTCGAACTGCTCAAGAGTCCCTGGATCGTACGTGCATCGGAACTGGTGCCGGCGGTGTCGGGCCTTGCGGGCAAGCGGCGTGAGTATGAGATCGAGGTCGTCTGGGACCCGTCGCGGGGTGCGCCGCGTTCGTTCACGGCTGAAGGGCGTCGCCATGCGGTGGATGCGGTGGTGCAGTCGTGGGCTGTCGAGCGCGCCTGGTGGGACCCCCGCAGGCGCCTGAGTCGACGGTGTTACCGCGTGCTCACGCGCGGTGGCCTCTACGATCTCGCGTACGACCGCATCGCCGACCGCTGGCTGCTCGTCGGCATCGTCGATTAGCAACGCCATGACCGCCTTCGTGCATCTTCACGTGCATTCGCACTTCAGCTTCATGGACGGTGCCGCATCACCGGGCGCGCTGCTCGCGCGTGCCGCTGCCTATGGTATGGGTGCCCTCGCGCTCACCGACCATCAGGGCCTGTACGGCGCCATCCGTTTCTACCGGACCGCGCTCGAAGCGGGGATCAAGCCGATCGTCGGGGCCGAGGTCGTCGTGGAGGCCGCAGGCCTTGAGGCCGCGGAGAGTATCGAGGGGGACCTGCCGCCGGACCTACGATTGGCGCTCTCGCCACCGGTGGGCTTCGGCCGCGCGGCCGGGGCGGGCTTCCACCTCACGCTGCTCGCGAAGGACGTCACCGGCTACCGCAACCTCTGCCGGCTGCTCGCGCGCACGCATGTGCGCACGGGAGACGACCCCTCGGTGGTCACGCTCGCCGATCTCGAGCAGTGCTCGGAAGGGCTCATCGGCCTCTCGGGCTGTCCGTGCGGTGAGGCGGGCGCCGCCGTGCTCGCCGGGCTCGGCTGGCGTGGTGAGCGCGCGCTCCGCCGGCTTTCGCGCTGTTTCGCGCCGGGTGACTTCTACGTGGAGCTCATGCACCTCATGACGCCCGACAGCCCCCGGTACGTCTCCGCGCTCGTGGCGCTTGCGGAGCGGTGCGGGCTCCCGGTGGTGGCCACCAACAACGTGCACTATGCCGAACGGGCACACTTTCGCCTGCACGACGTACTCGCCTCGGCAGGCGCCCGCACGTCGCTTCCCGGACCATACGAGCGTTCGAACGCGGAGTTGTTCCTGAAGCCTGCAGGCGAGATGCGGCGGCTGTTCGCCGATGTCCCGCAGGCGTGCGACGCCACGCTTGAGATCGCGGAGCGGTGCACGCTCGACCTCGGTCTCGGCTCGTTCCACTTCCCGTCGGCCGATGTGCCAAAAGGCGAGACCGCATACTCGGTACTCTCGAAGGCCGCCTGGCACGGGCTGGAGCAGCGTTACCGGCCGGTCACGCCCGAGGCGGTGCGGCGCCTTCAGTATGAGCTCGGCGTGATCCAGGACCTGGGCTTTCCCGAGTACTTCCTCACGGTGAAAGACATCGTGGACTTCGCGAAGCGCGAGAACATCCGCTGCAGCGGGCGAGGAAGCGCGGGGGACTCGATCGTCACTTACGTGCTCGGCATCACCGACGCCGACCCCATCGCGCACGACCTGCTCTTCGAGCGGTTCCTGAACCCCGAGCGTCGCCAGATGCCCGATATCGACGTGGACTTCGACTCGCGTCGCCGCGACGAGGTGATCGCCTACATCTACGACCGGTTCGGGCACGACCATGTGGCGATGGTGGCGACCGTCAACACGATGACCGCCAGAAGCGCCGTGCGCACCGCGGCCAAGGCGCTCGGGTATTCGCCGGACGAGGTGAACTCGTTCTCGCGCTACCTGCCATGGGTGAGCTCTCACCGTCTACCTGAGGTGCTTGCCACCTATCCCGAATGCCGGGATCACCCTCTACTCAAGCCCGAGCATGCGCTGGTCGTGGAGCTCGCCACCGAGCTCGATCACACACCCATGCACCTCGGTACGCACCTTGGCGGCTTCATCATCACGCGCGAACCCATCGAGACGTGGATGCCGCTTCAGTGGGCGGCCAAAGGCGTGGTGGTCTCGCAGTACGACAAGGACGATATCGAGGCGCTCGGCCTGGTGAAGATGGACATCCTGGGGCTCCGCACTCACTCGGCCATCAGCGACACGGTGCGGATGGCGCGTGAGCGTGTGGGCGAAGATGCGGTGCCAGAACCCTTCGAGCTGCCGCACGACGACCCGCGCGTGTACGCCACGATCGCCGCGGCCGACACCGTGGGGATGTTCCAGCTCGAGAGCAGCGGTCAGCGCAACCTCGCGCTGCGCCTCAAGGAGCGTGACTTCGAAGACATCATCGCGGCTATCTCACTGTTCCGTCCCGGCCCGCTCGAGGCCGAGATGATCGTGCCCTTCATCCGCAGACGCCACGGCCTGGAGCCGGTCATCGTGCCGCATCCCGCGATGGGCGAGATCCTGCGCTCGAGCTACGGGGTGATCGTCTACCAGGAGCAGGTGCTGCAGGTCGCCCAGGCGGTGGCTGGCTTCACACTCGCCGAGGCCGACAGCCTGCGCCGTGCGATGACCAAGGGCCGCAGCCGCGAGGCGATGGAAGCTATCCGCGTGCACTTCGTGGAGCGCGCGTGTGGCCTCGGCGTGGAGCGCGCCGTTGCCGAAGAGGTCTTCCGGCAGCTCGAGGGGTTCGCCGCCTACGGGTTCTGCAAGGCGCACGCGGCGTGCTTCGCGGTGGTCTCCTACGCCGCCGCCTGGCTCAAGACGTACTATCCTGCCGAGTTCGCGGCCGCGATCCTCAACAACGAGCCGATGGGCTTCTACAGCCCGCGCCTCGTGCTCGACGACGTGCGGCGTCACAACATCGATGTGCTGCCGCCACACATCAACGCCTCTTCGGCGGAGTTCACGGTTGAGCGGGACGGGGGCGCGGTACGCGTCGGCCTCGGGAGCCTGCTCGACATGACCTCGCGCCTGCTGAAAGTGATGGAAGCCGAGCGGTCGGTGCGTCCCTTCGCCGACCTCGTCGATTTCCTCAAGCGGACGCGCGCCGAAGAGCCGGCCGCACGGAGTCTCATTCGCGTGGGGGCTCTCGACGGCCTGGGGGTGACCGATGCCGGGCGCCCGCCGACGCGCGATGAGATGCTCGCGCTGTTGCCGGAGCTCAAGGCGGTCATCGCCAGGCAGGGCGTGGCCGGTGACGACACGCTGCTGATCGCACCTGCGCGTGCGCGGGGGCCTGTCGACACCGGTCACGTCTCGGGCTGGACGCCCGCGATGCGCCTTTCGGCCGAACTCGAGTGTCTCGGCCTGGCCATCACCGCGCACCCGCTCTCACTCGCACGCGCCGACCTCGAGCGGCGCGGCGTCACCTGGGCGCATGATCTTCCCGCACGCGAGGACCGCGCGCGTATCCGGGTATGCGGGGTGCGGGAACGTGCGCAGACGCCGAGGACCCGATCAGGCAAGCGCACGTGTTTCCTTACGATGGAGGACCCCACCGGGCTCATCGACGTGGTGGTGTTCGAAGACGCACTCAACCGCTACGGGGATGTGATCGTGAAGAACCGCGCGTATCTGGTGGAGGGTGTGCTGCAGAACAACTGCGAGCGCGGCATCGCGCTCATCGCCGACCGCATCGAGCCCTATACCGTCCGGGACGAAGGCCGCCAACTCGTCCGTCTCCGTCGCGGAGTGGGCGCCGGCCCGCTCGGCCCGACTCTCGGCGGCGCGGGGGCTGAAGAGATAGATGAGGCAAAGGAGGCCGCCCGGGAGGTTCCTGCGTAGTCACTCCGCAGCGTGGGAAGCCGCCGAGGAAGCATGTCTTCCGAGGCGGCGCGGGCCCCGCGCGAGGACTACGCAGCAGGGACCTCCCGGGCGACCCCACAGGTCGATCGACTTACGGCTCGTCGGCCCTGGCCACGAACTCGGCCGTCAGCGCCGGGCCGGGCTCGCTGCCGTCGTCTTCGGCGAGCGTGCCCTCGGCGTAGACGAGCGCGCCCTTCGTGCTGCACGCCGAGTCGAGGTCGTACATGTTCTCGACCCAGGCGATCACCGTCGCATCGGGGGTCGGGTCCTCGCCAGCGGTTCCTTCCAGGATCAGCCAGGCGCCGTCCAGGTCGGCCCGGTACTGGAGAAGGCCGACCACACGTACGCGGCCGCCGCCGAGGTCCGTCACGCCAACGACGCGCTCGGCTTCGGGCAGCGGGTCGTGTGTGGCAACGGGTTCCTCGACGCCGAGGACATCGTCGGTCTCCGATGCCGGGTCGGTCGTGGTATCGCATCCCCAGAGTGAGAGCGCGAGTACCGGGATGATGACGAGCGTACTGATGCGGAGCAACCGGTTCATCTCAGGACTCCTCGTCCGATGGCTTCCCATACGAATCATCATGCCCGAATGCGATGACGTTGTCGCCGAACCTCGCCCTGACCGCGTCGATGCTCCGGACGAGTGCCCGGGAGCGCTCATCATCAGTGGGTGATTCCTCGCGAAGGAGGTCCAACTGCCGGGCGCGCTCTCCGAACCCCGCAGCGCCAAAGCCGAGCAGCCGCAGTCCGGCGCCGGGCGTCCATGCCTCTGCCAGCAGTTCGAGCGCGACACCGAGCAGCTGATCGTCGAGGTCGGTCGCCGCGGGGATGGTCCGGCTGGCGGTCTTGGTCGTGAAGTCGGCATAGCGGAGCTTCACCGTCAGCGTCCGGCCCTTCAGCTGCTTGCGGCGCAGGCGCCGGGCCACGCGCTGTACGAGGGCTCTCAGGGCGGCCTCGACCTCCGCGCGTTCCCGGACATCGTGCGCGAACGTGTGCTCGTTGGAGACGGACTTGACGCCGTGTTCTTCGGCGATCGGCCGCTCGTCGATGCCTCGGGCGCGCGCCACCAGATCGGCGCCGTACGTGCCGAGCAGGTGTGTCGCCGTGGGGTCGTCGATCGCGGCGAGGTCGCCGATCGTTCGGATCCCCGCGCTGCGCAGACGATCGGCGGTCGCGCTGCCCACGCCGGGGATCGCCGTGACGGGCATCGGGGCGAGGAACGCGGCCTCGGTGCCCGGCTCCACCACCGTGATGCCATGCGGCTTGTCGTGATCCGACGCGATCTTGGCGACCGTCTTGCAGGTGGCGACCCCGATGGAGCAGGACAGGCCAAGCATGTCGACCCTGGCCTGGATCTCCTCGGCGACGAGCGCGGGGGGTCTGCGGCGGAGCTCAGACGGCGTCACGTCGAGGTACGCCTCGTCGATCGAGACACGTTGTACGTACGGCGTCATGTCCAGGAAGATCGCATGCACCGCGTCGGAGAGCTCGGAGTACCGGGCGAAGCGTGGGCGTGCCCAGATCGCGTCCGGGCAGCGCCGTGCGGCCTGCGCGGCGGGCATGGCCGAGTGGATCCCGAAGACGCGCGCCTCATACGACGCCGTGGAGACGACACCGCGGCCTTCAGGGGAGCCGCCGACGATGACGGGCTTGCCGCGCCAGTCGGGGTTGTCGAGCTGCTCCACCGATGCGAAGAACGCGTCCATGTCGACGTGCAGAACGGCTCTTCCGTCCCATGTCTTCTCTGTCGGGTCCATAGGCCGAGTGTAGGAGGCCCGGCGCGTCAACGGTAGACTGAGTTCGGAGGTGGTCGGGTGTCCATCGGTGCACACGTGGGTGTCGCGGGCGGGTATGCGGCGGCAGTGGACTATGCGGTCTCGGTCGGGTGCGAGTGCATGCAGGTCTTCGCCAAGAGCCCGCGGCAGTGGCAGGCCAAGCCGCCCGACCCGGCGGTCGCCGCCGCGTTCCGCGAGCGGCTGGCGGCTGTCGGCATGGGTCCGGTGCTGGTGCACACGGCGTACCTGATCAACCTCGGGAGTGCGGACGATGCACTCTGGGAGCGGTCGTATCGCGCACTGGCCGACGAACTGGTCAGGGCCGAGCTGTTAGGCGCGTCGTTCGTGGTCACTCATACGGGGACCCGCTTCAAGGATGCTCCGGAGCGGACCGCCGTGCGGATCGCCCAGGGCGTGGACCGCGCTTGGGCTCTGGCGGAGGTCGAGGGCGTGCGGCTCCTTCTGGAGAACACCGCCGGTGCGGGGAGCACCTTCGGCGACGGACCCGGGGAGCTCGGTGCGGTGCTGCAACTGGTCGATGCCGCTCGCGCGCATGTGGGCGTCTGCCTCGACACGTGTCACGCGCACGCTGCCGGCTGGGATCTTGCGCAGGGCGCGGTGTGGCGGGACCTGATGGATGGCTTCGAGCGGTGCTGCGGTCTGCCGGTCGAAGCGGTGCACGCGAACGACTGCCTCTTCGGCGCGGGGATGCACAAGGACCGTCACGCCTGGATCGGCGACGGAACCATCGGTTACGAGGGGTTCGGGCACCTGTTCGCCGATGAGCGGCTGCGCGGTGTCCCGGTCATCATCGAGATGCCCGGTGAAGTTCCATTGAAGGATGCCGAGAACGTCAGTCGGCTGAAGCGGCTGCGTGACGCTTCCTTGGTACGCGCATCGCGCGCCTGACGGCCGAGGCGACGACGTCGGCCGACCTGATGACGTCCTCGGTGACCGCGATGACCAGCGGCGCGTGCTGCTGCCGGTACGAGTCGACGATCGCCATGTCACGGAGCCTGCGCGGAGTGATGTGGGTATCGCGCCGGGCGCGGCGGGATGCACGATCGAGTGCCCGGCCGATCCGGTCGCGGACGACACCCGCGGCGACTTCGGCGCGGGTGAAGCGCAGGGTCGTGAAGTGCCACCCGCGGATGAGCACGATCACCGCCATCTGCGAGTCGTCACCTTCGATGACGGTCGAGACGCCGCTATCCTGTGCGCGGCGGGAGACGGCGAGTGAGGCGAGGGTCCGATCGAGCGCACGGGCGGCGTCGCGATAGCGTGCCGCATCCTCGAAACGTTCGGCGCGTGCGGAGCGCTCCTGCATCAGCCGGAGCCGCTCCCGGAACTGTGGTCCCTCGCCATCGAAGACCGCCAGGGCCGAGGAGACAGCCGCGGCGTACTGATCCGGACCCGCCACATACGCCTCACGAGCGGAGCACAGATGGCGCTCGTGTCTGTCACAGGCGGATGTGAGGCAGCGCGCTTCAGGGCGTCGACAACGGCGGAGGCAGAAGTACTCCGACATCGCCTCGGCAAGCGTTTCGGCCGCCCATGCGTTGGCCAAGGGTCCGATCAGCACACCGGAGCGCAGACGCCTACGGGTGGGCCGAAGCGAGGGGAACCGGGAATCGGTGTCCATGTGCAGGTAGAGCGGCTGCCGCTGCTGATGGTTGTTTCGGTTGAAGGAAGGCGCGTACCGATCCTGGAGGCGCACCTCGAGAAGTGCGGCATCGAGTCCCGACACGAGCGGGAAGTGGTCGATGGATGCGACCTCGGATGCAGGGCTCAGGCACGTCGACTCGTCAGGGGCGTAGAAGTGGTTGCGCACGCGCGTGCGCAGACTCTTAGCCCTGCCGAGGAAGATGACGCTCCCCGCGGCATCCCGGAACAGGTACACGCCGGGGCCGTCCGGCAAGTGTGTCGCCAGCGGGAGCTTGCGCGCGAGGTGGCTCTGTTGGGCAACACCGCACAGGCGCGCGACCTCGGCGGCTGTGGTGATGCCCTCCCGCGCGAGTCCCGGGAGCATGGCCAGGAAGATCTCGGCTGTCGCGAGCGCGTCAGGCAGCGCGCGGTGGTTGGGGACGGTCTGGGTGCCGTACAGGAGCGCAAGATCTCGCAGGTTGTGGCGGGCCACATCGGGATGCAGCCGCCGGGCAAGACAGAGCGTATCGAGCACAGGTCGGGAGAAGGGCTTTCCCCAGACACGCTCGGCCTCGTAGTCGAGGAAGCTCAAGTCGAATCGGTGGTTGTGCGCGATCAACACGGCGTCTTTGGCGAACTCACGGAAGGAGACCATGACCTCTTCGATCGGGGGGGCGCCCGCGGTCATATCCTCCGTGATGCCGGTGAGGTGGACGACCGCCGGAGGGATGGGGTCGGTGTGGCTTATGAGCTCGCTGAAGTGTGCGGTGATGAGACCACGCTCGATGCGTGCCGCGCCGATCTCGATCACGGAGGAAGTGCCCGGACGGCAGCCGGTCGTTTCGATATCGACCGTCACGAAGGGGCCTTCTATGAGCGAGGTGGGTCCGAGCATGTCTTTTCCATTCGGGCTTGTGAGGCCCAATCCTACCATGCGTCGGAATCAGTGCCGCTCGTGTGTCTGTCGTCACCGAACGCGCACAATCACCTATGATGTTCTAGTCGTGCACGTCCATATGCCGTCCTCATAAGGTGGGGTGCCCATGTCGTACTTTGTGGTCGAGCGCAGCGGTGACGGCGGGGGACTTCGCATCCCGCTGCCCACGGCGTACGAGACGCGTGAAGCTGCCATCGCGGCACTCTCATCTGCCACCGGCAGCGGAGAGGTCACTCTCACCGGTGAGGTGTTCATCGCCGATCTGGGAAGCGCCGTTCCGGTACTGGTGATGACCGCCGTTGCACCCGCCGCGCCGATCGAACCGCCCGCCGAAGCGCCGGCACCCGAGGTCTCAGAGGTCGAGGCTGCCGACGAAGAGGGGTTCGAGGAGCCGGTCGGGGCCGAGGCACCGGAGCTCGATTCCGAACTGCCGGAGCCTGTGGAAGAGACGCCGACCGCGCCCGGTGACTTCATCATCGAGGACGCCGAGGTCGATACCGAGCCGGCCGTGCTCGACGAGGAGTCGGCCGATGAGGTGTACACCGCCTGGGAGCCTATCGACGAGGTCGCGGTGGGAGGTTCGACGCTCGCCGATGCCCTGAAGCGCGCCACCACCACGTTGGAGGACGAAGGCATCGTGGCACCTGATTCGGTACTTGCAGAGCCAGGCGCCACTGAGGTGCGTGTGGACGATATCGCCGATAGCGACGGTGCGCTCGGTGAGCCACCGCTCTCTGAGATCGAGGACGCGGAAGAAGCATCCGAGTGGCCGTGGGCGAACATCGATTCCTACGAGGTGCCCGCCGATGTCCTGGAAGATGTGTCCATTGATGATGCCGGCCCCACGCCGATCGTCGCGGAGCCCGCGGGAGTCGCTCCGCCTGAAGACATGGTCGAGGCGCCCGCGGAATCATTGGGTGAGGATGCGCCCATCATCACCAGCGCCCCGCCGGAGGGCGAGGAGGTCTACGTGCCGCGTCCTGTGATCCTCGGGGACTACGCAGACGCCTCACCCGAGCCCGAACCGGTCGATGTCACGGAGCCGGAACGCATGGATATGGACACGGTCACCGATCTCGAACCCGATGTGCCTGCCGACACTGCGGCGGAGGCCGCGGAGGACGAGCCGACGATCTCGTTCGACGCCGGGTATGCCCTGACAGGCGAGCTCGACCTCGGCGAGTACACGTGCCAGGACTGCGTCTACTCCAACACATGTCCGAAGGTCGGGCAGGTCACCCCGGCCGAATGCGGCTCGTTCCAGTGGAAGTCCGAGTAACCACAACTTCTAGGTGACAGATGCGGCCCGCCTACACTATATTGTAGGCGGGCCGCGATGTGTCGGGAGGTTGCATGGCGCGGGACGATCGATCGACGTATCCGTTCAGTGCGATCGTCGGTCAGGACGCTCTGAGGACGGCACTGCTCATCAATGCCGTCGATCCTCGCGTCGGCGGTGTCCTCATCAGGGGACAGAAGGGCACGGCGAAGTCGACGGCCGTCAGAGCCCTCAGGTGGGTGCTTCCCGAGATCGAAGTCGTCGAGGGGTGCCGCTTCGGCTGTGACCCCTCGAATATCCCTGATCTGTGTCCCGAGTGCCGTGAGCGCGCAGCCGAAGGTCTGCTCCCGCGCGAGCGGCGTCGCCCGCGCCTGGTGGACCTGCCGGTCTCGGCCACCGAGGACCGCGTAGTGGGCACGATCGACCTCGAGCAGGCGCTCAAGCACGGGGAACGGCGCTTCGAGGCGGGTCTTCTCGCCGAGGCCAACCGCGGGCTTCTCTACGTCGATGAGGTCAACCTGCTCGACGACCACGTCGTCGACCTGCTGCTGGACTCGGCCGCGATGGGCGTCAACACCGTCGAGCGCGAGGGCGTGTCCTTCTCGCACCCGGCGCGCTTTATCCTGGTGGGCACGATGAACCCCGAGGAGGGCGACCTGCGCCCGCAGCTGCTCGATCGCTTCTCGCTGTGCGTCGATATCGAGGGCATCGCCGACCGGGAGTCCCGCGTGCAGATTGTCGAGCGGCGCGTCGCCTACGAGCAGGACCCCGAGGCGTTCTACGAGAGCTGGCGCCCGCGGGAGGAGGCCCTCTCGCGCCGCATCACCGAGGCGCGCTGCCTGCTGCCCAGTGTCACCTATACGCGCATCGACCTGTACGCCATCGCCGCACTCACCAGCGAACTGCAGGTCGACGGTCACCGCGCCGACATCGTGATTCTCAAGGCTGCGCTGGCCCAGGCCGCCTTCGACGGGCGCATGGCCATCAGCGAGGCCGACATCCTGCTGGCCGCCGAGTTGGCGTTGCCGCACCGCTTCAAACGCAAGCCGTTCGATAACGGTCACAGCCAACTGGACGCGCTCTCCCAACGCCTCGAAGAGGCGCGCGCCCGCGCAGATGACCATCCGCCCCAAGCCGACGAAGCGGGCGACGCGCAAAAAAAAAAGCGCGCCGCGCCCCGGGTGAGCTGAGCGCCTCTGGCGAGGCCGCGACCCAGGCGCCCCCAAGCGTGCCGTTGCGCGGCCACCATGCCGACGCGCAGCCCCTCAACGCGCCGCAGGGCGGCGCGCAGGTCAAGCCGGGCGACGCCTTCAAGCCGCGCGCGCTCAAGGCGCCGCTCGATCGTTTGCCGCGCAAGGCCGCGGGCAAGCGCACCACGACGGTCAGCACGCGCAAACGCGGCCGATACACGTACGCGCGGCCCGCGCCCGGCGACTATGCCGATGTCGCGCTGGACGCCACGCTGCGGCAGGCCGCGCCCGAGCAGCGCGCGCGCGCCGACGCATCGTGCGCTGGCGGCACCCGCGCCGACGCCGGCGCCGTCGAGATTCGCGACGAGGACCTGCAGCGCAAGGTGCGCACGCGCAAGACGGCCAACCTGATCGTCTTTGCCGTGGACGCCTCCTGGTCGATGGCGGCGGCCACCCGTATGGAGGCCACCAAGGGCGCCGTCCTGTCGCTGCTGGTGGACGCGTACCAGAAGCGCGATCAGGTCGCGCTGGTAGCCTTTCAGCGCGACGGAGCGCGCCTCGTGCTTCCGCCCACCTCGAGCGTGGAGCGCGCCCAGCGGGCGCTCAAGCACCTGCCCGTGGGCGGCAAAACGCCGCTGGCCGCCGGGCTGCTGCTGGCGCACGAGGTCATCCTGCGCGCCCACCGGCAGCAGCGCGAGGTGCTGCCGCTGCTCATCGTGCTGACCGACGGCGCGGGCAACGTGGCCATCAGCGACCGGCCTCCGCAGGAAGAGGCGCTGCTGGTGGCCGGCGCCATCGCGCGCGACCAGATCCGCGCCGTGGTGGTCAACACCGAGCACGTTGCGCTCGACCGCGGCCTGGCCCAGCACCTGGCCACGGCCATGAACGCGCCCTGTTACACGCTGGACGAACTCAAGGCCGAGAACCTTGTCAAGACCGTACGTCAGGAACTCGAAAGCAGAACCGTATGACACACAACCACGCGCTGCGCCGACAGATCGGCGCCGATCTCTTGCTGCTGCTCGTCACCCTGGTCTGGGGTGGCACCTTTGTGATGGTCAAGGGCGCCACGGCCGATTATCCGATCTTTCCGTTTTTGACGCTGCGCTTTGGGCTGGCCACCGGCGTGCTGTTGCTGCTGGGCGCTTGGCGCCTGGGGAGACTCGGCTGGCGCGGCTGGGGTATGGGCGCGCTGCTCGGACTGGCCTTGTTCGCGGGCTATGCGCTGCAGACGCTGGGCCTGCGCTACACCAGCGCCAGCAAGTCGGGCCTGATCACCGGCCTGTCGGTCGTGATGGTGCCGCTGTTGGCCGCCTGGCTGCTGAGACGCCGCCCAAGCGCCGCCGCCTACGCGGGCGTCGCGCTGGCCACCACAGGACTCGTGCTGCTGACCCTGGGCGATGCCTTTGTGCTGGCCCCCGGCGACCTGCTGCTGGTGGGCTGCGCACTCGGCTTTGCGCTGCACATCGTGGGCGTCAGCGCCTTTGCGCCCCGCACCGACGTGCTCGCGCTCACCATCGTCCAACTCGCCACCGTGACGCTGATCTGCGGCGCCATCAGCCTGTTCGCCCACCAGCCCTGGCCCGCTACGCCCCAGCCGGTCTGGTTCGCAGCCGCCTTTACCGGCATCCTGGCTACCGCCGCCGCCTTTCTGGCACAGACCGCCATGCAGCGCTTTACCACGCCCACGCACACCGCGCTCGTCTTTGCCGCCGAGCCGGTGTTTGCCGCCCTGTTCGGCGTATGGCTGTCGGGCGACGTGCTCAGCACACGCGGAATCATGGGCGGCGTGCTGATCGTGCTCGGCAACCTGATCAGCGAGATCCCCTGGTCGGAGCGCACCGCCGTCTGGATCTCGCGCTACCTCGCGCCGCAGTACGTGCTGCTGCCCCTGCTGGTGATCGTCGGCCTGGCCGACGGCGTCGTCTGGTGGCAGGGGCTGCTGTGGGCTGCGGGGATCGCGGTGGTCGCCCTGGTCGCGCCGCTGCTGCTGATGCAGCGCGAGCTGCGCGCGGGCCGCATCAGCGACTGGCACCTCTCCAACCGCCACGAGCGGCTGCGTCCGATGCCGATCCTGATCGCCCTGTTCGCCACGGCAGCGCCACTGGCTCTGCTCGTGCTGCTGCGCGGCCCGCATCTGCTGCTGGTAACCTCTGTCGCCGCCGTCGCGCTGTTTGTCATCAACCTCGCCATCACCTTTGCCTGGAAGATCAGCCAGCACGTGGCCGCCATCGCGGCCAGCGCCACGCTGGTCACCGTCACGGTGGGGCTGGCGGCGGCGCCCGTGCTGCTGCTGATCCCCATCATGGCCTGGGCGCGCGTCCGGGTGGGGGCCCACACGCGCATGCAGACCCTCGGGGGGGCGCTGTCGGGCGTGCTCATCACGCTCGCAACCGTGACCCTTATCGGGTAGCCCCAGCTGCGCTGCAGGGCGCCCGCGGGCAGGTTTGACGATACTGTGACCTTGCTGTAACCTGTTCGCAACCAGACGCGTAGCCGATTGTGCTATAATAGGCTACAATGAAACCGAAAGAGTCTGTAGACCTTTTCGCCGAGTTCTCCATTGATGTCCTCTGATTGGAGCCGCCCGCTGGCGACGCCCGGCCGGCGCGGCGCTTTGGATCGGGCAGCGCAGACCGTCCCCGCGGCGACGACGCCGTTGGCCTCGTGCGGACGGGAGGTGCACACGCCTGTTTCGCCACATACTGAGGTCGAGCGCGCAGCCGCTGCGGACGCCTTGTGTCGTTCGCAGCGGTCGACTGCCGTCCAGCGGGGGGCCTCACTCGTCGAGTACGCCCTGCTGCTGGTGCTGGTGACATTGGCGACTGAGGCGTGATGACCGTCGTTGCGGGATCGCTGCGCAACGCCTTCCAGATGGTTGTCGACGGTTTTCTGTGACGGCCGCCGGCAGGGGCCGGACCTCTGCCGATCGGGCACGCTCAAGTTGTAGGTTGGCGCTCGGTATTTACTCCTTGCATACGCTCCGGCGACGGCAAGTGTGCATAATCACACTGGTGGAATATCACAATTCGCGTGCTTGCACCCACCAGCGCGGCACTCGCACAGAAGGAGGTGATCGAGCGGCAAGCATAAGAGGCTGCCCCTTGCGGTTGCGAGGGCGCGGTGATAGGTCCCATCTTGGTGGTGAATCTCAAACGGTCACACAATCACAGGAGGAAGGGAAATGTTGGGTCTGTATCTTCGCATCGTCAACGCTCTCAAGGCTCGTCAGGAAGGCGCCTCGCTGGTGGAGTACGCACTGCTGGTCGTGCTGATCTCCATCGCGGCCATCGTGATCATGACCCAGTTGGGCGGCGCGATTAACGACGCGTTCACCACGGTCTTTAACGCATTCTAGACGCGTCGCGTTCCGTGCGCGTCCGGGCACGCTGGAACAGCTTGTTCTTCGCGTGTGAACGAAGCCCCAGACGCTGCTCCGAGAGATCGCGTCTTGCACGCGGCTGTGGAGCCGTCTGGGGCTATTTTCCCGACCGGTACTGCTATTGCCGATGACACCAACGCTGGGAGCCAGTCGATGATGCACAGGGCAAAGAGCCGCACCAGGGGTGATCCGCCGAGGCATCGCCAGCGCGGCGCCACCCTGGTGGAGTACGCGCTTGTCGTGATGATCCTGTGGGTGCTGATCTTTGGCATTATCGAGTTCGCACGGCTGGTCTTTACCTACAACAGCGTGGCCAGCATCGCCCGCGAAGGGGCGCGCTACGGCATCATCCACCCGGGCGACAGCGCCGGCGTGGTCGCGGCTGGGCAAAGCCTGGCCCCGAACCTGGACCTCGCACGGCTGCAGATTGACGTCACCTGGGGCGGCGGTCAGGTTAACGTGCGCGTCAGTTATCCGGTTGTCCTGATTGCCAGCCCACTCATCGAGGCCATCGGCGGCGTCAACGCAATCACCCTGCGTGCCGAGGCCACCATGTTCCTGGAAGGATAGGCGGTAGAGCGTGGGACGACTGCGCGGATTTGTCTGGCTGTTCGCCGGGTNNAGGCATCGTGGCCTTTGTCACGCTCACGCGCGCCGTGCCGCCCGCCGAAGTGGGCGAGGGCTCTGTCCCCAGGGTGACGGTGGTCACCGCGGCGCGCAGCATCGCCGTGCGCACGGCGCTCACGCGCGAGGACCTGCAGCTCAAAGAGATCGCCGTCGACGCGGTCCCCGAGGGCGCGATCTCGGCGCTCGAGGAGGCCGAGGGCATGCTGACGCTGGTGGACCTGTTCCCCGGCGAGGTGCTGCTGGCCCGCCGGCTGCTCGACCCCAACATCATCACCGGCGACGGGCGTCTCTCTCTGTTCCTCTCCCCCGATGAAGTGCTGATGGCCATCCCCGCCAGCGACCTCCTGACCAAGCAGTGGCTGCTCAAGGCCGGCGATCGGGTCGATATCGCCATCTCGCTCGAGTTCGACGTCAAGGCCATTTCAGAGCAGTCGACCGCGTCCGGTGAGGGCACCGCCCCAGGCACCACGACCGAGAAGCAGTTGGCCAGCTTTTACGTCTTGCAGAACGTCGGCGTGGCCGCCGTGCTCGGCGAAGGGGGGACCACCGAAAGCGGCGGCCTCGTGGGCACGACCCAGCGCACGGCAGGCGTGCTGCCGCAGGCCCTCCTGCTGACGCTGAATCCGCAGGACGCCCTGGTGCTCAAGTTCGCGCTGGACGCGGGCGGCATCCAGGACATGATGCTGCGCGCCCCCGGCGTCGAGCAGCCCTTTGAGACCGAGCCGGTGGATGCGGGCTATGTGGTGGATCGCTATCGCATCCCGCTGCTGACGCGCTGACGATGCAGGCGCCCGAGCCCATGGACAGAGCCGAGCCTGACGACGAGGTCCCCGAGGTTGCCCGCAGTACACACCGGCCGGTTGCGGTTTTCCTGATCGGCCTGGTCGGCAGCTTTGTCTGGACCTTCGCTGCCATGTCCTACCTGCGTTCGGCCCTCACCGGAGGTGATCTGCGCGACGTGGGCCTGTTTGTGTTCTATCTCATTGCTGCCTTTCTGATGCTCTCGCGCAGACCTGCTCGGTGCGAAGGGGCCTGGTGGGAGGTAGCGCTCAGTTGGGGGTCGGCCATCGTTCCCATGCTGGGCTTCAGACCCGCTGCGGCCGGCTGGGTGGGCGCGTCGGTGGTGCTTCAGGGCCTTGGGCTGCTCGGACTGCTGGCCAGCATCGTGTCCTTGGGCCGCAGTTTCAGCATCGCGCCGGCCGATCGCGGCCTGGTGACAAGCGGCGCCTACCGCTACATTCGCCACCCGATGTACGGCGCGGAACTGCTCTCCAATGCCGGATTCCTGATCGGCAACCTGAGTGGACGCAACGCGCTGACCCTGGGGGCCATGCTCGCGACGCTGGTGTGGCGCATCTCGCGCGAAGAGCGCATTGTCGACAAATACGCGGGATACGCCGCGCGCGTGCGCTGGCGGCTCATTCCCGGCATCTGGTAGATTGAGTGCCCGGCGCCTGCAGCCATAGGCCTGGTTGCCGGGCGCAGTAGTCGATAGTGATGGAGGCTCGTCGGTGACGGTTAGCATCTATGAAACGCTGCGCATTCTGCTGGTGAGCGGCCAGGAAGAGCTGCGTGACCTGGTAGAGAGCGCGTTGCAGGATCGACTACCGAATCACCGGGTCTACTGGGTATCGCAGGCCGATATGGCGCTGCAGCGCGCCGAAGAGCTGGTGCCGCACCTGATCGTGCTGAGCGACGACTTGCGCGGAACCGCGATGGGCTTTATGGTGCGCGAACTGGCCGGGCGGGCGCCGGGCGCCGCCATCCTGGTGCTGATCGAGCCCACGGCCGTGGCGCAGGCCAGCCAGGCGATGCTGGCGGGCGCGCGCGGCTTTGTGGTCAAGCCGATCGCCAACCCCGAAGAGTTTGCGTCCAGCGTGCGCGAGGTGCTGCGCCAAGGCACTCCCGGCGAAGCCACCGGTGGCGATACCGCCCGCCCTCTCGGCCGCGTGCTGGTGTTCTGCGCCCCCAAGGGCGGCACGGGCCGCACCACCCTGGCCATCAACACCGCCATCAGCCTGCACATGGAGACCAAGCGCGCCGTGGCCCTGGTCGACGCCGACTATGCCGCCCCCGCGGTCGATGTCGCGCTCAACCTGCAGCCCGAGCGCACCATCGCCGACCTGCTGCCGCGCCTCGCCCGGCTCGACACCGAGCTCATCATGGGCGTATTGGCGCACCACGCCTCGGGCGTGCATGTGCTGATGGCCCCGCCGCCCGACGATACCGCGGCCGACATCCCGTTGCCGCAAGTGCAGCAAATTGTGGCCACGCTGCGCCGCACCTTTGACTGGGTGGTGGTGGATCTCGGCCTGCCGATGAACGAGACCGCCTACGCCTTTCTCGACTCGGCCGACCGGATCGTTATCTCGGTGGTACCCGAGATGGTGGGGCTGCGCAACGCCCGCCTGCTGCTCGACGGCCTGCACGAGCGCGGCTATCCCGAGAGCAAGGTCTGGATGCTGGTGAACCGCGCGACCCTGCCGGGCGGCATCAAGCCAAGCGACATCGAGGCACGGCTGCGGCTGCCGGTGTCGTTCTCGATACCGGACGATCAGGCGCTCGCCACGCACGCCGTCAACCGCGGCGTGCCCGCCACGCTGAGCCACCCACGCAGCGCCCTCGCCAAGGCCTATCGCCAGTTTGCGCACAAGATCGCCAAAGAGCTGCCGCTGGCCGATGCCAGCCCGGACCCGCTCACGGAGGCCCCGGGCGCAAGCGACGACGCCACCGAGGCCGGCTCCAAATTCAAAAGGCGTGCCAAGCTGGGCCGCAAGTGACGGCCTTTCAGGGCCCAATGGCTCCGGCTTTTGCGCGCTGATGCGAGTACGCTCGCACGACAGCTCGGCCCTTGTCGGCCGGGCACGCACAAGGACACGCACATGACGAGCTCGGAGCACAATCGAACACCCCCGGCCAGTCGGCTGCGGCGCGTCTGGCCACTGTACGTGCTGCTCTGGTTGCTGGTGCTGCCGGCGCTCTTCGCCGCCTGCCGTCCGTCCGTCGACATGGGCAGCCTGCAGATGGACGTCAGTCTGGGCAAGGCCTACCTCGCCCAGGTACAGCGCACCGTGCTGCGCGTCGATGTGCTGGTGCGCGGTGCTGCGAACACGCCCGTGCAGGGGCTGGACGTCACCGCCGTGGTGCAGGATGCCGCCGGCCGCGAGGTGGCCACGCTCTCCTGTGAGCCGGAGGCGAATGCCCCGGGACGCTACATCAGCCGCCCGTTTGCGCTGGGCGCGGCCAGGCCCGGCTCGTGGCAGGTGGACGTGACCACGCGTCGCGGCGCCCGCTCCACGCAGACCACCTGGACCTTCCAGGTGGATGGCGACCTGCTCGCGGCGCCGCCCGCGCCCACTCCGGCCGGAGAAGCCGGCGCAGCGCCGGCGCAGACACTTCCCACCGCCGTGGATGCCGAGGCCCCCGCACAAACTGCGCCGCAGACCGGCACGAGTGTTGCCGTCACCCCTCCCAACGACCCGGCCCGCAACGCCCTGCTGTTCGGCGTTCTGGTCTTTATCGCCACCACCGTGGGGTTTGTGGGTCTCTGGCACGTCTGGCGCGTCGAAGACCCGCTGGCCGACCGCATGAAAGAGTTCGGCATGGACGGCACCTCGGCCTTTGCGGCCGAAGAGACCGGCGCCGAGAGCCTCAAGAGTCTGCCGCCGCTCAAACGCATCGCCAACGGCCTGGGCATGGGGCCGCGCCTGGCGGAGAAACTGGCCCAGTCCGATGTGCCGCTCACGGCCGCCGAGTTCGGCCTGCTGACCCTCGGACTGCTCGCGCTGGGTCTGGTCGTCGGCACGTGGCGCTCCGGCATCGTGCTGGGTCTGGTGTTGGCAGGCGTACTGGCCTACGCCCCCACCATCTATCTGAATATGGCGATCGAGCGACGCCGCCGGACCTTTGAACAACAACTGCCGGACGTGCTGATGATGCTGGTGGGCGGCCTGCGGGCCGGCTACGGCCTCAACCAGGCCCTGCAGGTGGTGGTCGACCAATTGCCCGCGCCCGCCTCGCGCGAGTTCGGCCGCGTCGTCAACTCGGTCAGCCTGGGCATTCCCATCACGCAGGCGCTGGAAGAGATGACCGCGCGCGTGCGCTCGGACGACCTGGGCCTGATCGTCACGGCCATCTCGGTACAGCACCAGGTCGGCGGCAACCTGGCCGAGACGCTGGACACCATCGGAGACACCATCCGCGACCGCATCCGCATCCAGGGCGAGATCCGGGCGCTCACGGCCGAGGAGCAGCTCAGCGGTTACGTACTGGGCGCCCTGCCCACCGGACTCGCCCTGCTGCTGTTCATCATCAGCCCCGAGTACATGCGGCCCCTGTTCGCGCCCGGCTGGCAGCGTCTGCTGCCGGTGGTCGCCCTGGGCTTGCAGGGCCTGGGCCTTTGGGTGATCCGCAAGATGCTCGTGATCGAGGTATAGGCCATGGACCTGAGCTACGAGACACTCAAGGCCCTGCTCGGCGAAGCGGTCCCGGGATCGCCGCTCCTGTTCGGCGTGCTCATCGCGCTGGCAACCGTCTGCCTGTGGCTGTCGGTGGCGCCCTCGGGCGGGCGGCGCAAGGAAGGCGACCGCCTGGACGAGTACGTCACACGCGTCGAGCAAGCGACGGATCAGGCGCTCGAGCCGTTCGAGCAGCGCGTGATCATGCCGCTCATTCGGCGCGTGCTGCGCATGCTCGGACGAATGATGCCCAACCGCGCCATGGCCGCCACGCAGCGCCGCCTCATCCACGCCGGCGAGCCCGGCAAGCTGGGCGTGCTGGACTTTTACGGGCTGCAGCTGTTGTCGGCCGTCGTTATGAGCGCGCTGGCCCTGCTGCTGGTGCGCCGCTCGGGGTTCGCGCTCAACTCGCTGCTGCTGGGCGCGGTGCTGGTGATTCTGGGGCTCTACCTGCCCAACTTTTGGCTCAGCAACAAGGTCGACAGCCGCAGCAAGGAGGTCATGCGCGCCCTGCCGAACGCGCTCGACATGCTCACGATTGGCGTGGAGGCCGGGCTGGCCTTCGAGTCGGCCATGCTGCGCGTGGCCGAACGCTGGGACAACGCGCTGACACGCGAGTTTCGCCACGTGGTGCTCGAGATACGCGTGGGCACGTCGCGCGACCAGGCCCTGATGCACATGGCCGAGCGCACCAACGTGCCCGATCTGCGCACGTTCGTCGCCATTCTGGTACAATCGAACCAGTTGGGCGTCAGCATCGCCGACGTGCTGCACAGCCAGGCGGCGCTGATGCGCGACAAGCGCCGACAACGCGCCGAGGCCATCGCGCGCCAGGCGACGGTCAAAATGGCCTTCCCGCTGGTGTTCTTTATCTTTCCGGCCCTGTTCGTCGTCATCCTGGGGCCGGCGATGCCGCAGTTGCTCGATCTGTTCCGAACGATGGGTGGAGGCTGAGCGCCCGCCATACCGCAGTCCCATAGTTTTCGTCCGCACACACGCCCAAAGGTAACATGACCATTTCTCACGATCCCACTCAATTGAATCAGGACCCCGCCTACCAGGAGGGACTGGCGCACTACCAGGCCGGCGAGTGGCAAGAAGCCATCGCCAGCTTTGAGCAGGCCGCACAGCGCTTTCCGGACGAGCGCGCCCTGCAGGATCTGCTCGACCAGGCCAGCTTCAAGGCGCAGCGCGACACAGAGACGCGCGTGCGCGGCAAGCGCTGGATTGTGTCGTGGCCGCGCGTGTTGGGGGCGGTGCTGGCTGTGGTGGTGTTCGGGCTCGGGGTCGTGATTGGCGTGCGCGCCATGCGCGACTGGATCGCGCCCGCCTGGGCCGAGGCGCGTGAGGCCCGCACCACCGCCGCCCTGCTCAAGGATGCCAACGCCTACCTCGCAGGCGGCCGCTTTGACGACGCCGAGGCCAAGTACTGGGACTATCTCGGCCGCGTGCCCGAAAGCGCCGAGGCGCAGGAGGGGCTGGAGCAGATCCTGGTGCAGCGCGAGTTGCTGGCCATGTATGAGCAAGCGGTCGCGCTGCAGGAAGCCGGCGACCGCGCCGGCGCGCTGGCCATCTACACCGACTTGTTGATGCGCGCCCCGCAGTACAAGGACGTGCGCCTGCGCGTGGGTGACCTGCGGCGCGCCGAGGACATCGAGGGACTCTATGCCGCCGCCGAGGCCGACTATTCCGCTGGCCTGTACGTCGACGCCCTGGACAAGTTCGAGCAGTTGCAGGCCTTGGACAGCAACTATCAGGCCACGTCCGTCCAGAGTCGCCTGTTCGATCTCTACATGGCGCTCGGGCGTGAAGCGATCACGCACAACCCGCCGATGGCAGAGCTCGTGCCTCAGGCCGAGAGCTACTTTACGCGCGCGCTCAGCCTGCGTCCGCGCGATACCGACGCGGCGCTCGAGCAGCGCCTGACACAGTTGTTCACCCAGGGCTATACGCTCTATCAGCAGGGCTACTGGGATGACGCCATCAGCAGCCTGCGCGCCATCTACGATCGCCGGCCTGACTATATGAACGGCATGGTGCTGGCCGCGCTGTACGATGCCTGCATCCGCAGCGGCGACGATTACCGGCGCAGCGGCGACCTCGGCTTTGCCTACGAACGCTATCGTCAGGCGGCAGCGCTGCCGGTGGCCGATATCACCCTGGCGCTGGCGCGGCTCGACGAGGTCACGCCCTACCTGACGCCGACCTCCACGCCCACCGCAACGGCCACGCCTACCAACACGCCGCTGCCCACCGAGACGCCCAGACCCACCGTGGCGCCCACGCCCAAGCCCCTGACGGCGTACCGCAACGCGATCGCCTTTTACTCTGACAACGAGGACCGGCCTGGCATCTGGGTGATGGACGCCAGCTTCAGGAACCGCGTCTACCTGGGCAACTCACGCGCGCTGCAAACAGCCTTTGCCCAGATCTATGAGCGACACGCCTACTCGCCCGACGGACGCTACCGACTGTTTGTGCGCTCGGCCAGCGGCTCGGAGCAGATCTTTGTCGAGCGCCCGCCCGACCCCGCGCAGGGCGACCTCCCGCCGGTGCAGCTCACTAACCTGCGTGTCTGCTACAACCCCGTCTGGTCGCCGGACGGCGGGCGCATCGCTTTTGTCAGCGAGCAGGACCGCACCGATGACATCTGGGTGATGAACCCCGACGGGTCTGACCCGCGCAACTTGACCGAGAATGGCTGGGAATGGGAAAAGCACCCGTCCTGGTCGCCCGACGGCTCCAAGATCATCTTTTGGTCGAACCGCGAAGGACGCAAGCAACTGTACATCATGGATGCCGACGGCCGCAACGTACGCAACATCAGCAACACGCCGGACGATGAGTACGATCCGGTGTGGATCCGCTAGGATGGAGAATAGATGAGCGCCATGAATCGCAACCCTGGCAGGGGGCCTCTGCCCGACCCGGCCAGGAGTGACGGACGCAGCGGGCTATCTTTGCAGATCAGAGAACGGGTGCAGCGCAGGCTGCTGGCCGAGCTCAATCCGGCTATCGACGCGCGCGACATCGAGCAGGTCCGCCCAACGCTCGAGCAGATCTTTCTCGAGACGCTGGCCGAGGAGCAGATCCCGCTCAGCCGCGTCGAACGGACGCTGCTTTTTGACGAGATCGTGGCCGAAATCCTTGGCTATGGGCCGCTGGAACCGATGCTGCGCGACGACAGCGTGACCGAAATCCTGGTGAACGGCCCCAACCAGGTGTTCATCGAGCGCAACGGCCTGCTCAAGGAGACCAACGTACGCTTCCGCGACAACACCGAGTTGATGCGCATCATCGATCGCATCGTGGCGCCGCTCGGCCGTCGCGTGGACGAGACCAGTCCGATGGTCGACGCCCGCCTGCCCGACGGCTCGCGCGTCAACGCCATTATCCCGCCGCTGTCGCTGAATGGGCCCTGCGTCAGCATCCGCAAGTTCGCCAAGACCATCTATGCGGCTGAGGATGCGATCCGGCTCGACACCTTCAGCCAGAACATGGCCGACTTTTTGCGCGCCTGCGTCATCGGCCATCTGAACATCGTCATCTCGGGAGGAACCTCCACCGGCAAGACCACGCTGCTCAACATCGTCTCCAGCTTTTTGCCGTCCAACGAGCGCATCATCACCATCGAGGACGCCGCGGAACTGCACCTCAACCAGCGCCACGTCGTGCGGCTTGAGGCGCGCCCGCCCAACATCGAGGGCAAGGGGCAGATCAGCATTCGGCAACTGGTCATCAACGCCCTGCGTATGCGCCCCGACCGCATCATCGTGGGCGAGGTGCGTGGCGCCGAGGCGCTCGACATGCTGCAGGCGATGAACACCGGTCACGATGGCTCCATGACCACCGCGCACTCAAACAGCCCGCGCGATACGTTGCACCGCGTCGAGACCATGGTGCTCACCGCCGGCACCGACATGCCACTCAAGGCCATTCGCGAGCAGATCGCATCCGCCTTTGACCTGGTGGTGCACCTCAACCGCATGTCCGACGGCAGCCGCAAGATCACACAGATCTCTGAGGTGCAGGGCATGGAGGGCGACATCGTCGTCATGCAGGACATCTTTCGCTACCAGCAGACGGCGCTCAAGGACGCTCGCGTCGAGGGCTACTATACCGCCACTGGCATCCGGCCCAAGTTCATGGAAAAGATCGAGATGGCCGGCATCGAATTGCCGCCCAGTATGTTCATGCCGACCCAACGCAGAAGCAACAAACGCTGACATCGCCCGGCTACTTGCAGACCGGGGCATCATCATGACCAGACGCGCAATACGATCGGGGCAGGGGGCGAACGGGGTAGCGTTGTGACATAGTTGAGAGTGGGGGTGCAGACACCGTGGCAGAGACGCTACGGGTCGAAGGCAAGCCAGTAAGCGCCGCTGTGGAAGCCCATCTCAGGCAGGTACTCCCCAGCGAGTACCTGGTTGTGGGGCAGCCGCTGATCTGTGGGGTGGCGATTGACGCCATCGTTGTGGGGCCGCAGGGGCTGTTCGTGCTGCACGCGCTAGACTGGGAAGGCCAGGTCACCCCCAGCACGGGCCGGCGCTGGGTCGAACGCACGGCCGCAGGCAAGCTGCGGCGCCATGCCAGCCCCGCAGGCGCAGCGAAACGCGCCCGGCGAGCGCTCCTGCGCTTTCTCAAGGACGAGTTCCCCGGGCTCAGACCGGCCATACGTCAGTATGCCGTGCTTTACGACCCGAACGCCACGCTTGCCCCGCGCCGCGCCAGCCGCCCGCCCTGTGTCACGCTGAACACGCTGGGAGCCGACATTCAGTCGGTGCCAACGTCAGTGCGCGGCCTGCGCAGCCAGGATGTGCGCCAGGCACTGGCCCTGGCGCTGGAGGAGCGCCGACTGACACGCTCCGCGCGCGTCGCGCAACCGTTCATATTCAGGTCCGGCGGTTGGTTGGGACGCGGCCGCCAGGCCCGCTCGCTCAAGCAGGTTGTGCGTCACCTGGACCGGTACCCGCAGGATGGCGTCTACCACCTGCGCAACGGCACGCTCGAGCAGTGGTTCAGGGAACAGGGCGCGCTGCACCTCGCCCGTTTGGCTCGCCAGACGGTGCAGGACAACCAGCGCGATGCGCGCGCCGCCCTCGAAGCTTTTATGCTGGGCAGCGGCATGGTGCGGCGCCCGCGCCTGGTCGCCAGGCCGCGCCGGGTCAAGCTCGGCTATGTACTCGAGGGCCAGACCGCACAGGCCTCTCTGGCGCTGCGCAGGGGCCGGGGACGCGGCTATCTCTACGGACGCGTCGAGCCCAGCGCTCCCTGGGTGCAGGTGGTGCCCACGGAGATCGAAGGCAAGCTGCAGGGCAGCGTCACCGTCGACACGTCCATGCTCAAGATCAAGCGCGAGCCCTGGGAGGGCGCCGTGCAAGTCCATTCCAGTGCCTCCGCAGAACCGATCGAGGTCCCGGTCGAGGTCCACGTGGTGCCCGCCTTACCGGGCGTGGCGCGCGTGGTGCTTCGACCGCTTCTTGGGCTGCTGCTCGGCGCTCTGCTGGGCGCAGCCATCGGGTTGTTGCTGGGCGGCGCCGCGATGGACCCGCCCCTGGGCCTGCGCGACATCACCGACCCGCCCATGTCTCGGCCGATCGCCTGGGCGCTGATCTGCGGCACGCTCTGGGGCCTCGTCGGGCTGTTGCGCGGCCTCACCTGGGATCCGGTGCTCCCCATCGGCGTGTGCGTGGGACGCTGGCTGCTCCGCGTGCTTTTGTGGGGCCTCCTGCTGACCGCGCTCGGCTTTCTGTCGCCGTGGTTGGCGCGCTGGCTGTTCCCCTCGGCAACGGCCGCTGTGCCCGCAGCCCTGGAGCAGACCATACAGCTGGTGGCTGTAGCCCTGGCCATAGTGCCCGGCACCTGGGGCGAGTTGCTGGATGCCCGCGCCAACAGGACTGCCAGGCCCAAACACCGCGCCCTGCGCGGGTTGCTCCGTGGCGTCGCCGCCTCGCTCGTGGTAGCGGCATTACTGGTGCTGTTGCGGCTTGGCGAGCCGCTCTGGGAGCGCTGGCAGGGCACGCAACATCTGGGCACGGCACGCGTTTGGGTCGAGCAGCGCTGGGAGCAACTCGGCGCCTGGGTGGACGACTTGTGGGGCGAGGCCTACTCGCGGCAGAACGATCGGCGCGCGCCGACGCGCTTGCCACCCACGCCCTCGCCGGGGGCTGTTCCCGGCGAGCCAGATGTGGTACAATAGGGTCAGGTATGCTTGGAGTTGACACGATGAAGCGATCTGGTCGCAGCAACGAGCGCGGAGCCGCCCTGGTCGAGATGGCACTCGTCCTCGGCCTGCTGTTGCTGCTCGTAATGGGCATCGTGGACCTTGGGCGCGCCTACAACAACTATATCATCATCATCAACGCCTCGCGCGAGGGCGCGCGCTATGCCTCGCGCTATCCGAACGATGGCTCAGGGATCATCAGCGCCACGCGCTCCGAGGCCACCAACAGCGGCATTGTGCCCACGGACATTCGCGTCACGATCACCGGCCTCAACGCGCCAACTGGCCTGCCCATCAAGATCGAAACGGCCTATGAATACCAGACCATCCTGGGCGGCCTGATTGGGGTGAACACCATCACGCTGCGCGCTTCCACCGAGATGGTGGTCTTTGGTTTTGACTGAACATGCCTTGGTGAGCGAGCTATCGTATCCGTGCCGGTAGTTCCGGCGCCGGGAGCAGAGAAATGAGCCTGATCGAACTACAACGCGAACGGGGCGCCATCCTGGTACAGGTCGCCCTGATGATGGTCGTCCTACTGCTGTTCGTGGGGCTGGCTATCGACGTCGGCGCCATCTTTGGCGAACGTCGCAACATGCAGAATGCCGCCGACGCCGGCGCGCTGGCCGGCGCGCACGCCATCTGCTTTGGCGGCGACCCGGTGGTGCTGGCGACCGAGTACGCCGTGACGCGCAATGAAGCCGAGACAGCCGTCGTCGAGATCCTCGACGGCTTCAAGGTGCACGTTACTGCGTCACGTCCCATGCAGACACGGTTCGCCCTCCTGATCGGGCTCAACACCGTGAACGTCTCGGCCGAGGCCACCGCCGCCTGCGGCGTGGCCACCAGCGGCTGCGGATTGTGGCCGGTCGCGATGGACCAGACGTTGTGGGAAGATAACTGCGATGACGTGTTCTACGTCTGGGACGACGACAAGATCCTGGATTGCAGCGTGTACGATTGCGACCTGGATGATGACGGCGACGATGACATCGTGGGCGGGGGCGACCGCGGCTGGCTTGACTTTTCAGAGGTGGTCGACCCGCACTACTATGATCCCTGCTCTCAGCCCGGCTGCGGCACCGCCGAGCTGAAGTGCTACATCGAGACCGACTATGCCGCCCGGATCAATCTGCCGGCCTGCATTCCCGGCGACTCGGGCGTCAAGGCCGCCGCTTGGCAGGCCGCAGGCACTCGCGCTGGCACGCGCGTGCGCATTCCGCTCTTCTCGTCCATCGGCTGCGAATCTGGACATACCTGCCCCGGCGGGCTGACCTACTACGTCACCAAGTTCGGCTGCGCCACCGTCATCGATGCGGACACGGTGAACATCATCAACACTGTCACGGGCAAGAAGGAAAAGTCCAAGGTCATCATCATGGATATCGAGTGTGCCGACTGCGCCTCGAGCTGTGGCGGCACCGGAGGCGAAGCCCCGGGAGAGAAGGACCTCAAGGCGGTCTCGCTGATCGACTGAGCGACCGCGGACCAGCCGGCGAGACACGCTTACTGCAGAACAAAGCCGACAGGAGCACCAGAGGTGCTCCTGTCTTCTTGTTGTACCCGCGCAGTGCGCGCCGGTCTCAGGCCCGCGCGTGCGCGCGGATGTCGACGCGCCGCAGCAGGTTGGCGTTGGTGACCACCGTGATCGAACTGGTGGCCATGGCGATCTCGGCCAGCGCCGGGTGCAGCAGCCCCAGGACCGCCAGCGGAATCATCACCAGGTTGTAGGCGAACGCCCAGAACAGG
>DIWS01000018.1 GCA_002423585.1 Actinobacteria bacterium UBA6100
CGAACCTCTGGTGTACCAGTTGTCGACCAACGGCACTGCTGGTTAGCTACGTTCGGTCGGGATAACCGCTGAAAGCATCTAAGCGGGAAGCCCATCTCAAGATGAGGTCTCTCACTGGGTTAACCAGGTAAGGCCCCTCGTAGACTACGAGGTTGATAGGCCGCAGGTGTAAGCACAGCAATGTGTTCAGCCGAGCGGTACTAATAGGCCGAGGTCTTGATCTTCTATTCAACATTTTCCGACTCGCTATACAGCTCTCAGGGTGCGGGATGCACCGTGAGGCCGTATTTGACAGCAGAAGAGTGCGTATACACTCGACTGGCGGAAGCCGTCGGATGTGTTCAGTGGCTATTGCGGAGGGGGTACACCCGATCCCATTCCGAACTCGGCAGTTAAGCCCTCCAGCGCCGATGGTACTGCGGTGTAGTCCGTGGGAGAGTAGGACGTCGCTGAACACATCCGACGGCTTCGCCGTTTCTCGGGAGCCGTTTCTTGCCGGTCATCGTGACGGCGTGGAGAACGGCACGCCTTCTGCTAGAATGTCGCCCGTGCCCGCACGGGCGGCCCGGGCGTTCCCGGGCGGTCATCAGCATGGACGTTCCGGCGCATGGTCGGGCGTCACGGAAGGAGTCTCCTCGTGAAGGAACGCGTACAGGCTGCACTGGATAAGATCCGGCCGGCACTCCAGGCCGATGGTGGCGACGTGGAGCTTGTCGAGGTCACCGATGACGGCGTTGTGAAGGTCGCCCTCCAGGGTGCGTGCCGTGGTTGTCCGATGTCTCAGCTGACCCTCGCGAACGGCGTCGAGCGCGTCCTCAAGCAGGAAGTGCCCGAGGTCTCGCGCGTCGAGGCTGTCTAGCTTCTCAACGCTCGATCGACAAGCGCCGCCCCGACGGGCGGCGCTTTCGCGTGCCCGCGTGCGCTCATCCCCGCATCGGCCCCGAACATGGGAGCGTGTGGGCCGCACAGACCCGTGCGCATACCGTTCGTCGGTTGGGTGGTATGACATGGCGGTTACACGTTGCACCCCATATCTAGCGGCAGTATTCTTTGGAAGCGCAACATCTTGTGTCACCGATGGCCCGAGGGGGCGTGGTGACTGACCAGGTTCACATGCCGCGAGGAGGAGCCATCATGCCCGAGCAGGACACCGCGATCTATCCCCGGACCATCGATGAGACGCTGTCGCCGAACAGCATCAAGGTCCTGGAGAAGCGGTATCTCAAGAAGGATGACGATGGCAATCCGGTAGAGCGACCCTCGGACATGTTCGTGCGTGTTGCGGAGAACATCGCCTCGGCGGAACTGAAGTTCGGTGCCACGCCCGAGCGTGTGGGCGAAGTCGCACACGACTTCTACGAGCTGATGACCTCCCTGGACTTCCTGCCGAACTCCCCCACACTCATGAACGCGGGCCGCGAACTGCAGCAGCTCTCCGCGTGCTTCGTGCTACCGGTCGCGGATTCGATGGACTCCATCTTCGGCGCGGTGCGTGACACTGCGATCATCCACAAGTCGGGCGGCGGCACCGGCTTTTCGTTCTCGCGCCTGCGCCCCGCGGGGGACCAGGTGCGCTCCACGCAGGGCGTGAGCAGTGGGCCGATCTCGTTCATGCGCGTTTTCAATCAGGCCACCGAGGCGGTCAAGCAGGGCGGCACGCGCCGGGGCGCGAACATGGGCGTCCTGCGCGTGGACCATCCGGACATCATCGACTTCATCAAGTGCAAGCTCGATGGCGACTTCCAGAACTTCAACATATCCGTCGCGCTGACGGAGGACTTCATGAATGCGGTCGCGGCAGGCTCGCAGTATGACCTGCGTAACCCGCGCGATGGGGAGCCGGCCGGTCAGCTGGATGCCCGTGAGGTGTACGAGCTCATCGTCGAGATGGCATGGGCCTCCGGCGACCCCGGCATCATCTTCATCGACCGGATGAATCGCGACAATCCGACCCCTGCGCTCGGCGAGATCGAGTCCACCAACCCGTGCGGCGAGCAACCTCTGCTTCCGTATGAGGCCTGCAATCTCGGTTCGGTGAACCTTTCCAGATTCGTGCGCTACTCCGAGACCGGGCCCGACCTCGACTGGGACCGCCTGGCTGATGTGGTGCACCGTGGCGTACGCTTCCTCGATGACGTCATCGAGGTCAACGAATACCCGCTGCCGAAGATCGCGGAGCTCGTGCAGGGCAATCGCAAGATCGGCTTGGGCGTCATGGGGTGGGCGGACATGCTCATCATGATGGGCATCCCGTACAGCTCGGACGAGGCCATCGCGTTGGGCGAGAAGGTCATGGGCTTCATCCAGGCCGAGTCGCGCCAGGCGTCGATGAGGCTGGCCGAAGAGCGGGGCGTGTTCCCGAACTTCGAGGGCTCGATCTACGACACGTCCGATGGCGTCCGACTGCGCAATGCCACGGTCACGACGATCGCACCCACCGGTACCCTCTCTATCATCGCCAACTGCTCCTCGGGCATCGAGCCGTTGTTCGCGGTCTCATACATCCGCACGGTCATGGACAACGACCGTCTGATCGAGGTGAACCCGCTCTTCGAGGACCTGGCGGTCAAGCAGGGCTTCTACAGTCGCGAGCTCATGGCGCTGATCGCCGAGCACGGCTCGGTCGCCGGTGTGGAGGGCGTTCCCGTCGACGTGCAGAGCGTGTTCGTGACCGCCCATGAGGTGGCCCCGGAGTGGCACGTACGCATGCAGGCGGCGTTCCAGAAGTCGACCGACAACGCGGTCTCCAAGACCGTCAACTTCGGCAACGAGGCCACGATCGAGGACGTGCGTCACGTCTACGACCTCGCCCATGAACTTGGCGTCAAGGGCGTCACGATCTATCGCGACGGCAGCAAGGAGAACCAGGTCCTGTCGACCGGCAAGACAACGAGGTCGGGTGGGGCTGCGGAGCTGGCCCGCCACGGTGAGATCGAGCCCCGCCCGCGTCCGTCGGTGACCATGGGCCGGACGGAGAAGATCCAGACCGGTTGCGGCAACCTGTACGTGACGATCAACTCCGACGAACAGGGTCTGTGTGAGGTGTTCACCCAGATGGGCAAGTCGGGCGGCTGTGCTGCGAGCCAGTCCGAGGCGCTCTCCCGGATGATCTCGGTGTCGCTGCGCGCGGGCGTCGATCCGCAGGCGATCCTGAAGCACCTTCGCGGGATCCGGTGCCCGAGCCCGGCGTGGGCCCAGGGCGGCAAGGTGCTTTCGTGCGCGGATGCGGTGGGTATCGCGATGGAGCACTACCTGGAGTGGATGGAGACGGGCACAGCCTCCACGATGGTCTCCAAGAACACCGATGAACTGGTGAACCTGGCGGGCGCATGCCCCGAGTGTGGTGGCGCTCTGGAGCACGAGAGCGGCTGTGCTGTGTGCCGTGCGTGCGGCTTCAGCAAGTGCGCATAGGCTCCTGACATGGTGCTCTCGGATCGTTCGATAACCGAGGAGATGGCCGCCGGGAGGATCATCGTCGATCCGTGCGACCCGGTGGACATCCAGCCATCCAGCATCGACCTTCACCTCGGGTCCCGGTTCCAGGTGTTCCGGAACTCCCGCTATCCGTACATCGACCCCACGGTCGAGCAGCGGGGTCTGATGGACATGGTCGAGGCCTCGGCTGGAGAACCCTTCGTGCTGCATCCGGGCGAGTTCGCCCTCGGCGCCACGACCGAGCGCGTCGCTCTCCCGCGGGACATCGTCGCCCGCCTCGAGGGGAAGTCCTCGCTCGGCAGGCTCGGACTGCTGATCCACTCGACTGCGGGCTACATCGACCCGGGTTGGGATGGCACGCTCACGCTCGAGCTCTCCAACGTCGCGAATCTGCCGATCGTGCTCACTCCGGGCATGGCCATCGGGCAGATATCGTTCATGCGGATGACGACGCCCGTGGATCGCCCGTACGGGTCGCCGGGTCTGGGCAGCCGGTATCAGGGCCAGGTGGAGCCGACGCCGAGCCGTTCGTACCGCAAGGGGCGCTAGAGCCCCTGGGTCACGCGGCTGATGATCGGAGCGGGCACGAATCCCGCGAGGTACTTGCCGGCGCGCGACTCCATGAATGGCAGCCAACGGAACCGGCGCCTGATATCGGCGCGGATCGGTCCGGTGAGCTCGAGATACCGGTCGAGCGCTGCAGCGGGATCGCCCGCCGCCGCGAGTCCTGCGTCGCGGCCGGTGCGCAGGGCGTAGGAGATCCCCTCGCCAGAAGACGGAGACATGAAGCCGCCCGCCTCGCCTGCCAGCAGCACGCGGCCGTGTCCTGGCAGCATGTCGTCTGGTGAGCGCAGGTACAGTGCTGCCGCCGACTCCCGGTGGACCTTCTCGCCGAGTTGGGGGATCCGCTCGCGAAGCAGGGAGACCACACGGTCCTGCTTCTCCCACGGCCGCTTGGTGTGCGGGTAGAACACCGAGCCGATGAGCGCCACATCACCCTTCGGCACGACATAGGCGTAGCCGAACTCGTCCCCGATACCACGCATGTAGATGCAGTCGAAGTACGGCTCGATCGGCGATGAGATCGTCACGAAGTCCTGAAGGGTGACGTAGCTGGCCGAGTCACGGATGTCCAGGGTCCGCCTCACCTGGGAACGTGCGCCGTCGCAACCGATGAGCAGATCCGCGGTGATCTCCGCAGGGTTGCCATCAAAGTCGATCGACGCGGTCACCCGTTCATCGTCCTGGACGAAGCCGGTGAGTGAGGCCTTGGCCACCACCTCCACGTTGGCAGGAAGCAGCCCGAGCATCCACTCGTCGAAGCCCGCCCGGCTGACGTTCAGGAACTCGAGCGTGGTGACCTTGCGGATACCACGGTCCCAATCGTGGTACCGGAAGTTGACCGTCCTGGGCATGCTGATGATGCTCTCGGGAACCTCGCCGTACGGGCGAAGGGTTTCGAGGGACAGGTGGTGCAGCATCCCGCCGCAACTCTTATCGCGGGGAAGGGAGCTGGCGTCGACGATCAGTACGGAGCCTCGCTCGGCAGCATGCAGTGCGGCGAGCACGCCGGCCGGACCGGAGCCGACGACGATGGTGGCGTAGTGTTCGTTCTCAGGCAGCGTCATATCCTCACCTTCACGTGCGGGGTGGCGGTTCCTGGCGCATCTCACTACTCGCGGCCGGGCGGCGGCTTCGCGCGGGTGCGCTGTGCGGATACAATAGCAGCCTGCGCGCGTAGGCGACAGTGAGGAGATCGCACATGGCATGCTGGTCGATCCGGGGGTGCGATGATGAGATGCGGGCGGACTGCCCGCATGCGATCGACCCGACCGAGCAGTGTCCGCTCGGTTGCCATTATGCGGCGTGCGATCGGCCCACCCACCGGGTGACGGGCGATCCCGCGCTCATCTTCGACCCCACCATCGACTTCAGTGCTGCGGCGAAGGAGATATGCACGCGTTGTGCGTTCTTCCTGACGAACGGGCCGCGACGCTGATGGGCCCGGCGGCCCCGAGGGTCGCCCGGCTGCTGCTCGACTTCGGCGAGGAGCTGGCCTCATCCGGCGCCGCACAGGCTGGCGGAGCGTTCACCGACCTGCCCGAGGCTGACGCGTTGATCAAACGGTCGCCCGAGGCGTTCCTGACAGGCGTGCTGTTCACGCAGGGCATCTCCGCCGAGCGAGCCTGGGCCGGGCCATATCTCCTGTCGCAGCGGCTCGGGCACTTCGAACTTGAGCGCATCGCCCACGAGGAGCCTTTGGTGGCAGCCGCGTTGGCGTCGCCGCCCGCGCTTCACCGCTTCGTGCATACGCTCCCGCGGTGGATCTGTTCGGCGGCGCGGCGGGTGACGGATGAATACGGCGGCGCGGCGGCGTGTATCTGGGAGCCGGGCTCACATGTGCTCGAGATCACCCGGCGGCTGAACGCGTTCGACGGAATCGGGGAGAAGAAGGCCGCGATGGCCGTGGAGATCCTCAGGCGGCACTTCGGCGTTCCCATGATGGGTGCCGAGTGCGGCTCGGTGGCTTACGACGTCCATGTCCGGCGCGTGTTCTTGCGCACGGGGCTCACCGATGTGGACACCCCGGAGGCCATACGTGAAGCTGCTCGACGTGTCTGTCCGGAGGCCCCGGGTACGCTCGATCTGGCCGCGTGGCTCGTGGGGCGCGACTGGTGTCGGCCGCGGGACCCGCGATGCGACGCGTGCAGGCTCGCACCCGCGTGTGCCCGCCTGACCGGGCGCGATGTTGAAGGCGTCGGTGTGCGGCGTGCTCAGTCGAGCGAGCGGAGCAGCAGTCCCGAGAGCAGCTTGGGATAGAAGTACGTCGACTTCTGCGGCATCGTCTCACCGGACAGTGCGACCGCGCGGAGCTGGTCCATCCGCGTGGGTCCCACGAGGAACGCCGCATCCGCGTCTGTGACCTTGAGGGCTTCGTTCGCGTCCTTCGCGAAGGAGAGCCGGTCCAGCGTGGTCGGATCGTCAGCATCGATGCCGAAGAGCGGCTTCAGGACGAGCTCCTGCAGCACGGTGACGTCGAGACGCTTCCAGTGGTCCGAGTGAGCGCCGGCGATGGCCTCGGCCGCATCGATGCCCTCGCGGAGTGTGGCCGTCTTCGTCGTGCCGTCCGCGGTGCGGACCACGAAGGTGGTGCGTATCGCCTCGTCGACGCCGGCCGACGGCGAGCCGACGGGCGCTGTCAGCTCGAAGTGCCGCTCCATGGCTGCCCAGAAGGATGCGGCGTCGAAGGAGCCTGAGGAGCGGGCGAGCCGGTGGGTGGGGAGCACCAGGAGCTCGGGGTCGTCCATGTTCACGAGCGTCATCATCACGAAGTCGTACGCGGGGTCGACGGGCGTGAGCCCGGCCGCGGCGTCTGCCGCCCGCCGCTCATCGCGGTACGCCAGCGCGGTCGTGTAGCGATGGTGCCCGTCGGCGATGAACACCGGGCGGTCACCGATGATCCCCGCGACGGTCTCGATCGTCGCGGTATCGCGGATCGCCCACACCTTGCTGAGCACGCCTTCGGCATCGGTCGCCGTGAACATCGGATCCGCGGCGATATGCGCATCGAAGATGCCGTCGGTCTCGCCTGCGGGGTCGGAATACAGGCCGAACACCTGGCTGAGATTCGCGGCTGTGGAGCGGGTGAGATCCAGGCGGTCGGAGAGCGCTTTGGCGAGCGTGCGCTCGTGGGGCAGGACAACGCCATCAGAGAACGGGTGGAGCCTGACTGCGGCTACGAACCCGCGGCGCCGGATGTGCCGGCCCTCGTACTCCCATGACTGCTCGACGATGTAGACCGCTGTTGAGTCGTCCTCCACGAGGATGTTCCCGGCATGCCAGGCGTTCCAGGTCGCGCGGCCGTTCTCGTAGCGGTTCCCGGGGACCGTGGGATCGAGCGGCCCGTCCGGCAGCTCAAGCGCGACGACGTTATGCGGCTCTACGGAGAGCAGCTCGGCGCGTCGTTCAGGGGTGACCACGTCGTAGGGCGGCGCGGTGAGTGTGCTGAGGTCGGCGCCAGGCTCGTGGCGGTAGACATGGGCGCGGAACGGGTGAACGAGCGGCATGGGGCCTCCCCAAAGGCGTGTGGACTCACGCAGGGAGTTTAGCCGAGCACCGCCCGGAGCGCCAGGAACAGGATGACACCGGTGACCGTGGCCCCGATGAAACTCCTGAAGCGCCAGTAGAACGCTCCTGTACCTATGGCCGCCCACAGGTACGGATCGGCCACCGAGACCATCCAGTCGCCGTCCGGTCGCAGCACGCCACCCGCTACGAGTGTGGCCATCGCCGAGACCGGGATGAACGAAAGCCAACGGCGGGCCCACTCGGGAAGCTCCTTGCGGGAGAGGATCGCCAGTGATGGGAAGCGGATGGCGAAGTTGGCGACCGCCATGCCGGCGATGACCGCCCAGATGGCCCCGGTCGTCATCGGGTCACCACGGTCGCGGCGGTGGCGGCGAGCATCGGTGCCGCGATGAGATACCAGGGGTCGGGTAGGGTGAGCATGAACGCGACGGCGAGCACGGCCGCCACGCACGCGGTGATCACGTGCCGACGGTCTTCGGCCTGGGCGACGAGCAGAGCCGTGAACATGGCCGGCATGGCGAACTGCACGCCGAAGCGGGTCGGATCGCCGATGAAACCGGCCGCCACCGCACCGATCGCCGTGCCCAGCACCCAGCCGGTCCACGCGATCGTGCCCACGCCCGCCATGGAGTACCCATCAGCCAGCGAGCGGCGATGGTCGTCGATGTTCACCGCAAAGGTCTCATCGGTGAGGGTAAACGCGAGGAACGCCTGCCCCGGCAGCCTGACACGGCTGACGTGCGGTGACATCGCTGCGCCGAAGAGCACATAGCGGAGGTTCACAACGGCGGTCGTGACGATCACCGCTGCGACCGAGGCGCCGGCGCCGATCAGCTGGAGCGCGATCAGCTGGCCGGCTCCCGCCAGTGCGGTCGCCGAGCAGACGATCGCCTGGAAAGGCGTGAAGCCGACCTCACGCGCCACGACGCCGAACGCGGCGCCCACCGGGACGTAGCCGAGGAAGATCGGGAGTCCCAGTTTCAGGCCGCGCGTGAAGCGTGCCCGCCGGGGCGGGCACGCTGCTTGCTTGGAGTCGGTCGTCGGCATGCGGCGATACTAGCACAGCCGGGAGTGCCGATTCGGCGCTATGATAGTGGTGCAGCGTAGGGAGGCGAGACCCGGTGGAGTTCACACTCATCTGCCCCAAGGACGGTCGCGTCGATCTGGGCCTCGAGGACATCTCGACGGTCATCTTCCGCGGTCCGGAGTCGGTCGAGGTCGTCTTCGTGTGCCCGGAGTGCGGTTCGTCACTGCACGCTGCGCTGCGTGTCCCGAACCTGCTTGTGGCTGCCATGGAGCTCGCGCGTTACGCCGAGGAGATGGAGCAGAGCGGGACCCACGAGATCCACCACGGGGACGCCCCCCATGACGATGCAAGAGTGATCACAGCCGCAGACGCCGAGTTGCGTGCCCGCCGCGAGCAGGAGGGCGAGCCGTACTGCGAGTATTTCCGCCGGCAACTCCAGCACATCGAGTGCGTGGAGGATCTGCTCGCAGAGATGGAGTAGGACTAGCGCCGGGAGTACGCCCGGCGCCGCCGTCGGGAGCGAGATCTGAGCACTGCGGGAAGAGCGAAGAGCAGTCCGGCGATGAAGCCGCCGATGTGCGCGAACCAGGCCACGCCGCCGGCGGGCGCCTCGGCGCCGAGGGACACGAGCCCGTTCCCCAGCTGCAGGACGAACCAGAAACCGATCACCAGGTATGCGGGGACGCGTGCTACTTCGATGAAGACGAAGACGGGGATGATCGTGACCACCGAGGCGCCCGGGAAGAGCAGGAGGTACGCGCCCAGCACGCCTGCGATGGCGCCACTCGCGCCGAGCATCGGGATGGTCGCTTCGGGCGCCGCAGCCAGCTGTGCGAGTGCTGCCAGTACGCCGCTGCCGAGGTAGAACGCGATGAAGCCGATCGGTCCGAACCGGTCCTCGATGTTGTTCCCGAATATCCAGAGGTAGAGCAGGTTGCCCACGACATGTATCCACCCGGCGTGCATGAACATCGCGGTGACCAGCGTGATCATCTCACCCGGCGCGAACGGATCGGCCCCGAAGCGGGCGGGCACGAAGGCCCACCGGGTCCAGAAGGCCTCAAGGGTGGAGGGTTCGAGGGTGAGCTCGTAGGCGAACACCGCGATGTTGAGGGCGATGAGAATGATCGTGACCCACGGAACGCGTCGGGTTGGGTTGTCGTCGCGGATCGGTATCACGTGCGCGTGCTCCTTGTGGCCGGCGCCGGTGCTCTCCGCACGGTGGCGGTCGTGCGAACGAGTGTAGCGCAGGAGCGAGCAGTCGCTCGGCGGTTGGGGTATCTTCGGAAGGAACATGAGCCGGCATGCGCCGGCGATGCGACGGAGGAGGAACGCGATGGGATGGCTTGCTCCCTGCGGAGGCGGTCTGGCGCTGCTGGTCGTGGTGCTGGTCGCCGCTGCTATCGGGATCTACAACCGGCTTGTCACACTGCGCAACAGAGTCGAGAACGCCTGGGCGCAGATCGACGTGCAGCTGCGCCTGCGCTACGACCTGATCCCGAATCTCGTGGAGACGGTGAAGGCCTACGCTGCGCATGAGAAGGAGACGTTCGAGCAGGTCATCGCGGCTCGGAGCAGTGCGATGAGCGCCCAGAGCGTGGCCGAGCACAGTGAGGCCGAGAACGCACTCACCGGCACGCTCAAGAGCCTGTTCGCCCTGGCGGAGAACTACCCGGACCTCAAGGCGAATCAGAACTTCCTGATGTTGCAGGAGGAACTGTCTGGTATCGAGGCCAAGATCGCTTACGCGCGCCAGTTCTACAACGACTCCGTCATGACCTACAACACGTCTCAGCAGACGTTCCCGTCCAACGTGGTGGCCGGGATGTTCGGTCATACGCCGCGTGACTACTTCGAGATCGAAGAGGCAGTCAAAGAGCCGGTGAAGGTGCAGTTCTAGACCCGTGTACGATCAGATCGCCTCGAACAAGCTGAGGAGCACGGCACTGATCCTGGTGTTCGTGCTCCTCGTCGCGCTCATCGGGTACGTCTTCGGCCAGGCGACCGACTGGGGCTACCTCGGTCTTGCCGCCGCGCTGGTGGTGGCGTTCGTGATGTCGTGGGGCTCGTATTGGTTCTCCGACCGGATCGTGCTGTCGATGAGCCGCGCGCGTCCCGTGGATCGAGCCACGGAGCCGCATCTCGTGAATCTCGTGGAGGGTCTGGCGATCGCCGCGGGTGTGCCGGTACCTCGGGCTTACGTGATCGACGATCCCGCGCCCAACGCGTTCGCCACCGGGCGCAACCCCGAGAACGCGGCGATCGCGGTCACCTCCGGGCTCGTGCAGATGATGAACCGCCAGGAGCTCGAGGGTGTCATCGCGCACGAGCTCTCGCACATCAAGAACTACGACACACTGCTCCAGACCCTCGCGGCCGTGCTGGCCGGGTCGGTCACGCTCATCTCGGAGTGGATGTTGCGCAGCTTCTGGTGGGGTGGCGGACGGCGGCGCGACAACGATGGTGGGCAGCTCGGTGCGATCATGCTCGTCGTCGCGCTCGTTCTCGCGATCCTCTCGCCGTTGGCCGCATCCCTGATCCAGCTGGCGATCTCACGAAAGCGCGAGTACCTGGCTGATGCCAGCGCCGCGATGCTCACGCGCTATCCCCCCGGCCTTGCCAGCGCGTTGCGCAAGATCAGTGGGGACCAGAACCAGTTGCGTTCGGCTAACAAGGCGACCGAGTCGCTGTACATCGCCAACCCGCTCAAAGGCCAGCGAGGCGGAGGGATGAACGCCCTGTTCAACACCCACCCGCCGCTTGAGGACCGGATCGCCCGACTGGAGGCGATGTAGCATGCTCGCCTCCATCGCCTATCCGAACATCGATCCGGTGCTTGTGAGCATCGGGCCGGTGGCCATCCGGTGGTACGGCCTCTCGTACGTCGCGGGATTCGTCGTGGCCGGCCTGGTGTTCCGCTCGCTCGCCAGGCGGTGGAAGGTGGGCCTGACGGACGATGACCTGCTCGATATCGTCCTGTGGGCGGTGGTGGGGCTCGTTATCGGCGCCCGGCTCGGTTATGTGGTGTTCTACGGCGCGGGGGCCTACTGGGACGATCCGGCCTCGATCATCGCGTTCTGGGATGGCGGGATGTCGTTCCACGGCGGCCTGATCGGGATCCTGATCACCGGCTGGCTAGTGGCGCGCGCCAAGGGCGTCCCCGCGCTGCGGCTCTTCGATCTCGGTGCGGTCGGGGCGCCGCTCGGCATCTTCTTCGGCCGGATAGCGAACTTCATCAACGGCGAGTTGTGGGGCCGGGTGAGTGACGTGCCCTGGGCGATGGTCTTCCCGCGGGCGCCGGGCGATCTGCCGAGGCATCCATCACAGTTGTACGAGGCGCTGCTGGAAGGTCTCGTGATCTTCGTGGTGCTGTGGGTCCTCGCACGCCGAAAGCGGGGTGACGGCCTCCTCATCGGCACGCTGCTCGTGCTCTACTCGGTCTTCCGCACCTTCATCGAGTTTTTCCGGGAGCCCGACGTGCAGCTCGGGTTCATAGCAGGGCCCTTCACCATGGGGCAGCTGCTCACGCTGCCGATGATCTTTGCGGGCGGTTGGCTGGTGATGCGTGCGATCCGTCAGGAACGTTTCGCCTCCGGGATTCGGGACGCACAGACCGATCCGGAGGGCACGGAGGACCAGGACGCGGACGCTCTCAGAACTGAGACTTCGGATCCCACGCATCCTGCGTGACAGGCAGCTCGGGGCACGGAGGGCCACCCGCCGCCATCCAGCAAGGTTCGTCGCGCATGATGCACCGTGTGGCCTGACCGGCCGTCAAGCGCAGGAGCGGCTGGCACTTGGTGCAGTAGAACTGGGGCATCGTGCCGACGACGTCCTTGACGTCCGGATCTTCGTATGGCTGTGGGTCCTGTTGCTCCAGCACGTGCAGGAGATAGCACGCCATATGAGCCTCCCTGTCATCGTGTCCTCATTGTAGCGGTGCGGAGCCTCAGGTGACGACACGACCACATGAGCATCCTGTTCGATTGACCCCTCCCGCGCGCCTCTCTATCCTGGTCGGGAACCCAAGGAGGCTTACGTCTATGACCCGTCGTACTCTCGTGCTCGTGCTCATGGTGGTCCTTGCCGCAACAGCGGTGACCGGCTGCAAGAAGGAAGCCGAGGTCGTGGCGAGCTGGCCTGCGGCCGTGGGCGAGCGCTCCGTCGTCAAGCCGCCCGAGCCGCCGCGCTGGCCGCTGACCGGGCTCGAGGCCCCTTCGGCAGAGACGATCACGCAGCGCGTCGTTTCGGTGAAGATCGAGAACTCGGCTGAGTCTCGGCCCCAGACCAATCTGCAGCTCGCCGACGTCGTCTACGAGAGCGTCACCGAGGGTGGCATCACTCGTTTCAACGCGATCTTCCACTCACAGTCCCCGGAGCTTGTGGGCCCGGTCCGCTCGGCGCGCCTGTCGGACACCTACATCGTCCCGCAGTACCATGCGCTCTTCGGTTTCTCGGGCGCGAGTCCGTCGGTGAACGCCGCTGTGAACGCGGCAGGCATCGAGAACCTGAGCGAGGACGAGGGTGTGACGAAGCCCTTCCAGCGCGTGAAGGGTAAGACAGCACCGCACAACCTCTTCGCGAGTGTGCCGGATTTCCGGCTCGAAGGTGAGCGCCAGGGCATGCCGACCACCGCGAGCGTGACCGGTTTTGCTTTCGATCGTGCCTCGGCAGACGCGACTCCGACCGTCATCGGGGTCACCATACCGTTCTCGTCGGCGAACACCGTCAAGTGGACGTACGACGCCGAGTCCCGCACCTATCTGCGCGTCAACAACGGCAAGTCCTTCACAGACGCAGCGACCGGCAAGCAGGTCCGTGCCAGCAACGTGGTCGTGATGTGGGCGCAGCACAAGACGGCGAGTTCGGACGTGGTGGGAAGCACCACCTACGAGATCGTGCTCACGGGAACGGGCCGCGCCGCGGTCTTCCGCAACGGCCAGCGATACGAGTGCACGTGGGAGGCTACGGCCGACGCGCCACCCGTCTTCAAGGCCCCCGACGGCACGCTGGTGAAGCTCTCACCGGGTAACACCTGGATGCAGGTGATCAAGCCCGACATCAACATCACGATGGAGTAGGGTCACCCGCGCACGGTTGTCCCTGTCGGCCGGCGCGAGTAGAATCTCTAGGTCACAGCCACGGGGCGCCTCGACATGCCCCGCTATCTCAAGGAGCGATCTGAACTCGTGAGCGATAACCCCATCACCGGCACGCTGCGCGTCAAGACCGGCCTGGCCGAGATGCTCAAGGGCGGCGTCATCATGGACGTCGTCAACGCCGAGCAGGCGAAGATCGCCGAAGACGCGGGTGCGGTGGCCGTCATGTCCCTCGAGCGCGTGCCCGCCGATATCCGCGCTGCCGGTGGTGTCGCCCGCATGGCTGACCCGTCCCGCGTGGAAGAGATCGTGAAGGCGGTTTCGGTCCCGGTCATGGCCAAGTGCCGGATCGGCCACTTCGTGGAGGCGCAGATCCTGCAGTCTCTCGGTGTGGACTACATCGACGAGTCCGAGGTGCTCACGCCCGCCGACGAGGAGTACCACGTCGACAAGTGGGGTTTCACCGTCCCGTTCGTGTGTGGTGCGCGTAACCTCGGGGAGGCGCTTCGCCGCATCGGCGAAGGTGCGGCGATGATCCGCACCAAGGGTGAGCCGGGCACAGGCAACGTGGTCGAGGCCGTCCGTCATATGCGGACGATGCTCGATGAGATCGGATGGGTCGCCGGCCTGCGTGAGGAGCAGCTCTTCGGTGCGGCCAAGGACCTGCAGGCCCCCTACGAGCTGGTGAAGTGGGTCCACGAGAACAAGACGCTGCCGGTCGTCAACTTCTCGGCGGGCGGGATCGCGACGCCGGCTGACGCGGCGCTGATGATGCAGCTCGGCTGTGACGGCGTGTTCGTGGGCAGCGGCATCTTCAAGAGCGGCAACCCGTCGACCCGCGCGAAGGCGATCGTCGAGGCGACGACTCACTTCAACGACCCCGATATCATCGCCCGCGTGTCACGCGATCTTGGCGAAGCGATGGTCGGCATCAACATCTCGGACATCCCCGACGCTGAGCGGATGCAGGAGCGGGGCTGGTAGACGTGCGGGTCGGCGTCCTCGCGCTGCAGGGCGCGTTCCGCGAACACATCCTCGATCTTGAGGCGCAGGGTGCCTCGGTCGTTGCCGTGCGGCTGCCGGGCCAGTTGGATGGGCTGAACGGCCTGGTCATACCTGGTGGAGAGTCGACGGCCATCGCGAAGCTCATGGTCTCTTACGGCTTCTACGAGGCGATCCGTGGTCGGCACGCCGAGGGCATGGCTGTCTGGGGCACATGCGCCGGCGCCATCCTGATGGCGACCGACATCGCCGACGCCCGGCCCGACCAGGAGCCGCTCGGGTTGATGGAGGCCGTCGTGCGGCGCAACGCCTACGGGCGTCAGGTGGACTCGTTCGAGGCAGACCTGGACATCGCGCACATCGACGCACCGTTCCCCGGCGTGTTCATCAGGGCGCCCCTCATCGAGCGGGTGGGGGAGAAGGCCGAGATCCTCGCATGCCACAACGGGCGGATCGTGGCCGTGCGTCAGGGCGACCTGCTTGCGACCACGTTCCATCCCGAACTGACCGGTGATCCGCGTATCCACCGGTACTTCCTCGATCACGTCATAGGCGCACGCTAAGAAAGGACCCGAGATGTCCGGACACTCGAAGTGGGCGACCACGAAGCACCGCAAGGCTGCCGTCGACGCGAAGCGCTCGGCGTTGTTCTCCAAGCTCACGCGGGTTATCACCGTGGCCGCGAAGACGGGCGGAGACCCCAATCCCGAGAACAACGCGTCGCTCGCAGCGGCGATCGCCAAGGCGAAGTCGTACTCGCTGCCCAAGGACAAGATCGATATCGCGATCAAGAAGGCCTTCGCGGCCGGGGCCGATTCGGCGGCGTATGAAGAGGTCGTCTACGAAGGTTACGGCCCTGCCGGCGTGGCGATCTACATCGAGGCGCTCACCGACAATCGCAACCGTACCGCGGCGGACGTCCGCGCGGCGTTCACCCGTGCGGGCGGCAACCTTGGCGCGACGGGTTCGGTGGCCTTCCAGTTCGAGCGCAAGGGCGAGATCACGGTCGACCGCGCGGGGGCGCCCGACGAGGACGAGTTGATGCTGCTCGTGGCGGACGCGGGCGGCGAGGACATGGAGGCGGGGGAGGACACGTACATCGTGTACACGACCCCGACTGATGTCATGGCCGTGAAGGACGCGCTCGAGTCGCAGGGGGTGCCGGTGAAAGGCGCCGAGCTCGTCATGGAGGCCGTCACGCCCGCCGAGGTCACCGTCGAGGACGCGAAGAAGGTGCTCCGGCTGGTCGATCGGCTCGAGGAGTCGGACGACATCCAGACCGTCTATCACACGATGGAGCTCACCGACGAGATCGCGGCGGCGCTCGAAGAGTAGCGGTATACTGAACATACGTTCGATAGTCGGCTGCAGGGGGTACCGTTGATCGTGCTCGGCATCGACCCGGGTCTCAAGAACACCGGGTGGGGAGTGATCGAACAGCGGGGAAGCCGCCTGCGGTGTCTCGCATACGGCTGCATCACCACCGAGGCCGGTCGCCCTGATGCCGAGCGTCTCGCCGAGATACACCGTGGTGTTGTGGCGGTCATCGAGCGGTACGCGCCCGAAGAGGCCGCGGTGGAAAGCGTGTACTTCTCGAACAACGCCAAGACCGCGTTCTCGACCGGACAGGCGCGGGGCGTGGCTCTCCTCGCCGCATCCGCGATGGCGGTGGGCGAGTACGGCCCGGGCGAGATCAAGCTCGCGGTGGTCGGTGCCGGTGATGCGGACAAACGTCAGGTCCAGTACATGGTCCGCGCGTTGCTGTCGCTTCCCCACGATCCCGAGCCGGACCATGCGGCCGATGCTCTGGCCGCGGCGATCTGCCACGTGAACAGTCGTATCCCGGCATCAGCCAACGGTGGCAGGCGATGATCGCGCACGTTACCGGCCGCGTCGCCGGAAAGTCCGCCGCCTCGTGCGTCATCGAGGTGGGCGGCATCGGCCTGCGCCTGTTCATGTCCACCACCGCGCTTTCGCACCTTCCGGCCGACGGGGACGACGTGACCGTCTTCACGTTCCTGCACGTGCGGGAGGACGAGCTGACCCTGTTCGGATTCGAGAGTCTCGAGGAGCAGGAGCTGTTCGAGAAGCTCATCACCGTGAGCGGTGTCGGCCCGAAGGTCGCCCTCTCCGCCCTCTCGGCGCTCACGCCGGCGGACCTCGTCGGGGCGATCGTGCGCGAGGACGACATGCTGATAGCGACGGTCCCGGGCATCGGCAAGAAGACCGCTCAGCGGATGATCATCGAGCTCAAGGACAGAGTCGGCGCTGGAGAGCTCGGGTCGCGCTCGGCGTCGAAGGGCAGCGCGGGAGCCGAGGCTGCCGCGGCACTCGCCGCCATGGGGTTCAGCACCGCCGAGGTGGCGGTGGCGCTCAAGGGCTATGAGGGCGCCGCTGAGGTGCAGGCGATGTTGCGGCATGCGCTGAAGCGGCTGGGAGGTGGCGCATGACCGCACCCGCTCTCAAGCGCCGGCTGGCGATCGCCGCCCCGCTCGTGCAGCTCTGCGTCATGAGCGCGCTGCTCGCACTGGCGGCGCGTCCGGCCGAGTTGCTGACGGCCGCCGTGGTGGTGGTGTTGGTGGTGCCCGCGATCATCGGCGCGTGGGTGTTCTGGGATCGTACGCCGCTGCATCGCGTGCTCCTGGGCGCCTGGGCCTCCGCGGGGGCGGTCGTGCTCTTCTTCGTGCTCCTGTTCAGTCTGCGTTTCCTGAGTGGGGGCTCCACTGCGTTCTTCTGGGCGATCGTCGGCGTGCCACTTCTGGCGCTGCTCATTCTCGGCATCATGGGGTTGCGAGGGGCTGGCCGACGGTCGTGGGCGATCGTTCTCGCCCTGTGGGTCCTGGCGATCGCCGAGGCCGTTGCCGCGATCCCGCTCTCCGCGCGCCTCGGCTCGGTGGGCGACATGCAGTCGCTCGCTGGAACGCTGCTTCTGCTCTTCGGGCCCGGCCTCGCGCTCGGTGCATGGGGCGGCCTCGCGCTCGCCGCGCGCATTCCCGAGGGAGCGCCGGCTGACGCGGCGCCCGCGCCCGCCGTGGCTGTAGATGCCGTGCCGGACGGGGAGGCGTCATGAGCACCGTCTGGGAGAACGAACCCTTCGAGCCGGAGGAGAGCGAGCGGCTCGTCTCGGCCGAGTTCACCGACGACGACCTTGAGATCGATCGCTCGCTGCGCCCCAAGAGGCTTGCCGAGTATCTCGGCCAGGAGCGCGTGAAGGACAACCTCGGCGTGCTCATCGACGCCGCGCGTGCGCGGGACGAATCGCTCGACCACCTGCTGCTCTCCGGCCCCCCGGGACTGGGGAAGACCACGCTGGCCGGCGTGGTCGCCTCCGAGCTCGGTGTGGCGATGCGGCAGACGAGCGGACCGGCGATCGAGCGAGCGGGCGACCTGGCGGCCATCCTCACGAACCTCGAGCCGCGAGACGTGCTCTTCATCGATGAGATCCACCGACTCAACCGTGCCGTCGAAGAGGTCCTGTATCCCGCGATGGAGGACTTCAGCATCGACATCGTGATCGGGAAGGGTCCTGCGGCGCGTTCACTCAGGCTCGATCTGCCGCCGTTCACCCTCATCGGCGCCACGACGCGTACAGGCCTGCTCACGGGGCCACTGCGCGACCGCTTCGGCATGGCGTTCCGCCTCGAGTACTACACGCCCGGGGAGCTCTCGGCGATCGTGCGTCGGTCGGCGGGCATTCTCGGGGTGGGCATCGACGATGATGGCGCCGCCGAGATCGCGCGTCGCGGGCGGGGCACGCCGCGGCTTGCGAACCGGCTGCTGAAGCGCGTGCGTGATTACGCGCAGGTGCGGCATGACGGCAGGATCACCGAGGACATCGCCGCCGAGGCCCTGGCGTTCTTCCAGGTCGACCATGTGGGACTCGACCGTATGGACATCGCGATCCTCGAGACGCTGGCGAGCACCTTCGGCGGACGGCCTGTCGGCCTCAACACGCTGGCGGCGGCCGTGAGCGAGGACCCCGAGACGCTCGAGGACGTCTACGAGCCGTATCTGTTGCAGCTGGGATTCCTCGCGCGCACGCCCAAGGGCCGTCAGGCCACCGTCCGCGCATACGAGCACCTCGGGCTTGCGGTGCCGGGCGACGCGCCCGCGCAAGACGGCCTCTTCTAGCCGATGGCAGCGGTCCGCGCAGACGGAGATCCCCCGCGCTCGCCGCGCTTCCGTCCCGAGCCGCTGTGGGTCCGCGTCGACCGCAACCGGGCGAAGATCGTCTGGTTCGTCGTGTTGTTCGTGACGGGCTCGGCGATCCTGCTCACGGCCGCGCTCGTGGGTGTGCCGGGCACGCTCATCGGCCTGGCCGGGTCCGCGACCGACGCGATCGTGCCCGCGGCTTACGTTGCGGACCTCGTTCTGGCGATGGTGATCTCCATCTGCGCGTTGCTTGCAGCCGGCACGGTGGCCGCGGCGGTGCAGCTTGCCAACGCGGAGGACTGGGTACGCAACCGCTTCAAGGGTGTTCCGCTGCAGCCCGGCGCGCATCCGGGGTTCGAGACGGTGGTCGCGGAGATGGCGATCGCTGCCGGTCTGGGCGAGGCTCCGGCGGTCGTGGTGCTCGACACTCCGGTCGTCAACGCGTACGCGCTCGGGACCAGAAGGTCGAGGCCCACGATCGGCGTGACGCGGGGGCTACTCGGCGCGCTTGATACTGACGAGCAGCGGGCCGTGGTGGCCGCGCTGGTGGCCCGGGTGCTCTCGGGCGACATCCTGTTCGCCACGGCTCTGGCGGCGCTCATGGGCCCGCTCAAGCTCATCCGGGGCTCGGGACGGGCGCTCATGGCGGGCGGTGGAGGCTGTGCGGACGGGTGCGCCGGGAGCGGGTGCGCAGACGGATGCTCGGGCGTGGGGGACGTGGGCGACGGCTGCGGCTGCCTGTTCGACGCGCTCGACGACACCGACTCCGGCGGGGGCTGCCTCGCAGCCGCCGGCGTCGCCGTCTTCATGGTGGTGGTGGCCGTCATCACCTACGTCGCGGTGGTGGGCGCGGCGTGGATCGTGACCCTGTGGGGTCGCCTCCTGCACCGCACCGCCTACGAGAAGGCCGATGCCGAAGGCATGCTGTTGCTGAAAGACCCCTCGGCCATGCTGTCCGCGCTGGGGAAGGTGATGGCGAGCGACACGACCATCGCCGATGGCGACCTGTCTTACGATGGCATCTTCTACACACCGACGAGCGGTACGCCAAAGGTGGAGCGCGCCGAGTCGCGCCGCATGCGGCGCCTGGCGGAGGTGCTCGGAGTCGAAGGGGCGACGGTCCTTGCGGACATGGGCGCCGAACCACGACAGAAGGAGTGAGCATGTTCGACGACCCTCAGACGATCGTCGGTGCGGTCATCGGCGTCATCATCATCGTCGGGGGAACCGCGATCGCGGTCCTCGCCCAGCGGCGCCGGGAGCGCGACGAGGCCGAGTGACGCTCATCGGCACCGGTCCGCGCAGCGACGAAGGCCCGCCGTGGTGGCGGGCCTTCGCGTAGCCGGGGAGCGGGGAGCGCACGCTCAGACCGTGATCTCCGCCGCCCACAGGCCGTGCAGATTGCAGTGTTCGATGGCACGGATGACCGTGCCCGGATCGACGTTGACGACCACCGAGACCACCGGGACGGTCGCAACGGGGGAGAGATCGAATCGCGCGATGGATGCTTCGCCCGCGAGGAGCTCGATCCAGGTGATGTAGTGGTCAGGCTGATTAGGATGCGGCACCTCCCAGCCCACGGACACCGTGACGAGCAGCCCTTCATCGACCTCGTCGACGTCGATGTGGGGCGTGTGCTTCTTCTCGAAGTCACCGGCTGCAGACATGTCGGCGACCAGGTTCAAAGGAGCGAGTATCGGTGCATCGGACATGGCATCCTCCTTGGTGATCGGTGTCTCCACGTGCTTCCGTGTGAACATACCCCCGATGGGTGCGGGTGTGTCGGAGTAGAATCCATCGCGAAGCGACAGGGCCCCGTGTCGTGGCCCGATCGTTCGCGGAAGGAGGTGTGTCGTGACGGCTGCACACATGATCGACCGCACCGACGCGGTGCTGGTGCTGATCGACATGCAGGAGTCGCTCGTCGCGGCCATGGAGCGCCGGGACGGCGTCGTGGGCACCGCCGCGCTGCTCGCCCGGGTCGCCGGGGTCCTCGACGTGCCGGTGATCGTGACGCGTCAGTATCCCGAGGGTCTCGGCGACACGGTCCCGCTTCTGCGCGAGGCGACGGCCGGGGCCATCCCGATCGACAAGCTGACGTTCTCGTGTCTCGCCGAGCCGGCGTTCGCCGAGCGGCTCGGCGCGCTCGGGCGTCGGCAGGTCGTGCTCGCCGGCATGGAGACGCATATCTGCGTGGCGCAGACCGCGCTGGCGCTGCTCGCCGAAGGATACGACGTGCATGTCGTGGCAGACGCGGCGTGCTCCCGGCGGACCACCGATCACGAGATAGCGCTCCTGCGCCTGCGGGCCGCCGGTGCGGAGGTCACGGTGACCGAGTCGGTCATCTACGAGGCGCTCGGCCGCGCCGGCACTCCGGCGTTTCGCGAGGTGTTGGCGCATGTGAAGTCCCATCCGCTCGGAGGGTGACCGCCCGGCGGCCCTTTGGGTACACTGACTGCGCGCCGGAGCCCCGGCGCGGACCACTTCGAGAGCGGGAGCAGCCCACATGGCAACCATCATCGACGGCAACGCGGTCGCATCCGCGGTGCGGGAGCGTGCGGCCCTGGGTGCGCGGGGGCTGATCGAGCGGGGTGTGACGCCGTGTCTCGCGGTCGTGCTGGTGGGCGACGACCCGGCCTCGGCATCGTACGTCCGCATGAAGGAGCGCGACTGCGAGGCTGTGGGTATCGAGAGCCGGGACCACCGGCTGCCGGCCGAGACCACGCAGGCCGAGCTCGACGATCTCATCGATACACTGAACGCAGACCCCGCAGTACACGGTATCCTCGTGCAGATGCCGCTCCCCGGGCATCTGGACGCTGAGTCCGTCATCGAGCGGATCTCGCCCGCGAAGGACGCGGACGGCTTCCACCCTGAGAGCCTCGGCCTGCTCGTGCGCGGTCTCCCGGGCTTCCGCGCCTGCACGCCGGCCGGAGTGATGGAGATGCTGACGGCGTACGACATCGACCCGTCGGGGATGCGCGCCGTCGTGGTGGGGCGTTCGACGATCGTCGGTAAGCCGATGGCGCTCCTGCTCCTGGAGGCGAACGCGACCGTGACCGTGTGTCACTCACGTACACGGGATCTCAAGGCGGTCTGCCGGGAGGCGGACCTGCTCGTGGCGGCGATCGGCAGGGCGAAGATGATCGACGCGTCGTATGTGAAGCCGGGGGCCGTGGTGATCGACGTCGGTATCAACCGCACCGACGAGGGGATGGTGGGCGATGTCGACTTCGCGAGCGTCGAGCCGATCGCCTCGGCCATCACGCCGGTGCCGGGCGGCGTCGGCCCGATGACGCGCGCCATGCTCATGGTCAACACCATCGCAGCCGCAGAGGCTTCGGTGGCACGCCCGTAGGGCGCCTCCATACCCTGTACACATCTTCGCGGTAGAATGCCGCATCGGACCCACACTACCGAGAGGCTGCCGAATGACCCGCACGCTACGCCACGCACGGTGCGCTGCCGTGCTGCTGTTCGCCATGATGCTTGCCGTTCCCGGAGCGGCCAGTGCCACGACCGTGCTCGAGTATCAGCTTCAGTACGAGCCTGCGCCGGACGTGTCGCTGGTGATCGTCACCGCCGTGGCCGATCCCCAGTTGCCACTGCCCATCACTGTGTCGATTCCGGTGCCCGCGGGTGCGACGTTGCTCTGGGCCGGCGAGGTTCTCGGCGGCCCGACCACTGAAGACCCGGCGCGTGAGACCACCAAAGAGACCATCGAAGGCATGGACGTCTACACCATGACGCTCGCGCAGGGGTACACGGGTCAGCTCGAGTTGCAGGTCCCGGCGGCGTCTGCCTCGGGCACTCGCCAGACGGCGTCGATGACCTGGACGAACCCGGGTGAGGAGGTGCCGGTGCGCGCGTCGGCCATCCTGCCGGCGGGCGCGACCGATGTCGAGATCACTCCCGAGGTCGGGGGCGCGACGGACACCAACACGGCAGGCGCGACGTTGTACCCGCTCACGGGGGGGCGTCTAGCCCAGGGCGAATCGATGGTGATCCAGGTCAGCTGGTCGGCCGGAGGAGCCTCGCCGGAGGCTGCCGACAGTCCCGCGGTCCTGCCCATCGTGCTCGGTCTGCTCGTGCTCGCGGTCGCGGCGCTCGTGGTCGTAGTGGTGCGTGAGCGCACCCGTGCCCGGCGTGCGGCGGTCGGCTCCGCCCGGCCCTGACGGTGGGCGTGGCCTTCATACTCGCATTCGTGCTCGTCGGTCTTGCCGAGCTCGGTGATAAGAGCCAGCTGCTGCTGCTCGGCTTCGCGGCGAAGTACCGCCCGGCCAAAGTGTTGGCCGGAGCCGCCGTCGCGATCCTGCTCCTCCAGGCCGCGAGCGTGCTCCTCGGTCGGGCCGTCGGCACCTTTGTACCGGGCGGTATCGTCTCGGTCGCCGCGGGGCTGCTCTTCATCATCTTCGGCATCGTGACGTGGCGTGGCGCGGACGATGAGGGGTCCGGGGAAGCGGACGGCCGCACGTTCACGCTCGGACCGATCCTCACCGTCGCGGCCGCGTTGCTCCTGGCGGAGTTCGGCGACAAGACGCAGCTGATGACCGTCTCGATCGCTGCCGACCCGGCGGCTGCGCTGCGCACGCTCGGCTCGGTCGCCAGTGGCATCAAGGCACCGGAGGCCGGTAGCACGGCGACCGCGCTCGGCGTGTGGCTGGGCTCCTCTGCAGGCTTCCTTGCCGCGGATGCGCTCGCGATCGTGATCGGTGCCGTGTTGGGGGCGCGACTGCCTCGCAGGGCGATCGCGCGTTTCTCGGCGGTCGTCTTCGTGGTCTTCGGGTCGGTGACTTTGGCGTCAACGTTCGTGGTCTAGCACCGCGTCGGACCCGACGGCGGTACACTGCCTTTGGAGGTGGATGCGGTGAGGGTGATGATCCACGCGTGTTGCGGACCGTGTCTGCTCGAGCCGTACGATGCGCTTGCGGCGGGGCACGAGGTGTCCGTCTGCTACGCGAACCCGAACATCCAGCCGGCCGAGGAGTACGCGCACCGGCGCGACACGCTGGTCGAGTACGCACGCGCCGCCGGGATCGACGTGCGCGAGTTGCCGTACGAGCCCGAAGTCTGGGCAGCCGCGACTGCCGGTCTCGGTCGGCCGGAGCGCTGTCATGCTTGTTACGGACTCCGGATCGGCATGGTCGCCGCCGAGGCGGCACGTGAGGGTTTCGACGCGGTGGCGACCACCCTCACCGTGAGTCCCTACCAGGACCCCGACGCGATACGCGCGATGGGGGAAGAGGCCTGCGCCGAGGCTGGCGTGACATTCCTGGTGACCGACTTTCGTGAGCGGTATCCCGACGCGACGCGACGTTCGCGCGAGCTCGGCATGTACCGCCAGAACTACTGCGGGTGCCTGCCGAGCAGGGCCGAGGCAGAGGCTGAGCGCGCCGCACGCAAGGCGGCCCGGCAGAAGCGCTGAGTGCGGCGGAGGCGCTGCGGTACACTGCCGGAAGAAACGCGGTGCACGAGGGGGCATACGTCATGAAGACCGACGACTTCGATTACGAGCTGCCGAGTGGACTGATCGCGCAGCACCCTGCCCAGCCGCGCGACGCATGCCGCCTGATGGTGATGGACCGGGCCAGCGGGCAGATCGATCACCGTGCCTTCGGCGACATCCTCGAGTATCTCGATCACGGAGACGTTGTCGTGCTCAACGAGACACGTGTGTTGCCGGCGCGCCTCAAGGGTGCCAAGGACGAGACGGGCGGCGCTGTGGAGGTGCTGCTGCTCCGCCACCGGTACGGCGAGACCTGGGAGTGCCTGGTCAAGCCGGGCCGTCGCATCAAGGCGAGAGCCCGCATCATCTTCGGCGCGGGCGAGATCACCGGTCTGGTGGTCGACGTGCTCGAGGAGTCGGGCGCGCGGCTCATCCAGTTCCACACGCCGGCCGGCACGTTCCTCGACGCGGTCCACCGCATCGGCGAGGTCCCGCTGCCGCCGTACATCACGCAGCCGCTGAGGGATCCCTCCGAGTATCAGACCGTGTACGCCGCCGAGGAGCACAGCGTGGCTGCGCCGACCGCCGGACTCCACTTCACCGAGGAGCTGCTCGAGGCGGCGCAGATGGCTGGCGTGCACCTCGCCACCGTGGAGCTCGACGTGGGCCTTGACACGTTCCGTCCGGTGGCGGTCGACGACCCTGCGGAGCATCCGATCCACAGCGAACACTACCGCGTGCCGGCCAGGGCGGCCGACGCCATCAACGACGCTAAGGCCCGAGGGAACCGTGTCATCTGCGTGGGCACCACGTCGGTGCGGGCCGTGGAGAGCGCCTTCAACGAGGAGACCGGGCTCGTGGAGGCGTCGGAGGGTTCGACCGACCTCTACATCCTGCCGGGTTTCCGCTTCGGGGTGGCCGACGCGATCATCACGAACTTCCACGTGCCACGGTCGACGCTGCTCATGATGGTGAGCGCGTTCGCTGGCCGCGATCTGATCATGCGTGCGTACGATCTTGCGCGCGAGGAACGCTACCGGTTCCTGTCCTTCGGCGACGCGATGCTGATCTTGTAGCTGCCCTCACGGGAGCGGCTCCCACCAGGTCCAGCCGGGGTTACCGGCGGCAGGGTCCCCGGGTGCCGTGTCCGGGGCGACGGCGAACCCATCAGCGGTGTCACCTCCCAAAGGAACGAACACCTCTGCACCTCTGTCATCGCGCCCCGCGGGCTCGAAGGCGGGAGAGCCGTCGGCTGTGACCGGTGCAGCGAACCGCCCGGGCAGCGATGGCCACATGCCGAACGCTTCGAGAGGCGTCTCCGTCACGAGGCCGTACTCCACTCCGCCGAGCGTTCGGGTCACGCGGCGGAACACCAGGTAGCCGCCATCGCCGAGCACGTAGAGCGCAGATCGGTCATCTCCCGGGTAGAACGCGTTGCGACTCCGTGTGAGGCCTTCGCCGAGGGATGTCCTCACGAGTCCGGCGGAGACGAGGGTTGACGTCGGCGTGTCCGCGGCCCCCTCGATCATCCACACCGATTCGTCGAGGCTCACGTAGTCGGGTGGCGCGGCGGCTCCGGCGACCGGGGAGTCAGCCTCCTCGGTCACCCCGGCGGGAGGCGCTGCCCGCAGGGCCTCGTCTTCGGCCGACTCGGTCACGGCCGCTTCCTGCGCCGTCTGTCCCATGCGGCTGAGCAGGGCGAGTCCACCCGCGGAGACCACCACGAGCAGCACCGCCGCGGCCGATGCCAGTATGGCGATGCGGGGCACCCAGTCGAAGGGGCGCCGGGTGCGCAGCGACGACGGAGCGGGTGCCTCGCGAGGCGCATCGGCGTGGCGTGCGTCGCGCGACATCTGTCCGGTGATCTCGCCGATCCGCGCGACGAGCTCGGGCGGTGCCTCGGGGTCCGGCGCTGAAGCGATGCGGTCCAACACGCGAAGGAAGAGCGCGCAGTCTGCGCAGGCGTCAGCGTGTGCACGTGCCTGCGCGAGCAGTCCGGCGTCGACTGGTTCTCCGTCGTGGGCGGCGGAGATGATCTCACACGCCTGCATGCAGTCCATCGGATGCACCTCCTTCCGGCTCAAGGAGTAGTGCGGCGAGCGCCCGCCGGGCGCGGAACACGCGGGACTTCACGGTACCGGTCGGCACGCCGAGGGCCTCGGCAGCCTCCTGGTAGCTCAAGCCGAAGAGCGTCACCGCGCCGAGGGCGTCGCGCTCCTCCGGAGCGAGCGTGCCCATCGCCTGGCCGAGCGCCGAGGCGAACACCACATCGTCTGCGAAGTCGGCGGCGGGGAGCGGGTCGAATGTGAGCGGGTCCACCGGCTGCGGCGTGCGGCGGCCGGCGCGCACCATGTCGAGGCAGACGTTGTGCGTCACCCGGTAGAGCCAGGTGGAGAGCCGGGCGCGCCCGTCGAAGCTCGAGATGGTGCGGAACACCTTGATGAACACCTCCTGCGTCGCGTCCTCGGCCGATGTGCGATCGCCGAAGAAACGCAGCGCATGACCGTACACGGCGTCGGCGTTCTCACGCACGATCGCTGCGAAGGCGGACTCGTCACCGCTCGCGGCGGCGTTGGCCAGTTCCAGGTCGCTCATGGGGCGAGTGACCAACCTTCACTCCCTTTGGACGCACCGCGTCCGCGCCGGGTTCATCTCGAAACACAAGCATACCCGCTCTTGACTGCTAGAATCCGCGCATGACCATCTTCGATTTCACGGTGCATGCCACCGACACGAGCACGGCCGCGCGCGCGGCGACCTTCGAGACCCCGCACGGCGTTGTCCCCACACCGATGTTCATGCCGGTGGGGACGCGCGCGACCGTCAAAGGCGTGACGCCGGATCAACTGCGCGAGATCGGCGCGCATGTGGTGCTCGCGAACACATACCACCTGTTCCTCCGGCCGGGCACCGAGATCGTAGAGGGTGCCGGCGGTCTCCACGGCTTCATGGGCTGGGACCGGCCGATCCTCACCGACTCGGGTGGCTTCCAGGTCTTCAGCCTGGCAGACACCGTGAAGGTCACCGATGAGGGTGTGGGCTTCCGCTCGATCGTGGACGGTGCGAAGCACTTCTGGACGCCGGAGGACAACATGGCGATCCAGGAGGCCCTCGGCGCCGACATCATCATGCAGCTCGACCAGTGCCCACCGTACCCGGCCGAGAAGCAGTTCGTAGCCGGGGCGGTGCGCCGCTCCGCCGAGTGGGCCGCCCGCTGCAAGCAGGCGCACGTCCGGGACGACCAGGCGCTTTTCGGCATCGTTCAGGGCGGTGTGTTCCAGGACCTGCGGGCGGAGAGCGTCGCGCGCCTGGCGGAGATCGGCTTTCCGGGCTACGGCATCGGCGGCTACTCGGTAGGGGAGCCACACGACCTGATGTTGGAGAGTCTGGCTCCGGTGACCGAACTGCTGCCGGTCGATCGGCCTCGCTATCTGATGGGAGTAGGCAATCCGACGACGATGCTCGAGGCGATCGCGCTCGGCGTCGACCTGTTCGACTGTGTTCTGCCCACGCGCACCGCGCGGATGGGGACCGCCTTTTCCTCGACCGGGCGCATGAACCTCAAGAACGCGCAGTACGCACGCGATTTCGGCCCGCTCGATGAGGCGTGCTCGTGTCCGGTGTGCCGCACGTACACCCGGGCGTACATCCGGCACCTGGTCTCGGTGAAGGAGATGCTCGGCTCGACACTGCTCTCGATCCACAACCTGCACGTGCTGATCGATCTCGCGCGCCGTGCGCGGGAGGCGATCGAGGCGGGAGAGTACGCTTCGTTCCTCGGCCAGTGGCGCCGCGGTCCGGGCGCCGACGACTACTGACGCCGGATAGGTCGGATGCAGTGCCGTCGTTGCGGCACACTGGTGCTATGATTCGTTAGTCTGCGCGGGAATCCCCGCGCGGTGCTGTCATGCGACCACCTGTGAGAGGTCCGTAACGATGGATGCCAATACCGCACAACTGCTGTCGCTCGCGGTCATCGCCGTGGCGTTCTACCTGCTGATGATCCGCCCGCAGCAGAAGCGTCAGAAGGAGCACCAGGCGCTCATGGCGTCGCTCGTCGAGGGTGACCGCGTGGTCACCATCGGCGGCGTCTACGGGACCGTGCGCACGCTCGAGGACTCGCGTGTGGGTCTCGAGATCGCCGAGGGCGTCATCGTCGAGTTCGACCGCGCGGCTGTCGCGCGCAAGGTGGACCAGTAGCAGCCGGTCCGCAGCGAGCGGCCCCGGTCATGTGCATGACCGTCTGTGGTGACCAGTCGCCCTCAGGGGCGTGAATCGTAAGGAGCGTACCGAAGACGATGGAGTCAAAGACCCGCAACCTGATCGCCCTCGCGGTGATCGCCGTGCTCGCGGCCATCTCGTTCTGGCAGGCCTGGCCGCCGGCCGAGAAGATCACGCAGGGACTCGACCTCAAAGGTGGCCTCTCGGTCATCCTGACCGCCCGGCCGCTCTCCGGCGGCACTCTCACCGAGGATACCGTGCAGCGCGTCGAGAACATCTTGGTCGAGCGCGTCAACGGTTTCGGTGTGAGCGAGGCTACCGTGCAGCGCCAGGGCCAGACGGCATTCCTTATCCAGCTGCCGGGCGTCGACAACGCCCAGGAGGCGCTGAAGCTGCTCGGCGAGCCGGGCAAGCTCGAGTTCGTCGACCTGGCCAGCATCACCGATACCGCCACCGCGGACCTCATCGTGAAGCAGATCGAGGCCGAACGCTCCGAGGAGAGCACCTCCACGCTGCCGAAGCTCGACTCCACCAAGTACGCGGCGTTCATGACGGGTGAGGTCATCACCGACGCCCAGGTGACCACCGACGATTACGGTGCATACGCGGTGAGCGTGAGCATGGATGACTCGGGGAAGACCGTATGGGGCGAGAAGACCACCGAACTTGCTCCCACGCAGGGCCAGGTCGTGATCGTGCTCGACGGCTACGCCAAGAGTGCGCCGGCCGTGCAGACGCCGATCCTCGATGGAGACACGCTGATCAGCGGCACCTTCACCGTGGATGAGGCGAAGGGGCTCGCTGCGGTCCTCCAGTCGGGTGCGATGCCCGCCGAGATCGTGATCGACGAGTCACGAGTGGTCGGTCCGACACTCGGCCAGGACTCGCTCAACAAGGGTCTGCTCGCGGGTCTTATCGGGCTCGCGTTCGTTGCGATGTTCATGGCGCTGTACTATCGCGGCCTCGGCATCGTCTCGTGGGTGTCTCTGGGGCTGTACGGCATCATCTTCGGTGGCGTGCTCGCGATTCTCTCGGCGCTCAACATCTTCTCGATGACGCTTCCGGGTGTTGCCGGCATCATCCTCACGATCGGTGTCGCGGCCGACACCTCGATCCTCATCTTCGAACGGCTGAAGGAGGAGGTCGAAGGCGGCAAGACGTACCGCAGCGCCGCGAAGTCGGGCGTTCGGCACGCGATCGCGACCTCCATCGACGCGGACGTCGTGACGCTCGTCTCGGCCCTCGCGCTGTGGTTCTTCGCCATAGGACCGGTGAAGGGCTTCGCCTTCACGCTCATCCTTGGCATCATCATCGACCTCGTGGTGGCCATCCTGTTCACCGGACCTGTCGTGCGCATGCTGGCCGAGGGGCCGATGATGAAGACGCCCGCTCTCTTCGGCATGAAGGGCGGTGGTCAGCGTGGCTAAGCGCGGCATCGACTTCATGGGTAAGCGGAACATCTTCTTCGCGGTCTCGGGGGCGCTTGTCGTGATCGCGGTGGCGGCGCTCCTGATCCGGGGCGTGACGCTCGGCATCGAGTTCCAGGGCGGCACCGTGATGACGCTCGCCGGCGCGGAGGGTATCGGCACCGAGGAGGTGCGTGATGCGCTCAAGACCGCCGACGTGATGGACGCCGAGAACGCGGTCATCCAGCCGACAGACGATGGTGGTTTCATCGTACGCACGGCGGAGTCCGACACGGCTGCGGCCCAGCAGGCGTTCAGCACGATCCTCGATGAGCTCGGCCTGCCCGACCAGGACGTGAACGTGACGACCATCGGTCCCGGCTGGGGGCAGAACGTCACCAACGCTGCAGTCCTGGCGCTCGTGGTCTCGCTCATCGCCATCCTCGCGTACGTTTCGCTCCGTTTCGAGTACAAGATGTCGGTCACGGCGGTGCTCGCGCTGTTCCACGACGCGCTGATCGTCGTGGGCATATACGCGCTGTTCGGACGTGAGATCACGCCCAACACCGTCGCGGCCGTGCTGACCATCCTCGGCTACTCGCTCTACGACACGATCGTGGTGTTCCATCGCATCCGCGAGAACTCTGCGGGGCTCACGAAGCGCAGCTTCATGGACATGACCAACGACTCCATCAACGAGATGCTGATGCGGTGGGTCAACACCGGCCTCGTGCAGATCGTGCCGGTCATCGCGCTGCTGCTCTTCGGCGGCGAGACGTTGCGCGACTTCGCGTTCGCGATGGCCGTCGGTCTGATCGCCGGAGCGTACTCCTCGATCGGCCTCGCCAGCCCGCTGTACGCGGTCTGGAAGGAGCGCGAGCCGAAGTTCCAGGCACTCAAGAAGAGGCACGAGGCCCAGCAGGCCGCCAGGTAGGGGCGGTCGGGCCGCCACAGGCGCCAACATCGGGGTCGACACCGCGTCAGGTGTCGACCCCGACAGGTAGAATGGGATGATGACCGAGACAACGCGCGCATGCGCTCAGATGAGGTGGGACGTCGCGCGTGCCGACGCCGGTACGGTCGCGTCGCTCGCCGAGGCCGTGGGCCTCTCCTCGATCACTGCATCGGTGCTCGTCGCCCGTGGGATCGCGAACGCCGAAGAGGCGCGGCACTTCCTCGAGCCGTCGCTCGATCGCGACTGGGTGACCGAGGCCGACATCCCCGGTATGTCCGAGGCGGCCCGGCGGGTAGCCGACGCGGTCACGCGGGAGCAGCGCATCCTCGTCTTCGGCGACTTCGATCTGGACGGGATCTCGGCTGCCGCCACCGCCACGCTCGGATTGCGCGCGATGGGCGCTCACGTCGACACCGCCGTGCCGCACCGCTTCCGCGAGGGGTACGGCCTCACGGCCGCCTCCATCGAGCGGATAGCTGCATCTGAGCCCGATCTGGTCGTCACGGTCGACTGCGGGATCTCGAATGCGGCCGAGATCGCTGCACTGGCCGAGCGCGGGATCGATGCCGTGGTGACCGACCATCACGAGCCGGGGGACGGCGTGCCCGCGGGCGTGCCGGTGGCCGATCCGAAGCTCGCCGAGCACGGGCCCGAGATCTCGGGCGCCGGCGTGGCGCTCGCGCTCGTCCAGGCGGTCGGCGCGATCCTCGGCTTCCCTGACGTCTGGCGGAACCTCACCGACCTCGCGATGCTTGGAACGGTGGCCGACATCGTGCCGCTGGTGGGCCCGAATCGCGCGCTCGTGGCCGAGGGCATCCGGCGCACGCGGTCCGAGCCCCGCGCGGGGATCGCGGCGCTCGCCGTGGTCGCCGGCGTCGACATCACGGCGCTCGACACCGACCGCGTGGCGTACTCGCTCGCGCCGCGTCTGAATGCCGCCGGACGCATGGCGGATCCGGAGATCGCGGTCCAGCTCCTACTCGGCACCGATCCCGGTGAGGCCGACGTGCTCGCGCACGCGCTCGACGAGCACAACCGCGTCCGCCAGGCCGCGGAGAGCGACCTGTACGACGCGGCGTACCTCGAGGCGGGCCGGACGTTCGCTCCCGGTGACCGGGTCCTCGTGGTGGCAGGCGAGCACTGGCACGAAGGCGTGCGCGGGATCGTCGCGTCGCGGCTGGTGGGGCGCTTCGGCGTGCCGGCGATCGTGTTCTGCATCGAAGACGGCCAGGCGCAGGGCTCGGGGCGCAGCGTCGAGGGTGTCGACCTGTACGCCGCGCTGAGCGAGCTTGCACCGATGCTCGACCGCTTCGGCGGCCATGCGATGGCGGCCGGCCTCGCACTCCCCGCCGCATCCGTCGATCTGTTCCGGGAGCGCCTCGGCGGTCTGCTCGCCAGTCGCCCGGCCGAGGATTTCGTCTCGCGGATGGTGATCGACGCCGAGGTCCCGCTCGACGCGCTCTCGCGCGAACTCGTGAGCGAGCTCGCGCTCCTCGGGCCGTTCGGCTTCGGCAACAAGCGACCACTTCTCGCGGTCCGTGGTGTGTTCATGAACGGCCGCAAGCGGGTGGGCAAGGCCGAGGAGCACTTCAAGTTCACGGCGTTCGACGGTGTGGCATCGCTGCCGGCGATCGCCTTCCGGTGCGCCGGCATCGAGACGCTCGTGGATACGGAGGCCGCCGTCGACGTGGCGTTCGAGCTCGACTGCGATGAGTGGCGCGGGGTGGAGCGCGTGCAGATGCTGGCGCGAGACGTCCGGTTGCGCGAGGTCGAGCCCGGCGCGCCCGCATCCGCGCTCGTCGACGACCTGTTCGAACACGCCGAGGAGATCCTCGCCCGTGGCGAGTACTCAGGGATCGCCGAGGCCGAATCGTTCCACACCAAGCTTGCCGGAGTGAGCTTCGAGGGTCGCCAGGAGGTGGTCGCGCGTCTCGCACCGGGTATACCCCTGCGCCTCGCGCGGCAGCCTGAGAACGAGTTCGATGCGAATGCGTGCGCGCTGTTCGATCCCTTCGGCGACCAGGTGGGTTTCCTCAACCGGCGCCTGGCCGCCGTTCTCGCGCCGGTGATCGACGCGGGCGTCGAGTACGATGTCGAGGTCACCGAGGTCACGGGCGGGGAGGAGGGCGCTTCGCTCGGCGTGAACGTGCTCGTCTCACGCCGCGGGGCGGACCTCGACCAAGACGAGGAGACGCGCCTGCAGGCGCTCGAGCGCCGAACCGCGCTGGCCGCGCTCGGGGCGCCGGATCTTGATGCCGAACTGGTGAGGCACTTCATCGGTGAACGCGAGCTGCATGCGGCGCAGGCCGAGGCGCTCGGGCATCTCGCGCGGGGGAGCTCCACGCTCGCGGTCATGGCGACCGGTCGGGGCAAGTCGCTCATCTTCCACGTCCACGCGGCGCGCGAGGCCATCGCGCGCGGTGGTGCGTCGGTCTTCGTCTACCCGCTGCGGGCACTCGTTGCCGACCAGTCGTTCCACCTCGAGGACTCCTTCGCGGCGCTCGGCTGTTCGGTCGCCACGCTCACCGGGGAGACCGCTCCCGGCGGGCGCGACGGTGCGTTCGCGGCACTCGCGGACGGTTCGCTCGATGTCGTCCTTACCACGCCGGAGTTCCTCGACCACCACGCGGCACGCTTCGCTGCAGCCGGCAGGATCGCGTTCGTCGTGGTGGATGAGGCGCATCATGTCGGGCTCGCACGTGCGGGTCACCGTCCGGCGTACGCGCGGCTCGACCGGGCACTCGAGGCGCTCGGGCACCCGCTCGTGCTCGCCGCCACCGCCACGGCCCCCGCCGAGGTCGCCGAGGCGATCACCACCGTGCTCGGCGTGCGCGAGGTCGTGCTCGACCCGACCGTGCGCGACAACCTGCGCATCGTTGACTCGCGCGGCACCGACGACAAGAACGCGCGGGTGGCGACGCTCGCCGCATCCGGCGAGAAGATCATCGTCTACGTGAACAGCAGGGACCGGTCGGTCAAGCTGGCGCGAGAGCTGCGCACACGCGTCCCGGACCTCCTCCATCGCGTGGCGTTCTACAACGGGGGGATGACGCGCGAGAGCCGCCATGCGGTCGAGCGCGCGTTCCGCGAGGGTGACCTCAGGGTGGTCGTGGCCACCAGCGCGTTCGGAGAGGGCGTGAACATCCCGGACGTCCGTCACGTCGTGCTCTACCACCTGCCGATGGGGGAGGTCGAGTTCAATCAGCTCTGCGGACGTGGTGGTCGCGATGGTGATCCCGCCTCGGTGCATCTCCTCTTCGGCAAGAAGGACGCGCACCTGAATCGGATGATCCTTGAGTCGGCAGCGCCTCCGAGAGACGACCTCGGGGCACTCTACCTGGTGTTGCGGGACATCGCCGCCGAGTCGGGCGGCGCGATCGAGATCACCAACGCCGATCTCGCGGAGCGTGTGAAGCGCCGCCGCCCGCGCGCCTCGCTGAGCGAGAAGGGCGTCTCCACCGGCGTGGGCGTGTTCCGCGAGCTCGGGCTTGTGGCGAGCGAGGGCACCGGCGCGTACCGGCGCCTCACGGTCCTGCCGACTCCCGCGGTGAAGCTCGACCTCACGAGTTCGGTGCGCTACGCGGAGGGTCTGGACGAGATCGAGGGCTTCGAGGAGTTCCGCGCCTACGCGCTCGAGACGGATGCGGAGATGTTGCTGCGCGCCTTCAATCGTCCTATCCTGCCCACACGACAGGAAGGCACCTCCTGATGTCGGTGACGCTCGAAGGTATCGAAGCGCAGATCCGCTCCTACAATCCCTCGGCAGACCTGCGGGGGATCGAGGAGGCGTACGCGTTCGCGCTCGAGCACCACGCGGGGCAGATGCGCAAGAGCGGCGAGCCGTTCATCAGCCATCCGCTCGAGGTGGCGATGATCCTCGCGGGGCTGAACCTGGACACGGCCACGCTGCAGGCCGCGATCCTCCACGATGTGGTGGAAGACAGCGCGGTGAGCCTCAAGGAGATCCGCGAGCGTTTCGGCGATGAGGTGGCGGTCCTGGTCGACGGGGTCACCAAGCTCGGCCGCATCAAGTTCAGCTCGCTCGCCGAGGCGCAGAGCCAGAACCTGCGCAAGATGCTCATCGCCATGGCCAAGGACATCCGCGTGATCCTGATCAAGCTCGCCGACCGCCTGCACAACATGCGGACCCTCGGCGCGCTTTCGGAGGAGAAGCAGCACCGCAAGGCGATCGAGACGATGGAGATCTACGCACCCCTGGCACACCGTCTCGGGATCTCCTCGATCAAGTGGGAGCTCGAGGACCTTGCGTTCTACTACCTTGAGCCGAAGAAGTTCGCGCAGATCCAGAAGATGGTGGCCGAGAGCCGCGACGCGCGCGAGGCGTACCTGCACCAGGTGATCGACCAGCTCTCGAGCGAGCTCGAAGCGATCGGCATCACCGGCGACATCTCGGGCAGGCCGAAGCACCTGTACAGCATCTACCAGAAGATGACGCATCGCGGTAAGGACTTCTCGGAGATCTACGACCTCATCGCGCTCCGCGTGATCGTGGATTCGGTGAAGGACGTCTACGGCGCGCTCGGCACGGTGCACTCCATCTGGAAGCCGGTTCCGGGTCGCTTCAAGGACTATGTCGCGATGCCCAAGTTCAACATGTACCAGTCGCTTCACACCACCGTCATCGGTCCGGCGGGGCGCCCCCTCGAGATCCAGATCCGCACCGAGGAGATGCACCGGACAGCGGAGTACGGCATCGCCGCTCACTGGCGCTACAAAGAAGGCGGGCGTGCCGACGAGGCCTTCGACGAGCGGCTGTCGTGGCTTCGGCAGATGCTCGAATGGCAGACCGAGCTCAAGGACCCACGTGAGTTCATGGAGGCGCTCAAGATCGACCTGTTCGAAGACGAGGTGTTCGTCTTCTCGCCGAAGGGTGACGTGATCTCGCTCAGGCGCGGCTCCACCCCGATCGACTTCGCGTACATGATCCACACGGAGGTGGGACACCACTGCGTGGGTGCCAAGGTGAACGGCTCGATCGTCACCCTCGACTACGAGCTCGAGATGGGCGACCGCGTCGAGATCCTGACCAACAAGAACTCGTGGCCCAGCCGCGACTGGCTGAACGTCGTTCGCACCTCCTCGGCCAGGAGCAAGATCCGGAGCTACTTCTCAAAGGCGAGCCGCGAAGACGATCTGGTCAAGGGCAAGGACGAGCTCGGCAAGATCCTGCGCAAGCAGGGTATGCATGTGGGTGCCAGCTCCCTCGGCAAGGCGCTCGATGTCATCGCCAAGGACATGAACCTGGCCGAAGGCGAGGACCTACTGGCGGCGATCGGTGGCGGGAAGCAGAGCCCGAAGCAGGTGGTCACCAAACTGATCAAGATGCTCGCGAAGGACGATGCGCCGGTACTCGCGCCGGAGGGCGAGACCACTCTGCCGATCCTGCAGCCGTCACGCGCTGTGAACCGTCGGAAGAGCGCCACCGGTGTGCGCGTGAAGGGCATCGACGATGTGCTCGTCCGGCTCGCGCACTGCTGCAACCCGGTGCCTGGTGACGACATCGTCGGCTTCGTGACGCGCGGCCGGGGCGTCTCGGTCCACCGGGCCGACTGCCCGAACGCGCGTGAGCTGGTGAGTTCGAGTGCCGAGCGCATCCTCGAGGTCGAATGGGACACCGGGGCCTCCACCACCTATCAGGTGGAGATCCTCATCGAGGCGCTCGACCGCACCCGTCTGTTGCAGGACATCTCGGTCGCGCTGGCGGACGCGGGGGTGAACGTGCTCTCGGCGGCGGTCTCCACCGACCGGCAGGGTGTGGCATACCTGCGATTCCTGTTCGAGCTCGGGCACATGGACCAACTGCAGCGTGTGCTCAACCAGGTCCGCGGCGTGGAGGGCGTGTTCGACGCCAAGCGCACCATGCCCGAGGGCGGCAAGAAGCGGGTGGACCGCGCATGAGGGTGCGCAGGCTCACGCTCGGGATGCTCGACACCAACTGCTGGGTCGTCGATGACGGCGCCGGAGGTCCGGCGATCGTGATCGACCCGGCGGATGGGGCGGGCGAGATCCTCGATGCTCTTGGCGGGGCGCCGGTCGGAGCGTTGGCGCTCACACACGGGCACTTCGACCACATCGGCGCGGTGCGCGAGCTGGTGGCGGCCACCGCTGCGCCGCTGCTGGTGCATGAGGCCGATGCGGATTCGATCACGACGGCTGTCGGCTCCGGCGGCGCACCCTTCGGCTTCGAGGTGAGCGCGCCGTCCGCGGACCGGGTGCTCACGGCCGGGGACACGATCGTGGCGGGGGCCGTCGCCCTGACCGTGCTGCACACGCCCGGCCACACCCCGGGCTGCATCTGTCTGCTGGGCGACGGTCACCTCTTCAGCGGTGATACGCTGTTCGCCGGCAGCATCGGTCGCACGGATTTCCCGGGCGGCGACATGGCCGCGATGCGGCGTTCTATCGCCCGTCTTGCCGAACTGCCGGATGAAGTGCGCGTGCACCCGGGCCACGGCCCGGAGACCACCATCGGCAGGGAGCGACGGGTGAACCCTTACTTCCCCCGAGCGTGACCCGTCCTCGAGCCGCCAGGGAGCCACTGTCACGATGACGAACACCGCACACGACGGTCTGGTCGACGACATCCTGGATCTGATCGGATCCGGTCCGGAGGGCGATCGGGACCGCTTCGACGATCTCGCGATGCGCGTCTTCGCGCGGCAGTACGCGAACAACGGGCCGTACCGGGCGTTCTGCGACGCCGCCGGCGCCTCCCCCGATACGGTCCGCTCCTGGGAGGACGTGCCCGCGTATCCGACCGATGCGTTCAAAGACGACGTGGTCGCCTCCTTCCCGCTCGAGGAGGCCGTGCTCGCCAACCTCACCAGCGGCACGACCTCGCCGAACCAGCGGGGGAGGATCTTCCGCGACAAGGACGGCAAGCGCCTGATCTTCACGGCGAACCGCGTGATGACCGGGGCATATCTGTTCCCCGACTTCTCCGAAGGGCAGCGCTGCAGGCTCCTTCTGATGACCCCCGGACCCGACCTGGCCCCGTCGATGGGCATGGCGATCGGGATGGATCAGACCCGCCGGGCGTTCGGCACCGAGGACAGCGTGTTCCTCGTGGGCCGCAGCGGCATCGATGTGCGTGCGCTGGTGGCCGCCCTGGAGCGTGCGCAGGCGACGGGTGTGCCGGTCGCGCTCGTGGGCTCGACCTCGGCGTTCGTCTACTTCTTCAACGCCTGTCGCCGCAAGGGCCGCCGGTTCGCCGTGCCGGCGGGGAGCCGGATCTGCGACGGCGGGGGCTACCGCGGACGCTTCGGTGTGGTGACGCGGGACGACTTCTACCGGCTCGCCGCCGAGGTCCTCGGCGTTCCGGAGACGCACTGCATCAACACGCTGGGCATGGCCGAGAGCGCCACCAACTACTTCGACAGCGCGCTGCGCGACGCTCACGCCGGACGTGAAGGGGCGCGCCGCAAGGTCGCGCCGCCGTGGACGCGGGTGTGCGCCGTGGATCCGTCAACGGGTGTGGTCCTGCCACGGGGAGAGGTGGGACTGCTGCAGCACTACGACCTGGCGAACCTACCCACTGTCCTCGGCGTGCAGACCGACAACCTCGGATACACGGACGGCGATGACGGCTTCGAGATCATCGGCAGGGCGAAGGTCGTCGACGGGCGGGTGGACGAGATGCCCAGCGAGCGCACGGTCGGGCCCATGGGCGACCGTCGCGTCTTCCGCCTCCTCGAGGCGTACGTCAACTTCTCGATCGACTTCAAGATGGGCCGCATCACCAGCCGCGATGCCGCGGCAGACCCCGTCGGGCTCCGCCGGGAGGCCGAGGCGGCTGCGGGCGCGTCGGCAGGTGAGGCCGACGCGATCGTCGCCTCATGTCCCCTGGTCATGGAGGAACTGGTGGCCGGTGCGGACGATCCCGCTGCCCGTGCGCGCGCCGATGCCGCGATCGCGGTGTTTGAAGCCGGGGCACGCGAGGCGGGGCTTCCCGATTCCGGCGTATCGTGTGACGATGACGACTCGCATGAAGCGGATAGGGAGCTGACGTGAACGTACTCGACATACTCGTGATCATGAACAACTACTTCCATGACGTGGCTACGGCCACGCTGATCGCCGCAGCGGTGATCATGTGGGTGCTCGAGCGGCGTGCACGCGCCGACGCCCCCGGCGACCTCGCGCTGCTGGGTCGCGCGTACCCCACACTCACGCGGTTCGCGAATGCGGCGCTGGTGTGGGTCATCCTCGGAGGCATCCCCCGGCTCATCACCTTCAACACGCACGACCTCGGGGCGGTGCGCGGGGATCTCGGTGTGGCGATCGCGGTCAAGCATGTGGTCGAGGTGGCCGCCGTGATCGCCGGCGCGGTGATGTGGCGCCAGGTCAGGCGGCGCATCGAGTCGTCCGGGGTGAGTGGCGAGTAGTCCGGTGAGGCGCATCTACAACCTGCTTCGATCGCGCACGCTGGCGTTCTGGCTCATCGGGGCGTTCGTCGCGTACTCGGCGGTCGCCACGTCGGTCACCGAAGGTGACTTCGCGCGCGCCTATGCCAACCCGCTCTTCTATGCGATCGCCACGGCGCTGGCACTCGCCACGGGCGCATGTGCCTGGGAGCGCACCGCAGGTGCCGCGCGTGCGTGGCGCACGGGGACCTCCGCATCGGCAGCGTTCGTTGAGCGCCTCGCGAGCACGCCGCAGATCGCCGTGGCGCTGCCTTCCGAGGCCGAGGCGGGCTCCGTGCTGCAGGACGTCGGACGAAGTTTGCGTGCGATGCGTCTGCGGGTTCAGGTCGGGGAGGGCCGGCTGGTGGCGGCCACGCCCCGGATCGCGCTTCTTGGCAGCCCGGTGTTCCACTGGGCGCTGGTCGCGCTGTTCGTCGTGGTCGCGGCGGGGCGCCTCACCCGCGCCGAAGGGCTCATGGGCGTGCCGGTAGGATCGGGCCGCCCCGATGTCGCCTCATCGTACGGCACGCTCGAAGAGGGCATCCTGCACGATGCGGACTTCACGGGACTGACCGTCCGCGTCACCGAGTTGCGCCGCGATCATGTGGTGGCCGGCGTCGACCGCGGGGCCGCACCCCTCGTCGAACTGTGGCGAGGCGATACGCGTGTGGCCCGGCACCTCGTCTACCCGAACAGCCCCTTGCGCTACGGATCGATGCTCGTCCATGCGAACGCGTATGGCCTGAGTGCCCGCTTCACCCTCATCGGCCCCGCCGAGGAGCAGACCACCGACGTGTTCTACGACTTCTCCGCGGAATCGCCGGTGGTCGAGGCGTACAGCCCGTTGGTCGTCGACAGCGCTGACGGGGGCACAGTGACGGTGCAGACGGGCATCCCCCTCGACATCACGGGAGACGTCGCGCCCTGGGTCGTTCCGGCAGAGCCCCGTGTGGCGTGGACGCGCATCGTGGACGGCGTGGAGGCGACGGGCACCGTCGGCCTCGGCGAGTCGATCGACGTCGGGGGCGGCGCAACGCTTCGTCTCGACGACGTCGGTTACTACGCACGGCTCTCCGTCGTCGATGACTGGTCGGTCTACCCGCTGTACGCGGTGCTGGCCATCGCCGTCATCGGTCTGGCGCTCGCGCTGTTGTTGCCGCCGAAGGCCGTCTGGGTCATGCTCGTGGAGAGCGAACGGGGAACGTCGCTCCATGCGCGCACACGCCAGCCGCGTTCGGAACTCGTGTTCGCATCCGCGGTAGGAGATGTCCTGTGCCGGGCTGCCGAAGGAAAGGGTGAACGCCCGTGACCGCCGAGATCATCATCATGTGGGCTACGGTGACGCTGTATGCGCTGTCGGCCGTAGGGCTCATCATCGGCTACGTCTTCCGCAAGCCGAATCTGGTCGCCGTGTCACTGTTCGTCGTGGCCGCGGGACTCGTGGTGCACGCAGGGGCGATCGGTATCCGCTGGGTCCGCGTCGGCCACGGGCCGTATCTGGGCTTCTACGAGGTCGTCTCCTCGTTCGCGTTCGTCTCGGCCCTGGCCTTTCTGGTCCTGGCATGGCGCAACAGGGCGGTCCGGGTCGTGGGCACCGTGCTGATGCCGTTGTCGTTCCTGTCGCTGGGTGCCGCGATGATGGCGCCGACCGCCGACATGGACCTGACGGGCACGCTCGCAAGCTACTGGCTGGGCATTCACGTCGCGTTCGCCAAGCTCGCGTACGGCTCGTTCATCACCTCGTTCGCCTTTGCGGTGCTCTACATCGCACTCTCGAAGCGTCCGGACGACCCCGAAGCATCCGAATCGAAGCTCCTGCGTTTCGATGACCTCACCTTCAAGTTCCTCGCGGCCGGGTTCATCTTCCTCGGGATCATGATCGTCGCGGGTGCCATCTGGGCGAACGAAGCGTGGGGCCGCTACTGGGGATGGGATCCGATCGAGACCTGGTCGCTCATCTCCTGGTTCTGCTACGCGATCGCCATCCACCTGCGTGTGACGAAGGGGTGGCGCGACAAGAAGTTCGCGTGGGCGGCGATCGTTCCACTGCCGGTTGTGCTCTTCGCGCTCCTCGGTGTGGCGATCGTGTACCAGTCGGTCCACGGGGCGTATCTCATCGGGACGTAGTCCGCGCACTTCGGCTACACTCGTTACCCGCAGGTCCCCGGCTACGAAGAGGCTCGTTCGCGTGAACGCACAGGCACCCAAAGGCACCGCCGATATGCTCCCCGACGTGGCTCGCGCGTGGGAGCACCTGCAGCGCACCGCGCAGGACCTCTTCTCGCGGTACGGCTACGAGCCGGTGTACACGCCGCTGTTCGAGCACACCGAGGTCTTCACGCGCGCCATCGGCGAGGCCACCGACATCGTCTCGAAGGAGATGTACACCTTCGAGGACAAGGGCGGTCGCTCCATCACGTTGCGACCCGAGGGGACCGCGAGCGTGGTGCGCGCCTCGCTCGAGCACAACCTCACCGCCAACGGTGCGCAGGCGAAGCTCTACTACGCCGGCCCGATGTTCCGTTACGAGCGCCCGCAGAAGGGCCGCATGCGGCAGTTCTGGCAGATCGGTATCGAGGTGCTCGGCGCCGCCGAGCCCACCGCGGATGCCGAGGTCATCACCGTGCTGTGGCGGTACTTCGAAGCGCTCGGACTCCCGGCCGAAAGCATGCGGCTGCTGCTCAACTCGATGGGCGACGAGAACTGCCGTCCTGCGTACCGTGACTCCATCGCGACGTTCATCAGGGAGCACGCGCGCGGACTTTGCGAAGAGTGCGTGCGGCGCGCCGAGACCAACCCGCTGCGTGCGTTCGACTGCAAGAACCCCGGCTGCCGCGAAGTGATGTCAGCCGCATCGTTGCTGCGCGACGAGCTCTGCGACGAGTGCGCAGCGCACTATGCCGCCGTGAAGGCGCACCTGGACGCGCTCGGCATCCCTTACGTTGAGGACTCGACGCTCGTGCGCGGGCTCGACTACTACACGCGCACCGTGTTCGAGATCCAGGTGGACGCCGGGCTCGGCTCGCAGAACGCCATCGGCGGGGGAGGGCGCTACGACCGCCTGATGGAGGAGTACGACGGCCCGCCCACGCCCGGCCTCGGCTTCGCGCTCGGCTTCGAGCGCACACTGCTCGCCATGCAGGCCGCGGGCATCGAGGTGCCGGCGCCGTCCCGTGCCGAGGTCTACATCGCCCGCGTGGACGACAGCGTGACCGCCGAGGTGTTCGCTCTCGCGCAGCGGTTGCGGGACGCGGGCATCGCCGCCGAGCTCGATCACCAGGGACGCAGCCTGAAGTCGCAGTTCAAGCAGGCCGATCGCCTCGGCGCACGGTTCGTCGCGGTCCTCGGACCTGACGAGGTGGCCGCGGGCGAGTTCACGCTGCGGGACATGGGCACGAAAGAGGAGACACGCGTGGCGATGTCGGCCGCCGAGGCCACTGTCGCCGCTTCACTCGGCTAGAGGAGATACGATCCGATGTTCGATGCACGCTATTCGATGCGCACCCACACCGCGGGGTCGCTGACCGCCGCGAACGTCGGCGAGACCATCACCGTCGCCGGCTGGGTCGCCAAGCGACGCGACCACGGCGGCCTCATCTTCATCGACCTGCGGGACCGGAGCGGCATCGTGCAGTGCACGTTCGACCCGGACACCTCGGGCGAGGCGTTCATCACCGCCGAGCGGGTGCGTCCCGAGTGGGTCGTGAAGCTCACCGGCACGGTGCGCCGCCGCCCCGAGGGCACGGAGAACCCGAACATGCCCACCGGTGAGGTCGAGGTTGTCATCACAGAGGCCGAGGTACTCAACGCGAGTGAGACCCCGCCCTTCGAGATCGAGGCCGGGATCGACACCGACGAGGTCACGCGGATGCGCTACCGCTACCTCGATATCCGCCGCCCGGAGGTCTTCTCGGCGCTCGCACTCCGCGACCGGGTGACGCAGCGGTTCCGCCGCTCGCTCGAGAGTCGCGGCTTCATGGAGGTCGAGACGCCGATCCTCGGGAAGTCCACGCCGGAGGGCGCGCGTGACTTCATCGTGCCGAGCCGCATGAGCGCGGGCAAGTTCTACGCGCTTCCGCAGTCGCCGCAGCTGTTCAAGCAGCTGTTCATGGTGGCCGGCATCGAGCGCTACTACCAGATCGCGCGCTGCTTCCGCGATGAGGATCTGCGCGCGGACCGCCAGCCCGAGTTCACGCAGGTGGACATCGAGATGTCGTTCGTGAGCGAGGACGACGTCCTTCAGATGATGGAGGACGTCATGCACGAGGTGATGAAGGAGGCGGACGTCGACCTGCACGTGCCGCTGCGCCGCATGACGTACGCCGAGGCCATGGACCGCTACGGCTCCGACCGTCCGGACACGCGCCTCGGCATGGAGCTCGCGGACCTTTCGGGTGTCTTCGCGTCGAGCGGGTTCAAGGTCTTCGCCGGCGCGCTCGGAAGCGGTGGCGTCATCAAGGGACTGAACGCGAAGGGCGCAGGCGACTGGAGTCGCGGCAAGATCGACGCGCTCAACCAGGTGGCGCTCGATGCCGGCGCCAAGGGCCTCGCGTGGGCAGCGTTCCCCACCGAGGGTGACGTGCGCTCACCGATCGCGAAGTTCTTCACCGCCGAGGAGATGGCGGGCCTGCGCGAGACGCTCGCCATCGAGCCGGGCGATCTGGTGCTGATGATCGCGGACGCACGCGATGTTGCCAACGAGGTGCTCGGCATACTCCGTCTCAAGATGGCCGATGAACTCGGCGTGGACCGCGTTGGCTTCGACGCGCTGTGGGTCGTCGACTTCCCGATGTTCAAGTACGACGTCGAGGAGCAGCGCTACGCCGCGAACCACCACCCCTTCACGATGCCGCGCGCAGAAGACGTCGACAAGATCGAGTCGGCGCCCCTCGAGGTCGGCTCGTACAGCTACGACCTCGTCATGAACGGTTACGAGATCGGCGGGGGGACCTTGCGCATCCACAGCGCCGATCTTCAGATGCGCGTGCTCGCCCGCCTCGGCCATTCCGAGGAGGCGGTCCGGGAGCAGTTCGGCTTCCTGTTGGAGGCGCTCTCCTTCGGCGCACCGCCGCACGGCGGGATCGCCCTCGGGCTCGACCGCCTTGTGATGCTGCTCGCCGGGGCGAGCTCGATCCGGGATGTCATCGCCTTCCCGAAGACCTCGTCGGGCGCCGATCCGCTCACGGGCGCCCCGGATGTGGTCAGTCAGCGTCAGCTCCGTGAGGTCCACCTCAAGACCGATTAGGGGAGAGCCGAACCGTGTCACTGTCGATCCTCTTCGCATCCGGCGTGGTCATCGTCGCATCGCTCGCGTTCGTCGGCCTGGGAACCATCTACAAGTGGGACCTGGCTTCGCGCGGATACAACCGGTGGACCCGCGTGACGGGGGTAGCTGCCGTGATCGCGCTCGCCCTGGCTGTCGCGTGGGGCCGGCTCGATGACCCGCTCGTCGCACTCGCCATCCTGATCGGTGGCGTGGCGTTCGCGGCGGCGTTCGTGTGGGCCCACCGAAGGTTGAGCGCGCGTGTGGAGCGCGAACTGGGCGCGGCGGACGAGGGGCAGCTCGACGTTGGCGCGTGACCGGCGAGTGCATGCGCGCGTCCCTGGTGCTACCATGATGGTGCCTTGCCTTGCGTGGCATCGGTGTCAGCGGTCGAGCCAACACTTCTTCACCGGGAGCCCTACATTTCGTGAGGAACTGGTAGCCCTTCGGGGAAGCACGAACTCACGGTGCGGGCACCCACCTGCTTAGGCAGGTTCACCCGGCCGACCACGCAGGGCGGGGTTCGGCTTTTTCCCGAGCCAGTGGAGGATGCAGATGCGCAAGATCGTCGTAGCTCTCGTCGTAGCACTGTTCGCACTCACGCTCGTCGGCTGTGGTGGTGGCGAGGAGGAGGTCCCCGCCGAGGCGACGACCGAACCCACCCCTCCTGCCGCGACAGTGGAAGAGGTGACGGTCGCCGACAAGTCGGCGAACGACACCGACCTGACGCCCGCTCCCTTCCCGTCGTTCACGACGACCGAGACGCCGGCGGTCTTCCAGGAGAAGCTCGATCGGGGCCGGGCCATGCTGATCCTGTTCTACGATCCGGCGCAGCAGGTCACCGGCGCGACCCGCGCCGAGGTCGATGCCGTCATGAATGACTATCGCGGCCTGATCGACCTGGTGACGTTCGATATCGGCGGTGACGCCAACGATCCGGCGACGCTCGCCGCCGTCACCTATGCCGCCGAGCTCGGAGCAGCGAGCACGCCGTATGTTCTCGTCGTCGATGGTGGCGGGTTCATCACCTGGCGCAGCAAAGGCTACACCGAGCAGGGCAGCCTCAGGCGTGAGGTGGAGCGGGCCACCCGCTAGCCGTGCGTGACCTCTTCGACGATGCGGCCGAGCAGCGCCTCGCAGCAGGGGCTCCGCTCGCTGCGCGTATGCGCCCGCGCACTCTCGACGAGTTCGTGGGCCAGGCCGATGCGGTCGGCCCCGGCACCGTGCTCAGGACCGCGATCGAGCTGGACGCGCTCTCGTCGCTGATCTTCTACGGGCCTGCAGGCACGGGCAAGACGAGCCTCGCCCGCATCATCGCGGGCATCACGAACGCGTACGTGTCCGAGCTTTCGGCAGTGAACGCCGGCGTGAAGGACGTGCGGACCGTCATCGAGCAGGCGCGGGAGCGTCTCAAGATGACCGGCCGACGCACGGTGCTGTTCATCGACGAGATCCACCGCTTCAACAAGTCGCAGCAAGACGCGCTGCTGCACGCCGTGGAGGACCGGTTGATCGTTCTGATCGGCGCCACCACAGAGAACCCGTTCTTCGAGGTCAACGCGCCGCTTATCAGCCGCTCCCGGATCGTCGAGTTCATCCCGCTCACCGACGAGGACATCCGTGACATCGTGACGCGTGCCATCACCGACACCGACCGGGGCCTGGGCGCGTCGGTCACCGTTGCGCCCCCCGCGCTCGATCTGATCGTGCAGCTCGCCGGCGGCGATGCGCGCATCGCGCTCACCACACTCGAGCTCGCCGCCCAACTCGCGTCTGCCAGCGCCGGGAGCGGCGAGGTGACAGCAGAGCACGTCACGCGTGCTACCGCCGTGAGGGCTGTCCCGTACGAAAAGACAGGTGATGTGCACTACGACGTCATCTCGGCGTTCATCAAGTCGATGCGCGGGAGCGATCCGGACGCGGCCGTCTACTGGCTCGCGCGTATGGTCAACGGTGGCGAGGATCCCAAGTTCATCGCGCGGCGCATGATGATCTTCGCTTCGGAGGACATCGGCATGGCGGACCCGCAGGCGCTGCTCGTGGCGCACGCCGCGTTCAAGGCCGCCGAATCGATCGGGTGGCCGGAAGCGCGCATCAACCTGGCGCATGCGGCGATCTACCTGGCCTGCGCGCCGAAGAGCAACGCGGCGTACCTCGCGATCGACGAGGCGCTGCGTGACGTTCGTGAGGGCGACGCCCGACTCGTGCCCGACCATCTGCGTGACCGGCATCGCCCCGGTGCGGAGGAGTACGCGACGTACAAGTACCCGCACGACTTTCCCGACGGCCACGTGGAGCAGCAGTATCTCCCGGACGGACTCGCCGGTACGCGGTACTTCCGCCCGCACGGCGCGCCCGACCACGCTGACACGGCCGCGGCTGACGACCCTGACGATAGGCCCTGAGCAGGTGCGTTTGCTACACTGAGCGGGTATCTTCAGCCCGTGATCCCAGGGGGCGAACGGTGGACGTCGCAAGCGTGCTCGGCATCGCTCTCACCATCATCACCATCGTGTTGGTACTCGCGGGGATCTACGCCGTCCGCGTGCTCGTCGTTGCGGTCAGAGACCTGCTCGTGGCGGTCGAAGACGTGCGCAGCCGGCTCGTCCCGCTGCTCGACAAGGCGGATGTGACCGTCGACGCCGTCAATGCAGAGCTGCTCCGCGTCGATGCCATCGTGACGCAGGCCGAAGAGGTCGGCGATGCGGTCTCCACGGCGAGCGAGTTCATACGCTCGCCGGTCAACCGTGCGGCTCATGGGCTGGCGCGGCTGGCACGTTCTTTCCGCGCATGAGGGGCGGCCGATCGACGATGCCCGCCTCGAGGAGGACCCATGAGTAAGGACCGAGTCACGCTGACCGTCCCGGCGCGCGGGGAGTATGCGCGAACGGTGCGGATGACCGCCGCAGAGCTGGCGGCACGCATCGGGATGTCCTACGACGAGGTCGATGACGTGCGCATCGGTGCCGAGGAGGCGTTCGTCTACGCGTGCGAGTGCGCGGGCGAGCAGGCCGAGGTCACCTTCGCGTTCCTTGTCGAGGATGGTGTCCTGAGCGCTGAGGTGGGCCCGCTGCCCGCGCGCTGCGCGGTGGAGGCGGACCGATCGGCATCCGAAGGCTACTCCGAGTTCATCCTCCGTTCCGTGTGCGACGAGTTCGAGATCAGTCGCGGCGCGGATTCGTGCACGCTCAAGTTGAGCCGCCGCGCGGCGTCTCCGGAGGGCGACCTTGCCTAGGACCGCTAAACGACAGGAGCGGCGGTTGGTGTGGGACAAGGCGCGTACGCGCACGCTGTTCCTGCACTACCACGAGTTCGGCGACGAGGAGTCGCGGGACGAGCTCATCACGATGTACCTCAATCTGGTGAAGTACCTGGCGAGCCGCTTCCGCAACCGCGGGGAACCCATCGACGATCTCATCCAGGTGGGCACCATCGGGCTGATCAAGGCGATCGACCGCTTCGATACCGGCCGAGAGGTGGAGTTCACCACCTATGCGACGCCGACGATCGTCGGCGAGCTGAAGCGATACTTCCGCGACAAGGGATGGGCCATCAAGGTCCCGCGCCGATTGCAGGAGTTGTCGTTCCGGGTGAATCAGGCCGTGGATGCGCTCACGCAGAACCTACAGCGATCGCCCACGATCATCGAGATCGCGGCGTATCTCGATGTGACTGCCGAGGACGTGCTCGCCGCTCTTGAGACGAGTGAGGCGTACAACTTCGTCTCGCTGGAGAGCGACCGCAACGTCGACGGTAGCGACTCGTTCAGCATCCTCGAGTACATCGGCGAAGACGACCAGCTCATGGCCCTCGTCGACGATCGCACCACGCTTTCCGAGGCGCTGAAATACCTGGCTCCCCAGGAGCAGCGGGTGTTGTACCTGCGCTTCTTCCAGGGGCTCACGCAGACCGAGATCGCGACGACGCTCGGCATCTCGCAGATGCAGGTCTCGAGGCTCCTGCGCAAGACGCTCAAGGTGCTCCGCGAGCACATCGTTGTCGAGGAGGGGTAGATGCCGAAGTCGCTCATCCACTACGAGCCGAGGGATCGCTGGGCGCACGTCCTCACGGTCACGTGGTCGCTCGTGGGCATCGGCATCCTGCTCACGGCTGCCGGATGGCTGCTCGGCAAGGTGTCGGCCGCCCTCGTGCCGTTCCTGTTGGCGGTCGTGATCGTGTTCGTGTTCCGCTCTCCGGTCGCGTACCTCGAGCAGCGGGGGATGAAGCGGGGCACGGCGGTGGGGCTGTGCTATCTCATCGGCTTCGTCGTCCTCGGCACAGCGCTTGGCTTCATCGTTCCGGCGCTCGTGGAGCAGGTCCGCGAGTTCATCATGGCGTTCCCGAGGTACTACGATCGCGCAAGCGAGATGCTGCTCGATCTCCAGACCCGCTACCAGGCACTGATCGTCCCGCCGTGGCTCGAAGAGGCGCTGGCGAACCTGCAGGAGACGATCACCGAGCAGTCTGCCGAGTGGTCGGCCACGCTTGCCAAGGAAGTGTTCAGCGTGGGTGGCTCGGCGGTTTCGCTCCTGGGCAACTTCGTTCTCGCACTCGTCGTGGGGTTCTGGGTGTTGAAGGACCTGCCCGTCATCAACAAGGAGGCGGTGCTGCTCGCCGGGCCGCATCGCCGGGACGAGGCGAGCATCGTCACGCAGAAGGTGTCCCGGATCCTGAGCGGGTATTTCCGCGGCCAGCTCGTGCTCTCCTCGGCCACGGCTATCATCGTGACGGTCGGCTTGTCGTTGGTCGGTGTGCCCTACTCGCTCGTCATCGGCTTGCTCGCCGGTGTGTTCAACGTGATCCCGTGGATCGGACCCGCACTCATCGCGGTCATCGCGGGTATCGCAGCCGCGTTCGTGAGTCCGCTTCACATCGCGGGCGCGCTCATCGTATGTGTGGGCGCCCAGCAGGTCACCGAGATATTCATCCAGCCGCGGGTGATGTCCGAGCAGGTCGACCTGCACCCGCTGCTGGTGATATTCTCGCTGCTCGCCGGTGGTACGCTGTTCGGCTTCGCTGGCCTGGTGCTCGCGATTCCCGTGGCCGCCATCAGCAAGGGTCTGTTCGTCTATTACTTCGAGAAGTACACCGACTCGAAGCTTGCCTCAGAGGACGGGGCGCTGTTCCGCACCAAAGACGACGACACCTGTGAGTGCCCGACGACCGATCCCGAGACACAGATGACCGCAGAGGACGCGAACGAGACCGCCGAGGAGAACGCCTAAGTGAAGTCCGCTGAGATCCGAGAGAGTTTCCTGTCGTTCTTCGAGAGCAAGGGCTCCAAGCGCCTGCCCTCGTCATCGCTCGTTCCCGACGACCCGTCGCTGCTGCTCACCTCGGCCGGCATGGTGCAGTTCAAGCCGGTCTTCCTAGGCGCGCGGGACATCGGCGTGACACGGGCCACCACCTGCCAGAAGTGCGCGCGCACCACCGACATCGACATCATCGGCACCACGGGACGCCACCACAGCTTCTTCGAGATGCTCGGCAACTTCAGTTTCGGCGACTACTTCAAGCACGAGGCGTGTGCGTGGGCCTACGAGTACTCCACTGCGGTGCTGGGTATGGATCCCGACCGCCTCTGGTTCTCGATCTACGAGGACGACGACGAGGCCGAGGCTATCTGGCGCGATGAGGTGGGCGTCCCGCAGGACCGCATCGTGCGCATGGGTGCCAAAGACAACTTCTGGAGCGCCGGCCCCACCGGTCCGTGCGGTCCGTGCTCCGAGCTCTACTACGACCAGGGGCCTGAAGTGGGCTGCGGACTGGACACCTGCGCGCCCGGCTGTGACTGCGACCGATACGTAGAGTACTGGAACCTCGTGTTCATGCAGTACGACCGCGCCGAGGACGGGACGCTCACGCCGCTGCCCAAGCAGAACATCGACACGGGCATGGGGCTCGAGCGCGTGGCCGCCATCATGCAGGGCGTCCACACGAACTTCGAGACGGATGACCTTCGTGCGCTCGTAGGAGTGGCCGAGGACATCACTGGCGCGACGCTGGGCGCTGCGGCCAAGAGTGACGTGTCGCTGCGCATCCTCGCGGACCACGCGCGTGCGGTGGCGTTCCTGATCGCCGACGGCGTTCTGCCGAGCAACGAAGGCCGCGGCTACGTGCTGCGGCGCCTGCTCCGCCGCGCTATCCGCCATGGTCGGCTCCTCGGCGTCGACGACGCGTTCATGCTCCGGCTCATCGACACCGTGATCGAGCGCTGGGGTACGCCATACCCCGAGCTCGTCGAGCACGCGGATCTCATCCGTGGCATCGTCGCATCCGAGGAGGAGCGCTTCGGCACCACGCTTCGCCAGGGGCTCGCGTTCCTCGACGCAGCGATCGAACGCACGAAAGCCGAAGGAGGCACGGTCCTCGACGGTGTGCGCGCGTTCACGCTCCATGACACCTACGGGTTCCCGTTCGAGTTGACCTCCGAGATCGCGGCCGAGGCCGGGCTCGAGGTCGACAGCGACGCCTTCGCTGCGGCGATGGAGGAGCAGCGCGAACGCGGACGGGCCGCCGTGAAGGATGAGTCGTGGTCCACGATCGGCAGTGCGTTCGATGGGATCGCACGCACCGGTGCGACCGAGTTCCTCGGCTACGCGCACGATGAGGCTGCGACCACGGTGGTAGGCATCGTGGTTGACGGGGTCTCGGTCGATCGGGTGGAGGCGGGTATTGCCGCCGACATCGTGCTGGCAGCGACGCCGTTCTACGCGGAGCAGGGCGGTCAGGTGGGCGACACGGGCACGATCACGGCGGACGACACCGTCTTCGCGGTCCGTGACACTCGTTTCCCGGTACCGGGCTTGATCGCGCACTCCGGCATGCTGGAGTCGGGCGCGCTGTCGGTAGGGGATGCAGCGACCGCCTCGATCGACGTCATGCGCCGCGAGCGCATCCGCCGCAACCACACCGCCACGCACATCCTGCACTGGGCGCTTCGCCGCATCCTCGGCGATCACGTCCGGCAGTCAGGGTCGCTTGTCACTCCCGAGCGCCTGCGCTTCGACTTCACGCACTTCGAGGCGGTCTCTGCCGAGCAGCTGCGTCGCATAGAAGAGATGGCGAACCACAAGATCATGGAGAACCACCCGGTGCGCAACTACGAGACCTCGCTCGTCACCGCACGCGAGATGGGCGTGACTGCGCTCTTCGGCGAGAAGTACGGCGAGATCGTGCGCGTGCTTGAGGTCGGCAACTTCAGCAAGGAGCTCTGCGGTGGCACGCACGTAGGTCGCAGCAGTGAGATCGGGCTCGTCAAGATCACCTCCGAGGGCAGCGTGGGCGCCAACCTGCGCCGCATCGAGGCTGTGACGAGTTTCGATGCGCTGGCGTACCTCGAGCGCGTGGAGGCGCAACTCGCTCACGCCGCCGCTGCCCTCAAGGTGGGCCCGTTCGATGTCGCCGAGCGTGCCGCTGCGCTCGTGAAGCGAGCGAAAGAGCTCGAAGTAGCCGCCAAGCGCGCGAAGAGCGCTGCCTCGTCCTTCGATCCGTTGAGCATGCTCGAGGCGGCTGTCGATGTGGGTTACCGGCTGCTGGTGGCTCGCGTCCCGGATATGGCACCCGGAGAACTCCGGGGCATATGGGATACGCTACGCACCCGCGCCGGTGCCGATGCGGCGGTCGTCCTGGCGTCGGTCGATCCTGACGGCGGTGCGCCGATTCTTCTTGCGGCCGGCGCGCCGGGAGCAGTCACGGCCGGGTTCGACGCCGGTGCGGTTATCCGCCAGGTCGCCCCGCACATCAAGGGCGGCGGTGGCGGACGGCCGGAGATGGCACAGGCGGGCGGCAAGGACGCGACAGGTGTGGACGCCGCGCTCGCGGAAGCCCGACGCATCCTCGGAGTGGAGTAGCGGATCATGCGCGCGCTCGGTCTCGACATCGGGTCCGTGCGTGTGGGCGTCGCGGTCTCCGACCCCGACGGCGCCGTCGCTTCGGCATTGGTCGTGCTCGATGCACGCGAGCTTGCACGCGACATGCGCTCACTCGCACGTATCGTTGAGGATTACGAGGTCGGGCAGCTCGTGGTCGGCCTGCCGCTCACGCTGTCCGGTGACGAGGGTCCCCAGGCGGCCGCGGTTCGCGAGGTCGCCGACCGGTTGGCCGCCGCCCTCGGTCTGCCGTTGGCGTTCCAGGATGAGCGGAACTCGAGTGCGGAGGCCCGCCGCGCGATGCGGGCAGCGGGGCTGAGCGACAGGGAGCAACGCGGTTCGCTCGACAAGGTCGCCGCTGCGCTGCTGTTGCAGACCTGGCTCGACGCCGAACAGGCGGGGAGGCGGACATGAGCTCCAACGATGAACTTTCGGCCGGACGCGGGATCCGGCGGCCCGACGGACGCTCGCGTCGTCGTACGCTCGTCACTCTCGTTGCGGGGGTGCTCGCGATCGTTCTGGTGGTCGTTCCGGCGTACACGGCCTGGCAGCTCTTCTTCGCCGTCGAGTCTGATGTGGAGCACGGTATCGCCGTGCAGCTCGAGATTCCCGCAGGCGCCTCCACGGGCGACATCGCGGCCATCCTTGCTGAGGCGGGCGTCATCGACAACGGGTCGATGTTCCGTTTGCGCGCCCGGCTCGACGGCATCGACGGCCAGCTGCGCTCGGGCATCTACGATCTCACCACCGGTATGGCATACGAAGATGTCCGCGACCGGCTGCTTTCCGGTCCGCCGATCGAGTACGTCACGGTCACGATCCCTGAGGGATTCACCGCCGAGCAGATAGCGGACCGCCTGCAGGAGCAGGTCGGCATCCCGCGTGAGGAGTTCCTCGCGCTCGCGAAGGGCAGGGCGGCCGAGTTCGCAGCCGAACACCCTTATCTTGCCGACGTCCACGAAGGCTCCCTTGAGGGCTATCTCTTTCCGAAGACGTACCGCATCGTGAAGGGTGCGGTGGCCTCTGAGGTGATCGAGATGATGCTCGACCAGTTCGATGCCGAGGTCGCGACGGTGGACACCTCGTACGCGACCTCCCGTGACCTTACACTCCACCAGATGGTGACACTCGCGTCGATGGTGGAACGTGAGGCGCGCATCGCCGAGGAGCGCCCGATGGTGAGCTCGGTCATCTACAACCGCCTCGCGATCGGTATGAAGCTCGAGATCGATGCCACGATAGAGTACGTGATCAAGAAGAACCGGCCGAGGTTGCTCAACAGCGACCTCACGGTCGAAAGTCCGTACAATACGTATAAGTACGCTGGCCTGCCACCCGGACCTATCGCCAGCCCGGGCCTTGCCTCGATAGAGGCCGCCGCTTCACCGGCCGAGACCGAGTTCATCTACTACGTGCTCACCGGGGCCGACGGGTCGCACACGTTCTGTGAGACCTACGAGGAATTCCTGGTGGCGAAGGAGAAGTCGAGAGAGGTGACCCCGTAAGCACCATGAGCCAGACCACCGCACCCGCCATCCATATCGAGGGCGCTCGCAAGGCGTACAAGCCGATCGTCGGCGCGCCGTCTCGCGAGGCCGTCGCCGATGTCTCGATCTCGGTCGCGCCGGGCACGATCCACGGGCTCCTCGGCCCGAACGGCGCGGGCAAGACGACCACCATCAAGATGCTCCTTGGGCTCGTGCGTCCCACCGCCGGGATGTTCCGGATCCTCGGCGAGGATTCGACGCTTCCGGCGGGCCGGCGTGGCGTGGGGTTCATGCCAGAGCAGCCGTACTTTCCGCAGCACCTCACGGCAGCGCACGCGCTGAAGTTGTACGCGCAACTCTCGGGTGTGCCCAGCAGCGAGATCGCGGGACGCACCAGTGCTCTTCTGGAGCGTGTCGGTCTCGCGGGACGCGAGCGCTCGACGCTCTCGACGTTCTCACGGGGGATGCTGCAGCGCCTCGGTATCGCACAGGCGCTCATCAACGAGCCGACGGTGGTCGTCCTCGACGAGCCGGCGTCGGGCCTCGATCCTGTGGGCCAACGAGATGTGCGCAACTTGATGCTGTCGTTGCGCGACTCGGGCGTCACCGTGCTCCTCTCATCGCATCAGCTGTCCGAAGTGGAGACCGTTTGCGACGAGGTGACGATCTTGAACGCGGGCCGCGTAGCGGCGAAAGGGGATCTCGACACGCTCCTTGACATCGAGGGGCGGACGTCCATCAGGGCGCGAGGTCTCGGGGATTCGTTGCCGTCGACGCTCGCCGAGCACGCCGTCAACGTCGCCGTGTCCGGCGGCGTGTGGGTCTTCTCGGTTGCTGATGACGCTGTCCGTGCGGCGGTGGACGCCGTGGATGACGCCGGTGGCCGGATAGAGGCGATCGCGCCGATGCGCGATTCACTCGAGGACTACTTCGCCCGCTTGCTCGCCGAGACGGCGGGGGAGGTGGGTGCCCGATGATGCAGCGCATCTGGCCTATCGCGCTCGGCGTCGTGGCCGACAGCCTGCGGCGCAAGGTCGTGTACGTGGTGTTGGTCTTCGCCGCGTTGTTGGCATTCGCCATCCCGTCGCTGCCCGACTACGGGCTGGGTGTTGAGAGCGCCGTCTTCCGCGAGGTGGCTCTCGCACTCGCGTTCGTGACCGCGTTGGTGGTGACGCTGTCGCTCGCTGCCAACCGGATCCCGGGGGAACTCGAACGGCGCACCGTCTACAACGTTGTCGCCAAGCGCGTCAGTCGCTGGGAGTACCTGGTGGGCACGTGGCTGGGTGTCTTTCTGGTGGCCGGTGGTGTGATGGCGGCCTTCACTGTGATCGAGCAGGTGATAGGGCTCATCACCTACGGTGAGTACATGTGGCTGCTCTGGGAGGGTGCGCTGGCGATCTGGCTGGAGATGGGAGTCGTGGCCGCCTTCGCGGTCGCGGTCTCGGCCATCACCGGTCCGGTCGTGGTGGTCACGGCCACGCTCACCGCGCTGTTCATAGGCCACTCCCGCAGCACTCTGCTCGGCGGAGAGGGAGCGCTCGCCCTGCAGCCGTTCATGCCATCGCTCGACGCGTTCAACGTGGTGAATCCCGTCGCACACGGCGATGGGGTGCCTCCCCTCTATCTGGCGAGCATGCTGGTGGTCTTCCTGGGGCTCGCCGGTACCTCGCTCTTCGTCGGGAGCGCGCTGCTTTCCCGGAGGGACCTCTGACATGAAGCCTGGAGCCATGCGCGGACGGTTGTTCGCGGGCATCGTGCTGTGTCTCGTGCTCGCTCTCGGCGGGCAGGCGCTTGCCGACTCGCTCGTGCCCGAGGCCTCAGGGCAGGACACCAATGCGGCCGTGGGTCGCGCAGCCTCGTCGTATCTGAGTGGCATCAGGGTGTACGCAGCCGCGGCGCTCTGGAACCGGATACACCCGCTGCTGCACGGCTACTACGCAGATGTCGGCATCGCTGACCAACGCTACATGCTCAGCACCATCGCACTGGTCGAGGCGCTTGATCCGAGCTTCACGCAGTCCTACTACGTCGGGACCTGGATCCTCGTTCACAACGATCGCCTTGACGATGGTCTGGCGATGGCCGAGAAGGGCGTGCGGGAGGTCCCCGCCTCAGGAATCCTGCTCACCAACCTCGCGCAGATCCAGTACCTGTATGCTGAGGATCCCACAGGTGCCCTCGAAACGGCGCTCTCAGGAATAGGGCCGGACGTCGCGTGGGACAGTGCCTCGGAGCAGTACCAGGGGTATGCCGTGTTCCGTGACATCTTCAAAGCCGCCGGCCGCGACGATCTGTACGACGAGATGATAGCGGAGATAGAGCGGCTCGACGCCGAGATCGAAGCCAACCCGGACGAAGCGGATCACGATCACGATCACGACCACGACGGGGTCCCCGACCACTAGGGAGCGCGGAGCACTGCTCAGGCCCGATCACTACTTCACGAGTGTCCATGCGGTCGATCTCAAGGCGCTGCGCTCGTCAGGGGTGAGGGCGCTGCTCATCGATGTGGACAACACGGTGTCGCCGCACCACTCGTCTCAGGTGATACCCGAGATGCGGGCGTGGCTGGGGTCTCTCCCGGCCGCCGGGTTCTCATCTCGGCTGGTCTCGAACAACTGGCATGCCAGCCTGGAGGACCGGGCGGTCGCACTAGGTGTTCCCGCCATCGGTAAGGCCAAGAAGCCGTTGACGAGCGGGTTCAGGCGGGCGGCGACCGAGCTGGGGGTGACGCCCGAGCAGTGCGCGGTCATTGGCGACCAGATCTTCACCGACATCCTCGGGGGCAACCTGTTCGGTGCGACCACCGTGCTCGTTCAGCCGGTCACGCCGGCGGATCTGCCGCACACGCGTGTACTTCGACGGCTCGAGCGGGTCATAATGAACGGACGGGACCCCGAGGCGTAGGCGATTCACGCGGGGAGGCACAAGCGCTTGGACATCAATGGACGCACACGACCGACCGCGGTCATCGGATGGCCGGTGGCTCAATCACTGTCGCCGGCGATGCATAACGCCGCTTATGCGGCGCTCGGTCTGAACTGGGTGTGCCTCCCTCTCGCCGTGCCCGACCAGCGCGCGCTCGTCGCGTTCGTCGAGGCTGCGCGCAAGCTGCCGTTCGTGGGCTTCAATGTCACGATGCCGTACAAGCAGGCGATGGCCGAGCTCTGCGATGAGACGGCCACGCTCGCGCAGATGGCCGGTGCTGTCAACACCGTGCACTGCGCCGATGGCCAGCTCATGGGTTACAACACCGACGGCCGCGGAATGCTCGAGTCTCTTGCCGATGATCTCGGCTTCGACGCGGCGGGCGCCAGTGTTGCGGTGATCGGCTCCGGAGGGGCAGCGGGTGCCGCGGTGACGGCGCTCCTGCTGGCCAAGGCGGGGAGCCTCACCCTCGTCAACCGTGACGTCGACCGGGCCGAGCAGCTGGTCGAGCGCGTGAGGGACCGGCTGCGCGGCATGTCCGTGAGCGTGCGTGCGTTGGACGACACGGCCGCGGACGCAGTCAGCGCGGCCGACCTCATCATCAACGCGACGCCGGTCGGTATGGGCGCCGAGGACCCGAGTCCCATTCCCGCAGCCTGGCTACGGGAGGGCCAGGTCGTGCTCGACATGGTCTACCGTCCGGGGACGACCGCGCTCGTGCAGGAAGCGACGGCGGTCGGCGCCCGTGCTGCGAGCGGACTTGGGATGCTCGTCGCCCAGGGAGCACTGGCCATCGATATCTGGGCCGGCGCCGACCGTGCGCAGGCCAGGGCGCCCCGCGACGTCATGCGGGCGGCGGCGGAGGCCGCGATGAACAGGATCTCCGCACCGGAGGATGATCAGTCGTGACGGCGGCATCCGGCAAGCGCCTCGGTCGTGTCCTCGTGCAGTCCGGGCTCATCACCCAGGAGCAGCTTGATGTCGCGCTCACGGAGCCGTCGGGGCGGTCGCTGTGCGCCGTGCTCGTCGATCAAGGCGTTGCCGATGAGATGACGATCGCCCGTGCGATCGCCGAGAGCATGGGGCTGCCCTTCGTGGACATCGGGGGCATCGATATAGATCCCACGGCGACGACGCTCATCACGCTCGACCTCGCGCGACGACACACCTGTCTCCCCATCAAGATCCAGGACGATGAACTGGTCGTGGCGATGTCCGACCCGGCCAACATCTTCGCGATCGATGACCTTCGCATCGTGACCGGATACGACATACGCCCGGTGGTGTCGCCGGAAAGCGACTTGCTCCAGGCGATCGACCGCTTCGCGACGATGCAGGAGAACGTCGACGAGATGGTCGGCGGCATCGAGGCGTCGCGGATGATGGACGACGAGGGCGACGACGTGGGCGATGATGGTGAAGCCCCGGTTGCCAAGATCCTCAACCACGTGGTCACCGAAGCCATCCGGCAGGGCGCGGGCGACATCTACATCGAGCCCGGTGAGCACGACATCCGGGTGCGGTACCGCATCGACGGCGTCTGCCAGGAGATCATGCGGAGCCCGAAGAAGATACATCGGCAGTTGCTCAGCCGACTGAAGATCCAGTGTGCGATGGACATCTCCGAGCGACGGGTCCCGCAGGATGGGCGCTTCGGCGTGGTGCTCGACGGCAAGTCGGTCGACTTCCGCGTCGCGGTCCTGCCCACGGTCGAGGGCGAGATGTCGGTCATGCGTCTGCTGCGCAAGGACGCGATCATGATGTCCCTCGAGGACCTCGGTTTCCTCCAGCAGCCGATGGAGCGCATCGTCGAGGCGCTCGACCGCCCGTACGGCGCGCTGCTCGTCACCGGACCGACCGGGTCGGGCAAGTCCACCACGCTGTACGCGGCCATCAACAAGACCACCAAGCCCACCGTGAACCTCATCACCGTCGAGGATCCGGTCGAGTACCGGCTCGAGGGACTGTCCCAGGTGCAGGTACACGAGAAGGCGGGCCTGACCTTCCCCGCAGCACTCCGTTCGATCCTGCGCCAGGACCCTGACGTCGTGATGATCGGTGAGATCCGCGACAAAGAGACGGCGACTATCGCCATCGAGGCAGCGCTTACCGGCCACCTCGTGCTCTCGACGCTCCACACCAATGACGCACCATCGGCCCTCACGCGACTCACCGAGATGGGCGTGGAGCCCTTCCTGTCGGCCTCCGCGATCAACTGCGTTCTGGCACAGCGTCTCGCGCGGCGCCTGTGCAAGGAGTGCAAGGAGAAGTACACGCCGGACGAGGAGGCGCTTGAGCGCATCGGGTTCCCCTTCGAGCCCGGACATCCGCCCCAGTTGTACCGCGCGGTGGGGTGCAACAAGTGCAACAACATCGGCTACAAGGGTCGGATGGGCGTGCACGAGGTCATGACGATGACCGAGGAGATCGAGCGCGCGTGCGTCAATCATGCGTCGGGCGATGAGATCGCCCGCATCGCCCGTGAGCAGGGGATGAAGACGCTCAGAGACGATGGATTCGCGAAGGTGCTTGCGGGCACCACCTCTATCGAGGAGATCATGCGCGTCGTCGTCTGATGCGTCCTACCTGCGATTTCGCGGTTGTTTCGCCCTACCTGACGTGAGAAACTGAAACCGTTCGCCCGAGGGCCGGACTGTTCTTGCGTGCCATGAGAACGGTGGCGGCCACCCGGAGCCGCGTCTGATTGAGCTGAGGTGACCATGGTAGACAAGGGCGTTGGCGACTACTTCATCACCGATACCGACGATGAGTCATTCGAGGACGACGACCTGCTCGGCGCCCCGGTCGTTGTGCCCGTGATCCCGCAACGTGCCGTGCAGTCCGCGCCGGCCACCGCACAGCCTGCCGCGCCGGCACCCGTGCCCGTGGTGGCACCGGTGGCCGCCGCACCCGCTCCGGAGCCGACGCAGGCGTATGTCGCACCCGCCGCTGTGCAGCGGCCGCAGGTCGCGGTGCGGCAGGCGACGCGTGAGCAACTGCTCGCCGAGGCGCTCGATGACCTCATGCGAGAAGATGCGGACATCCAGGCCTCCGCGCTCGTGAGCCTCGATGGATTCACCATGGCCTCGGCGTTGCCCGCGGGCATGCAGGCGGATCGGGTCGGCGCGATGTCAGCGGCGATCCTCGGCCTGGGCGAGCGTGCCGCGGCTGAACTGGGGCGTGGCCACCTTTCGCAGGTGTTCATCGAAGGGGAGACCGGCTACGTGCTGCTCATGGCGGCCGGGGACCGTGCGGTACTCACCGCGATGGCCGATCCCGCGGCAAAGCTCGGTCTCGTCCTGTACGACATGAAAGCCACGGCGGAGCGCATCAGCCAGATCCTTGGCTAGGCTCCGGCGTAAGCCCTGCACGACACGACGCGCCGAGGAGTGACGGTCCGGATCCATGGCACTGCGCGGCAATCTCAAGGACTTCAGCCTACCCGATGTCTTCCAGCTCGTTCAGTTGAGCGGGAAGACCGGTGTGCTGCGCATTCAGGGCACCGAAGCCGAGGGCAGCATCTGGTTCCGCGACGGTGACGTCTTCTTCGCGCAGTCGAACTGGCGGCGCGAGCAGCTTGGCGAGCGCCTGGTGAGCGCACAGCGCATCACGCCTGCGGCCCTCGCTCGTGCGCTCGATCTGCGGGCGGCCGAACCCGACGGCGGACGCCGCCTCGGCGAGATCCTCGTGAACGAGGGCTACATCACCCAACAGGTGCTTGAGGCCTTCGTCCAGGAGCAGATCCAGGACACGATCTTCGACCTCATGCGCTGGGATGAGGGTGAGTTCGATTTCGAGGTGCTCCCATCGATCGTCCACGAGGACATCGGCCTGTCTGTCTCGGTGGAGAACATCGTGATGGAGGGCGCTCGTCGGCTCGAGGAGTGGCAGCGCATCAAGAAGAAGGTCCCGTCCACGGACATGGTCTTCAAGATGGCCACGGCGCCCGGCGAGGGTACGTTCGAGATCTCGCTCAAGCCGGTCGAGTGGGCGCTCCTGCTCCTGATCGACGGCACGCGCTCCGTGCGGGAACTTGCCGTCGAGACTCACTCCACCGACTTCGAGGTCGCGCGTGTGATCTACGGGCTCTTCTCGGCGGGCCTGCTCGAAGTGCCGTCCGACGATGAGATCGGACGACTGCGGACGGACCGTGCGAGGCGCGACGAGAAGCGTGCGAAGATCGAATCCGAGCGTGCTGCAAGAGAAGGCGAGGATCTCGTCGAGACCCTCGAGGTCGGGGCCAAGCCCGCTGCCGTGATGGAGGAGTCTGCGGCGGCTGAGCTGATGGTGGCCATCGAGGAAGAGGTCGCTCAGACACCGGCACCGGAGCGGGTGGTGGAGGAGCCCGAGTTCCTGGCCGCCGGCGTGGAGCCGCCGTCCTCCGACGACATGGCCGTCTTCGAGCAGATGATGGCGTCGGTCCTGTCGCCCCACGATGCCGGGACCACCGCAGAAGCGGCGCCCGAGCGGTCGGTTGAACCCGCACCCTCTGACGAGGAGTCGGGATACGAGGACGAGCCGGAGTTGCTCATCGTTCCCGAGCTCGAGATGCCCGGCGAGTACGACACGGAGATGGTTCCCGGGCTCGACTTCATGGCTGAGGCGGAGCCCGATCTGCAGTCCGGCCTCGGGTACGACTTCGCCTCAGACCTCCAGTTGGAGCCGGAGCTGCCGGTCATACCGACGGACGAGATGACCCTGGCGGAGATCGAGGCGACCCTGGCCAGCCCGGAGCCCGGATCCATGCCTTCCGAGCCGGACGAGTTCGTGATCGGAGCCATCTCCAACGCCGACCTCGGAGACATACCCGCACCGCCTGTGGCTGACACCGATGCGCGACCGGAGACATTCGTCCCCTCCGGCGACTTCGAAGCCGATCTCCGTTCGCTCGGTCTGGGCGAGATGCCCGAGGAGCTCCTGCGGCCCGAGCCGCCGACCGAGGCCAGGGCGCCGATGTCCGAGTTCGAGGCGGCAGTGACCGTTGAGGCCGAGCCGGAACCCGAGCCGGAACTCGAGCCGGAAACGGAACCCGTGTATGTGTCCGAGGCGGAGCTCGAGTCGGAGCCTCAGGCGGCACTTGAGTCAGAGTCGGCAGACGTTGACCTCGACTCTCTGCTCGCATCGCTTGAGGCCGGGCCGGAGCCCTCGGGGGTGATCTCCTCGGATACCGACTACGGCCCGGAGGTGGCGTCCGAGGGCGTGATCTCAACCGACGCGTTCCTCGCCGAGTTCGACGGGAGCGGGCTGTCGGACGGTCTGGGTGATGAACTCACCGCGCTCACCGGTGGCGGCGGGGCCGGCCGGGCGCGCCCGATCGCGACGGTCGCCAAGCTTCCGGAGGCGGGGGAGATCCGCATGCTCCACCGTGACCAGATGGTCGATCGGAGCCTGCTCGAGAAGATCATCGAAGGCGTCGAGAACCTCTAGAGAAGGACGGAGCACGTATGCAGTCGGTCAAAGTCGTGATCACCGGGCCGTTCAATGCCGGCAAGACGACCTTCATCAAGGCGGTCAGTGAGATCACGGTCCTGTCCACCGAGCGGCAGATCAGCGACACCTCGGGGGAGGGTGCCGGGGAGACGACTGTGGCGATGGACTTCGGCCGCATCACCATCTCCGATGATGTGGTGCTGTACCTGTTCGGCACTCCCGGTCAGGAGCGCTTCTCGTTCATGTGGGAGACGCTCTCCGAGGGCATGCTCGGCTTCGTTCTGCTCGTCGACGCCGATGATACGGCCTCGTACGAGGATGCGAAGTCGATGATCGAGTTCTTCCGCAACATGTCCGACGTCCCGTTCGTGGTCGCGGCCAACAAGGTGCCGGCTACAGACATGAAGACCCTGCGGGCCGTTCGCTCGGCCATCGCACTCGAGGATGAGATCCCGCTGCTCCCTGTTGACGCCCGGGACAAGGAGAGCGTCAAAGCGGTGCTGCTCGGTCTGTTGTATCGGATCCTCGACAGCATGAACTGACGGTCGTGAACGAGCGATACTACATGCTCGGAGGGCTGGCCCTGCTCCTTCTGGCGCTCATCGTATACGTCGCGATCGCACTGGTGCGCTACCGATCCGCGGTGCGCCGCGCGCGAGCCGTGTCACCGGCCGGAGCCGATTCCGAAGGCGAGGCGCGCTACCTCGGCGCGCAGGCCGAGGCCGTGGAGGACCCGTTCGCGGTGTCGGTGGGCGAGTCGGCGCCGGGGATGATGGGTGCGTCAGCAGCGGCGACGCCCACGCAGTCGCAGGTGTGGGACTTCAGCATCCCGCAGGTGCATCCGGAGCCCGCTGCCCCTGCGCCCGAACCCGAACCTGCGCCCGCGCCCGAACCCGAACCTGCGCCTACGCCCGAACCCGAACCTGCGCCCGCGCCCGAACCCGAACCTGCGCCCGCGCCCGAACCCGAACCCGAACCTGCGCCTGAGTCCGAACCTCCGGTTCCGGCTCCGACTGCATCCACCCTCCCGGGTTACTCGCTTGCCGATGAACTCGACCGCTTGATGATGGCGGCCGAGGAGCAGCCACCGCTGCTCACGGCGGAGGAGCACGAGGCGGTCGTAACGCCCGTTCAACCAACCACCGCCAGTGAGCCCGATTTCGCCCCGCCCTCCGATCCGCTGTTCCCGTCACCGTCGGTGGGACAGGTGCTGTCCGCGCCCGTCCCGACACCGGTGCAGGCGGCTCCGATCCGGGAACCCGCGCCGGTCTCGGCGCGGCAGACCCCTGATGTCCCCGAATACGCGCTCGTCTCTCCGGTGGAACTTCACTTCACCGGAGGCACGGGGCGCATCGGCGTGAAGCCGGGGACACGCAGCTTCGTCGAATTCCAGCGTCTCGCCGGGATCCTGCTGCAGGACCTCAAGTCGGCTCGCGGTTGGTAGACTCCATCGCGTGCGCCGCTGTCGCATCTCGCGCGAACTGTCGTACTATCGTGCACATGGGGTGATCGATCTCCCCGCGTGAGTGAACCGGACGGAGTGATGCATTCGTGGCTGAGGCGGGTCAGCGACTCGGCGTACTGCTCATGCGCGCCGGCATCATAACGGAGCGGCAACTCGCCGATGCGCTCGAGGTCCACAAGGCCACCGGGAGCCCGCTCGGCCGAGTCCTCGTCGACCTCGGTTACGCCACGCAGGGCGGCATCCTGTCGGTGATGGCCAAACAGATCGGCATCCCGTACATCGACTTCAGCGTCAAGCATCCCGATGCCAACGCGATCGCGGTCGTTCCGAAGGATCTCGCCACGCGATACACCCTCATGCCGGTGGAGATCATCGGCGACGAACTCGTCGTGGCGATGGCCGACCCTCAGAACGTGCTGGCACTCGACGACCTCCGCATCATCACCGGTTACGAGATCAAACCTGCGATCTCCACCAAGGACGATATCGTCGCGACGATAGGGGAGTACTACAAGATCGCGACCACCATGTCGGAGGAGGATCTCGACGCCTCGGGTGAGATTGAAGGCATGTCGCTCGAGGACCTCACCGAGGTCACCGACGAGGCGCCGATCGTCAAACTGGTGAACTACATCATCAACAAGGCGGTCGCGGACCGTGCGAGCGACATCCACATCGAGCCGCAGGAGAAGGATCTCCGTGTGCGCTACCGTGTGGACGGCGTGCTGCACGAGGTGATGCGCAGCCCGAAGGGCACGCAGGCGGCGATCCTGTCCCGCTTCAAGATCATGGCCGACATGGATATCGCCGAGACACGCAAGCCGCAAGACGGTCACTGCGCGCTGACCACCGGTGGTCACAAGATGGACTTCCGCGTGTCTACGCTCCCGACCGTCTACGGCGAGCGTGTCGTGCTCCGGATCCTGCGCAAGGACAGTATCATGATGCGCCTCGAGGACCTCGGCTTCCTGCCGTCGGCGCTCGAACGCTTCGAGTCGTCGTTCCGCAAGCCGTACGGCGCCATCCTCGTGACCGGGCCGACCGGCTCGGGCAAGTCGACCTCGCTCTATGCGGCGATCAACGTGCTCAACGAACCGACCAAGCACATCCTCACCGCCGAGGACCCGGTGGAGTACCGCCTTCCCGGCGTGAACCAGATCCAGACGAACGTGAAGGCAGGGCTTACCTTCGCCCGGGCACTGCGATCGTTCCTCCGCTGTTCACCCGACATCATCCTGGTCGGCGAGATCCGCGATCAAGAGACCGCGCAGATCGCGATCGAGTCCGCGCTAACCGGTCACCTGGTGCTCTCGACGCTACACACCAACGATGCGGCCGGCGCTATCACGCGACTCACCGAGATGGGTGTGGAGCCGTTCCTCGTGGCGTCCTCTGTGGACTGTGTGCTCGCTCAGCGGCTTGCGCGCCGCCTCTGCCCGGACTGCAAGGAGGAGTTCAAGCCGTCGAAGCAGGCCATGCTGGACGCGGGCTTCCCGGAGGACAACCTCCCCGAGACGCTCTTCCGCGCCAAAGGCTGCAAGAAGTGCGGCGGCACCGGGTATCGCGGCCGGCTGGGCGTGCATGAGGTGATGCTGGTCTCCGAGGAGATCGGCGAACTGTGCGTACGTGAGGCCACGGCCGAGGCGATCCGCGAGGTCGCCGTCGAGCAGGGCATGCTCACGCTCAAGCAGGACGGTCTCGAGAAGGTGCGCATGGGTCGCACGTCGATGGAGGAGATCGTCCGGGTCATCGTGTAGCACCGGGCAAGACCTGCCGATAACCGTTCGTGTGGTATCGTCACGCTGTCAGTCAAAGGCGAGAGGGGCAATCCGCCATGGCCACGACCTCTTTCAAATACAACGTCCGCGATAAGACCGGTAAGGTCATCAGCGGCAAGCTTGAGGGCGAGAACCGTGAAGCGGTCGCAACCAAGCTGCGGCAGATGGGCTATATCGTCCTCGACCTCGATGAGGACCGGCTCGCCCAACTCAACAAGATCCAGTTCGGGACGTCGGTCAAGGCGAAGGACATCACGATCTTCGCGCGGCAGTTCTCCACGATGATCAACGCAGGGCTGTCGCTCACGAAGTGTCTGTCCATCCTGGGCTCCCAGTCGGAGTCGAAGGAGCTTCGCGATGTCATCACACAGCTGGGCAGGGACGTCGAAGCGGGGCAGTCGCTCTCTGAGGCGATGACCAAGCACCCGAAGATATTCCCGCCGATCTTCTACAACATGGTGCGTGCGGGCGAAACGGGCGGTGTGCTTGATGAAGTGCTTCTGCGTGTCGCGGACCTGTTCGAGGCTGATGCCGCCCTCAGGGGGCGCATCAAGTCTGCGATGACGTACCCGGTCGCCATGGGCGTACTGGTGATCCTCGTTGTCGCTGCGATGATGGTGTTCATCGTGCCTACGTTCGAGAAGATGTTCGCGGACATGGATGCAGCGTTGCCGCTTCCCACGCAGATACTGGTGAACCTGTCGAACGGCATCACCAGCTGGCCCGGACTGGTCTTCGCGGCTGTGGTCATCGCGATGGTCTTGTCGTTCAAGTGGTGGGTCGGGACGGAGTCCGGACGCTACACCTGGGACGGGATGCTGCTGAGAACGCCGATACTCGGCCCGATGCAGCGCAAGTCGGCGATCGCGCGCTTCACACGCACCTTCGGAACGCTTGTGGCTGCCGGCGTGCCCATCCTCTCGGCGATGGATATCGTGGCCGATACCGCGGGCAACGCGGTCGTGGCAGCCGCGCTCCGCAACGCACGGAGCGCCATCAAGGAGGGTGAGTCCATCGCCAAGCCGCTTGGCGAGTCTCCGGTGTTCCCCTCGATGGTCGTCCAGATGGTCGCCGTGGGTGAGGAGACCGGTGCGCTCGATCAGATGCTTACCAAGATCGCCGACTTCTACGACGAGGAGGTCGAACGAGCGGTCGACTCGCTCACCTCGATCCTGGAGCCGCTGATGATGGTCTTCATGGGCGGAATAGCGGGAGGCATGGTCATCGCGCTGTACCTGCCGATGTTCCAGATGGTCACTCTCGTGGAGTGATGCGGGACGGGTGAGATTTCTTTCCGAGAATCTCTCAAGTCGTCGCGTGAATTGCCGATACCTTCCATTGTGAGCAGATGCTCATGACCGCAAGTGAAAGGGAGGTGAACATCGATGCGGATGTTCAAGAAGGATGAGGGCTTCACCCTCGTAGAGCTCATGGTCGTCGTTCTCATTATCGGTATCCTTGTTGCAGTTGCTATCCCCGTGTTCAACGCTGCGTCCGGTACTGCCCGCGAGAGGACCTGCCAGGCGAACATGCGGACGATCGAGGGCGCTGTCGAGCAGTACCTTGCAGCGGACGCCGGCAATCTTCGTTCTGCTTGTGATGGCTCTGGTTGGTCAACGGTGTTGGTTGGCGCAGCGAACTACATCAAGAGCGAGCCGCTCTGCCCGACCGCCGACGCAGCCTATACGTATGACGCCACAGATGGTGGAGCGACTGACACCACCTACATGCAGGCCATCTGCGGCAACGCTGCCGACGACGGTGGCCCGCACGATCACTTCTAGGAGCTGCTGAGGCTCACGCTTCACAACTGAAGGCCGCCGACGCGAGTCGGCGGCCTTCTCGTTTCCCCATACATGCTGGTACGGTTGTGATCGAGTGCGCCGTGTCGGATGGCAGGAGGGCCCGTGTCTGTGCTTCCCGAATGGTTCGCGTTACTGGTGTTCGTTCTGTTCGGACTGCTCTTCGGCAGCTTCGGCAACGTGGTGATCTGGCGCCTGCCGCGCGCCGAGTCGATCGTCAGCCCGGGCTCGCACTGCCCCGCGTGCGGTCATCAGGTGCGCGGCTACGATAACATCCCGGTCATCTCGTGGTTGGTGCTGCGTGGGAGGTGCCGTGACTGCGGAGAGCCGATCGCTGTGCGCTACGTCGTCGTCGAGGCTGCATCGGGCGTTCTCTTCGGTCTGGCGGCGTTTCGGTACGGTGCCTCGTGGCAGGCGACGGTCGCTGCCGCATGCTTCTGGCTGCTGCTCGTGCTGGCGATTATCGACCTGGACCACATGCGCCTGCCCAACGTCCTTGTTGCACTTCTGGCGGGCATCGGCGTCCTAGGTGCCGTCGTGTCGGAGCAGTTCGATGTCACCCTCGCGCCACTGACGTACGGTTGGGTCGCGCACCCGCTGCTGCTCTCGGTACTTGGCGCTGCTCTTGGAATGGGACTCTCGGGCGGAGTGGCTGCGCTGTACGGCCTGGTCCGGCACAAGCGTGGCCTCGGCATGGGCGACGTGAAGCTGCTCGGCGCACTCGGCCTGTTGACAGGTCCCTATGTGGTGCTCGCGCTCTTCGCCGGCTCGATACTCGGACTCGTCGCCGGCCTTTGGGCATCCCGCGGGTCCGAACTCTCCGAGACGCGCATCCCGTTCGGCCCGTGGCTCGCGATGGGCGGGATCGTCGTCATGCTCGGCGGGCCGTCCGTCTGGGAGTGGTACGCGCATGCGGTGGGCATCGCGTAGCGGGTGTTAAGATACGGCTGACTATCCTGAACGGTGTCAAGGCGGCCGCTACGGCTGCCGATACGCTCTATGTAGAGGCGCGGTCCGCGTCTGGTTCCGCATTTGGTGAACGGAAGTGAACAGATGAGGGGCATCTGGTCAAAGCTAGCCGATGACGAGGGCATGACGCTCGTTGAGATCGTCATAGCATCCGTCATTCTGCTGGTGGTCCTCACAGCACTCATCCCACTCGTCTATCAGACGACGCTGATGACCGCACAGTCGACCGCGCAGACGAAGGCGACCAACTACGTCAGCTCCTTCATGGAGAATGTCCGCGCGATGCCGTACGAGCAGGTGGGTATCGTCGGCTCGGCGGTCCTGCCCGGCTCCCTCGAACCGACGGTCACAGTCTCACTCGGTGATGGCTACACCATCGAGATGTCCCTGGCTGTCGAATGGGTCGACGACGAGGAGATGACGGGTGCCGAGAACTACAAGCGGTTGAACATCGACGCAACCATAACCGCTCCGGGTCGTAAGCCGGTGACCTACTCCACGTCGACCTTCATCTGGGGCAGCCCGTACACGACGGGGGATATCGTGCCGCCGAACGTGGCGTTCGGATCCGCGTCACCCGGTTCGCTTGAGGTGGTGTCCGGGTCGTCGGTGCCGCTCTCCGGGACAGCGAGCACGAGCGTGCCAGGCGGCTTCATCTCCTCCATGTCACTCAAGGTCGACAGTTCGTATGTCCCGAACTCCACGCTTGAGACCGCGCAGTTCTCACCGATGGACAATCCGGCGAGCACCGGTACGTGGCTGTGGGATACGACCGCGATCCTGGCGCTCAAGAACGAGGACGGCACGCCGCTGCTCGATGAGGATGGGAATCCCATCTACAAGATATTCAGTATGGACGGGAAGCGCCTGCTGATGGTCGAGGCGCGGGACAACCTTGGCACGTACAACCATGCGACCCGCGAAGTGATCGTCGACAACTACGCCCCCAGTATGTGCGCGAGTGCCACCGCCGAGGCATACCGATCCCGAGCGGTTCGGGCCACATGGGCACAGGCTGCGGACGGGACCGACCCCGCGTACGCGTACAATGTCGCGTTGTTCAGAGAGGGCGGCACTGACGCGCTTTCGACGACCAGCGTCCAGCAGGTGACGACGACCGATCTCGTCGCGGACCCGTTCAGCCGCTACTACTATCGCGTGCAGTCCAAGAGTATCGGGGGCAGGATCGAGGCCGATGAGTGGACGACAGCGAACACGGTCACGACCGCTCCTGAGCTCACGGGCACCTACGAGCAGAGGGTGAAGAAGACGGGCGCCGGTGTGAATGCCCGCTACACGCTCTCCACCACCACGATCACCGACGTCACGAACCCCGCGTTCACGATCGACGGGGCAGTCACCTACACGCTCTGGCGGTCGACGAATCTCGCGGACCTCGGGGTGGCCGGCAAGGAGTACAAGACCGTCACCTACGACTCAGGCGCGTTGACCGACACGATCACGGACGCCACGTCGTATTCCGAGGGGGCACTGACGCCGGGTTACTACTACCTCGTGCGCGCGACGTTCGACCCCGATGGCGGAGCCGACGAGGAGATCGTCCTCTTCACGAACAAGGGGTACGTCCCGGGTGTGAAGATCTCCAAGGACGCGACGACGTACACCGGCACGATGGTGATGTCATGGTGAGGGCGATGCATATCTTCGGTGGACATGACGACGTACGGGGAGATGGCGGGTACACGCTGCCCGAGCTGCTCGTCGTGATCGCGCTCATGGGCGTGGTCCTGGCACTCGCTTGGAACGTCAACCAGTACATCACCCACGTGAACCGGGCGAACGAGCGGGAGGCGCTTCTGGGTGCCGAGATCCGCACGCCACTCATGTACATCGACAAACTCCTGATGCAGAACAGTCAGATCGAGGGGGGCTCCACGCCATACCGCATCTCCTTCTTCACCGATGTGAATGCTGATGACGTGAAAGAGCGGAACGTCATCGAAGCAGCGGCGGACGGCACGCTGGTGGCCACGACCTGGAACGTCGACGGAGCCAACAACAACGTTGGCGCGCCGACCAGGGTGATGAGGCTCTCAAGTGAGAATGTCAATGTCGCCCTCGGTGAGCCGCTCTTCACGTACATGTCCTATGACGATGATGGGAACCCGGTTGTGATCACCGATCAGTCGAAGTTCGCGGGCAACGCACGCAGTGTCGTCACGACCATCCATGCGACATGGGGCGACCAGACATTGAGTGACACGCGTGAGTCGTTCCTCCGCAATCGTGAGTAGGGGTGTGGATATGAGCCTTCACAGAGGGGTGTCCCGGGTACGCGAGGATGAGGGAATCGCACTCCTCACGGTGATCGGCGTGATCTCGGTTCTGACACTGCTCGTCATTGGCGCCTACAGCCTCGCGAGTCAGTCCCTGACGTCGAATGCGAAGAACGACGCGGAGGTCCAGGCCTTCCAGGTGGCGAACGCCGGAATCGACACGGTCTACGCCGACCTTTCCACCAACGTCGGCACATCTCAGGTACTGGCTCATTACGACACCCCTCGGGTCATCTCGGTGGGGGCGGGAAGCGCGGAAGTCACCCTGAGGCAAGAGGAGGGCATCGAGTACATCGCGACGTCGGTCGGCACGGCCGCCGACGGCACGGTCGAGACCATCAAAGTGCGGTTCTACTACATGAACCTCTGGGAGATGTTCATCGCCGCGGGTGAAGATGATGACTCCATCGGTGGCGGTCAGATCAATGGCAACGCGTCGGTCGACGGACCGTTCTACGTCCGGGGCGACCTGGACAGCGGCGGATCCTCCTCATTCACGCGAGGACCGTTGTTCGTGACAGGGAACATCGGTACGCTCGGCGGGAGTGGCACGCTCACGACGGAGATCGGGACCACAGCGGATCCCATCGACGTCTACGTCGGCGGTACATATCCCACCACCTTCCCGCAGAACAAGAACTTCCACGCGAAGCGCGTGTCGAACTCGGTGCCGAGCATCACCGCACCGTCGCTCGACCAGGCCTTCATGGACGCCGCGCTGTCACGGGCGAAGCTCGAATCGTGTGACAACGTCATCGGTACGCCGGAGTTCGTCCGCGGTGTCAATATCGAGACCCTCAGCGGGACGGGCAACGCCGCCGAGTATCCCGCGGCGATCGATGGCGCGTGGACGCGGCCCAAAGCGCCGGATGCGACCATGTGGTACAAGGTCATCGACAGCGATCCCGATGATCCGATCATCCTGGGCGAAGGGACCACCAGCCTGGTGATTGGAAACACGGGGTCCTTCGGCTCGTGGCAGAACGACGGGCATGGCTATCCGGCGGGCCAATGGGACGACTTCGCATACGATGACAGCGCCGGTGTTCTGTACCTCGAAGGCACAGTGTTCGTGGATGGTGATGTGACATTCAATCCGCCAGCCAACGGTGACGACGTAATTCTGTATCGCGGCAATGGTGCACTCGTGGTGAACGGCGACGTAACCATCAACACCAGGCTTGTGCCGTATGGGACGGATGACGACAGCGACATGGCCTCTGATCGTGTGCTGGGCATCATCAGCGCCTCAAGCATCGAGCTGAACGGCGACGGCAACTACGGCCCGTGGAATATGTGCGGCGCCCTCTATGCGCGGAAGTCCTTGGACTTTGAGAAGGCGAACGTCAGCGTGAAGGGTTCGATCATCGCACCGCAGATCAACTTCCCCAATGCGAACTTCCATCTGGAGTCCGATCCCAAGCTGCCGACGTTCCTGCCATGGAGCATGCCGGGCCGGGACACTCCCATTCTCGTCATCGGTGCGTGGTCGAGGAGCTAGCCGGACGGAGGTCGTTCGGGTGCGTGCGAGGATGGTCACTATTGACAATCCTGTAGTGAGTGCGGTTCGATACTCCATGGAGTGCCGTCGGTACGGCGCTCATGGGCGTGGGGTGACCGCTCGATCGTCACAGGGGACAACGCAGAAGCACCAGCAGCCGCAGTCTTGACGCAGCAGTAGTTGAAGGAGGACACCGTTGGGTTCCCTCTCCTTCGGTTCGAGCCAGACGGCTATCGGTCTGGACATCGGCACCGAGCACGTCAGAGTCGCCCAGGTCAAGTCAGCCGGGGCAGGCTTCGTGTTGACCGGCTACGGTCGTGTCGATGTTCCGATGGGTGCGGTCGCTGACGGCGAGATCGTCGACGCCGCTGCTGTCTCCTCGGCCATCAAAGAGCTCTGGCGACGCAGCAGCGTGCACGGCAAGGACGTGTGCACCGGCGTGTCCAACCAGCGGGTCATCGTGCGTCTGATCGATCTCCCGTTCATGGAACGCGGCGAGTTGCAGAGCGCCATCCAGTACCAGGCGCAGGACTACATCCCCATGACCGTCGAGGACTCGATCCTCGACTTCCAGATCATCGGGGACTACATGACGCCCACCGACGAGCACATGATGGAAGTACTGCTCGTGGCCGCACATCGCGAGATGATCGGCAACACGGTCTCGGCGGTGGAGGGCGCGGGTCTCAAGCTGAAGCAGGTCGACGTCTCATCATTCGCCATCGTGCGCGCGTTGATGGGGGAGAGTACGTCGATCCTGCCTGACGACGAAGGCCAGGCGACGGCGATCATCCACATCGCCGCCGGTCTCACCAACATCGCGGTGGTCGAGCGCGGTGTCCCGCGGTTCAATCGCATCTCATCGCTCGCCGGCGCAACGTTCACGCAGGCAGTGGCCAACGTGCTGAACGTCGGCTTCGATGAGGCCGAGAGCCTGAAGATCATGGTCGGTCTGCCCAACGTCGAGACGGGCGAGGGCGAGGTCACGCCCGGCGTCGATGCGGATCAGACACAGGTCATCCATCAGTCGCTGGAGCGCGAGGTCAACAAGTTCATCGCAGAGGTCCGGCGTTCGCTCGACTACTACCTCACGCAGACGTCGCAGGTCCGCAATATCCAGCGCATCCTGCTCAGTGGCAGTGGCTCTCAGCTGCGTAACTTCGCCTCCTACCTTGAAAAGGGTCTTCAGGCACAGGTGATACTCGGCGATCCGCTTGAGCGTATCCAGGTCGCGAGTTCGGCCCAGCAGGCGGTGAACGCGGATCGCATGGGTAGTGTGACGGCCATCGGTCTCGCGATCGGAGGTCTGCAATCATGATGCGCATCAACCTGCTCCCACCGGAGATACTGGAGCGGCGCAAGGCTGAGAAGCGTATCGGCTGGGTGGCACTCGGGGCACTCGTGGTCGCGATCGTGCTCGCCGGCGTCGGGGTCTTTGGGTACTTCCGCCTGGAAAGCAAGCGTGATGAGTTCGCAGACGTGCAGCAGCAGGTGCAGAGCACCAATGCGGATGCCGAACGTCTGGCCATCTTCGAGCAGCGGGCGTCTGAGCTCGAGGTCCGTCGCCAGACTGCGGTCATCGCGCTCGACGGCCGGCGCAACTGGTCGCGGCTCTTCAACGAGGTCTCGCTGGTCATGCCTGTCGATCTCTGGGTGCAGACGATGGCCGCGGACGAGGCGTCATTGCAGATGTCCGGCTGGGCTGTCGACTCCCCGACCGACACGCCCGATCTTGGCCACACATCCATCGCGAAGCTTCTGGTGCGCCTCGCGGACCTGGAGCAGCTCTCCAACGTCTGGCTGACCAACTCGGGAAAGAGCGACTTCGAAGACCAGTCAGCACTGCAGTTCAGCGTGATCGCCGATGTCTCTGAGCCGGTGGCTGAGAGCGAGACGCCATGAGGCACATCCTGAACACAGTTCATCCTCCGCTGCGGCGAGCCTGCCCCGCCATGTACGCCCAGCCTGATGCGGAGCGTGGTAATCATGGGTAAGCTGTCCGCGCAGAACCAGCTCTACATAGCGATCGCGCTGATCGCCGTGGTCACGATCGCCGTGGTATTCCTCGGCATCCTTCCACTCTTTCAGGATGCAGCCGAGGTGGACGGTCAGATCGCTACGGAGCAGCAGAGCCTTGCAGCTGCCCAGGCGCTGTTGGCGCGGCGACAGAGCGCCAAGGCGCAGTCGGCGGCCAATGAGGTCGAGCTCATGCGGATCGCCAACCAGATCCCCGATTCGCCGCAGCTGCCATCGGTGATCATCGAGGTGCAGGAACTCGCCAACATCTCAGGTGTCGTGCTTATGCAGATCACTCCCGGCGATCTGGTGCCGGCGGTCGACGAATCAGGCGCGGACCTGGGTTACGGCGTTGTCGATGTGGCCGTCGTCATCAGCGACGTTCACTGGGCGAACCACATCGACTTCCTCCGGCGGCTCCCGCTGCTGGACAGAGGTGTCCGCATCGTGAGCGTCGTGTGTGCGAGCATAGAGGGAGATGACGACGAACCGGCCTATATAGAGTCGACGATCGTCATCCAGGTGTACGTGATGGCATCACCTGAAGCTGCCACGATGGCGGCGCCTGCCCCATCCACAACACCGACCGAGACCCCGTAGCGCGGAGGAGGTGACGAGTATGTCTGATGAGATGAACACACCTGCTATTCCGTTGCAGGCCGAGCCTGAGACCGCTGCGAAGAAGGGCCTCCTCTCGACTGCCGGGGGCAAGGTGGTGGCCATCGTGGTCGGGCTGGGCGTGCTCGGCGTGGTCGCCGGGATCGCCGTCGCCATCGTCCTCGTCGTCTTCGGCGCACAGGCTGCGGATGAGATGCTCGATCAGGTGGGGCAAGATGCGGCGGAGTCGACGCAGCCGGTGACCGGGTCGGTCACCGCACAGGCCGAAGCACCCGCCGACGAGGTGGCGAATTCCGCGGTCTTCACCTTCCGAGACATCTTCGTGCCACTGATCAAGCCATTGCCCGAGACCACGACCGACGCTACGACCGATGGCACCACGTCGACGACGTCGACCCCGGACACAGTCACGCCTACCACACAGAACACGCTCTATCTGGACGGGGTCGTGACTCAGAACGGCGTCTTGATGGCGCAACTCCGCTACAACGGCACCAGCTACTCGCTGGCCGCCGGTGGAGTCATCCCGAACTCCCCGTGGCAGGTGCTCCGCGTCTCCACCACCAGCGTGACCATGCTGTATGGAGACATCCAGGTCACACTCTCGGTTGGCGAGGGTGTCACGAAGTAGCGGCGACCCTCACTGTGCATACCTCGGGCGTCGCGCATGCGACGCCCGGTGCGTTTCTCGGCCGCTGTGTGCGTGCGGTAGAATCGGCTCGTGAGAGCCTGGCGCGGAAGGAGCAGCGGTGCGCTACACGACAGCAGGGGAGTCGCACGGGCGCGCGCTCGTCACCATCGTGAGCGATGTCCCTGCGGGTGTGTCGCTGAGCTCCGAGGTCGTGGATGCCGATCTGGCACGGCGCCAGCGAGGCTACGGCCGTGGGGGCCGCATGAGCATCGAGAGCGACTCGGCTATGGTGCTCTCCGGCGTCCGGTTCGGACGCACCATCGGGAGCCCTGTCGCGCTCAGCATCGAGAATCGTGACGCCGAGAACTGGTCTGTGACGATGGACCCGTGGGGCAGCGCCGAGGGTGTTGATCGCGTCACCGCGCCGCGTCCCGGACACGCGGACCTCTCCGGTGTCCAGCGCACCGGGGCGCGCGACGTACGTGACATCCTGGAGCGCGCCAGTGCGCGGGAGACGGCTGCGCGCGTCGCTGCAGGTGCGATCGCGAAGGCTGTGCTGTCCGGGCTCGGCGTGAGCATCCGTTCCTGGGTCGAGGCGATCGGCCCTGCGTCGACGGGTCCGCTGGAGCCCGCATCCGTCGCGCCCGAGGCCGTGGCGGCCAGTGACGTGAGCTGTCCGGACGAGGCTGTGGCGTCGCGGATGCGTGCGGCGATCGACACCGCACGTGCTGACGGTGAGAGCCTCGGCGGCGTGTTCGTGGTCTGTGCCGAGGGGCTGGTGCCAGGTCTCGGCGGCTACGCGGAGGCCCCGCAGCGGCTCGACGGACGGCTGGCGGCCGCGATCGTGTCGATACCGGCCATCAAGGGTGTTGAGTTCGGGGATGGTTTCGCGGGCGCGGCTCGCCCCGGTTCCCTGGTCCACGACGAGATCGTGCGCTCCGAGGCAGGTGCGCTCAGACGTGTGACGAACCGCGCGGGAGGCATCGAGGGCGGCATGACCAACGGGGAGCCGCTCGTCGTCCGTGCGGCCATGAAGCCGATCCCCACACTCATGCGCCCGCTGCAGACCGTCGACATCGAGACCGGAGAGGTGGCCGACGCCGCCCGGGAGCGTTCTGACGTGTGCGCGGTCCCCGCGGCTGCGGTCGTGGCCGAGGCCGAGGTGGCGCTTGTGCTCGCGGACGCCTACCAGGAGTTGTTCGGCCACGGTCCGATGGAGGACATGGCGCGTTCGCTCGCGGCGTACCGCACGAGGATCGGCTGGTGAGCCACGTCTTCCTCACCGGCTTCATGGGAGCCGGCAAGTCGACCGTGGGCGCGCTCGTGGCCGAGCGCCTCGGACGCCCGTTCCTCGACCTCGACGCGGTCATCGGCGAGCGCGAGGGCGCCTCGGTGGCCGACATATTCTCGGCACGTGGCGAGACCGGCTTCCGGGAGGCCGAGCACGCCGCGCTCGTGGCGCTCGTGGAGCGCGGACCCTCGGTCGTGGCCACCGGTGGGGGCGCTGTGCTGCGCGAGGACAACCAGGCGCTGCTCAGGCGACACGGTACGGTCGTGTACCTCGCGGTGTCACCCGAGGAAGCCATGGCCCGCCTCGGCGATGCGGGAGACCGTCCGCTGCTCGCGGGCGAGGGGCTGGCGGCGGCGCGTTCGATCCTCGACTCCCGGCTCGCGCTGTACCGCGCGACCGCGGACGCCGTTGTGGACACGGGCGGTCGCACGCCCGCCGAGGTCGCGGAGGCCGTGATCGCCGCGCTTGGCGCCGGCGGAGGCGAGCACGTCGTGCGCGTCGGCGCGCCGGATGCTCCGGACGCCTACGACATCGTCTCGGGAGAAGGACTGATCGACCGCCTCGGGGAGTACGCACGCGAGCTGGTGTCCGGTAGGTCGATCGCGCTGGTGAGCGACACTGCCGTGTGGGCGCTGTACGGCGAGCGGGCGGCTGCGTCCCTGCGCGATGCGGGGTTCGCGGTCTCGACCCATATCGTGCCCGCCGGGGAGCTCTCGAAGTCCTGGGAGCGGGCAGGCGCGCTCCTGGAGGAGTTTGCCGGGGCCGGCATCGATCGGGCATCGGCGGCGGTCGCGCTCGGCGGTGGCGTTGTCGGCGATCTGACGGGGTTCTGTGCCGCCACCTACATGCGGGGGATACCGGTGCTCCAGGTGCCCACGACCCTGCTTGCTCAGGTCGACAGTGCTATCGGCGGCAAGACGGGCGTGGACCTCGCCGCCGGGAAGAACCTGGCGGGCGCGTTCTGGCCGCCGCGTCTCGTGCTGGCGGACACCGCATCGCTGCAGACCCTGCCGCCTGCCGAGTGGACGAACGGGCTGGTCGAGACGGCAAAGGCGGCGCTGCTGGACGGCGGCCTGGCGCTTGCGGACTTCGAGCGCGACCTGCCTTCGGTCGTCGGACGTGAGCCACACGCCGTGGCATCGGCAGTCCGCGCCGCCGCCGCGTTCAAGGCGCGTGTGGTGAGCGAGGACCTGCGCGAGTCTGGCGTTCGCGAGTGCCTCAACCTCGGCCACACGCTCGGCCACGCCCTTGAGCGTCTTACGGGCTATGCGACGCTGCCTCACGGACTCGCCGTCGCCGAAGGGATGCGTTTCGCCGCGGACCTGGCAGCGCGTGCGATCGGCGCACCCGCCGAGACCGCGGTGGTGACCAGGCGGCTGCTGGAGGAGGTCGGCGCGGGCGAGGTCGCATGCCGCGCCGTGCTCGACCGTCACTTCGACCGGTTGCGGCCTGGAGACGTGCTGGCGGCGATGAAGGCGGACAAGAAGTCCCGGGATGGCGTGGTGCGCTTCGTGCTCCTGGAGACGCCGGGCTGCTGGGCGGTCGAGGCCGTCGAAGACGCCATCCTGCTCGAGGAGTTGGCGCGATGGGTGTCTCGTCCCGGAGAAGGGGGCGTGTGAGCCGTGCTGCGCATCCTGATCATCAACGGTCCGAACCTGAACCTGCTCGGCACGCGCGAGCCTGAGGTGTACGGCACCGCCACCCTCGACGACATCGAGGCGATGGTGGCCGAACGTGCCGCCGCACTCGGCGTGGACGTCACCTTCTTCCAGTCGAACCACGAGGGCGCCATCATCGATCGCCTGCATGAGGCTATTGGGGCCTGTGATGGGGTCGTGCTGAATCCGGGAGCGTACACCCACTACTCGTACGCCATACGCGATGCGATCGCCGCCGTCGGCATCCCGGTTGTCGAGGTGCACCTGAGCGACATCGACGCACGCGAGGAGTTCCGTCGGGTGAGCGTGACCGCCCCGGTCTGCATCGCCCAGATCTCGGGCCTCGGTCCGCGCTCGTATCTCGAGGGACTTGAGTCACTCGTTTCCCGCCTACGCAAGGAGGAATGATGGATATCGCCGCCCGGATAGCAGGAGTCCGTCGCAGGTTGAAGGAGGATCGGGCTCCGGCCGCGGTGATCTCTCTTGTTTCAAACCTGCGGTATCTCACCGCCTTCGACGGTGTCATCGACGGTGGTATCAATGCCGTCTGTATGATCACGGAGTCCGATGCGGTCTTCTACACCGACAGCCGCTACGTCGAGGCGGCGGCCGAGGCCGCCGCGGGTGGACCATGGGAGGTCCGGCTGCAGAAGGAGAACCTCTACGTGGAAGTGTGCGACGACCTCCACAAGCAGGGTTTCCAGTCGCTGCTGATCGAATCCGGCGTGCCCTACGGTCGGTTCACCTTCGTCTCTGAGCAGTTCCGGGGCGCGGTTCGCGCGGTTGACCGGCTCGTGGAGACGATGCGGCAGTTCAAGGAGCCCGAGGAGATCGAGCGCATCGCGGCCGCAGCAGCCATCGCCGACAGGGGCTTCGAGCACATCCTCGGCGTACTGAAGCCCGGGGTGACGGAGGCCGAGATCGCCATCGAGCTTGAATACCACATGCGCCGCGACGGGTCCGAGGAGATGCCGTTCGCCCCGATCGTGGCCGGCGGTCCGAACGCCGCACGACCGCACTGCATTCCCGGCGACCGCCCGCTCCGGGCGGGGGACCTCGTGGTACTCGACTTCGGTGCTCGCGTGGGCGGGTACTGCTCGGATATGACGCGCACCGTGGCGATCGGCGAGGTGTCCAGAGAGCAGCGCCGCCTGTACGACGCGGTGCTCGAGGCGAACGAGGCCGGTCTTGCGTCCGTGCGATCAGGCATCCCGTGCGTCGAGATCGATCTGGCCGCCCGTGAGGTGCTCGAGCGTCACGGCCTCGGCGATGTGTTCACGCACGGCGTCGGCCATGGCGTCGGCCTCGATGTCCACGAGATGCCCACGCTTGGTCGGCGAAGCCTGGAATCGGTGCGCGAGAACGCCATCGTCACCATCGAGCCGGGTGTGTATATCGAGGGGACCGCGGGTGTTAGAATCGAAGACCTCGTAGTGGTCGAGGAGTCGGGTTGCCGTATCCTCACACACGCACCGAAGGAACTCATCCAGATCTAGGAAGGCATGACTCATGGCTGTCTCCACCAACCAGTTCAAGACCGGCATGTGCATCAGCTACAACGACAAGATGTGGATCATCGCTGACTTCCAGCACGTGAAGCCCGGCAAGGGCGGCGCGTTCGTGCGCACGAAGCTCAAGGAGCTCAAGACCGGCCGCGTGGTCGATATCACCTTCCGTGCCGGCGAGAAGGTCGAGGACGTGCGCGTCGAGAACAAGCGTCTTCAGTACCTGTACAACGATGGCGCCGCATTTCACTTCATGGACACGTCGAGCTACGAGCAGTTCGACATCGACGGCGAGATCGTCGGCGATTCGGCCAAGTGGCTCAAGGAGAACGACGAGGTGCAGGTCATGTACGCCGGGGGGGAGCTGATCGGCGTGGAAGCGCCGATGTTCGTGGAGCTCCGGGTCACCGAGACCGATCCCGGCTTCAAGGGCGACACCGTGCAGGGCGGCACGAAGCCCGCGACCCTCGAGACCGGGGCGATCGTGCAGGTCCCGATGTTCGTGGAGACCGGCGAGATCCTGAAGATCGACACGCGCGACGGGTCCTATATCACCCGCGTCTAGCCTCGGCTATACTGTTCCGACCGACCCGCGGAGGGGGTGAACCCCTTCGGAGGGTTTCCGCCTACCCACAGGAAGGACGGTGCGATGCGACCGATCAAGATCACGGACACGACGCTTCGCGACGCCCACCAGTCACTGTGGGCGACCCGCATGGAACTCGGCGACATGCTGCCCATCCTTCCGAAGATGGACTCGGTGGGCTACTGGTCGCTCGAGGTCTGGGGCGGCGCCACCTTTGACGCCGCACTGCGCTTCTTGGACGAGAATCCGTGGGACCGCCTGAGGATCATCAAGCAGCACTGCCCGAAGACCCCGCTTCAGATGCTGCTGCGCGGGCAGAACCTGGTCGGCTACCGGCACTACTCAGATGAGATCGTCGACCGGTTCGTGAAGGCCTCGCACCGCAACGGCATCGACGTGTTCCGCGTCTTCGACGCGCTGAACGACATCCGTAACGTGGAGCCGGCAGCGCGCGCGATCAAAGACGCGGGCGCGCACTTCGAGGGTGCCATCAGCTACACGGTGAGCCCTGTCCACACGCTCGACAGCTACCTGACCTACGCGCAGCAGCTCAAGGACCTCGGGGCCGACACCATCTGCATCAAGGACATGGCGGGCATGCTCACGCCGTTCCGCACCGAGAAGATGGTGCGTGCGCTCGCCGATGAGATCGGCCTACCGGTGCACGTGCACTGCCACTACATCGGCGGTATGGCGCCCATGAACTACCTCAAGGCCGCCGAGGCCGGCGCCGAGATCATCGACACCGCCGTGGTCGCGCTCGCGTTCGGCAACAGCCAGCCGGCGGTGGAGATGATCGTCGCGGCGCTCAAGGAGAGCCAGTACGACAGCGGTCTCGATCTGGACCTCCTGTTCGAGATCGCCGAGTACTGGGAGAACATCCGCCAGGGCAAGGGCCTCAAGCGCGGCGTGACGTCGCTTCTCCATATGGAGGTCTTCAGCCACCAGGTGCCCGGCGGCATGATGAGTAACCTGATCAGCCAGCTCGAGCTCCAGCACGCGAGCGCGCGCCTCCCCGACGTGCTGACGGAGATCCCGAAGGTCCGTGCCGAGGTCGGGTATCCGCCGCTCGTCACACCTATGTCGCAGATCGTCGGCACACAGGCGGTCATGAACGTGCTCACGGGCAAGCGTTGGTCGGTGGTGCCCGCGGAGATGAAGGACTACCTGAAGGGCCTGTACGGCAAGGCTCCCGGTCCGATGGACGACCGGATCATCGCCAAAGTGCTCGGCGATCAGACGCCGCTGCCCGACGATGTGCGCCCGGCGTCGCTCGTGACCACCACGTACCAGGAGATGGCCGACGAGATTGGCGATCTCGCCAAGTCCGAGGAGGACGTGCTCATGTACGCCCTCTTCCCGAACGAGGCACGGGAGTACCTGCAGCGCCATCAGGAAGGCGCCGAGAAGGCGGTCTTCATGACCGGCCTGGAGATCGACACGGCGAGAGAGGATGACTCTGTGAACGTGAACCAGATCCGCGAGCTCGTGAAGCTCGTCGAGGAGTCGGGCGTGACCGAGATCGTGGTGGAGGAGGGCGACTCGCGTGTCGTCGTGCGTCGCGGCACCGTCACCTCCGAGGCGGGGGCTCACGCGGTCGCGCACGCACCGGCAGCGCCTGCGATGCCCGCATCGCCCGAGTCGCCGCAGGTCACCGAGTCGCCGAGTGCGGTAGGCGAGAATCCGCCATCGTGGAAGCCGGTCGTGGCGCCGATGGTCGGCACCTTCTACGCGGCCGGTTCGCCGGGCGCCGACCCGTTCGTCGCCGTCGGGGACACCGTCGCCGAGGGTCAGACCCTGTGCATCCTCGAGGCGATGAAGCTCATGAACGAGATCGCCGCCGACGAGGCAGGTATCATCCGTGAGATCGCGCTCGCCAACGGCGCGCCGGTGGAGTACGGGACCGTCCTGTTCTACTACGAGCCGGTGGCCTAGTGGCCGAGCTTCGCAAGATACTCATCGCGAACCGTGGCGAGGTCGCGCTCCGTATCGTGCGTGCCTGCAAGGAGATGGGCATCCGATCGGTGGCCGTCTACTCCGAGGCCGACCGCGACTCCATGCACGCCCGGATGGCTGACGAGAGCGTCTGCATCGGTCCGGCGCAGTCGTCGCTGAGCTACCTCAACATGGCGAACATCATCTCGGCGGCGCTGGTGACCGGTGCGGACGCGATCCACCCCGGCTACGGCTTCCTGTCCGAGAACGCGGACTTCGCCCGTACCGTCGAAGGGGCCGGCCTGATCTGGGTCGGGCCCGGCGCCGACGCGATCACCGCGATGGGCGACAAGATCAACGCTCGGAACCTGATGGCGGCGGCCGGCGTGCCGGTCGCGCCCGGCACCACCGAGCCGGCGAGCGACCTGGACGCGGCGGTCGCGGCCGCCGCGGAGATCGGCTACCCGGTGATGGTCAAAGCTTCGGCGGGCGGCGGCGGCATGGGCATGGGCGTGGCCGCCGACGAAGCGGCGCTGCGCACCGAGTACGACAAGGTCCGCGCGTTCGCCGAGCGGATGTTCGGCGACGGTTCGGTGCTGATCGAGCGGTACTTCCCCCGGGTGCGCCACGTCGAGGTGCAGATCCTCGGCCTGGCCGACGGCCGGGTGGTGGCCCTCGGCGAGCGGGAGTGCTCGGTGCAGCGGCGCAACCAGAAGCTCGTCGAGGAGTCGCCGTCCCCGGCGGTCTCGCCCGAGCTGCGCGAGCGGTTCCTGGCGGCGGCGGTACGCGCGGGCGAGGCGGTGAACTACCGCAACGCAGGCACCGTCGAATGCTTGCTCGATCCAGCGACGCAGGAGTTCTTCTTCCTGGAGATGAACACGCGGCTGCAGGTCGAGCACCCGGTCACCGAGTACGTCTACGGCGTCGACCTGGTCGAGGAGCAGTTGCGGGTGGCGGCCGGCCTGGCGCCGACGTTCGACCCGGACGCGCTCACCCCGCGCGGGCACGCCATCGAGCTGCGGATCAACGCCGAGGACCCGAAGCGCTTCCTGCCCGGTCCGGGCGCGATCACCACCTGGAACGAGCCGTCCGGCACCGGCGTACGCGTCGACTCCGGCTACGTCGCCGGCAACACCGTCACGCCGTTCTACGACAGCCTGATGGCCAAGCTGATCCTGACCGGGGACACCCGCGAGGAGGCGGTCCAGCGGGCGCGGGCGGCGGTCGCCCAGTTCGAGATCGTCGGCCCGAAGTGCAACCTGCCGTTCTTCGCCGAGCTGCTGGAGAACGAGGAGTTCCTCTCCGGCGACTACGACACCGGCATCGTCTCCCGGATGCGCTGACGCCACCCGGTGTCATGCTCGACTCAAGTGAGGTGAACCTGATGGCGCAACTTCCGGAATCCGTGAGCATCCGTGAGGTCGGTCCCCGTGACGGCCTCCAGAACGAGGAGCCCATCCCCACCGAGGCCAAGGTGCGGCTGCTCGACGCGCTGTCCCGCACCGGGGTACGCCGCATCGAGGCCGTCTCCTTCGTCCACCCGAAGGCGATCCCGCAGATGGCCGACGCCGACGAGGTGTGGCAGCGGGCGCAGAAGGTCGACGGGGTGCGCTACTCGGCCCTGGTGCCGAACACCCGTGGCGCGCAGCGGGCGCTGGCGGCCGGCTTCACCGAGATCGAGGTGGTGGTCTCGGCCAGCGACACGCACAACCGCCGCAACGTCAACCGCTCCACGGACGAGTCGCTCGATCACATCGCCGAGCTGATCGACCTGCTGCACGGCGCGGGCGCCACCGCCGAGGTGATCGTGGCGACCAGCTTCGGCTGCCCCTACGAGGGCGACGTGGACCCCCGCCGGGTCGCCGCGATCGTCGACCGCGTCGCCCGCGACGGCGCGGACCGGGTCGCCTTCGGCGACA
>DIWS01000009.1:0-438 GCA_002423585.1 Actinobacteria bacterium UBA6100
ATCTGCATGACCCGCTCGATCTCCTGCTCGCGACCGACCACCGGATCGAGCTTGCCTTCCGTCGAGGCGCGGGTGAGGTTGCGCCCGAACTCATCGAGAAGCGCCCCCTCGGTCCCACGACCGCCGCGACGTTCTTCGGCGGGCTCCGCCTGCTTACCGTAGTAGCCGCTCAGCAGCTGGATGACGGCCGAGCGCACCTTCTCGAGATCGGCGCCGAGGTTCAGCAAGACCTGGGCGGCCACACCCTCGCCCTCGCGGATGAGCCCGANNTGTGGCCGAGCTGCAGCGCCTCGCGAAGCGAGAGCTCGAGCACCTTCTTCGCGCGGGGGGTGAACGGGATATGCCCGGTGGGCACGTACGTCCCGCGGCCGATGAGCTCCTCGACCTGCTGGTGCACGTCCTCGAGCGAGATATCGAGGCTCTCGAGCGCCTTGGCGG
>DIWS01000009.1:477-135073 GCA_002423585.1 Actinobacteria bacterium UBA6100
CCTTTTCGGTGAAGCGTTCGAACATCTCGGGTCACTCCTATCGTGAGCGCCACACGTGACGCATCGGGATTCGCACGCCTATTCTACCCCGCCCCGTGACACGGGGCGAAGTGTACGCGCGTCGAAGCAAGCGTGATGCCATGGGATGTGAGCGCTCGGCACTCACATCCGGGCGCGGTGTCGGCTGCGGCGCCTAAGCCTCGGGGCGCATGTGCGGGAAAAGGAGGACGTCACGGATCGACGCACTGTCGGTGAGCAGCATCACCAGACGGTCGATGCCGATCCCGAGCCCTCCGGCCGGCGGCATCCCGTACTCCTGGGCACGCAGGTAGTCCTCATCGACCCACATCGCCTCGTCGTCGCCGGCGTCCTTTGCGGCAGCCTGCGCCTCGAAACGCCCGCGCTGATCGGCAGGATCGATGAGTTCGGAGAACGCATTCGCGAACTCACGGCCGGTCACGATGAGCTCGAACCGGTCGGTGAGCATAGGATCGGCATCGTTGCGCCGTGCGAGCGGCGATGTCTCGGCGGGATAGAGCGTCACGAACGTCGGCTCGTTCAGCGAGTGCTCCACGAGCTTCTCGAACAGCTCGGTGAGCAGCTTGCCCGGGCCCCACCCGGCATCGACCGGAACGTCGTGACGGGCGCACTCGGCTCGAAGGTCCGCGAGCGGCGTGTGAACCGACAGTTCACGGCCTGCGGCCTCGCTCACCAGCTCGGCCATGGGCGCCTGCCGCCACGGCGACGCGAGCGTTACGGCTGTGCCCTGGTACTCCAGCTCAAGCGTGCCGAGGACCTGGAGCGCCACGGTGGTGATGAGCGACTCGGTGAGCTCGCGCATCGTCTCCATGTTCCCGAAGGCCTGATACGCCTCGAGCATGGTGAACTCCGGGTTGTGGCGCGGCGACATGCCCTCGTTGCGGAACGAGCGATTGATCTCGAAGACGCGCTCGAAACCGCCCACGAGCAGCCGCTTGAGATAGAGCTCCGGCGCGATGCGCAGATACAGGTCCATGTCGAGCGCGTTGTGGTGTGTCACGAAGGGGCGCGCGGTGGCACCACCGGGGATCGGCTGCAGCATCGGCGTCTCGACCTCGAGGAAGCCGCGTCCAGCCATGAACGCCCGTATCGCCGAGATCACGGCGAAGCGGGTCTCGAAGACCGCCCGGACCTCGGGATTGGCGATCAGGTCCACGTAGCGCTGACGGTAGCGGGTCTCCGTGTCCGAGAGTCCGTGGTACTTCTCGGGCAACGGACGCACCGACTTGGAGAGGAGGAGCACCTCGCTGGGCGATACGGACAGCTCGCCCCGGCGCGTGCGCAGGACCGTACCGGTGGCGCCGACCCAGTCGCCGAGATCGAGGTCGCAGGCGGACGCGTAGGCCTCATCACCGAGGACGTTGGGACGGCAGAAGAGCTGGAGTTCGCCGGAGGCGTCCCTGATCACGAGGAAGAGGACCTTGCCCTGATCGCGCTTGGCGACGACCCGGCCGGCCACGCTGACGACTTCGGAGGTCTCGGCGCCGGCCTCCAACCCCGCGTGCGCCTCGGCGATGTCCGCAACCAGCGCGCTGCGCTCGAAGGAGTCCCGGTAGGGTTCGATGGCGGCACGGCGGAGGGCGGCTACCTTGGCCAGACGGACTGCGACTGCGTCCTCGGCCGGAGCGGCACCTGTACTCGGTTCGTCCGACATGGTCCCCCGCTACTTGGAGATGGACACGACCTCATACTCGATGACAGCGCCACGCGGGGTCGTGACCTTGACGACGTCACCCTTCTTCGCGCCGATGACCGCCTGGCCCACGGGTGACTCATTGGAGATGCGATTGTTCGTCGGATCCGCTTCGGCGGAGCCGACAAGCTGGTAGACGAACGTCTCATCCGCTGCGACATCGCGCAGGTGCACGCGGGCGCCGAGTCCGACCCGGCTGTGACTCTTAGGAGACTCGATGATGGTCGCGTTCGAGAGGATCTGGCTGATCTCGGCGATGCGACTCTCGACCCACGCCTGCTCGTTCTTGGCGTCGTCATACTCGGAGTTCTCCGAGATATCGCCGAAATCCTTGGCCTCGCGGATTCGCTCTCCGACCTCGCGGCGCCTGACGGTCTCGAGATGGAGCAGCTCCTCCTCGAGGCGTGTCTGACCCTCGGGCGTGAGCGCGATCTCCTTTTGCATCTGACACTCCTGTACATCGGTTGAACGGGCGGCGGCGATAGAGAGGTGCGGGACCACCCGCGATTGGCTCACGAGAGTATAGCCGCGCCTGTTGACCGACACAAGCAAGAACGCACGAGGGCACCCGCAGGTGCCCTCGATGCATATGCTCTGCGGCGTAAGGTCACTCGTCCGCGGGCGTCTCGGGCTTCTCGGCCTGCTTGGAAGCGGTGCCGCTGCCATCAAGCTCGTTCATTCCCTCGTCCATGCCCTCTTTGAGGGCCTTCGCCGATTTGCCGAACATCTTCGCCAGCTTCGGCAGCTGCGTGGGGCCGAACAGCAGAAGCACGACCGCCAGGATGGCCCAGATCTCCCAGCCGCCTGGCATACCGAATGCCGCCATGTGATCCTCCTTGACTCCAGGCCCTCGCCGATGAGCACAGGGCCAGCACGAACGAACGACAGCTTACCATCTACGACTATACCCGCGCCACGCCCTCCCGGCGCGAGAGGTAGTAGAGCGTGTGGAGGAGCTCCTGCACCGGATCGGTGTTGTGCAGCATGACGCCGTCGGGCACCGCCACTATCACCGGTGTGTAGTTGAGTATCACGCGCACGCCCGCACCCACGAGCCGGTCGGTGACCGTCTGGGCCGCTTCCGATGGCACGGCCACCACACCGATACGGATGTCCTGGGCGCGAAGCGTGACATCGAGTTGCTCGATAGACTGCACCACGATGTCGCCGATCCGTGCACCGGTCTTCGCCGGATCGTTGTCGAAGATGGCGGTCACCACGAACCCATGCTGCTTCAATCCGCTGTAACCGGCGATGGCCGAGCCCAGGTTCCCCGCCCCCACGAGCGCAAGTCGATGCACGTGGTCCGACCCGAGGATCCTCTGGATCTGCTCCACCAGCGTACCGATGTCGTAGCCGACCCCACGCTTGCCGAACGACCCGAAATGCGTGAGATCGCGCCGGATCTGCGCGGGGTTGACCGAAGTGAGCTGACCGAGCCTCGCCGATGACACCGTGCCCGCGCCCTCGGCACGCAGCTGGATGAGGACGTTGAGATACGCCGGAAGGCGCTCGATCACGCCCTCGGGAATCGCCGACCGATCACGCTTCGATACCGTCATTGCCCCGTCCCCACATCGTGTGTTTGCGACAATGTACTCCCGAGTTACAAACTCATACAAGCCCCGAGCTCGGGAATGTTCGATGCGGGGATAACCCGCCAGCACCCCTAGAAGGACGCGCCCTCAAGGGCGGTGGCGCAGACGCACGGGCGCTCTGCGGGGAGTGCCGGGATCATTGCGAACAGCAGGTCCTTCACCTTCTGGTTGCTGGCCGCGAACATGCGCACGACTTCTTCATTGGTCACCGGCGCCTCGAGACCTTCGACCCCGGCGTCGTGGTCGGTGATGATCGAGATGTTGCAGTAGCACATCTCAAGCTCCCGGGCGAGATGCGCCTCGGGATACTGCGTCATGTTGATGACCTCCCATCCCTGGGTGGCGAACCACCGCGACTCGGATCTCGTCGAGAATCGCGGGCCCTGGATCACGACGACCGTCCCGTGCTCATGCACGCAGATCCCCAGCTCGCGGCACTTCTCCGCGGCGATCGCACGCATGGTCGGACAGTACGGATCCGCCGAGGAGACGTGCGTGGTCGTGGGACCGTCGTAGAAGGTGTCCTTGCGACCCGAGGTCCGGTCGACGAACTGATCGCAGATGACGAACTCGCCGGGCTTGATGCGCGCCTGCAGAGAGCCGCACGCGTTCGGGCCGATGATGCGCGTGACGCCGAGCTCCTTCATCGCCCAGACGTTCGCGCGATAGTTGATCATGTGCGGAGGAAGCGTGTGCTTGCTGCCGTGACGCGGGAGGAACGCCACACTCCGACCGCCGATCTCGCCGACCATGAGCGAGTCGGAAGGGGCACCGTAGGGCGTGTCGACACGCACCTCGACCGGATTCTCGAGCAGTGAATAGAAGCCACTTCCGCCAAACACGCCGATCTCCGCTCTGAGATAGGTCATCGCTCGCTCCTTGCGCCCCTGCCGGTCCGATTCATGGCGATACACCACCCGAGGATTGTAGCCCAAGGAGACCCCTGTCAGGCAGTGAGTGCGTACTGGCCCTCCTCGAAAGGAATGCTCCGCCGGTCATCCTCGGCGGCCCGCGGCGCCCACAGGGGACGACGGAAGAGGTTGTCGGCATCCGTCCAGGGCTCGTCCACCCGTCCGGCCGCGGCCGCGGCGGCGATGAAGCCGGCCGTCTTCGCATCCAGATTGTCCGCATGATGCAGCATGAGCGCCTCGAGCGTGCACGGCCGCTTCGGTGAGCCCCACTCCAGCTCGCCGTGATGCGCGAGAAGGACGTGAGACAGGCGTGTCGCCACTTCGTGAGGGACCGCGTCGCCCAGGACATCGATCGCGACACGCACCCGGCGCTCACCGAGCATGACGTGGCCGATCATCCGGCCCTCATCGGTGTACTCGATGCCGGTGGTGCACTGAAGCTCATCGACTTTGCCGATGTCGTGCAGCAGAGCGCCTGCGAGCAGGAGATCGACGTCAGCATGGGGGTAGAGGTCACATAGTGCCCGACACAACGTGGCAACCCCCACCGTGTGCTCGAGCAATCCGCCGATGTACGCATGGTGGTAGCTCTGCGAGGCGGGCCACGCCGTGAAGCGCTTCATGAACCCGGTCTCGGAGAAGACACGCCGAACCACTGCCGAAAGCGCCGGGTCACCGACCGCTTTCACCAGAGCGCGAAGCTCAGCCACCAGTTCGCCCGAGTCCCTTGTCCCTGACGGTAGAAGATCCGAGGGGTCGTACTGTCGCACCGGTCGCATCCGCTCGGCGGATATGCGCAGAAGTCCACGGTACGCTGTGACCGTCCCACTCACCCGGACTACCGAACCGACAGGCACCTCGGCGGCGCCACCCTGTGGGCGGAACATGATGCCGCCGATCCGCCCGGTCCGATCCGCGAATTCAAGCGCGAGGTAAGGATCGCCCGTTCGGGCGATCCTGGTCTCCTTACCCTTGAGCGCGAACACCGAGTCCACGCGATCGCCATCTGTCAACGCCGCGATGAACTGCCGACCCATTTCGCACCTCCGCTGTCACATCCACTTGAGATGGGGACAGCGTAGCGGGGCGCTCTGACACGGCACCCTACGGCAGGGCGCGCAGACGGGTCACCATGCCCGGCTCGACGCCGTACCGCTCGGCGGCGCTCTCGAGGCGGACGGAGATGGTCAGCCAGCCGGAGGAATCGATAAGCGCGACGGGCTCCCCTTCGGCCACATCGCTAAAGGTGCCGCCGAAGGGGACGTCCATCAGCGTGTGCCCGAAGGCGAGTTCGATGCGCCCACGATCGAGCCTGCGTTCCGCGACATCATCGGCGGAGACTGCGAGACGGATCGAGCCGAAGCGATCGATATCGATGACCTCGGCCACCATCACGTCGCCCTCGAGGTGCCCGGGTGTGAACGGCGGCGCAGCGAGTGTCGCGGGGTCGATGGTCAGCCCGAACGCGGTGACATCAACGCTGCAGGCGAGCAGCGCGGCTGCGGGGGCGAGAACGTCACGTGCGTGGAACGTCGCGAGCGGGGCGTGGAAGTCGAGGCGTGCGGCATCGATCGCAAACGCTCGCTCCACGCCGCCACCACGCCAGGTCGCCGGGATAAGCACGCCGTTGTCGGGGCCAACGAGCACGGTCCCACGTGTGGTCACAAGCACCAGATCGCGCCTGTCGCCGCCGACTCCGGGATCGACGACCACGAGGTGTATGGCATCCGGCAGCTGCCACGCCCCCGAGGCCGCCACGGCCGCAGCCTTCCGGACATCGTACGGTGCGATATCGTGTGCCAGGTCGACAACCCGGACCTGCGGGCACGCACGGTGTATGACGGCGTGACAGACGCCCACCCAGGCGTCACCGGTGCCAAAATCGGACGTGAAGCAGATTATGGAGGACATATCCCGCCTTCCGCCGAGAGAGACCCTGGTAATCGTCTACTATGGTCGCAGGACACGACCTCTGGAGGCTGAGGGACCATGCATGGCCACCGCTCCATACCGGTCCTGGCGGTAATCACAGCGCTCGCACTTTCCGGATGCGCGGCGCAGGTGCGCATCACGTATATACCCGAGGGTGGAACATACACCGCCGAGGACCTTTCCCGTGCGCTCGACGAGTCGGACCCCGGTCCGGTCTCGCGAGTCGAGGCCGAGGATGTCGCCGCCAGCCGCCAGGAGACACTCGCGGACCTGCGCACCCACGGCGAAGACGCGTCACGGCTCGCCGATGTCCTGACGAGCGACTTTCCGAGCGATACCACCGCTGTTCCCTACGCTGTCGAGCTCGCCACCTTCGAAGGGGAGCCCGCCTGGATCGTCTTCGAGGCATGGGGTGACCCCGGAGAGCCCCTCTCCCACCGCCGGGTATGGGTCTTCTCCCGTGTCGACCAGTCAGTGCTGGCGGCAGACTCCACCCTCTAGGCAGCCGAGCCACACGTCCGGCCGGTCGTCACCGATCGCGCCTCGCTGGCCGCGCGCCGGGCGTCCCAGCCTGCCGCGCACAGGTCGGCCGCGATGCTCGCCTCGACCAGCCGACGACGCGCCAGTCGGGCACCTGCATCGCCCCCTCGGACCAGTGCGCGCCTCGCGACCGCGCTGAAGTAGGCGGCGACACGCTCGCGCTCACGGCGCGTCAGTGCGCGCGCCTCCCACTCACGGAATCGTGTGCTCGTGGCCCGTGAAGCGACGACGAGATGATTGCCCTCCCCGAACTCGCGCGCCCACCACTCAGCGAGGCGGACGACCTCGTCACATAGCATCCCGCTGGCACCAAAGTCCGTCAGGGTGAGTTGCACCATGCCGATCGCCTCCTTCGAACAGATGTTCGTAGGAAGCGTACGACCCGACTCTGACACCGCCCGGTGTGGCTAGAGCAGGCTCTCGGCGAACGAGCGCAGCCAGGCCGCTCCGGCCAGCTCAAGAACGGTGAGCAAGTTGGCAACGATCAGCGCGGGCCACAGATCACGCAACCGCTGAGCGCGTCGCTCGAACGGCGGCATCAAGCCGACGAACACCAGGTTGATCGCCGCGAACGTGGCGATGATCGCCACGACAAGTGCGAGCGGGTAGCCCACGCCGAGCAGCGGCATCCCCCACCGCACCAGCACGAAGCACGCAACGAGCGCCCCGAGCCATACGGCTACCTCTCGGACGCCGTGCGGGGTCCGCGCGACGCTCGGATGGACCCAGACCTGCGAGTTGAGCATCGGAAATGTGAGTGCGGCCAGGCCCCATCCTGTCCCGAGTCCGGTAGCCAGACGCAGATCGTTCGTCGACTCGCGTAGGCCCGCGTACGAGGTCACGCCATCGAAGCCCATCGCCGCGATGAACACGCCGATCACAAGCAGCACCGGCCAGTGCGGCAGATCCTGTGGACGCGACTTGCGCGCGAGCAGTGCAAGCACCAGCAGACCCAGAGCGAAGCCCAGGTAGATTCCCGTGTCCCGCGCGCATACCGGCAGCTGGTATCCACCGCCGAAGAATGACCGCTCGGGCATCTGATGGCATAGACCGTAGCCGATCGCCATGAAGAACGCGTCCAGCACGGCACTCCTTCGGATACGCCGACAGGCCGGTCGCCCGGCCTGTCAGGTGTCTCAATGATGGTCGGGATGGCGGGATTCGAACCCACGACCTCTGCGTCCCGAACGCAGCGCTCTACCAAGCTGAGCCACATCCCGTGAGCCGTTATCATACATGGTCGTTCCCGCGAGGCAAAGGGCTTGCGCCGGGTTTCTCAAACCAAAGAGTAGGGACCCGACCGCAAGCGGCCGGGTCCCTACTATCACACCGTCGTAGTGCCTAGCGCTTCAGGTCAGCCGCCTTGTTCACGTGGCAGTACGAGCAGAAGGTGGGCTCGTGACACGTGAAGCACGACTGTGCGCCGTCCTTGGCAACGATCGCCGGGTGGTAGAACACCCACTGCTGGTCAGCGACTGAGCCCTTGTGGTGGCAGCTGTCGCAGAACGCCTGAGCGTGGCAGTTCTGGCACACGGGCCGCTGGATACCGTTGGTGGTGAGATCTGCCTGGTGCCCCTTGTCTGCGTAGCCGCCGGGATGCGGCATCTCGACCTGGTGGCAGTTCTGGCAGAACGCCGCCTTGACGCCGCCGTCTCCGTGACAGTAATCGCACGAGTCGGTCGCCGCCTTGTACGCGACCTGGTGGGCTGCGCCGGCGTCGGTCGTCCTGCGTGTCCAATCAGCCACCGTGTGCGACGTCGGGACCGCCTTGAGCGTCGTGTGGCACTGGACGCAGAACTGCTTGTCCTGGTGGCACTTCTCGAAGCACGGGTTCGCACCGTCAGCTGCGACGGTCACGGGGTGCTGACGCTGCCACGGCGTGCCGTTCACGGCACCCTTGTGGTGGCAGTCCGAGCACAGTTCGGCGGCCTTGTGGCAGTTGGCGCACACGGCCGGCGTGTTGCGACCGGAGACGTGGTTCGTCTTGAACTGATCGGGGTGCGGGATCTCGAGCTGGTGGCAGTTCATGCAGAACTGCGATGCGGTCCCGCCGGTGCCGTGACACACCTCGCACGCCTCGATCGACTTCTGGGCCGACAGCGCGTGCGACGCGCTGGCCACCGCGTGACCGTCCGGGTAGGACGTCACGGTGAGACCGGCGTGCAGCCAGTCAGCGGCCGCGTGGGACGTCGGAACCGGCTTGAGCGCCGTGTGGCAGTCCACGCAGAACTGCTGCTCGTGGCATGTGCCCAGGCATCCGGCAACGCCCTTCTCGACCACGGTCTTCGCGTGCTGGTTCTGCCACGGAGTGGCGGCGTCGAAGGTCCAGTCGACCTTCGTGCCGTGGTGGCAGTTGTCGCAGAAGTACGTGGTGGACTGCTGGTGGCAGAACTCGCACTTGTCGATCATCGTCGCTGCGGTCTCGGGGTGGGTCTTGGTCTCGAACTCCTCCGAGTGCGGCATCTCCATGCCATGGCAGCCGAGGCAGAAGGTGTTCTCGATATGGCACGTCGAGCAGTAGTCGACGTCCTGGACCGGAACGACAGCCAGGACCTCGGGGTCTTCCTCGTGGCCACCCTCTTCGTGGCCACCCTCTTCCTCGTCACCCTCACCCTCGGTCGCCCACTCCTCATCGAAGTGCGACACGGCGCTCTCATACGGCTCGCCGTGAGCGACCGGGCGGATGATGTCCTCGGCCGGCCTGCCTGAGGCATGGTCGACCTCCATCATCGCGAGGTCAGCATGACCGGCGGGATAGAAGCCCGCTTCGTCGTGATTCGCAGGCTTCAGATCGAAGTCGGCAGTGTGGCACGCCGAGCAGGTTCCGGGCGCCTTGAACTCCGCGCCGGAGGGCGACTCGTCCGTGAGCGTGTGACAGCGGAAGCACGCGGTCATCGACATGAAGTCCGCGTGATACGCGGCGCGGTCACCCGTGACCGGGTTGACCGTCATGATCTCGATGTCGCCCTCAGGGTGCGCCACGCGGTTGTGACACGCGGTGCAGTGGATGTCACGGTCGGTGTGCGCGTTGTGGTTGATGATGATGCCATCACTCGGGGTGATCTTGCGATTCTCCAGCGTGTGGCACTGCGTGCAGTGGTCGTCGGACATACCGGCGAACTTGCTGCGGTTGAGGGCCAGGTGGCTCGTGGCATTGAGCGGCAGAGCATAAGTGGTCGTCGCCAGCTCGTATGCACCGATAACACCCGCCTCGACCTTCCGATAGGCGAAGCTGATCGGGTCGCCGTTGACCGGCTCATGGCATGTCAGGCAGTTGACCTTGTTGTGCGAGCCGTTGTCGTATGCGGCGACCGCGTCACCCTGTACCGAATGGCACAACGTGCCGCAGAACCAGTCCGTCGACGATCCGGCGAAGCCCACAAGGATGAACGCACAGAAACCGATGAGTGCGACGCCGGCCCAAATGATGTACCGAGGCCGCTTACCCGGGTCTTTGAACCCGGCGAGCAACCCCTTCTTCTTCTCTTTCGGATCCTTTGCCATACGCACCCTCTCCTCGCTCGCCGTCCCAGGGAATGCCCCACTGCTGAACACACAGAGACAGCCCCTCGGCCGTCCTGTGTCAAACGATAGCCGAACCCTTCACGCCGGACAATACAGACACCGGCATGGACACCGTAGTCCTTCTTCAGGCGCTATTCGGCAGAGACACCCTCATTCCTGCCTCGAAGATCAGGTCAGCGCAGCGCAAGAACGAGCGAGACCTCGACCGGAGCACCCAACGGCAGGGCCGCCACCCCGATGGCCTCCCGCGCGTGCCGCCCCGACTCGCCGAAAGCGAGCGCGAGCACGCCGCTGGCGCCGTCCACCACACCCGGTTGTCCGGTGAACCCGGGCGCCGAGGCCACGTACCCGACGAGTTTCACCACCTGCGCGATCTCGTCGAGGTCGCAGACCGTCGAGGCTGCGGCAAGAGCGTTGAGCGCGCACTGCCGTGCGCAGCGCACGGCGGTCTCGACGTCCACGTCGTCGCCGACACGGCCCGTTCCCAACAGCTCGCCCGCCCGCATGGGCAGCTGGCCCGATGTGAACACCAGATCGCCCGCTCGCGTGGCAGGCACGTACGCGCCAAGAGCCGCCGAAGGGACGGGGAGCTCGAGTCCGCCGTCGTGAAGCCGCTGCGCAACCGACCCGCCCATCAGCGGCCCATCAGCGAATCAGCGAGCCTGGTGAGCTCGGAGATGGCGCCGGCGATCTTGCGCGAGGCGTCGGCCGCCTGCTGTGAGACCTGTGCAACCTCCCGCATCGAGATGACCACCTGGTCCGAGGCGGTGCGCTGCTGCTGGGTGGCGATCGATATCTGTTTGGCGGCGTCGGTGGTCTGCTCCACCTGCGACACGATGCGCTCGAGTGAGCCTTGTGTGTTCAGAGCGAGCTGCTGACCTTCGGCCACCTTGTTCGCGGCCCTCTCCGTCTGCATGATGAGCGCCGAGGTCGATGCCTGGATCTCCCGCACCACGCGACCGATCTCGTTGGTGGACTCGGTCACGGAGTCCGCGAGCTTGCGGATCTCCTCGGCCACGACGGAGAAACCCTTGCCCGCCTCGCCGGCGCGCGCGGCCTCGATAGCGGCGTTCAGCGCGAGTATCTTGGTCTGCTCGGCGATCTCATCGATGATCGAGAGCACGCGGCCGATCTCCTGGCTTCGCTCACCGAGTGCGAGGATGCGATCAGAGGACTGCATCGTGGTCTCGCGGATCTCCTCGATCCCGACGGCGGTCGCCGCAACGGCGCTCATCCCGTCCTCTGCGGTGGCGAGCGTCTTCTCCGCGATGCGGACGACGGCCTCCGAGTTGTCGGCGATCTGACTGGACGTCTGCGCGAGCTCCTCGACCGTCGCGGAGGTCTGTGTCACCGCCGCCGCCTGCTCAGCCGCCCCCGACGCCTGCTGCTCGGTTGCGGCCATGACCTCGGCGCTGACGGCGCGGATGTTCTCGGTGGCATCCCGAAGCTGGCCGAGCAGACTGGCTGCATTCGCGAACACGCGTCCGATCTCCGCAGTGAGGGCATCCTCGCCCTCCGCCGAGGAGGGGGCGAAGCCGAGTGTCGAGTTGGCCCCCGCCAGCACGTCGTGCAGAGTGATCTCAACGATCCGCCGGAACATCCTGGCCGCCGCCGCACCGACGATCACGCCGGAAGCGATCGAGATCGCCCAGAACAACACCAGGGCTATCGTGCTCCGCGGCTCGACGAACAGGGTCGCCACCAGCGGGAACACAGCGCCCATCCCAGCACCGAGTGCGATGACGCGCCATGCGGTGGTGCGCTCGTCCTGTGCCTGCGGCTTCTTGTCCACGTGGGGCTCCCTGTTCCTGCGGATTCGCGATTCGGTGCGCGCGTCAAGAGTAGCGCACCCCAGGGCCTTTCGCGATGTGTGCGCCGCCACAACAGCACGCCGCCGCAGTGCTCGACAGGACGCACTCCTCTTGCGCTTGATACCCTACGGGGTATATAGTCTTGTCCGTTCTCAGTTCCGCTGGAAGGAGTTGCTGCGTGCGAACCGTGACGATAGACGCCTCGGCCTGCGACCGCTCCCCGGCCTGCCCGGCCAGGCGCGCGTGCCCGCGCGGGGCGATCGTGCCGATCGCCGGGGGATCCTATCCCGGCTCCGGCGGATACACCGTGGACACCGACCGCTGTACCGGCTGCGCAGTCTGTGTGCTGAGTTGCCCCGCCGGCGCCGTACGAGTGGGATAGGAGCACACGCATGCCTGAACCGAAAGTGACGATCGAGGTCTTCGACTACCCCGCCGAGACGACCTGCTGGAGCGGTGGTTGAGGTCCCTCCTGGTCTCCGGAGGAGATCACGGCGATAGTCCGCAGCGAAGTCGAGCATCGCTTCGGCGATAGTGCCAGCATCGTCTACCGGGACACGAGCCATGCCGATGTCCTGGCTGACCACGGGGATATGATCCGTCGCATCCAGGACCAGGGGCTCGTCTACCCGGTGACCGTGATCGATGGCGAGCCTATGTACGACGGGGCGGTCTCCTACCCCGCGATCCTGCGTGCGGTGCAGTCACGGCTGAACCCCTCGTAGGTTCGGACTGCTTCACAGGCGCGCCACCCGACCACCGTCGGTTAGACTGACACCGAACCGTCAGCGACCCGAAGGTGCCCGTCGACGATGAGCGCGAATGCCGAAGCAGAACCGACAGGGCCCCGCGTGAACGACCAGGAAGTACGGTCGCTCCCGGCGGGGCTTCTCGTCGCCTGGCGCCGCATCATGTCCGGTGCCGCGTCCGCGATGACTCGGGGCGCGGCCCGCGTGCCCTCATCCGCGCGCAGCTGGGCGCACCAATGGCGACTCGTCCGGGCCTATCACGCCGACTCCGCATCACCCTGGGCTCCGGCCGATGACGATACGCGTCGAGTCGCGGCTGCCGTGGGGGTGCGCGCGTTCATCGTCGGCCTGATCGTGACCGGCATCGGCATCGCAGCCTCGACCAGCCTGTGGCTGTCGATCGCTGTCGGGGTGGGCAGCCAGGTGCTCTGGGCGAGTGCGCGGTTCATCATCCTCGCACTCCTGATGCCACGAGGCACCGTCGACAGGACACGGCTGTCGACCGCGTATCTCGCCGGGCTCCTCCCCTCGGTGTTCGCCGCGACGTGGCTGCTTCGGCTCGCCGCTCTCGCAGTGTCCGCCGCGCTCACGAAGCGAGGGCTGGTCGGGGCCGGTGTGCCGGAGCGCGACGCCCGGATCGCGATCGCGTGGGCGTTCGGCGGACAGGTCGCGATCGTCGCCGTCGGATGGGCCGCCCGCGCACTCATCGTGCTGGTGCTGGGCTAGACGACGGCCGGCACGTCCCGGGCGCCCCGCGGTAGCTCGGCAAGCGCGATGCCGCCGATCACGAGCAGTGCGCCTGCCCATTGGGTCACGGTCATCCGCTCGCTTAACACGACGCCCGCCATCACCACGGTGAACACCGGCTCCATCGTTGAGATGAGCGCCGCCCGGGACGGCCCCAGCGCCCGAACCCCGCTGAGGAACAGCACGACCGCTGCATACGTGGGCAGGAGCACCATCAGCGCAAGAATGATCCACAGCCGGGGTGTCCATCCCGCCGGCACGAGCGACTCGCCGGTGAGCAGGGTGACGACAGCGATGCCGAGCGCCGAGAGGGCGAACGTGTAGGTCATGAGCACGAGCCTCGGGCGATCCGCGACGAGACGCGCGGACAACAGCGTGAACAGCGCGTAGCCGAGCGCCGCGCCCAGCGCGAGCACGACGCCTGATACGTTGACGACCGCGTCCGAGTCGAGCAGGCCGGCGGCGAGCGCACAGCCGGCGAACGTGAGGGCCACGGCAGCGATCCGCGACATCGGGAGCCGCTCGCGATCGAGAGCACTCTCCGCCACCGCGACGATCGCCGGGTACGCGTAGAGCAGGAGCGTCGCCACCGATGCGCTGATATGCCGGAGAGAGAAGAAGAAGCAGATCGAGGCGGCGCCGTAGCCCGTGAGGGACAGCAGCGCATATCGCGGGATGTCACCGACGCCCGCGGCAAGCGCCCGGGGCTGGCGGACGGCAAGGAACGCCGCCATCACGGCAGCGGCGATGGCGAATCGCCACGTCAGGAGCGGAAGCGGGTGCCCGCCCTCGGCGTAGGCGAGCCGGGCGAGGACGGCGAGCGTGGCGAAGCACGCGGACGACACGATCACAGCAAGCAGGGCGGTACTTCGGCGCACGGCTCCTCCGGTATCGGACAACAACGATAGAATCACGCTTGCAGAGCCTGCGGCGCGGGTCAACAACAGATGAGAACACGAGGTGTCATGGAGCCGAACAGAACCGTCCGTGTCGGGGCACGCCTGGCAGCGGTCGCATGGATGGCGGTGATCTTCGGGCTGTCCTCGCTGCCGGGATCATCGGTACCCGGCAAGTACGGTACCCTCGCTCACTTCGTGGTCTACGCAGTGCTCGGAGCGTTACTCGTGCTCGCCCTGCCGAGGTCCGATCGCCCCTGGGCCGCGGTGGCCACAGCCGTTGCGATCGCCTCGCTCTACGGGATCACCGACGAGTTCCACCAGTCGTTCGTCCCCGGACGCGTACCCGACGTCGCCGACTGGGCCGTCGATACCGCGGGCGCCCTCACTGCGGCGATTCTGCTGGAGTCGGCGCGCCGCATCGTTGCCGGGCGTCAGTAGATGCCCGTCTGAGTGGCCTGCTCGGCCGTGACGCCCAGCGCGCGGACCTTGATCTTGAAGTCGTGCGCGTTGCCCGCCATCGCCACAGCGTCATCCATCGTGATGCGGTTCTGCGAGTACAGGCTGAGCAGACTCTGATCGAACGTCTGCATGCCGTAGTACTCGCCCTCCTCCATCGCGTCGCGGATCAGGTACGTCTTCTCCGAGTCCATGATGTACTCGCGGATCGTACCGGTCATGACCATGACCTCGACGGCAGGTACGAGCCCCCCGTTGATCGACGGGATGAGCCGCATCGAGATGATGCCTTTGAGCGTGGAGGCGAGCATCAGCCGCGTCTGCTTCTGCTGGTACGGCGGGAAGAAGTCGATGATGCGGTTGATCGTCTCGGTCGCGTCGATGGTGTGGAGCGTCGACAGCACCAGATTGCCTATCTCGGCGGCGGTGAGAGCCGCGGCGACCGTCTCGTGGTCCCGCATCTCGCCGATCAGCACCACGTCGGGGTCCTGGCGGACGACGTGCCGAAGCGCATCGGCGTAGCTCTCGGTATCGATCCCGATCTCCCGCTGGTTGATGATGCACTTGGCATCCTGGTGCAGGACCTCGATCGGATCTTCGATGGTGACGATGTGGCCCTCACGCGTGTGATTGATGTGGTCGATCATGGCCGCCAGCGTGGTGGTCTTGCCCGAACCGGCGGTGCCGGTGACGAGCACGAGCCCGCGCGGCTCCTCGGCGAGGCGTCTGACGACCGGCGGAAGCCCGAGGCTCTCGATGCCTGCGCGCTCGGTGGTCACGCGCCTGAGCGTCATTCCGACGCTCCCGCGCTGGTGAAAGACGTTGACCCTGAACCGGCCGACCCCGGGAAGCGAGTACGCGAAGTCGAGCTCGCGGTGGTTCTCGAACGACGACTTCTGGCGCTCGTCCATCATCGACGTGGCAAGCTTGCTCGTCGCTTCAGGCGTCAGAATCGGCAGATCGCGCAGAACGACCAGTCGGCCGTTCAGCCGCACCGCCGGCGGACTCCCGACCTTGAGGTGCAGGTCGGAACTCCCGTTGTCGGTCATCATCTTGAGTAGTCCGTCGATCTCCGCCATGCAGCACTCGCCTTCGTCCCGGTGTCACACCAGTTATTCGACGCGAGAGGCGCCAGGCTTTAGCCCGCAAGAGCGAGTCTACTCCAGGACCTCGGCGACGTCAGCCGACAGATCGGCGCGCAGTGCCGGCCGCGACCAGCCGACAGCTGCCACCAGCAGCAGGAGCACGCTCGCCGCAACGATCGACTCGCGTACGCCGACGTGCTCGGCCAGCGCACCGGCAGCCACGAACCCACCGACCGAGAACGCGCGGCTGAGCGTCTGCTTGGCCGCGAACGCACGGCCGCGCATCGAGGGTGCGGGGGCCGTCTGCAAGACGGTGGTCATCGGCACGTAGAAGAACATGTTGGCGATGCCCATCGCGAGGAGCACGGGCACCGACCACGCGATGGAGGGAGCTGCCGCCAGAAACAGGTGAAGGACCGCGAAACCCGTCAGACCCCACAGAAGCCTGCGGGACGCATCCGCCGTACCCCCGTGCCCGACGGCGACGCTTCCGAGGAGGAGGCCGACGGTGATCGCCCCGTCCATGAGCGCGAGTCCGGGTGCGCCGCCCTCGAAAGTCTCAAGCGCCAGGACATACACGAAGGTGACAGACGCGGCGATCGCGAACATGGCGACCGCGTACACCGACAGAAGATCACGGAGCACGGCGTGGCGCCAGACATACCGGACGCCCTCGACAAGCTCGGCGCCGAAGCCGGTGACGGCCCCGGTCTGCTCTCGCCTGCCGGTCTCCCGGTAGCGTATCGCATAGATGAACAGCGCAGACACGATGAACGTGATCGCATCGAAGAAGAATGCCAGGCGCACGCCCATACTGGCGACAAGTCCCGCCGCAAACGCGAGGCCGACAAGTTCCGCGGCCGAAACGGTGGCGTTATCGAGCGAGTTCGCCGCCATCAACCGATCCTCGTCCACGAGTCTGGGGATGAGCGAGAGCTTCGCCGGCTCGAAGAACAGTCCCACCGTCGCAAGCATCAGAGCGATCCCGTACACCGGTACGATGCTCTCGAACCGCTCGGCGACGAACGGGACGCAGAGCACCAGGGCGGCCCTCAGCACGTCCGCGGCGAGCATAGTCCGCCGTTTGTCGAACCGGTCGACGTAGGTGCCCGCGACCATACCCAGCACCGCTGCAGGAAGCATCGAGATGGCGAGAGTGATGCCCATCTGAAGCCCTGAACCGGTCTTCTGATAGACGAGGAATCCAAGAGCGATCTGGTCGACTTTGTCGCCGACGACCGACACGAGTTGCCCGAGCCACAGGCATCGGAAATCCTTCGAGCGCAGCGGCTCGAGCAGTGCGCCCCCCGGCATGGGTCCCCCGTCAGATCGTCAGCCTGTCTCGCAACGCCGTTACGGCCTGCACGCCCCGACGTAGTCGCTCCGTGCGCCAAGACTGGAGACCTTCACGACGTCGCCGGTGTTCGGCGCGTGTATGAAGTCACCCCCACCCACATAGATCCCGACATGATGGATCCGGCTCGAGCCGAAGAAGACGAGATCGCCCGGCATGAGATTGTCGCGTGATACGCGTTGTCCGACACTGATCTGCGCTGCCGAGCTGTGCGGCAGACTCACGCCGATCTGTCCGTAACACCACATCGTGAACCCGCTGCAGTCGAAAGCGTCGGGACCGGATGCCGCCCAGCGATAGGGTGCGCCGAGCTTGGACATGGCGATACCGACCACTGCCGAGCGGGGTGCGTTGGTCGGGTTCCCGTAGTCGGTCGTGGGCGCGGGCCTCCGTCTCGCTGCCGCTGCCGCCGCAGCCGCGGCACGGCGTGCCGCCTCCTCCTGCTCGCGCTTGATCTGGGCGATCTCGGCCTCGATGCCCGAGAGGAGGTTCTGTCGTTCGCCCAGCTGAGCCTCGACCGCGCTCTTCTGCGCTTCCATCATATCGGCCTGGGCCTTGGCCTCGGCCTGTTGGGCGGCGAGTTGCTGCTGCACTACCTCAAGGTCTGCGCGGGTCTGCTTCAACTCGGCGACCCGGGACGCGTCGTTGTCGTTCATGTCCTGAAGGAGGTCCCACAACGTCGTGAAATCCTCGAAGGAGGAGGCGCCCAGGAGCACTTCAAGGGCTGCAAGCGGGCCCTGACGGTACATGCTCGATGCACGTGCCGCGAGATTCGACTGGAGGACATCCTGGCGGGCTGCGAGTTCAGCGTGACGGGCCTCGGTTGCGGCGACTTCCGCACTGACGGCGTCGTAAGCGCTCTTCGCTTCGTTGTACTGCTCGGCGGCGATCTCGAGCTGAACGTCCAGCTCGTCCACCTGCGCGGCGATGGCGGCGGCTTGCGCACGCTTATCATCGATCGGCGCACCCGAGGCGGGCATCGCGAGACCGATGAGCAGTGCGACGATGAGCAACGGGCACAGGACCCGGGGGGTGGACCTCTTCAGGCTTCTCGCCTCCTCGTGCGCTCCACGGCGGTCGAGCAGCCCGGTCATGATACCACAGGCCCGTGACCCTCCGACAGAACGGCGCACATCCCGTCCAGCACCCGCACGGCGACACTCTGCGCCTCGTGTTCGTCCGTCAGCGCCGACTCGGGCACCAGAACCACGGCTTCCGCGGCGTTGGGCACGGTCCTGAACGCCGTGATGAAGCGACCTTCCGCACGCACCTCCGGGGCGAGCGCGATCACCGGCGATTCGCGCGTGACCGGCGGCATGGTCGACGACAGGCGGACCACCAGATCGGCCGTACGGCCCTCAAGCGTCTCGCCCACCGTGACGCGGGCGGCAGGCTCGGCCGCCCGTGCGAGGTTCTCAACCCGCTCGGCCACCACGCGCCCGGCGTCATCGCTGCACAGGAGCACGACGTGGGCGCGACGCAACACCTCGGCTGCCCGGGCCGGGGCCACAGCCAGCTCCGCCGGTGCCGACGGATCCTTCCCGCTCCAGACGTGGTGCAGACGTTCGACAGCGCCGATGGTCTCGGGTCCCGCGATGCCGTCCGCAGCAAGACCGACGTTGGCCTGGAACTCCCCCACGGCACGCTCCGTAAAGGCGCCGAAGATTCCGTCCGGCTCCCCACACGCGAAGCCGAGCACGTTCAGCGCACCCTGCAGAATGCGGACATCAGCGCCGTGAAGATAAGGGAACTTCAGATAGAGAAGACGGTCGCCGAGCCGGAATGTCGCATCGACCAACGCGGCCCACGTCTCATTCCCGACCACTCCATCCTCATCGAGACGATGCTCCGCCTGAAAGCGCCGAACGGCGGTGAGGGTCGCGCCCCAGAAAACGCCGTCGACGCCGGTCGACCCGAGATCGAAGCCGAGCATCAGCAGCCGCTTCTGCACGTCCTCGACGGCGGGGCCGCGGTCGCCCTGTGTGATGGGATTGAACACACTGACTCCGATCGGTGCTTGCCCGCGGGCCCCTGCCGCTAGTAGCTCGGCCGCTCACGGAAACGGGCGACATTGGCGCGGATGTGGCCCTGATGGCAGTCCGCGCGCCGCATGAACGTATCGATCTCAAAGCCAAGTACCACATCGCCGCTGAAACGGTAAAGGCCTTGTGACCGATCGAAGTCGAGGACGTAGGAACTCGAAAGCGCGGGTAGGACCGTCCGAAGTTCGGTTCTGCTCCGTCCAGTCTTGACCTGCACGTCGGACTCACTGAGCCACTCTTGGGCATGGTGGCCGAACAGCAGGAGAACATCTCGCAACACGCCTTCGGTCTGCTCGTCGCTTGGAAGGCTGGCTAGTGCACGGCCCAGACTCACAACGTGCTCCCCTTAGCCGTTAAGCAATAATAATGTTCCGCTCAATTCTACACGCCCGTGCTAGGAGGCCACAACCACCTGGTTCTTACCCGCTCGCTTGGCCCGATACATCGCCTGGTCCGCCGCCTCGACGAGCGCCGCAGCCGACTGCGCGTTGGTGGGGTAGTTCGCGACACCGAGAGAGACCGTCTGGCCCACACGTTCGCCGCCCTCGTCCGTGATGTGCGGATACTGCGCCATGCTCAACCGGATGCGCTCAGCCACCGCGACCGCGCCAGCGATATCCGTCTCCGGCAGCATGATCACGAACTCCTCGCCCCCGTAGCGCGCTGCCACATCGATCTCACGAAGGTTCTGCTTGATGATGCCGCTGACGGCCTTGAGCACGGTGTCGCCCTTGGGATGACCGTAGCGGTCGTTGAACTTCTTGAAGTCATCGATGTCGAGCATGATCAGCGACAGTTCGTGGTCGAACCGGGAGCACCTCTCCATCTCCTCGTCGAGCCGCTGGTGGAAGTAGCCATGGTTGTACAGATCGGTCAGCCGGTCGGTCACCGACAGGCGCTCGAGCTCCTCGTGCAGCAGCGCGTTCTGCAGTGCGAGCGACGACTGGTTGGCGATACCCTGCAGTCGGTCCCGTTCGGCATGTGTGAGGTCGCGATACGTGGCTGAGGCGATGAGTAGGACCCCCACCGACGAGTCGCCCGAGCGCAGAGGGGTCGCCGCCTGCGAGCGCACCTCCTCGGGACGAGTCGACCAGTTGGCGAGCTCCGAGCCGGGCTGCACGTCACTCTGCTGCACGAACCCGTCCCGGAACGCCGCACCGACGATCGTCTCGGAAACCGATAGCGTGGGCCTGAAGGCTTCCTCGGGACGACCCTGGCTTGCACACAGCCTCAGAGTCCAGTCCTCCGAGTCGAACAGGTAGACCGCCGAGATCTCCGCGCCGAGGATGCCGTTCGCGCCATCGACGATCAGGCTGGTCACATCGTCGATCGAACTGAACGTAGTGAGCGCCTTGAAGAACTCGTGTGTGAAGAAGATCTCCGCCAGTCGGCCCTCGAGTTCCTCATTGGCCCTCTCGAGCGCCTCCTTGCTCGACTGCAGCCGTCGCTCATGACTCCGGATCTTGTCGTAGGCGACCTGTAGCTCGACGAAGATCTTCTCCTGCTCTTCGCTCCGTTTCTTCGCGATCAGCAGGTCCCAGACAAGTTCGGCCCCATGTCCCGTGACGACACCGACCGAACTGAGGCGCTCCGCCTCGAGCGACTCACGCACCGTGGAGTCCTCGGAGAGGTCGAGCACGAGATCGAGTTCCCCGAGCTGATACAGCTCGGAGAGCTCGGTCGTGGTGAAGATACCGAGATCCTCGGCAAGACGGATCGCGGGGGCTGAACGAGCAGCGTCATACACGGCGACGATCGAGAGGTTCTCGACATCGTTGAGTAGCCGGAGGACCGACGTTGCCCGTAGGCCGCCCCCGGCGATCGCGATGCTGATATGGCCATTGCGGGTAGCGGTAAGTGCCGCGGCCCCCGCCCGTTCCTCCATCAGAACCCTCTCGTATGTTGGAGCACTCCGCCTCGCATCAAAGGTCCTTGATGCCGTAACGATAGCTTCTCACGACCACGAGTCCCGTATCGAGATGCAGTTCCATGGTCCTCGCGTGCGCACCACCCGTATCTTCGGCAACAAGCGGTATGCGCAAGAGTGCGAGCTGCCTCTTCACCTCGATGATATTGCGCGCCCCGATGCTCGGTGTGCCGTTGTCAGAGCCGAACATGACCGATCCACCGGCGATCTTCGCGACGAGCCGCCTGATGACCGAACCCTGGGTCACTTCTTGGGCGAGTGTCGGAAGCGCGATCGATGCGAAACGGCTGACCAGTCCGTCGATCCGGGTGTCGTTCGGCGAAGGCAGCATGATGTGTGCCATACCGCCACGACGGGCGAATGCATCCCACAGCGTGATTCCCACGCACGATCCGAGCGCCGGTGTGACGAGGACCTTGGGATGCTCGGCAACGGCGAGCTCACCGGTGGCCACGAGTATGGTGTTCTCATCGGGATCGGCCCAGGGGCCGCCTATGTCGGCGCAGATGACCACCGGTCACACGATACCGAGTCGGCCGAGCAGGACATCGAGGCTGTCGGGGTCGGGCAGGTAGAACAGCGCCCCGTCGACGACGATCTCGGTCGACAGGAACCTCGTCACGATCAGCAACGCTGTGTCGGCCTTCATCCCGATCTCGGCGGTGACGAACTCGAGTATCCCGCCGAGCATGTCGAAGGCGAACTGGGGTGGCCCGGGGAGGATCGCAAGTTCGGTGAGGCGTGCGATCGCGGCCAGGTAGGCCGACTGCAGGACACCGGCCGCGTGCACGACGAGACCTTCTTCGGCGACGCCGAGCGACTTTGCGCTGCCCGGCTCCCGCGAGCGCAGAAGGTCCGCGAGCGCCAGCAAGTCCTGGCGGGGCAGGATGAAGAGCAATGCACCGGAGATATCGCCGAGGAGCCGGCTGTACACGGCGCCGACCAGGTTCTCGGGCCCGCCGAAGACCGACGGCACCTCGCTCACAGGCAACAGGCGGATGTCCGGCACATCGATGTCGACCGAGGCGCCGAGCAACTGAGAGAGCGCGGTCGCGGCGTGCCCCGCGCCGATGCTGCCCACTTCGCCCAGAGCGTCGATCTGCAGCTCCGAGAGGTGCTGAGGATCCATGTCATCCCTCCAGTGTGAACAGAGTCCGTGGATCGAGGATCAGAGCTACTCGCCCATCGCCGAGGACAGTGGCGCCACTGAAGCCGCGCAGCCCACGGAACAGTGGCGACAGCGGCTTGATGACGATCTCGCGGCGGCCTATGAGTCGGTCGACGGCGAGCGCCCGCACCTCGTTCGCGGCACGCATCAGTACGAGCTGCTCGGCCTGCGGATCATCGGATCCATCGGCCGGCATCTCCCCGCATAACAGGCACAACCGATGCAGCGTCACCGCAGTCCCATCACGCAGGACGACGACCGGCCTGTTGTCGATCGTGGAGAAGCGCACCTCGTCGTGCGGCAGAACCTCGTCAACAGCACTCAATGGCAGGGCGAATACCCGATCTCCGTTGCCGACCAGCAGGGCCTGGATGATGGCAAGCGTGAGCGGAAGCATCAGTGAGACGCTCATTCCGTTGCCGGGCGACGAACTCACCTCGATGGTCCCGCCCAGGTACTCGATCTTCCCCTTCACTACGTCCATGCCGACGCCGCGGCCGGAGACGCGTGTCGCCTTCTCCATAGTGCTGAAGCCGGGCTGGCATACGAACATGAAGACATCGTGGTCCGAGTAGGATTCACGAGCGGACTTGTCGACGAGCCCGCGTTCGACGGCTTTCGCCCAGATCCGCTCGACATCCATCCCCCGCCCGTCATCAGCCACCGTGATGCGGATCTGGTCGCGCTCACGCTCGGCGTGCAGACGCAGCGTTCCGCGGGCGGGCTTGCCCGCCGCAACGCGCTCCTCGGGCAACTCGATGCCGTGGTCGATGCTGTTGCGTAGCAGGTGGACGATCGGGTCGCCGATCTCATCGAGCACCGTACGATCGAGCTCGATGTCGAGGCCGCCCATCTCCAGAGTGATGTCCTTACCGAGGTCGCGGGCAAGATCGCGCACCATGCGCGGGAAGCGGTTGAAGATGTTCCCCACGGGGACCATGCGCGTCTGCATGACCTCCTGCTGCAGGTCGACGCTGACGCGTTCAAGGATGCCCAGCGCGTCATACAGATCGGGCCTGTCCGCCTCGACGGCGATCCTGTCGAGGCGCGAGCGGACGATCACGAGCTCACCCACCAGATTGACGATCTCGTCGAGATGGCCGATCGAGATGCGTACCGTCTGCGTCTCGGTCAACTTCGGCACTGAGCGAGAGCGCCTGCCCGCCAGCGGCTGCGCGGCACTGTCGGCAACCACCGGCACCGGCACACTCTCGAGCGCCTCAACGGTGACGGACTCGACCTCGGTGACCGCCATCGACGCCTCGTGCACCGCCTCCGCAGTCGATTTCGTGCGAAGCACGACATCGAAGGAGTGCTCGAACTGCTCGTCCTCGATCTCGCGCGCGCCCGGTACCGTCTCCACGACTGTGCCCATGTGGCTCAACCGCTTGATCGCCATGTACGCGCGAACTCCCTTGAGGACGCAGCCCGCCTCGAGGGTGATCCGCACCCGGAGAAGCGCGCCGTCCTCGGACTCGCTCGAAGTCGTGGTCCGCTCGATGAGCGTCGGCGCCGGAACCGGCGCGTCCGCGACGCCTTCGGTCCTCGCCACGAGAGCGGCCACCATCTCGGTGATGTCGACCTCTACTCCACCCGACGACTCATCGGCGATCACGTCCCGCACGACATCGATCGCCCGCAACATCAGATCGATGAGTGTGTGATCGGCCACCTGGCGCCGCGAGCGGACGGTGTCCATCAGGGACTCCATCTTGTGCGTCAGCTCCTGCGTGCGCACATACCCCATCGCGGCAGCCATACCCTTGAGTGAGTGGGCTCCGCGGAACACCGTCTCGACGGGCTCGAGGTCGTTCGGGTCGGATTCGAGCGCGAGAAGACCCTCTGTGATCGCCTGGATGTAGTCGGCGCTCTCACTCAGGAAGACGTCTTTGTATGCCGACATGTCATCACCCATGACGCATCACCCCCTCACCGCACGTCGGATCTCGGCCGATACGCTGCCGAGCGGAACGATGTGTGCCACGGCACCCGAGCGCGCGGCAGCGCCCGGCATCCCCCACACGACACTCGTCTCCTCGTCCTGGGCGATCGTCTCGCCACCTGCTGCCCTGATCAGCTTCATGCCGGCGGCCCCGTCTGAGCCCATGCCTGTCAGAAGCACGCCGACCGAGCGAGCGCCGTAGCCTTCGGCGACGCTCTCCAGGAGCGGGTCCGCGGCAGGGCGGACCCCGTGGAGCGGCGGTGAGTCGTCAAGGGTGAACCGCTTGCGGGTGTGGCCGGTGATCCGTGTGTGCACGCCGTGCGGAGCGAGATACGCCACCCCCTGCTCGACCGGCATCCCGTCCTCGATCTCGGTCACGTAGATGTCCGTGACACGTCCGAGGCGGCGGGCGAGCGACTTGGTGAATCCCGCCGGAAGATGCTGGACGACGGTGTATGCCGTCGGCAGATCGGCGGAAAGTCCGGAGAACACGGTCTCGAGTGCGGGAGGACCGCCGGTTGATGCGGCGATCGCCACCACGCGATCAGCCGACAGACCCCTCTGACGGATGGAACGCTCCTCAGAGACGTTGCTCTCCGGGAGCCTCTCCGACTTGATGAGACGATGCTCGGGAGCGACCCGGTTCGCCGTCTTGATCTTCTTGAGCAGTATCTCACTCAACTCGGGGAGCGAGGTCGCCACGCCTTGTGCCGGCTTGACGAGGAAGTCGACCGCGCCCAGATCGAGCGCCTGGTAGGTGGTCTCCGCATCGCCAAGCGATGTGAGCATCACCACCCGTGCCAGCGTGGTCTTGACGATGTGAGGCAATGCCTCCAGACCGCTCAACTCGGGCATCTGGATGTCCAGGGTGATGACATCCGGTTGGAGTTCGTTGGCCTTCTCGATCGCTTCGAGACCGGTCTTCGCGGACCCCACGATCTCTATCGCCGGGTCGAGAGAGAGCGCGCGCGTGAGCATCTGCCTGATGAGGGCAGAATCATCTACGATCAACACCTTGATCGCAGACCGCATGGTCCCCCTATCAGGCACGCGCCGCCGACTGCAGGCACTTCTTGACCGTCTCGAGGACCTTCGTCGGCTGGAACGGCTTGACGAGGAAGTCCATGGCGCCGTACTCGAGCGCCTCGACGATCATCTTCTGCTGACCCATGGCGCTCACCATGAGGACGCGAGCAGAGGGGTCGGACTCGCGTATCGCTCTGAGCGCTTCGAGTCCGCTCATCCCCGGCATCGTGATGTCCATGGTGACCAGGTCCGGACGGACCTCGGCGTACTTCTCGATCGCGTCGCGACCGTTGACCGCTTCGTGGATGATATAGCCTTCGCGCGTGAGGATGTCCCTGATCATCATCCGCATGAACGCAGCATCGTCGACGACGAGCACGGATCTAGACATCGGGATCAGCCTCCTGTGACACCCCGGTGGATGTGAACGCCGGCTTAGGGAGTGCCTTATCAGCGTCGAGCAGGATGATCAGCCGGTCGCCGTAGTTGGCGACACCCTCGAACGCATCGGCCATCTCGCTTGCCAGTGCCGCCTGCGGCGCCGGTCGGATCTCCGAGACGGCAAGGCTCGCGACCTCATGCACGCGGTCCACCGCGAGGCCTACGGCTCCGAGCCCGCTATCGGCGACGATGATCCGCGATGCGGGTGTTGGCGTGATCGCCTCGCCCCGGAGGCGCCAGCCAAGGTCGATGAGCGGCAACACCTGGCCGCGCAGATTGAAGACGCCCTCTACCCCCTCGGGGGCGTGTGGCACGGGCGTGGCCGCCTCGTAGCGGATGATGCTCTGAACGCGCCCGATCGGCAGGCCATACTCCTCGTCGCACAGACCGAAGATGACGTACTGGCGCTGATCGGCGAGGGCTAGGCTGTCGTCCACGACGACCCCTCTTCGAGGTGGAACTGCAGTGCCGACTCCTCGAGTCTGCGGGCCATGTCCGCAAGATCCTGGGCCGAGGAGGAGATCTCCTCCATGCATGCGGTCTGCTGCTCTGCGGCAGCGGCTGTCTCCTGGGCACTCGCGGCATTCTCTTCGACGACAGCCGCGATATCATGCATCGCGCGATCCACATCGGCGGTACGTCGTGCCTGCTCCGATGTAGCGGCGGCGATCTCCTGTGCAAGCGCCGCCGTCTGCGAGACCGCATCGGTGATCTGACGCAGCGCATCACCACTTCGGCCCACCACTTCTTCGCCGACATGGACCTCGGTGATACCGATCTCCATGTACTTGAGCGCCTTGGCGGTCTCCTGCTGCACGTCTTTGATGAGTTCGCCGATCTGCTCGGCCGCCTTGCCTGAGCCCTCTGCCAGCTTGCGGACCTCTTCAGCCACGACCGAGAAGCCGCGCCCTGACTCGCCGGCACGCGCCGCCTCGATGGCCGCGTTGAGCGACAGCAGGTTCGTCTGGTCGGCGATGGTGGTGATGACATCCACGATGCTGCCGATCTCCGCTGAGCGGCGACCGAGGGTCTCGACCGAGCCCGCGAGTGTCTGGATGGCATCGCGGACCTCACCGATCTTAGCGATGGCCTCGTGCGTCGCCTGCTCGCCGAACGCCGCCGCCCGCGCCGCCTCCCCGCTCGTGGTGCTCGCCTCCATCGCACGACGCGCAACATCATCGATGGTCGACGTGATCGCCTGCATCGCGGTCGATGTCTCCTCGACCTTGCGCGACTGGAGCTCGGCGCCATGGGCGATCTGTTGCACCGACGATGAGATCTCCATCGACGATGCGTTGATCTCCTGCGAGGAGGCGGAGAGCTGCGTGGCCGCGTTCGTGACCGACTCCGCCGAGGTGCGGACCTGACCCGCGATGTCTGCCAGCGAGCTGATGAGCGAGTTGCACTCACTCACAAGCAGCCCGATCTCGTCGTCATGCGGCGCCGACCCGCGAACGGTGAGGTCACCCTGACCCGCATCGATCATCACGCTGCCGAGACCGTCCAGCGGCTCGAGGATCCTGCGCTTGAACGCTCGCCACCACATGAGCTGACCGGGCACGGCGCAGATGATCATGATCACCCCACCGAACAGTGCCACGTACAGAAGGGAGGTCTGGTCGATCTTGAGCACAAGCCAGGCAAAGAGCCCGGTGGCGGTGAGACCCACCCCGACAGCCGGGCCGATCGTGGCCCACGTCAGCAGCGTGAACGTGAACGACAGTCCCCGCTTCATCTCACTCGGCTGGTACGCCTTCGGCATCCGGAACCCTCCTCAATATGGTGTCCCCGCACTGTATGATCGCGTCCTACCATAGCAAAACGCCGCCCCTCATCGCAGGTCGATCGGCTTGCGGTAGACGCGCTCCTTCGCGTCCACCATCTCGAACTGGCGGGCGAACACCGGGGCAAGCCGTTCGGAGCGCCCCAGCACCATGAAACCGCCACGCGAGAGCCCGTTCCAGAACGACCTGACCATGCGCTCCTGCTCTTCGTGGTTGAAGTAGATGAACACGTTCCTGCAGAAAACAACGTCGACTCCGTGTATCGGCGCATCCTCGAACAGATTCAAGTACTGGAACCGCACAGCCTTCATGACCTCGGGCTTCATGCGGAATGCATCGCCCTCGATATCGAGATAGAGGTGCTTGTCCATCACCGGGATGTGCGCCAGCTGCGCGATGGGGTACTCGCCCCGTTTGGCGACCGCCAGGGCGTTGCGGTCGATGTCGGTCCCCGTCACCGAGAGGAGCATGCCTTCGGCCTTGGCTCGGCGGACGCCATCGAGCATGGACATCGCGAGCGAATAGGGTTCCTCTCCCGTCGAGCACCCCGCAGACCAGGCACGGAGTAGGTGCTGCTTCTTCGCTGTCTTGGTCGCGATGAGAGTCGGGATGACCTTGTCACGGAAGACCGCATAGACGGTGGGGTCGCGGAAGAACTGCGTGACATTGATGGTGAGGGTGTCGAGCAGCACCGCGTACTCCTCCGGATGCGCATCGAGATATGAGGCGTACTGCCGATAGGTGTGAAGACCGAGTGCGCTCAGCCTGACTGCGACACGGCGCTCGACGTACCGAGGACGATACTGGGCGAGGTCCAGCCCCCGATCCTCACTCACTTTGGCGAGAAGGCGGTCGAGGTTACCGCGATTGACGGACTCGACAGGGTGCTCTGGCATGTGGACCCGGCCTCCTCCCCGCACTTCACGAAAGTCGTCCACCTGAGTAGAATATGCGGAACCATCCCGCATGACACCGCAGGGGGTAGCCCATGCACCGCGCGTCACTACCGGTACGTATCATCGCACTCATCGGCGCCATCGCGCTGTTCATTCTTGCCGGCGGCGGCGCGCTTGCGGTCGCTGACGACTACCTGGCGCGAGAGGTTCTTCCCGAGGGCGCGACGGTCGCCGGCGTCGACGTGGCGGGTCTCACCCGGGCCGAGGCTCGCGAACACGTGGAGGCGGAGGTCGCTCGCCCGTTGGCCGAGCCGGTCACGGTCACCCACAAGGACATGACCTTCACGCTCGATGCGGGGTCGATGATCAGCGTCGATGTGGCGGGGATGGTCGAGACAGCATTCGAACCGAAGGCGATCTCGACGCTGCCGGACCGCGTGGCCGATCGCGTGCTGGCCCGCCCCAGCGGCGCGGACGCCGAGATCTCACTCACGCTCGATGACGCGCAGATTGCAGCGTGGCTCGATTCCGTCGTCGCCTCGGTCGACACCACGCCGAGCGACGCCACCATGACCGTCGAGGCAGGCAAGGTGGTGGTGCTCGCATCGAGGACCGGCGAGACGGTGGATCGCTCCGCGACGACGGCGCGCCTGGAAGAGGCGCTCACGGCCGGTGTGAAGTCCGTGGAGCTCGCGGTGACATACACCGAGCCCGCGACGGTCGAGGACGACCTCGGACCCGCGATCCTCGTGGACATCTCCGAGCGCCACCTCTATCTCTACGACAAGGGCGCGCTGGTGAAGGATTACGGCGTGGCGGTGGGGACCGCCAGTCACCCCACACCGACGGGGAACTTCCAGATCACGCTCAAGCGCTACATGCCGACGTGGTCCAATCCGGGGTCGGCATGGGCAGTTGGCATGCCCGCGACGATCGGCCCGGGACCGAGCAACCCGCTGGGGACCCGCGCGCTTAATCTCGACGCACCGGGCATCCGGATCCACGGCACAACGGCCGACAGCTCGATCGGCACGGCGGCATCGCACGGGTGCATGCGCATGCACCGCAAGGACATCGAGGACCTCTACGAGCGCGTGGAAGTGGGCACGCCGGTCTTCATCGTCCGCTAGCGACGGCGCGACACCCGGTCTTCGATCTGTGCCTCACCATCGGGCTCTCGTCCTGCGGCGATAAGCGCCGCCAGGGCCTCATCACGCTGGTGCGCGGGAACCCGCACCGCGAAGCCGCAGAGGCTGCCGAGCGCACGCGGCGTGGGAATGAGCGCGACGTCTGTCCGGGCCTCCAGTAAGGTCTCCTCGGCCTTGAGTGCGTCGTGCGTGCCCGCGAACCCGAAGACCGTGAACCGTTCCTTCTCCGCGTTCATCGGCAGATGTCCGTCATCGCCTGCAGCGCCGCGTCGACATCCTCATCGGTGAGGTTCCACCCGAGCCCGAAGCGCACCGCGCCCGTCTCGAGCGTGCCGACCGCCTCGTGCGTCCATGGGCTGCAGTGCAGACCCGCCCTCACCGCGATGCCGAACCGCCGGTCTAGCGCGAAGGCGATCTCGTCGGGCGCCAGACGCTCGTGCACGATACTCAGCACGGGTGCTCGCTCATCTCCCGGCGGTGGACCGAGCACGGTGACGCCCGAGATCGCGAGCAGTCCCTCATGAAGCCGCCGGACGAGCCGCTGCTCGCGCGCCCGGATCTCGTCGCCGTTGGTCGCAAGGTACTCGGCAGCGGCACCGAGGCCGGCGATCCCCGGCCCGTTGCCGGTGCCCGCTTCGTAGCGATCGGGGCGCGCGTCGGGCTGGGCGACCTCCTCTGAACGACCGCCGCTGCCCCCCTGCACGAACTCTTTGGGCTCGAAGCCCGGCGCCAGGTGGAGCACGCCCACACCCTGCGGGCCGAGCAGCCCCTTGTGGCCCGGCACCGCGTAAGCATCGGCACCCAGAGCGGTGAGATCGAGCGGCAGGTGACCCGCAGCCTGAGCACCGTCAACGAGGATGACGGCGCCGTGATCGTGAGCGATATCGATCATGTCACCGATGTGCTGGATCGTCCCGGTGACGTTGGACGCATGCTGACAGACGACCATCCGCGTCGGAGCCGCCATCACCGCATGCTCGACCTCATCGGCGTCGATGCGACCTGCGGCGTCGGCGGGCACACGCACGACCTTCACACCCCGTGACTCGAGGACGGCAAGCGGACGCACAACGGCGTTGTGTTCGACCGAGGAGACCACCACCCGATCCCCATGCTTGAGCGTGCCCTTGAGCACCAGGTTGATAGCCTCTGTGCAGCCGGGCACGAAGATCGCGTCACGCGTATCGGCGATCCCCAGGAGTGACGCAACGGCCGCTCGCGCGTGCTCGACGGCACGTGCCGACTCGAGTGCGAGCGCGTGTGCGCTGCGTCCGGGGTTACCCCCTGCCTCGACCATCGTGCGTACCATCGCCTCGGAGACTACAGGTGGCTTGGGCCACGAGGTCGCGGCGTGATCGAAGTAGCGGATGTGGGGGGACTCTTTCACGGTCTAACCATGCCCCCCGCCGGCCATCATGTCGGTGGCATGCTCCAGCACGCCCGCGACGAAGCCGAATGATTCGCGCGCGGCCTTTTCCGAGCCCGGCAGATTCACGATGAGCGTCCTGCCACGCTGGGCCGAGGTTCCGCGCGAGAGCATCGCGCGATCGGTGATCGCGAGGCTGCTCGCGCGTATCGCTTCGGCGATGCCCGGAACGACACGGTCCGCGACCGCGATCGTGGTCTCCGGCATCACGTCACGCGGTCCGAGACCCGTACCACCCGTGGTGAGAACCACGTCGCAGCCATCGATGTCGGCCATCCGGACCAGAGCATCGGAGATCGCCGCAGTGTCGTCGGGGACGATGGAGTAGGACACGACGTCCCAGCCGCGCTGCTCGCACAGACCGCGCAACGCCGCCCCCGACGTGTCCGTCTGCTCGGTGCGCGTGTCCGATGAGGTGAGGACCCCGACCTGAAGAGCCGCCATCAGGCCTCAGTCCCCAGCACGGTCACCGTATCGCCGGTGCTCACGGGCCCGCCCTCGACCACCGTCGCGAAGATGCCCTCCTTTGGCATGACACAGTCGCCCGCCTGGTAGTAGATCGCGCACTTGGTGTGGCACTCCTTGCCGATCTGGCTCACCTGGAGCAGGGTCTCCCCCACCTTGAGCCGCGTGCCGACGGGCAGCGAGACCAGATCGATCCCCCGTGTGGTGATGTTCTCGGCGAAGTCCCCGGCATCCACGTCGAGGCCCTTCGCCTGCATCTTGGCGATGGACTCCTCGGCCAGCAGGCTCACCTGGCGGTGCCAGTCACCGGCATGGGCGTCACCGTCGAATCCGCGGTTCTCGACGAGCGTGCCCTGTGTGCCCGGCGTCTTGCGCACCGTCTTCTTCTCGGACAGGTTGATCGAAACGACTGTTGCCGCCATTCTGCTAGTCCTCCTCGCGAGCCCAGGTGCCCGATGCGCCGCCGCTCTTCTCGAGCAGCCGGACGGATGTGATCTCCATGCCGCGGTCCACGGCCTTGCACATGTCGTAGAGTGCGAGCCCCGCAACCGCGGCCGCGGTGAGCGCCTCCATCTCGATGCCCGTCTTGCCGTCGGTCTCGACGACCGAGGTGATGCGCACCTCGGCGTCACCCGGTTCCAGATCGACGCTCACCTTCGTGATGGGCAGCGGGTGACAGAGCGGTATCAGGTCGCTCGTGCGTTTCGCGGCCTGGATGCCGGCGATGCGTGCAACCGCGAAGACATCGCCTTTGGGCGCGCGGCCTTCGACGATCATCGCGAGGGTCTCCGGGCGCATCCGCACGACCGCCTCGGCCAGCGCGCGGCGATGCGTCACCGGCTTGTCGGCCACGTCGACCATGTGCGCCGAACCGAACTCGTCGAGATGGGTCAGACGGGTCCCGTCAGCCATCGTCAGCCTCCGATCTGTGACATACGCCGAACGGTACCCATCTGCATGTGATGTCCTTCGGGCTTGGCGTCGAGCGCCTGCCGTATCACGGCACGCACGTCCTCATCCGTGCCCGTGCGCAGCACGCTCCGGACGTCGATCTCGTCGTCGGAGAACAGACACGTCCGCAACTTGCCGTCGGCGGTGAGCCGAAGGCGGTTGCACTCTCCGCAGAAGTGGTGCGAGAGCGGCGATATGACGCCGAGGGTACCCTGCGCGCCGGGGAAGCGATAGTAGCGCGCCGGCCCCCAGCCGCCCGGTGCAGCGTCACGTTCCACGGCGGTGAGCTCTCCGAGGCCGGTCGCCAGACCCTCGGTCGCGAGCCGCTCCAGGATCTCGTCAGTGGACACATGGTCGGCGGCACTCCAGCCATCGGCGTCGGCGCTCGTGCACGAATGCTCTCCCACGTCGCCCACCGGCATGTACTCGATGAAGCGTACGTGCAGCGGGCGTTCCATCGTCATCCGCGCGAAGCCGACCAGGTCCTGGTCGAGCGAGCGGACCACGACGACGTTGAGCTTGACCGGGTCCATCCCCACGGCGAACGCGGCGTCGAGGCCCGCCAGGACGTTGGCAAGATCGCCGCCCCGGGTGACCTGCGCGTACACCTCGGGGTCGAGGGTGTCCAGCGAGATGTTGATGCGCTTGAGGCCGGCCTCGGCCAGATCGGCGGCGAACTTCGGGAGGAGCGTCGCGTTGGTGGTGAGCGCGATCGCTTCGATGCCGGTGGTCTCGCGCAGGCGGCGGACGTGCTCGACGATGCCGAGGCGCACCAGCGGCTCGCCGCCGGTGAGCCGGATCTTGGAGATCCCCTCGCCCGCCGCGATCGCGGCGAAGCGCTCGATCTCCTCGAGACTGAGCACCTCCTCGTGCGCCTTCCACTCCACGCCCTCAGCGGGCATGCAGTACACGCACCGCAGGTTGCAGCGGTCGGTCACGCTGATGCGCAGGTAGTCGATGCGTCTGCCGAAGGAGTCAGTCGCCACCGGTCGCACCTTTCAGGAACGTGGCCTCGACCAGATCGGCGAGGCCCTCGGCATCATCAAGGCCGAAGACGGGAACAGGACCTGCAGCGATCTCGTCGTTGTCCGTCACGAGCGCGAAGAGCTCCGCGGCCTCACAGACCAGCTCGGTCGACCGTGCGCGGCGCGAGACCTCGATGCGCACCTCGCCCGCGCGGCGATAGCCCTCCGTGAGCAGGATGTCCACATCGTGCGCGAGCGCGAGGAGCTCATCCAGCGATGCCTCGTGGTCCATGCGTCGGATCATGCCGAGCTTGGAAGGCGAGCTCACGAGCGTGACTTCCGCGCCGGCTTTCGCGTGGCGCCAGGAGTCCTTGCCGGGGACGTCGATGTCGAAGTCGTGCACGTGGTGCTTCACGCTGCCCACACGGTAGCCGCGCTCGGTGAGCGCACGGATGAGCCGCTCCATCAGCGTCGTCTTGCCCGAATCGCTCTTCCCGACGACCGAGACGACAGGGATGCCGATCCGATCGGTCACGCTAGAAGCACCCGAGGTCGCAGTTGTGGACGCGCACACCCGCCGCGTCGGCGGCAGCGCCGGCGACCTTGTACGGCACGCCCTGGTCCTCGGCGAACTTGCGGAGCACGGGACAGGTGATCTTGCCGTCGATGGCCTTGGCCACGATGGCGTCCTTCATCTCATCGGTCACCTGACCCGCCCAGCGCGGATCGGTGAACTTCTGGGTCTCGCTGCTCATGCCGTACCTTCTTCCATGTCGAGTCGGATGCACAAGACGGAGGCGCCGGCGGGGATGAACTCCTCGCCCTCCGGCAGGGAGATGAGGCAGTTGCCACGGTGCATGGCCGTGAGCAGCGCCGAGGACTGGTTGCCCGAGATGGTGGCCGAGAAGCTGCCGTCGCCACTGGCGGTGAGACGTCCACGCAGGAAGTACCGCCTGTCCGCCTTCTTCTTCACATCATGCGTGAGGGTCGCCACAGCGCGCGGGCGTGCGAGCGAGGTGAAGCCGGCCATCTTCCGCAGTGTCGGACGCACGAACATCTCGAAGCCGACCATCGTTGATGTGGGATTGCCCGGCAGACCGAAGAACGGCGTCCCGCCGATCGTGCCGAAGGTCTGCGGCGCACCCGGGCGCATGGCGACGCGCCAGAAGTCCAGCTCACCGATCTCCTCGAGCACCTTCTTCACAACATCGAAGTCGCCCATCGACACGCCGCCGGTCGTGACCATGAGGTCATACTCGGGAGCCCGGGAGAGCAGCGCCCGCGTGTCGGCCTCGTTGTCGCGCGCGACGCCCAGCACGTACGGCTCGCCGCCGGCGGCGACGACCTGCGCTGCGAGTGAATGGGAGTTGGAGTTGCGGATCTGCCCCGGCCCCGGCTTCTCGGTCACTTCGACGAGTTCGTCACCGGTGGAGACGATCGCTACGCGCGGCCGCCTGCGCACCAGCAGGTCGGCGTGGCCGACCGATGCGGCCAGCCCGATACCCGCGGGGCCCACCACCTCGCCCGTCAGCAACACCGCCTCACCGGCGCGCACCTCTTCGGCGCGTCCCCGGATGTTCTCGCCCGGTTTGGCACTCGTCAGGATCTCGACCGTGCCGCCCTCACCGCCACCGTTCGCGCCCACACGGATGCGCTCGACCATCACGACCGCGTCTGCTCCCTGCGGGACCGGAGCACCGGTCATGATGCGCGAGGCCTCACCGGGGCCCACAAGCCGCCGGGGCGCCACGCCTGCCGGGATGTGCTCCACGACGTTCAGCGTCACGGGACTCTCGGCGCTTGCGTTCGCCACGTCGGCGTAGCGCAGGGCATAGCCGTCCATCGCCGAATTGTCGAACGGCGCGACATCGATGTCGGAGATCACGTCCTCGGCGAGCACGCGGCCGAGCGCCCCGAGCAGCGAAACGCGCTCGGGCTCCAACACCTCGATGCGCGAGAGGACCTGTGCGGTCGCTTCCTCTACCGTGATCACCGGGACTCCTCCTCAACAGACGTTATGCGGGTCGGATTCGTGTAGACCACCAGCTTACCCCCGCGGGCATAGCCCACCAGTGTGATGGAGGCGCGCTCGGCCACCTCGGCCGCAAGATCGGTGACGGCGGTGCGCGATGCGACGAGCGGCACGCGGGCCTTCGCCGCCTTGACCGCCATCTCGTAGCTGATGCGGCCGGTGGTGAGCAAGAGGGCGTCCACCGTCGAGATGCGATCGAGCCACGCGCGTCCGAACAGCTTGTCGAGCGCATTGTGTCGGCCCACATCCTCGCGCACCAGCACGAGTTCGCCGCCGATGCCTAGGCCACACGAATGCATCCCGCCGGTGTCACGATACGCTGCTGCCTGACGCGCGAGTTGCCCCATCAGATCGTAGATCTCTTCGGACGACACGGTGGCAGAGGAAACGACGGGCTCGATCCCTCGCGCGTGCCCGATCGACGCGAACGTCACGCCCTTGCCGCAACCCGAGGTGACGTAGCGCTTTCGCTCGGCCACGTCCGCCGGCGCCTCCTCGCTGCTGCGCACGTACACGAGCCCGCGCTTGTGATCGATGTCGACCGACTCGAGCGCGTCACGGTCGGTGAGGAAGCCCTCGGAGACCAGAAAGCCTATACCCAGGTCCTCGAGATCCTCGGGCGTACCCTGCATCGTGGCGATCTCGTCATCGTTGAGGAACACCGTGATCGGCCGCTCCGATGGCATTCCACGCTGCCGCCTCGTGCCCACCTCTATCACCGAGACGCGCGGCGCCGAGCCTCCGACATCGACCGACGCCTCGTCCCGGACCTCGAGCAGCTCCTCGGGAGTGTTGATGTTCACGAGGCTCTTGAGGCCGGGGTCGACCCGCCGAAGCGTGTCGAGTGACACCTCGACCGACTCGACCAGCGGCAGTATCGCGATGAGACGACGCCGGCCGGATTCGAGAAGACGCCGAGCCACAGGCAGGCAGCTCACGTGGTAGAGCGCGAGCAGCGGCTCGGGGCCCTTCTCGGAGGTGGGCAGCACCATCTGCGCCCCGTCGCGTGCGTCCCATAGAGCGCGGATCACCGACGGCTCGAGCCACGGCATGTCCGCTGCGAGCGCGAGGACCCACTCCTCCTCGGCGTTGGCGAGCGCGGTGACGAGTCCGCCGAGCGGGCCCTGGTACGCGACCTCATCGGCGAACACGCGGACTCCGGGTGGGAGCCCGGCGCTCTCGAGCGCCTCGGGGCGGTTGGTGACCACCATGACGCCAGTGCACACCTGCGCCGCGATGTCGGCGACGCGCGCGACGAGAGGCTCGCCGTCGAAGGGCAGAAGCGTCTTATCGACGCCCATCCTCTGTGACCGGCCGCCCGCGAGCACCGCGGCCGTCACCGGTATGCGTGTTGTCTCCTGCACATGTCCTCCGTCGCGATCGCCGGACCGCGAGCCGGGCCTCATCGGGCCACCAACGGCTCCCGTATCATACCCCTGACCGTACTTCTACGGCTGCGGCCACGCGCACCGCTGTCGCCTTGAACAGCGCGAGCACCTCGACGCCCGGTTCGAGCGCGAGCTCACGGGCCGAAGCCCGGGACAGGGACGCGGCGAGCCTCAGACCGTCGGCCGAGAGGCTCACCCGCTCGGTGCTGCCGCGATGCTCGATCGCCTCCACTGTCACCCGCATGTGGTTGCGCGCCGAGGATGGGGGCAGGTCCACACCCGCCTCGAACAGCGTGATGTCCTCAGGTCTGACACCCACGAGCACGTCGATGCCCGCCGGCAGGTCCGTGCAGCCGAAGAGGATCGCGTCGGCTACCGCGATCCTGGCGACCCCCTCCTCCGCAGCCACGATGTGCCCGCGCAGTGGTGCATCCATACCGATGAAGTCGGCGACCCACTCGTCCGTGGGTACACCCATGACCTCGTCGACGCCGCCCGAACGCACGATCCGACCTTCGTTCATGATGCTCACGCGGTCACCGACCACCATCGCCTCGTCCTGGTCATGGGTGACGTAGAGCGCCGTCACTCCCTGCCCCGACAGGATCTCCGAGAAGTCGGCCACCAACCGCCGCTTGATAAGCGGGTCGAGGTACGACAGCGGTTCGTCCAGCAGCAGGATGCGCGGCTCGAGCACGAGCGCGCGCGCGAGGGCGACGCGCTGCGCCTCGCCGCCGGAAAGCCGCAAAGCCGAGGATCCCTGCGTACCCCCGAGTCCCACGCGCTCGAGTGCAGCGGCGACACGGTCGGCGCGCTCGTCCTTCGGCACCCGGCGCAACGCAAGACCGTACGCGACGTTCTCCTCCACGGTCCCTTTGAACAGGTACGGGTTCTGGAACACCGCCGCCATCATCATGCGAGCGTGCTTGTCGCCGGCAACGACCTCGCGGCCGTCGAGCAGGATGCGTCCCGATGACGGCCTCTCCAGCAGGCCGAGCATGCGCAGAAGCGTCGATTTGCCCGAACCGGAGGGCCCGAGGAGCACGTGCGTCTCTCCGTCGTGCAGCTCGAAGCCGGGGACGTCGAGGACCGTCCGCCGGTGGTACCGCATGACGACGTTCTCCGCGGTGATGACGGGCGCGCCGCCGACGCGTGGATGCCTAGCGCTCATACCGGCCGCCCGACTGCTGCGCGCGGGTGAACCCGTTCATGATCACGAACGAGATGCCGATGAGGATGATCCCGAGCCCGAGAGCCAGGCCGAAGTTGCCCTGCCCGGTCTCGAGTTGGATGGCGGTGGTCATCACGCGTGTCTTGCCCTCGATGTTCCCGCCGACCATGTTCACGGCGCCCACCTCGGAGATGATGCCGCCAAAGCCCGCCGCCACGGCCGCCATGACACCCCACCGCGCTTCCTTGAGCGTCAGGAACGCCTCTTGGACCCCCGACGCGCCCAGCGAGCGTGCCTGGAGGCGCAACTCGGCGGGCACCGACCCCACCGCCGCGAGCGTCACACCGGTCACGAGCGGTGTGGAGATGATGACCTGCGCGATCACCATGGCGGGAACGGTGTAGAGCAGTCGCGGCATGACTTCGCTGAAGATCGCCAGATGCGCGTCCGCGAGCGGACCACTGCGTGAGATCAGGATGTACACGACAAGGCCCACGACGACCGGCGGAAGCCCCATGCCGGTGTTGACGAGCGCGATGATGAGCCCACGTCCCGAGAACCGGCGCGAGCCGATCAGGTAGCCGACCGGTATGCCGATCAGCATCGCCAACAGCAGTGAGAGGCCCGACACCCTGAGCGAGAGCGCGATGATCTCGTAGGTGCCTGCGTCACCACCGAACAGCAGCTTCACTGCCTCGACCGTTGCGTTCCAGAAGACTTCCATGGCGCTCCTTGCAGTGCGTGGGGCGCCGCCGCGCGGGCGGCACCCCACCGTGAGCGGTTACCCGATATGTTACTCGGCGTTCGGGAAGAACAATGGCTGTCCGAACTCCTCGACACCGTACCCGGCGATGATGGCCTGGCCCTCATCGCTCGTGATCCACTCGGCAAACGCCTGCGCGCCCTCCATGTTGGTGGCGTCGGTCACCGGAATGACGCCGTACTGGTTGAACAGCGCCGTATCGCCCTCGACAACGATCTCCAACTCGAGCGCATCCTCCATGTTCAGGTACGTGGCGCGGTCGGTGAGCGTGTAGCCGCCCATCTCCGACGCCATCGTGAGGCAGTCGCCCATCCCCTTGCCTGCCGACACGTACCAGTCGCCGGCGGGCGTGATGGCCGCCTTCGTCCAGAGGTTCTTCTCGGCGGTGTGTGTACCGGACTCGTCGCCACGGGAGACGAAGGTACCGCCCGCCGCTGAGAGCCTGGCGAGCGCTTCAGCCGCTGTCGACGTGCCCTTGATGCCCGCCGGATCAGCAGCGGGGCCCACGATGATGAAGTCGTTGTACATCACATCGCGGCGCTCGGTGCCGTAGCCGTCGGCAACGAACGCCTCTTCCTTGGCCTTGGCGTGGACGAGCAGGACGTCGGCGTCCTTGTTCTGGCCGAGCTCGAGCGCCTCGCCCGTCCCCTTCGCGATGACGTTGACCTTGTACTCCGGGTGCGCTTCTTCGAACGCCGGGATCAGCACGTCGAAGAGCCCCGAGTCTTGCGTCGACGTCGTTGACGCGAGGATGAGATCGGTCGTCTCGACCGGCTCCTCTTCTGCCACGGGCTCGTCGATCGGCTCCTCCTCGGTCGCGCATGCAGCCAGCGAGAACACCAGCGCGAACGCGAGCAGGACGGCGACGAAGCGCCAGACGGCAGTACCCCTCAAGCGGTCGATCATGTGTGCTCCTTTCCAAGTAACGGGAGGCGGGGCCGTTTCCGGTTCCCACCCATCGGCCCTGTGTCCGTGGCGGCCGCTCTTCCGCGGTAGGCGCACAGGGCTCGGAGGCATATGGCCCGCGTATCGGACGCGGGATGCTAGGAGGCAGTGTATCGCACACAGGGCGGAGGAGGGCAAGCACGAAGAACCGCGACGGCCCGCCACGCGACGTGATCATGCGCCGCTGGCGTACAGGCGACCCTAGAGCTCGCCGCGCAGGTGGTCCGCGAGCGCGAGGCCGGCGCGCGTGAGCGTCCGCCTCGGCAGGACCAGGAAAAGCGGCCGCCGGACCGGAAAGCCGGCCCCTTTGACCTCAGCGACCGTGCCAAGCTCGATGGCCTTCTGCGCCACCTGCGTGCTAACGATACCGAGGCCCATACCGCCCTCGACCGCGCTCACGATGGCCTCGTTCGTGCCGAGTTCCATCACGACGTCGAGCTCGGCGGGGTCGACCCCGCTGCGCCGGATGACGTCCTCGGCCGCCATGCGCGTGCCCGAACCGATCTCGCGGACGATGAACGGCTCGTTCGTGAGCTGCGTGAACGACGCCGGGTGGCCGGCCGCCAGCGGGTGATCGGTGGGGCAGATGAGCCCGAGGTCGTCGCTGCCCAGTTGCTCGTAGAGCACCCGCGCGCCGTGGACCTCCGCACCGCACATGCCGAGATCCGCCTCACCCGTCTCCACATGCGCCACCACGTCGGCGCTGTCGTACACGCGCAGCGTCACGCCCACCTCGGGGTACTGACGGAGGAATCCGCCGAGAAGACGCGGGAGGAGGTACTGGCCGGGCGTCGTGCTCGCTGCAACGGTGAGTCGCCCGCTCACGGTCTCGGAGACCGCCTCGATCGACTCGCGCGCGTCCTCGATCTCGGCGAGTACCTTGCGCGCGTGCGGCAATAGCGCGTGGCCGGCCTCGGTGAGGGCCACCTTGCGATAGCCGCGATCGAGGAGCGTTGCCGAGATGTCGGCCTCGAGCGCCTGGATCTGCATGGTCGCGGCCGGCTGTGAGATGCCGAGCATCCGCGCCGCCTCGGAAAACGAGCCGTGGTCGACCACCGCAAGGAAGGTCCTGAGCTGACTGACGTTCACGCGCCCTCCCGAAGTATAAGCACCGTTGATATGCATGCTATCGCACTGGCGGCTGTCATGACCGGCGCATATGTGGCACACTCACTAAGTGAGAAAGATTCTCATATTGGGAGATGGCCTGATGAGCGCAGCACGCACACTGTATGGAGGAGCCCGCATGAGCGCGCAGCGTGCGCGGATCGCCGAGGCCATGCTCGGCATGCCGGGCGCCTTCACCGCCGAGGACCTCCATCGGCGCGTGATCGAGGTGACTCCCGGGATCGGGCTCGCCACCGTCTATCGCGCGCTCGCTGCCATGCAGGAGTCGGGAGCGATCGCCACCGTCGGCGACCGGCACGGATCGACGCTCCTTGCCCGGTGCGAGCGCCACGACCACCACCACCACCTCGTGTGTACGGAGTGCGGCAGCGTGGTGGGCATCGACTGCCCACTCGGCGATGCGGCGCTCATCTCAGCCGAGCGCGCTGGCCATCTCGTGACACGCCATGAGATCACGCTGTACGGCCTGTGCGCCATATGCCGTGCGCGAGCGGACGGTGACGCCTGATGTCACATATCCACATCCCCGACGGCGTCTTGCCCTGGTGGCTGTGGCTCGGCGGCTGGCTGCTGGCGCTCGGGCTGCTCGCCGTGGCGTCCCGCTTCGCCGAACGTGCCGAGTCCCGTCGCGCGGTGCCGCTCATCGGAGCCGTCTCGGCGCTCGTGCTCGTATCGATGGGCAGCGAGATCGTGCCGCTCGCCTATCACATCAACCTCACGGTCATCGCCGGCGTGCTGCTCGGCCCGTGGCTCGGCGCGATCTCGGCCTTCATCGTGGTGCTCATACTCGCTCTGATGGGCCACGGCGGCATCACGGTCGTGGGACTGAACACCCTTGTGATCGCCACCGAGATGGCGCTCGGGTGGGCACTCGTGCGCGGCGGCGCCCGCCTCCTCGGTCGCACGCGGATCCGCCCGGTGGCCGCCGTTGCCACCGCCGTCACGCTCGCCATCACCACCACCATGCTCGTGGGGATCGTGGCGCTGGCCGGGACGGGCGCGGCCACGCGCGAGACGGGGGCGCTCGACGCCGAGACACTCGAGTTCAGGGACCCGTTCTCCGACGGCGTGCTGTCCATCGGACTGCTCGGCGAACACCACGGCGAGTCCGAGGAGGAGCATGCCGAGCACGCAGGCGAGGGAGGACTGTCGGTCGGACGTTTCGCGGCCGTCGTGTACACCCTGGGGCCGATCGGCTGGCTGCTGGAGGCGTTGGTGACGGCGGGGATCCTCGGCTACGTGGCGCGCGTTCGGCCCTCTCTCGTCTTCGGCGAGCCGACCGCCGAGGATCAGCATCCCCGCTACGGCGACGAACAGGGAAGGCACTAGTGGACGTCACCGCGGTAGACCGCTCCGCCGTACTCGGCGAAACGCTTCTCCATCGGGCAGCGCCCGCGAGCAAGCTCGTGGCCGCCGGCCTACTGCTCGGCGCGGTCGTGAACGCCAACGACCCGCTGATCACGGCCGGACTCGCCCTGTCACTCACCGGCGCAGCGGCTGCCGTGCGCTTGCCGCTTCGGCAGATGCTGCCGCTCGCGCTCTACCCCGCGCTCTTCGCCCTGGTGTTCGCGTTCGCGGCTGCACCCGGCCCGGTGACCGGTGCGCTCGTGGTGCTCAAGGCGGTGACCGCCGCGCTCGTGGTGGTCATGCTCATGTTCTCAACGCCGTACCCGCAGGTGTTCGCCCCGCTACAACGCGTGGTGCCAACCATCGTTGGCGATGCGCTGCTCATGACCTACCGGTCGCTGTTCATCCTCGCCGACAAGTTCGGCGACCTGCTCCGCGCGGTCCGGTTGCGATCCGGCATCTCCACCCGCCAACCCATCCGGGCGGCTCGGGCGACCATCCGGGCACTCGGCGGGCTCCTGTTGTACTCGTTCGACCTCTCGCAGCGTGAGTACGACATCCTACGAGTGCGCGGCTACCAGGGTCGTCTGCGCGTGAGCCCGAAGACGAGCGTCGAGCCCGCGGCCGACGCCGCGGCCCTCATGTACGCGGCACTCATCCTGGCCGTGGTGCTCGCCTTCCGCATCTTCCACGACAGCCTCGACGGTTACGCCTGGCTCGTGACCGTCGCCGGAGCCCTCGACCTCGCCGTCGGCCTACTGATCGGATGGAGACACCGATGAAGGAACACACCCATGACCACGGGCCGCTCGCGGGAGCCGAGGAGATCGTCCGCATCTCGTGCATCCGCCACACCTACGAGGACGGCACATCCGTGCACCTGTGCGGCCTCGACTTCCTTGCGCATACCGGCGCACGCATCGCCGTGCTCGGCCCCAATGGCGCAGGGAAGACGACGATGCTCTTCCACATCCTCGGCCTGCTGAGGAGCCAGGAGGGCGAGGTGAAGGTGTTCGGCGTGTCACCCGCCGATGAGTGGCCCTCGATCCGCCGGCGCATCGGCGTGGTGCTGCAGAACGTGGACGAGCAGCTGCTCGCGCCCACCGTGATCGACGATGTGGCGTTCTCGCCCCGTCAGTATGGCCTGAGCGAGCCGGAGGCACTCGAACGTGCCCACCGGGCGCTCGGCCTGCTCGGCATCGAACAACTCGCAGACCGGGTCCCGCACGGCCTCTCGGGTGGCGAGAAACGCAAGGTGGCGCTCGCCGGTGCGCTCGTCATGGATCCGGAACTGCTGGTGCTCGACGAGCCGTTCGAGGGCCTCGACCCGACCTCGCGCACCGCGCTGCTCGGCCTGATGGGCACGCTCGCCACCGAGCGGGGGATGACCATCGTCATGTCGACGCACGACATCGACTCGGTGCCCGAGTTCGCCGACTACGCCTACGTGCTCGCTCCGGGCGGCAGGATCGCACTCTCCGGAACGCCCGAGGAGCTCTTCGCGAGTGCCGACGTGCTTGCCGAGGGGAACATCGAGCCCCCGATCCTGGCCGAGCTCTTCGCGCGTTTGAAGGAGCGTGACGCCAGCGCTCCCTCGCCGGCCCTCTCCGTGACCCAAGCGGTTGAGGCGCTCACCGCCTGGAAGGGCTGCCCCGAACCGCGCTAGGCGGGTGCCCCCTAGCGCAGCGGCTCGATGGTCTCGTAGGCGAGGCCGACCGCCGGACCTACGTGTATCGACACGGCTGCACCGACCAGCACGATCGGCACGGGCCCACCGACGATCGGCTCGATCAGCTCGCGTGCGAAGCGGGCAGCTGCATCCACCTCCGCGATCACCTGCACCACGGCGCGCTTGAGCCCGCACCGGGCGACGTCTGCCCGCATGAGAGCCGCCATCTTCATGAGCGCCTTATGCTGCGAGCGCACGACCGCTGCCACGCCCGTGCTGCCGTCCGAGGCGGTGAGGATCGGCGAGATCCTGAGGATGCTGCCCACCAGCGACGCAGCGCCGAGCAGGCGACCACCATGCCGGAGATGCTCGAGGCTGACCGGAGAGAAGAGGAATCGCGAGCGGGCGACCGATGCGAGCGCCGCGGCTTCGCACTCCTCGAGACTCCCGCCCGAGGCCGCGCATTCGGCGGCGGCCAGCACCGCGAAGCCCTCCTGCATCGAGTTGGACTTCGAGTCGACGAGAGCGATACGGGCCGACGGGTGGCTCTCGCGCACGAGCGATGCACCCAGGTCAGCGGCCTGAAAAGTACCGCTGAGCTTCGCCGAGATCAGCACAGCGATCGCGTCGTCGCCGGCCTCGACGACCTCGCCGAAGACCTGAGCGAACTCCTCGGGAACGGGCTGGGACGTGGTGGGCAGCACTGTTGCCGTAACCAGTCGCTGATGAAGTGCGGCCAGATCGACCTCGGTCTCGGGGGTGCTCAGACCGTTCTCGTTCACGTGGATCGGAACCACATGGATGCCGAGCCTCAGGAGATCGTCCAGCGGCAGCGCGTTCGCGGAATCGGTGATCGTGACTACTCCCACTGTGCCTCCCGGTATCCGATTCTGCGGGCGCTCCCGCAGGACTACATGCCGTGCCCTACCCCTCCATCGGGAAGATGGCCGCGATCGCCTCGCGCGCCACCACGATGAACTCCGGAGACGCCACCAGGCGATCGTCCTCGACACGGTGGATCGATGCGTTCGTGATCGCGTAGAAGTCCTTGTTCTTGCTGTTGAGCGAATCGGACAGACGCGAACCCTCGAGAATGTGCATGTCGCCCTCGATGCGGTGGTCCTTGGTGATGATCATGACGCGGATGGTGTCCTTCTTGATGACCGCCATGCTCTTTGCCTCCCGGCTCGCTGGGACTTCCGCCTGACTCAGACCACACCTTCGCGCGGCATAGTCAGTTTCTACCCGCCCGGCGCCATCTCGGCCACGCGGAACGCGACGATCCGTCGGATGAGGTCGACCGGCAGTGGCTCTTCAAGCGGGAACTGCACTGAGCCCTTCCCCGTCTTGTAGGCCTTCAGATCGCCCTTGAACGCCTCCATCCCGCTCGGTGCCGGATAGAGCCCTACGTGCTTCTCGTAGCCGGCGAAGTGCACCAGATGCTTCCCGCCGAGGTCGAACGTGGGGATCGCGTAGCTTATGGTCTCGGTGGCGTCGGGCGCGAGCTCGTGGACCAGCGCTCGCAGCTCCTCCAGAGCACGCTGTGTCTCGACAGAGAACTCCGCGATGTACTCGTCGATCGACGTTGCCGTAGAGCGAGCGGGCATCACAGATCACCTCCGGTGGTTCCCGAGAACGATGACGGTCCGCTCCCGGTGGTTCAAGACGAGATAGAGCGTGGCGCCGCCTTCCCGGGCTGTGGCAAGGAACATGCCAGCTGTCTCCCCGTCATGCACTTCCCGGCCGTGCTCTCCTGACTCGAGTGCGGCGACCAACTCCTTGAAAGAGAGCGTATGCCCCGCGACGAGGTGGCCGCTCACGTCAGACGCGACCTCGGCGACGCCCGCAAACGCGACCTTCTGGTGGGTCAACTGCTGGTCGAGCGGGTCGGCCGACAGCGGGAGCGCATAAAGCAGCCAGGGGCCGGCTTCGGCCATGCGGGTCCTGATGGCATCGTCCACCGAGTACGCGAATGCCCGCTGCCCCGCCACCGCCTCAACCGAGCGCAGGAATCGCATCCCCACGACCCGGTTACCGTCCGTGAGCAACCTGTCCGTGGGAAAACCAGGCTCCTCGACCTGCGCGAGTTCGAAGCTCAGGAACGCGTAGCCTTCCTTGAGGAAGTGGAACCGCGAGGAGCAGGTGAACCATTCGGCGTAGTTCGCGATGCTCGGGACCATGTCAGTCCTCGGCGAGCGCGAACGCCACAGCGGCGGCGGCGTGAAGCCTCCCGGTGTCGAACAGCGGCACCGGTGAATCATCCGCGGTGACGAGCAGCGGTATCTCGGTGCAGCCGAGAACGATGCCCCCGGCGCCCGCGGACACGAGGCGTCCGATGATCTCGCGGAAGCGCGCGCGGGAGTCCTCGTCGAACACGCCGCAACAGAGCTCCGTGTAGATGACGCGGTTCACGAACTCGCGGTCCTCGGACTCGGGAACGAGCACCTCGAGGCCGAAGCGTTCGGCCAGCCGCGTGCGATAGAAGTCCTGCTCCATCGTGAAGCGCGTACCGAGCAGGCCCACCGTGCCGATCCCGTGACGCACGATCTCCTCGCCCGTGGCATCGGCGATGTGCAACAGCGGGAGGGAGACGGCGTCTGCCACACGATCGGCCGAGATGTGCATCGTGTTGGTGGCGATCACCACACAGTCGGCGCCCGCGGCCTCGAGCGCGCGGGCGGCATCGACCATCGCGTCTCCCGCCTCGTCCCAGCGGCCACCGTTCTGCAACTCCGCGATGTCGTGGAAGTCCACGCTCAGCAGCACCATGCGTGCCGAATGGAGCCCACCGAGACGCTCCTTCACGCCCTCGTTGATGAGCCGGTAGTACGGGACGGTGGACTCCCAGCTCATGCCACCGATGATGCCGATCGTCTTCATCGGATCCCCTCTTCCTGACCTCGAGAATCCTTCGCTCACGGCCGAGTGTAACGCAGCTGCCCGGCTGCGCTACACTCCCACCAACGGCAGGCTGTGCACGTCGAGGAGGATCACATGAAGGCAGCGGGCAAGACGATCGCGGTCACCGGTGGAGGCAACGGCATCGGACGGCAACTGGTCCTTGACCTCCTCGGCCGTGGCGCACGCGTCGCGGCTCTCGACATCAGCGAGGGCGGGCTGGCGGAGACGGCAGCGCTCGCGGGCGACAAGGGCGACCGGCTCTCGACCCACGTGGCGGACATCACCGACCGCGAAGCGGTCGAGGCACTGCCCGCGGTCATCATCGCCGAACACGGCCAGATCGATGGCATCATCAACTGCGCGGGCATCATCCAGCCGTTCGTCAAGGTGAACGAGCTCGACTACGCCGCGATCGAGCGTGTGATGAACGTGAACTTCTGGGGCGTCATGAACATGACGAAGGCGTTCCTGCCGCATCTGCTCGAGCGCCCTGCCGCGCACATCGTGAACATCTCGAGCATGGGCGGCTTCCTTCCCGTGCCCGGGCAGTCGGTCTACGGCGCCTCGAAGGCGGCCGTGAAACTACTCACCGAGGCGCTCCATTCGGAACTCATGGAGACCAACGTGTCGGTGACGGTCGTGTTCCCCGGCGCGATCGCGACGGACATCTCCAAGAACTCCGGCATCGATGCGCCCGGCGTGGACGAGGCGGGCGACGCCCCGAAGTTCAAGATGACGCTGCCCGCGGATGCGGCGCGGATCATCGTCGACGCGATGGAGTCGGACGCATATCGGGTCTGCGTGGGCAGCGACTCGAAGATGATGGACCGCCTCTGCCGGCTCATGCCCGAGCGCGCCGCCGCGATCATCTACAAGCAGATGAAGAGCCTGCTCGACACCTGACGCATCGCGCAGGTGGTTGGCACGTCAGCCGGGACAGATGACGAGTGACGCGATGTACGCGATGTGGCCCCCGAGGAGCACCGCGCCCTCCCGTCGGCTCAGGACCCACCCTCGCCGCAGGAGCGGCAACAGTACCAGCCCGCCGAGGACGAGCCCTGTGTCCAGCAGCATCGGCCCTCAGGCGGGGGTCGCCGAACGGTTACGCGAACGCGAACAGCGGTGGGAAGACGATAACGACGATCGCCGCCCACACAGCGTACACTGGCACGTAATCCGTCTGCCACTTCTCGAGACTCCCGAACGAGCCGTGGCCTCGCATGAAGCGCACGTAGAGCACGGCCGACCAGGCAAGGTTCACGAGCAGGATCACGTTCTCTCCGAGCGCAGCCACGCGGTTGGGCGTGAAGCCGAACTCGGATATGCGCGCCGCGATCGCCCACAGTGCGACCACATCGGCCAGAAGCGCGCTCACCACGAGGACGATCTGCAGGACGTCGAAGAAGCCCGGAGGCGACTGCGGGTCACGGGCCGAGACCGAGTAGAGAAGCAGGCCGAGGACGATCACCAGGAGCAGATCGAAGGCGATGAGCACGTCGCGATCGATGTCGATGGCGCGCCCCGTGAGCAGCATCGTGCCCAGGAACGTCACGAGGACTGCCGCGAACAGCGGCGTGAACAGACGCGTCAGCACCGGCGCCATGTTCTCGATGACGCTCTGCTTGGCCTCCACCAGCCATGAGGCGATAACGACCGCGCCGACCGCGCCGCACGGCAGGAGCCATGACTCGAAGAACGGCTCGATGTCCATGCCGATGGCCTGGAAGATCATCGCCATGAAGGCCACCAGTACGCCCCCGCCAAGAGCGATGAGCACGTAGTAGATGAACAACTCGCCCGAGAAGCGGATGAAGTCCATTCGGCCACCGACCTCACGCCACCGCTCGCCGGCGTACGCGATGCCCACGACGAGCCAGAGCGCGATGGGCAGGTGCAGTGCCGCCAGCCCCTCGGTGCTACCGCCCGCCGCGAACGGATAGACGTTCACGATCACGCCGGCCACGACGAACGCCAGCGCCAGCCATCGGACGACCGACGTGCCGAGGTGCCGCTTCCACACGAAATAACCCGCGAGCAGCGGGAACACGAAGAGGCTCACGTTGCGGGCGTAGAAGGCGGCCTCGGCGTCCATGTCCAACCCGAAGAGGGCCGGCAGCTTGACGAGGATGGCCGCAGTGATCGCCAGGCCGAACGCGACGAGCGCGTCGGTACGGGCCGTCGCCCGAGGCTCTTCCGCATCGGGAGTCAGGACGAGTTGCTTCCAGAGACGCTCCGAATACTCGTGCGCGAACTCCCGTGAGAGCGCGTCCAGGGCGCCGATGCGTTTGACGGCCACGAGGAACGCCTCATCGGCGTCCAGCCCCGCGTCGATGAGCGAGGCCACCTGCTCGCGCAGATGGTCCTCGAGTTCGGCGATGTCGACGGCGTGGATCGCCTGTCGGCGGCGGAGGTACTCCCGCCACTGACCGATCCGTTCCTCGAGTACGTCGCTGTGTTCGGTGTTCGGCATGGTCTCAGGCTCCTTGCGTGAGCGGGACGGCGTTCAGGATGCCGGGCTTGAGGGCGGTCATCTGCCAGATGCCGCGCAGGGTGGCGTCAACCGCCTGCCACTGCGTCCGCTGCTCGTCCAGCTGCGCCCTGCCAAGGGCTGTGATCCGGTAGTACTTGCGACGACGGCCGCTGTCGGCGATCTCCCATCGCGCCTCGACGTAGCCGAGGCGTCCGAGCCGGTGCAGCACCGGGTAGAGCATGCCGTCCGTCCATTCGAGACGCCCACCGGAAAGCTCCCGCACGCGCTGGAGGATCGCGTAGCCGTAGCTGTCCTCCTCGGCGAGGATCGCCAGCACGATGGGAGTGGATGACGCGGCTATCAGGTCCTTGTTGATCTCCATGGTTCCGTCCGTCGAAGCGTTGCAGATGACCGTGGCAGGTCAGTACATAGCAGCACTATACAATGTAGTTCTATGTATGTCATCCGCGAATCCATCGCACGTGAACCGCGCCCGCCGAGGGAGGGTTGCGATGCCCCGGTACGGAGTCATCGTCTACGCGTAGGCACCGGCCGATCCGGTGACGCTCACACCCGAGCGCCTCGCGGTGCTCGTCCGGTACCCGGCTCTCGCACAGGACCCCGCCGGATAGGCGTCGAAGAGTGTAAGAAGGCCGAGGGTCGCGGGTAGGCGTTCGGCCCTGCCGGGCCGGCCCGCGCATCGCCGGTGCGGACTACCCGTATGCCTGTTTGATGCGCGCATAGCTGTCCGCGACCAGCTCCTCGAGCACGACGAGGTCGACGTCGGCCAGGCGCTTGATGTAAACGCAGCCCTTCCCGGTGGTGTGCTTGCCGAGTCTGGCCAGCAGCGGTGCCGCTTCCTCCAGGCTCAGCCCCAGATAGACGGTGATGGCCGCCTTCCGGGAGGCGAAGCCAACCGGGAACCAGTCGCCCTCCTGCCCGCTCGACGACCTGTAGTGAAAGGTACCGAAACCGACCACACCCGAATTCCAGACCTCGGGGTCCATGCCGGTCGCTCGCTTCATCAAGGCGAGCAGAGCCGTGCAGTCATCACGGCGGGCATCGTTGACGATCCCGGCGATGAGATCATCGGCGCTCGCGGTGGTGCGTTGCGTCTTGAGCTCGGCCATCATCGAGTCTCCTCTTGCTCCACGGCGCACTCCCTCAACGATACCCGCTTGCTCCCGCCTCCCACCCACTGTGTGCCCACCTCGACGAAACCGCGGCGCGTGTGGAAACGGTCAGAGGCCATGTTCGCCGGCTCTGCGTCCACCTCGCAGACGAGGCGGCCCACCCGTCGCCGCCGTGCGAGCCGGAGCAGATCGTCGTAGAGCACATCGGCCAGCCCGGTGCGCTGGTACTCACGATCGATCACGACGCGATCGATGTAGATGAAGTCATCGCCCGCCGAATCGAAGAATCGGTAGTTGGGGCTCTCGTAGTCGAGGCCGGGACCGAGAGCGAGCAGGAATGCCACGATCCGTGGGCCGACTGCACACACGCTGTGGTAGGCAGCGCTCTCGTGCAGCCGCGCGAGCGAGTCATACGCGAGTCTGCTCGTGAAGTGCTCCCACTCCGCGTTCAGGCGCAGGATGCCATCGAAGTCGGCCGGCTCGGCGGGGCGGATCTTCTCAGCGGCCGACTCAGTCACGGCCGGTCGCCCCTGGCGACATGCGCATCACCACGCGCTTCGCCCGCTCGGAATCCACGCCCGCCTCCTGCTCGAACCGCTGCCGAAGGTCGGCGTCCCACTCGGACTCTGGCACGACCACGAATCCCAGGCCGGCGTAGAAGGGCGCGTTCCACGGCACGTCTCGGTAGGTGGTGAGGGTGACTTCCGAGAAGCCATCCGAGCGCGCCCGGTCCAGGACGCGGCGAACGAGCGCGGTGCCAACACCGCGGCGGGCATGCTCCGGGAGAACGTCGAGCTCCGCCAGGTGCAGGCGCGCACCGGCGAGCACCACGCGCGCGAACCCGACGGGCTCGTCGCCGGGCCCGACGGCCACCCACAGCGTGCCCTCACGTCGGGCGGTTGCGAAGACCGACTCGGGGGTCACGGCCTCGAGCAGGTCCGCCGGGACCTCATCGCCGAACAGCGTCGCCGCCGAGCGCTCGATCGCGGGGAGCAAGGCCACATGCTCCTGCGCCGCCGGGACCACCCGGTACGACGCCTCACGGGGTCGGTCCTCCAGATCGAAGCGCCAGTGGCGCGCCCGCATCATCGAGCCCTTGGGGTACTCGACCTCGGCATCACCGAGGTCGCGGAAGCCCAGTCGGCGACACAGCGCGTTCGACGCGACATTGTCGACCGCCGGAAACGCGTCGACGAATCGATGCCGGTCCCGGGTGCGTGCCTCATCCAGGAGCAGCCGCGCGGCCGCACCGGCAACACCACGGCCCTGATGCTCGCCGAGAACGTGCCAGCCACACTCCCACTCCGCCGCACCGCCCCACGCCGACTCCCAGAAGCCGACCCACCCGACCGGCTCCTGTCCCACAAGAATGGTGAACAGGCCGTTCGTCTCGGGATCGGCGTCGAGGTACCGCTCGTGCCGCGCCGCGATCTTGTCGTCCGCCTCCGGGCCGCCGATGAAGCGGGTCATCGCCTCACTGCCGAGGAGGGCGCGCAGGAGCGGCAGGTCGGCCTCGCCGTACGGCCGGATGCGCACCTCTTCAGAACTGACATCCACAGGACTCGACGACCTCGTCTCCGCTGAGCGCCACCCCTTGAGTTCCACGATACGCCAACGATCCACAGCGCACCCGCTGCAGACACGGCCTCACCCGGGACCGGCGTGTTTCCTTCGCCACGATGGGCGGGAACACTCCTGTATGCGGGTCTCTTCCACGAAAGGCCGAGACGATGGATGACCGAACACACAAGCCTCACAGCAGACGATGGTTGGTGGCCCTGCTTGCGGTTCTGGTGGCCCTCGGCGCGGTGTTCGTCGGCGGTGCGTGGTTCGCCGACAGGGGAGAACGTGCCGTGACGGGCGTCACCGAGTCATACGCCGAGGCGTACCAGGGGCTCGACACCACCAAAGACGTGCCGGTGCTCCTCTCCCTGTACGCCCCCGACGCGGTGCTGAGCGACGCGGCCACCGGCAGGACGCACACAGGAACCGTCGCGATCGAGACCGGGCTGAACGCGCTCCTGGGGACACCTGACTTCGATCTCACCATCGAGCGGACACTCGTCGGTGACGACTGGGCGCTCGTGTTCTGGACCGCAGACGGGATACGTCCGGACCTGGACAGGGTCACACAGGTCGCAGGCGTCACATCACTCGAGGTGTCGAACGGCAAGATCGAGAGGGAGACCTGGTACTACGATCCTGCCAAGGCTCCGTTCTGATCTGATGGAACAGTGCGCTACGTGTCACTCCAGCCCCGTGGAGGTTCGGTGCTCGCGTCGATGCCGGCAGCATCGAGGAAGTCTTTGAGCCTCACGTCTTGAACGAGCACGACGCGTCGGTGCGGGATGTACGCCGCCACCCATCGCCTCTCACGAGGCGGGTACAGCAACAGGCTGTCGCCCCAGTCCTCGAACTCACCGATGTCCTGCCGCAGCAGATCGACCAGGGCTGCCGATGCTCGCACCCTGCCGCTGCAGGGGGGCTCGCTCTCATCGGGATAGACAGTCACCCGCTCGAAGGGCTCCTGCTCCTGTGGCGCGAAGAACGGTTCGGGGAAATCGTCCTCCTCTGAATCGGGATACAGGCAGAGCACCATGTCGCAGATCTCACGCTCGCCCAGCACTTCAACGAGACTGAGCCAGAGTCCATCGTCCGCGTCCTCGATGTAGAGCATGGTCCTCCTGTCCGCACCCGGGTTCGGGCGCCTGGGACGTGCGCCGAAGAGTTCGCCTCACACCATAACGCCTGGCGTGCCGAGGAAGGCACCCGGCGGCGCAGAACAGGGTGAGCCCACCTTGAGGGTGGCCTCCGCGGGTCGATCGTCATCGAAGGGTACCGTCATGGGCTGCACGACTCGGTGACGCGCTATCCCTTGAGAGCGCCCAGCATCTGTACGGCCTCGGAGGCGTCCTTGGCGTACAGGTCAGCGCCGACCTGGCGCCAGAGGTCTTCGCCACCGCGGAAGGCGTTGCCCCCGACCACTATCGGCGGCGTCTCGGACCCCAGTGCCTCACGTATCGCTGTGATCGTACGTTTCGCGCTGCCGAGGTGCATCACGAGGGCGACGGAAAGGCCGACGAATCGAGGCTTACGTTCACGGATCGCACCGATCAGGTCCCGCACCGGCATGGATGTTCCGTAGAAATCCACGTCCCACCCGTCACACTCGAGCAGATCGGCAAGCATACGTGGGCCCAACTCGTGCATCTCCTCGGGCGTGCACGCGATCATCGCCCGGGGACCGCCGGAGGTCGCACGCGCCAACGGCGCATAGCACGTGCTCGCAACGTAGCTGTTGGTCGCCGTCGCGAGGTGCTCGCCGGCGACCGAGATCTTGCCGCCCTCCCACAGTTCTCCGATTCGGTATTGCGACGGTTCGATCAGGTCGACGTAGAGACGGTGCAACCCCTGCAGGTCGACTGCCTGATCCTTGCCCTCCGCGGCACAGATGTCATCCTCGCCCGCGAGCAGATGGTCGATGTACTCCTGTAGCTCCACCCTGTTCCTCCGTTCACCCGGGGAAGGTCTCGGCGACGAGGACCCTGACTTTCCCGGCGTAGGCGTCATACTCGGCCCGCAACTCCTCCGAGTCGAGTCGCGCCACGATCACTGCCGAGATCTCGTCGAACATGCGCATGACCATAGCGTCGTCGAAGGGCAGATCGTGGCCCGATCGCAAGCGAGCAAGCCACTGGAAGTTCTGGGCCAGGGCGGCGGTGGAACCCAGCTCGAGGTCCGTACGGATCGCCTGCAACCAGAAGCCGAGGACCTGGCTGGTCATGTCAGCCTGACTCAAGTCCCTCTGGGTGGCCACGTCGCCCATGACCTCATCGCCACGCATCCGCTCCGCCACCGCCACGAGGATGGCATCATGGTTGTCCCCTAGGAACGCATCCATCGTCGTCTCAGCCATGGTCTACTCCTCTGTCCTGACTCGGCTCCACCCGGTCTCGCCCGGCGCTCTTCGCCTCATACAGCGCCTCGTCGGCACGCTCGATGAGGCTGACGCCGGTGTCTTCGCCCATCCACTGCGCCACACCGAAGCTGGCAGTCACCGGTTCGGACCGGAACGCCACCGGCATGAGGCGCACGGCAGATCTCATCCGCTCGGCCAGCACCAGGGCCTGTTCCAGTGCCGTGTTCGGCAGCAGCACGAGGAACTCCTCGCCTCCGTAACGACCCACAACGTCAGTCATCCGTGTCGCACTTTCGAGCGCCTGGGCTGTCGCGACGAGGACCTGGTCACCGACGACGTGCCCGAAGGAGTCGTTGACGTCCTTGAAGTGGTCCAGGTCAATCATCACTACCGAGAAGGACGCTCCATAGCGCTTCGCTCGTTCGACTTCGTGCCGGAGCACTTCATCGAGCCATCGACGATTGGTGAGTCCGGTGAGCGGGTCTCTGCGGGAGAGTTTCTCGATGCGCTCTCGTGCAGCGCGGAGCGCCTTGTTCTGTTCGCGCAGCTGGCTGGTCCGCTCCCGAACCCGTCTCTCCAGATTGTCGTTCGCACTGGTGAGCTCGGCGAGAAGACGCTGGTTGTCGAGCACCAGCCGGTGACGCTCGACGCCCTGGCTCAAAACGGCCCTGAGATCATCCGGACGCCAGGGTTTGGTGATGTAGCGATACGCCTGGCCCATATTGACCGCATCGATCACCGCGCTGATATCGGAGTAGCCGGTGAACAGGATGCGTGTCGTTTCGGGAGCTACGTCCAGTGAACGCGCGAGAAGCTCCGCGCCAGTGCCTCCGGGCATGCGCTGGTCGGTAAGGATGACCGCGAATGAGATGGAACGCAGGAGTTCGAGGGCCTCGTCGGACGAGTTCGCGGTGACCACTTCGTAGTCGTTGCCCAGCATGGCGGCGACCGAACGTGTGATCTCAGTCTCGTCGTCTACCACCAGTACCCGCGGAAGCGGGACATGCGGAGCACGGCCAGCAGGGGCATCAGGCCTGGCTCGCCGGCTCTTCTTGCGCTCTTCCAGCTTCTCGGCGAACGCCGGGTTGAGACTCATTCCGTGATTCCCTCCCCCAGCGGCAGATGCACCGTGAACACCGCGCCTCCCCCTTCGGCCTCCTCAACTGTGATATGCCCATCGTGAGCTGCCACAACCGTGTGAGCGATGCTCAGGCCCAGGCCGGTGCCCTCGCCTATCGGACGGGTCGTGAAGAAGGGGTCGAATATCCGCTCGATGAATTCCTCGGGAACCCCGGGGCCGTCGTCGGTGACCTGGATCAGCACGTCTGCGCCGGAACGCCGGGTGGACAGACTGACATTGCCGCCCGGTGCTGACGCCTGGATGGCGTTGGTGAGGATGTTGAGGACCGCTTGATTGAGGTTCCCGGGGGAGCAGGTGACCGGCGGCAACTCGCCGTAGGTCGCGCTGAACTCGATCTGATTCTTCTTGATCAGGAAGCCCACGAACTCCACCACCGACATCAGAGAATGGTTCAGGTCGATCGTCTTGACCTCGGCCTCATCGAGCCGCGAGAACCTGCGCAAGCTGTCCACCAGCTGTGCCGCGCGTTCGACGCCCTGATCGGCCGACTCGACCAGGCCGGGCAAGTGCTCGCCCAGGCGAACGAGGTCAACGGCCTCGATCTTCTCCATCAGCGCATCGAACAGAGCGGGTCGCGTCACCTCAAGGTCCTCGAGACCCTCGCCGAACAGGTTGATCAGCGCGAGGACATCGTCGAGACCCTCGCCCAGTAGATGGAGGTTGTTCTTGACGTAGGCGAGCGGGTTATTGAGCTCATGTGCCACGCCGGCGGTCATCTGGCCGAGCGCGGCCATCTTTTCCCGATGCACCATCAGCGTCTGCGCCTGTTTGAGGTCCTCAAGTGCCCTCTCGAGCTGAACGCTCTTCTTGGCGTTCTCACGCGCCAGTTCTGAGACGCGCCCGTTGAGCTTGACCAGCATGGTCTGAGTGGTTTCCAGGTCGGAGAAGGGCGGCTCGCCGATCATCAGCAGCTCATCGTCATCCCACCCCCAGCTGACGGTGAGTGTCGTGGGCGGCTGCTCCCCGGAGGCGAAGTGCACGGTGCCGGTCCTGCCTTGCCGCTGTCCATCGCCCAGGAGGAGATCCATCTCGGCGCGCTGGCCCTCGACGACCAGATCCGCAAGTTTCGTAACACCGATCCGCGCACGACCGATCTCGAGGAATCTTGGATTGGCGCAGATCAAGACGCCATCGTGGGTGAAGCGGGCATAGGCGGTGGAAGTGCAGGTGGACAGGAGGGACTCGATCGATCGTGCAGGTCCCGCCCCGGCACAAGAGTCGTCGCTCACTGGCACCTCCAATGGGCACGTCTATAGCGTATCCCCTCTCGTTGCTGAAGCCAAACGGTAGCTTCGCCGGGATGACCGGTTCACCTGACGTCAAGGCACTTCGGCTGCGAGCCACCTCTCATAGGCCTGCCACCCGGGCCTGCACCACACGGGTCGCGCTGTGTGCTGACGCGCTCATCAGGCAGGCGGACCCGGTCATTCAGACCGTCGATAGGCTGTCAGTGCGTTCACTCGTTCGATGGTGCCTGCTGATGAAGCCGTGACACTCACGCGTAGGGCGCCGTCAGAAGGGAATGCTGCGGCGAACTCAGACGCAGTGACCAGGGTGCCGTCAACCGAGTAGACGGTGTCCGGTCCGGGTTGGGCATACCAGGTGTCGACCTCTCCGTACTCGTCAGGTTCGCTCTCAAACTCGAACCGTGGGCCGATCGCCAGCCATAGTCCAGCATGGGAACCAACGGGCAGCGGCTGGGGACGGAAGAACCCGATAGACACAAGAAGCCCCAGCACGAGCATCGCGCCGAGCGCCACGGCGACCGCCCCGAGCCTGATGCCGGACGGCGCCGGGGTCGTCCCCGTCTCGCGCTCCACGATGCCGTCGACGATGATCGCGCTCGGGGCTCCGATCATCGGGGGGTTGAGTCCCGTGAACGAGCCCGACATCGGCCTGCCGAACGATTCCGAATCATGCCCCCGCGATCCACGCTTCACTCGAAACCCCCTGTGCCGGAAGAGCACGCCTCCCCTGCGTGACGCCTTGGCGTTTCAGCATCGCCGCTCGACTTCTACACCGTCCAGGTGTGGGAGGCAAGTGTGACGCCCATCCTGGAGAAGTCCATGTTCCCGCTGATCACGATCCGGCTGACGCTTCTGCTCGCTGCACTCTTGAGCTTACCCCCGATATCGTTCGTTGCCGCGCTGATGTTCTTGGGCATCAGGGCGGTGGACGACTGCCGGCGCTCTGGTGCTTGCGCAGTCCGTCGGATGCCCGGTTCGACATACCCCCGTCCCAGGCAAACAGCTGTCGCAAGCGCTCGCCCGAGGATCGCGCACCGCAGGGGACTGAACGCCGACCGGAATCAGCCTTTCCCCGGCTTCGAAATCCTCTTGACATCACGAACTAGAGTTATTACTCTACTTTCACCAGAGTAGAGCAATAACTCTAATAGATTGGAGGGATCCTGATGAATGTGGCGGACGGCAGCATGACAAGACGGGACTTCGTGAAGGGTGCCGCCGGGGTCACGGCGGTGGCAGCCCTGACGGGCGTAGGAGGCACCATGGCTTGGAACCGCGCGACGCAGCCGGAAGACCCGAGCGACGCCTGGAGCACCGCAACAGGCATCGATCGCATCTTACTGGCCGCCACCCTGGCGCCCAGTTCGCACAACACCCAGCCCTGGCGGTTCCGCACGAACCCTGAGGGCATCGACCTTCTTGGCGACACGGACAGGACTATGGGAAGAGCCGATCCGCGCTTGCGCGAACTGCATGTGTCGCTCGGTTGCGCGCTCGAGAATGCAGCGATCGCTGCTGCGGCGGCAGGCACGCCCGTGGTGATCGAGCAGGTTCCCGATGCTCCGGACGGCCATTTCGCCACACTGCGGTTCGCAGCGGAGACCGAGGGCGATGGCGCGAACGCAGAACTCGCGACAGCGATCCCCCGGCGTCGCACCAACCGCGGCCCGTTCGATGAGCGTGTCGTCGCACCCGCCTCGCTCGCCGCGCTGGGCGCGCTCTGCAATGAGAACGTACGCGTGGTGTGGCTGACCGACCCCGAAGCACGGGCACGGTTCACCGACCTGAGCGTGAAGGCGACCGAGGCGCACATCGCCGACACCGAACTCCAGCTCGACAGTCATCGCTGGTATCGCATGAGCCAATCAGACGCCGAAGAGTACCGCGACGGGATCACCGTCCGCGGAGCGAATCTGCCGGTTGTCATCTCGCTGTTCATGGAGCTCTTCCCCCCCACGCCGGATTCGTTCGACGCAGGCTGGGCGAAGGCCACACGCACCACCCACTGCGGCACGGCGCCGGTCTTCGGGTTGCTCATAGGCGAGAATGCCGGCGACAAGAGCGAGTGGGTGAACGTGGGACGAACCTACGAGCGGATGCAGCTTGCCGCGACCATGAAGGGCCTGTCGATGCATCCGATCTCACAGGCGTTGGCCATCCGGGACCGCGAGGTCAGCACAGGGTCTGCGGGTCCTTTCTCCGCGGGGCTCGCAGAGCTGGGTGGGGCAGGCGAAGTCGCGCTCGCGTTCCGCCTCGGCTACCCGACGCGGGAACAGCAACCGAGCATGCGACGTCAACCCACCCTCGTGAAGGCATCGTGATTCGGTTGACCGGCACGAGTAGTGCAATCACTCTACACGTAGGACCGCATCCGGAGACCGGGAGGACACAGTGGCCCGCCGAAGCACCAGGGAACACATTGTGGACGTGGCGATCGCACTGTTCAACGAGCGAGGCACCGCCGCAGTGAGCACGAACCACATCGCGGAAGCCGCCGGCATAAGCCCGGGCAACCTCTATTACCACTTCCGCAACAAGGAGGAGATCATCTTGCAGGCGTACGAGCGGGCGCTGTGCGCGTACGACCAGGCCTGGGCAAACGCCGGTACCGCGCCCCCATCGCCGCACACGATCCTGGAGTTGCTTGAGGAGACGTTTGGCGCGCAGTGGCGGTACCGGTTCTTGCAGCGCGAGATGTCGTGGCTCGTACAGACGAACGAGGCCCTCAGGGTGCGGTATCGCGACGTCATGCACAAGCGACTCGCGTACTACCAGGGTCTCATCAGGGCGTGGATCGCTGCTGGGATCTGCCAGCCTCTGCCCGACGCCCAACTCGACGACCTCGTGCTCGCGAGCTGGGTCGTCGGAGAGCAGTGGCTCACCTACCTCGAAGCGATGGGTGAAGCGACGGACGAGCAAGCCATACGCCGTGGCGGGCGCCTCATCCTTGAGGTGTTCCGGCCCCACTTGATCGATCTCGAAGAGCGCTCTTCGGTGGCGGCGAAAGGCCCGGCGTCATGAAGTGCGGACTCGCTGCGCTGCTGACCGCGAACGGGTTCATCTCAGTTCTCGGCTTCGCGAAGGTGGTCGATCTGGCAACGCAAGCAGGACCAGCCGATATCGCGCCCCATCAGCGTCTGTGGCTTACCGCGGGAGTGCTGCCCGACAGAGGAATCGGAATAAGACACAAAGTGGCCGCAGACCACGTGGACATCAGCGCGGACTAGCCACGCGTCTCTTCATCAGACTGCTCCAGCTCCTGACGCGCGTGCCAGACGCCTGAGTGCGACGCCTAGAGCGGCACACAGCGTCGCAACAGCCAGGAGAAGTGCACCGTCTGAACCCGTTGCCGGCAACTCACCCCCCGAGGCGGTGGTCGTACCCGATGCGGCGGCCACGACAAATGGGCCGACGTGCGCGGTTGAAGTCCAGTTGCCGGCAACGTCGACGGTGCGTAAGTTCAGGTACCATCTGCCTGATGCGAGCGCGGGACTGGCCACCTCGCTGACGCCATTGGCGAGATCGACGGTGTCGTCGGGCAACGCGGTCGTATCCTGGGACCAGGACACGGAGTAGCCACGCACGCCCGATAGAGAATCAGACGCACCGGATAGGCCCACCACGACAACGGGATCGGTCGAGCTGACCCCGACTCGATGCGACAGAGGGCTGAGGTCGGGATCTCGAGGAGGCGTTCGATCGATGCGGATCTCGGCGGTCTGGGTCGCTTCGGTGACGCCGTAGATCGCCGAGTAGAAGTCGAGCATGGTCACGCCGTCCTCGGAGATGGTGAACGGCTCTGTGTATGCCTGTAACGAGCCTCTTCCAAGGGAGTAGAACGTAGAGATCGCGGTGGAATCCAGAGGCGGGGCAGTAGCGCTCAGCGAGACGAGAACGGCGGCATTCTGCCATCCCTGCGGGAGATCACCGATAGTGATGGGCGGGTCGATAAGGACCAGAAGATGAATCGTCGACTCCTTCTGGATGTCGTAGTCAGCCAACGTGCGATTGTCCTCCAACTCCTTGCCTGCGAAGATGAGCCGCTGCAACTCGGGCGGGATGCCTTCCTTGTCTTGGATCTTCTGCTTCACGTACTCGATGGTGTCGATCGGCTCGACTTCGAGAGTGACGTTCTTGCCGTCAAGCGTCCTGACGAAGATCTGCATCGCGAACGCCGACCCGACTCCCAGCGCCCATATCAACAAGGCCATCAACAGCACTGAGCAGAGCTTGCGTATGGCTCTTGAAAACACCGTCGCCTCCTCATTTCGCCCCACCGAACGACCCCCCGGCAGACACCGTACTGCCTAACATCTCAGCACTTCGCCAGCGGCGTGCCGAAGCGCCTAGATTCAGCCTACGACTCTTGCGCGTCAGCTGGAAGCGCTTGTTCGATGTCGCGCATTCAGACACTGAGCGCAACACCCCGGTCGTTCGAGCGTGGGGCGACCTGGGGTACGACCGGTGTGGCCGCGAAGCGCAACTCACGACCGCGCAGGAGGCTCGTCTGCAAGACCCCGGAGGAGTGGCTACAGGTCTGTGTCAGCGGTGACGGCACGTTTGCCGGCGACGACTGCACCGGTGCGCTGCGTGGGAACGCCGATCTCCTTAGCGAGACGGTACTGGGAGATGCCCATGGGCTTGAGAGACTCCTCCAAGAGGAGCTCGCCGGGACTGACTGGCTTGAGCTTGGTCATCGCCATCACGTCCCAGTGGTAGTCCACGATCTCAACGTCTTCCGGACCCGCTTGCGTCCAACGGAAGCAGATGCGGAACTGGTCGTGAGATGCACGGCTCCGAGCGCGTGTTTGCTGATCGAGGCACGCGGGCAGGAGCCATACAGCACGGGAAGGCGACCAGGGTCCTTGCAGTAGCTGGAATTGCGGCCGTCAAGGGCACGATACGGATGGGAGTCCGAATGGCTGAAACCAAGAAGTCTGAGGGATTCACAGACGAGGAACGTGCCGCGATGAAGGAGCGCTCAAAGGAGCTCAAGGCGGATGCGCGCGCGAGCAAGGACAGGGCGGCCGGGGAACGCGATGTGCTCGCGAAGATCGCCGAGATGCCGGAACCAGATCGCACCATGGCTGAGCGGATCCATGAGATCGTCCAAGCCAGCGCGCCGGAACTCTCCCCAAAGACGTGGTACGGGATGCCCGCGTATGCCCGGGACGGCAAGATCGTCTGCTTCTTCCAGGCCGCGGCGAAGTTCAAGGCAAGGTACGCAACGTTCGGCTTCGATCAGGAGGCACACCTCGACGAAGGCACGATGTGGCCGACCTCCTTCGCGCTGACTGAACTGACCGCCACGGATGAAGCAGCGATTGCCGCGCTCGTTAAGAAGGCGGTTAGCTGAGTCGCCGCATACAGCGAACGCCGCGAGAGGCGGGCTCCGCAGCGTATCCTGGGTCCCTCCAACGCACTGTGCTTCAGCCGCGAACGAGCGACTTCGATAGCCGAGCGCTCGGCCGTGTCGGGTGGAAGCGCTGGTTAGGTGCCGCGAATTCAGATACTAAGTGCAACGCCCCCCGGGCACGAGGGTGAGGCAATCTGGGACACTTCTGGTTCCTCGACTCCGCCAAGAACAGGGGAACCACACATGAAGTATCGCCAGATCACCTCAGGAGGAAGATACGCCATATCCGCGCTGCGGAAGCGCGGACTCTCGATGCGGCAGATCGCTGCCGAGCTTGGACGTGCGCACACGACGATATCGAGGGAGATACGCCGCAACAGCTGCAACGACGGGTGGTACCGGCCCTTCAAAGCATCGCATCGCACCAGGGGCAGACGCTCCAGGTCGAGACGCAACGCGCTGATCACGCCCGAGCAATGGGCCGTGGTCGACCGGTATCTGTGCATGGATTGGAGCCCTGAGCAGGTATCGGGCTTCTTGCGGGTCGAGGGCATCATGCAAATCAGCCACGAAGCGATCTACCTTCATGTGTGGGCGGATAGGCGCACCGGGGGCGACCTGTGGCGTCATCTGCGCCACGCGAACAAGCGATGCCGCAAGCGCTACGGAGGTCGCGACTGGCGAGGCAGACTCGCAGGTAAACGCCACATCTCCGAGCGACCGCCCGAGATCGAGAGCCGCGAGGAGACGGGCCACTGGGAGATCGACACGGTGATGGGCGACGACCAGGCGAGACACAGCGCGGTGACCGTCGTGGAGCGCGCGACCGGCTTCTTGCAGATGGGCAAGCTCCAACGGCATCGCGCCGCCGACACCGCGGAGTGCTGCATCGAGCTCATCAGGAGGAGGCCAGACGCGTTCGTGACGATCACCTCCGACAACGGCACGGAGTTCCACAACTACCGCGACGTGGAGGCGGCCACCGGGGTCGAGTTCTACTTCGCCACCCCGCACCACTCCTGGGAGCGCGGTACCAACGAGAACACGAACGGACTGATCCGCCAGTACCTGCCCAAGCGCACGAGCTTCGCGCACGTGACCCAGGCCGACCTCGACGCGATCGCGGCGAAGCTCAACTCACGGCCGCGCAGGAGGCTCGGCTACAAGACGCCGGAGGAATGCTATGCACAATCATAGGAGGGCGCTCAGGAAGGCCGTGTGTTGCACTTCAAACTTGAACTCAGGCAGTGTCAACTTCCGCATGAGGCGCCGTCGGAGGCTCGGCCGTTGTTGCGAGGCTAATGCACTTCTCCGAACTGCTCCTCAGGCTCGTGTAGCACCAGGCGAGTTGTGATGTGAGGGCCATGAAGAACGCGGCCAAGAAGACGCCCACGACGTAGCCGTCGACCCACAGGCCGACCAGCAGACCAAGTAGCGTGGAGGTGACCAGCACCGGCGCCAGCAGTGAGTGAATGAACGTCCCCTTGAGAAATGCGCGAGGGGTTTGAATATGCGTCGGGTGCGGATACGAGGCACCGGGATACGGTGCGCCCCGTCCACGATCCAGGAACCACACCGTGATTGCATGGTTGAGCGCGCGAAAGTGTTCGTAGCTCCCCTTTTGGCCAACCGTGAAGCCGACGATTGCCAAGCCGTACACGCTGAGAAACGCGAAGACAAGGCTAGTGGCCTCCCTGGCTGCCAGGAGCGACAACCACACCGACTCGAATGTGCTCGACTGCTGATCTCTGATCGCGACAAGCCCCAAGACGCCGGCGACCAGCAAGAAGTACATGTTGAGCTGCTTCACCCGCATCTCTTCGATGTGGCGCATGTAGGCCCAATGCTCCTTGAACTGTTCAGCGAAAAAGGCGGCACTCTGACTGTCGTCCTTCGGTTCCATCTTGCCCCCTGCCGCAAACGAGGCCGCATGACAACTGCCTAACGTCGAGTGCTTCAGCTGTGGCGCGCCGGCGAGCGCTTTCCGCCCGAGTCTACCGCACGAGGCGCGCCGTCTGTGTGGAAGCGCTTGTTAGCCACTCCGCTACCGCTTGGGACGGAACTCGACTCCTGGAAGACCCTCGAAGTGGGCATCTTGCGTCCACAGTAGGGCTTCGCGGGAGCGCGCGGTCGCGAGGATGATCGAATCCGCCATGGCGAGCCCCGTCTCAAGCGAGATCCGCGCGGCATCCAGCGACAGGGCCGAGTTCAGATCCACGACCTCACCCTGCAGCATCACGGCGATAGCGTCGAGCGCCGAAGCCTCATCCGCTATCTGACGCGTGCGCTTGAACACCTCGAACACGGTCAGAGTGGGGACGACGAGTTCCTCCGGAGCCTCGATCGCCTGAGCGAACTCGGTCGCGTTGGGACCGTCTCCGAAGTACTCGAGCCACGCCGAGGAGTCGACGACGTTCACACCCGGTCCTCCCGGTCGCGCTCGAAGGTGGTGTCGAGGCCACGCAGCATACCCCGAAGCTCGCGTGCGGGCTTCAGCGGGATGAACTCGATCCGGTCGCCGTAGGCGATGACTTGGACCTTCTGCCCGGGGACCAGGCGCAACTGCGTGCGAATCGCCTTGGGGATCACGACCTGGTACTTGGGTGAGATGGTTGCCGCTTCCACGATGGACCTCCTATCGACATACGCTCAGTATATCGATGTGCAAAACGTATGACAACCGTACGGAGCGGCGAGAACGCCGCTGCCGGAATTGGATGTGGCTAACGTCGAGTGCTTCAGCTGCGCGCCGATGCCTTCCATGTCAGTCTACCTCGTGCGCGTCAGCTGGATGCGCTTGTTAGGCGTTTCCTCCGAGACCGGGATCCAGCAGCCGCTCGCTGCGCCACACACGGACGATCGTCACGGACAGCTCGTCGCGACGATAGACTATCCGGAACGGCGGATGCTCCAACTCGCGCAGCCATGTGGTGTCGAACTCAGGGACCACCTTGCCGCTGTCAGGGAACGTCTCGAGCTGGCGGACACGGTCGATGTCCTCCGTCGCCAGACGCCGCCCAACCTCGGGGACGTCCTGCGACGCATACCAGGCCATCATGTCGTGCAGGTCGTCTCGCGCGGACTGCGCAAACTCCACGCGGATGCGCGCGCCCATCATTCAAGTCCGAGTGAGCGCACGACCTCGTCGAGCGCCATGACCCGGCCAGCTTCGATGTCCGCGAGGCCGGCGACCACCGCGCGCATGAAGTCCCGCTCCTCTTGGGCGGCCTCGAACTCGTCGAGCCCCTGTACGACAGCGACACCGCGTCCATGGCTCGTGAGCAGTACGGGCCGGCCAGTCTCTTCGACCCGGCGCACGACCTTGCCGGGATTGATCTTCATGTCGCCGAGCGGGACAACATCCTCCGAGAACTTCACCGCTGAGCTGCGCATAGCGGACCTCCAAACAGTATCGATATTCTGGTGCCGATTGTAGCACCAGCGTGAGGGTCCGGAATACGCCTAACGTCTCGGCGCTTCACCAGCGGCGCGCCGGCCAGCGCTTGCCACCCGAGTCTACCGCACGAGGGCGGCGCTTTCTGCTGGAAGCGCCTGTTAGGCCGAGCCCGAACGCAGCTCATCTGCGTCGATGAGCTCGCGACCGCACCTGACCGTGAGTATTTCTACCGTCTCACCCACGTCGTAGAAGACACGGTACGACTCGAACACGAGTTCACGCGCATCGTCCGCGTCTACGTCGCGCGCCGGCTTGCCGCTCAGCGGGAACGCCGCAAGCTGCGTGTCGACATGGTCGAACAGTCGCTCGACCCGCTCCCGTGCGGTAGCGGGACTGTCCTGGGCGATGTAGGCCGCGATCTCGACCACGCGATCGATGGCACGCGGTGACCAGACTACCCGCATCTCAGGCAAGACTGCCGAGGACCTGCGCTCTGGCCTCGTCATGCGAGACACCCTCGCCAGCGGCAAGCTGTGCGCGTGCAGCAGCGATGTCCTCGATGGTCTCGAGCCGCTCGCGCATCACCGCGTACTCAGCGATGTCGACGACGACCACTGCGCCGCGGCCGTGCTGCGTGAGCACGAGCGGGCGCTTCGTATCATTCACGCGCTTCACGAATGAGGCGATCTCAGCACGGAACTCCGAGAGCGGGCGGATGTCCTCGTCGAGCTTGAGTGGACGCATGGGATGCTCCTTGTACGCTAGGATGTACAGATTTCAGTATACCCCTGCTCGGAGCCATGGCAAGGCCGCAGTGCCTCGGCCTAACGTCTTGGCGCTTCAGCTGCGAACAAGCGCTTGCTTCAGCCTAGCGTTAGCGTGAGTCAGCCGGAAGCGCGGGTTCGGCGCGCAGCAGATAGTCGTCCAGGAAGCTGATGACGCGCTGCTCGTATTCCTCAGGGTATTGGGAGAGAGCACCCGTGTGCGTGACACTCGGAACGACCCAGAGAGTCGCTCGCTCATCCAGGGTGTCTGCGAAGTATTGGTTGAATGCCACTTCGAGCTCGTCGTCACCAGCTGCGATCAGCATGAACGATTTCGATTCCGAGCGAAGCATCTCACCGAGCAACGGTTGGGGCGGTTCCGTCCAGGTGAGCAGACGGACCGTCGAGTACATGACACGAGCTATGAAGTTGCGCACCAGCGGACGTTCGGAGGGCAGGGCGAGGAGCTCTTCGGTGCAGCGGCGGGTTGCGCCGTCACTGATTGCCGCACGGATTTGGGGGCATTCACCCGTCGCGCCCAGCAGAACCTCGCCGCCCATCGAAGACCCAAGCGCGCCTATCACATCAACACCGTCTTGCTGTTCCAGGAACTCCACTGCAGCGGCCACGTCGCGGGTTCCTTCCCAGCCCAGGCGGTTCACTGCGCCTTCGCTATCTCCGTGACCGCGCAGATCCAAGGAGAGTACTCCGTAGCCGTGCTTCGTGAGCATCGCCGTCTGGCGTCGCATGCCTTCCCGCGAACCTCCGGCTCCGTGCACAACTATGACGGCAGCGCGATTCGTGGATGCCGAGTACCACGCAGCGAGTTCGATGTCGTCCGAAGTAGTGATCGTGACTTCTCGAAAGCCCTCTGGGGCCGCCCCCACATCCGCATGCGATGGCCACACAGCCGCCACGGCCATGGCAACCGGAAACCCGATGTAGAGAGCCAAAATCAGACCGAGGATGGTCCAACCGATCCCGCGTAGGAGGCGGGATCCAATGCTGCGTGGTTCTTCCATCCGACTCATCGCGACTTTCTCTCTGCTGCGCCTAACGTGTTTGCGCGTAACCAGCAACGCGGCCGCGCGCGCTTCCTTGCGCCGAGGATACCCTTGCATGGCCGCGTTGTCTGGGTTGACGCGCCTGTTCGACACACCCCAGCCCTTCTGCCGTGAGCGGTCTCCCGACACCGCACAGTCTATCGGGGTCATCTCAGCCGCCGCCGATCATGCCTTCCACGGGAACAGCAGCCACGTCGTCCACGCGAGCACGCCGACCGTGAGCACAAGGCGGATCGGCATCGCCCACGGCATCGTCCAGATCCACAGTGCGATCATCCATGGTAGGAATAGCAGCCACAGCAGCAGTTGCACGGCCAGCGGCAGCGAGCGGGTCCACGACCACACTTCGTTGAGCCGACCGGGGTCGGTGATCAGCAGGTAGCCGAAGGCACCCGTGACCACCACCGACAGCACGAACATCGATATCGACCACGCTGCTTCGCCCGCGGTCTGCCCTGCGATAGCGATCCCTTTCATCGTTCTTCCTCCGTGTTCGCGGAAACCCACAGCGGTTTCCAGTTTCCATTGGGCCGAACAAAGGGCGGCCAGGTCCTGCACGGACGCCCTGTGGTGCCTACCTCAGGAAGTTCAAGATGCGCCCGAGCAGTTCGGCGTCGTGATCGATCGCCGGACTCTCGTTCACCATCACCAGATAGTCGAGCACCATCGCAGCGACCATGCGCTCGATGAAGTCGACGTCTCCCGCCGAGAACTCCTCCGCTTCGATACCCCCCGCGATGAGCTCGCGCAGCAACTCGCCGTTCGCCTGCCGGAAGCTCTCGGCTGCGATTTCGTACTCGCGCATCCACTCGTCGTGACCGGTCTCGTTGATGTGCGCGCGTGCGGATTTCAGCACGAATCCCACCACCGCCTCCACCCTCGCCGCGAAGCTGGGCAGCGTCGCCACCGCTGCGGCAAGCCGCATCTTCTCGCGCGCAGCCTGCTCGGCGACGACGTGTGTGTAGATGTCGCGCTTGCCGTCGAAGTGGACGTAAATCGTCTTCTTCGAGATGTGCATCTCGCGCGCCACTTCGTCGAGGGTCGCCTTGTCGTAGCCTACTCGGCCGACTAGCTGCTCGAAGACCCCGGCGATCTGCTGCTTGGTGCTCATCGGTTCACAACTCCCCGCGACTCGCTGCCGGTACTGTCGCCGGCGCGGAAACTCTCAACGGGTTGGAGTTTCCCTCATGGAAACTTGTTTGTCAAGTGGGTTTCCGAAGGGAACCTTTTCGGACTCTCTGGCACTGGGGAGCGGCGAACTGAGCATGGGCACGGCGGGTGCGACCTCAGGGTTGCGTCGAACGTCTTGGCGCTTCAGCTGCGCGCCAATCCCCTGCAGTTCAGCCTGCGACTCCTGCGCGTCAGCCGGAAGCACTTGTTAGCTACGCCGTCGGTGGCTCAGGGGGCTAGCGCTCATGCCAGACCGCGACGATCCACACGGCATCGTTCGTGATGAGATAGAAGAACCTGTACGGGTTCACCAGGACCTCGCGATACGGCAGGTCCGGGAACTCGGGAACGACGCGACCCGACTCCGGAAAGTCCTTCAGTTGCTCGAGTCCGGCGACCGAGCGCTCGAGCATCGCATCTGCAGCGACCGGACTGTCCTGCCCGATGAACTCCAGCGCCTCCAGCAACTCCCGACGCGCCGAGGGCGTGAACCGAACCCTCACGCGGAGTCCCTCGCCAGCAGGAGACGTGCTTCCTCCATCACTTCGTCGAGGTCGTAGCCGACACCAGCAGCGATCTCAGCCTCGCCCCTCGCCAGAAGGCGCAGGATCTCGAGTTCCCGCTGGGTGCGCTGATACGCGCTCGAGCTCACGAGCACCGCCGAAGCACGACCGCGCTGGGTGATGAACACCGGTTCGTCGGATGTGGCGGCCCGCTTGATGACGCCGGCCGTGTCTTGTCGCAAGTCGGAAATCGGAATGATGTTGGGCATCGCACTCATTAGCAGCACCTCCTACGGTACAACCAACGATACCACCATGACCGCCTGGATGCGAGTGTCGTGGCTGTAGCTAACGTCTCGGTGCTTCAGCAGCGCGCCTGTGTCTCTCATGGTACGACGACTCATCGCGTCTGCTGGAAGCGCTTGTTAGACGCTGGGTCGCAGCTTCTTCTTGAACCCGGTCCAACGAGCCTCGAAGCCATTTGCCTGGTAGAGGGCGACCGCGTCCTCACGTACCGATTCCGTCAGCAGGATCACCTGGTTGCAGCCTCTCTCGCGGGCGGCCTCCTCGAGCTGAGCGAGAAGCGCACTCGCGATGCCCATGCGCCGATACTCCGCGTCAACCACCATGTCCTCGACGACCATGTACGTGTCATAGCCGCCATACAGCCCGTGGCAGATCGCTCCGGTGGCCGTGCCGACGCACTCGCCGTTGATCCTAGCGACGAGGATCACATGATCAGGGTCGTCAGCGAGCAAGGTGAGCGTCCGCGTCATGGATGCAACATCTGAGCGCTCACCCCAGAAGTACTCGTGAAGCCTGCCGATGGCGGGCAGGTCGGACGTCTCAACCCGTGCTATCTCCATGGACCCCCGTGCGTCGAACGTGGTGCGCATCAGCCGCGACGGCGCAGCGACACGCCTCCGTCCGAGTGTACATTGCCGGCGCAGGAGTCTGCTGGATACGCTTGTTCGACGGGGAGTCGCGGCGGTCTAGGCCACCGCGATGACCACATTGCCGCGCTTGTGACCGTTGCCAACATACCGATGGGCTTCGGCGATATCGGCCAGCTCGAAGGTGCGGTCAACGACGGGCAGCGATGCGCCGCAGGCGGCGAGATCTGCGACGATGACCAGGTCGTCCCGTCGAAGCTTCGGGGTGCCGTCGTCGACCGAGATCGAATGGCCACCCGCAGCGAGCGCTCGCGCCGACTGCCGCATCGCCGTCGCGCTCTTGCGCTTTCCGACGGCGTCGAGGATGAGGTCGTACGCGACTCCGTTTTCCCACATCTCGCCTGTCGTGTAGTCGATCACGCTAGTCGCGCCGAGCGAGCGCACGAGGTCCAGGTTCGACGGACCGCACACGCCCGTGACCTCGGCTCCGAAATGCGTCGCCAGTTGGACCGCGCACGTGCCCACCGCGCCCGATGCGCCGTAGACCAGGACCTTCTGTCCGCGAGAGAGTCCGCCCCGGCGCAGGGAGTGCATGGCAAGCAGTCCCCCATAGGGCAACGCCGCCGCGACGTCGTGAGTGAGCTCCGGTGGCCGAAGCACGATCAGACCGTCTTCGGGCCAGCAGACGTATTCCGCGTACGTGCCGAAGAGATGCCGGTTGAAGCCGAGGACCTCGTCGCCAACGCGGAAGGTGCGGCACTCCGGCCCGACGGCATCGACCGTGCCCGACAGCACCATGCCGAGGATGCGGCGTCGGGGCGCTGACCATCCGAGCGCGATGCGGGCCATCAGCTTGTATGCGGGACTGAGATCCAGTCCACGTACGTAGCAGTCGCTCGAGGTCACGGCTGTCGCCGAGATCCGGATACGGAGGTCGTTTCCCCGCGGCACTGGCTCGGCCACGTCCTCGAGCCTGAGGACCTCCGGAGGGCCGTAGCGAGTGCAGACGGCCGCCCTCATGACGCGTCTGCCGCGACGGACGGTACTGCTGCGTAGGGCAGGTCAACTACCCGCACCACCGGTTCGGCGGCGATCGCGGACGTGTCGAAGCCCTTGGCTATCAACCACCCGGCGAGAACGAGCTCCTGCACGAAGATGGGGAATGCGAGCGGGATGTAGCTGGTGATGCGGTTGCCACTGAACAGCGAGAGCAGGCAGGCCGCGGTCAGCGCCAGTGTCGCGATCATGCCGAAGCCCGACAGCCAGCGGGGCAGGAGCCGCGCCCGGAAGAACAACAGGTTGTAGAGGAACCCGCCGACGCAGAAGGCGAACACTCCCAGCAACGACGCGGCGTAGGTACGCAGACTCAGGAGCGCGTCACCGATCGCCTGGAGCGATGCTCGGTCCGCTACCCCCGCCACGGCGAACTGCCCGCTGAGCCTGAGCAGGGCCAGCAGACTCATGGCGCCGATCAGGTAGAACGTCGCTTCCAGCGTCCGGAAGACGACCGAGCCGAGTGCCATGCCCGCACTCGCCCGCTTTAGGACCTGGTACATCGCGACCGCGATGCCGGCGCACGCGAGCGCGCCGATGACCTTCGCGAGCACGCCCGCAGCCGCCAAGCCGCCGTGAGCGTAGAGCTGGGTCAGGTAGTCCGGACCGGAAAAGGAACGCAGGAGAGCGTCGCCTGCGAATCCGGCGACGTCTGCCACGATGAAGAGCAGGCCCGCGATCAGCGCCGCCCTGCGACTTGAACTCCTCCAGTCCAGCACCGCGTTCGGTTCGTGAACAGCATGATCCCTAGACATCTCTTGGTTCCTCCTCTGGTCAGCTCCTGGTCGCGGCACCGAGCTCGTGTGGCCCGGGACGGCTCGAGCGAAGTTCGACGTATTAACAGTGTTCATATGCCCACTGCGCACTCTCTGTTAACAGTGTTAATATGTCAAGGGCAGCACCGTGTGCGCCTGCCCCGGCCTAAGGAGGCGTCGTCATCGCTCGCACAACGGACAACATGAGGCCTCGGGAGACGCTCAATCGAGAGCGTGTTCTGTGCGCAGCCGCGGAGCTCGCAGACGAGCGCGGGATCGACTCGGTCACGATGCGAGCGCTCGGCCGGAAGCTCGGGGTCGAGGCGGCAGCGCTCTACAACCACGTGGCGGGCAAGGACGACCTCCTCGACTGCTTGGTGGAGCTGGTCGTCTCGGACATCGACGTGCCCATGGACATCGACTGGAAGGAGGCGCTGCGGCGCCAGGCCTCGTCGACGCGCGAGCTCTTCGCACGGCACACCTGGGCTGCGGCCCTTATCGACTCACGCGACCGAACCGGGCCGAACAGGCTGTCTCTTGCCGACCGGGTCCTGGGCGTGCTCATGAGGGCCGGGTTCTCCCCGGCTGAGGCTGCGAACGCGATTCTGATCCTCAACAGCTACACCTATGGCTTCGAGCGCGAGAGGCCCACACCCTCGATCCAGGGTGACGCAGTCGGTACTGAGGAGGCGCAAGAGATCTTGGCCGCGATCCCGGACGGGATGTACCCGAACGCGACCCGTGTGGCCATGGAGTACGCCGCGACGCTCTTCGATCTGGACGCGGCGTTCGACTACGGCTTGGGCCTGATCCTGGACGGTCTCGAGGGGTCGCTGGAACGAAGGTGAACCCGTCTTCGACTGGCTACGTCGCCGCGGGCGCCACGACCGGTTCACGTCTCGACTCCGTGCGCCACACCCTCCGTCGAACGCAACGTCCAGTGCTTCAGCCGCGAACGAGCGGCTTCAGTTCAGCCTAGCGCGTGCGTGAGTCGGCTGGAAGCACTTGTTAGACCCACCCTACTCGTTCACGCTGCCGAGCTCGAACAGGCGCCGATCATGGAGCACCGCCAGAATCGTGACCTGCTGATTATCCCAGTGATACGGCACACGATACGGATCCACCAAGACCTCGCGAATCTCAGGTCGCTGCAGCTCTGGGACGATCCGGCCGAGGTCGGGGAAGCGCTCGAGCGACCGTACCCGCTCCATAGTCTCATCGAGCCAGCGGAGTGCAGATGCGGGTCGTTCAGCCGCTATGTAGTCGACCGCCTCGTCGAGCATCGACTCCGCCTGACGTGTCCAAACGACCTTCACTTGGCGAACCTCGCGCGGACGCGCGCCTCGACCTCGTCGTGCGGCACCACATCACCCTGGAGCATCTCCTGCTCCCCGGCGCGTACGGCTCGAAGGAGTGCGACCTCATCGAGCAACCCCTCGTACACCTCGACGTCCATGAGCACAGCGGCGCTGCGACCGTGCTGTGTGAGAATGACCGGCCGTTTGGTGGCATGGACCTGATCCAGGACGGCCGATGTGTTCGCGCGGAACTCGGTGACCGGGCGGACATCGGTTGATGGGCGAAGCTGGACCATGGGGCACCTCCGATAAGATACGTTACTGCGTACATTTTACCGTATTCTTAACGGGATTCAAACCGCCCGACATGGTTGGGTCTAACGTCTCGGCGCTTCAGCTGAAGCGCCGCCCCCAAATCGCTTGCCACCCGAGCATACCGCACACGGGCGGCGCTTTCTGCTGGAAGCGCTTGTTAGCTTGGCCCCCGATCTGCGCGCGATCCATCCGGCCGCCACCTTCACCATGGGCTTGCGTCACCGCTACTAAGTGTTACTATGTAGCGGTACTCATTGTCGCTTAGTAGCATGGGGAGGTGCTCATGGCCAAGCAGATGACCGAGATGCTCAAGGGCAACCTCGAGGGCATCGTTCTCGCAATCCTGTCCGACCGGCCCGCGTACGGCTATGAGATCACAAGCCGGCTGCGGGAGATGGGCTTCGCCGACATCGCCGAGGGCACCATCTACGCACTGCTCATCAGAATCGAGCAGAAGGGGCTCGTCGACGTGGTGAAGACCCCGTCCGAGAAGGGGCCGCCGCGCAAGGTCTTCTCGCTCAACCTGCAAGGACAGGAGTACCTCAAGGAGTTCTGGACGACATGGAACTTCCTTGCAGACAGACTCCAACAGCTCCACCAAGGAGGCAGATAGTGATGGAAGACGCGTGGAAGAACGGTTTCGTGACCAAAGTGATCGGCGACAAGCGCCGCTGGCGGGCATACAAAGCGCGCGTGAAGCAGCTACCCACAGGCTATCGCGAAGCGGTCGACGCGATCGAGCGGTACCTGATGCTCTTCGGGGTGCTGGACAGCGACAACGCAGCCTCGCTATTCGAGGATATCGCCGACCTGTTCGAGCAGGCCGCGGCAGACGGCATGCCGATTCACGACATCGTGGGCGATGATCCGGTGGAGTTCGTCGAAGCGCTCATCCGGAACTACCCGCGGGGCGGGTACGTCGACCACGAGAAGGCACGACTGGCCCGCGATATCGAGCAGGCAGAACGGCTGGTCAAGGGCTCAAGCTAACGTCTCGGCGCTTCAGCTGCGCGCCGAAGCCCTCTCTTCGTAGCCTACACCGCGGCGCGTCAGCTGGAAGCGCTTGTTAGATGGGCCCGCTGGGAGTCAGGACGTCTGCCGAAGGCACGCCTGCATCTGTGACGTGATCTGTCCACGCAGCCCCATCCCAGAACCGCATCTCATGCCTACCAGTAGGATCGGCCTTCCAGCCAGCCTCGGGAGTCGGCGGAACTGGGTTGGCATTGTCGCCTACGGCTGACTGCTGCACATCGGCGACAGCCTGACCTGCTGCCGTATCCCGCACGAGAGCCTTGTACTCACTGTTCTTGATCTTCTGCACCGACCCACAGTCGGCGCACCTGAAAGTCAGCGTATTCATGAAGGGCATCAGGACGGCACCCATCACCGACATAGCCAGGCCGAGAAGGATACCGACGCCGAAGGGGATGAGCATTATCCATCCCAAGATTGGTATCCAGAGCGATATGCTGAACGCAATGAGACTACTGGTGGTCATGACGGCGCCACTGCCGACGAAAGTGGCTGCGGGACTAGCTGCCCGCGTGTTGAGGGATCGGCACTCTGGGCAGGGGACCTTGCCGACGTAGATGTTCTTCGCTTTGGCAGTCTTGACCTTCTGGAAGCCCGAACCTTTCACGTGTTCCCCGCTTTCTCGTTGGGCATGACTCCAACCGTCTCGCTGCTGCGGCGCTGCGCCGAGCGATTCAGTCGTTGGGATGCGTCCCCTTTGCGCTTGCACTGCCCCATCTAACGTCTTGGCGCTTCAGCTGCGGACCAAGCGCCTCTCTTTGTAGCCTACACCTCGCGCCGTCAGCTGGAAGCGCTTGTTAGGCGGGGCTGTCGTGGAATTCCTGGGCGTCCGCCTGGGGACTGACCCCGAGGTAGCGCGGAGCCCGCTTGCGCTGCTGGCGAACAGTGGCTCCAGACGTAAGCCAGAAGAACATCGCACCGAACACTAGGAGCCAGCCGCTACCGGCGAGCATTCGCGGATCCGCGGACAGTACAACGCACGCAGCCAGAAGCACGACCACTTCAAGAGCCCACTGGGCCCGTGATGTCGTCTTCACCCAACCCGAGACCACTGCATCTCGACGAGCATCATCGGACGTGGTGCGTAAGGCTGCACGTGCCCTCCGAGTCACGACGAGGGTCACGACGACATACGCGAGACCTCCGATTGCACCAATCGCATAGCCCGCGAACGCAGAACTCATCGAGCGCCTCACTTGGTTTGAAGCCCCGGAGCCGGGGCGATGCCCCATGTCCTCCGCCTAACGTCTCAGTGCTTCAGCCGCGAACGAGCGGCTCAATGTCAGCCTAGCGTGTGCGTGAGTCGGCTGGAAGCACTTGTTAGCCGCCCGCAGTCGACTAAGGCGTAGTCGATCTCGTCGATGATCTGGCCGTCTTTGAACACTCCCGCCCTGCTGATGCCCTCACGTACGAAACCGCAGCGCTCCAGCACGCGCATCGACGCCGGATTCCAGGCGAACACGGCCGCCTCAAGGCGACAGAGGCCGAACCTCTCCATGGCGTAGGGGGCGACGGCGGATGCCGCATCGGTCATGATGCCGCGACCCCAGTAGGGCTCGCCCAGCCAGTAGCCGAAGTCCGCCTTCTTGGAGAAGACACCCTCGCCAATCGAGACGCCGATGCCGCCCACCGCGTGACCATCGACTTCGATCGCCCAGTGAGTGGGCTCAGGCATCGCGGCCAGCGTCGCGAACCACTGGTGCGCGTCCGCGGCGGTGTAGGGGTGAGGGAACATGTGTGTGAGGTTGCGCCAGATGTTGCGGTTGTCCGCGTGACGAACGAGATCCGCCTCGTCAGCCGGCGACCAGTCACGTATGGCGCACTTGGAACAAGCCAGCTGCATTCGACCCCCTGGTGCGGCTAACAGCCAATATCCAGACCATGTAACAGCCTGATCATAGCTGTCATTTCTCCGTAATCACACCAAGTCCTACACTTCTCCCGCACTTCTGCAGTCTGTGTAAGCGCGTACCCGATCCCAGCACCCGCCGCCCCGCTCACATCCCGTCGAGCGGGCTGCGCACCCCGCGCCCGCCGCGGTTGAGCACGTGCGTGTAGATCATCGTGGTGCGCACGTCCCTGTGGCCGAACAGTTCCTGGATAGTGCGGATGTCGTAGCCGCTCTCGAGCAGATGCGTGGCGAACGAATGCCGGAACGTGTGGCAGCCCACGTTCTTCTGCACGCCCGCCCGACGCACCGCCTCCTTGACCGCCCGCTGTAGCGACGTCGCATGAACGTGGTGCCGCCCCTGTTCGCTCGTCTGCGGGTTCCGCCACCGGCGCTCCTGTGGGAAGACCCACTGCCACTTCCACTCGGAGGCAGCCGCCGGGTACTTCCTATCGAGCGCACCGGGCATCACCACCCGGCCCCATCCGGCTGCGCGGTCGTGTTCCCACACCACACGCGCACGCCGCAACTGGTCGCGCAGCGGCCCTTTGAGCGCCTCGGGCAGCATCGTCACGCGGTCCTTCGCACCCTTGCCGTCGCGCACGAGGATCTCGTTGCCGGAGAAGTCGATGTCCTGCACCCGCAGCCGCAGGCACTCGGACAGACGCAGCCCGCACCCGTACATGAGCGACGCCATCAGCCAGTACTCATCGCCGAGTTCGGCGAGCACGGCGCGCACCTCGGGCCGCGTCATCACCACAGGCACGTGCTCGGAGCGCTTCGCACGGACGAGCCCGTGCATCTCGCCCACGTCGTAGCCGAGCACGTGGCGGTAGAGGAACAGGATGGCCGAGAGCGCCTGCGTCTGCGTGGACGCGCTCACCCCGCCGGTGACAGCCAGGTGGGTGACGAACGCGTTGATCTCATCGGCGCCCATCTCGGCGGGATGGCGCATGCGGTGGAACACGATGAACCGGCGCGTCCACAGCAGGTACGCCTTCTCTGTGCGAGCACTGTAGTGACGCACGCGGAGTTCCTCGGCCATGATGTCGAGCAGCTTGGGCGGTCTCGTGTCGGGCATAATGGACTCGGCTTTCGCAGCGCGGTTGTCACATCATGCGCACGCGATGTTCAACGGGAGTCGAACGCGAATCGACCGCCGGGAGGTGCAACGTGGAGAAGAAGGTCAACGTGTCCAACGCCGACCGGGTGATCCGCTTCATCCTGGGTGGGGCGGCACTCGGATTCGGCGCGGCGTTCGGTCCCGCCGGCTGGGTGCTGGGCGGCCTCGTCGCAGCGCTGCTCTGGCTCAGCGCCTGGACGGGCTTCTGCCACGTCTACAAGGTGCTCGGCATCGACACGTACGACCGCACGAAGCGCGCCGGGTAGGGCCCGCTTCGTCGGTCGGGGGCCCGCTCGGCCCTACGCCCGCGCCTTCACCGTCTCGGCGAACTCGCGTCCCCACGCCTCCGCGGCCTCAAGGTCCTCGGCCGTGGGCCGGAACTTCACCAGAAAGTCATCGGCGGCTATCTCGAACCCGGCCTCCTCGAGGCGCGCGCGCATCTGCTTCTCGGCGCCCTTGCTCCACCCGTAACTGCCGAAGGTGGCGGCGATCCGTCCCTCGGGCTTGAGCCCGAGCAGGTACTGCAGGTAGCCGGCCACGCGGTAGAGCATGCCGTGGTGCAGCGTGGGCGAGCCGAGCACGAGCGCCTTGGCGTCGAGCAGATCGTGCGTGATGTGCGCGAGCGGGGTCACCGCTACATCGTGCACCACCACCTGCACGCCTCCCTGCGAGATGCCCTCACCGATGCGCTCGGCAAGCGCCGCCGTCGAGCCCCACATCGTGGAGTACACGACCACGGCCTTGTCACGCAGCTGTCCGCTCCCCCATCGGCGGTACGCCTCGACAACAGCGCCGAAGTCCTCGCCACGCCACATCACGCCGTGACTCGGCGCCACCACATCGAGTGCCCAGCCCTTCTCGAGCACCTTGTCGATGGCCTTGCCAACCGCAGTCCCAAGCGGTAGCAGGATGTTGGCGTAGTAGATGCCAAGCTCGGTGAGCGCTTCATCCATCCCGAGCTCATGCGCCCAACGCTCCTCGCTCGCCACATGCTGCCCGAACGCGTCGTTCGGCATGAGCACGCGCTCCTCGGGGCAGTACGTGAACATCGAGTCGGGCCAGTGCACCATCGGCATCGGCAGGAACGTGATCGTGCGCCCGCCGAGGTCGATCACCTCGTCGGCCTTCACCACGCCGATCTCGAGACCGTTGTGGTACTCGGCCACACTCTTCGCTCCGGAGGGTGAGGCAACCACGCGCGCCTGCGGCATCGCGGCCATCGCCTCGGGCAGTCCGCCGTTGTGGTCGGGCTCCACATGGTTCACCACGATGTGGGTGATGCTCGAAAGGGGCGTGACGCTCTGGATGCGCGCAAGGATCTCGGGGATGAAACGCGCTTTGGTGGTGTCGACGAGCGCGATGCTCGTCTCGCCCATCACCAGATAGCAGTTGTAGGTGGTGCCTTTGGGCACCTCGAAACCGTGGAAGTCGCGCAGCTCCCAGTCGATCGCGCCGACCCACCAGATACTCTCGGTCACCTTCACGGCGCGCATGGCGGCGTCCTCCTTATGTGGCGAGCGTACCTGTACTTGCTACCCGAACGGCAGCCCGGCTCACGACTCGGCGCCGGGCAAGACCGTGATGGTGTAGTCGACGTGGCCGTTGCTCTGCCATGAGATGACGTAGCCGAGGACCTTGACGTCATCCTGCAGGAACTCACCGTTGGCACTGGCGCCATCGGTGACGTCCTCGGGCACGACGGTGAAGCCCGCAGCCTCCAACGACGCGAGGTACGCCTCAAAGTCCGCTTCGGCCACCTCGTCGTAGTAAAGGTTGTAGAGCAGTTGCGGTCCTGCCTGGAACGTGGACGACTCCTCCTTGTCGAAGGTGCCGTACGAGAACTGCGGCACCGTCGCTGGGATGCCGTCCATCCAGCCGCCATCGCCCTCCGAGACGGCCGGAGCCTCCTCGGCATCGGTCGACTCGGAGGTGGTCTCCTGTCCGGTGACCTCCTCATCCGAGGCGCCGTCCGTGCAGCCGGCCACAGCGAAGAGGAGCACGCCTGCGAGCATGATGCGAAGGAAGAGCGTCTGTGCTTTCATCATCGACCCCTGTCTCAGAAGGACCGGATCCGTCCGACCGGCCTAATTGTCACGCTCCACGAAGAAGTCCGCCATGGACAGTAGCAAGTCCCGGGCCTTGCTCTTCGGTAGTGCGGCTTCGAGGTCGGCCTTCGCCGAAAGCACGAGGTCGCGCGCGTAGGTGCGGGCGAAGTCGATGCTGCCACTCTCGCGCATGATGGCCACCGCCTCCTCGAGCGCCGACCCTTCGGCACGCGATGCGAGTATCTCCAGCAACCGCTCACGCCTCTCCGAATGCTGCAGCGCGTGCACCGCGGCGAGCGTGCGCTTGCCCTCGGTGATGTCGCTGCGGAAGTCCTTCTTGGTGGCCTCGCGCGTGCCCACCAGGTTGAGAACGTCGTCCTGGATCTGGAACGCGAGCCCGGTGGCCTGACCGAACGACCGCAGTGCGGCTACCTGCTCGTCGCTGCCGCCCCCGACGATCGCTCCCACCGCAAGCGGCACCGCTCCGGAGTAGAACGCCGTCTTGTGATTCGCCATCGCCAGGTAGTCGTCCACAACCAGGTCGAAACGGTCGTCACGCGCCCAGCCGATGTCGAGCGCCTGGCCCTCGATCGTCCGTGTGGTCATATCCACGAGTTCCTGCAGCACGCGCAGCCGCACCCCGGGGGCGAGACCCTCATCGGCTACGACCGTGCCGGTGACGAGCGACAGCGCCAGATCGCCGGCGTTGATGGCGAGAGGATCCCCCTCCACCACGTGCAGGCATGGCTCTCCGCGCCGCGTGAGCGAGGAGTCCATGATGTCGTCGTGTATGAGCGCCGCGGTGTGGAAGTGCTCGATCGCGGCGGCCGATGGCCACGCAAGCTTCGGATCGCCGCCCACCGCTTCCGCGGCCAGCAGGCAGATGAGCGGGCGGTGGCGCTTACCGGCATTCGCGGTATACGCGGCCAGCGGTTTGTAGAGGTACCGCGCCATGTCCGGGTGCGAGCCGTTGGTGAAGAACTTTGCCAGATAGGCGTCGAACTTCTTCGAATTACGCTTGAGATAGAGCTCGAAAGCGGTCATGGCCCTCCCGGTCGGCCGTGGCGGGTCCACGGTCCCCGATAGTGTAGGGTCCCGATAGAGGCGGGGCAACCGTCACCACGCCGTCACCTTGAGGTTACGACGCGCAGAGGTGCACTCCTTCACGGCAACAACTGCCAGCCCCACAGTGTGCCAAGGCCGTAGACCGCGAAGAACGCTATATGCTTGACGGCGAGCGCGCGGCGCTTGGCCGCAAGATCCTCAGGCGCGGACTGCTGCCGCCAGTACGCCAGCCGGATGCCGCCGGTGGCGCTCACCACCACGAGCGCGCCGATGAGGATCCTAAACACGAGTGTCATCGCGTCGCCGAGCGCGGCCGCCGCCTCGGCGGGCATGCCCTCGAGCCTGCCAGAGAGCACGACCAGCACCGCCAGGCTGGCCGCCCAGGTGCCGGTGGCCATGTCGTGCAGGAAGTTGTTGGTGACGCGCACGTACGGGTTAGCGAGCATCCTCCCTCAGCCCCTTCTCGATGAACACACCATCGGCGGAGAAGCGCTTGTGATAGGTGAGCATCACCGCGAGCACGCTGCCGAGCGCGGTCGCTGCGGCCACCATGAGCATCACCACGATCTGGTAGCCCGCCGCAGCGAGCGGATCGGCGCCCGCGAGGATCTGGCCGGTCATCATGCCCGGGATGAACACGATGCCGGCCGCCGCCATCGAGTTGATGGTGGGGATGAGCGCCGCACGGAGAGCCGTGCGCACGCTCGGCCCGGCTGCCTCCCATGGTGTGGCACCGAGCGCCACGAGCGCGAGCAACTCACCTTCGCGCGCATCCAGGTCGGCGAACGTGCGCTCGAGCGCGAGTGCGATGCCGGTCATCGAGTTGCCGAGCACCATGCCCGCGATCGGGATCACGTACTGCGCGCGGTACCACGGGTCCACCTGCACCACAAGCCCGGTCACGGCGAACGTCACGATGAAGCCGGTGAGCGCCATCGAGACGAACGAACTGCCGAAGAGCCCCTTCGGTGCATCCGGCGCCCGCTTCACAATCGTCTGCGCCGCCGCGCCCACCATGAGCAGCAGCAGCCCGAGCACGAGCCACGGGCTGTCGATGCCGAACACCCAGCGCAGCACCAGGCCGAGAATGAAGAGCTGCACGTACGTGCGAACGGTGGCGATCGCGAGGTCGCGCTCAAGACCGAGTGCCAGCCTGAGCGAGATCACGCCGACGAACACCATGAAGCCCGCCGCGAGCAGGAGTTGCGGCAGTGTGATGGCCACCACGCCAGCGGTCTCAGTCACTGTCGCCCACCCCGTGGAGTCGTCCGGCCACGAGCCGCTCGCGGCGGGTCGCCACACCGTCGGGCCGATGGTGGCGGACGCGCACCACCGCACCCGTCTCGGCGAAGCGCACGGTGAGCGAGGCGACCATCGCGGCAGCCGACTCGTCCAGGCTCGCGTCGGGCTCGTCGAGCAGCAGCACGTCCGGCCGGGTGAGACCGATCCGCGCCATCGCCACACGCGCCGCCTGCCCCACCGAGAGCTTGGCGGCGTCCCGATCGAGCGCCACGTCATCCAGGCCGAAGGAGTCGAGCTTCGCGCGCAGTTCGTCTTCGCCCGGCGGCGTCGTGTCGTGCCGCACCTTGAGCCGCCACGGTACGAGCAGATTCTCGCGCACCGTGCCGGGGAAGATCACCGGCTTCTGCGGGAGAAGCGCCACACGCGAGCGCCACACGCGAGCGCCCACCTCGGCGGCGGGCCGGCCCTCGAGGAAGAGCTCGCCCGCCACGTCCGGCAGCATGAGCGCGAGCGCGCGCACGAACGTGGTCTTTCCCGAGCCCGACGGGCCGGAGATGTCCACGACCTCGCCGCGCTCGAGTGTGAGCGACGCGCCGTCGAGCACCTTGAGCGGCCCGGCGTCACCGGAGCGCACCACGCGCAGGTCGCGCGCCTCGAGGAGCGGGGCCTTCACCAGCGGTCCCGGTGCACGCGTCCGGGGTCGTAGCGGTCCACCGGCGGCTGCCCCTCGGCGGGATGGCCGATGGCCAGCACGCACAGTGGCTCGATGCCCTCGGGTAGGCCGAGCGCCGCCTTGAGCGGGTCGACGCGCTCCATCTTGGGCCAGTAGCCGAGCCAGACCGCGCCCAGGTCGAGCGCGTGGATCGTGATGAGCGCGTTCTCGGCGGCGTTGCTGCAGTCCTGCTGCCACATCTGCGGGTGGCGCAGATCGCGCGTGTCGGCGCACACCGTGATCGCGAGCGGCGCCGCGCGGAGCATCTTGCCATACGGGGTGGACTCGGCCATGCGATCGAGCGTCTCTCGGTCGGTGGTGACCACGAAGCGCCAGGGCTGCTGGTTGCCCGCCGAAGGCGCTGCCATCGCGGCGTGCAGGATCGTCTCGATGTCCTGCTCGCTCACCGGCTTGGCGGTGTAGCTGCGGATGCTGCGCCTGCTCAAGATCGCCTCGATCGCGTCCATGTCACTCCCCCTCGGTCCTCGCCGCGTCGCGCGCCTTCACGCGTCGGGCATCTCGGAACACCACCGGGCTCGTGCCGAAGAGCAGGTCGTTCTCGAACCCCACACGCTCGAGGCCGGTGAGCTCGGCGGCGATGGTCGTCACGTTGCGGAGCACCTCCGGAGAACGGACGGTGAGGTCGTGCAGATCCACGCCCTCGAGCTGTCCGCGCTTCACGTAGTGAGTGTACGTCTTCCACAGCGCCCCGGTCGCACGCTGGCGCGTGGTGGGCACCCGGAGCGCATCCAGCATGCGGGCGCGCAGCCCCTCGAGCGTCTCGCGCGGTGCTCGCTTCGGCAGGGTTGCCAGCTCACGGCCGATGCGGTCGGCCTCGGCGCGCTGCGTCTCCTGCAGGATGAACTTCACTACATGCCATGCCGCCGTGAGGTCGCCGTTGCTCGCGATCGTGCGGTCGCCGAGCCACAGCCACGCGTACAGGCGGCGGCGCCAGTCCCACCAGGTGAGCGCCGAGTCGAACGCGGTCTCGGGGATGAGGAACCACCCGGTGTCCGCGAGCATCGCGGCGAACACACCGCTGCCGAGCGCGCTCTCGCGCCTGCGGCTGCCGATGCGTGTCTTGGCGATGCCGCAGCTGGGGCTCTTCTCCTTGAGGATCACCGCGCGAACGCCCGCGCGCTCGAGCGCCTCCACACAGGCGGCGGAGCCGTCGATGAGCTGACGGGTGACGTCGCGGCCGTGGCGGTCGAGGACCTTCGCGTGGCCCGCGAGCACGTCGGCGCCGCTGCCCGTGAGGTGGATCGGCTCCCGCGGCACACCGAAGCCGGCCATGCACTCGGGACACACCGGCGTGAATACGAAGTCCGCGCGTTCGCGGCCGAGTGCGGCGAGCGCGTCGAAGCGCTTACCGTTGTAGCGCACGGGACAGTCGAACATGCATGCACTGATGCCGATGCGGGGCCGGTCGCTGATGACTTCGGTCATGAGTGCCTCCTCATGCGCCTTGAGGATGGACGGGGCACGATGCCCTGGGCATAGTATGGCGCAGCAGGGCGTGCGGGCGCGACTGCTCGCCGCTCGGACGGGAGGTGCTCGTGGCACGGCATCGGGTGGCGATCGTGTGGCTCAGGCGGGCGCTCCGCCTGGCCGACAACCCCGCGCTCGCCTTCGCGCTCGAAGAGGCCGAGTCGGTGGTGGTGGCGTACGTGCCGCCCGCGGCGGAAGACCCCCGTGAGCTGGGCGCAGCATCCCGCGCGTGGCGCGACCGCTCGATGGGCGCACTCGACGCCTCCTTGCGCACGCGGGGCTCCCGCCTCGTCGTTCGCAGCGGCAGCCCGCTTCCCGTGCTCTCCGCGCTCGCCGGCGAGTGCGGTGCCACCCTCGTATGCTTCGACCGCGCATACGAACCCGATGCCTCGGCAGCCGACGCCCGAACCGGCCTCGCCCTCGACGCCGATGGCATCCTGGCACGCGGCTTCAACTGCGCGCTCGCAAACGAACCGACCGGCCCGCTCGCCACCGGCGGCGGTCCCTTCAAGGTCTTCACCCCGTATTACAGCGCGTGCCTGCGCCTCGGCGGGCCCGACGCTCCCCTGCCCGCGCCGGAGCGCATCGGCTCGCCCGCTGCGATGCCCGAAAGCGAGCCGATCCCGGACGCCGAGCCCCACCCACTCGGCTCGTGGTGGACGCCGGGCGAGGCCGGCGCGCTGGCAGCAGCGCACCGCTTCATCGCCGAGGCCCTCGGGCGCTACCCCGAGGACCGCGACCTCCCCGGCGTCGTGGGCACCTCGCGCGTGTCGCCGCACCTCGCGTTCGGCGAGATCTCACCACGGCAGCTCATCGCGATGCTTCCGGCGCCGACCGGGCCTGAGGCGGCGACCTTCGTGCGGCAGCTGTACTGGCGCGAGTTCGCCTACCACACGCTGCATCACTTTCCGGAGACGCCGACGCGCCCGCTGCACGCCCGGTTCGAGCGCATGGGATGGGCCGAGGATCCGGACGGCTTCACCGCCTGGCAGGAGGGGCGCACCGGATACCCGATCGTGGATGCCGGGATGCGCGAACTCGCGACCACGGGCTGGATGCACAACCGCGTACGGATGATCGTGGCCTCGTTCCTCACCAAGGACCTGCTGCTACCCTGGCAGGACGGCGCCCGCCACTTCCGGGAGCATCTGGCCGACGCCGACCTGGCGAACAACACCTTCGGCTGGCAGTGGGTGGCCGGAAGCGGCGCGGATGCCGCGCCCTACTTCCGCGTGTTCAATCCCACGCTGCAGGGCAAGAAGTTCGACCAGCATGGCGCGTACGTGCGCATGTGGGTCCCCGAGCTCCAGGATATGCCGGATGCGTGGATCCACCGGCCGTGGGAGGCACCTCACGCGGTGCTTGCCGCAGCAGGTGTGACCCTCGGCGAGACGTACCCGCGGCCGATCGTGGACCACGCCGAGGCGCGCATGCGTGCGCTCGCAGCCTACGGAGCGATCAAGGACGGACGCTAGACAGCGGACCGGGTGCTACCGCGTGACCGGCCGGGCCGCCTTGAGCCGCTCGGGCGACGGGTAGACCTTCCGCATGCCGAGCGCCTCGGCAAGCTGCTCGTCCTTGAGGTTGAGCAGCCACTCGGCCAGCTCCTCACCCGGGGCGTCGAGCAGCTTGAAGTACTTCACCGCACACTGCGGCTCGCCGTCCAGCCCGAGCTGCGCCCAGAGGGCGCAGCTGTCTCGGTCGCAGGCGATGCTGGTGCCGAGCAGCCGCTTTCTGAGTGAACACTCGTCCAAGAGTCCGTTTCCTCTCGCAGGTTGTGTGCGGGCTCAGCAACAAGGATACCGCGCATCGGCCCGGCTCTGCACGCGGAAGGGAGCGGCCCTGAGGCCGCTCCCTTTGCTGTTCGCGCTCGAGCGCGGTGCACGCGTGATGGCGGAGGCGCGTGCGAATCGAACACACCCGGGACGCTCTTCACGCCCCACTACGGTTTTGAAGACCGCGGAAGCCACCAGGCCCCATCCGCCTCCACGGGGCATTGTCGGGGCGCACGGCGGGGGTGTCAAACTGCACGCTCCGCCTTACCCCGCCTTGCCGAGCGTGCGGGTGTCGCCGTCGCGCTTGGTGATGCCCTGCGCATCGAAGTACTCGAGCAGCGGCAGAAGGTACTTCCGGCTCGTCCCGGTGAGGTCGCGCGCGTCCTTCGCGAGGATCGTGCCGTGCTCCTTCAGATAGCCCACGATCTGCTCGCGCGCCTTCGCGACCGCTGTGGCGTCGAAGTGCAGATCGGGGCCGAGCCGCAAAAGCGCACCTTCTGCGGCAAGCTTGCCGAGCACCTTGCGGGCGAGGCCGGGGTCCACGCCCGCCTCGGCGGCGAGTTCGGCGGTGGTGCCGGGCGCGAGACCCTGCGCCTTGAGGAGCGCTGCGAGCTTCTCGCTCGCCTCCCCCTCGGCGGCGAGCGCTGTTGAGGCCGCCTTCGGGTGGCGCGCCTCGCCACCTGCGAGCACCACGTTGCCCACCTCGATCGCGAGGCCGAGCAGCACGTCGAAGACCTTCGGCTCGAGGCGGCGGTCCACGCGGTCGCGCAACGCCGCGATGCCGAGACCGGTGGCCTTGGGGTTCGCCTCGTGGAACGCGAGCAACTCGCCTTCGATCTCGGCGAGCAGGTGCTCCTGCGCGTCCCGCGTGAGGTAGTACGTGTCGCCGCCGACGCTCAGCCGCTCGAGCTTGGCTCGGTTGAGGTCGTCGGCCACCTGCGCGCGCGGCACGCCGAGGGCGGCGGCCACCTGCGCGGATGTCATAGGGAGCGCACGGCTGGCGAGCAGGCCGAGCGCCGCGCCCGACAGGTCGTGGCCGAGGAGCGCGTCCAGGAGCTCGCGCTCGTGGGGTTTGAGCGTGGTGCGCCGGGGCGGGAGCGCGTCGAGCACCACGCCGCCGCCGATGGTCCACATCGGCGAGTACGAGCGGATGATGAAGCGGTCGTCGTAGCGGGGTGAGAGCGGCTCCTCGAGGCGGAGCTGCGCGAGTGAGCTTTCCCCCGGCTGCAGTTGCTCGGCACCCATCAGCAGCACCCGGCCCAGCACCTCCCGAGTGCCGTGGTGCACGTGCACGCGCGCCCCGGTCTCGAAGGGCTTCTCCTCGCTCGAAAGGTAGGTGATGCGCGCATCGAAACGGTCGGTCACGGTGAGCGTGCCGGGCTCGGCCACGATATCGCCGCGCGAGATCTCGTCGGTGTCGAGCCCCGCGATGTTGAGTGCCACGCGGTTGCCAGCCACGGCCTTCTCGGCGGGCTTGCCGTGCATCTGCACGCTGCGGATGCGCCCGCGCTTGCCCGAAGGCATGAGCTCCACCTGGTCGTCGCGCTTGGCGGTGCCGCTCCACAGCGTGCCGGTCACCACCGTGCCCGCGCCGGCGATGGTGAAGACGCGGTCCACGGGAAGGCGCAGCGGCAGGTTGGACTGGCGGCTCTCGGCCTCGGCAGCCACCTCATCGAGCGTGGCGAGAAGCTCGGGCAGGCCCGCGCCACTGCGGGCGCTCACGGGTACGATCGGTGCGCCGTCGATCGAGGTGCCGCGCAGCAGCCCGGCAACCTCACCCTCGACGAGCTCAAGCCAGTCGGGCTCGGCGAGGTCGGCCTTGGTGATGGCCACCACGCCGCGCGGTATGCCGAGAAGATCGATGATCGCGAGGTGCTCGCGCGTCTGCGGCATGATGCCATCGTCGGCGGCCACCACGAGCAGCACCACGTCGATGCCGGTGGCGCCCGCCACCATCTGGCGCACGAAGCGCTCGTGCCCGGGAACGTCCACGACACCCATCGTCCGACCGCTCGGCAGCTCGAGCTGCGCGAAGCCGAGCTCGATGGTGATGCCGCGCTCCTTCTCCTCGGCGAGGCGGTCCGGGTCGGTGCCGGTGAGCGCTTTGACGAGCGTGGACTTGCCGTGGTCGATGTGACCGGCGGTGCCTAGGACGAGAGAGGGGGTGCTCATCTAGGTGACCTCCTTCTCGGCGATGATGCGGGCAGCAGCCGAAACGAACACCAACGCGACCTCGAGGGCTTCCTCGGCATCTGCGTGCGTGGGCTCCGGCCAGTCCCCAGGGTACCGAGAACTCACCCGGAGCGCACTCAACAGATCCAGATACTCGTCGGTCACGTTCGGCGCTATGCTCGCGGTACAGCGACTCCGAAGTTCGCGCAAGTCGTGGATGCGGAGTGCCTCGCTACCTCCGTGCACCAGAATCGCCTTGAGGCTCTTCTCGGCTGACTGCTGCGCCCAGGCGCACACATCGCCCGGCTCGAACACCCCGAACTCATTCATCGCCGAGGCCTTGCCCAGATCACGGCGGGCCTGGTCGAGCCATACCTCCGCCGTACCGCTGTCAGGCCGTGCGGTCATAGAGCGTTACTCCAGTTCTCAGTGCGTTCGTGATGACCGACTCGCCCCGCGCCCACGCAGCCGCAACGCGCTCCAGGTCCGTGGGCACCACGTCCACACCGCGCCCGATCGTGCCCACCGCACTCCGGATGGCGGCCGCCTCTCGGAGCATGTCATCGACGTGCGGAAGCACAACCAGGAGGTCGACGTCGCTCTCCTCATCCGCAGTGCCTTTGGCCTGGGAGCCAAATAGCACGATTCGCAACGGGGCGAATCCGGCGACGATGCGCTCCACCGCGCCCTGCAGCGCACTGTCGACTTCCGGGTCGAGTGACGGGATCGCCGCCGACCGGGCCCCGTACTGCGCGCGAGGATCGGCCGCCAACATCCCCTCGAGCGGCGCGGTGAACGGATGGTCCTCGGCGAGCGTCACCTGACGCCTGCCCGACTCATCGATGGCCGATGCGATCAGCCCCATGTCTTCGAGGCGCTCGAGCTCGCGTTGCACGGACGCCACGCTGCCCCCCGCTGCGCGCACCAGCGCACGGAGGTGCGAGCGGCGCCCCGGTGCGACCAGGAGCGCTGCGATGACCCGCGCGCGTACTTTGGAGCCGAGCAGTTCGGCCAGCATCGTGTACCTCATTCGGGTACAGTTGAGTGTACCCGAATGAGGGTACACTCCTTCTACGACAGCGACAAGCTGCTAGCGGGCGGCCGCCAGAAGCGCCGAGACGACCTCGGGCTCCTCGTCGGCGCCGAGCGTGCGGGGGTCGAGCAGCAGGCGGCCGTCACGCAAGCGCGCGATCACGGCCGGCTCGCCGAGGCGAAGGGCCGCCTCGAGCGCGGTCGCGCTTCCCGAGCGGGGCGTCACGGCCACCACCGTGGTGGGGATGTCCTCCATCGGCAGCGAGCCACCGCCTGCCCGCGAGACATCGGGCGCGGTCGTGACCTCGTAGAGGTCGCCGACCCCCGAGCGGATCGCCGCGGCGAGGACCTCGGCACGCTGCTTCGCTACCTCGGCGGTCATGGTGAGCATTCGGAGCGTGGGGACCTCGGCGAACAGGCGCACTTCGTCGAGGTAGAGGCGCAACGTGACCTCGAGGGCGGCGAGCGTCATCTTGTCGAGACGTACGCATCGTGCGAGCGGATGCTTCTTGAGCTTCGCGATCACCTCGGCCGTGCCGGCAAGGATGCCCGCCTGCGGACCGCCGAGGAGCTTGTCGCCGCTCGCGCTCACGAGGTCGACCCCCGCGGCGATGGCCGCACCGATCGTGGGCTCGCCCGGCAGGCCGTACTTCGCGAGGTCGATGAGAACGCCCGAGCCCTGGTCCTCGAACACGGGGATGCCGTGCTTCGCGCCGAGCTCCACGAGATCGGCCGAGGAGACCTCCTCGGTGAAGCCCACCACGCGGTAGTTGCTGGTATGCACCTTGAGCATGAGCCCGGTGCGCGGCGTGATGGCGTTCTCGTAGTCGCGCAGGTGCGTCTTGTTGGTGGTGCCCACCTCGACCATCTTCGCGCCGCTCTCGCGCATGATGTCCGGGATGCGGAAGCTGCCGCCGATCTCCACGAGCTGACCGCGGCTCACGATCGCCTCCTTGCGGCGGGCAAGCGCGGCGAGTCCCATGAGGACGGCCGAGGCGTTGTTGTTCACGGCCATAGCCGCCTCGGCGCCGGTGAGGCGGCAGATGAGCTCCTCCACGTGCACGTGCCGGCTGCCGCGGGTTCCCGTCGGCACGTCGTACTCGAGGGTCGAGTAGCCGCGGGCGACTTCAGCCACGGCCTCGACCGCCGCATCGGCGAGTGGCGATCTGCCGAGATTGGTGTGCACGACGATGCCGGTGGCGTTTATCACCCGCCGGAGCGAGCGGCGCGCGCCCGCCTCGAGCGCGCCGGCAGCGCCGTTCACGATCGCATCGGCAGAGACCTCGGCGAGATCGCCGGCGAGCACGCCCGCGCGGGTGGCCTCGATCGCATCGCGGAGCGCCTCGAGCGTGAGCTCGCGGCCGTGGAGCGATATGAGCGCGGCGACGTCATCGCGCTTGAGGAGCTCGTCGACTTTCGGCAGTGTGCGGAGCAGCGTCTTCGTATCCATACCGGCCATTCTAGCCGAGTGGCAGTTCGGGCGGCAGAAGGTCGGGGTGCTCGCAAGCGAGCCAGCCGCGGATGAGGGATTCGAAGGCAAGGACGGTCTGCTCCAGCTCGGCGGTTTCCGTGGCGGAGATGGTGCCGGCCTCGTCATACGTGGCATGGTTTCGCTTGGTGCGAGCGTTTTCCAGGATCGACACATAGGGATGCGCATCGCGGCCGAGCACCGACTTCGCCAACATGATCTGCGTGTAGTGGTTCATGTGCGATCCACTCACCCTGAGCCCGCGCGCCCGCACTGCTATCTTCGTCAGTACCAGACCCGCGTCGAAGTAACTGCAGTACCGCGAATCCGCGTCTCTCACCAAGATGCCGGCATCGATCAGGTGCTTGCGGTATCGGACCTGCAGCTTCGCGATCTCGTCCAGTGAAGAAGGTAGTGCCTCAATGCCCTCAGGAGTCATGGTCCGCCTCACCTGCTCCGATCACCCACAGGATCGGACTCCGCATGACTGTCGTGACGAAGTGGGAGCCTTCGGCCAGCTTCTCGCGAAACTCCGAGGGCGAGTAGCGCGACACGTTGATCTCCCGCCCCACCCGCTCACGCACCGGTTCGAGCGCCTCGATCACGCCGTACGTGTCCCCCTCGCCCACCACCATGAGGTCGATATCGCTTGCGGCCGTGTCCTCGCCAGAGGCGGTCGAGCCGTACACGAACGCCATCTCGATGGCCCCGGCGAGCGGCTCGAGCGCCTCACGCAACACAGGCACCAGTGCCACTTCGGGAATCGCCCAGGCACGCAGCGCGTCGAAGGCCGCCGAGGGCACGGCCGAGTAGTGCATCTGGTTGCCCGAGCGCACCGAATCGACGAGGCCGAGGGAGACCAGTCGCGCGAGGGCGAGCTGAGCCGAGCGCAGCGGCACTCCGCTCAGGCGCGCCACCTCACGCTGATAGAACTCGCGATCGGGATGCAGCACGAAGAGCGAGAGCACCCGGCGCGCAGCGCGGCTCGAGAACAACCGGTCGCCCACACCGCCGACGAACGCGGTCACCGGCGGGCGCCCGCTCGGCCGACCCGCGGACTGCTCGGCATACGCCGCACGGGACTCGCGTACATACTCGGAAGCGGCAGCGCGATCCGCCGACGGGCGCTCACCCCCAAGAGGCACGATCACCGCGACCGGACGCCCGTGTCGCGTGACCGTCACGCGCCCGCCGGCCTCCACCGCGTCGAGCACCGACGCAAGGCTCTCCCGCAGTTCGCCCACCGAGAGTACGCGCATGCTGATTCCTTAGTCGTTCGACTGTTCTCGTTAGTCGTTCGACTACAAGATTAGTACGCACCGGATGGTCGGTCAAGCCTCCCCTATTCGGCGCGCACATCTGGTGGCATCGCCGTCAGGCTCCTACACTTACCGGGAGGGCCGATCGCGCCATTGGGGGGACCATGAGCGACGGATATGTGGGGTTCTGCACGAAGTGCGGCGCACGCTTCACGGCCGATGAGGTGTTCTGCACGAAGTGCGGCACGCCGAGAGAGCATGCGGCCGCCCCCGCGGCGAGCGCACCCGGCCCCACCCTCGTTGCGCAGGCCGGCCAGGCCGCGCACACCGCGCAGCGCGCGTACGGCGCGGTCGCGCAGGTCGCCGGTATCGCGGGCATGGGCGTCGCGCTCCCCTGGCAGACGGTCGTCGGCAACCAGCAGCCCGACATCCGCGCGTTCCTCTCTGCGGCGGCGCTGCCCGCGGCGCAGACCGCGATCCGCGCATCACTCAAGAGGCCCGGCATCGCCATGGCGGTCACCGCCACGCTCGACCTCGTCGTCTCCGGCATCTCGGGCGGCTCGGGCGCGCTGGTTGCGGCGATCCCCCGGTTTCTGCTCGGCGGGGCGACCGCGCTCTTCTCGCTCATCACCGGCTCGAAGGGCGGCCCGCTTCGCAAGCTCACCGGCGCGCTCGGCGGCGTCACCGCGGTGGTGCAGCTTGGGTTCACCGGCTACACACTCGTCACCGGCGTGCTCGCCGGCACCTCGGCCCTGCTGCTGATACCGCAGGTGATCGCGATGCTCTCGTCGCTCACGATGGCCGTCAAGACGGCCGTCACGGCGCTGAAGGGCGGTGCGCGATGAGAGCAACGCCACGTGTCACGCGCGCGCTCGCGACACTCGGCTTCGTGCTGCTCGTGTCGGCCGCGGTCGCGCCGCTCGCGATCGCACTCACCCCCATCAGCGTCACGTACGATAACCCGGCCGGCTGGGCGGTGGAGCTCCGGGAGCCCCCCGAGTATCCCGGCTACTGGCTCAGCATCGAGCAGAACGTGGACAACGAAGACGGCACGATCGCCCACCACTCGAGCGTGTTCGTGAATCAGACCACCGAGCACTACGGCTCCCTCGACGAGTTCCTCGATGCGTACGACATGCCGAGGATCGAGGCCAACCCGGTGACCATCGAGGGCCTCAACGACGACACGAGCCTATCGTTCGAGGAGACCAGACAGTTCACCCAGGCCGACAACGGCACCACCGAGATCGGCGGCAAGCCAGCGTACTTCACGACCTCCCGGTACGAGATGCTCATGGAGTCGTTCGACGGGCCGGTGGAGGCTGGCCAGTCGGCTGTCTACTACGTGGACCTGGGCGACTCCGGCGTGATCATCTATGTCTCGGCGATGACCCGGCGCGGGTACTTCGACCAGTTGGACACGCAGTGGGCGCAGGCCGACGCCATCTTCAGGTCGATGCAGTTCGACTGGGGCGACGGCAGTGTGACCGGTGGCACCACGACGGGGGGCGGCCTGCCCTGGCAGGCCATCGCAGGCGGGCTCGGCGCGGTGGCTGCCGCCGCGGCCGCGATGGCGGGCGCTGCCGCCAAGACGTCTGCCAAGAGCAAGACGAAGCAGGACCCGAACCAGCCCATCGGCTACATCCTGAACGTGAGCAGCGACCGGCTGTCGGTCAGCCCCGAGCAGTCGCAGACGCTCACGGTGACCGTGTACCAGGTGATGCCCGACGGCCGGCCCGTGCCCGCTGCGGCGAATATCTCGCTCACCGCGCCGCCCGGAGCGAGCGTGCAACCGGCATCCGGCGCCAGCCCGCTCTCGGCGGTCGTGTGGCAGACGGGCGAGATCGCACCCGGGGCGCAGCTGCTCGTGCAGGCAGCCACCGCAGGCGGCAGCTCGCAGACCGCGGTGACGGTCGTGGGCGCGGGAGAGTTGCGCCTCGATGTCACCTTCGAGCCCGCCGACAAGCGCGAACTGATCGCGAGCGGCGCCGACCACGTCACGCTCGTCGCGACGGTGGCGATCCCGCCCGGCGTTGCCGCGGACCCGAGCGTCGACCTCACGCTCGTGCGCAGCTCGATCGAGTTCTCCTCGGCAAGCGAGTGGCTCGACCTCTCGGCGCCGGTCATCCACGGGGAGGGCATGGCGGTGAGCGTCGAGGCGTCGCAGCCCGACCCGGACCACCCCAAGGACCCGCCGCCCACGTGCATCGTGCACGTGAAAGCGCAGGTGGGCACAGAGACGCTCACCGAGAGCGTGTCGATCGCGATGGCGCGGAACCCCATGCTCGACGCGGCGCCGGATGTGGTGGAGTTCTCGGCCGAGACGGGCGCGGTCGCCGAGGTGCGTGTGTGGGTCGACCACACGGGCGGGTCGCAGTGGGAGTTCACGACCGCCTGGCGCGAGGGCTCCGAGCCGCTCGCGCAGGTGGACCTCGAGCGCACCGGACCCGCGACGTGCACGCTCACGCTCACCGAGGACGCCGCCGGCAAGCTCGATCCCGCGCGTCCGGAAGACAGCGCGACGCTCCGCATACTCGCCACCTGCGCGGGATTCGCCGAGCTCGAGCGGTACGTGAAGGTGATCGTGCGCCAGGAGGGCATCTTCGTGGACCCGGTGGGACGCCACCCGGAGGACGGAGCGTTCCGCATCGCCGCCGACGGCAGCGCGAAGGTGACCGACATCGACTTCCGTGTGTACGTGCGCGACACCGCCACCGGCGAGATCGCCCCCGACATCGCACTCGCGCAGGCGCTCGCCTTCGAGCCTGCCGGAGAGACCGGCACGCCCGGACGGCTCATGCTCGAGAAGGGTGCGGTGGGCTGGCAGTCGGTCGGCGTGCGCTCGCTCAACGACTCCGCCGCGATCTGGCAGTTCAGCTGTCCCCGGCGGCTGCCCACCGGCGGCAAGGTGCTGCCCGCAACGCTCCGCGCGTACGTCGACGGCCCGGAGCGGCAGTACGACGCGCTCATCTCCCTCGGCCTACTCGGCGTGGACACCGAGCCGTTCTCGGCCGAATGGAAGAAGGAGTACGCGTACTGCGAGCGCATCATCGCCGACTACGTACCGGCCGACGTGCAGCCACGGTTCCGGAAGATCCTCGCCGAGCGCGGCCGCACGCTCGGCGCCGAGGGCCTGTACGAGATGCGCAAGCGCATCTGGGAGTTCGCGCAGACGCAGATCATGATCGAGGTGCACGACTACCTCGATGAGGCGTGGCGCTGGCAGAACGCCGAGGACCTGTTCGACTGGATCTCGTGGTGCGGCGACATCGCCTTTGGCGTGGCCACCGGCTCGCTCGTGGGCAGCGCGGCGGCGCTCGGCCTGGGTCTGCTCAAGCCGATGCTCGTCTCGGCGGTGGACTGCTGGATCAACGGCCGCTCGCTCGAAGACTGGGCGTACCAGCAGGTGGGCATCGGCATCGGCGTGGTGGAGGGCTGCGCGACCGACGTCGACTTCATCAAGATGCTCGGGGCGCGGGCGCCGCTCGCATGGGCCGGCTTCCTCGCCTACTACTTCGCCAAGGAGCTCTACAACGATCCGCGGATGGACGTCGTGCGTGCGATGAAGAACGTGGCGCGCATGGTGCGCGACGAGGCGCTCGTGATCTTCCTTCGGCGGGTCTGCAAGGTCTCGCCGGGCGTGCACCCCGGGTCGGATGCGGCCGATGCCACGCCGCCGAAGAAGGTCGCCGGAGCCGAGCCGCCACCACCGGCCAGGCCGAAGACCAAGACGAAGGCGGGCGCCTCAGGCGGAGGAGACGGGCCGCCGCCTCCCAAGAAGCCCCCTGTTGCCACCGGAGCCGACGGGAGCGACGGCCGACCGCCCGGGAGGCCCATCGACGGCGTACCGGGCAAGCCGAAGGCGGGCGGGGGCGATTCCACACCGCCGCCGAAGAAGCCGGGCGGTTCCGAGACGCCCGAGGCCGGCAAGCCCAAGGACGCGTCGGCGCCCGAGAAGCCGCCCGCCGAGAAGGCGCCTTCGGACAAACCCTCGGGCGAGACTCCACCCAAGGACAAGACCGGCACGCCGGAACCGGGCACCAAGCCCGATGCGCCGAAACCTCCCGGCAAGCCGCTCTCGCCCGCCGAGCAGGTGCGTTCCGGAATCAAGAAGGGCAAGGACGGCAAGCCGTACGCGAACAAGGCCGACGTGCTCGAGATCATGACCGACCCCCAGGCGGTCCGCTCGCTCAAGAACGCGCCGCCCGAGGTGCAGAAGGCGTTCGAGAACACGCGCCAGCTCATCTACGAAGGCCACGACATCGCGGTGGAGAACCACGTCCGCACCAAGGTCGCGGGCATGGCCGGCAAGGAGATCAAGGTCATGGAGGTGCGCTCGCCGGGCTCGGACGGGACGACGCTCAACACGGACCGCGACTTCCGCGTCTGCTACAAGGATGTAGACCCCAAGACCGGTAAGGAGATCTGGATCGAGGTCGACCGTCGCAACTGGGAGATGGAGTCGAACCGCTCCTTTGCCGAGGCGACGGGCGGCCCCACCCATCCGCCCGAGGCTGCCGCCAAGTGGGCGAAGGACCATCAGCAACTGCCCACCGACCTCAACCATCCCGAGGCCTGCGCGGACTTCTCGGACCAGGCACTCATCTGGGATGAGAAGCGCGGGACGTGGACGCAGACCCAGATCAAGTCGAACATCGAGATGGTGCGCGATGGCACGTCCACACTCGTCGACCCCGACGGGCTCGGCAAGATGTACGAGACCAAGGTCGACGACGCCTTCAAGAGCGGCCAGCCCACCACCGAGGCGTTCGTCCAGGCCGACAAGGCCGTCCGCGATCTCGTCCAGTGCCGCACCGGTTACATGTCACAGGACTACAAGATGCCGCCGCTGCCGGACAACTTGCGAGACGGCATCCAGATCGTGCAGCGAGGCGCCTCGGACCCGAGCAACCCGGCGGCGTGGACCGCTGCCGAAGCGGAGCTCAAGCAGGCCGGCTTCCCCGGCGGACTGGCCGAGTTCATGGGCCAGATGCGCGGTCAGTTCGGCGCGCTGGGTGATGCGACGAAGTAGGAGGACGAGGGGGAAGAAGGCCCACCACGGTATAGTTGTCCTTTGAGCACACCCTCACGAAGGAGACGACGTGACCCAGGGCCCCGTGGAGTACTGCACCGCGTGCGGAACACCGATCACCGGAAGCGACAGATTCTGTACGAAGTGCGGGACACCACGGCAAGCGCCGACTACCGCGCAGACCCCCACGCTCGCGCAGCAGACGGGGCAGGCCGCACAGACCGCGCGCCAGGCGTACGGCGCGGTCGCGCAGGTCGCGGCCGTCGGCGGCATGGCCGCCTCCCTGCCCTGGCAGACGATCGTCGCGGGTGAGACGCCCGACCTGCGCGCGATGCTCTCCCGGGTGGCGGTGCCCGGCGCCCGCACGCTGGCGCAGCGCTCACTCAAAAAGCCCGGCCTTGCGATGGCCGCCACCGCGGTACTCGACCTGTTCGTGGCAGGTATGTCCGGCGGAGGCAGTGCGCTGATCGGCGCACTCCCCCGCGTGTTCGCCGGCGGAACCACCGCGCTGCTCTCTCTGATCACCGGCACCAAGGGCGGTGCGCTGCGCGGCATCACCGGCGTCGTCTCGCTCGTGACCGCGCTCATCCAGGTGGTCTCACTCGGCATCACGCTCGTCGGGGGTCTACGCGGCGGGATGCCGTTGCTCTCGACGCTCTCCATGGGGGTCGCCATGGCCTCGGCGCTCACGATGGCCGTCAAGACGGCCTCGGTGGCCCTGAGGAGGCGGTCATGATGGGCGCCCTCGCACACCGCCGGGACCGCATCCGCCGTGCCGCTGCATGGAGCATGCTCGCAGCGCTCGGCTCGCTGCTCCTGCTCCCCGCACTCGCCTTCGCCGCCGGCAACCTGGTCACCAGCTACAGCGCGCCGGACTTCTGGAACATGGTAAGCAACGATGAGGACTCCTTCTCCCTCAATGCCGAGTACGGTGACCTCGACTGGGGTGGCGAAGCGAGCGTCTCGGCGAAGATCAAGACCCCTGAGAACCCGTACACCGGCCAGCCGGAGGAGCATTACTACACGTCCTTTGAGGACTTCGCCGCCCGCTCGGGCGGCTCGGTCACGCTCTACGGAAGCGCCGACCAGGTGGCGGTGCAGGTGGACTACGTGTGGACCGGCGCTCAGAAGACGACCATCGGGGGCCTCGAGGCCTGGTCCAACATCGGCGTGTTCAAGGAGTACGCGGACCCCGACGCCGGCAACTACAGCAACTGGTTCCAGACCGAGTACCAGTACTGGATCCCCACCGACGACGGCGGCATCTACGTCTCCGCAGGCGGGACCATCGCGAGTGATGAGACCGACGCCAACTACAACGCGATGGTGAACGACATCGAGTCGATACTCGCATCGCTGCGCTTCAACGCCTCGGGCACGAGCACCGGTGTTGCGCTTCCCGGCGACGACGGCGACACCTCGCCGTGGCGCACGGTCGGGGCCGGCATCGGCGCGGTGGCTGCCGCAGCGATCGCTCTCGCCGGCGCCGCCGCGAGCGCGCGCGCCAGGACCGGAGCCGAGGAGCCGGCGCCCGGCCAGCCCGTGGGCTACGTGCTGCAACTCTCCACCCGCCGACTCACCGTGAGCGCGGAGCACTCGGCGAGCTTCACCGCACAGGCGTTCAAGGTCTTGCCCAACGGGACCTTCCAACCGGCCGCCGATGCCGCGATCGTGTTGCATCTCCCTGTCGGCGTAAGCGTCCAGCCGCAGACCGCCTACGGCACGCTCCAGGCCACCGTGTGGCAAGCCGGCGAGATCGCTCTCGGCTCGGCGATCACCGTGGAGGCCCGTGCGTCGCTCGGCAGCACCACGTCCACCGTCGCGGTCGCCGCTGCCGGCATCAGCCGCATCGTCACGCGCATCGAACCTGCCGGGACGCTGGCGCTCAGCACCCAGGGCGGGCAGTCGATCACGCTCGTCGGGGCCGTGGAGCTCCTCGGCGCCGATGCCACCGACGCCGCGCTGGACCCTGCGGCGATCCGCGCATCGATCGAGTTCGCCGAGGATTCCGAGTGGCTCGAGATCTCGGTGCCCGCCGACTACGAGGACGGCCGCGCCGTCACCGTGATGGCGTCGCAGCCGGACCCGACGAGCCCGGTGCAGCCGCCCGAGAGCGCCACGGTGCGCGTGAGCGCGTGGATCGGCGAACGTCCACTGACCGAGCTCGTGGCCATCCCGCTCGCAGGGCTGCCCGAGATCGATGCCAAGCCCGACGAGGTCTCTCTCGCCGCCGAGTCGGGCGCGAACGCCGAGGTGGCCATCACCGTCACCAACGCGGGCGACGTGCCCTGGCAGTTCGAGACCGAGTGGCGCGAGGGCTCGCGGGCGATCGCAACACCCTCGCTCGAGCCGACCGGCCCCTCGGCCGCGACGCTCACCATCACCGAGAGTGGCAGCGACCAGCTCGACCCCACGCGCCCCGAGACCGCATCCACGCTCGTGGTGACCGCCACCGCCGACGGCTACGACGAGCTCCGCCGGCAGGTGACCGTGATCGTCTCGCAGGAGGGCCTGTTCATCGACCGCACGAGCGTGGACCCGTCGTCCGGCGCCTTCCCGCTCGCCGCCGACGGCTCGGCACGCCCCACCGCGATCGACCTGCGCGTGTTCGTCCGCGACCCCTCCACCGGCCAGATCGCGCCGGACATCGGCCTTGCCGGGCAAGCCTCACTCGAGATCGGTGGGCAGGAGGGCACGAGCGGACACGCGGGGCTCAAGGCCGGCGGACTGATCGTGGAGCCCGCAGGCATCCGGCAGCTCAACGTCCCGAGCGCGACCTTCAACCTGTCGCTCGAGCACAAGCTCCCCACCGCCGGCGAACCCGTGCCGGCGGCGATTCTCGCGAGCATCCCCGGCTACGACGCCGACCGCTTCTCGGCACTCGTGCCACTGCGCCTGCTCGGCGTGAACATGGAGCCGTACTCCGACGCCTGGGAGACCGAGCGCGACAACTGCCTCGACATCATCCGCGCGTACGTTCCAGCCGAGCACCAGGAGCGCCTCTACAACCTCGTGGCCGAACGCTCGCTCACGATGGGCGCCGAGGGCCTGTTCGTGATGCGCAAGCAGATCTGGAGCTTCGCGCACGACCAGATCATGAAGGAGAAGCACGAGCACCTCGACGCGGCCTGGTGGGCCCAGCAGATCGAGGACACGCTCGATTGGGTCTCGTGGTGCGGCGACATCGCGCTCGGCGTGGCGAGCGGCGCCTACCTCGGCGTTGTGGGATCGATCGCCATAGGCATGCTGAAGCCACTCCTCGTCTCGGCGATGGAGGTGTGGCTCGCCGGCGGCGGTCTGGACGACTGGCTCCTCGCTCAGACCTCGACGCTCACGGGCGTGCTCGAGGGCAGTCTCACCGATCCCGACTTCCTCACCAAGCTCTCCGGTGACAAGAAGGCGATCGGCTGGGCGCTCTTCATCGCCTACTACTTCGCCAAGGAGATCTACAACGATCCGCAGATGTCGGTGACCAACGCGATGAAGAACGTCGGACGGCAGCTCCGAGACGAGGGCCTCGTCCGGTTCCTGCAGATGATTGCGGGCATGAAGGGCATCACGCCCGAGACCGCGCGCGCCAAGGGAGCGGGAGCCGACGCGGGCGTGCCGAAGACCGCCACGCCCGATGCGCCACGCGCCAAGACGCCGGCCGCACCCGACGGCCCCCACGCGAAGATGCCGGCAGCACCGGACGCGCCGCGCACGAGAACCCCTGCTGCGGGAGATGCACCGCCTCCGCGAACCCCGGCCGCCGCACCTGATGGCATGACACCCGATGTCCCGCCCGCCCGTACCCCGGGCGCCGATGCCGATGCCGCCGCACGGCCGAGAACGGACGCCCCGGATGCGGACACGACGCCCCGGGACCGCACGCCCGATACCGATGCCGCCGAGCCGACGCAGAAGACGCCCGAAGCTGAAGCCGACACGAAGCCGGAGCAGAAGCCCGAGCAGAAGCCCGTCGAGAAGGCCGCCGAGGGCGATACCCCCGACCCCCGGCGCGCGAGCAGCGACCCGGCGGTGCGCGCCAAGAGCATGTCCGACGACATCGCCGCAAAGACGGCCGGTGGCAAGCCGCTCGACGTGCCGACCGTTGAGCGCATCATGCGCGACCCGGACGCGATGCGGAAGCTCCGCGCGTCCGATCCTGATGCCTGGCGCACGTTCAATGAGACGCGCCAGAAGGTCTACAAGGCGCACGATGCGGATCTCAAGGAATGGGCCAAGAAGAACCTGCCGGAAGCCGAGGGGCACGAGATCGCCGTGCACACCGTCGGCCACGTGGACGGTGTGGACCGCGACTACCGACTCGGCTACTTCAAGAAGGACCCGAAGGGACACAACAGGTTCATCGAGATACCGCGGGAGAAGTGGGCCGGCGAGTCACAGCGGATCTTCTCGGAGAAGACCGGCGGACCGTCGGATGCGAAGGGCGCCGAACGCTGGACATCAGAACGCCAGCAACTGCAGACCGACTACACGCACGAAGAGGCCTCGATCGACATGGCCGACCAGGGGACCGTCTACGATCCCAAGACCGACACGTGGCAGGAGACACGCTTCACCCCCAACGACCAGATGGTGAAAGACGGTCGCTCCACGCTCATCGACCCCGACGGCTACGGCAAGACGTATCGCACCAAGGTGATGAACTCCTACAAGCAGGGCAACACGCTCGACGCTTTCACCCAGGCGGACAAGGCCGCACACTCGCTCGAAGGCGTGCGCGACGGATACGGCAAGCAGCACTACCGCATCGATGAGCTTCCTCCGAACGTCCGGGAAGGCATGGACGTGGTGCGGCAGGCCAAGGAGGGCACCATGAGCGTGTCGGAGGCCAACGCGCGACTCGAGGGCCTCGACTTCAAGGGCGGCCTGCCCGGATTCATGGATGACATCGCCGGACGCTTCGGCGACCTGGGAGGCGCGCAGAAGCAGTAGTCGGGCAGCACAAGAGCGGCTCACACCGCCAGCGCGGCCTCCGGATCGAACCCCTCGGCAAAGGGGTTCGCGAAGCGCACACCCTCGATGACCGCGCCGTCGGTGAAGTCCTCCGAAAGGACGAGCGGGATGTGGTTCACGCGCGCCACCGCCCAGATCTGCGCGTCGTAGTAGGGCATCTGGTAGCGGATGGTCGCCCGGAGCGCCTCGAGTACCACACGGAGCGTCGTATCGTACACAGGGAAGGCGTGAGCCCAGCGCTCGGTGGCCGCCGTTGCTTCACCTCGACCGTGCGTATGCCCGAAGCGGCGCGCCACCACCGAGTGGTGCTCACCGAGTACCTGCGCGCAGAGTGCGCCAACCTCCTTGATCTCGAGGATTCGCAGAAGCGCCTGTGCGCTGTGACACTTCTCTTCCTCGTCGGTGTCGATCGTGTACACCAGTACGTTGGTGTCAATCAGTGCGACCCCGCTCATGCAGTTCCTCGCGTGTCCACGTGCGACCTCCACTGCCCCAGCCCTCCCGATCGGCGCGCCGCCACATCTCCTCGATGGCCTCCCATGCGGCCCGCCGCCGCTCCTGCTCCTCGGCATCCGCCAGCAGCCGACCGATGGCGTCGCGAATGAGCGCAGACTGTGACACGCCGAGGGCCTTCGCATGCGCCTCGAGCGCGCGCTCCTGTTCGGGCTTTATCACGATCTGCTTGCGCACCATGCGCGCCATGATGACTCGCCTGCCTCATCCGGAGTCCAGTTGGATCGGAACCGAAGTTACACATCACTATACACATCTCTATCCACGTGCGCCGGTTCCGCGTGATGCGAAAGGCCCGGCGCATCGGCCGGGCCCTTCGATCATCGATACCGCCATCTTGCGGGCAGGGGATGCACCTCACGGGCTGCTACACGATGCGGATCGTCCCCGGCTCGCCGTCGGTCATCCGCCCCACCACGGCAGCCTCTTCGCCGCGAGCCTCGAGTGCCGCGATGAGCACATCCACCCTGTCGGGAGCGACCGCCATCATCAGCCCACCACTCGTCTGCGGGTCGGCAAGGATGCCCTTCCAGGTGAAGCCCGCGGAACCCCAGTCGACGAACTCGTCGAGGAACGCGATCACGTCTGCGGTACGCCCCGGGCGCACCCCCGCTTCGGCATACTCCACCACGCCTGGCCACACCGGCACGCCCGCCAGGTCGATCTCGCACGCACAGCCGCTGCCGTGCGCCATCTCGCGCGCGTGGCCCACCAGGCCGAAGCCGGTGATGTCGGTGCCCGCGTGCACGCCCACCTCGAGCATCGCCTCGGCGGCCGCGCGGTTGAGATGCGCCATGCTGTCGATAACGTCGCGCAGGCTCTCCTCGGTCTCGAGACCCTGCTTGATGGCAGTGTTGAGGATGCCCACGCCAAGCCGCTTGGTGAGCACGAGCAGGTCGCCGGGCAGCGCGCCGATGTTGCGCACCACGTCCTCGGGACGCGCCACACCCATCACCGACAGGCCGTACTTCGGCTCCCGGTCATCGATGGTGTGCCCGCCCACGATCACGGCGCCCGCCTCACGTACCTTGTCGGCACCGCCGCGGAGCACCTCGGCGGTCACCTCGGGCGGAAGCGAGCAGGGCATCGCGAGCAGGTTCATGGCCGTGAGCGGACGGCCGCCCATGGCGTAGATGTCCGAGAGGGCGTTGGCGGCGGTGATGCGCCCGAAGTCGTACGGGTCGTCGACCATGGGCGTGAAGAAGTCCACCGTGAGGAGGACGGCCTGGTCGCCCATCATGTAGACGGCGGCGTCGTCCGAGGTGTCGAAGCCCACGAGCAGGTCTTCGGACTCTCCGGGACTCATGGTCTTGAGCACGGCTGCGAGGTCACCCGGACCCCACTTGGCGGCTCAACCGGCCTTGCTCGACATCGCTGTGAGACGGACTCGCTCCACATCGGCTCCTAACAATCGCATGAACGCATAGTAAGCATAACCGAACCTGATGATTCCGGGGAAGCGGGATGCTGCGCCGATGTCGGGCGGAGGCTACTCGGCGCGTTCGAAGACGAGGAGCGCTGAGCCCGACGCACCCTGGATCGTGAGGACGTCACCATCGGTCACGTAGGTCTCTGCCTGCCCCAGCAGTTCGAAGTAGAGTGCCTCGGCTTCCATGGCCTCCGGAGGGCCCGCCATCTCGGTGCGTGCGATCGCGCCCGGGGAGAACGTGATGCCACCCACTGCGCACTCACCGCTGTAGCTGTTCACCGCGGCGGTGCCGCTGACCCGCCCGTCGTCGAACGATGCCGTGATCGTGAAACCCGCGGGGTCGATCGAAGGCTCGGACCATGCCACCAGACGCCACGCGGTGCCCTCAAGCCCGCTGCCACCGGTGATGAGGAGCGTGACGATGCACGCGAGCGTTGCCGCTGCCACCAGCGCTATCGGCAGTACCCGACGCCAGAGCGGTCGGACGTCCTCGTTCGCTGCCCAGGACCCCCTGCGGGGTGCGGAGTCGCCTGCGGCGACCGTCAGCGCCCGGAACTCGGGGTGTGCCCTGCCGCCCAATGCCGCTCCTTTTCGCTTCGCCGTTCCTACAGTTGCGGCGCAACGTCCTCATCGGCGGGATACGGCTCCTGGGGCTCGCAGAACAGGAAGCCCTGACCGTATTCAACGCCGAGTTCGCGCAGTGCGGCGAGCTGTTCGGGGCGCTCGATGCCTGCGGCGATGAGTTTCACACCGATACGCTCGGCGAACGTGACCATGCTCGTGACGAGACTGCGGCGGATATCGTCGGTGTCGATGTCGTTTATGAGCGACATGTCGATCTTCAGCCACTCCGGACGCACCTCGGCGAGGCTCTGCAGCGAACCGTAGCCGGCGCCACCGTTGTCGACCGCCACGCGGAAGCCGAGACGGCGCAGATACTCAAGCGTGGCGCGGAAGGCCGCGAAGTCGGTGATCGTGGTGTGCTCGGTGATCTCGAAGACCACACTCTCGGGCTTCATGCCCGAGTCGACGAGCGCCGTGAACATCATCTCTCTGAGCTCGGGATCCGCCACAGCTTCCGGCTCGATGTTGATGAAGAGCAGCTTACCCTCAGGGAGGTTCGCCGCGGTCTCGAAGGCGCGCTTGCGGCACAACCGCTCGAGACGAACGACCAGGTCCGCGTCGTAGGCGACGCGGAAAAGCTTGTCCGGCCGCTCGAACTCGGTCCCTTCGGGTCCGCGCGTGAGCGCCTCGTACCCGAGCACCGTGAAGTCGTCCAGACGCAGTATCGGATGCACCAGGGTTCTGACGTCCCCTGCGTGGATGATCTGCTCGAGTCGGGCCTGCCGGACCTGCGCGTCGCTCATCTCACGCGTGAGCGACTCCGCCATCGCCGCCTCGATCGCCGCGTGCACCAGCCGCTCGAGGCGGACGTTCGGGTCACGGTACGCGGTGGCGGCCCCGACGTAGCAGCCGAACTTCGGGAACACCTCGGGATCGAGGATCGCGGCGAGCTCAGCGCGAACGTCCTCCTCGACCCGACGGCCGAGCCGCTGAAGCGCCTCGGGGTCCATCACCTCGGTGGTGCGCGGCGGCGACAGCAGCACGACGAACGCGTTGCCGGAGATCATGAGCTCGGCGACCATGTCCGCGTCACGCAGCTCGGCGCCGGTGATGCGTTCGAGCGCGCTGGCCACTTCACACATGACCGCGTCGAAGACCTCCCAGCCGTAGATCTCCTCGATCTTGGAGTACTTCACGACGTTCAGGCACAGCAGCGAGACCTCGCCACGGTCCTCGAGCAGCGACTCGATGCGGGGGAAGAGCAGCGGCGTGGTGGGAAGCCCGGTGACGGGATCGAACAGGAGCCGTCTCACCTCGGGATGTTTGGCGACGATCTCGTGGAACTCGAGCCACGATTCGAGAAGGAACGAGCACTTGTTCTCGCGCTCGGGCATCCGGCATTCTCCCTTACCCGTACGACAGGCGCAGCGCTACCGCTGCGTTCGGACCCAGAGGCACACCGAACGCGCGGGCCTCCACCCGTGCGGCCGCACCCCCTCGGACATCCACGACAGAGGCTACCACACGCTCCGTGGTGAGCGTGGCCGTGATCGCCTCGGCGCTGTGGTTGAGGATGAAGACCACGTCTCCCTGCTCGCCCTGGAACAGCGCGATCTCCGCCGACGGGTCGTCGCAGTCTATGACCGGACCGGCGCCGGCGGCGCGCGCCACCGAACCGTAGACCGTGCGCAACAGCGAGCGCACGGCGTCCGGTGCCGCCCACGGGTCGCTCTGGGCGATCGCCCGCTCGAGCGGTGCGGCGAGGAAGACCGCCTTGCCCTGACCGTACTGGTTGAGCGTGAGAAGCGGGCTGCCGGTCGCGTCGGTGGCGACCACCGTGGCGGTGCCGCTCCCCACCAGCGCGTAGTGCGGCAGATCGAGCCGCACGTCGAAGGCGGTCAGGTCGCCCAGCAACCCCGGCTGCGCGATACGGCAGCTCACCACCGGGCGCACGCCATGATCGCCGAGGAACTCGACGCCGAAGATCTCGCGCAGCGCCGGATCGGCATCCCCGCCCCCGTAGGACAGCACCACCGAGCCGCCCGACTGCACGAAGGACGCGAGGCCGGACCACATCGAGGCCGACAACCGCGCTGCGGACGGGACAAAGAGCGTCATGAAGCCGCCCAGCTCATCGCCCTCGCGGGCGAGCGTGACGGGCAGGTGCGCTTCCTTCGCCGCGGTATACGCCTGGAGGCACGAGCGCGGCGTGTAGAGACCCGCGAGGGACGGGAGTGGCTCGTAGCGCTCGGCAGGAATGAGCACCGCCGCACGTTCGGGCGAAGGCGTGTGCACGCGCAGATCGAGGCGGGCGGCCACGCGCGCGAACCTGCGCACCTCGGCCAGCACCGGCTTGGGCTCACCGTGAACGTCGTTCAGCCCCACCAGCACCTCGAACGGGTCGCGGAAGTACGGCTCGCGCTTCTCGGTCTCGAGGTCCTTCCACCGGCGCAGCAGCACGCCCGAGGCGCGGTTCATCAGCGCCGAGTAGAGCGCCGTGCGCACGTAGGCGGCCTCTTCGGCCACCGACACGTCCAGCGAGGGGACGCCCACGCCATCGGCGAGCACCGGCAGGTCGCGCAGCGCCGCGCGCAGCAGGAACGAGTCGAGGTAGGTCGCCGGGCCGTACGTGAGCGGGCCCTCGGCGGCATAGGCACGGTAGGGTGCGGTCACGTGGCTCACGCCGTACTCGAAGTCGTCGATGGTCCCGCGGGCGTCCACGCCGCTCTCCCGCACGAGGGTCTCGGGATCGCATGCCAGGACGATCGCCCGCGCCGAGTCGACCTCACGGATGGCGTCACGCAGCGACGTGGCCCACTTCTGGAGCGCGTCCTCGCTGCCGAAGCCGCTGAAGAACGCCTCGTTGCCGAGCTCCCACGCCCAGACGGCCGTCTCGCTGCGGAAGCGGTTCACCACGCGCTGCACGAGCGAGATCTCACGCTGCACGAGGTAGTCGTCATCGCGCGGATCGCGCTTCTTGGCCCACGGCAGGTCGTTCATCTCGGCGAGCCGGTCGTCCGCGAAGAAGACGACGATCACCTTGAGGTCGTGTACGCGCGCGGCAGCAAGGATGTCGCCGAGGCGGTCCTCGGCATCCGCGTCGTACTGACCCACTTGCGGCTCGAAGAGCTTCCACGAGACGTAGACGCGCACGAGCGAGATACGGGCCTCGGCGATCGCGGTGAAGTCCGCCTCGACGTCACGGTCGTACCAGTCGTCGAAGGAGGCGCGCTCCTCGTCGAGCGGGTAGTAGTCCACGCCGATCGGGAAGAGCTGATTGCGCAGCGGTCCCATCTCCTCGACCGAGGGCTTCGGGTCCTTCGCCGGCGCCTTGGCAGACGCCTTCGTGTCCGGTCTGGCGGCCGCGCCCTTCGCGGGCTTCTTGCTCGCTGCCTCGGCCATCAGTCCTCACCCGCCCCGGCGTACTCGTCGTACAGCCGCCAGAACAGCCCCTGGCGCTTGGTGTCGTAGTAGGCGGCGCGACGGATCTCCCACTGCGCCTCGGCGAACCGCCCCTCGGTGAGGTGCGACGCCGCCAGGCCGAAGCGGGCGCGGACGCACGCCGGATCGAGGCGCACGCCGAGCCGGTACGACTTGCCCGCCGCCTCGAACTTCTGCAGGCCGAGAAGCGATTCAGCGAGCAGCACGTGCACGAGCGCGTGCGTGCCGGCCCGCTTGGCGAGTGCGATGAAGACACGCGCCGCGTGACGGTTGAGCCCCGTGCGCCGGGAATACACCACGCCGAGGCAGTAGAGCGCCGTGGGAAGCTCCGGGTCGAGCGAGAGCGCGCGCAGCGCACAGGCCATCGACTCGTTGGCGGCCTCCTGCTTGAGGTACGCGTACGCCGCGAGCGCGAGCGCCTCCGGGTCGTCGGGGTCCTCGTCGAGCACCAGCCGCACGAGGTCGGCCGCGGTGAACAGGTCCTCGGCCCGAAGCGCGAGCCCCGCCGCTCCCAGCCGGGCCTCCCGCGTGGGCTTCACGCGCTCGATGTCGATCGGCTCCGCGGGCGCCTCGTGCACGCCGAGAAGGGTGAAGAACAGCTCGTCCTGACTCGGATCGAGCTCGCCGGCCTGGCGGAACAGCGGCAGCGCGAGGGCCATTCCCTCCCGCTTGAGGCTCGCGATCGCGAGGTTGTAGGTGGCGCGCGCCTCCTTGGCGTCGAGCTCGAGCGCCCGCTTCCAGCTCGCCACGGCGTCGTCTTCGAACGCGGCCGCGGCGAACGCCTCGCCGAGCTGCACGTGCGCGGTCACCAGATCGGGCGCCACCTCGGCAAGCTCGTGCCATACGAGCACCGACTGGTCGGACATGCCGCCGCGCCGGTCGTACGCCAGGCCGAGGGCCAGGTACGCCGCCGAGCAGTCGGGGTCGATCTCGATGGCCTTGGTCGCCTCGGCGATGGCCTGGTCGTAGAAGTCACCCTCGAGCATGAGGTGTGCGAGTAGTGCGTGTATACGCGGCTCCCGATCGCCGAGCGCCAGCGCCTCGTAGCAGGCCTCGACCGCCGCGCCCACCGCGCCCGAACGGGCGAGTTCCTCGGCCGTGAGCAACGCTGTCGGACGACCGCCCATCATGCCTCAGCCTCGGCCGCTGCGCGGTCGCGAGCCACACGGGCCACCAGCTTGAGCGCGCTCTCCGCGCTGGGAACCACGCCGTTCGCGCCGACCTCGCGAGCAAGGGCCGGCTCCGCGGCGAACGGCCCGCCGCTCACCAGGATCACAACGTCGTCGTAGCCGCCCGTGGCAAGCATCTCGCGCACCCGGGCCACCGCGCGGGCGGTGGCCGTCATCTCAGCGAACACGATGACGATGCGGGCGCCGGTCTCCTCCACTCGCTCGAGGAAGTCGGCCGGTCGCACGTCCACGCCCAGATCGTTCACGCGGAAGCCCGCTTCCTTGAGCGTGGCTGCGATGATGGTCCGCGCGATCGAGTGGTGGTCGCGATGCATCGTCCCCACGATCACGGTGACACCGGTGTCGCGGCGTGCCGCCGGCGGCATCACGAACGAACCGATCTGCTCGGCCACCACGGCCGCCTGCGTGAAGCTGATCTCGTCGATGTCCCCCGCCGCCCAGGCCCCGCCGAGCAGGCCCATGGCGGGCGCGTATAGCGCGTCGAAGAGTTGCTCCTGGGGTACTCCCGAGGCGCGCGCGTGCTCGACGACCTGGATGGCACCTGCCGGGTCCTGGTCGACGAACGCCTGATACAGATCTGCCGCGTACTCGGCGGCCACGCTGCCCTCCGTCGATCGATCTCTTCTCGCGACATGCCGCCGCGAGGTTGCACGCTGGTAGCGGTGGTGGGATTCGAACCCACACGGCCTTTCGGCCAGAGGCTTTTAAGGCCCCCTCCTGTACCAGTTCGGATACACCGCCGTCACCTAAGGTGTCCCCGCATGATCGCAGTCGAGCACCATGCCGTAGAGAATATCGTGTTCGCTCACCAGCGTCGAAGAAAGTCCTGCGTACGCCATGACCGACTGCAGGATGAGCGCCCCGCCGACGATCACGCCTGCCCGATCGGGCTCGAGCCCCACCACCTGCCTGCGCTCGGCCTCGGTGAGCACGGAGAGGCGCTCGAGGATGTCGAGCAGCGATGTTCCGCAGATCCGGTAGCCGTGGATGCGCTGCGGGTCGTACGCGCCCATCCGGAGGTCGATAGCGGCGAGCGTGGTGGCCGTGCCCGCCACCGACACCATGTCGCGCGGGGGCTCCTTGAGCGGGAGGAACACCCTCCGCAGCTCGTCGGCGATCCAGCCCGCCGCCTGGTCGATCTCGCGGGCGGTCGGCGGGTCGGAGTGCAAGAACAGCTCGGTCACCCGGCGCGAGCCGATGTCCACCGAGCGGGCGATATCGATGCTGACAGGACAACCGTCGACCGACCGGTGCGCGCTGCCCACCACGAGCTCGGTGGAGCCACCGCCCACATCGGCCATCAGGATCCGGTCTCCGGGGAAGCCGTAGGCCACGCCGAGGAAGGTGAGGTAGCCCTCCCGCTCCCCCGAGATGATCTCCGGTCGCACGCCGGCGGCCTCAAGGGCGTCGAGGAAGGTCGCACCGTTGGACGCGTCCCGCGCTGCCGAAGTGGCCACGGCCGACGTGCGGTGGGCGCCGAGCATGCGCGCCTCCTCGACGAACCCGCGGACCGCATCCGCCACCCGCGCGATGCCGGCCTCCGACAACTCACCGCTCGTGGTCCAGCCCTCACCGAGGTGCGTGATCGCCTGACGACGCACCACCTCGGTGATCGATCCGGCGACCACATCGGCCACGAGTAGGCGCGCCGTGACCGTGCCGATGTCGATCACAGCCCTGCGCTCTCCCTCGATCACAACGCCTCCTCGCATCGCCGGTCCGCACACTCGGCAGGGATCCGTTGCAACACCCCGGCACCGACGGGATCGTCGATGCCGGCCAGGAACGCCGCCACGTGAGCGTGCAGGCACTTCACCGCGAGCGGATCACGCTGACCGGCGATGCCCACCTTCGGCGTCGGGTCGGCACCGCCACCCTCGGCGGCCCGCGCCGCTCGATAGGAGACATCGGCATCCCGCAGGCGCGACGCGAGTGAGTCGTCGGCCGCGATCGACTCGCGCCAGCGCTCACACCCGCCCTGCGACTCGAGCGCCCCGATGCGGGCCACCAGATGTGGGCAGGTCAGGTAGTACAGCGTCGGGAACGGCTCGCCGGTCTCGAGCACCGGCTCCGTGGTGATGCATGTGGGGAATCCATGGCTACAGCGCGCGACGCAGCGCCATCGCCCGCGGGGGTGCCGTCCGAGCTGCCAGGCGACGATCGCCCCATCGTCCATCACTCGAGGCCGAAGAGCGTGTCCAGCGCGCGCTGCCACAGCGGCGCCTCGCCCTCCGAGGCCGTCGCCGACGCTTCGTCAGACCCGGCCACGACGCCGCCGGTCACCACGTACGCCTGCTCCCCCGGCTTCACGAGCCCCAGCGTGTCGCGGGCGACCTCCTCCACGCCCTCGGGCGTCTTGAGCTGGTCCACCTCGTGGCGCAGCTCCTCGTTGCGCGACTTCAGACCCTCGAGCTCGCTTTCCAGCGAATCCAGTTCGCGATGGTGCTCGTACTGGAGCCGGAAGACGGGGTAGACCATCCAGGCAGCCGCCACGAGCGTGGCTATGAGGATGAGTGTGGTGAGACGGACCTGCCCGGAGCTTCGCCTGGTCCTCGCGGACCGCGCGGCGCCCGCTCGGGCGCGCTCCGGCGGGGTGCGCGGCGCCGTCGAACGCGAGGACCGCGTGGGACGCGCGGATGAGGTGCGCGAAGTGGACGCGCGGGATGTCGACCTCCGCGCAGCGGTGGTCTTCCCGGCGTTCGCTGGTGCCCTTTTCTGCGATCGTGGTGCAGCCATAGGGTGCGCAATCAGTGGTGTGACGAGGCCAGCGACGGTCCATGCCCGAGGGTATCCCCTCATCGCGCATGATAGCACCGGGGCACGCCGAGTAGAACCCTCTACATCAACTTGAGATTGATGCGGGCGCCCGGCCGAGGCACGGATGCGCCACAGGTCAGACGCGGTGCACCTGCACGAGGTTGGTCGATCCTGCCACATGCACGGCCACGCCACCGGTCACGGCGATCAAGTCACCCGGGCGGGCGAGGCCGGCATCGGAAGCGGCAGCCGAGGCGGCGGCGATCAGTTCGTCGATGGTCGCATACGAACCGATCACAGTGGGCAGGACCCCCCAGACGAGCGCAAGACGCCGCGCGGTGGCCGGATCGGGCGTGGCGGCAAGCACGGGCGTCGCGGGCCGGTGCGCCGCCACCGCGCGAGCCGTGGCGCCGGACTGGGTGACGGTCACGATCGCGGCCAGGTCCAGCGCCTCGGCCAACTCGCACACCGCACGGCTCACAGCGGCAGCCACGTCGTCGGTGGCTCCGGGCCGGGGCGCCCAGGGGTGCTCGACGGCCACCTCCTCGGCGGCGCGCACGATACGGTCCATGGTGCCGAGCGCGTGCGCCGGATGATCACCTACAGCCGTCTCACCGGAGAGCATGACCGCGTCCACGGCATCGAATATCGCGTTCGCCACGTCCGAGGCCTCGGCACGGGTGGGGCGCACCGCCGTGGTCATCGACTCGAGCATCTGCGTCGCCACGACCACCGGCCGTCCCGCCGCGCGCGCCGCGGCCACGATGCGCCGCTGTGCCGCCGGGACCGCCTCGAGCGGCAGCTCCACGCCCAGGTCACCGCGTGCCACCATCACCGCGTCGGCCACGTCCACGATCGCCTCGAGGTCGCCCATGGCCTCATGCTTCTCGATCTTGGCGACGATCGGCACGACGCGCTCCCCCATCGCCGAGCGCAGACGTTCGACATCATCGGCACACCGCACGAAGGACTGCGCGACGAGGTCGATGCCCGCCTCAAGCGCCCATGCGAGCAGCTCGAGGTCACGCGCGGTGATGCCGTCGACACCCAGCCGGACGCCGGGGACGTTGAGCCCCTTGCGGCTTGTCAGCGACCCGCCGGAGCGCACGGTCGTGTTCACGACACCCGCACCCGAGCCGGTCACCACAAGCTCGATGCGGCCATCGTCGATGAGCACGCGATCCCCGGGGTGCAGGTCCTCTGAGATCGTCGCGTGGTTGACCGAGGCGCCGGAGGCGTCGCCGGCGCCGGGTGCGGCCCTGAGCTCGAACGGATCGCCTTCGGCAAGCACGGTGCCCGACGCGACCTCGCCGAGGCGCAGCTTGGCGCCGCCTAAGTCGAGCATGATGGCGATGTGCCGGCCCGCCCGCCCGGCGGCCGCGCGCACGTCCGCGAGCTGCCGCTCGAGCTCGGGGACATCGGCGTGTGACGCGTTCAGCCGCGCCACGTCGAGACCGGCAGCCACGAGTGCATCGAGCACCCCCGGCGCGCCGGTCGCCGGCCCCAGCGTAGCGATCAGCTTCGTGCGCCGCATGACGCGCCTACCGGTCGATGTTGTTGAATGCGTCGATCCCGGGATAGACCGCGGAGCCGCAGAGCTCGTCTTCGATGCGCAGCAGCTGGTTGTACTTGGCAACCCGGTCGGAGCGCGCAGGAGCGCCCGTCTTGATCTGCCCGGCATTCACTGCGACGGCGACATCGGCGATGGTCGTGTCCTCGGTCTCGCCGGAGCGATGCGAGATCACGGTCGTGTAGCCGGCGCGGTGCGCCATCTGGATGCACTCGAGGGTCTCGGTGAGCGTCCCGATCTGATTGAGCTTGATGAGGATCGAGTTAGCGACCCCCATCTCGATGCCCTTGCCCAACCGCTCGGTGTTGGTCACGAAGACATCGTCGCCCACGAGCTGGACCCTATCACCGAGCCGCTCGGTGAGGAGCTTCCAGCCGTCCCAGTCGTCCTCGGCCATGCCGTCCTCGAGCGAGATGATCGGATAGCGGTCCACCAGACCCGCATAGAAGTCCACCATCTCCGCGCTCGTGAGCTCACGGCCCTCGCCCTTGAGCATGTACACGCCACGCTCGGCGTCGTAGAACTCGGTCGACGCCGGATCGAGCGCGAACATGATCTGCTCGCCGAGGCTGTAACCGGCCGCGGTGACGGCCTCGGAGATGACCTGAAGCGCCTCCTCATTGCTCTTGAGGTTGGGCGCGAAACCACCCTCGTCACCCACGCTGGTGCCGAGGCCCCGGTCGTGCAGCACCTTCTTCAGCATGTGGTAGGTCTCGGCGCACATCCGCAGGCCCTCGGCGAAGGTCGAGGCCCCCACCGGCATGATCATGAACTCCTGCAGGTCGACGTTGTTGTCGGCATGCACCCCGCCGTTCAAGACGTTCATCATCGGCACGGGCAACATCGAGGCGTTGCAGCCGCCGATGTAGCTGTACAGCGTGAGCTCGCAGCTCTCGGCGGCAGCCTTGGCCACCGCAAGCGACACGCCGAGGATCGCGTTGGCGCCCAGGCGGCCCTTGTTCGGCGTGCCGTCGAGCTCGATCAGGAACTCGTCGATCGCGCGCTGGTCGGTGGCCTCCATGCCCACGATCTCCGGAGCGATGATCTCGTTGATGTTCTGGATGGCGGTGAGCACGCCCTTGCCCAGATAGCGGGCCGAGTCGCCGTCACGCAGCTCGACCGCTTCGAATGCGCCGGTCGACGCGCCGCTCGGCACATCCGCACGCCCCCAGCTGCCGTCGTCGAGGACGATCTCGACCTCGACCGTCGGGTTGCCGCGCGAATCGAGGATCTCCCGTGCCGTGATATCGGTTATGTAGCTCATCGCTCCAGCCACTCCTTCACTCGTTCGGGCCGCGCTCCGCGGCCGATTCCTTGTTCTTCGCCTCTGCCCACAACGCTTCCCACTCGCCCGGCTGCAGGTCCTCGAGCGCTCGCCCCGAGACCGCCGCGGCGGCCTCCATGTGCTCGAACCGCCCGGTGAACTTGAAGCACGTCCGCCGAAGCGCCGCCTCGGCGTCGATCCCCATCTTGCGCGCCACGTTCACGACGGTGAAGAGCAGGTCGCCGAGCTCTTCTTCGGCTTCGGGCGTTCCCTGGCCGGTGGCCTTGAGCTCGTCGATCTCCTCATGGACTTTCGCCCACACCCCGTCGATGTCCTCCCATTCGAAACCGACGCCCGCCGCGCGGCGGGATATCTTCTGTGCGCGCATGAGCGAGGGCAGCGCCTCCGGGACCTCGCCGAGCACGCCGGCGTGTGGCTTCTCGACGCGCTTGATCGCATCCCAGTTGCGCGTCACCTCTTCGGCGGTCTCTGCGTTCACGGTGCCGAAGATGTGCGGATGCCGTCGCCGGATCTTGGCGATGATGCCGGCGATCACATCGTCGACGGTGAACGTGCCGTCCTCGGCACCGATCTGCGCGTGCAGGACCACCTGCAGCAGCACGTCGCCGAGCTCATCGGCGAGCGCCGCGTCATCACCGGACTCCGCGGCAGCCGCCCCCTCGTACGCTTCCTCGATGAGGTGAGGCGCGAGGCTCGCGTGCGTCTGTTCGCGGTCCCAGGGACACCCGTCGGGCGCCCGCAAGAGGCCGATGATGCGCACGAGCTCGGCAAAGCCGCCCGGTGGTGCGATGCGGGTGGGGGGCACGTAGATCGCGGTCTCCCGACCCACGGTCTCGATCTGCGCGAGCTCCTCGACGGTCATCGGCGTGAGGTCGAAGCCGCCACCCTCGATCGAGCCGGCGGTGACGATCGTGTGATCCGGAGCGTAGCGGTCGCGCAGTTGCGCCGCCACCGCTCGTGCCAGGATGGGGTTGTCGGCCCCCGTGACGATGAGGTGCGCGTCTCGCGTCCGTGTAGCGCTCGCAAGGCTGCCGGCGTCGATGATCTCGAGATCGGCCGTGGCGTCCATGTCCAGAGCGAGAAGCAGCACCTGGAAGGGTGAGACCACCGGATACAGATCGACGCCCCTGCGAGCACGGGCGAGGATACCGGTGATCAGCCCCTCGCGGATGAACGGATAGCCGAATGCCGCGAGCGCCACGTTCCGGTCCTGCGACTGCCGGAGCAGGACCTCGACGACCTGGTCGGTCGAGGCCCGCTCATCGAGGCCCACCTCGCCGAACGACACCGGCGTGATGCCGAGGGATGCGATGAGCGACGCCGAGGAACCGGCGGGTGATGGTACGAGCACGACATCGGCGGCCTGGAGCCGACGCACGGCGCGGGCGTCAAGCACCCCGCTCGCGTCCTGCTCCAGGCCGACGATAGCGATCGTTCCCACAGCCCCCCCCTCTCACCTGCGCTTACTCGGAGGGCTTGAGCGACTCGTCGATGTACTTGATCTCCGCCTCGTCCCAGAGCTTCTGGACGTACTCGTTGAGCGCGAGCTGCGCCGAACTGCTCTCCAGGATGGAGCGCAGATCTGCAGGCGCATCCGCGATGGACTCACCTGCGGCGTACTCGTCGACCTTCTTGATGATGTGCCAGCCGTAATCGGACTGCACCGGGACGCTGATCTCGCCCACGCCGAGTGCATCCGCGGCATCCGCGAACTCGACCACGTACGCGTTGCTGGGGGACCAGCCGAGGCTGCCACCATCGACAGCGCTCGCGGTGTCGGTCGAGTTCGCCGAAGCGAGCGCCGCGAAGTCCGCGCCGTTCTGAAGCTGCGCGTAAAGATCCTTCGCGGACTCCTCGGTATCGACCAGGATGTGCGAGAGGAGCGAGTAGGTCTCCGACATCGTCGTGACCTCGAACTCCTCGACCGCCTTCTCGGTGAGGAACTCGCGCGCGATCTGGTCGCGGACGCTGATGCGAAGGTCCGCGACGGTCATCCCGTACGCTTCGAGTGTGGAGGCAAGGGTCGCCTCGTCCATCTCGCCCATCAGCGCGGTGATGCTCGCTTCGACCGACTCCTCGGAGAGGTCCGCACCGAGCTTCTCGGCCTCCTGGGTTATCAACTGCGACTCGATGAGCGTCTCAAGCAGCTGCTGCTTGTAGCTGAGCGCCGTCGCCTCGTCGAGGTCGCCGCCCATCTGGTTGAGGACCTGCTGATACACGCGGTCGAAGTACTCCTGCGAGATGTCCTCACCGTTGACGGTGGCCACTGCCGCGACCTTATCGCAGCCGGCGACGGCGCCTATGAGCACCAGCGCCAGAACAAGAGCGATCATGCCTCGGAATCTACGCACAAGAACAACCTTTCACTCGGGTATCTCCCGGACTCACGCCGGGTCATCGGACTCCGCCGAGTATAGCACCGAGCGCACGCAGAGCCGTGGCTGCGGGGCCCTCTCCGGCGGATTGCACAAAATGAACAGAACTCGTGCGCGAGACGTACACGGCGCCCTCCGGCGCGAGCTTGCCCTGCTGCTCGGGAGTGAGCTTCACCGGCGAGATGTTGAGGCGGTGACGGGCCAGTGAGATCGTGCCGACACCGAGCTCGGCGGCGAGCACCTTGATGCGCGCGATGGCCAACAACTCGCGGGCCGGGAGTGGCGGCGCGCCGAACCGGGCATCCAGATCGGCGGCGATCGTCTCGAGCGCTTCGGGGCTCGAGACCGCCGCGATCCGCCGGTACATGAGAACCCGCTCGTCCACCTCGGGCACGTACTCCTCGGGAAGGAACGCTGCCACCGGCAGATCGACGCGCACCTCGGGATGCGCCGGCAGCGGCTCGCCACGCACTTCGGAGACCGCTTCGCGAAGCATCTGGGCGTAGAGATCGAAACCGACCGCGCTCACGCTGCCGCTCTGCTCGGCACCGAGGAGCGAGCCCGCGCCGCGGATCTCCAGGTCGCGCATGGCGACCCGCATGCCGCTGCCGAGCTCGGCGTGCTCCTGGATGGCCGTGAGCCGCTCGTAGGCCTGGTCGGTGAGCGACGCGCCCCGCGGAAAGAGGAAGTACGCGTACGCCTTGACGTGCGAGCGGCCGACCCGGCCCTTGAGCTGGTAGAGCTGCGCCAGGCCGAGGCGGTGACTGTCATCGATGATGAGCGTGTTGGTGTGCGGGTTGTCGATGCCCGACTCGACGATCGTGGTGGCCACGAGCACGTCGATACGGCCCGCGGCGAAACCCTCCATCACCCGCTCGAGCTGGTGCTCGGACATCTGGCCGTGGCCGACGCCGATGCGGGCCTCCGGAACCGCCGCCTGCACACGCTCCACCACGCGCTCGATGCCGCGCACGCGGTTGGAGATGTAGTAGACCTGGCCGCCGCGCTCGAGCTCGTGGCGTATGGCGCCCGAGATCACATCCTCGTCGAACTCGCCCACATGCACCTTCACCGGGAAGCGGTCCGCCGGAGGCGTGTCGATGACCGAGAAGTCGCGCACGCCCGAGAGCGACATCTGTAGTGTGCGGGGGATCGGTGTGGCGGTGAGCGTGAGCACGTCCACCTGCTCGCGCAGGTTCTTGAGGTGCTCCTTGTGTTCCACCCCGAAGCGCTGCTCCTCGTCCACGACCACGAGTCCGAGGTCCTTCGGCAGTACGTCTTTGGAGAGCAGGCGATGCGTACCGATGAGGATGTCCACCGTGCCGTTGGCGAAGCCCTCAAGCGCCGTTGCCTGCTGCGCCCTGCTCCGGAAGCGCGAGAGCACCTCGACGCGCACCGGGTACGACTCGAACCGCTCGGAGAACGTGGTGAAGTGCTGTTGCGCGAGGATGGTCGTGGGGCAGAGCACCATCACCTGCTTGCTGCTCTGGGTCGCCTTGAACGCCGCACGGATGGCCACCTCGGTCTTACCGTAGCCCACGTCACCGCACACGAGCCGGTCCATGGGGCGGTCGCTTTCCATGTCGGCCTTCACGTCCTCGATGGCGGCGATCTGGTCCGGCGTCTCCTCGAACGGGAACGCCGCCTCCATCTCGCGCTGCCAGGGCGTGTCGGGCGCATACTCGAAACCGCTCACGGCCGCCCGGCGCGCGTACAGGTCCACCAGGTCGAACGCGAGCTTGCGCGCGGCCTTGCGCGCCTTGCCGGTGGCCTTGGACCAGTCCGCCGTGTTGAGGCGCGTGACCCGGGGGGATGTGCTTTCCGGCCCCACGTACCGGGTGACGCGGTCGAGTTGCTCGACCGGCACGTACAGCTTATCGCCCTTCGCGTACTCGAGCAGCAGGTAGTCTCGCTCACTGCCGAGCGCGCTCTGCCTGACGATGTCGCGGAAAAGCGCGATGCCGTGGACCTCGTGGACCACGTAGTCGCCCGGCGCGAAGGCGAAGGTGAGCTTGGTGGGGTCGGCCGCCTGCCTGCGCCGCTCGGCGGCGCGCGGGAAGACGTCGTCGATGGAGATCACCGCAAGATGCGCTGCCGGCAGCACGTAGCCGGCGGGGACATCGGCCACCGCGAGGGTGACGAGTCCGGGCTCGAGCGTGGTCGCACCGGGCGCCAATGCATCGACCGACATGCCGGCGTCAACCAGCGCGCGGGAAAGGCGGTCCCGGCCCTGACGATCCCGGACGGTGGCGACCACCCGGTAGCCGGTGTCGAGCAGCGCGCGAAGACCCGCAGCGAACGTCTCCTCGCGCCCGCTCACCTCGGGACGACGGGCCGCGACCTCACCGTCGGCCGCGCCACCGGCGCGGAGCATCGACAGGAAGGTGAGCCGCTGCCGTCCGCCGAGGTCGATCTCGGCGGGCTTGAAGTACAGCCCGTCGAGCGTGCGCGCCACCGAGTCCGCACGCGACTCGAGCTCGCCACGGCCGCGAACGAGATCGTCGAAGATCGCGCGCGGCTCGGCCACGACGATGAGAGCCCCGGGGGCGATGTAGTCGAGCACGGAGGCCTGCGCGCGGTAGAAGTGCGGCAGGTACTGCTCGATCCCGTTGAAGGTCACGCCCTGCTCGATGAGCTCGAGGTCACGGGCGAGATCGTCGTTCTCGCGCGCCGCCTGGCCGAGTGCGCGCCGCGCACCCTGACCCGCGCGGGTGCCGGGCGCCACTTCGCGGCATGGGTAGATCTCGGTGGGACCGGCGTCGCCGATGTGCTGCTGCGTGGAGGGCAGATACCGCCACAGCGACTCCACCTCGTCGCCGAAGAACTCGGCCCGCACGGGGTACTGCGCGTCGGCGCCGAACACATCGAGCGTGCCGCCGCGCACGGCGAACTGCCCGCGATCCTCGGCGGCGTCCACACGCTCGTAGCCCATACGCGCAAGCCGTGCCGCGAGCTCGGTCAGATCGAACACCGAGCCGATCTCGAGCACCACCGGGTCGAAGACGTGCGATCCCTGTGGCGGAAGCACGCGCAGGAGCGACCGGGCACCCGCCACCACCACGACGGAGCGGCCCTTGTCGAGCGAGTGCAACGCCCGGGCTCGGGCGCCCACTACCTCCAGATCGGGCGCGGTGCGGTCCCAGGGCAGCTCGGTACGCTCGGGGAAGTGCAGCACCCGCTCGTGGCCGATGTAGGCCCCGAGCTGCCGGGCGAACCGGCCGGCGGCATCCGCCCCGGGCAACACCACGAGCACGGGCTTGGTGCGCGCCGATGCCACCACGCCGGTGAGCGCGGGCCGAACCAGACCGGGCGTGGCGATCGTCACGTCCTCACCTTCGGCGAGGCGCTCGAGAGCGCGCGAAAGCGCCGGGTCTGCGGCGATGAGCGGGCGGATCGCAGCGAACAAGTCGGTCACGGGCAGCACGTCCCTAATCTCACGACAGCACGAATGGCCCGCATCCGGCATCCCGGCGCGAGCAACGGTTGCGAGTGTATGGCCCCGGGGGAAACGGGTCAAACCGGACCCGGCTCGGGTAGGATTGACGCATCTGCGAGGCAGGAGGAGACATGACCGACCAGGAGCACGCCGCCCTGATCGACGCACGGCTCAGGGAGCTCTATCCAACGGCCTCGATCGCGCTCGGCTACGAGACCGACTTCCAGCTGCTCGTGGCGGTCATCTTATCGGCGCAGACCACGGACGTGGGCGTGAACAAGGTGACCCCGGTGCTGTTCAAGCGCTTCCCCACGCCTGAAGCGCTCGCCGCCGCGGATCCGGCCGAGGTGGAGGAGATCGTCCATCCCACCGGCTTCTTCAGGAACAAGACGAAGAACATCATGGGTGCCGCGACACGGATCGTCGCCGAATACGGCGGCCGCGTCCCGGACACCATGGAAGACCTGCTCACACTCCCCGGCGTGGCGCGCAAGACCGCGAACATCGTGCTCTTCAACGCCTTCGGCAAGGCCGAAGGGGTCGCGGTGGACACGCACGTCTTCCGACTCGCACACCGGCTCGGCTATTCGGCGGAGAAGGACACCGACAAGGTTGAGCGCGACCTGATGGCGCTCTTCCCGCGCGAGGAGTGGGGGGCGCTCACCTACCGGCTCATCGAGCACGGGCGGGCAGTGTGCGACGCCAAGCGGCCGATCTGCGGCCAGTGCACGCTCGCCGACCTCTGCCCGAGCGCGTTCACGGTGAAGGGTTGGCGCGAGAGCGCCTAGCCCCAGAGGAGCGCGAACGCCGCGGCCAGGAACACCGCGGGCAGCATGTTGCCCACGGGCAACCGCTTGATCTGAGCGAGGTCGAGCCCGATCGCGAGGATGAGGGCGCCACCGACGGCCTCGATCGCCGCGATCACCGCGGGCGTGATGAACGGTTCGATCGCACTCGCGCCCAGCGCTATCCCACCCTGCAGCGCGAAGATCGGGATCACCGAGAGCCCGACGCCCACGCCGAGCGTGGTGGCGAGCGCGATGGACGCGATGCCGTCGAGCAGCGCCTTCAGGAACAGCAGCGACGGGTCGCCCAGACCGTCTTGCAGCGAGCCGAGCACCGTCATCGCACCCACGCAGAACAGCAGGCTCGCGGTGACGAACCCCTCCACCAGCGTGTGACCCTTCTCACCCGGCTGGTCCGCTTTGCCGGGGCTGAGCATCGGCGCCTTGTACGCCTTGTCCTGAAGCCACATGCCGAACCGCTCCAGCCGGTACTCGATCCTCATGGCCTCGCCCATGAGCGAGCCCACCGCCAGTGCACCGACGAGCACGAGCGCGGAGTAGTCGCCCAGATGCGTGTCGGCCAGATCGCCCAGTCCCGAGAGTGCCATCGACGCGCCGATCACGATGACGGCCAAGCCGATCGCCGAGAAGGCGATAGTGCGGAAGCGCTCGCTGATAAGGCGACCGAAGAGCAGGCCGATGGCCGTGCCGACCAGCACCGCCACGATGTTCACGATCACGCCGATGCCGGGCATCTCACTCCTCGCCGTCGAGCCAGAGCTTCTTGAGCTCCTCGGTGACCTTGTTCGCGCCCCTGGGTAGTCCGACGCTGCCGGCCGGATAGCGGGCACCGCGCTTGGAGGCGCGCCCCTCGAAGCACACCTCGGCGCCGAGCACGTGCGCGCCCTCGCCACCCGCGCGTATGGCAAGCCCCGTGTCCGAGGTCACCACAGTGGAGGCGTCGCCGAGGGCCAGGCGGGTGATCATATCGTCCGCCGATTCGAAGCGGGAGAACCGCACCTCCACCGCGCCGCGCCGAAAGGTACCCACGCCCGCATCGGGCACGCCGTCGAAGACCACGGTGATCGGCCCCGCTCCCAGCAGCCCCTCACCGCGCGTGGCCAGGCGCGCGATCAGCGCCTCACGCTGCTGCTCGAGGCTGAGCCGCGAGGTCGCGGGGTCGCGCTTGGTCACGTTATAGCCGTCCACGAGATATCGCATGCGGCCATGCTACCCGAACGCCGTTCGCGATGGCAGTGCGGGCCCGTGATGGACGCGCCAGGCACTGCGGTACATACAAGATGTCGGACGAACCGAGGAGGAACGATGCCTGATCCCGTCATTCCCGAGGTCGGCCAGAGCGCACCGCCGATCGAGGCCGCCGCCACCGGTGGCGCGCCGTTCAGTCTGGCCGAGCAGATCGGCAGATGGGTCGCCGTCTATTTCTATCCACGGGCCAACACCCCCGGTTGAACCCATGAGGCCAAGGACTTCCAGGAGCACGCCGCTGAGCTGGAGTCCTTGAACGCCCTGGTCGTGGGCGTGAGCGCGGACAAGCCCGAGGTACAGCAGCGCTTCATCGACAAGTTCGAGTTGACCTTCCCGATGATCTCGGACACCGGCAAGTCGATCATCGACGCGTACGGCGCGCGCGAGGTTCTCGGGGTGACGGCCAAGCGCAAGACGTTCCTTATCGGACCCGATGGCCGCATCGCGCACGTCTGGCCGAAGGTGAAGGTCGAGGGCCATGCCGACGAAGTGGTCGCGATGATCAGGAAGCTGGCGCAGGCGTAACGGGGTCGGACCCTGCCCGGACCTAGTCCGATCGACCGCCGACGCACTTCATGAAGGCCTCGACCACCGCGGGGTCGAACTGTGTGCCCGCACAGCGTTCGACTTCCGCGATCGCGGACTCGCGCCGCACAGGCGCGCGATACGGGCGCTCGCTCACCATCGCATCGAACGCATCGGCGACCGCGAGCACGCGCGCCAGCAGCGGGATGTTCTCGCCGGTCACGCCGTCCGGGTAGCCCCCGCCGTCCCACCGCTCGTGGTGGTGCCGGACGACCGGCACGATATCCGCGAGGAACGGGATCGTCTCGAGGATGCGCGCTCCCACCTCGGAGTGCTCCTTCACGCGATCGAACTCCTCCGCGGTGAGCGAGCCCTGCTTGAGCAGCAGCGCCTCGGGCACGCCGATCTTGCCCACGTCGTGCAGCAGCGCCGCGCGCTCCAGCGTCCCGAGCTGCCCCCTGCTCAGGCCGAGTGACTTGCCGATGCGGTGGGCGACCTCGGTCGTGCCGAGCGAGTGTCGCGCGGTGTAACGATCACGCGCATCCACGGTGGCGGACAGCGACTGCAGTACGCCGAGCGACTGCGCCTCGATGTCGAGAAGCGATGACTGGAGGCGGTCGTTGAGCGACTGGACACGCCGGTCGCTCTCGGCCAGTTCGCGCAGGGCACGGATGCCGATGAAGGCGATGGTGCCGATGGTCACCACGGCGCCGAGCCCCACCGCGAACCAGATGAGGAGTTGGGATTCGTGGACCGAGTCCGAGATCGGCGCGAACGGCTTGAGGCTCTCGGCCACTGCGATGACCGGGCCGTCGCCTCCCCGACGCACCGGAGCCAGCACGCGGAGTGCGTTCTCGTCCGGGCGTGCGAGCAACGGATCGTCATGAGGGTTCGCGGCGGCGACCACGACCTCGCCCGACATGGCATCGTCAAGGCCCTCCACGGTCAGTCGCTCTCCCACTTCAGCAGGCTCCGTCGAGTACAGCACGGTGCCGTCAGGACCGAGCAGACGATAGCCATACAGGAGGCCGCCTTCGCGCCGCTGCTCGAGCGCGTGGTCCAACTGAGCGCAGTCGGCACCTTCGGGGCCGTCGGCCGCGAGGAGTTCGTCGAGGCAGAGCGTCGCGAGCGATGAGGCGCCGGTCGCAACAGTCTCGGCGTTGCCCCGGATGATCACTTCGCGCATGTGTCGGGCGATGACCACGCCCGCGCCCAGTGCACTCACCACGATGAGAGCGATGGCGGCCGACACAAGGACGGCGATTGTGTGTCTCGACCGGTTCATCGTATTTCGGCCCCCGCCTTGAGATGTGCTGACCCGTCACTCGTCCGGATGCTACCCGAGAGTCGCTCCGCATGCACGCGCGATCCCCTCGGCGAAGCGGTCGACGTCCGCGGAGGTCGTGTCCCAGCTCGTGACCCAGCGCACTTCATCGGCGCGCTCGTCCCAGGTGTAGAAGTCGAACTCGGCTGCGAGCGCGGCGATCGAATCGTGCGGCAGCACGGCGAAGACCTCGTTGGCCTCGACGGGCTGGGTGATCCGCACTCCCGGCACGCCACCAACGGCATCCGCAAGGCGTGCAGCCATCGCATTGGCGTTCGCCGCGTTCTCGCGCCAAAGGTCGCCCTCGAGCAGTGCGATGAACTGAGCACTCACATACCGCATCTTCGATGCGAGTTGGGCGCTCTGCTTCCGCAGGTACTTGAAGTCCGCGACACACGCCGGGTCGAGGAGGACCACGCACTCGGCGAGCACCGCGCCGTTCTTCGTCGCGCCGAAGGACACCACGTCAGCTCCGGCACACGCTTCACCGAGCGAACAGCCGAGCGCTGCCGCCGCGTTGGAGAGTCGCGCTCCGTCCACGTGGACCCGCAGGCCGTGTGCGCGCGCAGTCGCCATGACCGCCGCGAGTTCATCGGGCCGGTAGACGGTGCCGTACTCCGTCGACTGCGTGATGGAGACGACCCCCGGCTGCACCGCGTGCTCGAAGCCGACGCCGGAGATCGCGCTGTCGATGAGCGCGGGCGTGAGCTTGCCGTCGGGCGTCGGCACGGCGAGCAGCTTGCTGCCGGTGAAGAACTCGGGTGCCCCGCACTCGTCGCAGTTGATGTGCGCGGTGGCCGGACAGATCACCCCTTCGAACGAGCGTCTGAGCGCCTGAAGCGACGTGACATTGGCCCCGGTCCCGTTGAAGACGAAATACGGCTCGGCCACCTCGCCGAAGTGCTTCCGCACGAGTTCCCGGGCGCGCGCGGTCCACGGGTCATCCCCGTACGCGTGCGTGTGCCCGTGATTGGCTTCGATCATCGCGTCGAGGACCGCGGGGTGCGCTCCCGATGCGTTGTCGCTCGCAAACCCGCGCTCGTGTGACGTCACGTCGGATCCCCTTCCTCGAGCCGCCGCATCCGCCTCAGGCCGAGCGCCGCGACCGTGACCCCCACAAGTCCGGCGCCCAGCTTCCAGTACACCACCGGGTGGCTGCGTTCCATCCCGCGCTCCACGAGCGCGATGTCGCTTGCGTGAAGATCGAGGTCGCCCCCGTGTGTGTCGCACGCCTCGCTGAACACGCCTGTCACGACGACGCGATCGCCCGTATGTCCCCAGTCGCCGAAGACCGTGATGTCCCCGGTCAGCTCCTCGGGCGCCCAGACGCCGATCGCCACACCATCGGCGAGGATGTTGATCCAGACGTGACCATCGCCGCCCGCGAGCATCTCACTCACCACCTCGCCCTCGACGGTGACCACCTGCCCGTCGAGTCCGCTCTCCGCCCCCGTGAGCTCGGCGATGTCCGTGCCGACAGACAGCTGCACGGCAACACCGCGGGCCGGGAGCGCAACAAGCGCCGCTGTGAGTGTCAGCACGAGCAACGTCCGCGTCATGCCGCCCTCCCGCGCTTCTGTCGCCCGCGGAACGACGCCGCCACGCTCGCCACCATCGCGAGTACGGCGATGAACTCGAGCCGTCCCGTCCACATCTGGATGATGTAGGTGATCTTCAGCCCTGCCGGCATCGCCGGAGCCGTGATTCCGGCGGACAACCCGACGTTGGCCGCCGCGGAGATGGACTCGAAGAGCGCCTCCCGGGCGGGATACCCGTACGCCAGGCCGACGAGCGCGCCCGTCACGTAGGAGAGCACGTACAGGACGAAGATGACGAGCGCGCCCGAGAACAACTCGGCGGTGAGGCGCACGTCCGTGAGGTGATGGAACGTCCCGCCGACGATCGCCGACTGCGGCGCGATCGCCTGCTTGACCCTGAGCACGAGACCCTTGAAGATCAGGCCGGCGCGGAGCGCCTTCACGCCGCCTGCCGTGGATGAGGCCATGCCGCCCAGGCCCATCGCGAGCATGACCGCCACCAGTGCAAGGTCGCCGTAGCCACGCGTCCACTGCGCGGAGTAGAGCGTCTGCTGTCCGGTGCCGCTGTGCGCCGAGAGGATGTGGTAGACGCCCTTGCGGATCACCTCACCGGGTTCGGCGAACAGCGTGGTCGCCCCCAGGCCGAAGCCCACGGCCAGCGCGAGCAGTCCGATGTGTACCGCGAGCGTGCGCGACTCCAGGTTCTTGAACAGCTCCCGCCGGTCTCCGCGCCAGACGTCGGCATGAAGGTTGAAGTTGAGCGTCCCAGCCAGCATCAGCACGACCGTGACGATCTCGAACAGCGGGTTGTGATAGTAGAGGGCATTCATGGACTGCGGCGCAAAGCCACCTGTGTCGTAACAGGCGATCGTGTGCCAGAACCCGTGGAGCAGGCTCCGCCCCGGCTCCATCCCCGCAGACAGATTGCCGACGGTCAGGACGGCCGTTCCGATGCTGACGTAGACGAGCGTCACGAACCAGATGAAGCGGGCAGTGTTCACGACGTTCGGCAGTATCCGCTCGTCCCTGCCCTCGGCCTGATACAGGGAGACCGCCCCACCGCCGCGCATGCCTACCGCAAAGGTCAGGACCGCGACAACGATGCCCTGTCCTCCGATGAGGTGGGTCAGGTGGCGCCACATGTTGTGTGCGAGGGGCAGATGATCGAGGTCCTGGACCAGCGTCAGCCCCGAGGTGGTGAGGCCCGACATCGCGTCGAACGCCGCATCGAGAAACGAGCCGTAGTGGCCCGAGAGCGCCAGGGGTATCGCTGCCACCAGCGACGCCGTAAGCCACGCGACGGCCGTGATGATGAGCGCGTTCTGCCGGTTGAGATCCGTCCTACGGGGCGCCTGGCCGGCGAGCAGCCCGCCGATGCCCGCAGCCGCGCCGAAGCCGAGCACGTAATCGAGCGCGGGGTCCCACTCTCCCGCCACAAGGGCCGTGGCGAGCGGCACGAGCATCGTGAGCGCCAGAAGCAGGACGATGATCCCCGTGTAGTGGGCGATCGCCGCGGAGTCATTCTTCCTGAGACCGACCCACATGCCGGAGGCCTACGCGATCCACGAGGCCGCGAGCGCGATCGCGCTCACGAGCGCGACGACAAGGATGATGGCGCCGAGTTCCGCCAGCAGGCCGACGAATGCGTGCCGGTACGGACTATGGAAACGGATCTCCAAGGACCGGTCCCTTCTGAGGGCACGAACTGTCGCGCATGCCATCACCCATTGTGCCACAGGCCGACTGCTGGCAGGACGCCGACGTGCTAGGCTTGAGCGACCCGGAGAAGGAGCGCGTCATGAGCCTGTTCGGTAGCCGTGAGATAACGCCCGTCGCCACTGTGGAGACCACCGTCCACGAGGGCGATAGGGTCACCGTGGACCTGTGGGTCGATGAAGCCGAACGTCAGGAGAGCAGCTACCACGCGATCCTGCTCTTCCTCATGTCCTACGAGCGCCTCCTGCTGTTCCTCGGCTATCGCGACACCGGCGAAGAACTGGTCGGCTGGATGGACGACGCGGTGCGCGCTCTGGCTGCGGCGCCGGAGGGTGAAGCGGCGACCATCAGCGGCCGGTGGATGCTCGCGGAGACTGCCGGGGATGAGCCGCTGTCGGTGTGGACCTCGGCGCTCCGACAGGTGGGACCGGGCGCCTACCGGGTCAAGGTCGACCGCCCCAGGGACCCTGAAGACGCCCATGCCCAGGCGGCCGTGCTCTGCCATCTGCAGAAGCTCGTGGACACGCTGCCCGCACTCGAGCGCGCGTATCTGGCCATCGCCGTCTCGGGCATGCACGAGTACTACCGCGACGTTAAGCACTGGGGCAACACCAAGAGCCTCAAGCATGCCGTGGATCACGGCATGAAGCAGGCGCGACGGGTGCTCGAGACGCGGTAGCTACTCCATGTACTCGACGTTCGCGATCCGGTAGCCGGCCTCGGTGGGGACCACGTAGTACTCCCATCCCTCGGCAGGGCCGCCGTACCACGACTGCGTGGTCTGGACCCAGAACGTGCCGTCCGACTGCTCCTCGAAGCCGTCGATCGTGTAGAAGTCGAATCCGCCGGCGGAGACCTGAGCGGCCGCGGCATCCGAGCGGAACGGGTCGATCGTGAGCGACTGCGCCTCGAGGCCCATGTCGCTCATCACGTATGCGAGATGCTGGTCCACGACCGACATCGCCTCATCGGCCGCGCTTCCGCCGCCCTCTGACACGTCACCGCCGTACTCGATACTCGACACCTCGATGACCGACCAGGTGCCGTCGGCGTTCTGCTCGACGTAGATCTGGTCCACGAACTCGCTGTTGGGCGGACCGGCCCAGTACGTGGCGTACCCATCGCCCTCGTCGTAGACCTGATAGACCCAGTCACTCACCCCCGAGGCCGCGAGCTGAGCCGCCACGGCTTCATCGGCGGTCGCGTAGCTGTCGAGGAGGTTGCCCTCATCGGTATCGCCGCTTTCCGTATCGCCCGTGACGGGCGTAGTGATCTCCAGCGCCTCATCCGCCGCGTCCTTGAGCGCCTTATAAGCGAAGAACCCGCCCACACTGCACCCGATGAGCAGCAGGACGAGGATGATGATGATCGTGACGACGAGCCCCGTCTTCTTCTTGCGGGGAGCGACGGGAGGCTGCTGACCCGGCTGTGCGGCGTACTGTGCCTGATCGTACGCGGCCTTCTGCCGCTCATAGTCCGCCACCTGCTGAGCGTAGACCGCCTGATCGTACGCGGCCTGGTCGGGAGCTGCGGGTGCCGGCATCGGCGTGGTGGGCTGAAGCGGCGGCGTCACCGCCGGGGCGGGCGCAGGCTGCTGGATGGTGGCTCCGCACGAGCCGCAGAACGCGGCGCCGTCTCGGACTTCGGCATGACAGTTCGGGCACTGCATCGTGAAGGCCCCCTCGCGATATCGGCACGGCTGCCATGACTGTATTGCCCCACGCGCGCGGATGTAAAGACCGCCGAGGGACGGTCTGTGCGGACGACGTGGCTCAGGCGACGGCCGGCTCGAGCGCCAGACGGCCCTGGTCGTAGCCACCCGTGGATTCGGTCCGCCGAAGCGCCACGATCGCGATGTCGTCGGCCAGACGGCCCTCAGAGAAGCCGAACGCCGACATGAACAGCGACTCGGGCACGGCCTCGGCGGACTCGTTCGCCACCCTGGCGCACGCGTGCAGGAGCCGGTCGACCCCCCACGTGTCGCCGCGCGGCGAGCGCGCGTCCACGAGTCCGTCGGTGTACATCACGAGCAGGTCGCCGACGTCGAGGTGGGCGTCGTGGTTCTCGTAGCGCATCCCGCCGGTCACGCCGAGCACGCCGCCATCGTCGGGCAACAGGACCGGGATGCCGTTTGCGCGCACGATCACAGGCGGCGGATGTCCCGCGAGGCTGTAGGCCATATGGCCGGTCGCCCCGTCGATCAGGCCGTAGAAGGCGGAGACGAACTCGTTGGACTCGGCGCCCCGCATCACGAGGTCGTTCGCGCGATCCATCACCGACTCAGGAGACGGGAGGCGCAGCGCCTCGGAGCGGATGGCGCTCTTGACCAGCGAGGTCAGGCCTGCCGCCTCCACGCCGTGACCCGACACGTCGCCGATGAGCACACCCAGCCTGCCCTCGTCGAGCGGGATCACATCGTAGAAGTCCCCGCCCACGAAGCCCACGCCGGACGCGGCGTGGTACAGATGGCCCATCTCGAAGCCGGGAAGCGCCGCCGGCGCCGAGAAGAACGCCCCGCGGAGCTGGCGCGTGAGTTGCCGTTCGTTCGCGTACTGCCGGGCGTTCTCGAGCGCGAGGGACAGCGACAGCTCGAGTTTGTGGAGCAGGTCGTGATGCGCGTCGCTGAACGAGAGGTCGGCATCCCAGCAGAAACCCATGACGCCCGTGACCTCGCCGCGGCTCTTCACCGGCACGAGCGCAAAGGCGCCGATGTCGTGCTTCACCATCAGCTCGAACTGCTCGCGGCGCGTGGCGTCCGACTGCGAGACCGCCATCGCGTGGCCCGTGCGCGCGACGAGTGACGGGAGCGACAACTCGTCTTCGCTGAACCGCAAGCCCGTCATCTCGGCGGGCCACCCGTGCACGTTGCGGAAGACCCAGCTTCCGTCGTCCCGCTCGGCGATCCAGCCCCAATCTGCGCCGAGGGCTTCTGTGGCCTCCACCAGAACCCGCTGGAGGATGTCCTCGGCATCGAGCGATGAGAGCACCGTCACGTCGATGAGGTTGATCGCGCGGCGCATGTCGGCCACGACCGCCTCGCGAGCAGCGGTCTCGGCCACCACCGGGGTGACGTCGACCGCGAGGAGCAGCACGTCGAACGGATGCCCGATACGTCCCGGTACCGGCAGGTAGGACAGCTGCCAGTAGGTCACCTCGCCCCACGACGCTTTGAACTCGTAGGCCGGCACGGTGATGGGTTGCCCCGTGTACGCGACATCGATGAACCTCGATGCGCTACGTGAGTCGGACAGGAACCCCCGGACCGGCATGCCGAGCAGGTCCCACTGTGGGCGCACGTCCTCGAGCATGTCGCGGAACACACCGTTCGTCCAGGTGAACTTCAACTCCGAACCGGACCACAGCGCAGCGGGGAACGAAGCTCCCTCGAGGAGCACGGAGACCCGCGCCGGATCGGGGAAGACCCGCGCCGCCCCGGCAGATGCCTCACTCGCGTTCATAGCAGCCCCGATCACCCTCATGCGCAAGCATAGCCCTTCCGCTGTTCCTATCGGCAGACATACCCAGCGGCAACAGACGGGTACTGACAGGCGGCCTTCCGGTGACGGAGCCCCCCGAATCTGCGACGAACGGCGCAACAAGCCGGGTGTCGACCGCTTGGCGGTCGTCGAAAGGCGGTAGAATCGCACATGAAGGAGGGAGCGCCATGAAGTCGATCCCGTGGTGGTACTGGCTCGTAGGCGTGCTGGTCATCGCACTGGCGGTGGGAGCGGGCGTACTCGCAGGTCGCGCGTCGCAGAACGACGACGAACCCGTGGAATCCGAGTCCGCCGAGGAGACGGCGGGACCGGTCGTCGAGGACGTGGAGTCCGATGAGGCCGAGACCGACGAAGCAGCCGAGCCGGCCGGCACCCAGACCGTGCGCGTCTACTTCGCACGCGGCGAGTACCTCGGTGTGGTGACACGCACCGTCACCGCGACGCCCGCGATCGCACGGGCCGCGATGGAGGAGTTGCTCGCCGGGCCGAACGCCATCGAGCAGGGCTGGGGATTCGGCACTGCGGTGCCCTCAGGCACTCGGCTCCTCGGCCTCACGATCGACGGAGGGACGGCGCGCGTCGACCTCTCAGGCCACTTCGAATCGGGCGGCGGCTCACTCTCGGTCATGATGCGCCTCGCCCAGGTCGTCTACACGCTCACGCAGTTCTCCACCGTGGACCGCGTCGTCCTGATGATGGATGGCGAGGTCGTGGACGTCTTCACGGGCGAGGGGCTGATGCTCGATGAGCCGCAAACCCGAAACGACTTCGAGTACGTGCTGCCGGCGATCTTCGTCGAGAGTCCGGCGCCGGGGCGGACAGCCGGAAACCCCGTCCGACTCACGGGCACCGCGAACACCTTCGAGGCGGCATTCATGGTGCGGATCCTCGGACGTGACGGGAGCACGATCGTCGAGGTGCCCGCGATGGCTACCTCGGGTACCGGCACGCGCGGCACCTTCGACGTGACGGTCCCCTACCCGCTCGCCGCGGGAGGCGAAGGGACGATCGTCGTCTACGAGCAGTCCGCGCAAGACGGCTCCGACATCAACATCGTCGAGATACCGGTGACGCTCGGCGACTGATCGTCTGACAGCTACACCGCGAGAAGCATCCGGCCGAGCAGGCCGCACGCGATGTGGAACAAGAGGGCCCCGGCACCGCCGGGGCCCTCTCCGCCTCGGATGACACGACCGCTAGCTCTTCGCGACCTCGATCTTGGTCGTCTTTGGCCGTGCGGCCTCGAGCGCCTTCGGGACGTGCACCTCCAGGATGCCGTCCTTGTACGCCGCCGTGATGGCCGCCGGATCCACACCCTCGGGGATGGTGAGCGAACGCTCGAAGGAGCCGTAGCTGCTCTCGCGGACGAGCCAGCCTTCGCCCTCCTCCTCCACCTTGGACTTCCGCTCGCCCCTTATCGTCAGCACGTTGTCCGTGAGCTCGATCTCGACCTCGTCGGGGTTGATACCCGGTAGCTCCGCGTGCACGGTGACGTCGTCACCGGTCCGCTTCACGTCGATCTTCGGCATCCACGCGACGCCCTCGCCCGCGCGCTCGGCAGTGCCGAGCCGGGCGAAGATCCGGTCCATGTCGCGCTGCATGCGCAGCGCCTCGCCGAACGGGTCCCACCGTACGATCGCCATGATCATCACCTCCACATGTCCGCGGTCCGCGTCCGGTCATGGCGTGTCCGGCGCGAACGCCTCTTTCATTGCGCGTGAAGCCGGCCCGTCCGGCTCACGCCAGGTCGTCGATCTCAGCCCGTGTGCGCAACACTCCGCACGCCGAGCTCGTCGTCGATGATGTCTATCGTGACCGTGTCGCCCTCGCCCACGGCGCCCTCGATGAGCGCCTTCGCCACCCGGTCCACTACCTCCCGCTGGATCACGCGCTTTAGCGGCCGCGCGCCGAAGACCGGGTCGAAGCCGTCGATCGCGATCCGCTCGGCAGCCGCGGGCGTGACCTCGAGGCCGATCTTGCGGTCGGCCAGGCGCTGCCGCACGATACCCAACTGGATCTCCATGATCGCCGTGACATCTTCGAGCGACAGCGCGTGGAAGACCACCACATCATCGACGCGGTTCAGGAACTCCGGCCGGAACGTGGCCCGGAGCGCCTCCTCCACCAGCACCTTCATCTGCTCGTACTCACCGCCGCCCTTGGCGAGCTCGGTGATGTACTGGCTGCCCACGTTGGACGTCATGATCACGATGGTGTTCCGGAAGCTCACGGTGCGGCCCTGGCCGTCGGTGAGACGGCCGTCGTCGAGCACCTGGAGCAGAACGTTGAACACGTCCGGATGCGCCTTCTCGATCTCATCGAGAAGCACGACCGAGTACGGCCGGCGCCGCACCGCCTCGGTCAGCTGGCCGCCCTCCTCGTAGCCCACGTAGCCCGGAGGCGCGCCGATCAGGCGCTGCACGCTGAACTTCTCCATGTACTCGGACATGTCGATGCGAACCATGTTGCGCTCGTCGTCGAAGAGATACGCCGCAAGCGCCCGCGCGAGTTCGGTCTTCCCCACGCCCGTGGGGCCGAGGAAGATGAACGAGCCGATGGGCCGGTCGGGATCCGAGAGCCCCGCGCGCGAACGCCGGATGGCGCCCGCCACCGCGCTCACGGCCTCGTCCTGGCCCACCACACGCTCGTGCAGCAACTCCTCGAGATGCGCGAGCTTCTGCAACTCACCCTCGAGCAGTTTCGAGACAGGGACGCCGGTCCACGCGCCCACGACCTCGGCGATCTCGGATTCGGTGACCTCCTCGCGAAGCATCGCCGAGCCGGCCTGCAGGTCCTTCAGACGCTGGTCTGCCTCCGTCAGCTGGCCCTCGAGGGAGGGCAGGCGGCCGTAGCGGATCTCGGCGGCACGCTGCAGGTCGCCCTCGCGCTCGGCACGCTCGCCGTCGAGCCGCGCCTCATCGAGCTCGGCTTTGAGGCGCTGGACGTCGGTGATGACGCCCTTCTCGCTCTCCCACCGGGCCTTGAGGCCCGAGAGCTGCTCGGTCAGGCCCGCCATCTCGCCGCGGAGCAAGTCGAGCCGCTCGCGCGACGCCTCGTCCTTCTCCTTCTGGAGCGCCTGCTCCTCGATCTGGAGCTGGCGAAGCTGCCGGTCGAACCGGTCGATCTCCTCGGGCATCGAATCGATCTCGATGCGCAGCCGGCTGGCGGCCTCGTCGATGAGGTCGATCGCCTTGTCGGGCAGGAAGCGGTCGGCGATGTAGCGGTCCGAGAGTGTTGCGGCGGCCACGATGGCGCCGTCGGTGATGCGCACACCGTGGTGCACCTCGTAGCGCTCCTTGAGACCGCGGAGGATCGCGATCGTCTCCTCCGCCGAGGGCTCGCCAACGAAGACGGGCTGGAACCGCCGCTCGAGCGCCGCGTCCTTCTCGATGTGCTCGCGGTACTCGTCGAGCGTCGTGGCGCCGATGGCATGGAGCTCGCCGCGCGCGAGCGCGGGCTTGAGCATGTTGCTCGCGTCCATCGAACCCTCGGCGGCACCGGCGCCCACAAGCGTGTGCAACTCGTCGATGAAGAGGATCTTCGAGCCCTCGGCCTGCTCGATCTCACGCAGCACGGCCTTCAGGCGATCCTCGAACTCGCCGCGGTACTNNCCATCGCGCCGAGGTCGAGCGCCACGACGTCCTTGTCCTTGAGCGTCGAGGGTACGTCGCCGGCGACGATGCGCTGAGCGAGCCCCTCCACGATCGCGGTCTTGCCGGTGCCCGGCTCGCCGATCAGCACCGGG
>DIWS01000011.1:0-854 GCA_002423585.1 Actinobacteria bacterium UBA6100
GCTTCATCACCACGCACTCGATCGATCGCATCGACGTCATGGACGACGCCTCGGTCGCCGGCTTCGTGGGTGAGTACGAGCCGAAGAACGCGCTGCTCGATGTCGACAACCCGGTGCTCCAGGGTGCGTTCGCCGGCCTCGGCGGGCCGTTCTTCGAGTTCAAGCGCCAGCAGCGCGAGGCCATGGAGAACGCGCGCACGGTCATCAAGCAGGTGGGCGAGGAATTCTCAGCGCTCTCCGGCCGCCCGTTTGACGTGATCGAGACGTGGGGCATGGAAGATGCCGAGACGGCGATCGTCGTTCTCGGCTCGACCGCCGGCAACGTGCGCCACGTCGCGCGCGACCTGCGCGCCAAGGGCCAGAAGGTCGGCGTGGTGAAGGTCCGCGTATGGCGCCCGTTCCCGTACGCGGAGCTTGCCGCGGCCCTCAAGGGGCTCAAGGCCGTCGCGGTCCTCGACCGCGCCGAGTCCTTCGGCGCCGAGGGCGGTCCGCTGTTCCTCGAGACCCGCAGTGCGCTGTACGACACGGAGACCCGTGTGCCGGTCGTCGGCTATATCTACGGCCTCGGTGGAGCAGACGTGAAGCTCGAGCTCATGGAGCGTGTCTACCAGGACCTGTCCGACATCGCCGCGGGTTCTGCGGCCCCCGCCGGGCTTGTCTACCTCGGCGCGCGAGAGGAGGCATAGCCATGGCGAACCTCAAAGAACTGACTCATCGCGAGGACCGGCTCGCCGGCGGTCACCGTCTGTGCGCCGGATGCGGCGCTTCGATCGCCGTCCGCCAGGTGCTGCTCGGTGCCGGCGAGGACCCGGTCGTCGTGGGTTGCGCCACCGGATGCCTCGAGGTGTCCACCA
>DIWS01000011.1:859-1011 GCA_002423585.1 Actinobacteria bacterium UBA6100
GTTCATCCACAACGCGTTCGAGAACTCGTCGGCGACGATCTCCGGCGTCGAGGCCGCATTCAACGGTCTGAAGCGCGCAGGGAAGATCGACCCCGACAAGAAGGTCCGCTTCGTGGCCTTCGGTGGTGACGGCGGCACGTACGACATCGGCC
>DIWS01000011.1:1029-1414 GCA_002423585.1 Actinobacteria bacterium UBA6100
CACCGGCATCCAGCGCTCATCGGCCACGCCGAAGGGCGCATGGGCCACCACCTCCGAGGTAGGTGCGGCACAGCCCGGCAAGCGGCAGATCCGCAAGGACCTCACCGCGATCATCGCGGCACATGGAGTCCCGTATGCCGCGCAAGCGTCGGTCTCGCACTGGAAGGATCTCACCAGCAAGGCCGAGAAGGCGTTCAACACGCCCGGCCCCGCGTTCCTCAACGTGTTCGCCCCGTGCCCCCGCGGCTGGCGTATCCCGTCATCGATGACCGTCGAGATCGCCAAGCTCGCCGTGCAGACCGGCTTCTGGCCCGTGTACGAGGTCGAGGACGGTGTGTGGCGTCAGACGGTCAAGGTCAACAACAAGAAGCCGATCGAGGAGTTC
>DIWS01000011.1:1425-6906 GCA_002423585.1 Actinobacteria bacterium UBA6100
AGATCCAGGCCGATGTGGACCGCGCTTACGAGGGCGTCCTGAAGCGTTGCGCCATCGAGTAGCCGCCCGGCGTGCATGACGCTGACATCGCGATGGGTCCCGCTGTGCGTGAACGGGACCCATCGGCGTTCTTCTGGGCCGCCAATGCGATAGAATGGTTAAGGTTCGCCCAGCGATTGACGGGACATTCGGTCAACATGCATCGTCGTGCTCGTATCATGCTCAGCATGGCGGCGGTCGCCGTTCTCATCTCGGCTGCCTCCTGCTCGTCTTCGGAGCCTGCTGTTGATGTGACGTCTCGCGAAGTGGCGCGGTTGTCCGGATCGGGCACCTGCATACCCATGCTCCGTCTGCTCACCGGCGCATACCCCGCCCGTGAAGTCGAGTGGCGGTACCTGCCGGGTCTGCACTCCGGCGGCGGGGTACAGGGTGTGGCCAGCGGCGACCTGGAGGTCGGGGCCGTCTCCCGGGAACTCACCGATGACGAACTGGCCCTGGGCCTGGACTACACGGCGCTTGCCGATGATGGTCTTGTCATCGCGGTGCATCCTTCCGTGATGCTGCACGAGCTCACGACCCAGCAGGTGAAGGATATCTATGCTGGCGCATACGCCAATTGGAGCGAGCTCGGTGGGCCCGATCTGCCCATCACCATCCTCGATCGCAACGAGGACGAATCGGCGAAGATCATCATGCGGACGTTCGTGCTCGGGTCGGATCTGGCGATCAGCAGCAAGGCTGTGAGCCTGTATTACGAGCCGGACATGATACAGGGCGTGAGCTCCACCGCCGGAGCGATCGGCTACTTCTCGCTCGGCTACAGTATTTCCACGGACGTTCCCGTGACGCATGTGGCACTCGATGGTGTCGAACCCAGTGTCGAGAACATCCTGAGCGGTGCCTACCGGGTGGTGCGACCTCTTGGAGTGGTCACGTCGCCGGACGCCAGCGATGATGTGAAGGCGTTTCTGGCGTGGTCTACGTCGGACGAGGCGCGGGAGATGCTCCGTGCCAACGGCTACTCGCCCGTACGGTGACCATGAGATGAAGCCCAGCAGCCTCAGTCGTCACCTGCACAGTCAAATAGTGCTCCCGCTGCTCGTGGTGCTGCTGGTGGTGGGCACCGTGGCCACGGTCGTGGCCGTCTCCATCATAGGGCGGGTCATCAACGACTGGGTCGACGAGACGTCGCGTTCGACTTCTGCGGCCGTGATCGCCCAGATCAAGGAGCGCGGGACCGATGCGGTGCGTGGCGCGCGGTTCGCCGCCGAGAACGCTGTTCTCGAGCAGGCCTCCATCGACCGGGACATCAGCACCGTCTCAGGTCAGCTCGTGCTGCTCAACCAATCACTCAAGGCCGACAACCTCATGCTCCTGGACGAGGACGGTCGGGTGGTGGCCTCGACGGGTACGCTTCAGGTGATGCCCGGCGACCAGCCGCTCGGGGCGAGCGACCGTACCTATCTGGCGCTGCTGATGAGCCATCCCATTCTCGCGCGCATCGGTAGCGGGTACACCGCTTCGGCTCTAGAGCCCGTGAAGGGTCCTGAGGGACTCACGTACACGCTCGTGCTCTCCGAGATCATCGATGACGACTACCTCGCCACGCTGTCAGAGGATTCGGATGCGGCACTTACCCTGTATGACTCGGCGGGCCGACTGGTGGCGTCAGCTGTGCCCTCCACGCTGAGCGATGCGCTTGCAGTCGCCATCAGCGCCAGGCCCGATGCCATCACTTCGGCGCTGGCGGACGCGGATTCCGGGGAGCCGGCGCCGCACGTGCTCGATGCGGACGGCGAGGAGTATCGCACCATCGCTGAGAAGGTGGTCTTCGGTAACGATCCCACCGGAAGCACCGTGTATCTGGTGACGACCGTTGGGACCGGTGTGACGGGCCGTGCGAGATCCACTACGACGAACCTGATCGTGATGTGGTCGGTGGTTGCCATCGCCGTGTTGTTCGGGCTCGGCTGGTGGGTGGCGCGGAGCATCTCGATGCCGCTGTCGGCCCTCTCGGAAAAGGCCGCACGGGTTGCTCAAGGCGACTACTCGGCGAAGGTCGACATCGTCGGGTCGAACGAGGTCAGTGAACTCGCCGAGAACTTCAACCGGATGACCGACTCGCTTCAGGAACGCAGCGAGTCGCTGACCAAGAAGGTGCTCGAGCTCGCGACCCTCTATGAGATGAGCCGGTCGCTCGGCGCAACACTCGACCTGGATACGTTGCTCGACTCCGTGCTGGATTCCGCACTGCGCATCTTCGACGTCGAGATCGGCTATGTGACCATGCTCGATCGCGACACTGGCACGCTCGAGGTCCGCGCATGGAAGGGGACCGACCTCTCGCGCGCGGATGACTCCACAGTGCGGAACTCGATGTCCGAGTGGGTCGTCCGCGAAGGACGGCCGCTGATCTTCAATCCGCAGACGAATGCCGAGGATGATTCCGCGCCGACCCGCGGTGACGGCTTCTCCGGCGCGCTCGCGGCGCTGTGTGTGCCTCTACCGTCTTCGGAAGGGACCATCGGCGCCATCACAGTGGGCAGCCGTGATGCGGATCAGCGCTTCTCGAGTGACGATGTGCGACTGCTTGCGACGATCGCCAACCACGTGACGATCGCTGTGGGCAACATCTCGCTCTTCTCAAGCGTCCAGGAGGCGTATCTGGCCACGGTGCGCGCGCTCGCCGCTGCGGTCGACGCCAAGGATCCCTACACGCGGGGCCACAGCGATGGTGTGGCGGCCTACGCGATGCGGATCGGTGAGGCCCTCGCGTTCTCACCGGAGCAGATGATCGCGCTCGAGATGGCTGCGTACCTGCACGACATCGGCAAGATCGGCATCAGCGAGGATATCTTGCTCAAGCCGGGCAAACTCACCGACGCCGAGATGAGCCAGATGCGTCATCATCCGCTGATCGGCGCCAACATCCTCAAGCCGGTGGCGTTCCCCTGGCCTATCGCGCCGATAGTCCGCCACCATCACGAGCACTACGACGGTGCAGGCTATCCGGCGGGCCTCAAGACCGAGGAGATCCCGATCCTTGCGCGTGTGCTCACCGTCGCCGACTCTTTCGAGGCCATGGTCGCGGATCGGCCGTACCGGCGCGGGCGCTCGCAGCAGGAGGCGATGTTGGAGTTGCGACGGTGTTCGGGGACGCAGTTCGATCCCCGCATCGTCGATGCGTTCATCGATGTCCTCGAGTCGTCGGAACACGACATGGGGCCCCGCTCCGAGGAAGACGACGAGATAGGTCCTGACGAGGCGCAGGCAGTCTACATCGCCGTCGGTGATGGCATGTTCTCGTGTTTCAGGCGGCTGGGTGGACCCCGATTGGCCAACAATCTCGAGCGCGCGGTGAACGAACGGCTGCGGGATGAGTCCATACCGCTCTCGTTCCAGGCCGGGCGGCTCATACAGCTCGTGGAGTCCTTCGGTGATGACGAAGTGACAACACATCTGGCCCGCGCGCTCTCCATCATGGGAGAGTGCATGGAGACGGCTTCCGGTGCCGGGCTTGCGGATCACTTCCTCGGCGAAGCGCTGGAGGCGTTGCCGGAGCGCATGCGCTCACACGCAGAGCGGTTGGGCTTCACACCTCCTGCGTAGCCTCAGGGCCCACGGAGCCGGCCGCTGATTGCTGGTACACTATCTGCCACTGTCGAGGCATCACCTGTGCCGCGAGTTCGACGAGGGGTCACGCATGGCCGTCATCGTGCAGAAATACGGGGGAACATCGGTTGGCTCACCTGAGCGCATCCGCGCTGTTGCCGAGCGCATCGTGGCGGCCAAAGAGGCCGGCAACAGCATGATCGCGGTGCTCTCGGCTATGGGTGACGTCACCGACGATCTCGTCTCGCTAGCGGCGCAGGTCAATCCGGAACCGCCCGAACGTGAGATGGACATGCTGCTCGCGACCGGGGAGCAGGTTTCGATCGCGCTGCTTGCGATGGCGATCCACGCACTCGGACATGAGGCGATCTCGTTCACCGGCCCGCAGGTAGGCATCGTCACCGACCACGGACACACCAAGGCCAAGATAATCGAGGTGCGCGCGGATCGGGTGCGTGAGGCGATCGACCAGGGCCGCATCGTGATCGTCGCCGGCTTCCAGGGCACCACGCCCGACGGCCACATCACCACGCTCGGCCGGGGTGGATCCGACACGACCGCGGTGGCGGTGGCGGCGGGCGTCGGGGCCGACCTGTGCGAGATCTACACGGACGTTGACGGCGTCTACACCGCCGATCCTCGCGTGGTGCCCGATGCGCGCAAGATCGACGCCATCAGCTACGAGGAGATGCTCGAGCTGGCGTCGAGCGGCGCAGGGGTCCTGAATCTGCGTTCGGTCGAGTTCGCGCGCAATCACGNNTCATCCACTGCCGTTCCAGTTTCACCGAGACAACGGGCACGATCGTCAAGGAGGCTGACGGTTCGATGGAGCAGGCGATCATCTCGGGTGTCGCTCATGACACCTCGGAGGCGAAGATCACGATCCGCGACGTTCCCGACCGGCCCGGTGTGGCCGCCACCGTCTTCACAAGGATGGCGGAGGCGAACGTGAACGTCGACATGATCATCCAGAACGTCTCGGAGGCCGGAACGACGGACATCTCCTTCACCACGCCGATCGCGGATCTCGTACGAGCGCGCCGCACCGCAGACGCTGTCGTGAAGGAACTGGGCGCGCGCGAATGGATCGTCGATGAGTCGATCGCAAAGGTCTCGCTCGTCGGTGCCGGCATGAAGACCCATCCGGGTGTCGCGGCGCAGATGTTCCGGGCGTTGTCGGAGGCCGGTGTCAACATCGATCTGATCGCGACCTCGACGATCAGGATCACCTGCGTCGTCGACGGGGACCAGGTGGAGGCGGCGGTCCGTGCGCTACACCGCAGCTTCGGTCTCGCCGAAGAGACGGTCACGGTCGAGACCGTGCCGGCGTGCGGGGAGGGGGAGTAGACATGGCCTGGGATCTGATCATCCCTGAAGCGCCTGTGGTAGCGGTGGCCGGGGCCACCGGCGCCGTGGGCCGGGAGATGCTGAACGTGCTCGAGCAGCGCCGTTTCCCGGCGTCGCGCGTGCTTGCGCTCGCCTCTGCACGTTCGGCGGGCAAGACGTTGCCTTTCGGCGGCGGCGCACTCGTCGTCGAGGAGATGACCGAGCGGAGCTTCGAGGGCGTGGACATCGCGCTGTTCAGCGCTGGCGCCGATGTCTCCAGGCAGTACCGCGACGCGGTGGTCCGCGCGGGTTGCGTGATGATCGACAACTCCTCGGCCTTCCGCATGGATGACGACGTGCCACTCGTGGTGCCCGAAGTCAACGCGGGCGACCTGTCGTGGCACGGCGGCGTGATCGCAAACCCCAACTGCTCCACAATCCAGCTGGTGGTGGTCCTCGACGTTCTGCGGTCGCTTGCACCGATCGAGCGCGTGGTCGTCTCGACGTACCAGGCTGCATCGGGCGCCGGCCAGGCGGCGATGG
>DIWS01000011.1:6933-62709 GCA_002423585.1 Actinobacteria bacterium UBA6100
TTCCACCAAAGAGGAGTGGAAGATGATCGTCGAGACCCGGAAGATCCTTGGAGTCCCCGCATTGCGAGTCAGTGCCACCTGCGTGCGGGTGCCGGTGCTGCGCTGCCACTCGGAGGCCGTGAACGTCGAGTTCTCGGCGCCCGTGGCGCTTGAAGCGGCTCGGCAGGCGCTCGCATCGGCATCCGGGGTCACCCTTCTCGACGAGCCGGCCACGAAGACCTATCCGATGCCCGCGTCGCTCGAGGGTTCTGACGACTGCTATGTGGGCCGGCTGCGCACCGATCCGAGCGTCGCGAATGGCCTGCAGCTGTGGATCGTCGCGGACCAGTTGCGCAAGGGTGCCGCACTGAACACGGTGCAGATAGCCGAGGCGCTGCTTCGGCGTTAAGATTGACCCAGGTGTATCGATGTCGAGCACAGGCCCGGCGGATCACCGTCTGCCGAGGGGAGAGCATGTATGGGGGAGCAAACCATCCTGATCGTCGAGGACGACGCTACGATCGCACGCTTCGTCGAACTCGAGCTCGAACACGCGGGCTTCGACGTGTTGAGGGCCGGTGAAGGTCCTACCGCTATCGAGCTCATGGATTCGAACGATGTCGACCTCGTCTTGCTCGACCTCATGCTGCCCGGCATCGACGGGATCGACGTGGCGCGTCACATCCGCAAGAAGGGCTCGAACGTCCCGATCCTCATGCTCACCGCGCGGGCGGAGACGCACGATGTGGTATCGGGGTTCGATGCGGGCGCGGACGACTACCTGAGGAAGCCGTTCGAGATCCCGGAACTCCTCTCGCGCATCCGCGCGCTTCTGAAGCGTTCCACGTCGACCGCTACCCAGTCACCGCAGGAGGCCTCGGGCGTCAAGATCGACCCCGAGCGCCGTCTGGCGACCTTGAACGGTGAGCCCCTGGACCTCACGGCCAAGGAGTTCGACTTGCTCGCCTATCTCGTCTCTAACGCCGGTCGTGTCATCTCCCGGGATGAGATCCTGGGTGCCGTATGGGGTGCCCAGCACTCGACAGACAGCAATGTCATCGAGGTGTTCGTGTGCCATCTCCGCAACAAGATCGGTGATCGGGAGAACCGCGTCGTCCAGACCATCCGCGGGGTGGGGTACTTCTTCGCGAGGGGCTAGGTTCCGCGTGCGTCTGACCTCCATACGGGCGCGCGTCGCCATGCTCTCGTCGGTCTTCGCCGTTCTGCTCGTGGGCGGCATCACGCTGAGCACGTACTTCTTCGTTGCACACGGTGCACTGCAGGAGGCCAAGGACGCATCCGCGCGGCTGGCGCTCTCCAGCCGTCTGCTGATGGACAGCGCGGTGGACAGCGCGCTGTACGAGGCGGACCGGCGCGGTCTGAGCGATGTGGAGACCGGCGCGTACGTCGCGCGGACCATCAAGAACGGACCGTCCGACGCGATCGTCGCGGGCGTGGCCGGCGAGGCTGCCGTGTCCCTGTGGGTCTGGCCATCCGCCGGAGCGGCACCCGAGTTCGTGTGGTCGGTGGGAAGCGGCAGCGGCAACGGCCAGGATGCGGACCGAGCTGACGCGGCGTTCTCCGGCGAGGTCGTGAACGAAACAATCCCGGGCCGTCCGCTGGCCATGGGGATACTGCTGCCGTCCGACCTAGGGCACAACGTCGCATACGTCCCGGTGGATGTGCCCGGCGTCTTTCGTGCCGTGCTCGAGGTGGAGTACTCGCCGACACGTCAGGAACGATCGCTGGACAGCATCCGGATCCCGATGATCCTTGTCGGCGGCATCTCTCTCGCGATCGCGCTCGGGCTCGTGAACCTCACGAACCGGTGGACCCTGTCGCTCGTGAGAGAGTTGCGGCGGACCGCCGAATCGGTCGATGCTGCCCAGCTGGACATCCATCTTCCCGAGGAGGGCGACAACGAGATCACCGAGCTCGCGCGCGCGCTCAACCACCTGATCGACAACCTGCGCAGGCGCAACGAGGCTCAGTCACGCTTCATCGCGGACGCATCGCACGAACTCGCCACACCGGTGGCCGGCATCCGTGGCTACGTCAACATCCTGCGGGCATGGGGCGCGGAGGATCCCGCGTTGCGTGAGGAGGCGGTGAGCGCGATCGACCGCGAGTCACGCCGGATGGCGCGGCTGTGCAGCGACCTTCTCTCGGTGATCCGCAACGAGGAGGTCGTCGAGTATCGGCAGATCCGATACGATATCAACTCCATCGCCCGGGAAGTCCTCGCCAACGCCGCCACTCGCTACATGGACAAGGGGTTCGACTTCACCGGCCCCGACGAGGGCCCGCTGTGGCTCTACGGTGACCCCGATCGCATCGAGGAGGCGCTCAGCATCCTGGTGGACAACGCCTGCAAGTACACGCCCGCCGGCGGAAAGATATCCGTGATGACCCGCCGCCACCGCGACCGGATCGTCGTGGATGTGAGCGATACCGGCGTCGGCATTCCAGCCGACGACCTGCCGAGTGTCTTCGACCGCTTCTACAGGAGCGATATCTCGCGCTCGAAGGAGACGGGCGGCTTCGGGCTCGGCCTGGCGATCGCGAAGCACATCGTGGATGCGAGCGGTGGGACGATCGCGGTCAGGAGTATCCTAGCCAAGGGCACGACGTTCGAGGTCTCACTGCCCCGACAGAAGACGAGAACCGTATGAGTGGCAGGACCCGTACGGTCGCGCAGGGTGGCGTGATCGCAGCGGCATATGCCGCGCTCACGCTGGTCATGATCCAGAGCCCCCTCGGCTACGGGCCGGTGCAGCTGCGACTCTCCGAGGCGGTGACCGTGGTCGCCTGCCTCACTCCCGCCGCCGTTCCCGGCCTGTGGGTCGGCGCGGTGCTCGCCAACGCGTACATGCTCACCCAGTACGGGGTGCTCGCGATGTTCGATGTGGTGTTGGGAGGTGCGGCGACGCTGCTGGGCGCGTGGTGGACGTGGCGGCACCGGCAGCGCCCGCTCGTCGCGCTCGCGGGACCCGTGGTCACGAACGCGATCATCATCCCCGCGTATCTGCCGCTTATGCTGGCGGGCGCGACGGGACTCGACTTCTATCGGCTCTCGGCCCTCGGCATCGACGCGTCGGGTTCGTGGCCTGCGATGTATCTCTTCGGCGTGGTGACCGTCGGCATCGGGCAGGCGATCGTGGTCTACGGGATCGGACTTCCGCTCTTGCGTGCATTGAGACGGCTCGGCGTGGACCGTCTGCTGTCGGGTCAGGGCTAGACGGGGGGGACCGTGGAGCAACCTGCATCGGATATCACCCCGCTGATCGAGCATCCGAGGAACGCGTGCACCGAGTGTTGGAGTTGCGCGCGCGTCTGCCCGGTCAAGGCGATCAGGGTCATCAACGGACGGTCCGAGGTCGTGCAAGAGAAGTGCGTGGCGTGCGGCCTGTGCGTCACGGAGTGCATTCACGGCGGCCACCTCGTGCGGGACGACACACCACGAGTGCTCGATCTCCTGCGGTCGCAGACTCCGGTGATCGCACTGCTGGCGAGCGAGTTCATCGCGGCGCTCCACCCGATGACGGTCGGTCAGGTGGAGCGGGCGCTGGAGATGCTCGGCTTCTGGGCTATCGAGACGACGCTCCTGGGCGAAGAGATCGTTGCCGAGGCGTACGAGCAACTCCACACGCGCGGGGACATGTTGTTGAGCATCCGATCGACCTGCCCGGTCGCCGTGGACTTCGTGCGGAAGTACTACCCGGCGCTCGTTCCCGCTCTCGCGCCCATCGTGCCGCCGTACGTCGCCCAGGCGCGGCTCATCCGTGGGGTGTACGCCGCCGATGCCGCGATCGTATACGTGGGCCCGTGCTACGCACGCAAAGACGAGTATCGTGACCCGCAGTTCGAAGGCGTGGTCGATGCAGCCATCGACTTCCTCGAACTGAAGCGCCTCATGGAGTCGGTGGTCGCGAACGATGCCCGGCGCCCACCCGGAGTCGTTGCTCCTCGCCCCGGCGTACTCAAGGAGATCTCACTCACCGATGGGTTCCCCCGGCAGACGTTGGTGTCGCGCGACCTCACCGACGCCGATGTGCACGTGATCCGCGGTCTCGAGGAGTTCGACCGGCTGCTGAAGGCACTTGTGGCGGGTGAGACCGGACCGACCATCATCGACGTGCTCAACTGCGAGGGCTGTATCGACGGTCCGGCGGTGAACCCCGGTCTGAGCGTATTCGCCAAGCGGACGATCGAGTCCACCGCCCGCCAGCACCCCGGAGTCACCCATGTCAGCACCCGCGCGATGCTGGGTGTCCTTCCCGCCGTTGAGACGGTCCGCTCGTTCGCTGCCGAGCCGGTGCAGGTGCGACGCCCCACCATCGACGAGGTCGATGGCGTGTTGGCCGCCGGCCGGTTCACCCGTGAGACCACACTCGACTGCGGGGCGTGCGGCTGGGACACCTGTGTCGAGCACGCGATCGCGATATTCAACGCCGAGTCGTCCTGGGACCTGTGCCTGCCGCTGCAGCGACGGCTTTTCGGCGAGAGCAGGGACGCTCTGGCCGAGTCCCAGACGCTCGATCCCATCACGGGTCTGTGGAATCGGCGTGCTTTCTCCGATCGCCTGGATGTGGAGCTCGCGCGGTACGTTCGGTACGGTTCACCGCTCGTGGTGGTCTTCATCGATGTGGATGGGTTCGGCGCGATCAACGACCGAGTCGGACGTAAAGGCGGTGACGCCGTACTGGAGGTCATCGCGCAGCGCCTGACCGGCTCGCTGCGGACCACGGACTTCCCCGCCCGCTGGATGGGGGACCAGTTCGCGGTCATACTGCCCGGCATCGGCAAGACCGCGGGATTCGCGGTGGCGGAGAAGCTCAGGAGCATCATCGGCGACAGAGCCTACACGGTCGAGGCGGGCGGGTATACAGGGGATGTGACCGTGACCGCATCGCTCGGCATCGCGGCGGCATCTCCGGGCCTGAACGACATGCAGCCTCTGCTCGAGGCGGCGGACGCGGCACTGCACGAGGCGATGGTCGCCGGAGGGGACAGGGTGCACCTGGCCCCCGGCTAGGAGGCCCGCATGCACGAGGCGCTGCTCTGGGAGCCGGACGGTGACCGCGTCCACTGTCTCCTGTGTCCGAACGACTGCCGTATCGCCGAGGGCCATCGGGGCATCTGCGGCGTTCGTGAGAACCGGAGGGGCACGCTCTACGCGCTCACCTACGGGCTCGTCTCGTCGGTCGCGGTCGACCCCATCGAGAAGAAGCCGGTCTTCCACTTCCATCCCGGCAGCAGGGCGCTCTCACTCGGCAGTGTGGGTTGTTCCATGCGCTGCGGGCATTGCCAGAACTGGCAGATCAGCCGCTCGAGCCCGGGCGAGAAGGCGTTGCTCGACCACCTGCCACCCGAAGAGGTCGTGTCCCTTGCCGATGCGCAGGGCTGCTCGGGGGTCGCCTTCACCTACAACGAGCCGGTCATCTGGATCGAGTACGTGCTTGACGTGGCCCGCGCGTGCAAGGACGCGGGGTTGTACACGGTGATGGTGACGAACGGCTATGTGACGTCGGCGGGCCTCGACCTGCTGGGCGACGTCATCGACGTGTGGCGGGTCGATGTGAAGGGGTTCAGCGACCGCGTCTACCGCGATCTGTGCAGGGTGGGTTCGTTCCGGTCCATCCTCGATGCCGCCGAACGCGCGAAGACGCGGTGGTCGATGCACGTCGAGGTGGTGACGAACGTCATCCCCACCGTGAACGATGATGACGAGACGCTCGCGGGGATTGCGCGCTGGATACAGGGGGCCCTCGGCCCGGACACCCCGTGGCACATCACGCGGTTCTTTCCGTATCTCGACCTGGGGTACCTCGAACCAACTCCGATCGCAACGCTGGAGCATGCGCGCCGGATCGGCATCGAGACCGGGCTTCACTTCGTGTTCCTCGGCAATGTCTCGGTGCCGGGAGGGGAGGACACCGTCTGCCCCGGGTGCGGCACGGTCGCGATCGCTCGAGACGGCTACACGGTGCGTCGGCGCCGATCGCGCGACGGCGTCTGCTCGCAGTGCGGGACGTCACTGGGCATGGTCGATCCGGAATAGCCGTTGAGGAGCCGATGAGGCGCGCGAACCGTTAGAATGTGACTCACGCCGCTCGCCGGCGCGACCGTCATCCGAAGGGACTCACGTGCAACCCACCGTTGTCATACCGACGTTCTGGACGCGCCGCCGCGGTCGCGGCACGAACCGATCGCGTATCCGCTTCGATCACCCCACCCCGCTCGACGAGTCGGGCACGCTACCCGACTGCCTCCGCTCGCTCGAGCAGGTCAGGGGGCTCGGCAGGGTCGTCGTGATCGTCGCGGTCACCGACGAGTCGATCGAGCACGCCGCCGAGGACCGGGTGCAGGAGATCCTGAGTGACTTCCCCGGCCTGGACACACTCGTGTGCGGGCCCGCCGAGATGGGCTCGCTGCACCGTCGCATGGAGCAGCTCGAGTTCGCGGACGTCATCAGTGGCGTGAGCCTCTCCAGCTACGGTGGCGTGCGCAATGTGGGTCTGCTCATCGCCTCTGTGCTCGGCAGCGAAGTCGTCGTGTTCCTTGACGACGACCAGGTCGTCACCGACCCGGCGTTCCTCTCGCGGGCGCTCGAGGGTCTCGGTCAGGCCGATGCCCAGAACCGGCCCGTCCTCGCGAAGTGCGGCTACTACACGGATGACGCCGGCAGCCATCTCCTTCCCGGCAAGGAGCCCTGGACCGACATGTTCTGGCGACAGCGCGAGCTGTACAACAGGGCGCTGACGTCCGCGCTCAAGCCGCCGCGCATCAAAGCGAGCTCACTCGCATTCGGCGGGTGCATGGCGCTACATCGGGACATGTACTGCAACGTCTCGTTCGACCCGTGGGCCGTGCGTGGCGAGGACATCGACTACGTGATCAACGCGCGCATGCACGGCGGGGACGTGTTCCTGGACTCGGAGTGGCCCATCATCCACCATCCCCCGGCGCCGCCGAGCAAGGCGGGCCGTTTCCACGACGACGTCTACCGATTCATCTACACGCACCGGAAACTCGAGTTCTCGAAGTCCCAGGTGGATCTGCGCCAGGTGAGCGCCGAGTCGCTGATGCCGTATCCGGGGCACCTTGTGGACAGCTCGGTCAACTGGCGCGTCCGCGCCACCGCGCTCCTGCGTGCGATCTCCAGCAACGAGCGGGGAGCGTATCTGTCGATCGCGACCAAGGTCGTGCCGGAGGCGCAGGGCTATGCCCGGCAGAACTGCGAGTTGTACTTCGCGTTCCAGCGCCGTTGGCCGATGCTCACCGATCGCGTGTGGAACGACATCGCGCTGAAGTCGCTGTTCACCGGTGAGCGGCGGGTGGACCGCGGCGCGCTCACCGGACGTTTCCCCATGATCCAGGCCGACTGACGCGATGTCCGTGACCTGGCCGCTCGCGGTGGCCGTCGGCTTCGTGTCGGGGACCCTCTCGGGGATGTTCGGGATCGGCGGTGCGCTCATCACGACGCCCGCGATCCGGCTGCTTCTCGGCCAGCCGGAGCTCATCGCGGTGGGGACACCGCTGCCTGTGATCGTGCCCAGCGCTATAGCGGGCGCCCTCACGTACGCGCGCAAGGGCCTGGTCGATCTGCGCACCGGAGTGATCGCGGGGATCGTGGGTGGCGTGTTCGCGGTGATCGGCGCGCGGGCGACCACGCTCGTGGGTGGCAGCGTCGTGTTGATCGTCACCGCGGCGATCATCTGCTGGACCGCAGCGGACACGCTGCACCTCGCGTTCCGTGCCAGGCGGCCGGAGCACGAGCGTATCGCCCACGCCGGGCGCACCCGCTCGTGGCTGTGGCTCGCCGGGCTGGGTGCCGCCGCCGGCATATACTCGGGCTTTCTCGGCATGGGTGGCGGGTTCATCGTGGTTCCGGCGCTGGTGCGCTACTTCGCGTTCCCACCGAAGCGGGCCGTCGCCACCAGCCTGGTGGTCGTGAGCCTGCTCGCGATCCCGGGCACGGTCACGCACTACCTTCTCGGCAACATCGACGTGGGTCTGGCTCTGCAGCTCGCGATCGGAGTCGTTCCCGGGGCCCTGCTGGGCGCCAGGATCACCACCGTCTCCGCGGACCGGTGGGTGCAGGTGGGCTTCGCGGCCATGCTTCTCGTGCTGGGACTCACTCTCGGCGCGGTCGAGTTGGGGCTGCTCTGAGTGGCCGCGGGCTTTCACAACGCCGATGCCACCGAGATCGCCCGCCTCACGCGCACGCTCACGGCCGCCAGGGTGGTGGACGGCCAGGCCGAACTGGAGTCCATCCACGCCAGCGAGCCCTGGCGCATCCGGGTGAGCGCACGCGGGGATGCGGCCGTTGTGAGCAGGTGGCGAGACCATCTACCCTATCTGGCGATCGACGCGCTGTGGTGTCCGGTCACCCGCATCGGAGATGCGCTCGCGGATATCCGTGCAGTGGCGGACACACAGGGCTTCACCGACATCGTCAGCCCGCCCACGCCCGTCGAGGAGATGCACCCGTACGTTGCCGAAGGAATGCGGCCGTGTGTGATCCTCGCGACATACCAACGGAGTCACCTCGCCGAAGCCGCCGGGCGGTCGGCGGTCGAGGGCATCGTGGTGCGGACCGCCGATCCGGATGATCTGCGCGTGTTGCTCGACATCGATGCGCGCTGCTTCGACTCGTTCTGGCGCTACGATGCCCGGCATCTGAGCCGCTTCTTCGCCTCATCGCGTCTGGCCATCGCCGAGCAGAACGGTGAGGCCCTCGGCTATACTCTGTGCACCGTCAGCGGCTCCGAGGGACTGCTCGGTAGGCTCTGTGTGGTGCCCGAGAGGCGCCGGGAGGGGATCGGGTCGGTGCTGCTGTCCGATACGGTCCACTATGTGTGCGGTCAGGGCGGTCAGCGTGTGCTGCTCTCGACGCAGACTGAGAACGCGGTCTCGCAGCGGCTCTATCGCGGAGCCGGGTTTCGGGACACGGGACGTCGGTATGCGTTCCTGCGCGATGGCAGAGATGGAGCGTGAGGTGAGGGCCCCTTCGATCACCCGTCAGTACGTGACCGATGCGATGCTTGTCATCGCGACATCCATCATCGCGGTACTGGTGTTGGTCGGGCTGTTCGCGCAGCTCCCGCGCACGGTATACGTGCTCGCGGTCGGAGGTCTGGTGTTGGTGGCGGTCGGTCTGCTCGCCACACGTGTGGCCACGCGGCCGGACCATCTTCGCGCGCTGCAGTCGCATCAGATCCTCGAGATCGCGGAGCGCTCACTCACCTATCTGCGGCAGGGCCTGGAGCCCGGGACCGCCCAGGCTGTCTGTAGGCTCGCCCTCGAGGAGACCGACGCTGCGGCTGCCGTGGCCATCACCGACACCGAGCGGGTGCTCGGGTTCGCGGGCATCGGTGAGGATCACCACGCCGCAGGAGGCCCGATCATGACGCGCGCGACGCGCGAGGCGATCGAGATGAACGAGCATCGGATCCTCGCCTCGAAAGATGAGATCGGATGCCCCCGCCGTGACTGCATGTTGCGGGCCGCGATAGTGGTGCCGCTCGAGATGCGCGGAGAGGCGGTCGGAACCCTCAAGTTCTACTACACCACGCCGCGGTTGCTGAACGAGACGCAGGTGACGATGGTGGAGGGCCTCGCGCGACTCCTCTCCACCCAGCTCGAGATCTCCGAGCTTGAGAAGCAGACGGCGCTCGCGTGCCGCATGGAGCTCAAGGCCCTCCAGGCACAGATCAACCCGCACTTCCTGTTCAACACGATCAACACGATCGCGATGCTGATCCGTACGGATCCACAGACCGCGCGTGAGTTGCTGCGGGAGTTCGCCTCGTTCTACCGGCGGATGCTCGAGGACAACGAGGGCCTCATCCCGCTGCGTCAGGAGCTCGAGTATGCGCTCACCTATCTGCGCTTCGAGCAGGCCCGCTTTGGTGATCGGCTGGTGGTGACCTCGGACTTCGATCCGGAGGTCCTCGACCTGCCGGTACCGGCGTTCATCCTCCAGCCGCTCGTGGAGAACTGTGTGCAGCACGGCGTGCGCGCCGATCGCCCGCTCACCATCACGCTGACGGGCCGCCAGTACGGGCGGACGGTGTGCGTGCGCGTGGCCGATGACGGCGTGGGAATATCCGAGGAGGATATGCCACACGTCCTGGAGGCCGGATTCGGCACGGGCCTAGGCATCGCACTCAAGAACGTGGACGATAGACTGAAGGGGCATTTCGGGCTTGGCAGCGGGCTCGAGGTGGCCAGTGTCGCGGGCGAGGGGACGACGGTCACCGTTTCGATCATCGTTCCCGCGACAACGAAGGCGGGCGAGTAGGGATGCTCAAGGCGCTTCTCGTTGACGACGAAGTGCCGGCGCGCTCCGAGTTGCGGTTCCTGCTCGGGGAGGCCGGTGGTGTGGAGGTCGTGGGTGAGGCGGGCAGCGCCGTGGAAGCGCTCCAGTTGATCAAGGCGATACCCTACGACGTGGTGTTCTTGGACGTCAACATGCCCGGACTGTCGGGCATGGAGCTTGCCGAGGCGTTGAGCGGTTTGACGCATCCGCCCGCGATAGTCTTCGTCACCGCACACAGTGAGCATGCGGTGAAGGCCTTCGAGGTCGCCGCTGTCGACTATCTGGTCAAGCCCGTCGAGATCCACCGATTGCGGACGGCGATCGAGCGCGTCGCGCCCACGGCGGGTGCGCCCGTCCGGATCGACCGGATCCCGGTGGAGAAGGGCGGCCGCAAGCTGCTGCTGCAGGTTGCGGAAATCTGTCACGTCATGGCGAAGGACGACTACAGCTACATCTACACCGACGGTGGGCGTTTCCTCTCCACCCTCTCCCTCGCCGATCTCGAGCACAAACTGGAGCCACAGGGCTTCTTCCGCGTGCATCGCCGCTACCTGGTGAACCTCGCGCGCGTGAAGGAGGTCGAGCCGATGTACGGTGGCACCATGGAACTCACGCTCCAGGACGAGTCGCACACGCGGATCCCTGTCTCGCGCAGACGTGCGCCGGCGCTGAAACGATCGCTGGGACTGTGACCATGCTGATCGGCGTCGTCTCAGACACTCACGGCACGCTGCCCGCATCGATCGGCAGTGCCTTGGCGGGGGTGGACCGGATCATCCATGCCGGTGACATCGGTGCGCAGCGTGTTCTCGACGAGCTCTCGGCTATCGCGCCGGTGACCGCCGTGCGCGGCAACATGGACTCGGGTGATCTTTGCTGGCGACTGCTGGACACGGCGACGGTGCGCGCGGGTGAGGCGCGCATCCTCGTGACGCATAAGGCGAGCGAGGTGGTCGCCGCAGGCATCCCCGATGGCGTCACGGTGGTCGTCAGCGGTCACACCCACCGTCCCGCGATCGAGCGGATTGGTGACGTGCTGTTCGTCAATCCCGGCAGCGCCGGCGGGCACAACCGTGACGGTCACGGCCCCACAGCCGCCATCATCGACATGGACGCCGTCCCACCGTCCGCTCGGGTCATCGAGCTCGCGTAGTCGGGGTTCTCGCCGAAAACAGCGGCGAACGGGGTCTCGCGGGCGGTGAGCGGGTGTGCAGGCGGTCGGATGCTCCGGTCTCGCCGTTCACCCCCCGATTCCTTCCTCACGCCGAGTTATCGCCGCCGTACGCGGCGGCTTCGTTCCGCACGTCCTCGTGCAGGCCTAGCCTTATCTCCACGGGCGCGCGCACGCCGCCCGATGGTCGCTGGGAGGTGGGACGCATGCAGGTCTGCATCAAGGGATCGGCCGAGAACGTCAAGCTCGGTGACATCGACGAGGTCTGTGTCGAGATCGGGCGCATCTTGCTCCCGACGGACGGGTCCGAGCCGTCGGTTGCCGCCACGGAGTACGCGGTGGCGCTCGCCAAGACCTTTGGCGCGACGGTGAAGGCGATCTACGTCGACACGGGCCTCGAGTCGCTCGAGTACCCGGAGGAGGTCATGACCGAGGACGTCTACGAGGGCGTGCACGCCTCGATCAGGGGACTCGCACTCGCACATGCACTCTGCGAGCGCAACGGCGTCGAGTGCGAGGTCGAGATCGTCCAGGGCGGCGTCGCCAAGCGGATCGTGGCGGTGGCCGAGGGCTGGAAGGCCGACATGATCGTCATCGGCGACACGGGTCGGACCGGCCTCAAGCGCATCGCGCTCGGCAGCGTGGCCGAGACGGTCGTGAAGGGCTCGCCGATCCCGGTGCTCGTCGTGAAGGCCGACTGACCGCCGGAGACCCGGCTACCCTCAAGGAGGTGCTCTCAATGCCCGACATGAAGTCGCACGCGATATCGACGGTCTCCGGTGACGATACGCATGTCCGTCACGGCGACCATACCGACACGATCGAGAGCGTGGATCTCGTCTTCCGCGCACAGCGCAAGCTGAGCTTCACCTACGGAGCGGTCTTCTTCGCAGTGACGCTGGCCATCCCCGCCGCCTCGGTGTGGTGGGAGGGCTGGTACGCGGTGCCGATCTGGGGCGGCTTCACCGCCAACTACCTGGTCGTCTCGTTGCTCTACTACATCTTCCTCTGGACCATGGCCTGGACCTACTCCAAACAGGCCGACAAGCTCGACGAAGAGCTGATGCACATGGCCGATGCGATCACGGCCACTGAGACTGCGAAGGAGGCGTAAGCCGAATGAACACCATAGCGATCGTGCTCGTCATCGGTCTGATCGTCTTCACCATCGCGCTCTCGATCTTCAGCCGCCGTTTCACGCGCACCACTGCCGACTTCTACCTGGCAGGGCGCAAGGTCGGATCCTTCTCCAACGCCTCGGCGATCTCGGGTGACTACCTGTCGGCCGCATCGTTCCTGGGCGTTGCCGGCGCGGTGTACGCGTCAGGCCTCGACGGCGTCTGGTATGCGGCAGGCTTCGCGGGCGGCTTCATGGTCGTTGTGCTCTTCATCGCCTCAGCGCTTAGGCGTTTCGGCGAGTACACCGTGGCCGACTTCGCGTTCGGGCGCTTCGGCAGCAACCGTATCAGGCTGATCACCGTCATCGCAGTGCTGCTCACCTCGCTCTTCTATATGGCGCCGCAGATGTTCGGTGCCGGAACGACGTGGCAGGTCCTCGTCGGCAAGGGCTTCTTCGGCATGGATCCGTACACCACGGGCGTTGTCATGGTTGCCGCCATCATCGCCTTCTACGTTGCGGTGGGTGGGATGAAGGGCACCACCCTCAATCAGATCTTCCAGTTCTGGTGGCTGTGGTTCGCGATGTTCCTCGTCGTCGTCTTTGCGTTCGGTAGCGGTTTCAGCTACCCGGACGCGCTCAAGGAGGCGTCCTCCGCACCGATCGTCAACACCAAGCAGCTCACTGTGGCCGAACTCACCACCGAGAACGCCACCGGTGTAACGCCGATGGAGCAGGCCGAAGCGATCATGACCGCCGATGAGTTCGCGAAGGTCGAGGAGTTCGTAGAGAGCGGCGCCGAGGGGAAGATCCCGGTCGCGCTGCCGAGCGGCAATAAGCTGCATGAACTCAGGGACCAGCTCTTCGCGGAGCCGGGTCATCGGTACAACGCCTTCGATCAGTTCTCGATGGTGCTTGCGCTCGTGCTGGGCACGGCCGGACTGCCGCACATCCTGAACCGCTACTACACGAACCCCTCAGGCGCTGCGGCACGGCGCTCGACGTTCTGGGTGCTCGTCTTCATCGGCACCTTCTACATCCTCGCCCCGATCGCCGGGCTTGCGGGCATCGGCTTCATCAAGGACTACCTTGCCGGTGGCGAGACGATACAGGCGGCAACAGTGCACGGGCTGCTCGTGAAGCCTGACCAGGTCATGCCGATGCTTGGCGAGATCCTGGGTGGCCAGTGGCTCATGGGCGTTGTCTCAGCAGGCGCGTTTGCCGCGATGTTCTCCACCGTCGGCGGCCTGCTCATCGCCGCTGCGTCCGCGATCGGGCACGACGTGTACGAGAAGTACATCGATCCCAACGCGACAGAGGCCAAGCGCGTGGCCGTGGGCAAGATCGCCGTGCTGTCGTTCGCGGCCCTTGCACTGTTCATCGGTCTGGCCATCCCCAAGTACGGACTGGACCAGGCCTACCCGGCGCTGATAGCGATGATGGTCACCTGGGCATTCTCGGTGGGCGCGAGCGCTTTTGTGCCTATGCTGCTGACTGGCATCTGGTGGAAGGGGACGACCGAGAAGGGCGCGACCGCAGGTATGCTCGTGGGCCTCATCAGCGCCATCTCGATCATCTTCCTGAACATCCTTCAGCAGCTCGGGACGGTTGGGAGGGAGGGCGTCCTCGGGTTCTTCGGGGCGCTCACCTTCCCCGTGCTCTTCACGTTCCCGCTCGGTCTGCTCACCATCATCATCGTGAGTAAGATCGACGGGCAGCTCCCCAAGAACGTCGATCAGATCTGGATGCGCATCCATGGCACCGCGAGCGAGCGCCATGAGAAGCAGCACGGTCTCGACAAGGTCGGCAGCATGTTCGGCAAGGCGAAGTAGCGTTCCACGGGCTGTTCCCCCCAGACGGCCCGACCCGGCGCGCCGGCTTCACCCGAAGGGGTGGGGCCGGCGCTGTCGCTTGCGGGGCGGACAGGAACCGCTAGCCGGCCGCTGCCTCGATGTCGGCCGCGAGTGCCGCGAGTGATTCGACGCTCGTGGAGGGCAGATCAAGGCGCAGCACGCGCCGGTGATGGCGAGCGAGCGTGACCAGGTCGCCCTCGGCCTGTGCCCGGTGCAGCGCCGCCATCGTGAAGCGCTTGCCGGGGATCTCGAGGTCCTCGCGGTCACGCGCCGTCACAAGGATGAAGACGCCGTTGTTCGGCCCGCCCTTGTGAAGCTGACCCGTCGAGTGCAGGTAGCGTGGGCCGAGCTCGAGGCAGACCGCTCGACCGGTGGCGGCGGACAGCTTCGAGCATGCCGCCCGCAGGGGTGCGAGACGCTGCTCGTCATCGGGTGCGTACACCAACAGCGCGATGTAGTCGCCCTCGGCCGCGGCGTCGGTCGCCCCCGCGAGCGCAGAGGCGCGGTCGAGGGGCTGCACATCGGGCAGCTCGAAGCCGCCGGCGTACGTGATCCAGGTGCCGTCGAGATCCAGCGATGCCGGTGGCACCTCGCTCGCTCCACCGTCGAGGATGGCCTTGGTCGCGGTCTTCGCCTCGGTCACCGCGAGTTCGTCGAACGGGTTGACGTCGAGGAGCACGCCGGTGAGTGCGACGGCGTACTCCCAGCGTACGAACTCCGCGCCGACATCGAACACGTCGGTGACCGTGAGCTCGAAGACGGGATGGTCGGCCGCCACCTGACGCGACCAGTCGGCGAGTGCGGCGTCGTCGCCGAAGCGGATGACGACGACCGCGCGGTCGCCTCCCAGATCGGCCGGCGCAGGCGTCTTGCTCTCGATCACGGGTACGATGCCCCGCCCGTTCTTGCCGAGGGACTCCGCAACGAGCTGCTCGACCCACAGGCCGAAGGGGCGATAGCGGTCCGATGCGACCAGGGTCAATTTGTCGCGCCCCGCCTCCCACGACTCGGCCAACCAGCCGGCCAGGAGTGCCGCCGGATTCTCTGCCACCGGCGCGGAGCACGCTCGCTCCATCGCCTGCGCACGCATCACGAGGCTGGGGAGGTGTATGCCGATCATCGCGGCGGGGGCGAGCCCGAACATCGAGAGCGCCGAATAGCGCCCGCCCACCGTTGCGGGTCCGGTCAGCGTGGTCCGCATCAGATCGCGCTGGCGGAGCTTCTCGAGCGGTGAGCCGGGGTCGGTGATGACGATGAAGCGGCGGCCGGCTTCGCGGCGCGTCATGCCGTCGGCGGTGAGCCATGCATGCACGATGGCATACAGTGACAGCGGCTCGATCGTCGATCCCGACTTGCTCGCGATGATCGCGTACGTGCTCTCGCGGTCCAGCGTGGCGAGGAGTTCGGTGACCTGGACGGGCGAGGTCGTGTCGAGAACGTGCAGGCGGGGCGACCCTTCCGCCGACCCGATGATGCGCTCCATCACGAGCGGCGCGAGAGATGAGCCGCCCATTCCGAGGAGCAGAAGATCGGTCGTGCCTTCGGAACGCAGCGCTTCGGCCAGGCCGTCGAGCAGCGCGAACCTGCCGGGCGCCTTCTCGGCGAGGTCGGTCCACCCGAGACGCTGCATGATCGGGATGCGCATATCGAGATCGTCGCTGAACAGCGATGCGTCCCGCTCACGCAGCCGCCGTACCGCGTCAAGCTCTTCCAGTCGCTCGAGTGCGCCCATCGCCGAACCTCCCTACGAGACTTCGGCACCGTCGATCGGGGCAGGTGCCTCGATACTCGGCGCCGGTTCCATTCTAGCGACGAGCACGCCACCGAGCACGACCATCACGCCACCGATCACGGTCGCCGGCGTGAGCGGCTCCCCGAGGAAGAGCGCGGCGAAGATCACGGCGCTCACCGGTTCAGCGTACATGAGTATGCCGGCGTGGTCCGCGCGGATGTGCCGCAGCCCTCCGAAGAACACGAAGCCGGCCAGTGCGGTGTGGACGATGCCGAGGGTGGCCAGTGCGGCGTACGAGCCTGTGGAGGTGGGCCCGCCCCCGTTCGCATAGGAGTAGATCACCACCGGCAGGAGGACGACTGCGGCGACGATGTACTGTCCAAGCATCAATGCCCCGGTGGAGACACCGCGGAGGATCTTCTTGGAGCGAAGGAGCAGCGCCGCGTAGGTGAGCGCCGAGCCCGCCGCCAGCGCCGCTCCGAGCGCCTGACGTCCGCTCCCAAGAGCGAGGCCGTGCTGCGCGAGGATCACGACGATACCGCTCAGCGCGAGTGCGAGCGGTAGGACGATCCTCCGGTCGAACCGCTCGCCGATGAGCGCGGGCGTGAGCGCCGCGACGAACACCGGGCCGGTGTAACCGAGCAGTTCGGCGGTGGCGACCTCGGTGAGGTCGAGAGCGGTGAGGAACAGCAGCCAGTTCGCCGTGAGGAGCAGGCCCTGACCGGCGAGCTGCCTGCGCTTCTGCCGGTCCATCGTGGTGAGCTCCCGCCAGCGTCCGGTGGCGAGCATCCAGATCCCGATCACGAGCGCCGCGAAGAGCACCCGGTAGAAGACCTTGACCCACGGATCGCCGTCGGAGGCTCGCAAGACGAGCGGGATGGTACCCCACACGACACCGGTGAGCGCTACGCGCACGAGCCCCGAGATCCGCTCGGCGCGGGTGGCAGCGACGTCGTGGGGCACGGCGGACCTAGCAGATCCGGGGCAGCTGCTCGCCCACGAGCATGTCCATGATGCGCGTGGCGCCAAAGGACGTGCGCACGTAGACCTTGCCGGCGGGAGCCTCGGCGACCGTTCCGACGATGGCAGCCTCATCGCCGTACGGGGAGGCTTGCATCGCGGCCAGTGCGGCCTCGGCCTGGTCCTCAGGCACGACCGCCACCATCTTGCCTTCGTTGGCCACCTGGAAGACGTCATAGCCGAGCATCTCGCATGCGCCACGCACCTGGTCGCGGACCGGCACGGCCGGCTCCTCCACGGTGATCGACACGCGAGAGGCCTCGGCGAGCTCGTTCAAGGTGCTCGCGAGTCCGCCACGGGTCGGATCGCGGAAGCAGCGGACGTCCGGCGCGGCCTCTAAGACGGCGGCGACCAGCGCGTTCAAAGGCGCCGCATCCGTGCGGATGTCGGTGGAGAAGGAGAGGCCCTCGCGGGTCGACATGACCGCGATGCCGTGATCGCCGAGCGTGCCCGAGAGCAGCACCACGTCGCCGGGGCGGCAGTGCGCGCCGGACAGATCGAGTCCCTCGGCCAGCACGCCCACGCCGGCGGTGTTGATGTAGCAGCCGTCGCCGTGTCCGCGCTCCACGACCTTCGTGTCGCCCGTGACGATGCGCACGCCGGCCTCGGCGGCGGCGTCGTGCATCGAGATGATGATCCGCTTGAGCTCGGCCACCGGCATGCCCTCTTCGAGCACGAAGCCGACCGAGAGGTAGAGCGGTGTCGCGCCGGAGGTGGCGACATCGTTCACCGTGCCGCAGACCGCGANNCCGATGTCGCCGCCGGGGAAGAACAGCGGTGTCACGGTGTAGGTGTCGGTGGAGAACGCCAGGCGGCTGCCGGGGAAGGGGAGCGCGGCGGCGTCGTCCATGCGGCGCAGCACGTCGTCACCGAACTCGGCCACGAAGAGCTCCTCGATGAGCTCCTTCATCATCGTGCCGCCGCTGCCGTGCGCGAGCAGGATGCGATCGGAGCGCATGGTCTATGCCTTCCCGTAGTCGGTGTACCGGTAGTACGCAGCGCAGCTGCCCTCGCTCGACACCATGCACGGGCCGATGGGGTGCTCGGGCGTACATGCCCGGCCGAAGAGCTTGCAGTCGAAGGGGAGCACCACGCCGCGCAGCACGTCGCCGCACTGGCAGCCCTTGATCTCGCGCGGCTCCGGCGGCGTGCACGGCACGCGCACGCGGGCGTCATACTGCGCGAACTCGGATCTGAGCGCCAGCCCGGTGCCCGGGATCACGCCGATCCCGCGCCACTCGGCGTCGACCGGCTCGAACGCCGCCTCGATGGCCGCCACCGCCGTGGGATTGCCCTCGGCGTGGACGCCGCGGCCGTAGGCGATCTCCACCTCGGCGCGGCCCTCGGCCAGCTGCTTGCTGAGCATCCAGACGCCCTGCAGCACGTCCACCGGTTCGAAGCCGGTGATCACGCTCGGCACTCCGTACTCGCGTGCGAGGAACTCGTAGGGAGCGGTGCCGATGATCGTGGAGACGTGGCCGGGCAGGATGAAGCCGGTGATCTGAACCTCGGGGTCGTTCACGAGCGCGCGGAGCGCCTCCGGGACCGTTTTGTGCAGCGAGAGCGCCGACCAGTTGGGCAGGCCGCGCCGCGCCGCTTCACGGATGGTGAGCGCCACCGTGGGCGCGGTGGTCTCGAAGCCCACGCCGAGGAATACGACGTGCTTCTCGGGCTCGTTCTCAGCGATCGTGAGCGAGTCGAGCGGAGAGTAGACGATGCGCACGTCGCGGCCGTCGGCCTTCTCGCCCGAGAGCGAGGAGTAGGAGCCGGGCACCTTCATCATGTCGCCGAACGTGGTGAGCACCACACCGGGCTGACGCGCGATCTCGATCGCCAGGTCGATGTCGGGGTTGGCGGTGACGCAGACCGGGCAGCCGGGCCCCGACAGGAGTGTGATCGTCTCGGGCATCAGGCCGCGCAGGCCGTGCTTGGCGATGGACATCGTGTGCGTGCCGCAGACCTCCATCAGCTTGGCGGGCACGGTCGCGGTCTCGTGGATGGCGTCCACGAGCCGCCGCGCGACGTCTGGGTCGCGGAAGCCGTTGAGGATATCGTTCACGAGGCGGTGGTCCCTGCCGCGGCCTCTTCGTCGGCTTCGGCGGCGAGCTCGTCAGCGGTACGGATACCCATCTGGCGCAGCATCGCGAGGCTCTCCTGCGCGAACTCCTCGTCGACCACCTCGATCGCGAAGCCCGCGTGCACGAGCACGTGGTCGCCCACCGTGGCGTCGGGAGTCATCATCAGGCTGATGAAGCGCTTCACGCCGAGGATGTCGACCTCGGCCATGGAATTGTCGTTGGGCTCGCTGACGATCTTTGCGGGGATCGCGAGGCACATGTGCGGGACCTCCTGGTGTGGGCTTCCGAACGGCCTTGGGCGGCACCTGTCCACTATAGCGGGAGGGGGCTTCGTTGCCGAGTGGGCTACGTGGCCTCCCGCACGCGCACGATCCGGATCCCGCCGTACTCGCCCAGGCAGAGTAGGTCCTCATCGCCGGTAACGATCAGCTCCACACCACCGGCCGACGCGCACTCGAGCACGCGGTCATCGGCAGGATCCCGGCACACGACCAGCCGCTCGCCAGGCTCTACGATCTCCGCTATGCGGATGAGCTGGTCGATCGCCGCGCGGATGTTCGTGTCGTCCATGCCGAGCACCGAGTCGAGCGTGCGCGCCAACTAGGCGAGAAGTGCGGGTGAGGTCACGAGCTGGTGCTTGCCGTCGATCACCGCGTCGAGCAGCGCGCGCGGCCGGCCGCCGAAGCCGTAGGCTGATATGAGGACGTTAGTGTCGAGGAGGATACGCGACACCGCGGATCTCCTTGATGCGGCGGATCACGTCCTCCTCGGTGGACAGCCCTTGTTCCTCAGCCTTGGCCCGACCGTACGAGGAGAGCTCTTCCAGTACGCGATGTTCGCGCTCGCGCTCGTACGTGCGCACCATCGCGCGGAAGAGGTCGCTCTTGGTGCGGCCTTCCTCTACGGCCCAGCGGGAGATCTTCTCCTCGATCTCGGGTAGGACAGAAAACCCTATGGTCACAGCCTTCCTCGCCATCTGGGAGACTCCTCGGAACGGTTTAAGACGGTCTAAAACCGATACTACGGCGTCTTCGGCGTGAGAGCAACCCGAGCAGGGTGCGTTGCGCGGATGATTCTCATGCCTGAAGGCTTGCGGGGAGTTGACATCTACATCGTCGCACGATATAACGTGCGTAGTAGTATCGCGATACGATGTATCGTAAGCCGACTATCTGAGGGGGGGGGGAACAGCACCATGGCTTCTGAATCCAGGAGCGGCCCGCTGACCGAGACCGTCTACTACATTCTTCTCGGTCTCCACACACCACGGCACGGCTACGGCGTCATGCAGCTCGTTGATGAGATCACCGGCGGTCGGGTCAACCTCGGCCCCGGCACCCTGTACGGTGCGCTCAACGCGCTGACGGAGAAGGGCTGGATCACTCCGGTGGGGGGCGCCGGGGGGGACCGGAAAAAGGAGTACGTCATCACCGACGCCGGGCGCAGCGCGGTTCGTGAGGAGTTGGAGCGACTCGAGGAGCTCTTGCAGAACGGCCGGCAGATCACCGGGGGGGGATCGCGATGAAGCGCACGATCGTGCTCAGGGGCTACACCGACTTCGACAAGGAGGAGCGCTGGCTGAACGAGATGGCCGCGAAGGGACTCGCCTGTGTCGGCTGGTATCCCTACATCTACGTGTTCGAGCGTGCGGAGCCGGGTGCCTGGACGTATCGAAGCGGGGTACTCCCTGCCTCAGACAGCCGCCAGTACCTCGCTTTCATGGCCGAGGCCGGCGTTGAGACCGTGGCTGCGTTCAACCGGGCCGCCATCTTCCGCAAGCCGACGGCCAAAGGACCGTTCGAGCTGTTCTCCGACACCGAGTCGCGCATCGCGCACTACCAGAGCATTCGCACGCGGTGGTTGTGGGTTCTGCTTCTGCTGGTGGTGCCGGGCGCGGTCCTCGACACCGCCTTCGTCATGAGCGGCTGGTCGACCTCCGACATGCTGCCCCTGCTGCTCGTGCAGCTAGCGTTCATCTGCGTGGTGCCGCTTCAGATGCTGCGGGCGACCAAGTCAATCCGCTCGCTCGAGGCCGAGCGGCTGATAACCGAGTGACCCTCCCTCGCTGATCGGTCGAGACGAAGTACAACACTATCGTTGTAACAACAACGATAGTGTTGTACTGTCTGGCTATGACATCACTCATCGACATCGGACAGCAGCTCGTGCATGCGCGCATCGTGCGCGGCCTCTCTCAGCGCGAACTGGCCGAGCGCGTGGGCGTGCACCAGCAGCAGATCGCCCGCTGGGAGAAGGAACGGTACGCGGGTGCCTCGCTCGCGCGGGTCTCGCGAGTGGCCGATGCGCTCGGCGTGGGCGCTGGTGCGGGGGAGCTCCCGGGCCAGCAGCCGCTGCTCGCCGCCGAGGCGCCGACGGCGTACGGCGCCGCAGTGCTCGACCGGCCGGCGGCGGTGGCGCCAGTACGCGATCTTGGCGAGGTCATCGCGCGCATCCGCACGCACGCAGACGAGCTTCACGAGCGCTTTGGCGTCACGAGCATCGATGTGTTCGGGTCGTTCGCGCGGGGCGAGCAGACGCCGGAGAGCGACGTGGATCTGATCGTGGAGCTGGCCGAGCCCACGATGGAGACCGTGCTCGGGTCGCAGGAACGACTGACGGAGATTCTCGGCAGGAAGGCAGACGCGGGGAGCTTCGTCACCCTGCGTCCACGCGTTCAGCCGTACGTATCACGGGAGAGGGTGGGAATTTGGCGTGCGTGATCCGGGTGTGTACCTCGAGGATATGATCGGCGCCTGTGAACAGATCATGATGTTCTCCCGTGGTGTCAGCGATGAGGCACTTGTGGCTGAGAGCACGACAACGCGGGGCGCTGTCCTGTATCAGTCCATGATTCTCGGTGAGGCTGCCAACGACGTGCCTGATGGGTGGAAGGAGCGATATCGGGATGTCGACTGGGCGCGCATCGTCGGCATGCGCAACGTCGTCGCGCATTACTACTTCGGACTGGTGGATCAGATGGTGATCGAGACCGTGCGCACGGATGTGCCCGCGCTGTTGCCGCGACTGCGCGAGATGTTGGCGGCGATCGATCGGGAGTGCCCGCGGCTGTAGCGGGTCACAACTCGTGCCGGCGCGCCCAGGCCACCACGGCCTGGCCGAAGGCGACGCCGCCGTCGTTTGCGGGCAGGCGCAGGTGGGTGAGAGGGGTCAGTCCGACGCGATCGAGTCCGCGGACAGCGCCGCTCACCACGAGTCGGTTCATGAACACCCCGCCCGCGAGCGCCACGTGCGTGAGGCCGAGTGCCGGCGCGATCCGCGCGCACACGTCCACCACCACCGTGATGACGGCACGGTGGAAGCGCATCGAGATCACAGGCACCCCGACGCCCGCCGCAACGTCATCGAGGGCCGCCGCAAGCACCGGCGCGCAGTCGACCACCATCGCGCCGCCCTCTCCCTCGGCCATACCGAACGCGTAGGCGCCTTCGGCGGACGGATCCGCAAGCGCCTCGAGCTCGATGGCGGCCTGGCCCTCGTAGAGGGCGTCGTCACGCACACCCGCAAGTGCGGCCACCGCGTCGAAGAGGCGGCCCATGGAGCTCGTGCGCGGCGTGTTGAGGCCGTGCGCGATCATGGCGAGGAGCGTGCGCTCCTCGTTCTCGGCCAGCCGCGATCGCAGCGCCGCAGCGCCCGGGTGGTCGAGCAGCTCGCACTCGACAAGCGCGCCGAGCGCCATGCGTGCCGGTCGCCGGATGGCCGCCGCACCGCCGGGCATCGGCAGCGTGCGCAGGTGCGCCACACGATCGAAGCGTGCGAGGTCTGCCGCGAGCCACTCGCCGCCCCAGATGGTGCCATCACTCCCGTAGCCCGTGCCGTCGAGCGCCACGCCGAGCGCACGGCCCTCGAGGCCGTGCTCGGCGAGAACGCTCGCGATGTGCGCGTGGTGGTGCTGCACGCCGATGGTGGGCAGGCCGAGGGCGAGCGCATGCTTGGTGGAGAGGTATTCGGGGTGCAGGTCGTACGCCACGATCTCCGGCCGCACCCGGAAGAGCCGCTCGTAGAGTGCGATCGTGCGCTCGTAGCTTTCGAGCGTCTCGGCGTTCTCCATGTCGCCGATGTGCTGGGAGACGAACGCGTGCTCGCCGGTCAGCAGGCAGAAGGTGTTCTTCTGCTCTGGCCCACAGGCGAGGATGTCCACATCGCTTGCGTGCGGTGCCGCGAGCGGGAACGGCGCGTAGCCGCGCGCACGCCTGAAGTATTCGGTCCCGACGCCGGGCGTGTGCCGCAGCACCGAGTCGTCGTAGCGCGAGTAGATGTCGCGGTCGTGCGTGAGAAGTGCGTCGGCGATATCGCCGAGCCGCAGCAGCGCCTCGGCGTTGCCCGTGGCGATGGGCTCGTCGCTGCGGTTGCCCGAGGTCATCACGAGCGGTCCGCCGAACGTGTCGAGCAGCAGGTGGTGCAGCGGCGTGTACGGCAGCATCACGCCGAGCTCGCGCAGGCCGGGAGCGAGTGAGGGGGCCAGGCGTGCGCCGGCATCCTCGCGCAGCCGCATCAGTACGATCGGCGCGCTCGGGCCGGCGAGGAGCGCCTCCTCTTCGGCAGAGACCTCGCAGTACTCGCGTGCAGCCTGAAGCGACGGCGCCATCACCGCGAGCGGTTTGCCCCACCGGTGCTTGCGCTGACGCAACCGCACCACTGCGGCCTCATCGCTCGCGTCGCACGCCAGCTGGAATCCGCCCAGCCCCTTCACCGCGACGATGGCGCCCGAGCCGAGCAGCGCTGCCGCCTCGGCGACGATCACCGCCGCCCGCGCGCGCTCGGCATCGGGGTCCCGATGGGGCCTCGGCACTTGCTCTTTCTGCAAATCCCACTCGATATCGGTGTGCGGGAGGCGCGAGGTGGGGGTAGCCGGCGCAGTTCCGCAGGCGGGGGAGGCGTCGGGTGCGCCGGTGGCGCGCCCGACAGCCGAGGGCACCCGCCGAGGACTGTCTGAGCACGGCACCTCCACCTCGCGCCCGCCCGTCGCGACGATGTTGAGGTACAGCCTCGGCCCGCACCGGAAGCACGCGTTCGGCTGTGCATGGAAGCGGCGATTCGCGGGGTCCGCGTACTCGGCGGCGCACTCGTCGCAGAGCGGGAAGTCGCGCATCGTCGTGAGGGGGCGGTCGTACGGCACGTCCTCGATGATCGTGAAGCGCGGGCCGCAGTTGGTGCAGTTGGTGAACGGGTAGCCATGCCGACGGTCGCCCGGGTCGCGCAGCTCGGCGGCGCACGCGTCGCAGGTGGCGATGTCGGGGGAGACGAGGGTCATGGCCCCGGGCAGCGCCTCGGAGGGCACGATCACGAACCCCTCGTGGCCCTCGGCGTCGACCTCTTCGGCGATCACGTCGGTCACGACCGCCATGGGCGGCGCCTCGTCGCGGATCGCGAGCACGAACGCCTCCACGGCCGCGTCATCACCTTCGGCGAGAGCGAAGACCCCGTCCGAGGTGTTCTTCACCCAGCCACGGATGCCGAGTCGCAGTGCGAGGTTGTAGACGAAGGGTCGGAAGCCCACGCCCTGGACGACGCCCGTGACGTGCAAGGAGACGGCGCGCACGCGTCTACTTCCCGTGATAACCGTCGGCGACGAACCGGTTGTTCAGCAGCACGAACAGCTGGTAGCTCTGGTCCAGCAGCTGCATGGCGTCGTTCCCCATCGAGGGCTGGAGCGACTCCTTCGCGCCGTTGAACGGTGAGTCGTGAATGAACGCGTTGCGCGCCTCGCGCATCTGCCGCCAGCGGTAGGGGAAGTCGCGGTAGCCGAGCTCGGCGGCGGCCTCCTCGAACTCCTCGCCGGCGAGCGCGGGGAAGAGCTTGCCGATGCGCGTGCCGATGGCGCGCTGGGTGTCCATCACCATGCGGCGCAGCGGCAGATCGGAGCCGTGTGCCTCCATGATGCGGTCGAGGATGTCTTCGAGGACCGCTTCGAGGAGCGCCATCACGAGGATGACGACGATCTCGTGATCGCCCTGTCGGTGGTAGGCGCGGATGCGGGCATCGAGCCGTCGGACGCGCTCGGTGGGGTAGACGCGTCGCTCCATTCCCGATGCGTCGCACTTCGGGCAGGGGTGCTCGTGATCGAGGAACGATGGGTCGGCGGTGAGGAAGCCACACACGGGGCACTCGTAGTAGATGGGTGCCTCATCGGTCTGTGGCGCGAAGACCGTGCGGTGTGGCGGTTGGTAGACCTGCGTGACGTGATGCTTCTTGCTCATGCACCGATTGTAGCAGGAGCCGCGGTCGTCACTGCGGGCTTCTGACCGCCCACGGCAGCTCGAGTCCATGGGCGTGGAGCAGCGCTTCGTCGGTGAGGATCTCCTCACGCGACCCGTACGCCACGATCGTGCCGCCGTCGAGCACCGCCGCATCCACGCAGAGCTCCCATGCCACGTCCATGTCGTGCGTCGCCACCAGAGCCGTGGTGCCGAGTGAGCGCAGCAGGTCCACCATCTGCCGCCGGGATCGCGGATCGAGATTCGCGGTGGGTTCGTCGAGCACGAGCACGCGGGGCTCCATCACGAGCACCGTGGCGAGCGCAGCACGCTTGCGCTGGCCGAAGCTCAGGTGATGCCCGGGGCGGCTCGCCGCATCGGCGAGACCCACGTCGTGGAGCGCGGCATGCACGCGCCGGTCGGTCTCCTCGGCGGACAGCCCCAAATTGAGCGGTCCGAAGGCGACATCCTCGTAGAGCGTGGTCATGAACAGCTGGTCATCCGGGTCCTGGAAGACGAGGCCGACATCGCGCCGTATGTCACGCACCGACGCGTCGTCCACCTGCCGGCCGTCCACGCGCACCGTGCCGGCCGCGGCGCGCAGTATGCCGTTGAGGTGCAGCAGCAGTGTGGACTTCCCGGCGCCGTTCGGGCCGAGGAGGGCGAGCGAGCGGCCGTCGTGCACCGCAAGGCTGACATCGCGGAGCGCCTCGGTGCCGTCCGGGTAGCGGTAGGTCACATCGGCGAGCTCGAGCAGGGGTGTGGCTGGCGTGTCGGTCATCGAGGCCTCTCAGTACAGGGCGAGCGCGAATGCGGCGAGCAGGGCGGTCACGATCAGAAGCACTTCGGCGGCTCCCATCCGGGCGGTCGTGGATACCGGGAGCGTGCCGGTGTAGCCGCGGGCGAGCATGGCCGCATACACGCGCTCGCCACGTTCGTACGAGCGCACGAAGAGGTTGCCGGTGATGCTGCCGAGCGCCCGCATCAGCGCCCGGCCGCGGAGGTGCGGCGCGCGGCTCGCGAGCGCGATGCGCAGCGAGTGCAACTGATCGCCGAGCACGCCTACATAGCGCGCGATGAACGCGAGCAGCATCACGAACACGGCGGGCACGCCGAGTGAGCGCAGCCCCTGGAGCAGATCGGCCGTGCGCGTGGTGGCCGCCAGCAGCAGCATGCACGACGCCGAGAGCCAGGCTTTGCTCAGGATGCCCCATGCGACCAGCCAACCGTCACCCGACCAGGCGGCCGCGAGGCCGGCGGCGTTCCACGAGCCGCCGCTCGCCTGGAGCGGCGCGAGCAGCGCGATCGTGGCTGCGACGGGGAGCACCGCGAGGCTTCGGCCCACCAGGCGTCGCAGCGGCAGCCGCGCGATCGCGGCCACCGCTGCGAGCAGGATGCAGAAGAGCGCGAACTCGGCGGGCCTGAGTGGCGCGGTGGTGACCACACCGAGCACGAGCACGAGCGCCGCGAGGATCTTGGCGCGAGCGTCGAGCGCATGGACCGGCGACACGATGTACGTGAGCGACTCGAACGACGTCGCATGCGTGTGCTGATGGGGCACCGCCACCTCATCCGTCCGGTGATGGTGCGGGTGGCGGTGCGGCGGGGTGCCCGCGTGCTCGTGCGGGTGCTGGTGGAACCCGTCTGCGTGATGTTCGTGCCCGGCCACGTTGAGACGTCCTTTACTCGGCCTGTTGCGCGCGGCGACTGCGCACCGCCGTGAGCAACCCGTAGACGAGCACGCCGGTGAGGATCAGCCCGACGAGTCCCGCGAGCACACCGGCAAGCGTCTCGTTGCCCATGCCGGGTATGACGTAGTCGGGCATCGCGCCGCCGAGGACCGACGACTCCTCGAACGCGGCGCCGAGGTGCTCGTAGACGAATTCGAGCCCGTCGGGGTTTGCCGAGGCGAGGAACGAGATCCCGACGGCCACGATCGCGATGGCAGCGAGCCCGAGCGCCGTCTTGCGCACCGATCGCGCGTCGGCGGGCATGCGCGCATCGCGGGCGAGTAGGTCTGGGCGCACCGCGAGCAGGTAGCTCACGAGGCCGGCGGTGATCGCACCCTCGCCGAGGCCGATGAGCGCATGCCAGAAGCCCATGGCGCCGAGGACCGGGATGAGCGGCGCGCGCCCGGAGAGCCACAGCAGGCAGCCCGCTGCGAGTGCGGCTGCGACGCACGCGATCCATGCCGAAGCGAACGCGCCCGTGACCTTGGCCGTGCGTGTGTCGCGCAGACGGGTGATCGCGCGGTAGATGCCGTGGCCCACCAGCGGCCCGATGATGGCCATCGTGAGCATGTTCGCGCCGAGCGCGGTGATGCCGCCGTCGGCGAAGAAGACGGCCTGCACGGTGACCACGGCCGCCATCACGAGCATCGCCGGCCACAGGCCGAGCACGATGGCCGCCGCCGCACCGCCGGCGAAGTGACCGGACGTGCCGCCAGCCACGGGGAAGTTGAGCATCTGCAGCGCGAAGATGAGCGCCGCCATGACCGCCATCATGACGATGGTGCCATCAGAAAGGCGTCGGCGGACCTCGCGTATCGCGTACGCGAGCACGCCGGCGGAACCCAGCCATGCGGGGACCCAGGTGGGTGCCTGGAGCATGCCGTCAGGAATGTGCACGAGAGGCCTCCCTCAGTAGAACAACGGTCGTCTCGTGCGAACCCTCGGAGGAACGCGCTTTCGGCCCTGCGTCGGGCCGGTCGGTGGTGCGTGGGTGGTGCTAGAGCCGCTCGACGGTCACGTCGTCATCATCGGTGATGGCGAGGTCGGCTACGGCCGAATCGAGCTTCTCGCGTGCCTCGCCAAGCAGCACGGTCACCTGCGCGAGCTGCGCGCTGGTGGCCGAGCGGCGTCCGTGGTCCGCGAGGTGGTGCAGCTGCTCGAGGTGCTGCTGCGAGAGTGCGAGCGAGTCGTTGATCATTGCCACGGCCAGCTTCATCTGGCCGGTGTTGATGCCGCCTTCACACATAGTGGCTCCTTCGCTGCTTGCCGGTCCGGTCTGCTAGCGGGCGCTCAGGACCACGGTGTGGTCGAGCAGCCGCACCTCCTTGAGCGTGGCCTCCACGGCGCGATGACCGCCGTAGAGGTCGTAGAGCTTGAGGAGTCCGTCTTCGGGCACGATCGTCGTCACGTCGTCGATCGCCTCGATCTCGGAGCCGTCGGGCCCCTGGATGACCACACGGGCCTCACACATCGCCTACACCTCCTTGCCGAGGGCGGAAGCCACCGTTGCGATGGCCTCCTCGAGCAGATGGGGAAGCGGGTCCTTCGTGGTCCCTACCAGGTCGAGCCTGGGATTCGTCAGTGGAAGCATAACCTTCCGTGCGCCGGCGAGCGAGAGTGCCTCGGCCATCGCAGGCGTGACCTCGCCCATCATCGAGTTGGGGATGAGCGCGGAAAGCGGCCCGATGAGCACGTCCGCTTCGCGCACGGTGACACGAACGGCGTTCTCGCCCGTGGCGCCCCGGTTGGCGCCGGCCTTCAACATCGCCGAGGTGGCTGTGGAGTTCGTCCCCACGGCGAGGATATCGACCGACTCGCCGAAGGCGGCACGCAGGCGCTGCACGATCTCCTGACCGATGCGGCCGCCCATGCCGTCCACGACCATGATGCGCGAGTTCACGCGCTCAACTCCCGTTCGGGCCTAGAGCCAGTCCGACAGCTCGTCGGCGAGGCGCTTCTTCGGCATGGCGCCGACGAGCTTCTTCACGACCTCGCCGTTCTTGAACACGAGAAGCGTGGGGATCGAGAGCACATCGAACTTCGTGGCGGTGAGGGGGTTCTCATCGACGTTGAGCTTGGCGACCGTGATCGCGGGGTACTCGACGGCGATCTCCTCGAGCACCGGCTCCATCATGCGGCACGGGCCACACCAGGGGGCCCAGAAGTCGAGGACGACCGGCTTCTCGCTGCCGACGACATCCGCCTCGAAGCTTGCGTCGGTCACGTGCTTCAGCGTCTCGCTCATGAGGTGCTCCTTTCGCGCAGTACCGGCCTTAACCGATAGTGCACAGACGATCGTCGATGTACCGCAGCGCCTCGAACGCCGCCGAGGCTCCGCCGGATGCGGCCGTGATGACCTGCTTGAGGTCGGACACGGTCACGTCACCCGCCGCATACAGCCCAGGGTACGATGTGAGGCCGTTCGGGTCTATCTTCACGTATCCGTTCCCGTCCAGGTCGCACAGCTCACGCACGAGGTCGCTCTTCGGCTCCACGCCGACGAAGATGAACACGCCATCGAGCGGCAGGAACTCGTCCGGCTCACCGTTGGTCGCCTGGAGCATGAGGCCGCTCACCTTGCCATCGGCTCCCTTGACCTCCACCGGAACGCGGTTCCACTTGAGCTCGATCTTCTCGTTGTCGAAGCAGCGCTCCTGGATGCACTTGGTCGCGCGCAGTTCATCACGCCGATGGATGAGGTACACCTTCGCGGCGAACTTCGTGAGGAACAGCGCCTCCTCGACCGCCGCGTCGCCGCCCCCTATCACCGCAACGGTCTTGTCGCGGAAGAGCGCGCCGTCGCACGTGGCGCACCACGAGACACCGCGCCCCGTGAACTCGGCCTCGCCGGGCACGCCGAGCTTGCGCGGCACCGCGCCGGTAGCGAGGATCACCGATTTGGCGAGCACCTGCTGACCCTCCGAGTCCGTCAACACGAAGTCCAGGTCGCTCGGCTCGATCTTCTCGATCGCGGCGAACGTGCGGAACTCGGCGCCGAAGCGATCGGCCTGCCGGTACATCAGGTCGCCGAGCTCGGATCCGGAGATGCCGTCCGGGAACGCCGGGTAGTTCTCCACGTGATCGGTCGTGACGATCTGGCCGCCGGGCAGTGCGGTCTCGAAGACCACGGTCTTCGCGCGTGCCCGGGCCGCGTACAGGGCGGCCGTCATGCCCGCGGGGCCGCCGCCCACGATCGCGATGTCGATGGTCTCCACTAGATGGTCCCTTCCGTGGGCATGTAGGTGGCCGGGACGTCGATGGTCACGCCGGCTGCGGCTGCCTCCTGCTGGAGGGCCTTGAGGTTGTCCCGGGCGTTGGTGTCGATGATCGTGTCGTGCGGGTCGCTCGAGTCCTTGAGCAGTTCGACCACCGTCATGAACTGACGTGCGGCCGCCTGGTAGTCCGATCTTCCGCGCCAGTAGAAGACGCCAAGATTGAAGCTCGCGTTCACGTGCTCCGGGTTCGATTGGATGACAGCGGACGCCTCCTGGATCGCACGGTCGGTCTCGCCGATGTAGAAGTACAGGACCGCCATGTCGGTGCGGACGTCGCCGTCGTCAGGCTCGGAGCGCAGGTAGATGGTGTAGTACTCGATACCCTTGCGGGCGTAGGCGGCGCCACCGGTCTGCTCGTGGATCGCGTAGTACGCGTTGGCCACCTGGAGGGTGGCGTCGAGATCGGACGGCGTGCGCTGAAGGATGGTCAGGCCGTCGAGCAGTGCGCGCTGGTTGTCCGAGAGCATGTCCCGGAACTCGGTGGGGACGCTGGTGGATCCGCCGTTCCCGCCGGTGATCCGTGAGGTGTACAGCGATAGTGCGAGCACGCCGGCGAACACGGCGAGCGCGATCGCCAGGATGGTGATCGGGGTCTTGTACCGCTGGAACCAGCGGACGGTCCGCTTGCCGAGGCCTGCATCCACCTCGGAGCGCCGCTCGACCTTGATGCCGTAGGTCTGTGCCTTGAGCAGCATGTTCAGGTCGTTGGTGACGAGCGTGAGCCCCTCGCATCCCTCGGCGCACGCCTGGTAGGCCGTGGCCAGGATGCGATCGTCGGCGTTGCGCGTGGCGAGGCCCTCGGGCAGGGAGACGTCACTGCCGAGAGGAACGACGCGGATCGTCCCGCCGTCGGGGAGCGCCACCCCCTCGATGAGGCTTCCGCCCTCGGAGAACTCGAAAAGCATACGGCTGACTTCGCGGCCGCGGAACCTGAGATCGGGATCGACACGCGACACCTTGAGCTTGTCTATCTCGCCGAGAACGGTCTCGGGGATGATCACGTCCGTGTCCGGATATGCAAGCAACACTCCCGGATCGGACAGCAATACGTTGGTATCGAGGACTACGGTGCGCATCTGGTGTACCTCACTTCTCCCGAGACGCCCGTTGCGTGCCGTGGGAGTCCTTCAGAATAGTACCAGCAACAGGGTCGCCCACCTTGCGCCTGATGATCACAAGGAGCACGGCGAGCACGAGCACAACCATGAGAACGGTGGCGAGACGATCGATGTACGAGGCGCGGACGCTCACCTTCGCCTCCGCGACGGTGAGCCCGCCCGCCTGCACGGCAAGCGTGATCTCGTCTGAGAGCGCATTGCCGAGATCCACCGGCAGCGTGATGAAGTTCTGGGTCGGTTGCGCGACGATCTCCTGCGAACCGATGGTCGAGAGCCTGGTGCCCGAGGTGACAAGCAAAGAGAAGTCCAGCTGCTTCCCGGTGTCGTTCATGAGGGTGAGCGGGACGTCCCCCTTGCTGCCCGAGAGGGTCACATCCTTGGCGTCGAGACGGATGAGCTCGAACTGAGAGGTCACGTATGCGAGCGCCTCGGCTGCCCGATCGAGCCCCTGGGCGCGTGCGGGGCCGGTCGGGTCGCCGGTCGTCATGATCGAGCTCTCGGCAGCCAGGACGGCGCGGATCGCGGCCGCCGCATCTGCGTCGTCGGGGCCAGCAGCGTGTGAGTAGGCGAGCGCTGCGGAACGGCCGGCGACGACATCCGCCCAGTACTCCGGATCGGCAGGTTCGTCGTCTGCGACGATGACCGCGCGCTGCGCGTCGGCAGATCGTGTGAGCGGGACGATCGCGCTCTCCCTCAGCCAGGGGGCGTCATCGATCCACTCGATCGCGTGTCTGACATCGAGCGTGGTGTGGGGCGAGTCCGGCCCGACTTCGAGCACCACCACCGCGGGACCGTCTCCCAGCCGATCGAAGAGGGCATCGTAGAACGCTTCAGGTCCCTCGTGTGCGCCGGCAGCCGCCGCCCCGTCTGTGACGAGCACCTTGGCGTCCGTCCCGCTGATGGTGTAGCAGCCGGGGGAGGCGGTCGTCTCCCCGGAGCGGATCGAGCCCTCGGGCGCAAGGACGCATACCGCTCCGCGGCGTGCTGCCGAAGAGAGACCTTCAACTGTGAGATGGTCGCCCAGGTAGGCGATGCTCGATTCGGGCGACGTGGCGAAAGCCAGTGCATGCACCGTATCGGTCTGGCGCCAGTGGAGGTCGATGTCGGCACTCCCGCTGATGCTGTCCAGATCCGCGAGGTCGGGCAGGCCGTACGGGACGTCGATCAACTCGATCGTGCCTGTGTCGACCGCGCTTCGCAGCGAGTCCAGCATGCGCGCGTAGCGGATGGGCGTCTCGTCCGAAGCCGGGACCGCGACACCGGCGGTCGTCTCATACCCGGCCGCGACGCGCGCCAGCTGCTCGATGAGAACCGGTGGCACGGCGAGAGAGATCCTCTTGCGGCCGTCGGACGCGAGCTGCGTGAGGAACGCAAGATCGTCCCGCAGGCGCGTGTCACTGGCCGGATCGCCGGCGAATGTGCCGTCCATCGTCACGTACGGCACGCCCGTGGGAACGACCACGAGTGCCACCGGGATCGCTTCCGCATCGGTGCCCACCACCAGAAGCCGGCTCGTGACGGTCGTCGGATCGGCGTCGGTGACCAGCACGCGGACGTCGATGGGGTAACGTCCCTGTTGGAGGCCCACCGTGGCCATGTCGTGCTCGTACGCGATGTCGTGTGAGCCGGCCGGCAGCCCAGAACGGATCTCGGTCTTCTGGTACACGAGCTTGCCGGATGGGCTGCGCAGGCGCACGCGCACCTCGAGATACTCGGCGGGAGCGGCGGTTGTCACCGTGACGTCCAGCCGCAAGGTGCCGTCGGGCGTGATGGATGGCGTGGGCTGAGCGACTTCGACCGCGACCGACTGGGTGGCAGCCGGAGTCGCGGCTCCGATCTCCGGAGCGGCATGAGCGTACGCGGGAACGGAGCCCACGAGGATCATCAGGGCGAGCAGTATGCGGGCAGCGGGGTGATGGTGGTTGGAACGCATCCGGATATCCGATCCGCAGTCCCGGCATCCACGGGGGCGGCAGGAGGCTTCGTGTACGATGGAGAAGTACCAGCGAGATTATCACACGACCCACCCGTGTTCCCACAGACGGAGGGCATAGCGACATGTCGACCAAGGACGAACGCACCCAGATCCCCGAGGTGCTGCCCCTCATACCGCTGCGCGACCTGATCCTGTTCCCCAACCTCGTCGTCCCGCTTTTTGTGGGCCGGGAGCGCTCGATCAGCGCGCTCGAGCAGTCGATGCGCACCGATCATCTCGTGGCGCTCGTCACGCAGCATGCTGCTGAGACGCAGGACCCCTCGCCGGACGAGATCTACGACGTCGGCTGTGTCGTGACCGTGCTTCAGGAGCTCAAGCTGCCCGATGGTACCGCCAAGGCGCTCGTCGAGGGCGTCCAGAGGATCCGCATCCTCGAATACGTGGCCACCGATCCGTTCCTGACCGTGCGCGTCGAGGTCATCGAGGAGCCCGGTCGGGCGGATGTCGAGGCGCAGGCGCTGATGCGCAACCTACTCGCGGACTTCGAGAGCGCATCGCATCTCGGCAAGCCGATCCCGCAGGAAGTGCTCATGGCCGCGACGGCGATCGAGGAGCCCGGCCGGCTGGCGGACTTCGTCACCTTCCACCTCGCCCTCAAGGTCGAGGAGAAGCAGCAGATCCTCGAGGCGCTCGATCCGAAGGAGCGGCTGCGCAAGACCTCCGAGTTCCTGCGCAAGGAGCTCGAGATCCTCGAACTCGGCAGCAAGATCCAGAATCGGGTGAAGGAGTCGATGTCCAAGAGCCAGCGCGAGTACTTCCTGCGCGAGCAGCTCAAGGCGATCCAGCAGGAGCTCGGCCAGTTCGATGAGATGCAGGCCGAGATGGATGAGTACAAGAACAAGATCGAGCAGGCCGAGATGCCGGAGGAGGTCGCCGAGAAGGCACTCAAGGAACTCGGCCGGCTGGAGAAGATGCCGCAGGCCGCCGCTGAGACAGCGGTGATCCGGACGTATCTCGACTGGCTGGTGGGTCTCCCCTGGCAGCGCTCGGATGAGGAGAAGCTCGATCTGCTCGAGGCGCAGGAGATCCTCGATGAGGACCACTACGGCCTCGAGAAAGTGAAGGAGCGCGTGCTCGAGTACCTCGCGGTGCACAAACTCACCGACCACATGCGCGGACCCATCCTGTGCTTCGTCGGACCTCCCGGTGTGGGAAAGACGTCGATCGGCAAGTCGATCGCCCGTGCGCTCAATCGCCGCTTCATCCGCGTCTCGCTCGGCGGGGTGCGCGACGAAGCCGAGATACGCGGCCACCGTCGCACGTACGTGGGCGCGCTGCCGGGACGGATCATCCAGTCGATCAGTCAGGCGGGCACCAACAACCCGGTCTTCATGATGGATGAGATCGACAAGGTGGGCGCGGACTTCCGCGGCGACCCCACCTCCGCGTTGCTCGAGGTGCTCGATCCCGAGCAGAACAACTCGTTCCAGGATCACTACCTGGAGGCGCCGTTCGACCTCTCGGACGTCATGTTCATCACCACGGCCAACCTGCTCGACCCCATACCGCCGGCGCTCAAGGACCGTATGGAGGTCATCCACTTCCCGGGCTATACCGAGGATGAGAAGCTCCACATCGCGCGCAAGTACCTCGTGCCGAAGCAGCTCAGAGAACACGGTCTCAAGTCGTCGCTGCTTGCGATCAGTGATACGGCCATCCGCGAGATCATCCGTCATCACACGCGCGAGGCCGGCGTACGCAACCTTGAGCGCCAGATCGCGACGATCTGCCGGCAGGTCGCCCGCAAGGTCGTGGAGGGACAGAACGGCAAGACCTCGGTCACTGCGAAGAGCGTCCACGACTACCTCGGCCCGACGAAGTTCACGTTCGGGCTGGCCGAGAAGAAGAACGAAGTCGGTGTGGCCACCGGTCTCGTGTGGACCGAGGTGGGCGGCGACGTGATCTTCATCGAGGCCACAAAGATGAAGGGCAAGGGCGGACTCACACTCACAGGCCAGCTCGGCGACGTGATGCGCGAGAGCGCGCAGGCCGCGGTGAGCTGGATCCGCGCGAACGCGGCCGACCTGGGCATCGATGAGGATTTTGCCGAGAAGCTCGATCTGCACATCCACGTCCCCGCCGCGGCCATCCCCAAGGACGGGCCGTCGGCCGGCATCACGATGGCAGCCGCGCTCGCATCGGTGCTGACCGGTCGCAAGATGCGACGTGATGTCGCGATGACGGGCGAGATCACGTTGCGCGGCCGCGTGCTGCCCATCGGCGGACTGAAGGAGAAGCTCCTGGCGGCGCATCGCGCAGGTATCAAGATCGTGCTGATCCCGAAGGAGAACGTCCGTGATCTTGAGCTTGTTCCCGAGCACGTGCGGACCGAGATGGAGATCGTTGCGGTCGAGGACATGGGCGAGGTTCTCGAGCGAGCCTTCGCCACGGGGTCTAACTAGGGCGTGGCGCGCCGTTCGAATCGATCTCATTCATCACACACTGACGCATGGTCGGCCGCATTCTGACCGTTCGTCGCTCATTTGCTACCAGTAGTCAGCACGGTGTGTGATGAAGATTACAACTCGCGCAGGGTGGGGACATAGTCTAAGCATGGCAGAAGTCGCAGTTGACAATCGAATGTACGGCTCGAAATAGGGAGACGCGGATACGTCGGACACATCCACGGTCACCGGAGTCCGACGAGGAGCCAATGGTGAGACCGACCCAGCCAAGGGTCGGTCTTGTTGTTTTTCTGCGACGTGTGAATAGTGCTGCCCAAGGGCAGCGGGGAGGTGCCTACAATGTCGAACACACTATGGCGAAAGGCACGAGGAGGATCGTCCGGCGCCCGGATCTTCGCGGCGTACGTGGCGCTCGTGCTTGTCGTATCGATGGTGGGCCCCGGGCTCACCGTCTATGCGGCTGAAGGAGAAGCAGAGGTTCCGGATACAACAGAACCTGCTGTGGAAGTACCTGCTGAACCGGTGATCGAACCGGAGGAGACGGTAGAGGATGCCGTGATCGTCGAGGCTCCGGTTCTTGAGGCTCCTGCCGAAGTATCGGCATTGAGCGAGCCTGTCACTCCCGAGCCGGTCTTCGCGGTCGTCGTGGCCGCGGTGGCCAGTGCGCTAGCGGCGAGCGACGACCCGAGCGATCTGGGCATCGTTCCTGCCACCGTCGACGGCAATCCGTCGCTGTGCGTGGGCGGACTCCGTGTCGATCCGGGCGAGTCGGGAACGTACGAGATTCCCGGTCACCCCGGGATGTTCGTGACGATCTCCGTCACCTCGACCGATGATGGTCCGGTGTTCAGCTTCGATAGTGACGTACCGGTCGTGCGTGTCGTCGCCAAGGGCGGCAATACCGGTGCGAACGTCTACCTTTACGATCCCGCTGTCACGGCTGACGGTAGTCTCCATACGCCGGTCAACCCCAGCGGCTTCTACGCAGGCATCAGCCATATCGACCTCTGTTTCGGCGAGATCCAGGAGCCTGAGACGGGCGACCTGCTCATCCACAAGTACCTTGATGCGAACGAGAACGCGAAGTACGACGACGGCGAAGAGATGCTTGAGGACTGGGAGTTCACAGTCAAACTCGAGAGCGATCCGATCGATGCGGTGGCAGTGTCCGCGGTCATGCTCATCGGCCAGGATGTCACCGACAGTGACGGCGAGTTGCTCTTCACCGGACTCGATCCGGATCACTACACCGTCACCGAGACGCTGAAGTCCGGCTGGGTCAACACCACGCCGCTCACGCAGTACGCGGACGTCGTGGCCGGTGAGACCGCCGAGCTCTGGTTCGGCAACATCCAGGAGGAGCTGCCGCCTGAGACGGGCGACCTGCTGATCCACAAGTTCCTTGATGCGAACAAGAACGGTGACTACGACGACGGCGAAGAGATGCTTGAGGACTGGGAGTTCACAGTGACCCGTGAGGGCGATCCGGTCGCGGACGTCAGCGCGGCGTACATCATGCTCATCGGCGTCGGGAACACCGACGAGGACGGCGAGCTGTCGTACACGGGCCTTGAGCCTGGCGACGACTACGTTGTCACTGAGACCCTCAAGCCTGGCTGGGATAACACCACGCCGCTTTCGCAGGGCGTCGAGATCGTTTCCGGCCAGACTGCCGAGCTCTGGTTCGGCAACGTTGAGGAGTTCATGCCCTTCACCGAGCTTGATCTCGCGATCACCAAGGTGGCCGACGACCACAGTGTGGTCGAGGGCCAGCTGGTGAAGTACACACTCACCTACTGGAACAACGGCGATCTTGCCGCTGAGAACTTCACGATCGTGGACGATTACGACGAGAGCTACCTGTCGATCGTCGATGCCGCCGGTGGCGTCGTCTCGGGTGGGAAGATCACCTGGACGCTGGCCGGACCGCTTGCGAAGGCCGACGGTATGAAGACCATCACCTACACGGCGAGGGTCATCACCGATATGCCTGACAAGACCACGAACATCGACAACGTCGTCGTCATCAGCCATCCCCGTGATGCCGATCCGACCAACAACTCCGACAACGAGCGCGTTGTGTATACCTGGAGCGAGCCGTTCCTGCCGTTCACCGGCGGAGACTACACGCTTCTGATCGGGTTCGCCGTGGCCGCGGTGGCACTCGGACTGCTGCTAAGGCTGCGGACGGATAACGCAGCGTAGTGTGTGTGCTCTCCGATCCGACCGGACCGCACACAGGGGTCACTGGGCTGCTGGGAGGCGCACCTGCGTAGGCAGGCGCGCCTCCTGCGCTTCGGTGGCGCCGGGCGACAAGCGCCTCAGGTGTGTACCGCTCGTCACACAAGTGTGCCGCACGTCCTATGCAAATGTGCCGTACGTCACAATTCTCGTGCAATCACTCCAGATTGATACTAGTCTGAGCATGGGCCCGATTGCAGCCGGTCCACTTGACATTCGTGGTTGTGAATAGCTCGCAAGGGGAAGCGCGGATACGTCGGAAATATCCACGGTCACCGGAGTCCGACGAGGAGCTAGTGGTGAGACCGACCCAACCAAGGGGTCGGTCTTTTTGTTTTGCCGGTGATGGTAGGCCCGATCGCGGGGTCGGAGCGAAGGGAGTTGTCGGAAATATGAACGCTCTGAGCAGACTATTGAGAGGCGCGGATCGTGGCAGGCGGATGTTCGCCGTGTATATGCTGGTGGTCTTCACGATCGCCATGACTGCACAGGGGATCGCGGCGCCGTCGAAAGCCAAGGACAACGGCCCGAAGCAGGGCGCTTCGGACTCGGCACCTGCCGTCTCGGCGCCTGCGGCATCCGAGCCTGTGGCGGTCGTGTCCGCTCCCAGCAAGAAGTCCAACCCGAGAGTCGCGCCTGCGCAGCCGGACGCAGCGTCCGTAGGCGCGCTCGCTGTCTCGGACGGCAGCATCGCCAGTACGGTCATCACTCCGTCTGCTTCCGTGACTCCGGTGCTCGTCCCGGGGAATCCGCCGCTGGGTGATGGCGGTATCAAGATCGACCCGCCGCTCAGCGGCACGTACCGTTACGGCGACGTCGACGAGGTCAACGAGCCAGGGGTGCCCGATGACTTCGTGCTCACGATCAGCGTCGCTCCTGATGGGCTGACCTTCAGCTTCACCTGCAACTACCGGATCACCGAGGTCATCGTCAAGGGTGGTTCGGATGCGTACAGCTACCGGTACCCGGCCGGCACCTACGGTGATAGCGGCCTCGTTTCACCTGTGATGGACAACGGTTCGACACCGGCGCTCAGCCACATGCTCTTCTACTTCGGGACCGAGCCGCAGCAAGTCCACATCATCGCCACGAAGTTCCACGATGATGGCGGTAACGCACCGTTCGGCATCGAAGGTAACGGCATCTTTGAGGGCGGGGAAGACTGGCTCGGAGGGTTCGCTTTCGAGCTCTACAGCGGCCCCGGCGCCGATGGTCCGTGGACGTACGTCGAGTCCGCCACGAGCGTGCTGCCGAACGGTCAGGCCGACTTCGGCATGCATCCCTTCGGCTGGTACAAGATCGTCGAGGTGCTGACGGCCGATCAGCTGGCCGCGGAGTGGTACTGCACCACGAACGGCGGAGTGAAGGTGTTCGAGACCACCGGTGAGTACAACGCCGGGCTGTGGTTCGGCAACCTCCAGGAAGAGGAAGACGATCCCGAGTCCGGTGACCTCGTCGTCTACAAGTTCCTCGATGAGAACGAGAACGCCAGGTATGACGCCGGCGAAGAGATGCTCAAGGACTGGCAGTTCACGCTCACACAGGAGACGCCTCCGCTCGGTCCGGTCTTCGCATATCCGTCAGCGTTGACGCTGATCGGCAGCGGCACGACCGATGCGGACGGGGAGCTGCTCTTCTCCGATCTCGTGCCCGGCGACTACGCTGTGACCGAGACGCTGCAGGACGGCTGGAGGAACACCACGCCACTCAAGCAGTTCGTCGAGGTCGAAGATGACGGTACTGCCGAAGTATGGTTCGGCAATATCCCCGATGCTGACCAGCCGGAGACCGGCGATCTGGTCATCCACAAGTACCTTGATGAGAACCGGAACGGCGAGTACGACGGCGAAGAGATGCTCGAGGGTTGGGAGTTCACCGTTGTCGATCCCGCCGGCGTGATCGTGCCCGAGGCCGTCGGGGCGTCGGTAGCACTTATCGGCTCGGGCACCACGGGCGCCGATGGAACCCTCACGTTCACCGGTCTGAACCCGGGCGAGGTCGACGTGACCGAAACGCTCAAGGATGGTTGGGACAGCACGACAGGCCTCACGCGGGATGCGCAGATCGTCGCCGGGCAGACCACCCACGTGTGGTTCGGCAACGTGGAAGAGTACCTCCCGTTCACCGAGCTTGATCTTGCCATCACAAAGGTGGCCGATGACCACACCGTGGACGAGGGCCAGCTGGTGACCTACACGCTTACGTACTGGAACCTCATGACCGAGGAAGACGCCTACGACTACACGATCGTGGATGACTACGATGAGCGTTACCTGACGATCGTGAATGCCGGAGGTGGTGTGGTCTCCGGCGGCAAGATCACCTGGACCTTCGCTGGTCCGCTCTCGTACGAGATGGGCAAGCAGACGCTCACGTACACCGCGCGGGTCATCGCCGACATGCCCGACAGGGCCACGAACATCGACAATAGAGTGGTCATCGATGATGACCGGGACTTCAATCCCGACAACGACTGGGATGACGAGCGTGTGCTCTACACGCCGAACGATCCGGGCGATCCGGACGATCCGTTCCTGCCGTTCACCGGCGGCGACTACTGGATGCTGCTCGTTGCGGCTGTCACTGCAGCCGGTGTGGGCCTTGTTCTGCGGGTCGATCCGAAGCATGTGGTTCAGGACTGAGTAACGACGGCCGCCTCCTTGTCGAGGTCGGCTGCGTGAGGGGGAGTGGGGCGCGCCTGTGGAAGCGGGCGCGCCCCTCCTTGTGTGCGGCCATCACGTCGCCCGGGGCATGGGGACAAGATGAGACCCCGGGGAGGGAGTCGGCCGGGGTCTCATCGGGGCGACGCTTGGTGGGACTCAGTTCGGGGGAATGTTCTCGCCCCAGTCGATGACGCCGTTGTCGCGCCAGTCGATGATGTGCCAGATCTCATGACCGATGATGCGGGAGAGGCTTGCGGTGTGCGTCGGGCTGATCACGATGCGTCCCGACTTGTAGTACGCGATCGCCTGGTAGCCGTTCGCATCGCCGATGCTGACGGTCGTGCCGGAGAGGATCGGATACTTGGCGATGTAGCTGGCGAGGATCGACTGGGCCTGGGCGAGTTCGTCGCCACTGGCCACCGGCGCGCTTGAGGTCGAGCCACTGCTGACGCTGGTCGCACTTGCGGTTCTCCGTGCCGTACTGGCGGTCACGACGGGCTGGATCGTGGTGGCGGTACGGGCACGAGCGGTGAAGCTCAGGGCGAGCGGCTCACTGGTCGGGGCCACGAGCTTGCTTGCGGCAGCGTCGCCTACGAGCTGGTTGCGGAAAGCCGGGGCCGTGGCAGTCGCTTCGGCGGTCACGACGTTCGGTACGACGGCAGCGATGATGGTGAGCGTGATCGCGGCCACGATGGTGGTCGCTGCGAAGCGAAGCTTGCGGCTTCTGCTCCAGGTGTTGATGCGTGTCATTCGAATCGCCCCTTGTTCGAGTCCGTGCGCGCATCGGCCCGACTCATCCCAAGAAGGTTTGGATGGTGTCGGGCCGCTGGTGCGTGGGCTCGAACCTTCGGTAGTCCGGCTGTCGTGGGAAGCATGACTTCCTGTAGACCCGTGACTTTGCGGAGCCGGTCTTTCGACCGGCTGTGCCTTTTCGGGAGCGTTCCGATGTTCGCTTTTCAATCACTTACACTGTTCTTATCGGCACGGAGCCGTGGTACTTGAGACCGTTTGTGGGATTCGTCACAGGTTTTCTGTGCCGCAGGTCACACCCTGAGCACGGGAGAGGGGTCACGTGAAGGGTCAGTCCCGGTGGATGCGGGCGGCGAGCAACCTGATGCTCGGCGTGGCGCTCGGTCTGCTCTCGTACTACGCACTGACGACGCTTCTCGCGACGGCCTCTCAGGAGGAGTTGCGCCGGGAGAACGGCGACGTCGTGTCCTTTGTGGCCGATGACCCCGAGGTGCTCGAGACGACGTCCGGTCCGCAACTCGACTTCACCGGGTGGGCCGAGGAGGATCAGGCGTTCTGGACTGCCCTTCCCGAGGGCGAGGCGTTCGGTCGGATCGTCATCACCGGCATCGACATCGATACGATCGTGATAAAGGGCGTCCGCCCGACTGATCTGCGCCGCGGTCCGGGCTGGATCGACTGGAGCGATCTGCCAGGCTCCACCGGCGCGTGCGGCATCTCGGGCCACCGCACGACATACGGTGCTCCGTTCCGCCGCATCGATGAACTCGCCGCCGGTGATACCATCGACCTGTACTCCCCGTATCGGCGGTATCGGTATGAAGTGACGCGTACGCTCGTGGTCACGCCAGACCAGGTCGAGGTCGTCGCGTCCACCGAGGCACCGACGCTGACCCTCACCGCATGCCACCCGCCCTACAGCGCGCGGTATCGCATCGCGGTGCAGGCGGACCTCGTCGAAGTTCGCAGGATCGATGCCATCAACCAGTAAGGAGCATCCATGCAAGTGGTGGTGACCGGAGGCGCGGGATTCATCGGCGGTAGCCTCGTCCATGCGCTGATCGGCGGCGGCTCGGAGGTCACGATCATCGACGACCTCTCCACGGGCTCGATCGATAACGTGCACCCCGCAGCGGGCTTCCGCAGGGTCGATGTGACCGGTCCCGGTCTGGCCGGCGCCGTCGCCGCCGGGCGGCCCGAGGTGGTCGTTCATCTCGCCGCCCAGGTGAGCGTGCCTGTCTCGATAGTGGATCCCGAGCTCGATCGCAGGGTCAACGTCGAGGGGACGCGCGCGGTCGCGGAAGCTGCCGTGGCCGCCGGTGCGAGGCGCGTGCTCTTCGCCTCCTCGGCCGCAGTCTACGGCGATCCCGCCGAACTGCCGCTCACCGAGGAGTCGCCGACGTCACCGGCGGTCCCGTACGGGCACTCGAAGCTGGCCGCAGAAGGTGTGCTGGCCGAGGTCCTGCGGCCCGCGGGGGTGGACTTCGCCTGCCTGCGCTTCGCGAACGTGTACGGCCCGCGCCAGAAGGCGGAGGGCGAAGGTGGGGTCGTAGCTCAGTTCGCCTCGCGCATGGCGCGGCACGAGTCCCCGACCATCTACGGCACCGGCGCGCAGACGCGCGACTTCATCTTCGTCGCCGACGTGGTCAACGCGTGTGTGCTCGCCGCCGGGTTCGATGGTGTTCTCGCGTTGCCGGGGGCTACGGGACCGGTCTACAACATCTCGACCGGCCGGGCCACCTCGGTGAACACGCTTGCCGAGGGACTGCGCGTGGCGATGCGCTACCCCGGAGCCATCGATCGCGCGGACGCGCGCCCCGGTGATGTCGAAGAGAGCGTGCTCTCGCCGGAGAAGGCCGAGCGTGTCTTCGGATGGCGTGCAGTGGTTGAGCTGCAGACGGGCCTCGGCGGCACGGCGGCGTGGTTCACCCAGCAGCGATGAACGAGCCGGCCGACACGTCCGCGGAGGCGGCCCGCATCGACGTGCTCTTCCGGGAGAAGGCACGCGCCGAGGTGGACGCGGCGGAGGCGCTCGTGCCGGATGCCGGCGTGGTACGCGGCCAGGGGGACCTGCTCGCGGATGTGTTGCTCGTGAAGGGCGACCCGGGTCCGCGCGACGCCGCGAAGAAGCGTGCGCTCGCCGGCGACGATGGGGTGGCGATCGGTCGCGCCCTTGACGCGCTGGGCTTGTCGTCAGCCCGTTTCGCACTGTGCACGCGCATAGGGAGTCCGGGAGTCTCGCGGATCGAGCGGGTGCGGCTGATGACCGAGGCGATCGACCCCCGTACCGTGGTGCTGCTCGATGCGGAGGCCGCCGAGGACTTCGCCGCGGCGTTCGGCTGCACCGTGCCCGCTCCCGGCGAGCTGACACGCATCCTTGGGCGCGAGGTCGTCGCGGTCGACGGGTTCGCGGCCTCGCTTTCCGACGATGGGCGCAAGCGGCGTGTCTGGCGTCAGCTCAAAGTGCTCGAGCAGGAGGACCGGAGCTGAGGAAACGCGAAACGGACGCCCGCAGGCGTCCGTTCGTTGGTTCGTTCGGGTGAAGAGGCCCTAGTCCTCCTCGATCTCCGTGATCGCGCCCATGGGGCACTCTTCCATGCACGTGCCGCAGCCTGTGCAGTCGTCCTCGTTCACCGGCTGAGCGATGTCATCCACGAGTTCGAGCACGCCCTCGGGGCACGCATCTACGCAGATTCCGCAGCCTGAGCACTCGTCCTCGTTGATGATGGGTCGGGGCATGGGCGTCTCCTTCGGTTCTCGCACCGCGCATGCGCGGCGGCGGGCGTGTCGCGGCGGATGATACCGAGCGCAAGGCCTTGTGTAAAGCGCGGATGCTGATACGCGTCGCGGAGTTGCCGAGAGCGGGTATATCAACACAACGAGTTCAGATAACTTGACAATGAGTCACTCAGATTTTAGACTCGGCAGGGCTGCAGAGCGGAATCCGCGTCTGCAGTCGCGACATCTCGTGAACAAGCCGCTCCGGACGTGTGCCGGGGAGGATCTCGAAAGGAGCACCACTCATGGGCAAGATCATCGGTATCGACCTCGGCACCACGAACTCGGCGGTCGCGGTCCTCGAGGGCGGGGAACCCACGATCATCGTGAACGCCGAAGGTGACCGCACCACGCCGTCGGTCGTCGCGTTCCGCAAGGACGGGGAGCGCATCGTCGGCAAGAGCGCGAAGAACCAGGCCATCACCAATCCCGAGAACACCATCACGTCGATCAAGCGCTTCATCGGCCGCAAGTTCGAGGAGACCTCCTCGGAGCGCGGCACCATCGCGTACAACGTATCGAAGGGCAAAGACGGCCGCTCGGTCGTCGACATCGAGGGCAAGCACTACACGCCCGAGGAGATCTCGGCGATGGTGCTGCAGAAGCTGAAGGCCGACGCCGAGGCGTACCTCGGTCATCCCGTGACCGAGGCGGTCATCACCGTCCCGGCGTACTTCAACGACTCGCAGCGTCAGGCCACGAAAGACGCCGGCAAGATCGCCGGCCTCGACGTCAAGCGCATCATCAACGAACCCACGGCGGCCGCGCTCGCCTACGGCCTCGACAAGGGTCATCAGGACCAGACGGTCCTCGTGTTCGACCTCGGCGGCGGTACGTTCGACGTGTCGGTCCTGGACATCGGCGAAGGCGTGTTCGAGGTCAAGTCCACCAACGGTGACAACCACCTCGGCGGCGACGACTGGGACCAGCGCGTGATCGACTGGCTCGCTGACAAGTTCAAGGCGGACCACGGTATCGATCTGCGCGCGGACAAGATGGCCCTGCAGCGGCTGAAGGAGAAGGCCGAACAGGCGAAGATGGAGCTCTCCACCACGCAGACCACGCAGATCAACGCCCCGTTCATCACCGCCGACGCGAGCGGCCCGAAGCACCTGGACTACACCCTCACGCGTGCTGAGTTCCAGAAGATCACGAGCGATCTGCTCGACCGCACCAAGAAGCCGGTGGAGTCCGCGATCAAGGACGCCGGTATCAAGGCGAGCGAGATCGACGAGGTCATCCTCGTGGGCGGTTCAACCCGCATGCCCGCGGTGCAGGAGCTCGTCAAGACCATCACCGGCAAGGACCCGCACAAGGGCGTCAACCCGGACGAGGTCGTGGCCATCGGCGCGGCCATCCAGGGCGGCGTACTCGGCGGCGACGTGAAGGACATCCTGCTGCTCGACGTGACCCCGCTCTCCCTCGGCGTCGAGACCCTCGGCGGCGTGATGACCAAGCTCATCGAGCGCAACACCACCATCCCCACCCGTAAGAGCCAGGTTTTTTCCACCGCTTCGGATGGACAGACCCAGGTCGAGATTCATGTGCTGCAGGGTGAACGCCCGATGGCAGCCGATAACAAGTCTCTGGGTAAATTCAACCTGGATGGCATCCCTTCCGCCCGGCGCGGTATCCCGCAGATCGAAGTGACCTTTGATATCGACGCCAATGGCATCCTCAACGTCACCGCGTTGGATAAAGCCACCAATCGCTCACAGCACATCACCATCACAGCTTCCAGTGGTCTCTCTGAGGATGAAGTCCAGAAGATGAAGAAGGACGCCGAAGCGAACGCTGAAGCCGACCTCAAACGCAAGGAACTGGTGGAAGTACGCAACAACGCCGATAATACCATTTACGCGGCGGAAAATCTCCTGCGTGAGAATGGCGACAAGATCCCAGGCGACACAAAGAAAGAGGTCGAGGATTCAATTAGCAGCCTGCGCGGTGTAGTGAACGATGATAATGCAGACCGTATCCGTACTGCCACTGAATCGCTCAATCAGTCCATCCAGAAGGTCGGCGCCAGCATGTACCAACAGCCCCCTGCTGGACCCCAGGAAACGCCCGGCTCCGCTGACCAGAGTCAGTCCGGACCGGATTCGGGCGGAGGAACACCCCCGGAAGGTGATTCCGGTGACGTGGTGGACGGCGAATTCAAATCCGTCTGATCGGACGCAGTCAGTTCAGGTATAATCGGTCAGGGCGTTTGGGTTTGATAGACCAGGCGCCCTCCGTAATATTTACCCGAACCAGGTTAATGAGGAAAGAATTGCATGGCTAAACGTGATTATTATGAAGTACTGGGTGTAAACCGCAATGCCTCGCCGGAGGATTTGAAATCAGCCTTCCGCTCCCTGGCACGTCAGTACCACCCGGACATGAACAAAGAGGATGACGCTGAAGAGAAATTCAAGGAAATCAACGAAGCGTATGCTGTATTATCAGATGCTGAAAAACGCCGGGCTTATGATCAGTTCGGTTTTGCCGGTGTGAACAACGCCGGCGGCGTACCGGATTGGACTTCCATGGACTTTACGGATATCTTCGGTGAGTTCTTCGGATTCGCCACCGGTACCTCACGCCAGCGCCAGAATGCCCCACGGCGCGGACAGGACCTTGCCTACACGGTCACATTACCCTTCGAGGAAGCGATATTTGGCGTGGAAAAAGATGTCGAAATCACGCGCGACGAAGTGTGCGACACCTGTAAAGGGAAAGGATCCGAACCCGGCACCACCCCGTTAAAATGCTCAAACTGCGGCGGGCGCGGCGAAATACGCCAGGTACGCCAAACATTCCTGGGATCAATGGTGCAGGTCGTCACCTGCCCTGTCTGTTCCGGGCGCGGAGAGATCATCGACACCCCGTGCCACACCTGCCGCGGCAGGGGGTTGGAACGGAAAACCATCATCAAAAAGGTATCCATACCTGCCGGGGTGGACACCGGCACCCAGATCAGGCTTGCCGGTGAAGGGCAGCCTGGTATCAACGGTGGTCCCACAGGCAACCTATACATCGAGATCAAGGTCAAGAGCCATAAGTTCTTCCGTCGTAATGGGAACGATATCATGCTTGACCTGAACATTAATGTGGCACAGGCTTCGTTAGGCGCAGAGGTCGAGATCCCTACCGTGGATGGACCAACCAAACTGAAAATCCCCGCCGGCACCCAACCCGGCAAGGTGTTTACCTTGCGTGGTAAGGGCAGCCACATTTTGCGCTCGAACCAGCGCGGCGACCAGCAGGTGATCATCAATGTTGAGATTCCCGCCCACCTGACCGACGAACAGCGTCAGCATTTTGAAGCACTGGCAGCTTCCATGGGCACAGAAGTTCGCCCGCAGGAAAAAGGCTTCCTGGATTCGCTGAGAGAGGTATTCGGTGGCTGACGCCAAATGGCTGCAGGTTTCCCTGTCTGTGGATGGCGAGCTTGCCGAAGCGGTTGCCGAGGTGCTGGATCGCTTCACCAGCGGCGGGGTGGTGATCGAGAGCAATGTTAAATACAACGATGCCGAAGATGAAGGTACACCTTACGGTCCGTTGAAAGTCTACGGCTACCTCATCATCGACCAGCAGATCGAAGGTACCCGGCGTAAGCTGGAAGAAGCCCTGTGGCACCTGCACACCATCCGCGAACTGTCGCAACCGCAATATACCGAGATTGCCGATGAGAACTGGATGGCTGCCTGGAAGGACCATTACCACCCCATTCCCATTGGAAAAAAGTTACTGGTGCTTCCCGCCTGGATCGAGCAGCAGGATATGAGCCGTGTAGCGGTGAAGATCGACCCGAGTATGGCGTTTGGCACCGGTACTCACCCCTCCACCCAGTTGTGCCTGGAACTGATCGAGGAGTACACACAAACAGATGAACCGGTCATCGACATCGGCTGCGGCTCGGGCATTCTCTCCATCGCGGCGGTCAAACTCGGCGCCAGCCGGACTGTCAGCGTGGATATCGATGCGGCTGCCATCAAAGCCACACTTGAGAACGCTCAGGCGAACGGCGTGGAAGACAAGATCGAGACCGGGCAGGGTTCCATAGCCGAGATCGCAGCAGGTAACTTCTCCGTTCGTCAGGCTCCCCTCGTGCTCGCGAACATCCTTGCTCCTGTCCTCATTCGCCTCTTCGATGGCGGTATGGCTGACCTGGTCGCGCCTGGCGGCGTGATCATCCTGGCGGGTATCCTGGCGGAACAGGGGGAAAGTGTACGCGAATCAGCCGAAGAACACCAACTTATCTTCGTGGAACAACGTTACAGTGGAGACTGGGTGGCGCTGGTGATGAAAAAGCCTTAAGTCTTATTGAATCTCCTTTCCTCCCGCCCCTGGCGCGGGTTTTTTATTTGACAGGTGCATTGACCGAGCCTATACTAAGCGGCATGGATCACCTGATCGTTCGCCCCGCACGAGAAACCGATGCGCAAGGGATTGCTGACATCTATAATCCCTTCATCACTGGCACCACGGTTACTTTTGAAGAAGAACCGGTGACTGCAGAAGAGATACAACGCCGCATCCAGGGAGTAAAATCCATTCCAATGCCCTGGCTGTGCGCTGAATACGAGAGTTCGCTGGCAGGTTACGCCTACGCTTCACGCTGGCGCGAGCGTTCCGCCTACCGTTTTGTAGTGGAATCCACCATCTATCTTGCGCCTGCCTTTATTGGGCGCGGGATCGGGAAAGTGCTCTATGGTGCACTCCTCGAGCAGCTTCGCGCCTCTGGCATACATACGGTCATCGGAGTGATCGCCCTGCCTAATCCTGCCAGTGTAACGCTGCATGAAAAGCTCGGCTTTACAAAAGTCGCCCACTTCAACGAGGTCGGTTACAAGTTCAATCAATGGGTCGATGTAGAGTATTGGCAGCGTATCCTGTAACTGCACGCCTGTGAATGATCTGTTGAGATGGGCTGTTGCTTGTAATGAACAACAAGTTCCCCCATTAACTCCTCTTGCCCTCACCAGGATCAGTGATCATACTCACTGCGGTAAGGTGCCTGCTCCTCGATCTCACCCACAAATTCCGGCAGATCGCGGTGACCCAGCATCTGTCGGATGGCTTGCACCTCGCCATTATGATACCAGTAGTGGTAAATAACGCGCTGCATGGCTGAACCATAACTCTGATCCACAACCTTGCCATCATGCAACAGTTCCGCTTGCAGATCAGCGCTGGTCAACTTATCCAGCAATGGTTGTGATTCGCGGATAACCTCCTGCCACATCTTCTGCATCTCAGAAAACGACGGCGTGCTCTTGGGCGATCCGTAGGCAAAACAGGGCTTCAGTTCAGGATACAGTAATTTGCCTTGTGCATGTTCGAGCCAGTACTTCTGCTCATGCCATGCCATGTGCCCAACCAGCCAACTGATGCAGTTCATCGGTCCCAAGTGCTTGACCGCGTCTGCAGCGGACACGCCTTCAAGTCCGCGCTGCCATTCATCGCGGGTGAAGTATAGTTGAGCAACCAGTGGATGAATCATCTCCTGCCTCCTGTGGAATGATGCCCACACAAATTGATACCTCATCTTTATCATACAACTTTTCAAACTTAAAAGAATACGGTCAGCGGTATCAAGCCACTGACCGTTAATCGAGCAGGTTGGAAATTATTGCGCGATCTCGAACGAGGTGGTGATCTCGGCTTTACCGCGCAGGGTGGCTGCCACCGAGCAGTATTTTGTTTCTGATAGTTCGATCGCCTGGGCAACATTCTTTTCCGTTAACCCGCTCCCCTCGAGACGATAGGTAAGGTGGAACTTCCTGAAAGTCCAGGGGGGTTCCGCATCCTGCTCCGCCTGAACACTGATCTCGAGCGTCTTGAGTACAGCGCGTTTCTTAGCAAGGATTTCGACCACGTCCACGGCGGTACAGGAAGCCAGCGCCACCAGCAACAACTCGGAAGGTTTCATCCCGACCCCTTCATCCGGGGTGGAAAGAACCACCGAGTGCTGGGTCGAATCTACACCTATAAACTGCTTGCCGCCGATCCATTTTACAGTTGCTGAACTCATNNGCAGTCGTTCACCATACCTTCCATGTAAGCCTCTATTGTCCCTTGCAATGCTGACCGGGTAGCGCTGAGCTGTTGCAGCACCTCACCGCACTCCCGGTCTTCTTCGACCATGCGGTTAATACCACGTATTTGTCCCTCAAGGCGACTGAGCCGGTTTTGGATGATCCGTTTTTCTTCTTGCGACTGTATTTTCATATTTTAAGTCCTGTCACGCAGGAAAGGTCATCCAGCTCAAGTGAACCCCCCGGAACCCGTTCCACAACTTCCGGATGAAGATACGCTGCTGGATTGGTTTTTCGATGAGAACAAAGACAGTTTCTTGCGTGTGTCGGGGCTGGCACAATCCGGACAAGGTGGGCGTTCTTCAGCCTGGTCAAAGCGCATCATCTGCTCAAATTCTCGTCCACAATCAGTACAAATGTATTCGTAAAGAGGCATAAGTCACTCCAGAAGGATATATACTCCAGGGGAGTATTATTGATGATTATACCACCCTTTCAACCACTGATCGTATCGTGCACTCTAAATTTTTCACTCTTGACATTGAACATATGTTCGTGTATTATTATAGTACAAATGACCGATAATATAGTTTAGGAGGTAGCTATGGCGCGCAGACAACCCGGTCTCAGCGAGAGACATCGTAAGATCATGGAGTTCCTGGTCAAGTTCCAGAACACGAATGGGTATTCCCCTTCCATCAGGCAGATCGGAGACAGCATTAACGTAAAATCGACCTCGCTTGTCGATTACTATCTCAACCAGCTCCAGGAAATGGGATACATAGAACGCGCGGACCACATCTCACGTAGCGTCCGTGTGCTCCAGCCGGTACAACCGGGGTTCTCAATTCCAGGTAAGGTATCCGATGCCTTCAAAAACGCCAGCAACATGCTGGCTGACCTGGTGAGCATCCCCATCGCCGGGCGTATCGTCGCCAGCGCGCCGATCCCCATGCCGGTTTCTGACCTGAATTATTACGATGCTGAATCCAGCGTAGATATTGCCCGCAGCCTGCTGCCCGCAAAAGAGATCAACGACCTCTTTGCCCTCGAAGTCAGTGGTGATTCGATGGTTGACGCCATGGTCAATGATGGTGACATCGTGGTGATGAAGAAAGCCGAATCTGCCAACAACGGCGAGATGGTCGCCGTATGGATGGATGATCGGGACGAGACGACGTTAAAGTATTTCTATAAGGAAGCCGGTCGTATACGCCTGCAGCCCGCCAATCCCAACATGGGTCCCATTTATGTGCAGAATCCAAAGAGTTTGCGCATCATGGGTAAGGTGGTGTTGGTGATCCGTCAGATAAAGTCAGTCGCTGGCTAGTTAGAAGTTGACCTGTTTTACCACCTGTACACCGTTCAGAGCCATGTGATGGAGAAAAACGGCATGCATCATGTCACCCGGATGCGGGATCGAGCCGATCTGTTGAGCGGTTGCAACGCTCATATCATACGTAGCCATACAGTCCTCCGGAATGATGACCGACCGCTTCTTATCCTGGCGGGCGTTCGCATCCAGCCGCAGGTACATCGCCACCTGGTAAACACACAGATCAGTACAGTTTCCCACAATAATGAAATGTGTAAGATCAGGTAACTTGCTCAGCCGTTCCTCCAGTGCCGTCTCCAGTGATGACGAAAGTGAATTCTTCTCGATCAGCGTCATTTGGTCATAGAAATCCAGGTTGCGGATTTCCTCCGTCGTAAGCGCTTCCTCCGTCCCCTTTACACAGTGCGGAGGAAAGGATTGGAATTCCACCGCGTCCGGCTCATGGGTGTCGTTGAGCAGGAAGAACTCCCTCACCCCTGCATCCCAGGCCTTTTGCAACAGCCGCACCGTCGGTTCAACGATTCTCTTCACCCTGGGGCTTGACAGCACGCCCTGGTTGCAGAAGCCGTTGGTAAGATCCACCACCATGATGACAATATTCTCAGGAGAAATTTTATCCCCCTTTACCGTATAAGCGGGCAATCCTGCCATCCACCTTTCCAGATATTCCAGGTATTCAGTTGAATCCTCAACCAATTTTCCATTATTTGTCATTACCATACCCTCTTCAAATCCGGGTTATCGCAGGCTTTGCGTCCAACCTTCGCCATATCCACCCACTCGCCATCGATCTTCACCCGCACCACGTCCGCGGTGAAATCCATCTTGGTCAGGGCGTGATTCTCAAAGAAAGCTGAACCGACCGCGTACGTATCGACCGGGACGCCCTGCTTTTCGAACCGCGTAATCCTCTCCACGTTAAAACCACCCGAGACAACAATTTTCACGTTCCTGCAATACTGTGCGGCTTCATCCTTCCATTTGTCGGGCAAATCCCAGGTCTCCCAGGCAGTGTCTAGCCCCTTTCTCACATTGATCACCAGGCGTTGATTCACACCGTGATCAAGCGCAGTATCTCCCAGTAATTCGACTGAAACATCCCTGAGCGCTGCACTGGTATCCAGGCGCACACCACTCAGGATATACCTGCGTGCTTCCGTTTCATTCCCCTCTTCCATCAGTTCCTTGTACTTGAAGAACATCGCTTTGCAGGTTTTTCGAGAATCCCCGACACAATCGTTATTAAAATCCACCAGAGCAATGCGGCTGATCGAGGCATCCAGCGTACAAGCAAACGCCAGCATGGCTTCCGCGGTATCTCCGAGGAAGCAGGCGATCGCAGCGTGCGCAACCGTTCCGCCGCCCGCACCTCCCCACCAGTATCCCTGCGCATCGGTTGAGATCAGTGCACCGAGTTTGCCTGCATAATCCAGGTTGAAACGCTGGATGGCGATCTGGTACGAGTATCCATCGGCTGCCTGAACCTCGTGCAGGTCAAAACGCGCCGGGAAGAACATGACCGGTTTTCCGTTGGCTGCCACCAGCGTCTCGTAGACATTGGTCGATACCCGGCTGGCACGGGTCAAAATACCCAGGGTCGGCGTCTCCAGCATGGCAAAATCGCGGTAGCGCCCACGCACACGGAGCACCGGTTCGATCTCCATGGGGTCACCGTTATAGTGGACAATAGCGCCGTCCTCGACTGCCCAGACCTCCAGGTCATCAGCCGTGTTGATGAACTCATCCCCCCGAAAATAGCCAGTGCATGTTTTCAACATGGTCAACGCCTTATCCACCCCCACAATAAGGGTCTTGCCAGGATGCCGGGTAAACCACTGCATCTCGACTTCCAGGTTGCCAGGGTCGAGGTGGGTAAGGTCGTACTTTTCCAGCGGTCGCTGGCTCTTCCCCCCGTAGAGATAACCTTTGTTATGTAGAGCGGTCAGCATGGTAGCAATATTGACAAAATACTTGTCGGAATACCATCCCTTGCGCATGCGTTCGATATCCAACTTGAACACATCATTGGTCAGACGTTTATGGTCAAAGATGCTCATTTTCTCCTTTTACTTCCCCTATATCAATGATGAACCTGCACTTCTAAACATATTCCATACCATTATAGTTGACATTGGAAAAAGCAAAACCATTACATTTTATTAACATCTTCTTAATGGTCAATTAACCGGCAGTCCGTAATATGGAACTATGAAAGGATCAAGTATGGCTTACGCAGACTTACATATACATTCATCATTCAGTTATGATGGAACGAGTGATGTCGAGACTATTTTAAGATACACCGCCACGCAAACGAACCTGTCCATCATTGCCATCACAGACCATAACGAGATTGCCGGCTCTTTGCTGGCCGAAAAATTTGCCCCTGCGTATGGATTGCAGGTGGTAACCGGCAGCGAGGTAAGCACCTCTGAGGGTCATCTGCTCGCTCTCTTCATCCGGGAAAGAGTACCCGCAGGCATGCCGCTTTATGACACTTTGATGTATGTGAAAAAACTGGGGGGAATCTGCATCGTTCCACATCCCGGGGCAAGGTTTACCTCCAGCGTGAGCCTGGCAAAGATTCACACCATGCTGGAGGATGCACAAGCCAGCAAGGTGCTCTCGGGAATGGAAATTTTTAATGCCGGGTTGCTGCGCACGAACAGCAACGCCCAGGCAGCAAATTTTGCGCTGGAGCACGAGATCAGCATGGTGGCAGGTAGCGATGCCCACATCTACCGCTGCATAGGCAACGGCGCTACAGGATTTGCTGGCAGCACGCTGGACGAACTGAGACATGCACTTGAAATGCACCAAACGCACATCCTGCAGCATTACCCGGTCAGTACCAGGAATATCATCGGGGGATGGCTTTATCACCGCCTGGTCAGGTCATCCCGGCAATTGTTGAAACGGTCTTCTGCACAAGCCACTTGAGTTAGTCTTGGAATAAAAAACCAGGGTCAGCAACCGCTTTCCCTGATTTTTCGGTTTACCTCTGATTCCGTAAAGGAATTAAGCCAGTTCTACAACACCACCAGCAGTTTCGAGCTTGCTCTTGGCATCAGCAGCGGCTTCCTTGCCAACACCGGTAAGGATCTTGGCGCCTGCAGTCTCTGCCATAGTCTTGGCTTCGACCAGACCCAGGTTGGTGAGGGTGCGGATGACTTTGATGACCTCGATCTTCTTGGGACCAGCGTCCTTGAGGACGACATCGAACTCGGTCTTCTCTTCCACGGGTTCAGCAACCGCACCGGCAGCAGGACCAGCAGCGACAGCGACGGGAGCAGCGGCGGAAACGCCCCATTTCTCCTCAAGTAATTTTACAAGCTCTGAAGCTTCGAGAACAGACAAACCACTCAACTGTTCCACAATTTTTTCTAAATCAGCCATTTCAAAAACTCCTTCTAAGTTTTAGGTTTATATATGATCTTGTGCCAGATTCTATCCGGCGGTACAACCGAGCGATCAGGCAGCTACAGTCGCCTGATCAGAATAAGCTTTGACAACTGCTGCCATCGAGCGAGCAGGCTCAGCCAGCGTGCGTACCAGCTTGGACGCAGGTGCCGAGATGACACCCAGCAGGGTGGCATGCATCACAGGCAGTGACGGCAGGTCGGCAAGTGCTTTGACCTGTTTATCAGTGATGATCTCTTTACCCAGGAACCCGCCTTTGATCTTTCGTGTATCGTTTCCCTTGATGAATTCGGCGAAGTTCTTCGCCAAAGCCGGGGGGTCATTGAAGGCGAAACCGACCAGCGATGTCCCTTCAAAGAACTGTGGTACAGAGTAACCCTGTTTCTCCAATGCGCGGGTGAAAAGGGTGTTTTTCACCAGGTGAATTTCGCTTCCATTCTCACGTGCTTTGGCACGGAAAGCTTCCACCTCTTTCATCGTCATGCTGGTGTAATCCAGCACGAACACCGCCTGGCTATTGCTCAACCATTGTTCATAATGGGCGGTCATGTC
>DIWS01000001.1 GCA_002423585.1 Actinobacteria bacterium UBA6100
GCACCGGGTTGTTCTTCGTCCGGCGCGAGAGCACCTGGATGACGCGGCGGATCTCCTCCACACGGCCGATCACCGGGTCGAGCTTGCCGTCGCGCGCAGCTTGAGTGAGGTTGCGGCTGAACCGCTCGAGTGCCTGGAACTGCGCCTCGGGGTTCTGGTCGGTCACGCGCGCGCCCGCTCGCAACTCCTCGAGACTCTCAAGCAGACGCTTGGCCGTCACGCCCGCACGCGCGAGGATCCGTCCCGCCTCGCCGCGGTCATCGGCGATCGCGAGCAGCAGGTGTTCGGTGGAGACGTAGGCGTCCTTGAGCTTCTCGGCGTGCTTGAACGCGTCGCCGAGCACGGTGTTGAGTCGCGGTCCCACGCCCGCCGGTCCCTGCGCGCCCGCGCCCGTGACCTTCGGCATGGTGTCGATGGCCGAGGTGACCTCGGCCTCAACGAGGTCGGGGTCGGCACCCACCTTCTGCACGATGGGACGCACGATTCCTTCGGCGGCGTCGAGCAACGCCTTCAACAGGTGCTCAGGTTCGATCACCTGTGAGGACGCGTCATCGGCGATGCCCTGTGCTGCCTGCAGCGCCTCCTGCGCCTTCACTGTCAGCTTGTCCAACCGCATGTCACTCAACTCCTAAGCGTCCCGCCTGTTCCCCTCGCGGCAGCCACACGGGCTACCGGCCGACGGTTCAAGCAGGCGCCGTCCTGTTCTTCATCACGCGTGAGTACACCCACGCCACGAGCAGTCAAAGCGGGCCGCCGTGGATCTCCCCGGCGCGTACGCCCTCGAGCCAGCGGACGAGTCCGCTGCGCCTGTCCGTCATCTGCGACCGTCCCTTCGCACGATGCCGCCTCGCGGCACATGCACGATGTCTGCGCGCATCGACTGCCTGAACTCATTGATCTCGTTCGCGATACGGCGTTCGGCGAGTGTAGCCGCCGCTTCAGCCTCGGCCAGCGCCGCCTCCAGCCGCTCCTTCTCGATCTGCAACTCGATGATGCGCATCACGCCGGCGAGGTTCACGCCTTCTTCCTGCGTGAGCTGCTGGATCAGCCGCAGCCGCTCGATGTCGGCCTCCGAGTACAGCCGGGTGCCGCCCGGCGAGCGTGTGGGCTGAACGAGTGCCTTACGTTCGTAGATGCGGAGCGTCTGCGGATGCACACCCGCAAGCTCGGCAGCCACGCTGATCATGTAGACCGGCCGGTCCTTGCCGCCGCCACGCTGTTGTCTCACCACGGCCGGAACTCCCTTCGGTTATGCGATGTGCGCACGGACGTCTTCGTCGCGTGACGACTCGAACCGGCGCAGCAGTTCCTTCTGCTCGGCGGTGAGCTTCTGAGGCACCGCGAGCTTCACGCGGACCCTGAGGTCGCCCGAGCCCTTGCCCTTGAGCTTCGGCGCGCCCTTGCCGGGCACCCGGAGCACCTTGCCATCTACCGTTCCCGGCGCCACCTTGAGCTTCACCTTGCCGCCGTCGGGCGTGGGAACCGTCACCTCGGCGCCGAGCGCTGCCTCGGCGATCGTCACCGGCAGGTCGAGCACCACATCGGCACCGTCACGGCTGAAGTACCGGTGCGGCTGGATGTGCGTGACCACGTACAGGTCGCCCGCGGGTCCGCCACCGGTCCCCGGCTCACCCTTCCCGGCGAACCTGAGCTTGCCGCCATCGGTCACGCCCGGCGGGATGTTCACGGTGAGCGGCTTGGCGCGAACGACCTTGCCCTTGCCTTTGCACGTCTGGCACGGGCTCTCGACGATCTTCCCGCTCCCACCGCACCGCGGACACGGGCGCGAGAAGCCGAAGAGCCCCTGGCCCTGGCTCACGTGGCCGCTCCCATTGCAGGCGGGGCATGTGGTCGGGCTGGTGCCCGGCTTGGCACCGGAGCCCTTGCACGTGCCGCACGTCTCGGTGCGCTTCACGTCGACTTTGGTCGACGTGCCTTTGAGCGCCTCGTCGAAGGAGAGCGTGAGGTCGTACTGCAGGTCGGAACCGCGATGAGCCCCGCCTCGCCTGCTGCCGCCGCCGGCGACGCCCCCGGCAGCCCCTCCGAAGAGGTTGCCGAAGAGGTCTCCCAGATCGCCCATGTCAACGGTCTGGTAGTTCGCGCCGCCGCCGAATCCGCCACCCGGCCAACCGGCACCGCCGCCGGCACCACCGCCCGGCGGCATGTTCCCGCCGAAGTAGCGACCGTACTCGTCATACTGCTTGCGCTTCTCGTCGTCAGAGAGGATCTCGTAGGCCTCGTTGAGCTCCTTGAAGCGCTCCTCGCTGCCGCCCGCGTCAGGGTGATGCTTGCGCGCCGCCTTGCGGAACGCCTTCTTCACCTCATCGGCCGTGGCCGTCTTCGGCACGCCGAGTATGTCGTAGTAGTCCTTGTCGGCCATGACCTACTCCTTCGGCGCGGGGCCTCCGGTGCTCACGACCACCGCAGCCGGTCTCAGGACGCGCCCGTGCATGCGATAGCCGGCCTGGTACATGTCGACTACCGTGCCTTCGGGCACGTCGTCACGCACCACCTGTCCGACCGCCTGGTGCTCGTTCGGGTCGAACAGCTCTCCGAGCGGGTCGATCCGCTCCACGCCCTCTTTGCCGAAGACATCGAGTACCTGCTGGAGGACCATCTTCACGCCGTCGACGAGATGCTCGCCCGTCCCACCCGCCTCGACATGGGCGAGTGCGCGCTCGAGGTTGTCGAGCGCCGGCAGCATCTCGTTGATGACGCGCTGACCGGCCCGCTTGGCAGCGTCCTCCGCGTCCCGGGCGACACGCTTCCGGTAGTTGTCGAAGTCGGCCTGAAGCCGCTGTGCGGTATCGAGGTGCGCGGCGGCCTCCCGCCGCGCAGCCTCGAGCTCACCTTCGAGCACGTCACCGCGGAACTCGAACTCGGCCCCGAGGTCGTCCGCCAGCTCCGGGTCGAGCGGCGTGGTTTCCCTGGGCTTCGTCATAGCTACTCGTCTCCGTCGACGACTTCGTAGTCGGCCACTTCCTCGTCACCCTCGGGCGCAGCCTCGCCGCCTTCGGCGGCCTGCTCCTCGGAGACCTGCTGGTACACGATCTCGGCAAGCTTGTAGCTCTTCTCCTGGAGCGACTGTGTCGCGGACTTGATCGCCTCGACGTCGTCGCCCTCGAGCGCCTTCTTGACCTCGGCCACTGCGGCCTCGACATCGCTCTTGGTGTCCTCCGGGACCTTCTCGCCGAGGTCGGCGATGGTCTTCTCGGTGCCGTACACGAGACTGTCGGCCATGTTGCGCGCCTCTGCCTCTTCCTTCTTGTTCTTGTCCTCGTCGGCGTGGCTCTCCGCATCGTTCACCATGCGGTCCACTTCCTCGTCGGAGAGCGCGGTCGTGCCGGTGATGGTGATCTTCTGCTCCTGACCCGTGCCACGGTCCTTGGCCGACACGTTCACGATGCCGTTGGCGTCGATGTCGAACGTGACCTCGATCTGCGGGATGCCGCGCGGTGCCGGCGGGATGTTCATCAGGTGGAACTTGCCGAGAGTCTTGTTGTAGGCGGCCATCTCGCGCTCGCCCTGGAGCACGTGGATCTCCACCGAGTTCTGACCGTCGGCGGCCGTGGTGAAGGTCTCGCTCTTGCGCGTCGGGATGGTGGTGTTGCGCT